>NZ_CP021768.1:2790000-3990000 GCF_002192255.1 Stenotrophomonas sp. WZN-1
CTGGAATCCGTGCGCGCCACCCTGCGTGCGCAGGTGCCGACGCTGGAAGAGGATCGCTATTTCCATCCGGACATGGTGGCCGCCACGAACCTGGTGCGCAGCGGCGCGCTGGCGCAGGGCCTGGCCGATCTGTTGCCGACTGTGGAACCACAGGCATGAAGGCCCATCCCGAATGGCTGACGGTGCACGAAGGCGATGCCCCGTTGATCGTCAGCTTCCCGCATACCGGCAGCGAGCTGCCGCACGACCTGATCGGCGACTACCACTCGCCATGGCTGGCCCGTCGCGACGCCGACTGGTGGGTACACGAACTGTACGATTTCGTGCGCGGCATGGGCGCGACCACGGTGCGCTCGGCGATCTCCCGCTCGGTGATCGACCTCAACCGCGATCCAAGCGGCGTGTCGCTGTACCCCGGCCAGAACACCACCGGCCTGTGCCCGCTGACCACCTTCGACAACCAGCCGCTGTACCACGCCGGCCGCGAACCGGATGACGCGGAGATCGCCCGTCGCCGCGACACGTATTTCCTGCCCTATCACGATGCGCTGGCCGCACAGATCACGCGCCTGCGTGCGAAGTTCGGCACTGTCGTGGTGTATGACGCGCACTCGATCCGCTCACACATTCCGCACCTGTTCGACGGCGAGCTGCCGCAGTTCAATCTCGGTACCGCCGGCCCCTCCGGCGCGCCGGACACGTCCTGCGACAACGCGCTGAGCGACGTGGTGGAGAACCTGCTGAAGATCAGTGGCATGAGCCAGGTGCGCAACGGCCGCTTCAAGGGCGGCTGGATCACCCGCCACTACAGCAACGTCGCCGGCGGCGTGCACAGCCTGCAGATGGAGCTGGCCTGCCGCGGCTACATGCACGAACCCCTGCCGGACCAGGTGGACGAACACAGCTGGCCCACCCCGCTCCACCCCGACCACGCCGCACCGCTGCGCCACACCCTGGCGCAGGTGCTCAACGCCTGCCTTGAATTCGCTACGAACCGGAGCGCCGCATGACCCGCAACGACCCGTCCCGCACCATTGCCGCGCCCACCGGCACCACGCTCAACGCCAAGAGCTGGCTGACCGAAGCGCCGCTGCGCATGCTGATGAACAACCTGCACCCGGACGTGGCCGAACGCCCGCAGGAACTGGTGGTGTACGGCGGCATCGGCCGCGCCGCGCGCGACTGGGAAAGCTTCGATGCCATCGTCGAGACGCTCAAGCGCCTGGACGACGACCAGACCCTGCTGGTGCAGTCGGGCAAGCCGGTGGGCGTGTTCCGCACCCACGCCGATGCACCGCGCGTGCTGATCGCCAATTCCAACCTGGTGCCGCGCTGGGCCAACTGGGACCACTTCAACGAGCTGGATAGGAAGGGCCTGGCCATGTACGGCCAGATGACCGCCGGCAGCTGGATCTACATCGGTGCGCAGGGCATCGTGCAGGGCACCTACGAGACCTTCGTCGAGATGGGACGCCAGCACTTCGGTGGTGACCTGACCGGGAAGTGGCTGTTCACCGGCGGCCTGGGCGGCATGGGCGGCGCGCAGCCGCTGGCCGCCGTGATGGCCGGCGCCTCGTGCCTGGCCGTCGAGTGCCGGAAGAGCAGCATCGACATGCGCCTGCGCACCGGCTACCTCGACACCTGGACCGACAACCTGGACGAAGCGCTGCGCCTGATCGATGAGTCGTGCAAGGCGGGCACGCCGAAGTCGGTGGGCCTGCTCGGCAACGTTGCCGATGTGCTGGCCGAACTGCTCAAGCGCGGCGTGAAGCCGGACCTGCTGACCGATCAGACCTCCGCGCACGATCCGGTGAACGGCTACCTGCCGCAGGGCTGGACGGTCGAACAGTGGGATGAGAAGCGCGTGAGTGCACCGAAGGAAGTGGAAAAGGCTGCGCGCGCGTCGATGGCCAACCACATCCGCGCCATGCTCGGCTTCCACGCACTGGGGGTGCCGACCGTGGACTACGGCAACAACCTGCGGCAGATGGCGCTGGAGGAAGGCGTGGAGAACGCGTTCGATTTCCCAGGTTTCGTGCCGGCCTACATCCGCCCGCTGTTCTGCCGCGGCATCGGCCCGTTCCGCTGGGCCGCACTGAGCGGCGACCCGGAAGACATCGCCAAGACCGATGCCAAGGTGAAGGAACTGATTCCGGACAACCCGCACCTGCACCGCTGGCTGGATATGGCTGCCGAGAAGATCAAGTTCCAGGGCCTGCCGGCACGCATCTGCTGGGTGGGCCTGGGTGACCGTGACCGACTCGGTCTGGCGTTCAACGAAATGGTGGCCAACGGTGAACTGAAGGCACCGGTGGTGATTGGTCGTGACCACCTGGACAGCGGCAGCGTGGCCTCGCCAAACCGCGAAACCGAAGCGATGGCCGACGGCTCCGATGCGGTGTCCGACTGGCCGCTGCTGAACGCCCTGCTCAACACCGCCAGCGGCGCGACGTGGGTGTCGCTGCACCACGGCGGTGGCGTCGGCATGGGCTTCTCGCAGCACGCCGGCATGGTGATCGTCTGCGACGGCACCGAGGCCGCGGCGAAGCGGATTGGCCGCGTGCTGTGGAACGACCCGGCCACCGGCGTGATGCGCCATGCCGATGCAGGCTACGAGATTGCGATTGATTGCGCGAAGGAAAAGGGGCTGGATCTGCCGGGCATCCTGGGCTGATCGCAGGGGTGCCGGCCCGCGGCCGGCACTACCGCAAGGCACCTGTAGAGCCGAGCCATGCTCGGCTCAATGCTTCCAGGTGCACGACGCCTGCCCCAAACGCAGCCGAGCATAGGCTCGGCTCTACATGCTTGACCCCAACTCCTGCCGTGACCAACATGCGCCATCACCGCTGATGGGACACCGCGATGTACCGCACCCTTGCTGCTGCATTGATCTGCGCCCTGGCCATCGCCCTGCCCGCCTCGGCGCGTGACGTCCCTACCGGCCTCTCTCCCCGGCTCGACGCCCAACTGCAGAGCAACCGCGAGCGCTACGGCATTGCTGGCCAGGCGGTACTGGTCGCACACAACGGCCAGGTGCTCTACCAGGGCGCCAGCGGCGAGCGCGACCCGGCCACGCATGCACCGGCCACCGTCGATACCATCTTCGCCGCGCAATCGATGGCCAAGCTGCTGACCAGCACACTGGTGATGCAGCTGGTGGACCAGGGTAAGGTGGATCTGGACGCGCCGGCCAGCCGCTATGTTCCGGACCTTCCGGCTGCTTGGCAGGGAATCCACGTACGCGATTTCATCAACCACAGCTCGGGTATCGGCGAGTACTACGACCGGGTGGACAACCGCTGGGTGAGCAAGGGCTACATCGGTGTGGCACCCGACCTTGCAGCTGCGCTGAAGGTGGCTGCGGCGGCGCCGATGCAGTTCGCCACCGGCAGCCGCGTGCAGTACACGCAGGCCAACTACCTGGTGCTGACCGCCTTGCTGGAGGCGCATTACCGCAAGCCCTACCCGGCCATTGCGCGCGAACGCATCCTGCAACCGCTGAAGATGACCAGTACCTCATGGGGCGTCACCAGCGTGCCAGCCACGCGCGCGGCGGTGCCTTACATCGGCAAGGACGGCCAACTGCAGCCGGCCAATGAAGATCCCTGGCCGGACTACGGCTGGGGCCATGCCGATCTGCAGACCACCGTGGGTGACATGAACCGCTTCCTGCAGGCGCTGGCGACCGGCAAGCTGCTGCGCACGGCGACCCTGGAAAAACTCTGGCAGCCGCAGAAACTGGCCGGCGGCGGCAGCAATTTCTTCTCCACGGGCTGGGACACCACCCGCAGCGACGGCTACACCCAGGTCGGCCACGATGGTGGCACCCGCGTGCGTGCGCGACTGGCCTACAAGGGCACGCTGGCCAACGGTTACTGGGTGTTCGTGTACCTGACCAACGGCAGCGCCCGCAATGCCTGGTCGAGCACGCTGGTCGAGAGCACGATGGCGGTGGCCGCACCCGAGGAGTTTCCGCATGCGGTGTTGTCCGAGCAACTGATCGCGTATGCGCTGGATGACAGTGCTGGCGCGACCGAAGCAGTGCATCGCTGGCTGGGCGACAGCAACCAGGTTGCTGCCAGTGAACTGGAACGCGCGATCAATGCCGATGGGTATGCCATCCGCGAAAGCCTCGGTGCACGCAAGGCACTGAAAGTATTCGCGCTCAACACCGAGCTGTATCCGGATTCGGCCAATGCCTGGGACAGCCTGGCCGAGTGCCATGCGGCGCTTGGTGAGAAGGAAACGGCTGATCGGCTGTATGCAAAGGCCAAGGCGCTGGCGAAGCCTGCTCCGTAGATTCGAGCCATGCTCGACTCCGGCACAGAAAAACAGTCGAGCATGGCTCGACTCTATAGAAAGCGAAAAGCAGTCGAGCATGGGCTCGACTCTACATGGATGCCACGTCACCCATACGCGGGCGGTGGGTGACGCGGGGCCGCCGACCTGTTAACTTGCGCGCCAATTTCGTGGTTTACAGCATTTCCGCATGTCGCTCTCGTCGTACCGCCCCACCCCGTCGCTGTTGTTCCTGGCCGTTTCCCTCGGCCTTTCCTCCACCGCCGCTGCGGCCCCGCAGGCCACCACGCTGGATGCCGTGCAGGTCACCGCTGCTGCCGATGCCGGCGCGCAGGCGCGCGCGGCGCTGAAGCGCGTACCCGGCGCCAGCAACGTCATCGACGTGGCCAAGGCCGACAGCCGCCTGTCCAGCAACGCCGATGTGCTGGCCTACCAGCCGGGCATCAACGCGCAGTCGCCGGGCAATGAGGGCACCAAGATCTCGATCCGGGGCTCGGGCATCAACCGGGGCCCGGGCGCGCATGCCTCAGGCATTGCGGTGTCGATCGACGGCCTGCCACTGACCGGCCCGGGTGGCACGCCTTACGAACTGCTGGAACCGCTGTGGCTGTCGCGCGTGGAAGTGCTGCGCGGCGCCAACGGCTTCGAGCGCGGCGCGCTGGCGCTGGGCGGTGCCATCGACTACGTCAGCCGCAGCGGTCGTGATTCGGCGGGCGTGCAACTGCACTACGAAGCCGGCAGCCGTGGCTACCAGAAGCGCGGCATCAGCTGGGGCGGCGTCAGCGGCGATGTCGATTACTTCCTGGCCTACACCGATACTGAGTTCGATGGGTATCAGCGCCATGCTCGCGGCGATGGCAAGGGCGCGATGGCCAACGTCGGCTGGCAGATCACGCCAGACCTGCAGACGCGCTTCTTCGTGCGCTACCGCGAGACCAATCACGAAACGCCCGGTCGCTTGACCCGCGATCAGATCCGCAACGATCCACACGCCGCGAATGCCGCCAACCTGGCCATCGATGCGCGCCGCCCGCAGCCGGGCAGCACGTGGGTGGGCAACGTCACCACGCTGCAGATCGATGAGAATTCCTCGCTACAGGCCGGGCTGGTCTACCACACGTACCCGATGGACTTGAACGAGAGCCTGTACCGGCAGCAGCTGGACTACGCCAACCTCAACGCCACGCTGGACTACCGCCATCGCCACCGGCTGTTCGGCCTGGACAGCGAGACCACGGTCGGCCTGCGCGTCACCCATGACCTGGACGCCGATGTGCGCGAGTCGCTGCGCTTTGCCAGCAATGGCTATGCTGCCGGCACGCGCACGCGTGACTTCCGCCACCACGGCACCGACAGCACGCTGCACGTCAGCAATACCCTCGCCTTCAATGACCGCCTGCGCATGCAGACCGGGCTGGCACTGATCAACACCCGTCGCGATGTGCAGGTGACCTGGCCAAGCAGCGGCGGCCGCCTTCGCGACCACGACTGGGACTACGCGCCGCGACTGGGCTTCACCTGGCAGCACAGCGCCCAGACCCAGTGGTTCGGCAACCTCAGCCGCTCGGTGGAGGCGCCGCATCCCTGGTCGATGATCTGGGGCTCGAACCAGTACTTCGGGCCAGGCAATGGCCCGTCTACCGGCCGCCAGCGCGCGCCAGTGCCGATGCAGAACCAGACCGCCACCACGCTGGAACTGGGCGCGCGCGGTGACGCCGCGCTGGGCCGCTGGGAACTGACCGGCTACTACGCTCACGTGAACCACGAACTGCTGAGCGTCGAACTGCAACCGGTGCCGAACCTGTTCATCGCCGAGAACAACGCCAGCCCCACCGTTCACCGCGGCATCGAGGTCGGATTGGACAGCACGCTGTGGCAGGCTGCACCGGGCCGCCTGTCGCTGCGCCAAGCGTATACCTTCAGCGATTTCCGCTATCGCCACGACGCGCGTTTCGGCAGCAACCGCCTGCCCGGCCTGCCGCGCCACGCCTACCAGGCCGAGCTGCGCTTCGATCATGCATCCGGCCTGTACGCTGCGCTGAATACCGAATACGCCTCGCGCATCGCCGTGGACTACGCCAACAGCTACTGGGCCGACAGCCATGTGATCTTCGGCAGCCGCATCGGCTACGACGCACCCGGCGGTCGCTGGCAGGCCTGGGCGGAGATGCGCAACCTCGGCAACCGCCACTATGCCGCCACGGTTACGCCGGGCTACGACGATGCCGGCAGGGATGTCGCCCGCTCGACGCCGGGCGAAGGTCGTGGCGTCTACGCAGGTGTGCGCTGGCGCTTTGATTGATGGCCGCAGGCGGCGCCGGGTGTGATCCGGCGCCGCCGTTCCAGGGTCAGCCGATTCGCCAGGCCGGCAGGCGCTCGCTGCGCTTCCAGATGGAAGGCGCGAAGCCGATCAGCACCAGTGCCGCCAGCCACTTCGGCGAGGTAGTGAGCAGTGTGGAGGTGAGCGAGCCATCGACGGGTGCGGCCATTTCCTGCCAGGGGTTGTAACCCAGGTAGAGGATGCTGCCGGCCCACCACAGCAACGCTGCGCCGATCCCCACCAGCAGCAGGGCCAGCGTGCGGCAGGTCCAGCGCTGCGAGGTGGTGCCCCATTCCCGCGACGCGGCGATCAGCAGGCCGACCACCAGTAATGACACCAGTGCCACCAGGCCGATATCGACCTTGGGTCCAATGCGCTCATAGGTACAGGCGCGGCATTGCGCCTCTTCCGCGGCGGTGGCGGCTTCGGCGCCATCGGCCTGCCCGGCAGCGGGCTGCGCCAGTGCTGCAAACGGCAACAGCACCGCCAGCAGCGTCACCATGATCCAACGAAACAACGTCCTGTTCCTGCGTGCGGCGACATCCATGCGCTCTTCCTCGTCAACGGTTGTGTGTTTGGACGGGCGTTCGGATAACCAGCGCCCCTGTTTCCTACCCGGTACGACAAGCTTCGAATAGGCGAAACCGCCAGGACACCAATTCCGGGCGACCGCGATCATAGCCCACTGTCCACTGCTGCTGAAAACGGTCCGGGCTGGCCATTTCAAGGACGCCCCCCCAACTACAGCGCCTGGATGACCTGCAGCAGATGGCTCGCACCGGGCACGAGTTCCTGCGCGAGCCAGCCCAGCAGCGCGAAGAACAGCAGCAACCCGAGCAGCGGCCAGACCGTATGCGACACGCATACCCGCCACCATCCTTGCTGCTGCATGCCCTGCATGCGCCGGTACAGGCCTCCGGCGATCGCCGCGTCCACCAGCAGCTCGGCCATCAGCACTGGCGCCGACCACACCACCCACACGCTGGCCAGCAGGACGGCCGCCACCAGCGCGACAAGGCCGAGGATCGCCAGCAACGGCAAGCCCGCTTCATCTTCGGTCAGCCCGGTCAACGGCAGCGCTCCGGCATCGCCGCCACCGGCCGGCGCCGACTCGTTCCACGATGCCGATGCACCGCCACCGCCGGAACGCCCACCGGCGCCGCTCCACGGGGATTCCACGGCACTGCCCGGTGGCGACGTGCCACCACCGCCTGCATCCGGCGACAACCCATCCAGCACGTTGTCCCAACGCCAGCGGATCCAGATCCACATCAGCAGCAGGAACACGCCATAGGCCAGCAGCACGGCCATCGGATAGCGAAGCAGCATCGCGTCGATGCCGGCCAGGCGCAGCAGATGCGAGGCAAGGAAACCGGCCGCACCGGTCAGGCCGACGATCAGCGCCATCTGCAGGCGCGGCCAGCCGCGCTGCTGCAGGTGCTGCCGCGCGCGCACGACTTCGCTGCCGCGGTTGACCGGCAGCTTCAATGGACTGCGTGAAAAGAAACGGGTGCGTTTCACCGGCGCCACCGGGTGCCACGGATCGTGCAGCATGGAAGCTCGAGAACCTGATGCTGCATGCGGACATCCTTGCCGGGCACGCGTAGGCGGTGGTGCACGGATTCTACCGCAGGCAGGTCCGCTGTCCAGACGGCCGACCTGTGCGGCCGCTCCTCAGCTGCGGTCGATGATCCGCACGATGCGACCGCCCTCAAATGCGAACTCACTGCGTCCCTGCAGTGCCAGTTCCGTGCCCGCACTGGGGCCATCGGGAATGTCCTGCGCGAGCACGCCACGCCAGCCGATGCTGGCCAGCGCCACGTCGTCCTTGAAGGTCAGCTGCAGCAACTGCTGCTCACGCTCGCGGAACATCTGCGCCGATTGCCGTGCCAGTTCGCCGAAGGCATCGATGCCTTCGGTGACCATCGTCAGCTGACCATCACTGTGATTCTCGAAGCGCACGTTGTGCGCCAGCACCGCCAGCATGGCGTCGATATCGAAGTGGTTGTAGGCATGCAGGTAGTGCTCGATCAACTGACGGCGATGTGGTTCGTCCATGGCGGCATCCAATCAGGGCCTGCGCCGAGTCTCCCGCGACCGTGCAGCCGGATCAAGGCCGCGCGGCGGCCTTCAGCAGCTGGGCCGCCACCTGGTCGAACGGGGCGATGTCCTGCAGCGCGCGGCACATCGCCACCGCACCTTCCACGCTGGCGATCACCAGGCTGGCCAGTTCACCCGCCACCGCCGGGGCATGCCCTTCGGCGACGAACGCCGTGGCAAGGTGGCCCTGCCAGCGCGCGAACACCTCGGCAGCCGCCGCGCGGGCTTGGCTGGGCGTCGCCTCCACCGGTTCCTCCACGGCAGCGGCCAGCACCGGGCAGCCGGCGCGGAAACCGGTGCGCAGCAGGCGCTCGCGCCACAGCGCCAGGAACTGCTGCAGGCCCTGTACCGCCCCACCCTTCAGCAGCTCCACCAGCAGCGCTTCGACCTTGTCGCCAGCCATGTGGGTGGCGCGCGCCAGCAGCTCCTGCTTGCCGCCGGGAAAGTGATGGTAGGTGGAGCCCAGCGGCGCCTCGGCCAGCTTGGTCACCTCTCGGATGCTGGTGGCATTGAGGCCCACCCGCGCCAGCATCTGTGCCGCAGCATCCATCACGCGTTGAGGCGCATCAGAGGATCGCGGGCTCACGGCGGTCTCCTTGCCAGGACAGTCGTCATAGATTAGCGTAACTGGCGATTCTATAACAGTCGTCATAGCCATGAATCTCTGGTTCCGCCTGCTCCATCTGCTGCTATGCAGCCTGTTCCGGCCGAAGCTGGAGGCCCCGTTCGGGGTCTCGCGGCTGCAGTTCCGGGTGCTGCCCAATGATCTGGACAGCAACCTGCACATGACCAACGGCCGCTACTGGAACATCTTCGACCTGGGCCGGCTGGACCTGATCCTGCGCATGGGCCTGGGCCGGGTGGCGCTGCGCGAGAAGTGGGCACCGATCGTCGGTGCCGGCACCATCCAGTTCCGCCGCGAGCTGAAGCCGTTCCAGCGCTTCACCTTGGAGACGCGGCTGGTTGGCTGGGTCGGCTCGCGCGGCATCATGGAGCAGCGCGTGCTGATCGGTGCCGAGCAGAAGATTGCCACGCGCGCGCTGCTGGTCACCGGCATCTACGACCGTCGCGCGCGGCAGTTCCTGGGCATGCCGAAGATGATGGAAGCAATCGGCGTGGTCGCCCCGCCGTCGCCGCCGCTCAGTGCGGCCGCCGAAGCGCTGCTGGCCGCCGATGCGGCGTTGAAGCAGGACGATGCCTGAGCCTCAGGGAGCCGCCACCGGCATCGTGGGCTGTTCGCGCGATACGACCTGGGTACGCCCTCCCACGTGCAGCACGTACTCGAAGGACTGCCGCATGCGGCTGTACGCGCCACCATCCGGTACACCGTAGTTGGCGCCCACGCTGAGGGTATGCCGTCCCGGCGGCAACGGCTTGATCATCACCCAGTACCCATCGGCGGCAGCCAGCCGGGAGTGTTCGTCGTCGGCATCCATGCGGAAGCAGCCTTCGCTGCGGACCCGATGCCTGCGCATGTCGCCCAACGGCTGGCCGTCCAGCAGCACCACCGCACTGATCAGGTAATCGTTGTTGACCGCTGCCCCGGCCTGCAGCTCCTTGCAGGTCACACGCTCATCCACCTGGTAGTGCGCCATGTTGATGATCGGCAGCAACAGGTACTTGCCGGCCGGCACCACGCATTCGCGATGTGGCCGGAAACGGCCGTTGGTGCCGGCCAGGTTCCAGACCGGGCCTTCCTGGCCCAGATCACATACACGGCCATCCGGGTCGAGATAGGGCGCGCCACCCTGGCCATCGGCCCACCGCCACCACCGCGCGGTCCATTCGGCCAACGAAACGCCGCCCACCGGTTCACGCGTCAGCGGCGAAGGCGCCGCCGTGTCTGCACTGAACGCCGGCACGGCGGTCAACAACAATGCCATCGTTGCGCCGCCGCGGCGCAGCCAGCCCTGGATTCCCTTCCGCATCACCCGCTCCATCGTCCCTGGCGGCCACCCAGCGTGGCCGGCTTCCGCGCCACTGTACCGTGACGGACTAGACCTTCGGCATGTTCTTGGTCACGCAATGGATGCCGCCACCGCCGCCGGCAATCGCATCGATATCCACCTGTTCGATCACGCGGCCCGGATACATGCCTTCCAGCAGTTCACGGCAATAGCCATCGGCTGCATCGTCGCCGAACTGCGGCGCGACCACGGCCCCGTTGATCGGCAGGTAGTTGATGTAACCCATGGCCAGATCGTCGTTGTCGCGGGTATGCACGTTGTCGCGCCCGTCCAGGGGCGGCGGCAGGGTGTGCACCTGCAGGCGACGGCCATCGGCATCGGTGGCCCCGCGCAGGATCTGCAGGTGTTCGCGGGTCAGATCGTAGTCGTAGGACTTCGGATCGTTGTCCAGGTTGGCGATCACCACGCCCGGCCGCACGAAACGCGCATAGAAGTCCACGTGCGCATCGGTGATGTCCCTGCCGGCGATACCGGGCAGCCAGATCACCTTGCGCAGGCCGAGGTGGTGCTTCAGCTCGGCCTCGATATCAGCACGCGACCAGTCCGGATTGCGATTGTGGTTCACCCAGCAGCTTTCGGTAAGGATGGCGGTGCCGTGGCCATCGACTTCGATGCCGCCGCCCTCGCCCACCAGATCGCTTTCCAGCAGCGTGGCACCGGTCACCTGTGCCAGCCACGGTGCCACCGCGCCATCGTTGCGCGCGCTCTGCTTGCCGCCCCAGCCATTGAAGTTGAAGTCGACCAGGCCCAGCCCGCCCTGGCCATCGGTGACGAAGCACCCGCCGTAGTCGCGCACCCAGACGTCATCCAGTGGCACCTCGAGGAATTCGATGTTGTCGCGGCCGCAGCGGTCCTGCGCCTGCTTCAACTGCGCCGGGCGGCACAGCACGCTGACCGGCTGGTGGCGCGCGATGGTACGGGCCAGCCGCGCCACGGCGGTGTTCACCGCATCGGCCTGCGCACCCCACACCCGCGGCTGCGCCGCGAAGGCCAGGAACACGCGCTCCTGTGGGCCGTGCTCGTCCGGCATGCGCCAAGTCCCCGCACCTGGCCCTGCTGCGGATACGCGACCCGGCAGCCCGGCCAGGCCGAGCGCGGCCAGGCCGCCAAGGCCGGCGGCACCGGCCAGTTGGGTGAGAAAGTGACGACGGTTGGTCATGACAGGCTCCATGGCCGATGTGGGATGGGCGCTATGCTGCGCTTGCCCATCCATAAGAACAAACGATAGATTCAGCCATCAACTGAACAGATTTGCTTATCTGAAATGCTCAAGCACTGGCCACCGCTGAACGCCCTGCGGGGTTTCGAGGCTGCCGCCCGGCTCGGCAGCTTCCACCGTGCGGCCGAGGAACTGCACCTGACCCAGTCGGCCATCAGCCAGCAGATCCGGGGCCTGGAAGCCTCGCTGCAACAACCACTGTTCTTCCGGCAGGGCCGCAGCGTCACCCTTACCGACGCCGGCATCGACCTGCTGGAAACCACCCAGTCGCTGCTGCGGCAGCTGGCCAGTGGCATCCGCCGGCTCGATCAGTACCGCAAGCCGAATCAACTGATCGTCAACACCAGCCCAGCCTTTGCCCGGCATTGGCTGGTACCGCGCCTGACCAGCTTCCACCGCCTGCATCCCGACGCCGACCTGTGGTTGCTGACCAGCGAGGAGGCACCGGATATGACCACGCAGACGCTGGACGTGGCGGTACGCGATGACCTCGACTCACAGGCGCAGTGCCAGCATCGCGTGCTGCTGCAGGATCGCCTCTTTCCGGCCTGCCATCCCAAGCTGGTGGCGACGCCCGCGCACGAACGACTGACCCTGCATGGCGAGCGCGAAATGGACTGGAGCCAGTGGCAGGTGCAGGGCGGCGCCGATGTAGGCCAGCGCCGCGAGGGCATGAATTTCTCCGAACCCGGGCAGCTGCTGGATGCCGCGTGCCAGGGGCTGGGCATCGCGCTGGTCAGCGAACTGCTGAGCGCGCGTGCGTGCGATCAAGGCCTGCTGCAAGCGCTGGATGAGGCACGTGTGCGGGGCCCGCGCTGGAGCTGGCTGGTGCATGAGGACAGCGCGGCAGATCCACTGGTGATCAGTTTCTGCGAGTGGCTGTTGGCGAGCCTGCCCGCCGGACCTACTTCTGCTGCAGCGCGCGCTTGACCGCCGCCTCGGCCAGTGGCGCCATCACCGCATAGCCCTTCGCCGTGGGATGCACGCCGTCGTCGGCCAACTGCGGGTCGAGCCCGCCGGCAGCGTTGGCCATCGGCGTGTAGTAGTCCAGATAGACCAGCTGCTGCGCATCGGCATAGCGCTTCAATGCCGTGTTCAATGCACGCACCTTGGGCGCAGGTGCCGTGCCCGGCAGCCACGGGTAATCGCTGACCGGCAGCACCGATGCCAGCACCACACGGATGCCGTGTGCGCGGGCCAGGTCCACCATCGCGTGCAGGTTGTCTTCGATCATCGCCTGCGTGGACGGGCCGGTGTTGCCGGCGATGTCGTTGGTGCCGGCCAGGATCACCACCACCTGTGGCTTCAGTGCCAGCACGTCCTGCGGGAAACGCACCAGCATCTGCGCCGTCGTCTGGCCACTGATACCGCGGTTGAGCCAGCCCTTGCCCGGGAAGAAACCGGCACTGCCTTCCCTGCCCCAGCCTTCGGTGATCGAGTCGCCGAAGAAGACCACGCGTGGCTGACCCGGCACCGCCGCAGGCAGTCGCGCGTTGGCGTCACGATAGCGTTGCAGCTCCGGCCAATCGGCCAGGCGCTGCTGCATGAAACGCACCTCGTCCGGGCGCAGCTGGTCGATGGGCGTCTGCAGCAGCGGATTGACTGCGACGGCTTCGGCGGCGCCCAGCGGAGAAGCCATCGCGAGGCCCAGCGTCACGACGGTGGCAGTGGCAAGCTCAACAGGTCCACGCATGCGGATACTCCTGAAATCATCTTCCGCAGTCTAACGCCATGCACTGTGCTCAGCGCACAGCTGTACGCGCCGCCACACCCGTGACTTTCGCAGGCATCCACATGCCTGGCGTCCAACCACTGGCGGCGAGAATCGCCTTGGGATTGTCCTGCTGGATCAGCGCTCGTACCGCGTCACGCTTGTCCCTGGCCTGCAGGTAATAGGCCTTGGCGATGCGGTAGCCCACCCAGTACCCCAGGTCGTAAGGTTCCTGCGAGCCCGGCTTGTAGTTGTACAGCCACGGCGACAGATCGGTGCTGTCCACATCCAGCGCGAAGGCACTTTCGATATGCACCTCCCGGCCACGGGTCCAGGCGGCATGGCGACCGTTGCCGACGTTGCCGGAAATCAGTTCAGCGATGAACTCGGCGATGCCTTCGCCCAGCGAAACACGCAGCACCGTCGCCTGCGGGTCGCCCGGCTCGAAATCGGTCAGGCCGGTCTGCTGGATGTGCACGTACTCGTGCGAGATCACATGCACGAAGCGGTCCTGCACATTGGGATTCATGAAATCGGCTGCGCACAGCGCTTCCAGGCCGATGATCACGCCGCTCTTGGAGGTCAGCCCGACCGGCCGGCCACGGCCGACCGCGATGGTCACCGGCGGAAACGCGGCCTGCGGGTAGATCGCCTGCAGATTGGCGAACACCTGTACCAGGCGCTGCTTCACCGCCGGCAGCTCCGCAAGGCAAGCGCGGCCCTGCGCATACACCTCGGGCTGGCTGGCAATGGCCTGGGCAATACGCTCGGGCGTGACCCGGCGCGCCTTCGCCAGTTCACCCAGGCCCGTACTGCCTTCGGCCAGGTAACCGGCCAGCTGGGCGACGCTGGGCTTGCCGCCGGTGCTGTCGTAGAGCGCGTAGAAGCGGCTGGCATCGGTGGTGAGGATCTGCGGCCCGGGCGGGGTACCCGCCTGTGCCACGCCGACCGCCCCGGCACAGGCCAGGGCAAGCAGGCAACGCAGGAAACTGGACATCGCTCCGTCCTTGGTGGAGTGCATGCGAAGCGCGCAATCTACCACTCCGCCGCGGCCACCGCAGCGGGCACATGCAGGCCCTTCGGAGCTGTGCCAGACTCACTCAGGCACCGGCCATGGATGATGGAGCACCGCACGATGATGATCGTTCCCGCGTACTGGGCCGAAGCCCGCCTGCAGGCCCGTTTCCGTGGCCGGCCGGTGGTCGTGCGCCGCTTCGGCTGGTCCGACGAGGGACCTGTCCAAGCCCAGGCCCACGCCGACGCACGTGCCCATGAAGCTCTCAACGCCATCATCGCCGGGCAGGTGCTGCCGCGTCGCGAAGTGCGCAGCAACTACGGTGTGGAGGGTGTGCCGATCCGCGAGCAGATCGTACGGCGCGACGGCGATGTCATCATCACCCGCAACAGCTATGGCGCGCTGTGCCTCAACAGCCCCGACGTGCTGTTCGCCGACATCGACCATGCACAGCTGCCGGCCGGATGCGTGATACCGGCCATCGTCGCTGCGGTCGTGCTGCTTGCCGGCGCCGTCATCGGCACCCTGCTCTGGCATTGGCTGGTGGGCCTGGTACTGGGCGTGGCAGCAGTGCTGCTGGTCAACGCGGCACTGCTGAAGCGGCGGAAGCAGCGCCTGGCCGCTGCCGGCGGTGCTGAAGGGCTTGCACTGAAGCGCGTGGACGCCTTCAGCGAACAGCATCCCGATTGGCACCTGCGCGTCTACCGCACACCGGCGGGGCTGCGGGTGCTGGCGATGCATGCCACGTTCTCACCTGAGGACGAGCAGCTGCAGGCATTCTTCAAGGCACTGGGCACCGACACCCTGTACGCGCGCATGTGTCGGCTGCAGCATTGCTTCCGTGCGCGACTGACACCGAAGCCGTGGCGCGTCGGTCTGCGTTATCGCATCAGGCCACCGGTGGCCGCGTGGTCAGCCGAACAGGCCAACAATCCCGATCGACTGGCCTGGATTGCCGAGTACGAAAAAAAGAGTGCCGGCTTCGCGGCCTGCGCCTATCTGCGCAGCTTCGGCGACACTTCCCGGGTGCATGCCAAGGCGGAGCATGTGCGCGAACTGCACGATCGCCTGTCGCACGCGCAGGACCGTCTACCGCTGGCGTGAGGGTGGGTGCTCAGTCAGCGCCCTGCACGAACGGCTGCCCTGCCAAGGTAGTGCCCAGCCGCACCGCGATCTGCTGCCCGCCCTTCTCGAAGGTCGTTGCGCACTGCTTTCCGCCCTTCTGGCATCCAACTTCCGGAAAGCCCTCAAGTGACTCGGGAGCGCCCTGTGCCGGACTCGCCAACCATCCTGCCGCGTCCAGCAGGCGCTTGGCCTTGGCATAGGGCATGCCGGCGACGATGCCCAATTGCGTCAGCTCAGCAGGAAACGACTGAGCATATGCCGTTGAAACCAGGGCCAACGACAACGTTGCAGCAAGGAGAATGGCTTTCATTGCACCGACCTGGAACGAGCGATCAGGTTCAGCCTAGACCATTTGTGTGGCATGCGAATGTGCCGGTAACACGTCGTTACTGAGTCTCCACAGTTGATTGCAGAGCATCCACGGATGATCAATCTGCCGTTTCCTTGCGCAGGGTTCCACAACGCAGCGCCTCCAAGGCAAGGTCGCCGCGTAATCTGTTCTGAAACCAAGCGATCTTGAAGCGTTCGCGTGTGGGTTCTCCCGCAGGTAGCAGCCCCATCAATGCATCGCTCAACGCCGGACGCCACTCTTCCTGAGCACCTTCCAGAACCTGCTGATCGAAGTCCGCCGACGACAGGCGCTTCCAAGGCAGCATCATCGTGTGCTGGGAGGTGGACACCAAGACGGTATCAGGGTGGCCCAGCCGGGATACGACCACGGTCATGAAGGGATAGTCATCGGTCCGGAGACCGTTGAAGTGTTCTGCAACGCGCTCCTGCAAGCCCCGCCCGGCCAGAGCTTGTCGTGCCCAGGCCTGCTGCTTGGCAAACGAACATCTGGCCGGCGGCATGCTGCGCAGCTCCGGATCCAGCTTCAGTATCGCGGGCCGGTCCAGCTGCGAAGTGATCAGATCCACGGTAGCGTCCCTGGTCAACGGTGCTGCCCGCAGCGCGGCCTCGAACGCTGACAGCGCGCCGAACGGCAGAAGCTCCGGCAAACGCGGCTGGACGTCGGGCGCATCAACCACCTGTACACGGGTGGTCAAGCCATAGGCATCGCGCCGGATGACCCAGCGCTCAGATACAGAACCCCAACCAGACCAGTCGTACGTCACCTGCACGCTCATCCGGGACTGGACCGCCATTGCCACGGGAGAAACCAACAACGTGGCCAGTACCAACATCCATGCCTTCATGAGCCTTTCCTATCTCTGTCGAACAGCAGCCGAGCATGGCTCGGCTGCTACAGGATGCAGAAAGGCCGCCCGAAGGCGGCCTTGTGCAAAGCAGTCGAGCACGCTCGACGCTACTTGGCGTTCTTCACGTAGGTGTCGAACCAGTTCAGCATTTCCGACACCAGCTGCTCGTTCGATTCCAGCGCGGTGTACCAGTGCGGCTCATTCGGCAGCATCACCAGCCGGGTGGTACCACCATTGCCACGGATCGCCTGGTACAGCTTGCGCGACTGGAACGGCTCGGTGCCCGGGTTGGCGTCGTCCTCACCGTGGACCAGCAGCAGCGGCAGCTTGATCTTGTCGGCATAGAAGAACGGCGAGGCCTTCAGGTACACGTCCTGCGCCTGCCACACCGAGCGGCGCTCGTTCTGGAAGCCGAACGGCGTAAAGGTCTTGTTGTACGAACCACTGGTCGCCACACCGGCCTTGAACAGTTTCGTGTGCGCGATGAGGTTGGCGGTCATCAGGCCGCCGTGGCTGTGGCCGGTCACGCCGATGCGGTTGCGGTCAACCACGCCCATGTCCACGGCCTTGTCCACCGCCGCCTTGGCGTCGGCTTCCAGCTGCTCCAGGTAGGTGTCATAGGCATTCTTCGGGTTGCCCACGATCGGGAACGAGGCGTTGTCGATGATCGCGTAGCCGGCCAGCAGCATCAGGCGGTACGGCTGCAGGCGGGTGAAGGTCTGCTGCGAACCGGACACCTGCCCCGCCTGCGCGGCGTTGGCGAAGTCGGCCGGGTAGGCGTACAGGATCGCCGGCACGCGCTGGCCTTCCTTGTAGCCCGGCGGCGTGTACAGGGTGAACGACAGGTCCACGCCGTCGGCACGCTTGTAGGTCACCAGCTGCTTCTTGATCTGGCGCACTTCCGGGGTCGGGTCGACCAGTTTGGTCAGCGCGGTCGTGGTCGACGCGAACTGCGCCTCGCCGGCCTTCGCATCGGCCACTGCCTCACCCTGCTGGCGGATGAAGGCGTTCGGCGGATCGATCACCGACTGGTGCCAGGTCAGGTAGCGGCCCGGCGTGTTGCTGAAACCGAGGAACTGCTCGTAGGCATCGGCGCTGCTGCGGAACAGGCGCTCGCTCTTCAGCGTACCCAGATCCAGGCGGTCCAGGAACGGACGATCGCCCTGCGGCGAGGCACCACGGCCGCTGAGGAACACGTGGTTGCCGTCCTGGCGCACAACCTGCGCGCCATTCGGCAGGCGGGTGAAGACCAGGTTGCCGGGGTTGCCGTACAGCTCATCGCTGGACATGTCCCATAGCAGGCGGCCTTCCTTCTTCGGCTGGTCCACATCGACGATGCGGGTCTGCATCCAGTGGCGGTTCTCGTCGTTCTCGTACTGGAAGGCCACGGCCGGATCGGCGGTCCACGCAAAGCCTTCAAAGCGCTGCGCAGTGCGGGTGATTTCGGTCGGCTTGCCGTTGAACGGAGCCTTCAGCATCAGCACGCGATCGCGATGCGGCACGTTAACCTTCCAGTCGCCCTTGTCCAGCGCTTCGGCGAAGACCAGGGTGGCCGGATCGGTGGCACGCCAGTCGAAACCGCGCGGGCCTTCCGGCACGCCGTGCACCGGCACGCGGTCGGCCAGCGGCAGGCTGGCGATCGGCGTGCTGCGGCCTTTGCTGATATCCAGCACTGCCACATCATTGGCGAAGCGCTGGTAGGTCACGGCATGCGAGTACGGTGCCTTGATCGACTCGGTCAGCACATGCACGCCATCGGGCGCGGCGCTGACCTCGTTGAACAGCGCCGGCTGCCCGACCGGGCGCACGCTGCCCGCGGCAGTGTCGACCACGGCCAGCTGCGAGGCGCCGTAGTAAGCAAACAGCTTTTCGTCATGCACGCTGGTCAGCGTGTCGCGGGCCTCGTAGGTACTGCTTTCGCCGCTGCTGCCCAGCGACTCCTGCGCGTCCGGACCGGTCGGCACACCACCATTGGAGGGCGCCGGGCCCTGGTTGGCCGGCACCAGCTTCACCAGCAGGTTCTGGCTGCCGCCCAGCCACTGCACGGTGTAGCCGAAGATCGGATTCAGCTGCACGTTCGGCACCTGCTTCACCTGGCCGGTGGCCGCATCTCCGACCCACAGCTGCACGCTGGTATCGACCGCATTCTGGAAGGCGAAGTGGCTGCCATCGGCCGACCACAGCGCGCCGGTGGCGCAGCCCTGCGGCAGGTTGACCTTGGTCTCCTTGCCGCTGCCGATATCAACCAGGGTGAAGTCGGCCACGCAGGCCGGAATGCCGTAGCCGCCGGGCGTGTCATGGCGACTGCGGTTTTTCGGTTCCAGGCGCACGCCGGCCAGCTTCAGGTACGGCTGGGCCACGCGGCTGATCGAAGGGTAGGTCTGCGCAGTGGTCAGCAGCAGGCGCTGGCCGCCCGGGGCCACGTTCGGTGCCGGCGGCGGCGGTGCCTTCAGCACCTTGAGCAGGTGTTCCGGCGGCTTCGCGTAGTCAGCAAGCGCCGGGCCAGCGGCCAGCAGGCCGACGGTGGCAACGGCAACAGCCGCCGCCAGAGAGGTTCGACGGATCAGCATCCTTATCCCCTGGGTGTGAATGGGTACCCGGAATCGGGCATGGACCCGAATCTAGCACCGCAGGGGTTGGGGTGAATGGGCCGGAAGGGCTAGTGGCCGGATGGGGCAAAGTGGGACACGCCCGGAGAGGCCGGCGATAGGCCGGCATCTGCCAGGCGAAGTCTGTCATCACTGCTGGGCGTGCAGGTCCCAGGCGGTCAGGTAATCGGGGTCGACCACGATCATGCCGCTGTTGCGCATGCGGTACTCGCCGGGCTCGGCTCGCTGGTACTGGTCAAGCATGGGCGGCAGGTATCGCTCATGGCCATCGTCTTCGTCGGCCAGCACCACGCCTTCGTCGGCACTGATGCGCAGCACGGTGCCCGCGTACTGCTCCAGACCCTGCACCTGGCCGTCGCCACCATAGCGGGTGACACCCACCAGCACGACCTTGCCGATCATTTCCTCGGCCTTCGCATCGTCCAGTGGGGGCAGCATGGGATTGAATTCGTCGTTCATCGGAGCACCTCCAAAGCCTGTGGGGATAGCGTGGGTTCGGCGGCCCCACGTTGCCAGCGTCGACGGCAACGCAGGGATCTCTCTTGGGGCGCAAGTACCTGGATCGCAGGACCAACCGGGCAACGCCGGGGCGCGATGGGCGAACGGTGTCTGGAACTGTGGGGGACGGCCATCTGCGCCGATGGCTGACCGTGTCAGGTCAAGGTCAACACCACGCGTTGCGTTGCATACACGGTGAAGCATGACAGCTGCACTGTAGCGGCATGAGGGCCTCCTGTTGAAGGTCACACGCGGGTGTACTGCTCCGTTGGAACGAATGCTGCCACTCTGAGCGGAAGGAACAAGTGAAGATTGCAGGCGACCTGTAACAGGTGGTTCGCGCAGTAGCCGTTCATTAAGCTGGCGCCCCGCTCTACTGCGGCACGCCTGCCCCGGACGCCACGCTAGAATGCGTCCATGCGCACCGTACATGCCCTCCGCTACATCACCCCTTTACGGGAAGGTGGCTCCCTGCCGGCCGTGATCGAGACCGACGACGACGGCATGGCCGTGCTGAAGTTCCGTGGCGCCGGCCAGGGCCCGAAGGCGCTGATCGCCGAGCTGATCGCCGGCGAGATGGCGCGCACGCTGGGCCTGCCGATTCCGGAGATCCTGTTCGTCGAACTGGACCGCGAGTTCGCCCGCACCGAGCCCGACCCGGAGATCCAGGAGCTGATCCGCGCCAGCGAAGGCCTGAACCTGGGCCTGGACTACCTGCCCGGCGCGATCAACTACGATCCGGCGGCGATGCCGGTGGATGCAGACCTGGCCTCGCGCATCGTCTGGTTCGATGCGTTCACCAGTAACGTCGATCGCACCACGCGCAATCCCAACCTGATGGTGTGGCATCGCAAGCTGTACCTGATCGATCACGGCGCGGCGATGTACTTCCATCACGACTGGGCCAACGCCGGCGATGCCTGCGAGAAGCCCTTCGTGCTGATCCGCGACCACGTGCTGCTGTCGTTCGCCAGCCGCATCGCCGAGGTGGATGCCGAGCTGGCCGCCCGCCTGACCGACGCCGAGATCGAGCGGATCGTCGGCCTGGTGCCGGACAGCTGGCTGGTCAACGAGCCGGCATTCGACAGCCCGCAGGCCTATCGCCAGGGCTACATCGACTATCTCAAGCACCGCCTGAAAGTGCGTGCGGTGTTCGTGCAGGAGGCCATCCGTGCCCACGCTGCACACGTATGACTACGCGGTCATCCGCGTGGTACCGCGGGTGGAACGCGAGGAATTCATCAACGTCGGGGTGATCGTGTCCTGCCCCGGCGCACGCCATCTGGAAGCCGCCATCGAGATCGATCCGGCACGCCTGCACGCGTTCGCTCCGGCGCTGGACCAGGACGCCTTGCAGCCATGGCTGGATGCGATCGTGGCCATCTGCCGCGGCGATGCCAGCGCCGGGCCGATCGCGCAGCTGCCGGCACGTGCACGTTTCCACTTCCTTACCGCCAAGCGCAGTTCGGTTGTGCAGATGTCGAGCACGCATGTCGGCCGCACTGCCGATCCTGCGGGCGTGGTGGAACACCTGATGAAGAAGATGGTGCGGGTACCGGAATGACAAGGCTACGCCCGCTGTATCGGCGCTAGGGACTCTGCCGCAACACCTCAACGGTTACATTGAATGCCTCGATGCGATGCCATTCGCTCCGCGCGTGCGGCAGCGATTCCACACCCATGCCGATCTGGTACCGCACCGCGTCCGGACCTTCGCGCCAGTAATAGGGTGCACCGTTGCTCCAACCGCAGCAGACGTAACGCAACGCAGGCAGGCCGAACGTTGCGTGCAGGAAGGCTTCTACCTTCGCTGCCCCGGCACCCGCAACCCGATAGTGGGCTTCCATCGGCTTGATGTAGGACGCATCGTCCTGGCTGCAGCCGGTGTATTCCAGTCCTTCGGGTTTCCGTCCCATTGCCTGCAGGAAGTCCTGGCAGACCGCGTCAGGTCGGGCCAGGCCGTCGGCACGGCCGTGCGCCTCCCACTCCGCCAGCGCCTGCGCTGGACCTTCGGCAGCCTGCAAACGGGTGGTGAACAGCAATGCGGGCAGTACCGTCAGCATGAAACGCGCGAGGCGTTCCGGCCATGGAGGCGACATGAGGGGGCGATCCTTCGCGGTTGATGGAAACCATGCTAACCGATGGTCGCGCTATCGCCGTGCCATGGTCTGTTCGTTGAACCACGCCACGCAGAAGTCGAGGAAGCTGCGCAGCTTGGGTGTCAGCTGGCGATCGCGTGGATACACCAGGTTGATCCAGGTCGACACCGGCACGTACGCCGGCAGCACTTCCACCAGGTCACCGCGCGCCAATGCGCTGGCCAGCATTTCGTGCGGTTGCAGGATCAGCCCCAGCCCTCCGATGGCGGCGGTCAGCAACGGCTCGGCCTGATTGACCAGGAAGCGGCTGGATACCGGCACGGTCAGCACGCTGCCATCGGTGTCGCGGAAACTCCAGCGCGTGCGGATGATCGAATGCGCGAATCCCAGGCACTCGTGTCGGCTGAGATCGGTCGGATGGGTAATGGCCGGACGTGAAGCGAGATAACCCGGAGACGCACACAGCGCCAGCGGATACGGCCCCAACCGTCGCGCCACCAACCCGCTGTCGGCCAGATCACCGGTGCGGAATACCAGATCAAAGCCGTCCTCAACGATATCCACCAGGCTGTTGGACAGGTTCAGATCGACCTGCACGTCCGGGTACTGCTGCAGGTAGGCCACCACCGCTGGCCCGAGCGCGTGCACGCCGAAGGTGACCGGTGCGCTGATGCGCAGGCGCCCCATCGGCCGCCCACGCGCCACTTGGGCCAGCTGCTCGGCCCCCTCCACTTCTTCCAGGATCACCCGCGCCCGCGCCAGGTAGGCCTGGCCGAAGTCGGTCAGGCTCTGCTTGCGCGTGGTGCGGTTGAGCAGGCGCACGCCCAGGTGGTGCTCCAGCGACTGCACGTGTTTGCCGACCAGCTGCGGCGACAGGTCCAGCGCGTCGGCAGCCGCGGCGAAGGAGCCGACCTCGGCCACTTTGACGAACGTACGCAGGGGAGCGATCAGGTCCATTGCAAACAATTATTTTTCAATGAAACACCAGATTACCCCTTATTCTGGGTGCAGGCCACGCGCACAGTAGCCCTCACCTTTCTGCCAGCCCCAGCGCCGGCCTTGCCCAGGAGCCCCCATGAGCCAGATTGTCCGCATCCACGAATACGGCAATGCCGATGTACTGCGCATCGACGACATCGACGTCCCCGCCGCCGCCGACGACGAAGTCCAGATCCGGGTCAAGGCGATCGGCCTGAACCGCGCCGAGGTGATGTTCCGCAACGGTGCCTACCTGCAGGAAGCGCAGTTCCCCAGCCGGCTGGGCTATGAAGCGGCAGGCATTGTCGAAGCGGTCGGCAGTGCGGTGAACGGGTTCGCCGTTGGCGATGCGGTCAGTGTGGTGCCGCCACTGGATATCGCGCGCTGGGGCACCTACGGCGAGCTGGCCAACGTGCCGGCACGACTGGTGGTCAAGCACCCGCAGGCGCTGGGCTTCGAAACGGCGGCTGCGGTGTGGATGCAGTACGTCACCGCCTGGGGCGCACTGCTGGAGCAGGCGCACCTGACCGCCGGGGATTTCGTCATCATCACCGCTGCCAGCAGCAGCGTCGGCCTGGCCGCGATCCAGATCGCCAACGCGGTAGGTGCCACGCCGATCGCGGTAACGCGTGGCCCGGGCAAGCGCCAGGCGTTGCTCGATGCCGGCGCCACCCATGTCATCGCCACCGAGGAGCAGGACCTGGCAACCGAAGTGGCGCGCATCACCGGCGGTGCCGGTGCCCGCGTGGTGTTCGACCCGATCGGTGGCCCGCAGTTCGTGCCGCTGACCGAGGCGATGGCGCGTGGCGGCATCCTGCTGGAGTACGGCGCGCTGAGCAGCGAACCCACGCCGTTCCCGTTGTTCAACGTGCTGGGCAAGTCGCTGACGCTGAAGGGCTACCTGTATTCGGAAATCGTCTCCGACGATGCCGCGCTGGCACGTGCCAAGGCGTTCATCGTCGATGGCCTGGACAAGGGCACGCTGGCACCGAAGATCGCCAGGGTGTTCCCGTTCGCGCAGATCCAGGACGCACACCGTTACCTGGAATCGAACGAGCAGATCGGCAAGGTGGTGGTGACGCTGTAATCCCCTGGCGGCAGCGACAGGCCCACAACGGGCGCGTCGCTGCCACAGGCTCAGGCCATTGAAGGCCCGCGGCTCTCATGCTGGCGGCTGTCGACGGCGAGCTGGTGCTCGCGCTGCCGGTTATCGGTGGACAGATCGTTCACCGTGTCCTCCATCGAGCGCGCGGGCTGCGCCGTATCCACGCTGGCGCGCTCACCTGGAATCAACCCGGCGACCCACAGGCGATCTCCGGCCATCATCACCCGGTCGACGCGCCCGGCATCGTCGATGCCATTGCGCTTGGATTCCAGTACCGCCTGCATCACGTGCTCGTCGCCGATGCTGCCAGGCGCGCCCTGGCGGATGCGCTCGAACAGCGCGGCGTCCCTGGGTGACAGCGATTCCACGCCATTGGGCTGCGGTGCGGGCTCCGGCGTGGCCGGACCAGCGACCGGTGGATTGGCCACCGCCTGCTGCCGCGCCTGCACCTGCTCCGGCTGGAACTCCGCCCGCGTATAGGGCGGACGCTGCGGCGGCCAGTTCTCCGCGCGGTCGAACTCGGTGGTCGGCGCATGCTCGCGTGCGACGGCGGCATCGTTCAACTGCCGGCGCGCATCCGCGTCGATGATGCCGCCCGGGCGCAACGGCAGGCCGTAGTCCTGCTGGAAGGTGCGCATGGCCGCCTGCATGCCGGCATCAAACGTGCGCGCCTCGCGCTCGGCACGTGGGTTCGGTTCGGTCAGGTACCCCAATGCCTCCAGCTGGCGGCGCATCTCGAACACCGGCTCGCCCTTCTCACCGGGGCCCAGGTTGCCATCGGCCAGCGGGCCGGTCAGGTCGGTCACCGTACGGCGCTTGAAGTCCGGATCGATCGCCAGCGTGTCGCTGCGCATGCGCTCCAGCAGCGCATCGTCGATGCGGCCATTGGCGGGACTGATGCCCCGCTCGGTCTGGAAGCGACGCACGGCCTGCTCGGTGGAGACGCCAAAATCACCGTCGGGCTTGATCGCGGCATTGGCGTTGTTGCGGATGCCCAACCGCTGCAGGTACTGCTGCGCCTCCAGCACCTGCTGGTTGGCATCACCCCGGTGCAGGTCCATCGCCCCGGCGGGCGCCTGGAGGGTTGGCACCGGCATCTGGAAGCCTGGCTGCTGCACACGCTGGACCAGGCCGGCCACCTGGGATTCCCATCCGGTGGCCAGCGTGGCGATGGCGTCCGGATAGGGACTGCCGTTGATCAGCTCACCGCCATTGACCGAGGCCCGCGCCTGCCGGTAGTCGGCATGGTTGGCGTTGACGTTGTCGGACAACCGCGCACCGAACATGCCATCGCGCATCCCCACCACCAGCACCTTGGTGGCGATTTCCGCCTGGGCTGCCCGTTCCGGATGCTCGACCAGCTCGCGGCCCATGCCCAGTGCCTCGCCCAGCCGCTCGTAGTTGTTGACGTGGGTAAGGTGGGCAAAGCCCCGGCCGAAATATTCCTCGCCGCCGAAGTAGCGCAGATCCACCGCCTGCTTCCTGCCCCAGTCTTCCTCGGGCGCGGCGAAATCACGCGATTCGTGCTGCGCCGTGGCCAGCACGTAGGCAATCTGCCGATGGTCGGTAATGCCGTTGTCGATGCAGGTGCGCACGATCATCTCGACCGACTGGTCCCGGGTCAGGCCGAAGCCCACCCCACCTTTTCCATAGCCTTCGCTCATCCTTCAGCTCTCCAGTTCCGGAACGCATCCGTTCGTCAGGGGACGGCCTACTTCAGCAGGTCCGATTCGGTAGGGGCTTCGCCCCTGCAGGTGTCATAGCGTCGCTGCAGCAGCGTGCGTGGCTCGGTTCCGCGCAGCTGGATGACCTTGTCCTCGCGCTCGCACGGGCTGACCTTCGCACGCAGCACGAACCGCCCATTGTCGATATGGTCGATGTCGCGCCCACCGATGGCCGCTTCCAATGCCTTGGCACGCACATAGCGGTTGCCCTTGGCGTCGAACAGGTAGAACGCATGCACCGGTACGTTGTAGACGCCGTTGTTGTCCTGCCACACCTGCAGGTCCGGCACGCCATCGCCATTGAAATCCGAAACGGTCAGCAGCACGGCGGCCTCCCCCTGCGCATCGGCACCAGCGCGGGTCAGGCGCGGCTGCACGCCCGTGACCGCCACGTTGCGCCCTCCACGGGTCACGCTCATGCTGCGCACCCGGCAGGTCGTCACGTTGTCGGTGCCGCTGCAATCGGCCACCTGGAACACCACCTGCAGTGCAGGCGTGATCCTGCCCGCGCCGGGCCGCAGGATGATCCTGCCCTGTTTGTCGGGCGCGGCATCGGCGGTATGCACAGCGGCCTGCGCGGGCGCCGGGGCCGCCTTGGCTTCCGCCACCAGCGCCGCCGCACCACCGCCCTGCAACTGACGGGCACGCAGCAGGGTCATGTGCGTGCGGCACTGCTGTGCATCCAGCTGGGCAACGGCCGTGCCACCTTCCGGGCAGCGGCTGTCGCGCTGGCGCAGCCATTGCCGCTGCAGGTCGCGCAGCACCTGCTGGTCACTGGCCGTCAGCGCGGAGCGCGCCGCGCTGTAGGCGGCGTTGAGCGCATCGTCGTGCACCTTGAATTCAGCGTCCGCACAACGACGCTGGGCGTCCAGCGCGTTACCCGCGGCCGCCATGCAGGGCGCATGGGCGGGGCTCAGATAGCGCGCATCGCCCGCGATCAGTTCGGCACCACTGGGCACTTTGCGTACGGCGGGCTGGGGTGACGCCTGCGCGCTTGCCCCCAGGCACGGGCCAAGCAGAAGCAGTCCGGCCAGCAACCGGGTGGCGCGCCCCGGCAGGCGTTCAGATTTCAGCATGCGTTTCCTTCCCTGGGGGCGTTGGCCGGCCCCGTCCTGTTCCGATGATGGATGCTGCCCGCTCGCCAGCGCAACTTCAGCGACAGCGATCACAGCCCCGCATGCCGTGTTCAGGCCGGCAGCCGCTATTTCGGCAGGGCGAATGCCATCACGTAATCGCCGTTCGGGGTTTCCATGAAATGGTGGCCGCCAGCCATGATCACCACGTACTGGCGCCCGTCCTGCGCGTACACCATCGGGTTGGCCTGGCCGCCCGCAGGCAACTTGGCGTGCCACAGCTCCTTGCCGGTCTTCAGGTCGATGGCACGCAGCAGGTCATCGGTGGCGGCGGCGATGAAGATCAGTCCGCTGGCAGTCACCACCGAACCACCGTTGTTCGGCGTGCCGATCTCGATCGGCAGGCCGGAACGGATGCCGAACGGCCCATTGCCGCGCGCGCTGCCAAATGGCCGATCCCACAGCAGCTTGCCGGTGCGCAGATCGATGGCACGGATGCCACCATAGGGCGGCTGCTTGCACAGCAGACCGGTGAACGGCAGCCGCCAACCGGCATTGACCTGGATGGCGTAGGGCGTGCCCACCTGCGGATCACCCGCACCTTCTGCTCCCCCCCTGTCGAACCGGATCTTCTCGCGCGGCAGCCAGCCCAGCCGGTCGGCCTCCGCGCGTGGCACCAGCCGGTTGTAGTTGGGCATGTCGTTGTAGTTGGCCACGATCACGCCGCGGCGCGTGTCGATGGACACACTGCCCCAATCCGAACCGCCGTTGTAGCCGGGGTATTCGATGGAATGGCGGTCACTGCTCGGTGGCGTGTAGAAGCCTTCGTAGTACGCCTTGCGGAACTGGATACGGCAGATCAGCTGGTCGATCGGAGTGATGCCCCACATGTCGCGCTCGGTCAGGTCATGCTCGCGGCGCAGCGTGTGGTACAGCGAGAACAACTGCGTGGGTGAGCGCTGTTCCGGTTCGACACCACCGACCGGCACCTTGCGCTCTTCGGCGGCGGTCAGCAGCTGGCCGTTGCGGCGGTCGAGGATGTAGAGGTCACCCTGCTTGGTCGGCAACAGGATCGCCGGCACCTTGCCCGCCGCCGTCGGGTAGTCGATCAGGCTGGCCTGCGAACCCAGGTCGTAATCCCACACATCCTTGCGCACGGCCTGGAAGTGCCAGGCCGGCTTGCCGGTGGCCACATCGATCGCCACCAGCGAGGTCGCATAGCGGTTCTGGCTTTCGCTGCGTGAGCCACTCCAGTAATCGCCCGCGGAATTGCCCAGCGGCAGATAGACCAGCCCCAGCGCCTCATCACCGGTCGCGGTGGTCCACATGTTCGGCGTGCCGCGCGTGTAGGTCTGCTCATGCGGCGGCAGGCCGCTGCGCTCGGGCTGGTCCATGTCCCACGCCCAGCGCAGCTTGCCGGTGATCGCGTCGTAGGCCTGGATCACGCCCGATGGCGCATCACGGCGCTGCCCATCCAGCACCTGGTGGCCAGTGACGATCACCCCGCGCACGATGGCCGGCGGCGAGGTGATCGACACGTATCCGGGGGGTACCTCGCCCATGCCCAAGGTGATGTCGACCTGGCCGTTGTTGCCGAAATTCGCGCACGGGCGGCCGCTGTCCGCATCCACCGCGATGATGCGCCCGTCCAGCGTGCCTTCGATGATGCGCGCCCAGCACGCCGGGCGACTGCCTGGTGCAGCGCTGCGGGTGGCACTGGGTGGCGGTTCCGGCAACGCCAGATCAGCAGCGACATCGGCCAATGCCGCATCGGCGAAGGTCGGCGTGGCCGGCTGCTCGTAGTAGCTCACGCCGCGGCAGGCGGCGGTGTACGGAATCGAAGCGTCCTTCACCTTCGGATCGAACCGCCACACTTCCTTGCCGCTGGCCGCATCAAGTGCGATCAGGCGGTTGCGGGCGGTACACAGGTACAGGCGGTCGCCGATCTTCAGCGGCGTGGTTTCCGCGCCCCAGCGCTTCTTCGGCATATCACCGGTACGGAACTGCCAGGCCGGCTGCAGCGTGGCCACGTTGGCCGGGGTGATCTGCCGCAGCGGCGAATAGCGGGTGGCGGCATTGCTGCGTCCCCACGCGGGCCAGTCCCCTTCGGCGGGCTGATCAGCCGGCTGCAGGCCCGTGGTATCGCGCGTAGGCTCCAGCCCGGCGCTGACCGCACCTTCCGGGAACGGCTGGTGCCCGTCCACTTCGCCGTGCGGCGTGAACGCCAATCCGAAGGCAGCGACGAACACCAGCATCAGCACGCCGGCCACGCTGCGCGACAGGCGCCGGGAGACCGGTTGGTGGAGGGTCGGCGCCAGCAGCGCCAGCACGATGCCGAGCGCAGTCACCAGGCCGAGCCGTGGTACCCAGCGCCAGTAGTCGCTGCCCGACTCCCACCAGGTCCACAGCAGCGTGCCGATGAACACCAGCGCATACAGCAGCGCGCCACTGCGGCGATTGCCGAACAACAGGAGGCCACTGGCCAGCAGGCCGGCCCCGGCGATGGCGTAGTACGCCGAGCCGCCCAGGCTGAGCAGCCACGCGCCAAGCCCGCCGATGACCAGGCCGAGCACGACCAGCAGCAGCGACAGCACGGTAACGAGAGGATGCCGGGAGGCGCGGACGGGAGCGGACTGCGGCGTGGCGGACATCGTCGATCTCCGGGGGCAGCATGCGCCGTTATCCCACCGCCTGCGTGAAGCGCGCGCGTATGTGCAGCATCCGGATACGACGACGCCGGCACGGGGCCGGCGTCGTCGGGTACCTCAGGCTCGCGGCAGGATCACTCCTGTGCGGCGTCTTCGCTGCTGGCAGCCGCCGGGGCGCCATCGGTCGTGGCCGGGGCCGGGGCGGCCACTGCCACCTCGTCCTCGTCCTCGTCGATCGAGGCGTCCATGCGCTCCACCGCCTGCAGCTTCTCGTCCTTGGACAGGCGGATCAGGGTCACGCCCTGGGTGTTGCGGCCGACGCGGCTGATTTCCGAGCCACGCGTACGCACCAGGGTGCCGCCATCGGAGATCAGCAGGACTTCGTCGCCCGACCCCATCAGCACCGCGGCGACCAGCTTGCCGTTGCGCTCGGTGGTCTGGATGCCGATCACGCCCTGCGTACCACGGCCCTTGCGCGGATAGTCCGGCAGCGGCGTGCGCTTGCCGTAGCCGTTCTCGGTGGCGGTGAGGATGTACTGCACGCTGGCGTCGTCGGCGCCGTCGATCACCGCATCGCCATTGGCGACGGCTTCCTCGACACCGTTGTCGTCCTCGTTCTCGTCCTCGATGCCACCGGCACTTTCGGCCACGATCAGGCTGACCACTTCCTCGCCGGCCGGCATCTTGATGCCGCGCACGCCGGTGGCGGTACGGCCCATCGAGCGGACCTTGTCTTCACCGAAGCGCACGGTCTTGCCGTTGGAGGCGAACAGCAGGATGTCACGCTCGCCATCGGTCAGGCCAACACCGACCAGGGCATCGCCCTCGTCGAGGTTGATCGCGATCTTGCCGCGGGCCAGGCGGAAGGCGAACTCGCTCAGCGGGGTCTTCTTGACCGTACCGTTCTTCGTGGCGAAGAACACGAACTGGCCGTCGGCGTACTCACGCACCGGCAGCACGGCCTGCACGCGTTCGCCCGGCTCCAGCGGGATCCAGTTGATGATCGGACGGCCGCGGGCGTTGGAACCGGCTTCGGGCAGCTGGTAGACCGGCAGCCAGAACACCTTGCCCGAGCTGGTGAAGGTCAGCAGCGTGTCGTGCGTGTTGACCAGCCACAGCTGTTCGATGAAATCCTCTTCCTTGGTCGCCGCCGCACTGCGGCCACGGCCACCACGGCGCTGTGCGCGGTACACGCTCACCGGCTGCCGCTTCACGTAACCGGCATGCGACACGGTGACCACCACATCTTCCGGCGCGATCAGGTCGAGGATGTCCAGGTCTTCTTCGCTGTGGCGGATTTCGGTACGACGCTCATCGCCGAATTCGGCCTTGACGTTGACCAGCTCCTCGCGGATCACCTGCAGCAGGCGGTCGGGATCTTCCAGGATGTGGATCAGCCCGGCGATCACTTCCAGCAGCTGCTTGTACTCGTCGGTCAGGCGGTCCTGCTCCAGCCCGGTCAGGCGGTGCAGGCGCATCTCCAGGATCTGGGTGGCCTGGATCTCGGTCAGCTGGTAGCCGCCCTCGATCAGGCCCACGCCCTTGGGCAGGTCTTCCGGACGCGAGGCTTCGGCACCGGCCGCACCCAGCATCGCACCGACCAGGCCCGGCTCCCACACGCGTGCCAGCATGCGCTCGCGGGCTTCGTTCGGGTTCGGCGAGGTCTTGATCAGTTCGATCATCTCGTCGATGTTGGCCAGCGCAACGGTCAGGCCTTCCAGCACGTGCGCACGGGCGCGCGCCTTGCGCAGCTCGAACACGGTGCGGCGGGTGACCACTTCGCGACGGTGGCGGACGAACGCCTCCAGCATCTGCTTGAGGTTCATCAACTGCGGGCGGCCATCGACCAGCGCCACCATGTTGATGCCGAACACCGATTCCATCTGGGTCTGCTGGTACAGGTTGTTCAGCACAACCTCGGCAGATTCACCGCGCTTGATCTCGATGTAGATGCGCATGCCGTCCTTGTCGGACTCATCGCGCAGCTCGCTGATGCCTTCGATCTTCTTTTCCTTGACCAGCTCGGCGATCTTCTCGATCAGACGCGCCTTGTTCACCTGGTAAGGAATTTCAGTGACGATGATCGATTCGCGGCCGTTGTCGGCCACTTCGATATCGGCCTTGGCACGGATGCGCACGCGGCCACGGCCGGTGCGGTAGCCGGCGACGATGCCGGCGGTGCCATTGATGATGCCGGCAGTCGGGAAGTCCGGGCCCGGGATGTATTCCATCAGGCCGTCGACATCGATCTCCGGGTTGTCGATCAGCGCGATGCAGGCGTTGATCGATTCACTCAGGTTGTGCGGCGGGATGTTGGTCGCCATGCCCACCGCGATACCGGCCGAACCATTGACCAGCAGGTTCGGGAACCGGGTCGGCATGACCGTCGGCTCCAGTTCCTTTTCATCGTAGTTGGGCTGGAAATCGACGGTTTCCTTGTCGATGTCCGCCATCAGCTCATGCGCCAGGCGCGACATGCGCGCCTCGGTGTATCGCATCGCTGCAGCGGAGTCGCCGTCGATCGAACCGAAGTTACCCTGGCCGTCGACCAGCATGTAGCGCAGCGAGAACGGCTGTGCCAGGCGCACCAGCGTGTCGTACACCGACTGATCGCCATGCGGGTGGTACTTACCGATGACGTCACCGACGATACGCGCCGACTTGAAGTAGGGCTTGTTGCTGTGCGCGTTGAGTTCGTTCATCGCGTACAGCACGCGGCGATGCACCGGCTTGAGGCCGTCGCGCGCATCCGGCAGCGCGCGGCCCACGATCACGCTCATGGCGTAATCGAGGTAGCTCTTGCGCATCTCGTCTTCCAGGTTGACCTGGATGATTTCCTTGGCGGTTTCTGCCATTCGGGTTCCGTTGTCTGGTAGCGGTCCAGTCCGGCGCAACCCCTGCGGGAGGGAGTCGTGCCGGAACCTCGATTCAACCTGTGGATACTACCACAACAGGCCGTTTTTCGCCTCCCTTTACGGGGATTTTACCGGCACAAATCAGGAACTTAGGGGGTTGCCGGCCAGCGGCCGGCACTACCGGGGGCGGAGGTAACGCCGCCCCCTCCCTTGCGCTTCAACCGCCGAAGGCGGCGCGCATGTTCTCGGCGGTCGGGTTCAGGATGACCCCGCGCTCGGTCACGATGGCGTCGATCAGCTCGCCCGGGGTGACGTCGAACACCGGGTTCCAGGCGGCAATGCCCTCGGCGACGGTACGGGTGCCACCCACGCCGTACAGCTCCCCCGGGTCGCGCTGCTCGATCTCGATCTGGCTGCCGTCCACGGTCTCCATGTCCACGGTCGAGGACGGCGCCACCACCATGAACCTGACACCGTGGTGGCGGGCGGCGATGGCCAGCTGGTAGGTGCCGATCTTGTTGGCGGTATCGCCATTGGCGCAGATGCGGTCCGCGCCCACGATCACCCATTGCACGGCGCCGGTCTTCATCAGGTGCGAGGCAGCCGAATCGGCGATCAGGGTGGCATCGATGCCATCCTGCTGCAGCTCCCACACGGTCAGGCGTGCCCCCTGCAGCCACGGCCGGGTCTCGCCGGCGAACACGCGGGCGATGCGGTGCTGGGCCATGCCGGCGCGGATCACGCCCAGCGCGGTACCGAAGCCTGCAGTGGCCAGCGAGCCGGTATTGCAGTGGGTCAGCACGCCGCTGCCGGCCTCGATCAGGCCCGCGCCCAGTGCGCCCATGTGGCGGTTGGCGGCCAGGTCTTCCTCGGCGATGGCCTGCGCTTCCGATTCCAGCAAGGCCTTCCAGTCGGCGCCGGCGGCGTTCAGGCAACGGCGCATGCGCGCCAGCGCCCAGGCCAGGTTGACCGCAGTCGGGCGCGATGCATTGAGGCGCTGCAGGGCCGGTTCCAGCTGCTGCAGGGCGTGCGCACCATCGGCGGCCTGCACGTCCCGCGCCGCCAGCACCACACCCCAGGCTGCGGCAATGCCGATGGCCGGCGCGCCACGCACGGTCAACGCGTGGATGGCGGCGGCAACCTCGTCACTGTCATGGCAGACCACATGCTCGACCACGAACGGCAGCTTGCGCTGGTCCAGCAGTTGCAGGGCATCGCCGGTCCACAGGATCGGGCGGATGTGGTCATAACGGGCGTAGTCGATGTCAGGGGCAGTGTTCATGGGCCCATTGTAGGGCCACGCCCCGCGTGGTTGGAGCCTGCCCGGGCTCAATTCACCGAGAATTCGGCGCGGCAGCCGCCGTCCACCCAGATCCCGTTGCGGCTCCAGCCCCAGGTACTGCCTTCCTCGCACGGGGTGCTGGACAACTGTTCGGTGACGACGGCGCCGACCGAAATGCTCGCCCCACAGAAGCGGCGCTTCTTCGACTTCGACTCGCAGGTCAGGCGGCGTGGCACGTCGACAAAACGACCGTCCTCGTCAGCCACTTCGAAATCGCCCTGGCAGCCACGACTGGTCCAGACTTCATTGCGCTTGTAGCCCCAGCCCTGCCCTTCGCGGCACGGCAGCACCGACAGCTGGCGCAGCAGGCGCACCGGCGCCCCGTCCAGGCGCACCGGGCAACTCTGCGGGCGGCCATTGGATTCGCAACGCACCACACGGCGGACCAGGCGCTTGCCTTCCGTTGCCGCGGGCGCTGCACCTTCGGCACGACGCGCACGGAATTCTGCGCGACAGCCAAGGGTAACCCACACGCCACTGCGGTCGGTGCCCCACTCGCTGCCACGGATGCAACTGTTGCTGGACAACTGGCGCACAAGGTCGATGCCATTGCTGACGTCGATATCGCAATGCACCCAGCCCATGTCGCGCGATTCGCAGGTCACCACTTCGCCGTCATAGCCCGCCTGCTGGGCCGACGCCGATGACGGCAGCCAGGCACCCCAGAGCGCAATGGAGTACACCGGTGCAGCGACAACCGCGAACCACTTGACCAAAGCCTTCCCCAGCAGGAATGGATGAACTGCATGCCAGTGTCCGGCATTGGCCGTGATAAGAGCATCATCCTGCTTACCGACGCAAGCGCGCAGAAACCGCGTTCCGTTCAGCCTGCGATGTTCAGCAACGCGCGAGGATCACGCGTGGGCGAAGTCGTAGGCCAACACATCGGCGATGCGTGGCGTGCGGTTCATCGCCATCAGCAGGCGATCGACACCCACCGCCACGCCGGCACACGCCGGCAACGCTGGCAATGCCGCCAGCAGCGCTTCATCCAGCGCCGGCTGCACCTGTCCACGTTCGTGGCGGCGCTGCAGGTCACGCTGGAACCGGGCGCGCTGCTCGTGGGCGTCGTTCAGTTCGTGATAGCCGTTGGCCAGCTCCACTGCCCCCAGGTACAGCTCGAAACGCTCGGCCAGCGGCGGCGTGCCCTGCCGGATGCGGGCCAGCGCGGCCTGGCTGGCCGGCCAGTCATGCACCACGGTCATGACCGCGTCATCGAAATGCGGCTGGATGTGGTGGGTCATCAACAGGTCCAGCCAGTCATCACGGGTCAACCCGACCGGGTCGATGTGCACGTCGCCAAGCGCAGCACGCAGCGCGGCTTCGTCGGCCTCGAACGGATCCACGCCCACGTGCTGCTGGAACAACTCGCGGTAACCCAGCACGCGCAGCGTCGCACGGCGTCCGACCAGGGCCAGCGCCTGGCCGACCAGCTCGGCGGTTTCCTGCACCAGCCGGTGGTGGTCCCACCCGACCCGGTACCATTCCAGCATGGTGAATTCCGGGTTGTGGCGGCCACCGGCCTCGCCATTGCGGAACACGCGGCCCAGTTCATAGCAGTCGCCCACGCCGGCCGCCAGCAGGCGCTTGAGCGGATACTCCGGCGAGGTGCGCAGCCAACGACGACGACCACCGGCATCGACATGGCCGGTGAAATCGGTATGGAAGCTGTCGATGTTTGGTTCGGTGTTGCCTGCCACCGACAGGATCGGCGTTTCCACCTCCAGCACGTCGCGCTCGGCGAAGAAGCGGCGCACCAGCGCATTGAGCGCGGCACGCTGCTGCAACGCGCGCAGCAGGGCCTCGCTCACAGGATGCCCTCCGGGCGCGGATGGTCGAGCGGCAGGGTCAGCAGATCACGTGTGTCGTCGATGTAGCCGCTGGCCAGGTACAGGCGCCGGGCCAGTTCGTTGTGGTGGTTCACCTCCAGGCGCAGGCGGCTGACGCCACGCCCGCGAGCGCGCTGTTCACAGATGGCCAGCGCCTGCTTGCCGCGACCACGACCGCGCGCGCGATGGCTCAGGTACAGCTCGTCCAGCAGCATGAAGTGCCCCCCCTGCTCCAGGCTGAAGCCCATCGCGATCACTGCGTAGCCAACCACCTCGCCCGCCTCGTCCAGCCACAGCAGCACTTCGCCATTGCGCGGATCGGCCAGCAGCGCGTCCACGCCGCGACGCACGCGGGCGTCATCGAAGTCGATCCTGTCTTCGGCGTAGAACTCGCGCATCAGCTCGATCAACAGTTCTTCGTCGGCACGGGTGGCCAGGCGGAAATCCAGCGGGGCGGTCTGCATCGGTGTTCCTTTGTGTTTCATGCCGGGCGCCAGGCACCCGGCGGGGTCATCATTCGTGTTCGGCGAGGTAGGCCAGCAGGCGGTCTTCGTCCCATACCGGCACGCCCAGCGATTGTGCTTTGTCCAGCTTGGAGCCAGCCTCGGTACCGGCCACCACGAAGCTGGTCTTCTTCGACACGCTGCCGGAGACCTTGGCACCCAGCGCTTCCAGGCGTTCCTTGGCGGCATCGCGGGTGAGCTGGGCCAGGGTGCCGGTCAGCACCACGGTCTGCCCATCCAGCGGGCCGGCCACGATCTCGGCCAGCGCCGGCGCCCTGGTCAGGATCTGCTGCATCGCCTCCTCAGCCGCCAGCAGCATCGCACCATGGCCATCGGCATCGAGCCAGTCGGCCAATCCACGCGCGGTGTCGTCCGGCAGGCCGGCGTTGACGAACTGGCCATGCTCGGCATCCAGCACCGCCTGAGCGCCCGGCAACGCAGCCGCCAGCTTCTCCGCACGCAGGCGGGTGATGCCGGGAATTTCCGATTCAACCAGCAGTTGCGCCAGATCCAGGCCTTCGCGCAGCTTGGCGCTGGGCGCGTGCACATCGCTGATGCGCACCTGCCCGACCTGCAGCAGGTCATCGATGGCCTGCTGGTTGCCCTGCTGCTCGAAGAAATGGCCGAGAGAACGCGCCACTTCGCCCCCGATGTCCGGCACGCGCTTGAACAACGGCCATGGCAGGTGGCGGATCAGCTCCAGGTCACCGAACCACTGCGCCAGCGCCTTGGCCGTGCTCTCGCCGACGTGCTCGATGCCAAGCGCGAACAGCAGGCGCTCCAGCGTGGCCGCACGGCTGGCGTCGATTGCCGCGATCAGGTTGTCGGCCCACTTGGTGGCGATCTTCTTCGTATTCCATTCGAAGCTGGCCGGCTGCGCCAGCGCCTGCGCGCGCCACGCCGGATCGTTGCCATCCAGCTTGAGCACCGCATTGAGCACCGCGCCGCTGCCTTCGGCCGGCAGGTGCAGCTTCAGCGCGGCGGCCAGTGCCGACGGATCCTCGGCGTCCAGCACCAGCTTCAGGTGCAGCAGCTGGTCGCGGTTGAGCCGGTACAGATCGGCCACGCTCCTGACGATGCCGGCGTCGACCAGGGTTTCGATGTACTTGTCGCCGAGGCCGTCGATATCCATCGCACGACGCGAAGCGAAATGGGCAATGGCCTCCTTGCGCTGCGCCGGGCAGGACAGTTCGCCCGAACAGCGCCACGCAGCTGCTCCTTCCTCGCGCACGATTTCCGAGCCGCACACCGGGCAGCGCGTCGGCATCTGCCAGGGCGTGGTGCCCTGCGGGCGGCGGTCGAGGATGACGCTGACCACTTCTGGAATCACGTCGCCAGCGCGTCGCACGATCACGCTGTCACCCACGCGCACATCCAGGCGCGCGATCTGATCGGCGTTGTGCAACGTGGCGTTGGATACGATCACGCCGGCCACCGCCACCGGCGCCAGCCGTGCGACCGGCGTGGCGGCACCGGTGCGGCCGATCTGGATCTCGATCGCTTCCACCGTGGTGCTCTGTTCCTGTGCAGGGAACTTGTGCGCGATGGCCCAGCGCGGCGCGCGCGAAACGAAGCCCATCGCCTGCTGGCCGATACGGTCATCCAGCTTGTAGACCACGCCATCGATGTCGAACGGCAGGCCATCGCGACGCTCGCCGATGTCACGGTAGTAGCCGAGCAGGCCGTCGGTGCCTTCCACCACCTTGCACAACTCGCTGACCGGAAAGCCCCAGGCACCGAGCTGGGCCAGCGTGCCCGAATGGGTGTCCGGCAACTCGCCGCCCTGCACTTCGCCGGTGCCGTAGGCGAAGAAACTCAGCCTGCGCTGCGCACTGATCTTCGGATCAAGCTGGCGCAGTGAACCGGCTGCCGCGTTGCGTGGGTTGGCCAGCACCTTGCCGCCCTGCTGGCGCGCGCGTTCGTTGTAGGCCTCGAAGTCGGCGCGCGCCATGTAGACCTCGCCACGCACCTCCAGTACGTCCGGCCAGTCCTTGCCGTGCAGGCGCTTGGGAACGTCGCCGATCTCACGCAGGTTGGCGGTCACGTCCTCGCCGGTACTGCCATCACCGCGGGTTGCGCCGAGTACGAAATGACCGTCCTCGTAGCGCAGGCTGATCGCCAGGCCATCCATCTTCGGTTCGGCCGAGAACCGCAGGCTGCGACGGCCCAGGCGCTCATCGATGCGGCGCACGAAGTCGGCCACTTCCTCATCGCTGAAGGCATTGGACAGCGACAGCATCGGCACCGCATGGCGCACTTCGGGGAAGCGGCCGGACGGGCGCGCACCGACCTGCTGGGTCGGGCTGTCGGCACGGGCCAGTTCCGGGTGCTCGCGCTCCAGCGCTTCCAGCTCGCGCACCATCCGGTCGTAGTCGACGTCGGGGATCTCCGGCGCGTCCAGCTCGTGGTAGGCGCGGTTGGCCTGGGCGATCTGCCGGCGAAGGTCTTCGGCGCGTTCGGCGGGGCTGGGGCTCATCGGGATCCGGTGGTTCTGGGATGGCCGGGGATTCTACCGCGCCCGGCTGTCACGCCCGGTAACGGCCCCGCCTTTGTAGCGTCGAGCTTGGGCGACTGGCGCTCCCCCGCCCTGGTACGTTCCGACCACTCCCCCCGCTCTGGTACGTTCCGACCACTCCCCCCGCCCTGGTACGTTCCGACCACTCCCCCGCTCTGGTACGTTCCGACCACTCCCCCGCTCTGGAAGGTACGGTGCTGCTGAATTTCAACGAATGCCCCTACGGCCCCTCGCCCGCGGCCCAGCAGGCGGCACGCGACAGCATCGCCGGTTGCGGCCGCTACCGTTTCGCACTGGCGGCTCAGGTACGTGATGCCTTCATCGAGCAGGCCCGCATCCCGGCCGACCATGTGCGCCTCTATCCGGGCTCCAGCGAACCGTTGAACCGCGCCGCCACGTTGTGGACCGGCCCGCAGGCGGGGCTGGTGGTGGCCGACCCCACCTTCGAGACCCTGGGCGAGGTCGCTGCCGCACATGGCGCGCATGTGCAGAAGGTGCCGCTGCGCAATGACGGCGCACACGACCTGCGTGCGATGGTCGCCGCCGCGCATGCGCGCCCGACCGGGCTGCTGTACGTGTGCAATCCGAACAACCCGACCGGCTCGATCAGCCCACCGGATGAGCTCGCCTGGCTGCTGGCCCACAAGCCCGCGTCCACCCGCGTGCTGGTCGACGAGGCCTACCTGCAATACAGCGAGCAGCCCAGCCTGATTGCACAGGTGACGCAGCGCGACGATCTGATCGTGCTGCGTACGTTCTCCAAGCTGTACGGCATGGCCGGCCTGCGCCTGGGCCTGGCGGCCGCACATCCCGAGCGTCTGCGCGAGCTGGCCAGCCTCGGCGACAACCCGCTGCCGGTGCCCGCGCTGGCGGCGGCGCTGGCCAGCCTGCACGATCCGCAGCTGATTCCGCTGCGTCGCCTGCAGAACGCCAGGGTTCGCCAGGCCACCATTGCATGGCTGGGCAAGCGCGGTTTCAGCTGCCTGCCGTCGGAAGCGAACTGCTTCGTGGTCGACGTGCAACGCGACGGCAGCACGTTCGCCAAGGCGATGGCCGACAACGGCGTGGTGATCGGGCGCAGCTGGCCGATCTGGCCGCAGCGCGTGCGCGTAACCGTCGGCAGCGAGGACGAGATGGCCGCGTTCCGCCGCGCGTTCGCGAAGGTGGCCGGCGTGCCGGCCTGACCCTGTTGGTGGGGGCGAACCTTGGTTCGCCCCATCCACGCATGGCGTGGACCTGCTGTTGTGGGTGCCGACCGTTGGTCGGCACACCGAAAGATGCCGTTACCAGCGCGGAGTCTTTGTCAGCGGCGGGGCCTGGTGCTGGCGGTCGTAGGCACGCAGCTCGTCACGGATGTGTGCGATGCGCTGGCGGCCCAGGGCGTTGCGGCTGTCATCCAGCACCACGCCATCCAGCAGTTCAGCCATGCGCTGCACCGTCGGCAGCATCTTCTCCCAGGCGTCCAGCGCGGTCAGCGGCGCCGGCAGGGTCAGGAAGAAGGCGATGGCCGGGGTTTCCATGGCACGGATGTTGGCCATGTCGAAGCTGCCCGGCTTCATGATGCTCGCCATCGAGAAGATCGGGCCGCGCTCGGGATGGCCTTCCACCAGACGGTGGAATACGTTCATGTGGCCGAACACCAGGCCGGTCTTCTCGGCCGCCACCACGATGTCTTCGCCGCGCAGCTGCTCGCCGGCCCGGGCGGCCACGAACAGCGAAACGATCTTGTCGAAATCCTGGGTGGCGCGCTTGCCAAGATCGCTGGCGCCCGGGTCGGTTTCGCCCAGGCCGAGTTCGGCCTGCTCGCCTTCCGTGCCCATGCCCGGTTCGACGCGGCCATCGGCCACCGTGACGCCGTCTTCGCCCAGCACCGGCTCGCGGCGCTCGCCGCTGGTCGGTTCCGCGCTGTCCACGCGGCGCCCCTGGGGCTTCTTCTTCGGACGGCCAAACAGGAAGATCGCGGCGATCAACAGCAGGCCGGCGGCCAGGATGCCGATGCGCAACAGTGCCGTGTCGGACATTCGATAGGTTCTCCGGCTAGTTCATTCAGGTAACTAGGATGGCACGTCAGGCCGCGCCCGCCAATCGCGCGGCTTCTTCCAGGTCCACGCTGACCAGGCGGCTGACGCCCGGTTCGCGCATGGTCACGCCCGACAGCTGGTGCGCGGCTTCCATCGTCGCCTTGTTGTGGCTGACGAACAGGAACTGCACCTTTTCGCTCATTTCCTTGACCATGTTGGCCAGCCGGCCGACGTTGGCTTCGTCCAGCGGTGCGTCCACCTCGTCCAGCAGGCAGAACGGCGCGGGGTTCAGCTGGAAGATGGCGAACACCAGCGCCACCGCGGTCATCGCCTTCTCGCCGCCGGACAGCAGCGAGATGCTGGACACGCGCTTGCCCGGCGGGCGCGCCATGATGGTCACACCGGTGTCGAGCAGGTCTTCACCGGTCAGTTCCAGGTAGGCGTGGCCGCCACCGAACAGGCGCGGGTACAGCGCCTGCACGCCGGCGTTGACGCGGTCGAAGGTGTCCTTGAAGCGGCCGCGGGTTTCGCGGTCGATCTTGCGGATGGCATCCTCAAGGGTTTCCAGCGCCGTGGTCAGGTCCATGTGCTGCGAATCCAGGTAGTCCGAACGCTGCGAGGCCTCGCCGTACTCGTGGATGGCGGCCAGGTTGACCGGCTCCAGCCGGCGCATGCGGCCATCGATCTGGTGCACGGCCTGCTCCCAGTCGCCCAGGCGGGCGTCCTCGGGCAATGCGTTGAGCACGTCCTGCAGCACGAAACCGGCCTTCTCCACCGCGCCCTGCAGGGTGTCCGCGCTGAGCACCAGCGCCTGCTGGTCCAGCTTGCGCTGCGAAATACGTTCGCGCTGGGCCAGCGCCTGTTCGTCACGCTGGTGGCGGGTCTGCTCGTAATTGCGCAGCTCGGCGTCGATGCCGTCCAGCAACGTGCGCGCTTCGGTCAGCACGCGATCCGCCCGCACGCGCTCCTCCAATGCATTCTGGTGCTCGGCCTGCAGCGATTCGACCGGCGAATCCCCTTCGTCCAGCTGTGAATGCAGTTCGCCCAGTCGCGAATCCAACTGCCCGCGCTGGGTACCCATGCGCTCCAACGCCTGGCTCAGTGAAGCCAGCTGCGCACGCTGCGATTCCAGGGTCAGGGCCAGCGAATGCGAGCGCTCACGCACCGCACGTGCAGCATCGCGTGCCAGGTCGCGCGCCTCGGTCAGCTGGCGGCGCTCGCCCTCCAGCCGCTGCCGGGTCGATTCCAGGTCACCCATGCTGCTGACCGCGTTCTCCAACCGCGAGCGCGCTTCACGCGCCTGCTCGTTGTTGGCTTCCAGCGTTTCCTGCAGCTGCTTCAGTTCGCCTTCGATGCGGTCGATGCGCGTGCGCGCCGCTTCCACCTTGCCCTGCTGGCCCTGCAACTGGCCCGCCAGTTCAGAGACCGCACGATGGGCCTGGTACAGCGCACGCTGCGCGTCTTCGCGCTGCTGCTCGGCGGCGTGCAGCTGCTCACGGAATCCACTCAGCTGCTCTTCCAGCTCGGCCTCGCGGTCCTGCAGCTGCTCGATCTGCTCACGCAGTTCATTGATCTCACGTTCGCGCAGCAGCGCGCCCTGCTGGGCTGCACCGGAGCGCGATACGCGCAGCCAACCCTGGCCCAGGCGCTCGCCGCTCTGGGTGATGATCGAATCGCCTTCCGGAAGGCTGCCCTGCAACGCCTTCGCTTCGGAAAGGTCCTTGGCTGCATGCAGGTGTGCCAGCAGGCGACGGATCGCTGCCGGGCCACGTACGCGGGCGGCCAGCGAGGTCGGCGCGACCTTCAGGTCCGCGCCATCGTTGGCGACCAGTGCAATGTGGCCCTCGCCGAGTTCGCCCAGCGCGTCGACCAGGCTGGCCGGGTCATCGACCAGTACACCTTCGATCAACTGGCCGAGCGCGCTTTCCACCGCATTTTCCCAGCCGGCATCGACGTCCAGGCGTTCGCCGACACGCGCCGCCGAATCCAGCCCGCGCGCCTTCAGCCAGGCCACGGCCGCACCCTGCTCCTGGCCCAGCGCGGCCTGCTGCAGGGTTTCCAGCGAGGCCAGGCGGCCACGCAGGCCGTTGGCCTGCTTGCGCAGTTCGGCCAGTTCGTTCTGGCCATTGCGCTGCTGTTCCTGCACCGCCGCCACGCCCTGCTTGCGCAGTTCGACGTCTTCGCTCAATTCATCCAGCGCGGTCTTCTGCGTGTCGTGCTGCAGGTGCAGCTGCTCGAAGGCTTCCTCCAGCGCGTCCACGTCCAGCCCGGCGCGCTCGGCGGCCAGCGCTTCGCGACGCCGATCAGCGTCGAGGATCTGCTTGTCCAGGTAGTCCACGCGCGTACGCTCGACATCGCCGGCGCGCGAGGCCTCCGAACTCTGCGAAGTGTGCTGTTCCCAGCGCTGCTGCCAGCTGGCCAGCCGGTCTTCGGCCTCGCGCAGGCTTTCCTGCTTGATCTCGTTTTCTTCCTGCAGCTCCTCCAGCTGCGGGGTGGCGGCCTCGACCGACTCGCGCAGCACCCTCAGCTTGGCCTCGTCGCCGCTGATGTGCTGGCCCAGTTCGGCCAGTGCCTGGCGGGTCTCGTCACGCGCCTTGTGCAGGCGCTGCGACAGCTCGCGCTGGTGCTGGATCTGCTGTTCCAGGCGCGCCAGCGTGCTGCCGACCTGGTAGACCGCAGCCTGCGCGGTGTTGAGCGCATCGGCGGCCTCTTCACGTCGAACGCGCGAGGTCTCGATGCGGGCCTCGGCGTCACGCTGGTCGGCGATCAGCTGCTGCAGCTTGGTCTCTTCCTGCGACAGCCCTTCGCGCAGCTTGGACAGGCGACCGTCCAACCCGCGGAACTCCAGGGCCTTCCACTCGGCATCCTTGACCCGGCGCTCTTCCTGCAGCGCCTGGTACTGCTCGGCCTGCTTGGCCTGGCGCTTGAGGTGTTCGAGCTGCTTGCTGATCTCGTCGCGCAGGTCGCCCAGCCGGTCCAGGTTCTCGCGGGTGTGGCGGATACGGGTCTCGGTCTCCTTGCGGCGCTCCTTGTACTTGGAGATGCCGGCTGCCTCTTCCAGGTACACGCGCAGGTCTTCCGGGCGCGCCTCGATGATCTGGCTGATCATGCCCTGCTCGATGATCGAGTAGCTGCGCGGGCCCAGGCCGGTGCCGAGGAACAGGTCGGTGATGTCGCGGCGGCGGCACTTGGTGCCGTTGAGGTAATAGTTGCTGGTGCCGTCGCGGCTGACCGTGCGCTTGACCGAGATTTCGTTGAACGAGGCGTACTCGCCCGAGATCGTGTGGTCGGAGTTGTCGAAGATCAGCTCGACGGTGGCCTGCGAGACCGGCTTGCGGGCATTGGAACCGGAGAAGATCACGTCGGTCAGCGAGTCGCCGCGCAGGCGGCTGGCCGAGCTCTCGCCCATGACCCAGCGCACGGCGTCGATGATGTTCGACTTGCCGCAGCCATTGGGCCCCACCACGCCGGTCATGTTGGTCGGCAGGTGCAGGGTGGTCGGATCGACGAACGACTTGAAGCCGGACAGCTTGATCGTGGAAAGACGCATAGGGGTTCCGGACTGGGGCCGGCAAGCGGCCTGCGTTTACCCTCCAAGCCATTGATCCTGTTGGGATCGATGCCCGTGGAACGGGTGTGACGCCCTGAGTATACCGATGTGGCCGTGTTCTACGAATGGGCGTGGAACATTGTCCAGCCCCACCCCGCCGGCCGGCCGTGGCCCGATGCCACGAAACGGAGCCATAAAACAAAACGGGCACCCTTGCGGGCGCCCGTTCTGCGGTGATTCCAGGCCTTGCGGCGTGGGATCAGGCTTCGGCGACGACGACGACCTTGACGGTGGTCTCGACGTCGGCGTGCAGGTGGACCAGCACGTCGTATTCGCCGATGTTGCGGAAGGCGCCTTCGCCCAGGATGACTTCGCTCTTGCTGACCGGCAGGCCGGCAGCGGTGAAGGCATCGGCGATTTCGCGGGCGCCGACCGAGCCGTACAGCTTGCCTTCGGTCGAAGCGTTGGCCGGGATGGTCACGCTCGCGCCGTCCAGCTTGGCCTTGCGGGCGTCAGCGTCGGCGTGGATGGCCTGGGCCTTGGCTTCGTATTCGGCGCGCTTGGCTTCGAACTCGGCCTTGTTGCTCTCGGTGGCCGGAACGGCCTTGCCCTGCGGCACGAGGAAGTTACGGCCGTAGCCCGGCTTCACGTCGACCAGGTCGCCCAGGTTGCCGAGGTTGGTGACTTTCTGCAGGAGGATCAGCTGCATGGTATTGCTCCAGATGAGTTATTCGTTAGCGAGGCGATGCCCCGCAACAAAGGCTGTCCGAATAGCTGGCACAGCGGGGGCGGCGCCGGGCCGCCCCGCCGGGCATCAGACGTCGTGGTTGTCGGTGTACGGGATCAGGGCCAGGAAGCGAGCGCGCTTGACAGCGGTCGCCAGCTGGCGCTGGTACTTCGACTTGGTACCGGTGACGCGGCTCGGCACGATCTTGCCGTTCTCGGTCAGGTACTGGCGCAGGGTGTTGAGATCCTTGTAGTCGATCTCCTTCACACCTTCAGCCGTGAACTTGCAGAACTTGCGGCGACGGAAGAACTTGGACATGGGAAGGCTCCTTAGGCGGCGGAAGCGGCGTCGTCGCCGGCTTCGTTGTCAGCGGTGGTGGTGGACTCGCCTTCTTCGTCGTCACGACGACGGCGCTCACCGCGCTCCGGCTTGTCACCCTTCTCGTCCTTGCTCTTCATGATCAGCGACTGCTCGGTGTCAGCCTCGTCACGCTTGATGACCAGATTGCGCAGCACGGCGTCGTTGAAGCGGAAGCTTTCGGTCAGTTCGTTCAGAACGGCCTGGTCGGCTTCGATGTTCATCAGCACGTAGTGGGCCTTCACCAGGTTCTGGATCGGGTACGCCAGCTGGCGGCGGCCCCAGTCTTCCAGACGGTGGATGGTGCCGTTGCCGTTCTCGACCAGCGACTTGTAGCGCTCGATCATGGCCGGGACCTGCTCGCTCTGGTCCGGGTGGACCATGAACACGATTTCGTAATGACGACTCATGTTTTTTCTACCTTTCGGATGTGGCCTTGCGGCCGGACAGCCCCCCGCCGTTGAGACCGCGGTGGGGCAAGGATTCCCGCCAGGAAGGCAGGAAGCCGCGCATTATGGCGCAGATGGGGTGGCCGGGCAACCGGCAGGCCACAGGGCAACCTGAACCGGGCTACCCCAGATCCACATGAAGGCGGTGCTGGCCGCATTCCAGGCACTGGAACAGGCAGCCAATCATCTCCCCGTCCCGGCTCAGGTGTTCCAGCACCCAGTCGGCGTCGCGCGGGTTGACCTCAACCACGTCGGGCCGGACCTCGTCGAGGATGGGCTGGAGGTCCTCGCTACCGGCGTCGCCGAGGAAGGCGCAGGGCCGTTCGCAATGGCTCAACCAGACCGATTGCTGCCAGGACGAGTAGCCCGGGGTGCGCTCGCAGATCTCCAGCAGCAGCTCACGGGCGATGGTCGGCGGCGGATCGGCCGGATCCGGGGATACCCCCTCGATATCGCTCCAGCCGGTGAATTCCCCCTCGTAACTGGCCGCTGCCCTGCCATCGGCGATACACCAGGGGCACAGGTAATCGGGACGCAGAGGCGTGTAGAACGGCCCCCGGTAACGAAGCGTCCGCGGTTGCCCGCAGCAGTCACAGACCCCGTCGACCTCGTCGAAGGAGAGGGCGTAGGCGTTGGGGTGATAGATAAAAGCCGGTCGTTCCATCCGTGGGATCCCTGCCGAGCCCAGCGTGCCGACCAAGGTCGGCACCTGCCAGAGCACGCCTTGTCAGCGCAGGGCCACGCCCGGTGGCCGGCCCTCAGGCCTTGTCGGCGTCGGTGGTGAAGCTTTCGCCGCAGCCACACTCGGCGGTGGCGTTCGGGTTGCTGAACGTGAACGTCTCGCTCAGGCCGTGCTTGCCGAAGTCGATCACGGTGCCGTCCACCAGCGCCAGGCTCTTGGCATCGACGTAGATCTTCACGCCGTCCTGGTCGAACACGGTATCGCCCTCGCGCTCGTCGCGGGCCAGGTCGGTCACGTGACCCCAGCCGGAGCAGCCGGTCTTGGTCACGCCGAAACGCAGGCCCAGCGCGCCGGGGGTCTGGGCGACAAAGCGCTGCACGCGCTCGAAGGCAATGGGGGTCAGGCTGACGGCCATGGGGTTACTCCAGAGGTACGTGGACATTATAAGGAGCCGTTGCCACGAAAAATGCCTCGCAAGCAGAACGCTGCAACCGGTAAACTCCCGTGTTCACAGATCGAGTCGATCAGCAGAGGATTCAAGTCATGACGGTGGTCAGCGTTGAACATGCGCTTGCCGGGAAGATCCCGGAAGGCGGCGAAGTCACGGTACGCGGATGGGTGCGCACGGTGCGCGGTTCAGCGAATCTGGCCTTCGTGAATGTGAGCGACGGCTCCTGCTTCGCCCCGATCCAGGTCGTGGCCGGCGACAGCCTGGCCAACTTCGATGAGATCAAGCGCCTGACCAGCGGCTGCTCGGTCATCGCCACCGGCACGCTTGTGAAGTCGCAGGGCAAGGGCCAGTCGTTCGAGATCCAGGCCAGCGCGCTGGAAGTGGTTGGCTGGGTCGAAGACCCGCTGACCTACCCGATCCAGCCCAAGCCGATGTCGCCGGAGTTCCTGCGCGAGGTGGCGCACCTGCGCCCGCGCACCAACCTGTTCGGCGCGGTCACCCGCATCCGCAACTGCCTGGCCCAGGCGGTGCACCGCTTCTTCCACGAGAACGGCTTCAACTGGATCAGCACCCCGATCATCACCACCTCCGACGCCGAAGGCGCCGGCCAGATGTTCCGCGTGTCCACCCTGGACATGGTGAACCTGCCGCGTGACGAGAAGGGCGCGATCGATTTCAGCCGCGACTTCTTCGGCAAGGAAACGTTCCTGACCGTGTCCGGCCAGCTGAACGTCGAGGCTTACTGCCTGGCACTGAGCAAGGTCTACACCTTCGGCCCGACCTTCCGCGCCGAGAACAGCCACACCACCCGCCACCTGGCGGAGTTCTGGATGATCGAGCCGGAAATAGCCTTCGCCGACCTGGCCGAAGACGCGCGCCTGGCCGAAGAATTCCTGAAGTACCTGTTCCGCGCGGTGCTGAACGAGCGCGGCGACGACCTGGCCTTCATCGCCGAGCGCGTGGACAAGAACGCGATCACCAAGCTGGAAGACTTCATCAATGCGCCGTTCGAGCGCATCGACTACACCGATGCGGTCAGCCTGCTGCAGAAGTCCGGCAAGAAGTTCGACTTCCCGGTCGAATGGGGCCTGGACCTGCAGACCGAGCACGAGCGCTGGCTGACCGAGGAACACGTCGGCCGCCCGGTGGTGGTGACCAACTACCCGGAACACATCAAGGCCTTCTACATGCGCCTGAACGACGACGGCAGGACCGTCGCCGCGATGGACGTGCTGGCCCCGGGCATCGGCGAGATCATCGGTGGCAGCCAGCGCGAAGAACGCCTGGACGTGCTGGACGCGCGCATGGCCCAGTTCGGCCTGGACCGTGAGCACTACAGCTGGTACCGCGATTTCCGCCGTTATGGTTCGGTGCCGCACGCCGGCTTCGGCCTCGGCTTCGAACGCCTGGTGGTGTACGTCTGCGGCCTGTCCAACATCCGCGATGCGATCCCCTACCCGCGCGCCCCGGGCAGCGCGGACTTCTAAGCCCCACACGACCACGGAGGTACCGCTCCCATGACCCTGTTCTTCGCCCTCTGTTTCGTCGGCGTTGCAGTGGCCGGGTTCAGTGCCTTCGTGATCTTCTGGCCGCTGACCCTGGTGCACGTGCGCGACCGCCATCCGGCGCTCGCCGAGCGCTTCGGCAGCGGCGCCTTCCTCAAGCCCGATGCCCTGGCCTGGCTGTTGCGCCGCGACTATCGCCAGCAGCCGGACCGCTCACTGTCCGGGCTGGCGACGCCGGCCTGGGTATCGCTGCTGACCCTGCTGGCCGGACTGGGCATGGCCGCCCTGCTCTGGCTGGCCTCGCTCTGGTAACACATCCATGAATGACATCTCCGCCTCGCGCGACAGCTGGTGGCTGGCCAGCCTCGGCAACACCCTGATCTGGGCGCGCCTGCGCGTGCGCCCGGCCGGCACCGCCGAGGTGCTCGACAGCGATGGCAACACGCTGAGCTATGACAGCGAAGACACCGCCCGTTCGCAGCTGTTCGACGCCGAGTTCGTCGAGTACGACGGCCTGGACGAGGAAGACGCACTGGTGCGCGGTTTCAGCCTGCACGAAGTACAGCCGCCGCAGGCCGACAGTGACGAGGGCCTGCGCGGCCGCATGATCCAGTCGCTGGGCGGGCGCGCCTGACCCTCGCATGTTCACCCCGCGCGCCTTCGCCGAGACCGACCTGCTCTGGCTGGACCGCCTGCTGGCGCGCGACTCGTTCGTTACCGTGCTCACGCCCGGCAGCGATGGCCTGCCGGAACTGACCCGGATGCCGGTACTGTACCGGCGTGACGGCGACCAGATCGAACTGCGCGGCCACTGGGCCCGCGCCAATCCGCAGTCGCGCCACAGCGGCGCGGCCAAGGTGCTGGTCGACGGCCCCCACGGTTACGTCTCGGCCAGCTGGTATCCGGACAAGGAGCCCGCCGCGCGGGTGCCGACCTGGAACTACGCTGCTGCCGAGCTGCGTGGCCAGCTGCAGACCTTCGACGATACCGATGCACTGGCCGAACTGGTCGGCGCGATCAGCGACCGATTCGAAGCGAGCGTAGGCCAGGCCTGGCAGTTCGATGCTTCGCGCGCCGAACATGGTCCGGAGCTGCGCGCCATCGTCGGTTTCCGCTTCCAGGTCGAACAGGTGCAGCTGAAGCTGAAACTCAGCCAGAACCACCCGGAAGCCAACCAGCAGGCGGTGATCGCCGCACTGGAAGCGCTGGACACGCCCTCCTCCCAGGAACTGGCGCAGTGGATGCGCTGGCACCGCGACCCGGCCGCCCTGCAGGGCGACTGAACACCACAGATTCCCGCGACGCCGCAGCCGGACGGCTGCGGCGAGCCCCCACCCGACGCCAGGGACCCGTACATGAAAGACATCCACAAGCTGCTGCAGAACAACCGCGACTGGGCCGACCGCATCGAAAAGGAAGATCCGGATTTCTTCCACCAGTTGGCCAAGCAGCAGCACCCGGAATACCTGTGGATCGGCTGTTCCGATTCGCGCGTGCCGGCCAACCAGATCATCGGCATGGCCCCGGGTGAAGTGTTCGTGCACCGCAACGTGGCCAACGTGGTCGCGCACACCGACCTGAACTGCCTGAGCGTGGTGCAGTACGCGGTGGACCAGCTGAAGGTGAAGCACATCCTGATCGTCGGCCACTACGGCTGCGGCGGCGTGCACGCCTGCCTGCACAACACCCGCGTCGGCCTGGCCGACAACTGGCTGCGCCACGTCGGTGACGTGATGCAGAAGCACACCGGCATCCTCGATGCGATCGAGACCGATGAGCTCAAGCACGCACGCCTGTGCGAACTGAACGTGATCGAGCAGGTCGCCAACCTGTGCCGCTCGACCATCGTGCAGGACGCCTGGGCCCGCGGCCAGAAGCTGATGGTGCATGGCTGGGTCTACAGCCTGAAGGACGGACGCGTGCGCGAGATGGGCATCGACGTCGGTTCGCAGGAAGAGCTGCAGCCTGCCTATGAAAAAGCCCTGTCCTACGTCCCGCGCAAGGGCAAGCGCGACTGATTCCTTACGGATGACCACCATGCTCGCTTCGCCGATCAACCTGCACGCCTGGATCGAAGAGAACCGCCACCTGCTGAAGCCACCGGTGGGCAACAAGATGATCGACAACGGCGATTTCATCGTGATGGTGGTCGGCGGGCCGAATTCGCGCACCGACTACCACTACGACGAAGGTCCGGAATGGTTCTACCAGCTCGAAGGCGAGATGGTGCTGAAGGTGCAGGAAGACGGCGCGGTGCGCGACATTCCGATCCGCGCTGGCGAGATCTTCCTGCTGCCGGCAAAGATTCCGCACTCGCCGCGGCGCCCGCCCGGCGGCATTGGCCTGGTGGTCGAGCGCAAGCGCCTGCCGCACGAGATGGACGGCGTGATCTGGCATTGCGAACGCTGCAACCACAAGCTGCACGAAGAATTCTTCCCGCTGCAGAACATTGAAACCGACCTGCCCAAGGTGTTCGCGCATTACCACGCCAGTCTGGAACTGCGTACCTGCAGCCAATGCGGGCACGTGGACCCGCTGCCGGCGCCTGCGGCGGGCTGAACCGTCGCCGGGCATGGCCCGGCGCTACCGGTGCGCGTGATTCCCAGGTAGCGCCGGGCCATGCCCGGCGAGCGCGCCGCGCGGCATCACGCAGGCCCCAGGCGCTACACTGGCGGTCCCGTTGCAGCCTGTTGCCCGACCATGTCCGACCTGCTCAGCCGCACCCACGCCATCGCCCTGGACGCCGCCGATCCGCTGCGCCCGCTGCGCAATGAATTCCTGATTCCGCGCCATGGCGGCGGCGAGCAGACCTACTTCGTCGGCAACTCGCTGGGTCTGCAGCCGCGCGGCGCGCAGGCGGCGGTGCAGGAAGTGATGAAGCAGTGGGGCGAACTGGCGGTGGAAGGCCACTTCACCGGCCCGACGCAGTGGCTGTCCTACCACCGCCTGGTGAGCGCGCAGCTGGCCCGCGTGGTTGGTGCGCTGCCCAGCGAAGTGGTAGCGATGAACACGCTGAGCGTGAACCTGCACCTGATGATGGTCAGCTTCTACCGGCCGACCACGCAGCGCCCGGTGATCCTGATGGAAGCCGGTGCGTTCCCGACCGACCGCCACGCCGTGGAAGCCCAGATCCGCTTCCATGGCTTCGATCCGGCCGAGTGCCTGGTGGAAGTGCAGCCGGACGAAGCCAACGGCACGATCTCGCTGAACACCATCGAGCGCGCCATCATCGAACACGGCCCGCGCCTGGCGCTGGTGCTGTGGCCGGGCGTGCAGTACCGCACCGGCCAGGCCTTCGACCTCGATGCGATCACCCGCGCCGCACGCCTGCAGGGCGCACGCATCGGCTTCGACCTGGCGCACTCGGTCGGCAACCTGCCGCTGCGCCTGCATGACGTGGCCCCTGATTTCGCCGTGTGGTGCCACTACAAGTACCTCAACAGCGGCCCCGGCGCGGTTGCCGGCGCCTTCGTGCACGAGCGCCACCACCGCGACACCACCCTGCCGCGCTTCGCCGGCTGGTGGGGCCATGAGGAAGCCACCCGCTTCCAGATGGCGCCGCAGTTCACGCCGGCGATCGGCGCCGAAGGTTGGCAGCTGAGCAATCCGCCGATTCTCGGCCTGGCACCGCTGCGTGCCTCGCTGGACCTGTTCGAGCGCGCCGGCATGGAGGCGCTGCGCAGCAAATCGCTGGCGTTGACCGGCATGCTCGAAGCGCTGGTGCGCGCGCGCCTTCCGCAGGTGCTGGACATCATCACCCCGGCGGATCCGCAGCGCCGCGGCTGCCAGTTGTCGCTGCGCGTGATCGGTGGCCGCGAGCGTGGCCGCGCACTGTTCGAGCATCTGCGCGGCATCGGCGTGCTGGGTGACTGGCGCGAACCCGACGTGATCCGCATCTCGCCCACCCCGCTCTACAACCGCTACCTGGACCTGCACCACTTCGTCGAGGAAGTGGAAGCCTGGGCCGGCCTTTAAGCCGGCCCCTCCCCTACTGCTGGACAGTTCGTTGATCGCACATGCTTCCCGCTCGTTGAGCATTATCGGTGCCGGCCTGGCCGGGTCCCTGCTGGCCATCCTGTTGTCACGGCAAGGCTGGCGCATCACCCTGTACGAACGCCGCGGCGATCCGCGCGTGGCCGACTACGAGAGCGGCCGCTCGATCAACCTGGCGTTGGCCGAGCGCGGGCGCAATGCGCTGCGCCAAGCGGGCGTGGAGGACGAAGTGATGGCGCGCGCGGTGATGATGCGCGGCCGCATGGTGCACCCGCGCGAAGGCGAACCGCAGCTGCAACGCTATGGCCGCGATGACAGTGAGGTGATCTGGTCGATCCACCGCAGCGACCTGAACACCACGCTGCTGGAGCTGGCCGAACAGGCCGGCGCCACCGTGCACTTCCATCGCCGCCTGCACACCGTTGATTTCGATGCCGGCTACGCACGTTTCATCGATGACCGCGACGACAGCCCGCACGACATCCGCTTCGACACCCTGATCGGGGCAGACGGTGCCGGTTCGGCCCTGCGCGCGGCGATGAACCGCCGTGCTCCGCTGGGCGAGGACATCGCCTTCCTCGACCACTCCTACAAGGAGCTGGAAATCCCGCCGGCCGCCGACGGCAGCTTCCGCATCGAGCGCAATGCGCTGCACATCTGGCCACGCGGCCACTACATGTGCATCGCCCTGCCCAACCACGAAGGCACCTTCACCGTCACCCTGTTCCTGCCCAACCAGGGCGATCCCAGCTTCGCCACGGTCAACACCGGTGCGCAGGCCGAGGCGCTGTTCGCGCGCGAGTTCGCCGACACCCTGCCGTTGATCCCGAACCTGCGCGCGGACTGGGAACAACACCCGCCGGGCCTGCTCGGCACGCTCACCCTGGAGCGCTGGCATCAGCACGGCCGCGCCGTGCTGATCGGCGACGCCGCGCATGCGATGGTGCCATTCCACGGCCAGGGCATGAACTGCGCGTTCGAGGACTGCGTTGCGCTGGCCCGCCACCTGATGGAGGCCGATGACCTGGAAGGCGCGTTCGCCGCGTTCGAAGCCGAGCGCAAGCCGAATGCACGTGCCATCCAGCAGATGGCGCTGGAGAACTACCTGGAGATGCGCGACCGTGTCGCCGATCCTGCGTTCCTGCTGCAGCGCGAACTGGAGCAGGAACTGCAGCGGCGTTGGCCGACCCGTTTCGTACCGCACTACACGATGGTCACCTTCCTGCACACGCCCTACGCCGAGGCGCTGCGCCGCACCGAACTGCAGCGCGACATGCTGGTGGCCGCCACCGCGGGTCACGATTCGCTGGACAACATCGACTGGGCCACACTGGAAGCGCAGATCCACGCGCAGCTGCCGGTCCTCGAGGGCGCGCACTGATGGCCGGCAGCTTCCTGTTCTACGACCTGGAAACCTTCGGCCAGGACCCACGGCGCACCCGCATCTCGCAATACGCCGCGATCCGTACCGACGCCGACCTCAACGAAATCGACACCCCGGTCAGCTTCTTCGTGCGCCCGGCCGATGACCTGCTGCCCTCGCCGATGGCCACCCTGGTCACCGGCATCACCCCGCAGCAGGCCCTGGCCGAGGGCATCAGCGAGGCCGAGGCCTTCGACCGCATCAACGAGCAGCTGTCGCGCCCCGGCACCTGCGCGCTGGGCTACAACACGCTGCGCTTCGACGATGAATTCGTCCGCTACGGCCTGTTCCGCAACTTCCACGACCCGTACGAGCGCGAGTGGCGCAACGGCAATTCGCGCTGGGATCTGCTGGACATGCTGCGGCTGATGCGCGCGATGCGCCCGGACGGCATCCAGTGGCCGCTGCGCGAGGATGGCGCCACCTCGTTCAAGCTCGAGCACCTGGCCGAGGCCAACAACGTGCGCGAGGGCGATGCCCACGAAGCGCTGTCCGACGTCCGTGCCACCATCGGCATGGCACGCCTGTTCAAGCAGTCGCAGCCGCGCCTCTGGGACTACGCGCTGAAGCTGCGTGACAAGCGTTTCGTCGGCGGCCTGCTGGACGTGGCTGCGATGAAGCCGGTGCTGCACATCTCCATGCGCTACCCGGCCAGCCGCCTGTGCGCGGCACCGGTGCTGCCGCTGGCCGTGCACCCGACCATCAACAACCGGGTGATCGTGTTCGACCTGGAAGGCGGGATCGACGACCTGCTGGAACTGCCGGCCGAGGTGATCGCGCAGCGCCTGTACATGCGCGCCAGCGAGCTACCCGAAGGCGTGGCGCGGGTGCCGCTGAAGGAAGTGCACCTGAACAAGGTGCCGGCGCTGATCGCCTGGAACCACCTGCGCGCCGATGACCACGCGCGCCTCGGCCTGGACGTGGCCGCGATCGAGGCCAAGGTGGAACGCCTGCGCGCGTTCGCCCCACAGCTGGCCGAGAAGGCCCGGCAGGTCTACAACCAGCCCCGCGCCGCCACCGTGGCCGACGTCGATGCCTCGCTGTACGACGGCTTCCTCGGCAATGGCGACAAGCCGCTGCTTGCACTGGCACGCACCACCGCGCCGGAGCAGCTGGCCGCGCTGGAAGGCCGCTTCCGCGACCCGCGCCTGCCGGAGCTGCTGTTCCGCTACCGCGCACGCAACCATCCCGACAGCCTCGTGCCGGCGGAACGCCAGCGCTGGCAGGATTACCGCCGCCAGCGCCTGCTCGGCGACGGCGGGCTGGGCGAACTCAACCTGCCCCAGTACCAGCAGCAGCTCGATGCACTGGCCGCCGAAGCGCCCGACGACACGCGGCGCCAGGCCCTGCTGCAAGCGCTGCGCGATTGGGGCCAGCACCTGCAGGAGACACTGTGAGCACCTACTTCTCGGACGCCAGCTTCAAGTTCCTGCGCAGCCTGGCGCGGCACAACGACAAGGCCTGGTTCAACGACCATCGCCAGCAGTATGAAGACCACGTACGGCAGCCGTTCCTGCGCCTGCTGGGCGACCTGCAGCCGGCCCTGGCCGAGGTCAGCGACCGTTTCCGCGCCGATACCCGTGGCGTCGGTGGCTCGCTGTTCCGCATCCATCGCGACGCGCGCTTCTCCAACGACAAGTCACCGTACAAGACCTGGCAGGGCGCGCGCCTGTTCCATGAGCGCCGCCGCGAAGTGGCCGCGCCTTCGTTCTACGTGCACCTGCAGCCGGGCGAAAGCTTCGTCGGTGCCGGCCTGTGGCATCCGGAGCCTGAAACCCAGCGTCGCGTGCGCCACTTCATCCTCGATAACCCGGGCAGCTGGAAGGCCGCCGCGCACGCGCCGGCCCTGCGCAAGCGCTTCCATTTCGAGGAGAGCGAGAAGCTGGTGCGGCCCCCGCGTGGCTTCCCGGCCGACTTCGAGTTCATCGACGACCTGAAGCACCGCAACTGGGTGATGTGGCGCGCGCTGGACGACGCCACCATGACCGGCCCGCGCCTGCTGTCCACGCTGGGCAAGGACCTGGCCGCCCTTGGTCCGTTCGTCGACTACCTGTGCGCCGCGCTGGACCTGGAGTTCTGATGTCGCAGGATCTCCCGCTGGCCCGCCAGCGGCGCGTGCTCGGCCGCACCGGCCTGGCCGTTTCACCGATCGGCCTGGGCTGCTCCGGCTTCTGGGGTCATCGCCGCTTCCCGGAGACTGAGGCGGCTGCCTTGGTCGAGCATGCGCTCTCCCATGGGGTGAACCTGCTCGATACCGGCCACAACTACTCCGGCTTCCATGCCGAACCGCGCCTGGGCCGCATCCTGCGCCCGTTGCTGAAGCAGTACCCGCGCGACGCGCTGGTGATCTCCAGCAAAGGCGGCACGCTCACCGGCCAGGCCGGCATCAGCGGTGCCGAGCAACGCAACTTCTCGCCCCCAGCCATCACCGCCAGCTGCGAGGCGTCGCTGCGCAACCTCGGCCTGGACCATCTGGACCTCTTCCAGCTGCATGGCGCCAGCGAACACGACATCAACGATGACCTGCTGGCCGCGCTGCAACGCCTGCGCGAACGCGGCCTGATCCGGCACACCGGCATCAACACTCACTCGGCATCGACCCTGCGCTGGATGATCGCCCAGCCCGACGCGTTCGATGTGGTGCTGCTGGACTACAACGCCCTGCAGCAGGACCGCGAACCGCTGATCGACCAGCTGCAGGCGGTGGGCATTGGCGTGCTGGCGGGCACCGTGCTGGCGCAGGGCCACCTGCTGCCAGTGCGTCCGCGCCTGCCACGGCTGGCCGATGGCTGGTACCTGGCGCGCGCCTGGCTGAAGCCCAGCAGCCGCCAGCTGATGCGCAGTGCCCGCCAGATGCGCCGGGCAGTGGCCGCGATCCGCAGCCAGCGTCCGGCGCAGACCGCCTTCGCCTATGCATTGGGGCATCCCGGCGTGGCCAGCGGCATCCTCGGCACCACCCGCACCCGCAGCCTCGACGAGGTGCTGGCGACGCGCCTGGAAGCACTGACCCCGGACGAACGGCAACAGCTGGTCGATGCCTTCGGTGACGGCCGTGGCTCGCCCAGTCATTGAGTCTTCACCCGGCACTGCCGCCACTAGGGCAGTCTGGCCAGCATGAAGAAAATCACCACACTCATTGTGCTGCTGGTCCTGGCCATGGCGGCTTGGTGGTTCGGTGGCCCCTACTTGACCGTCAATGGCCTGTCCAAGGCCATCGAGCAGCGCGACACCGCCCGCCTGGAGCGTTATGTCGACTTCCCGCGTGTGCGCAGCAGCCTGCGCGCGCAGCTCAATGATTACCTGGTGCGCCAGGCCGGCCCGGATGTGGCGGCCAGCCCGTTCGGTGCCCTGCTCTATGGCCTGGGCGACCAGCTCGGCGGTGCCGCAGTGGAGACCATGGTGACCCCGACCGGAATCGGCGCGATGCTGCAGGGCCACGTGCTGTGGAAGCGTGGCCGCAATGAACTGCAGGGTGGCGACGCCTTCGGTGCGACCGAACCGGCGCGGCCGCTGAAGCAGGCCGAGCACCATTTCGAGTCGTTCGACCGCTTCGTGATCGATGTCGATCGCGGCCCTGGCCAGCCGCCATTGAAGGTAGTACTGGAGCCGCAGGGCCTGCGCTGGAAGGTGGTGGACCTGCAGCTGGGGATGTCCGGCAGCCCGTGACGGGACCGGTGGCCTGACGGCAATGCCAACCAAGGTTGGCAACTACCGGGGCGCGGCGCTCTGGTAGGTGCCCACCTTGGTGGGCACGGATGCATGGCAGTGCCAACCAACGGTTGGCACCCACCCGGCAAGGCCTCAACTCTCGTTGGCGACGCCGTGCGGTACGTGGCCGGCGGCCACATGCTCGCGGGCACTGTCGATGTTGTGCTGCGAATCATCGAAGAAGATGTCGGCGCCGAACGCCTGCAGGAACGGCCCCTTGTGGCGGCCGCCGAGGAACAGCGCCTCGTCCAGGCGCACGCCCCACTCGCGCAGGGTGCGGATCACCCGCTCATGCGCCGGCGCCGATCGCGCGGTGACCAGCGCGGTACGGATCGGAGCACTGTCGCCGGCCGGGAACACTTCCTGCAGCGTGTGCAGCGCCGACAGGAAGCCCCGGAACGGCCCGCCGCTGAGCGGCTCGCGGGCGCGCTCGCGCTCGTGGCGGCCAAACGCTTCCACGCCCTGCTCGCGCGAAATGCGCTCGCTCTCGTCACCGAAGATCACCGCGTCACCGTCAAAGGCGATGCGCAGCTGCCCGGCCGGGCGACCGGTATCGATCTGGTCGGCCGCCGCGGCGGCTGTCTCGCCAGGCGGCTTGGGCAGGATGGTCGCCGCCGCGATGCCATGGCGCAGCGCGCTGCGCACCGATTCCGGGTTGGCCGACAGGAACAGGTCCGTACCGAACGGCTTCACGTACGGCCAGGTCGGCTCGCCGGCGGTGAACGTCGCACGGATGATGCCCAGGCCGTAGTGCTGGATCGAGTTGAAGATGCGCAGGCCGGTATCGGCCGAGTTGCGCGACAGCAGGATCACCTCGACCCGCGGGTTCTCCGGGCTGGCGCCCTGGTTCAGCGCCAGCAGCTTGCGCACCACGGGGAAGGCCACGCCGGGGCCGAGGATGTCGTCCTCGTGCTGGCGCTGGAATTCGGCGTAGGCCGCCACGCCATCACTCTCGAACAGCGCATGGCTTTCCTCGAGGTCGAACAGGGCGCGCGAGGTCACCGCGACGGTCAGCAAACGGGGGGAGTTGTCGCCCATCGGTGGGGGTCCTTCAAGCGGTCGGCGGGGCCGGCCGCCCATTGTCCTCAAAAAACGAACTGTTCGCTCAGGATCCGGTCTTCCAGGTTGTGCTCCGGGTCGAACAGCAGGGTTACGCGGCGGTCCTTCGACTCGCGGATGGTCACCTCGACCACGTCGCGGGTCTCGTGCGAATCCGCAGTGACGCTGACCGGGCGCTTATACGGATCAAGCACGCGGAAACGCACCTCGGTGTCGGCCTTGAGAATCGCCCCGCGCCAACGACGCGGCCGGTAAGGGGCCAAGGGCGTCAGCGCGATGGTATGCGAACCCAGCGGCAGCACCGGACCGTGCGCGGAATAGTTGTAGGCGGTGCTGCCGGCCGGGGTGGCCACCAGCACGCCGTCGCCGATCAGCTCGGCCACGCGTTCCTGGCCGTTGAGGTCGATGCCGATATGCGCGGCCTGCCGGGTCTGGCGCAGCAGCGACACATCGTTGTAGGCCAGTGACCCGGTACTGGTGCCGGACTCGGTCAGCGCCACCATTTCCAGCGGGCGCAGGTTGGCCGGTTCGGCACGGGCGATGCGGGCCTGCACGTCATCGTCGCCACGGTACTGGTTCATCAGGAAGCCGACAGTGCCCAGCTTCATGCCGAACACCGGCTTGCCCAGGTGCCCGTGTCGGTGCAGGGTCTGCAGCATGAAGCCGTCGCCGCCCAGCGGACACAGCACGTCGGCATGCTCCGGCGCGTGATCGCCATAACGCGAGATCATCGCCGCGCGGGCCATCTGCGCCGGTTCGGTGGTGCTGGCCAGGAAAGCGATGCGGGGGGTGTCGCTCATCAGCGCGGCGGATCCGGAGGGGCTGGGCAAAGCATACCTGTCCATCCACACCGCGCAAGTTCAGATGAAGGTCAAGCCAATGAAATTGATCCTCGTCCGGCTGTGGCTCCGTGCCGAGCATGGCGTCGGCGAGCATGCCGCGGACACCCAGGCAATCGCGCGGGATGTGCGCTTTTTGACAACGTCCGATAGCCCACGCCTCGGCACCTGCTGATCATGACGCGGCGCATTCATCCTGATCTGAAACAAGGGTGCAGCGTATTCAAATTGTAGAGAGAGAAAAAGTAATGATGAACATCAAGCACGTTGCGGTCGCACTGGCGGCACTGCTGCCTGCCGGCGCCATGGCGCAGTCGGGCAACACACTCCTGACGCCTCGCCAGGTCAACTACAACGAGAACCTTCCTGGCTGGTATTCCCACCTGACTTTCATGGTCGGCCGCAGCGACTGGATGGATCGAGTCCGTCTCCCAGACCCGCATATGTATCCCGGCAAGAGGCAGATCGCCTTCCAGACCATGGGTTCCCCGCACGACGAGCATCTGCAGGTCAAGGGAAAGTTTGCACACCTCCCTGCTGCCATCGACAGCATGTTCCTTCCGCAGTGGTCCACCGTCTCCTACACCACGAGCATGTTCGCTCCTGGCTGGACGCTGGGCGCCAATGACATTCGCTACCTGACGGGGCCCAATGAAAGGCGCTGGCGCATTCCCTCCAACGGACGAAAGCTGGCCACGGTCCTCACTCTTGCAGACGGACATCATGTGGGTGAGGTCGGCCTCCCGGATGGCGCACTACCTCTTGATACGGTCACCATCAAGCACAATGCGGGTTGGCCCAGCGCGGTCATCGCGGACGACACGCTGTTCCGTAGCGCCCGGCTGACGATGCAGAAGGGCGACATCCAGCATTACGTATTTGATCCGTATTTCCGCACCTGGAAGCTCAGCTACGCCAGCTATCGGCCCGTCTCGATCAGCTCCGCCAAGGAGTTTCCGGTGGGACCGCGAACGGCGGTCAACATGACGCCCACGCAGTGGAATCCCTATGTGGAAATGCCATCGAAGGGGACCGACCGTGACCGCCGCGTCGTGCAGTATTCGAGCGATCTGAAGCCGATCAGCTACGTCGGCCTCAATATCGAAGCCGATTCGATCTTCCAATGGAAGGGGCGCATTCCCGCCTTGCCTGGCGATCGGCTCGAGTTCATCTACATCAACGATGGCGGTTGGGGATCCGGCCACTGGCATCCACTGCACCTCCCCACTCACAGGATTGATCTGAAAGATCTTCCAGGGGGAAAGCTTGTCCGTCCGAATGCAGCGGTTACCTGGATCACCGCCCGCACCGCAGCCACACTGACCCTTCCAACTGCTTACGGAAATGTTCCAAGGGTGGTGGTACAGAACACGGCCACGCGAGCGATGAACGTCGTCGGCCCAGGCCTGTCCGATCAGGTTCTAGCCGGTGAGACCGTGGCATACCGAGCCATCGATTCCAGCCACTGGAAACGGGAAACTCATTCGATCGACATCATGTTCGCCGTCGCGACCCGGCTCGGCGAAGTCGGCTCCAAGGCCATCGCACTGGAGCTGATGCGCGAGAGCCTGACCAAGACCAATGAAGCTCTGGACAACTCGGGCGCCAACTTCCGCTTCCGCGAAGCCGGGGTGCGCGAGATCAACGTCCCCTCCTACCTGCCTACTGAAGTGATCCCGCGCTGGATGGCGGATTATCAGGCTGCTTCAGTGATTGGTGACAGCGGTGCCGATGGCATCTTCGTTGGGGGTGTTGCACAAGGATGCAATGGCCTCTATCACTCGGCACCCCGCAAGCAGTTCGTAGTCGCCATGAATCTGCTCTGCCCGACTGACCTGCTGCGCGAGGAAATGGGCAAGGCGCTGGGCATGAAGGCCAATGGCCGACAAGGCGTGCCGGTCATCGGCTCGGGCAACAAGCTGCCGCTGTATGCGACCCCGACCCGCTTCGTGGACGATGGCAGCCGCGCCATCAATCCCGGACAGCGTGACGAAGTGCAGCATATGAACGGTGTTGCGGCCGAAGTGGCCCGCTACGGCTACCCACGTTGAGTTTTCACCAGAGCATTCCCGGCTCCCACCCGGTAGCCGCTTGATGCAAAACGGCCCCGCTTTCGCGGGGCCGTTCCGTTTCACACGTGCCGGGCGAAGTCCGGCACTACATCACTTACGCACCGTGCGCGGCCAGCTGGCCCAGGCGCTGGACCGCGACCGAGACGGTCGGGTAGTCCAGGGTCTTCTGCTCGGCCAGTTCGGCCAGCATCGCCAGGGTGAAGCGCAGGCTGTTGTCGTCGCGGCCCATCCAGGCTGCCACCTTGGTTTCGGCGCTGCCACCCTTGGTACCCAGCACCTGGCCGGCCAGGTTGCGGTGGTTGGCGGCAAGTTCGTCACGCAGCACGCCACGTGCCACGGCGTGCCAACGGCCGTTGACCTCCAGCGCATCGACCTGCTCGAACAGCCACGGCAGCTGCAGGGCATCGCCCAGGCGGAAGTGGACCTTGGACACGTCCACCGGCTTCAGCTTGCGGGTACGGGCCAGTTCGATGATGTCGAACGCCGGCTCCAGGAAGTGCAGTTCGGCCAGCTGCTGCGCCAGCGCGGACGGCAGGCCCTTTTCCTTCCACTCAGCCACCAGGGCTTCGTAGGTCGGACGCTGCGAGTCCGGCAGCACACCCGAGGCAACGCGGATATCGTTGAACGGGCCCTGGTAGCGGTTGACCGCTTCGGTGATGCCCGGCATCGCGCCCGGGCGCGACAGCAGCCAGCGCACGAACGAACGCTGCAGCTTCCAGATCACCTCCAGTGCGTCGATCTGCACCGACTCCGGCACCTTGCCGTCGAGGGCGTCGATCTGTGCCCACAGCGCGCGTGCATCCAGCGTTTCGCGGCTGATGGTGTAGGCCTTGGCGACCTCGGCGATGGAACGGCCGGTGTCTTCCTGCATGCGCATCAGGAAGGTGGCGCCCATGCGGTTGATGGTCTGGTTGGTCACGGCCGTGGCGATGATCTCGCGCTTCAGGCGGTGACGCTCCATTGCGTCGGCGTACTTCTTCTGCAGCGGGGTCGGGAAGTAGCGCTGCAGCTCCTTGGACAGGTACGGATCTTCCGGGATGTCCGAATCCAGCAGCTGGGCGAACGCCACCAGCTTGGAGTAGGACAGCAGCACCGACAGCTCCGGACGGGTCAGGCCCTGGCCGCGTGCCTTGCGCTGCGACAGCTCGGCATCGGACGGCAGGAACTCGATCTGGCGATCAAGCAGGCCCTGCTGTTCCAGGGTACGGATGAAGTGCTGCTTGGAACCCAGGCGCTTGACCGCCATCCGCTCCATCAGGCTCAGCGCCTGGTTCTGGCGGTAGTTGTCGTTGAGCACCAGCTCGGCGACTTCATCGGTCATCGAAGCCAGCAGCTTGTTGCGCTGCTCGACGGTCAGCTTCTTGGCCCGCACCACATCGTTGAGCAGGATCTTGATGTTGACTTCGTGGTCGGAGGTGTCGACACCGGCCGAGTTGTCGATGAAATCGGTGTTGAGAAGCACGCCGGCCTGGGCGGCTTCGATGCGGCCCAGCTGGGTCATGCCCAGGTTGCCGCCCTCGCCCACCACCTTGCAGCGCAGCTCGCCACCGTTCACGCGCAGCGCGTTGTTGGCACGGTCGCCGACATCGCTGTGCTGCTCGCTGGCGGCCTTGACGTAGGTACCGATGCCGCCGTTCCACAGCAGGTCGACCGGCGCCTTCAGGATCGCGCTCATCAGGTCGTTCGGTGACAACGCCTTGACGTTCTCGTCCAGGCCCAGCGCTTCACGCACCTGCGGGGTGATCTCGATCGACTTCAGGGTACGCGGGTACACGCCGCCGCCCTTGCTGATCAGCTTGGCATCGTAGTCCGCCCAGCTCGAACGCGGCACGGTGAACAGGCGCTCACGTTCAACGAACGTGGTGGCCGCATCCGGGTTCGGGTCCAGGAAGATGTGGCGGTGATCGAACGCAGCGACCAGACGGATGTGGCGCGACAGCAGCATGCCGTTGCCGAACACGTCGCCGGACATGTCGCCGACGCCGACCGCGGTGAAGTCCTGGCTCTGGCTGTCACGGCCCAGCGCACGGAAGTGGCGCTTGACCGACTCCCACGCACCGCGTGCGGTGATGCCCATGCCCTTGTGGTCGTAACCGACCGAACCACCGGAGGCGAACGCATCGCCCATCCAGAAGCCGTGGGCGATGGCCAGGCCGTTGGCGATGTCGGAGAAGGTCGCGGTGCCCTTGTCGGCGGCCACCACCAGGTACGGATCGTCCATGTCGTGGCGTACGACATCCACCGGCGGCACGATCTTGTTGTTGACGATGTTGTCGGTGATGTCCAGCAGGCCCTGGATGAACAGCTTGTAGCAGGCCACGCCGTTGGCGAAGATCGCGTCGCGGTCGCCGTTCACCGGCGGGGTCTTGGCGAAGAAGCCACCCTTCGCGCCGACCGGCACGATGACGGTGTTCTTGACCATCTGCGCCTTGACCAGGCCCAGCACTTCGGTACGGAAGTCTTCACGACGATCCGACCAGCGCAGGCCGCCACGAGCGACCGCGCCGAAGCGCAGGTGGGTACCTTCCACGCGCGGGCCGTAGACGAAGATTTCGCGGTACGGACGCGGCTTCGGCAGGTCCGGCACCAGCGCCGAATCGAACTTGAAGCTGATGACATGGCCGTGCTGGCCGTTGGCATCGGTCTGGTAGTAGCTGGTACGCAGGGTCGCGTCGATCACGCCCATGAACGAGCGCAGGATGCGGTCCTCGTCCAGGCTGGACACACGGTCCATCAGCTTCAGCAGCGCATCACGCGCGGCCTGCATCTGCGCGTCGCGGTCACCCTTGCGGGCGTCGACCACGGTCTTGAGCACCTTCAGGGTGGCGTCGTCACCAGCAGCCAGCACATCGAAGTGAGCCTTCAGCTGGGCCTGGCCGGCCGCGATGTCGTCCTTGCCTTCGTGGCCGGTGGCCGGATCGAAGCGGGCTTCGAACAGCTCGACCAGCAGGCGCGCCAGCAGCGGATAGCGCGCGAAGGTGCCTTCCACGTAAGCCTGCGAGAACGGCACGCCGGTCTGCAGCAGGTACTTGCAGTAGCCACGCAGCATGGCGACCTGGCGCCAGTGCAGGCCAGCAGCCAGCACCAGGCGGTTGAAGCCGTCGTTCTCGGCATCGCCGTGCCAGACGCGGGCGAAGGTCTCGCCAAAGGCTTCATCGACACTGGCGGCATCGATCGCGCCGGCGGTCGATTCGACCTCGAAGTCCTGCACATACACCGGGGCGTTGTCGACCGACAGGCGGTACGGACGCTCGGCGATCACGCGCAGGCCCATGTTTTCCATCATCGGCAGCGCGTCCGACAGCGGAATATCGTCCAACTGGCGGTACAGCTTCAGGCGCAGGCCATCGCCGCTTTCGCGCGGCACGGCCTGCAGGCTCAGGCGCAGGTCGTCCGGGCCGGTCAGGGCGTCGAGCTGGCTGACATCGTTGGCGGCAACTGCGGTGCTGTTGTCTTCGATGTAGCCGGCCGGCAGCGCCTTGCCGATACGGGCGGCGATGCGCAGGCCTTCGGTCTCGCCGTGGCGGGTCACCAGCGCTTCGCGCAGGTCGTCCTGCCAGTTGCGCAGCACCTGGGCCAGCTTCTGCTCCAGTTCGGCGGTATCGACGTCGAGCATTTCGCCCGGCTTCGGGCGCACGATCAGGTGCACCTGGGCCAGCGGCGATTCGCCCAGCACCACCGAGCTGTCCACGTACTCGCCGTGCAGCGCGTCCTTCAGCATCGCTTCGATGCGCAGGCGCACGTCGGTGTTGAAGCGCTCACGCGGCAGGTAGACCAGCGCGGAGATGAAACGGCTGTACTTGTCACGGCGCAGGAACAGGCGGCTGCGCACGCGCTCCTGCAGGCCCAGCACGCCCATCGCGGTGCGGAACAGTTCGTCCTCGCTGGACTGGAACAGTTCTTCGCGCGGCAGGGTTTCCAGGATGTGGCGCAGGGCCTTGCCACTGTGGCTGGCCGGGGCCAGGCCCGACTGCTTCATCACGTGCTCGTGGCGCTGGCGCACCAGCGGGATTTCCCACGGGCGGCGGTTGTAGGCGCTGGAGGTGAACAGGCCGAGGAAGCGCTGCTCGCCGATGATCTTGCCCTTGGCGTCGAATTCCAGCACGCCGATGTAGTCCATGTAGCCGGCGCGGTGCACGCGCGAACGGGCATTGGTCTTGGTCAGGATCAGCGCGTCCTTCAGACCGGACGTGGTGTTCAGGCCCTGCGCGGCCAGGGTCTTGACCGGACGGGCGGCAGACTTGTCCTTGCCGCGCATCAGGCCCAGGCCGGTGTCGTTCAGCGGCGCCAGCACGTCTTCCTTGCCCTGCTTCTCGACGCGGTACTCGCGGTAGCCGAAGAAGGTGAAGTGGTTGTCGGCGGCCCAGCGCAGGAACTCCTGTGCTTCCTTGCGCGACGCGTCGTCGACCGGCAGCTGGCGGCTGCCCAGGTCGTCAGCCAGCGCCAGCGCCTTGTCCTTCATCGGCTGCCAGTCGCGCACGATCGCACGCACTTCGTCCAGCGCCTTGTTGATGGCCTGCTCGATGGCAGCCATGGCTTCAGCCGGCTGGCGGTCGATTTCCAGCAGCATCACCGACTCGGTGTCACCTTCGCCGACCTTGACCAGCTTGCCGGCCTTGTCGCGGGTGAAGCGCAGCACCGGGTGGCCCAGCACGTGGACGCCCACGCCCTGCTCGGCCAGCGACATGGTGACGGTATCGACCAGGAACGGCATGTCGTCGTTGACGATCTGCAGCACGGTGTGCGGCGATTCCCAACCATTGGCCTTCGCGGTCGGATTGAACACGCGGACGTTGGCCTTGCCGGCCTTGCGGGCCCGGGCGAATTCCAGCGTCTCAGCCGCGAGCGCGGCCCACTCTTCAGCGCTGTGGTGCGGGAACTCGTCCGACTCCATGCGCTTGTAGAAGTCAGTGGCGAAGGCCACTGCTTCGGCCTGTGCGGCCGCGGGGTAACGCTTGCGCAATGCCGTGTACACCGGCTCCAGGGAGAAACCAGCGGTCACTGCGACCTCCGACTCTGCTGGTTTGGTCTTGTTTTTCACGGTCTTGGCTGCGGTTTTTTGCGGTTTCATGGCAGAGCGATGCGCTTGCTCAGTTGGGAAAATGAAATTGTAGCCCTACCGCACGAAAAGGCCTTGCTGCAGGACGGAATAACCAGATTCGGGTTTGCTGCGGTTTAGACGCCTATTCAGTTCGCTCCGGTATGGAGCTGGCGCCTGTTTCAGCACTGCCGACAGGATCGGCAAAGCGTGTTACCGGAAGACACACGCGGCGACGCCGATTTGATTCCACAATCCTGAACTGGACGGTATAGTCCACCGCGTGAACCCGGCCTACCTCCCCGTTGCCCTCGACGCGCGCGATGAGCGCGTGTTCGATGCCGTGCGCGAACTGCTGGCCCAGCAGGGCATGCAGATGAGCATGGACGCGGTGGCCCAGCACGCCGGCTGCTCCAAGCAGACCCTGTACTCGCGCTACGGCAGCAAGCAGGAACTGCTGCGCCGGGTGATGCAGCGCCACGTCGGCCACGCCACCGGTGCCATGCTGCGTGCACTCCGCGGTGACGACCTGCGTGCCAGCCTGCTCCAGTTCGCCACCGACTTCCTGGAGCATTTCAACCAACCGCACGTAGGACAGGCCTGCCGGCTGATTGCAGCCGAAGCGGCCCAGTTTCCCGAAGAGGCGCGTACGCTGTACCGGCACGGTGCCGGCGCGCTGACGCTTCATCTTGCTGAATGGATTGAAACCGTTTGCATGCAAGGCCAGCTCCGGCATGACGACCCGCACTTCATGGCCGAACTGCTGCTGAGCATGATCGCCGGTCAGGATTTCGACAAACAGCGCTTCCATACCCCCCATCGTGATGACGCACTCCTGCGTCGGCGCTGGGCAGAGTTCTCCGTCGACAGCTTCCTGCGCGCGTTCGCGCCACAGCCGTCGCCGGCCCCGTCTACAAACCAACCCCGGAGTTCCTCCTGATGACCGCCCCACTCCGCACCCTTGCCTTGACGTGCGCCGTTGCTGTCGCTCTGGCTGCCTGCAAGAAGCCGGAACAGCAGACGCCCCCGCCGCCGGAGGTGGGCGTGATCGACGCCAAGCCGCAGACCCTGCCGCTGCAGCGCGAGCTGGTCGGCCGCCTGTCGCCGTTCCGCAGCGCCGACGTCCGCGCACGCGTGCCCGGCGTGCTGCTCAAGCGCGTCTATCAGGAAGGCTCGCAGGTCAAGCAGGGCCAGACCCTGTTCCTGATCGACCCGGCGCCGCTGCGTGCCTCGCTCAACGCCTCCGAGGCGCAGCTGGCCTCGGCCCGCGCGACCTACGCCAACGCCAAGGTCGCCGCCGACCGCGCACGTTCGCTGGCGCCGCAGCAGTTCGTCTCCAAGGCCGACCTGGACAATGCCGAATCGGCCGAGCGCACCGCGCTGGCCGCGGTCAAGCAGGCCGAAGCATCGGTGACCTCCTCGCGCATCAGCCTGGGCTACACCGAAGTGACCGCGCCGATCAGCGGCGTGGCCAACAAGCAGCAGGTCACCGAAGGTGCGCTGGTCGGCCAGGGCGACGTGACCCTGCTGACCACCGTCGACCAGCTCGACCCGCTGTACGTGAACTTCTCGCTGAGCGTGGATGAGCTGACCCAGCTGCGCGCGCAGCAGGCCAAGGGCGCGCTGGCGCTGTCTGGCGACGGCAAGGCCACGGTCAACGTCAAGCTGGCCGACGGCAGCACCTATGGTGAGCCGGGCACGCTGGACTTCTCCTCGACCACGGTCGACCCGGCCACCGGTGCGGTGTCGCTGCGTGCGCTGCTGCCGAACCCGCAGCAGATCCTGCTGCCGGGTGCCTTCGTCAGCTTCCAGGCCAACCTGGGCGAGCGCAACAACGCCTACCTGGTACCGCAGCAGGCCCTGCTGCGCGACACCACCGGCGGCTACGTGATGGTGGTCGGTGCCGACGGCAAGGTCGTGCGCAAGAACGTGAAGACCGATGGCGCGCAGAACGGCAACTGGCTGGTCAGCGACGGCCTGAGCGCCGGTGACAAGGTGATCGTGGCCGGCGTGCAGAAGGTCAAGGAAGGTGCACCGGCGGTGGCCAAGCCGTGGACCCCGGGGCAGGACGCCAACGGCAAGCCTGCCGCAGGCGGCGCCGCTCCGGCGAGCGCAGCACCGGCCGCGGGCAAGGCACCGGCCGACGCGGCCAAGCCCGAGCAGGCCGATGCGGCCAAGCCGGCCGCCACCGATTCGAACAAGCAGTAACGGGAACCTTCCGTCATGCCTAAATTTTTCATCGAACATCCAGTCTTCGCCTGGGTGGTTGCGATCCTGATCTCGCTCAGCGGCGTGATCGCGATCCTCAACCTGGGCGTGGAGTCCTATCCCAACATCGCCCCGCCGCAGGTCACCGTCTCGGCGACCTACCCGGGCGCCAGTGCGGACACCACCGAGAAATCGGTCACCCAGGTGATCGAGCAGCAGCTGACCGGTATCGATCACCTGCTGTACTTCAGTTCCTCTTCGGCCTCCAATGGCCGCGCGCAGATCACCCTGACCTTCGAGACCGGTACCGATCCGGACATCGCCCAGGTGCAGGTGCAGAACAAGGTCTCGCTGGCCACGCCGCGACTGCCGTCGGAAGTGACCCAGCAGGGCGTGGTGGTGGCCAAGGCCAACGCCGGCTTCCTGATGGTGATCGCGCTGCAGTCCGATACACCGGCCATCAACCGTGACGCCCTGAACGACATCGTCGGTTCGCGCGTGCTCGACCAGGTCTCGCGTATCCCCGGCGTCGGCAGCACCCAGCAGTTCGGTTCCGAGTACGCCATGAACATCTGGCTGAACCCGGAAAAGATGCAGGGCTACGGCCTGTCGGCCAGCCAGGTGCTGGCCGCGGTGCGTGCGCAGAACGTGCAGTTCGCTGCCGGTGCGCTGGGTTCGGACCCGTCGCCGGAAGGCCAGCACTTCACCGCCACGGTCTCGGCCGAAGGCCGCTTCAGCTCGCCGCAGGAGTTCGAGAACATCATCCTGCGCGCCAACGCTGACGGCTCGCGCGTGCTGTTGAAGGACATCGCCCGCGTTGCCTTCGGTGCCAACAACTACGGCTTCGACACCCAGTACAACGGCAAGCCGACCGGCGCCTTCGCCATCCAGCTGCTGCCGGGCGCCAACGCCCTGAACGTGGCCGATGCGGTGCGCGCCAAGATGGACGAGCTGCAGCCCAGCTTCCCGGCCGGCGTGACCTGGTTCTCTCCGTACGACAGCACCACCTTCGTCAAGATCTCCATCCAGGAAGTGGTCAAGACACTGTTCGAAGCAGTGTTCCTGGTGTTCCTGGTGATGCTGATCTTCCTGCAGAACTTCCGCGCCACCCTGATCCCGACCCTGGTCATCCCGGTGGCCCTGCTCGGTACCTTCCTGGGCATGTGGATGATCGGCTTCACGATCAACCAGCTGACCCTGTTCGCGATGGTGCTGGCGATCGGCATCGTGGTCGATGACGCGATCGTGGTGATCGAGAACGTCGAACGCATCATGACCGAGGAAGGCCTGGCGCCGAAGCCGGCCACGCAGAAGGCGATGACCCAGATCACTGGCGCGGTGGTGGCGATCACCGTCGTGCTGGCCGCGGTGTTCATCCCGTCCGCCCTGCAGGGTGGTGCCGCCGGTGAGATCTACAAGCAGTTCGCGCTGACCATCGCCATCTCGATGGCGTTCTCGGCGTTCCTGGCACTGGGCTTCACCCCGGCGCTGTGCGCGACCTTCCTCAAGCCGACGCACAACGACAACCCGAACATCGTCTACCGCACCTTCAACAAGTACTACGACAAGATCAGCCACACCTATGTGGGCCACATCACCTCGGCGGTGCGCCATGCGCCGCGCTGGATGATCCTGTTCGTGGTGCTGACCGCGCTGTGCGGCTTCCTGTTCACCCGCATGCCGGGCAGCTTCCTGCCGGAAGAAGACCAGGGCTATGCGCTGGCGATCGTGCAGCTGCCGCCGGGCTCGACCAAGGGCCAGACCAACGAAGTGTTCGCGCAGATGCGTGGCATCCTGGAAAAGCAGGATGGCTATGAAGGCATGCTGCAGGTGGCTGGCTTCAGCTTCGTCGGTTCCGGCGAGAACGTGGGCATGGGCTTCATCCGCCTGAAGCCGTGGGAGGAACGCAAGTTCACCGCGCCCGAGTTCATCCAGAACATGAACGGCGCGTTCTACGGCATCAAGGAAGCGCAGATCTTCGTGGTCAACCTGCCCACCGTGCAGGGCCTCGGTCAGTTCGGCGGCTTCGACATGTGGCTGCAGGACCGCAGTGGTGCGGGCTATGAACAGCTGACCCAGGCGCGCAACATCCTGCTGGGCAAGGCTGCGCAGAAGCCCGAAGCACTGGTCGGCGTGCGTCCGAACGGGCTGGAGAACGCCCCGCAGCTGCAGCTGCACGTCGACCGCGTGCAGGCGCAGTCGATGGGCATGTCGGTGTCGGACGTGTACAGCACCATCCAGCTGATGCTGGCTCCGGTGTACGTCAACGACTTCTTCTACGAAGGCCGCATCAAGCGCGTGACCATGCAGGCCGATGGCCCGTACCGCACCGGCCAGGAATCGCTGAAGAGCTTCTACAGCCCGTCCAGCCTGACCACCAATGCGGACGGCACCAACGCGATGATCCCGTTGAACACGGTGGTCAAGTCCGAATGGGTTTCGGCACCGCCGTCGCTGAGCCGCTACAACGGCTACTCGGCGATCAACATCGTCGGCTCGCAGGCCCCGGGTACCAGCTCGGGTGAAGCGATGCAGACCATGGAGAGCATCGTCAACGACGACCTGCCGGCCGGCTTCGGCTACGACTGGTCCGGCATGTCCTACCAGGAAATCCTGGCCGGCAACGCCGCGACGCTGCTGCTGGTGCTGTCCATCGTGGTGGTGTTCCTGTGCCTGGCGGCCCTGTACGAAAGCTGGTCGATCCCGGTGGCGGTGCTGCTGGTCGTGCCGCTGGGCGTGCTCGGTGCCCTCGGCCTGTCGATGCTGCGCGGCCTGCCCAACGATCTGTTCTTCAAGATCGGCCTGATCACCGTGATCGGCCTGGCGGCGAAGAACGCGATCCTGATCGTGGAGTTCGCAGTGGAGCAGCGCGCAGCCGGCAAGAACCTGCGCGATGCCACCATCGAGGCGGCCCGCCTGCGCTTCCGCCCGATCCTGATGACGTCGTTTGCGTTCATCATGGGCGTGATCCCGATGGCGATCTCCACCGGCGCCGGCGCCAACTCCCGCCATGCCATCGGCACCGGCGTGATCGGCGGCATGCTGTTCGCCACCCTGCTCGGCCTGCTGATGATCCCGGTGTTCTTCGTGGTCGTGCGCCGCATGCTGGGTGACAAGCTGGATGAACCGTCGAAGGAGTTCATGGAGCGCCAGCGCGACGCGGATGCTGCACACCGCCCGGATCGTTGATCCGGTGGTGAGCTGAAACAGAAAGGCCCCGGGGTGATCCGGGGCCTTTTTTCTTTGCCACCTGGTAGATGCCAACCTTGGTTGGCGCTCTTCGATTCGTGCCAACCAAGGTTGGCACCTACCAGAGCTGTGGGCGCTACGCCTCAGCGCAGCAGTGCAACCACCACGCACACCGCCACCAGAGCCAATGCAGCCCACTGCATCGGTACGAAGAAGAAATGATGGGGCGCGGCCACACCCTTCTGCCGGGGTGCCCGGTTGAGCCACAGGCCCAGCAGCACGTTCAGGGCTGCGCCGATCCCTGCCCCCAGCAGGACCTGCTGCAGCGGAATGTTGCCCCTGGGGCCGTCATGCGGGAAGAAGTACGCCAGCAGCAGGATGGCTGCAATCGGCGTCACCAGCGTCATGATTCCCCAACCGCGGTAGATCATCGGCACGTTCTCCGTAAAAGCGGAGGGCATTGTAGTGGGAAGGCCAACGCTGTCGTGATCATCCAGCGCCGGCCAGCCACTTCAACGCTGCCAGACAGCAGCTGTCGGCTCGTGCCGGCTCGTCCAGGTCATCTGCGGCATTCGTTGCCGCCTGCCAACACAGCCGAAGAAGGTGTGAACCGCCTCGCAGCGCTGCTCACATGGCGACGGTATCCATGTCGCTCCTTCAATGGACTGTACAAGGAGCTCCCATGCCCGGCTTGCTTCGCACCCAATGGCTCGCAGCCTGTCTCCTGCTTGCAGCCGCCGTCGTCTCACAATCGCCCGCCCATGCGGGCGGCGTCGTGCCCTGCAGCCCCTGCGCCGATCCACGGTCAGCGGCGCTCCAATCCGGAGTGGGCCTGACGGTCGTGGTCGACCCGGACCAACGTCGTCTCAATGGCTATACCGTGGAATATGACCGCGAACTGCGGCGCTATCGTGCCGTTCCCACAGCGGTCCCAGCGGAAGTGACCGCGACGTTCAAACGGATCCTTGCACTGCCGCAGGGCCACATTGCATCCGGGACACAGTTCGTCCCGCAGGCCTTCGGCAGCGGCGCCGTCGTCCCCATCCATCCCGACGACCCACAGAGCGCGAATGGAATGACCTTCCCGCCTGCAATGAAAGATCTCAATGCCTATGACGTCGTCCATTCGGCAACCTACCGCAGCCAGCTGGAACTCGCCGTTGGCCAGGCCTTCAGCGGCGCCAACACCGAACACGCGGCGTGGAACTCGCTGGCCACCACCCTCTCTTCGATCGTCCTGAGCTGGGTCAGCAAGCTGTTCGGGGTGCAGACGGTGACCTATGTCATCACCTGGCGCGATGGCTCCCGGACCAGGCTGGTGATCTCACCGGATTCCGTGGATAGAGCCAAGTACGTGTCCGGCGAAAGCGTGGACGCCAGCGGCAACCGCATTCCCGATGGCGCGGCATCCAATGCCGAAACCGGCGAAGGCTACTCTGGTGCCTATCACTTCAGCGACGAACAGAGCTACCAGAACTGGCTGGATTCGGCGCACCTGTATGGCGTGCAGATCATCGTCAATCCGGGCGCAGCGCCGTCCGGCCCCATCTGCCGCTGGGATGGCAGGCAGCTCCAGTGCGATGTGCCTCGCTGACGCACTGCCGGTGTGATGTCGTCATCCCTGCATGACAGGGAGCGACTGGCCGCGCCGCCCTTGCAGCGGCACGGCCATGCAACTCAGCGCAGCCCGGTCTCGTTGCGGGCGATCACCAGGCGCTGGATCTCCGAGGTGCCCTCGTAGATCTCGGTGATCTTGGCATCACGGAAGTAGCGCTCCAGCGGCATTTCCTTGGAGTAGCCCATGCCGCCGTGGATCTGCACGGCCTGGTGGGTGATCCACATCGCCGCTTCCGAAGCGGTCAGCTTGGCAATGGCCGCTTCATTGCTGAAGCGCTTGCCCTGGCCCTTCACCCACGCTGCGCGCAGGGTCAGCAGCAGCGCTGCGTCTAGCTTGCACTTCATGTCGGCGATCTTGGCCTGGGTCATCTGGAAGGTGCCGATTGCGGCGCCGAATGCCTTGCGCTCCTTCACATACTCGATCGTCGCTTCATAGGCGGCGCGGGCGATGCCGATGGCCTGCGAAGCAATGCCGATGCGGCCAGCATCGAGCACGCCCATGGCGATCTTGAAGCCCTCGCCTTCCTGGCCCAGCACGTCTTCGGCCTGCGCCACGTAATCGTTGAACTCGATCTCGCAGGTGGCCGAGGCACGGATGCCCAGCTTGGGCTCGGTCTTGCCACGACCGAAACCGGCTTTGTCGGTATCGATGATGAAAGCAGTGATGCCGCGCGCGCCCTTGTCCGGCTCGCTCATCGCGAACAGCACGATGTACTTGGCCACCGGGCCGGAGGTGATCCAGCTCTTCTTGCCATTGATGACGAAGGTGCCGTCGGCCTGCTTCACCGCGCGGCAGCGCATGGCGGTGGCGTCGGAGCCGGACTGCGGCTCGGTCAACGCGAACGCGCCGATGGCAGTGCCTTCGGCGATGGCACGCACGTAGGTCTGCTTCTGCTGCTCCGTACCATGGGTGAGGATGCCATTGCAGAACAGCGAGTTGTTGACCGACATGATGGTCGAGTGGGCTGCGTCGGCGGCGGCGACCTCCACCATCGCCAGCACGTACGCAACCGGGTCCATGCCCGCACCGCCGTATTCGGTCGGCACTTCGATGCCCATCAGGCCGTTCTCGCCCAGCAGGCGGATGTTGTCCAGCGGGAACTCGCCCGTGCGGTCATGGTGCTCTGCGCTGGGGGCGATCTTTTCCTGCGCGATGCGCCGCGCCACGTCCTGCAGCATCAACTGCTCTTCGGTAAAGCTGAAATCCACAACACCCTCCCGGGTACATGAAGTTATGGGCTGCATACGGCGCGCCCAGGTGTCCCGATTGTACCGGGGCCCGGCGGTTTCCGTACGCTGGCGACTTGACCGCGGCAGGCCTTCTCGGCGAATATATCTCTATATCGCGATAGGTAGATATTTATGGATCTGGAAGACTGGTCGACCCGCCTGAAGGTGTTCGCCGATGCCACCCGCGTGCGCCTGCTGGCGCTGCTGGAGCAGGAAGAACTGACCGTGGCCGAACTGTCGGCGATCACCCGGCTGGCGCAGCCGCGCGTGTCCACCCACCTGGCGCGCCTGAAGGAAGCCGGCCTCGTCCGCGACCGCCGTGCCGGCGTGTCGGCCTACTACCGCTTCGACGAGGCCCAGCTGGACCCGGCGCAGCGTGCATTGTGGCATGCCTTGAGCAACGGAAGCGACGACCCGTTGCTGCGGCAGGATGCCGAGCGGGTGGCTGCAGTGCTGGCCCACCGCGCCTCGGACCAGAACTGGGCCGACAGCGTGGCCGGCGACATGGAGCGCCACTACTCTCCGGGCCGTACCTGGGAGGCGCTGGCGCGCACCGCCCTGCCGTTGCTGGAAACCGGCGACGTGCTGGACATCGCCTCCGGTGACGGCGTGCTGGCCGAACTGGTCGCCCCCCACGCCAAGCGCTACATCTGCATCGATACCAGCGCGCGCGTGGTCGCGGCCGCCAGCGAGCGCCTGCGCCGGCTGCCCAATGTGGAGGTGCGCGAGGGCGACATGCATGCCCTGCCGTTCAAGGACGGCAGCTTCGACCTGGTGGTGCTGATGCACGCGCTGACCTACGCCAGCAAACCGGCACAGGCGGTGACCGAAGCCGCACGCGTACTGCGCCCGGGCGGTCGCCTGCTGCTGTGCAGCCTGGCCCGCCACGAGCACAAGGCGGCGGTGGAGGCCTATGGCCACGTCAACCTCGGCTTCAGCGACAAGGAGCTGCGCAAGTTCGTCGACAAGGCCGGCCTGCAGGTATCCAGCCTGGAGACGGTCACCCGCGAAAAGCGTCCGCCGCACTTCGAAGTGATTTCGCTGATCGCCAACAAGCCCTGAGCCCGAGACCGCCATGCCTGCCCTGCCCTGGTTGCATCCTGATCGTGCCAATGCCCTGCTCGACGCCCTGCGCGAGCGGATCCTGATCATCGACGGTGCGATGGGCACCATGATCCAGCGCCATGGCCTGCAGGAAGGCGACTACCGCGGCGAGCGTTTCGCCGGTGGGTATGACCATGCGCACGGCCCCGGCTGCGACCACGGCGCGCCGGAAGGCCATGACCTGAAGGGCAACAACGATCTGCTGCTGTTGACCCGGCCGCAGGTCATCGCCGACATCCATACCGCTTACCTGGACGCCGGCGCGGACCTGGTCGAGACCAACACCTTCAACGCCACCTCGGTCAGCCAGGCCGACTACCACCTCGAACACCTGGTGTACGAGCTGAACAAGGCCGGGGCCGCGGTCGCACGCACCTGCTGCGATGCCGTGGCCGCGACCACGCCGGGCAAACCGCGCTTCGTGATCGGGGTGATCGGCCCTACCAGCCGCACCGCCTCGATCAGCCCCGACGTCAATGATCCCGGCTTCCGCAACACCAGCTTCGACGAGTTGCGCGACACCTATCGCGAAGCCATCGAGGGCCTGATCGACGGCGGCGCCGACACCCTCATGGTCGAGACCATCTTCGATACCCTCAACGCGAAAGCCGCGCTGTATGCGCTGGAGGAAGCCTTCGACGCGCGTGGCGCACGCCTGCCCGTGATGATTTCCGGCACCATCACCGATGCCTCCGGGCGCACGCTGTCCGGGCAGACCGCCGAGGCCTTCCATGCGTCACTGGCGCATGCACGCCCGCTGTCGATCGGCTTGAACTGCGCGTTGGGCGCCGATGCGATGCGCCCGCACGTGGAAACCCTCTCGCAGGTCGCCGACTGCTACGTCAGCGCGCATCCCAACGCAGGCCTGCCCAATGCCTTCGGCGAGTACGACGAGACGCCCGAGGACATGGCCGGTACCCTGCGTGGTTTCGCCGAGGATGGCCTGTTGAACCTGGTCGGCGGCTGCTGCGGTTCCACCCCCGACCACATCCGTGCGATCGCCCAGGCCGTGGCCGGGCTGCCGCCACGCGCCCTGCCCGGCGCACAGGAGCAGCAGGCCGCATGAGCACCTCGCCTTACACCCGCCTGTCCGGCCTGGAACCCCTGGTCATCACTCCGGACCTGCTGTTCATCAACGTCGGCGAACGCACCAACGTCACCGGCAGTGCGCAGTTCCGCAAGCTCATCAAGGAAGGCCGCTACGAAGAAGCGGTGGACGTGGCCCGCCAGCAGGTCGCCAGCGGCGCGCAGATCCTCGACGTCAACATGGACGAGGGCCTGATCGATTCGGAAGCGGCGATGACCCGCTACCTCAACCTGATCATGTCCGAGCCGGACATCGCCCGCATCCCGGTCATGGTCGACTCCTCCAAGTGGAGCGTCATCGAAGCCGGCCTGAAGTGCCTGCAGGGCAAGAGCGTGGTCAATTCGATCTCGCTGAAGGAAGGCGAGGCGCTGTTCCGCGAGCACGCGCGCAAGGTGCTGCGCTACGGTGCCGCCGCAGTGGTAATGGCGTTCGACGAAAGCGGCCAGGCCGACACCTGTGCGCGCAAGGTCGAGATCTGCACCCGCGCCTACCGCATCCTGGTCGACGAGATCGGCTTCCCGCCCCAGGACATCATCTTCGACCCGAACATCTTCGCCGTCGCCACCGGCATCGAAGAGCACGACAACTATGCGGTGGACTTCATCGAAGCCACCCGCATCATCAAGCAGACCCTGCCGCACTGCCACGTCTCCGGTGGCGTCTCCAACGTCTCGTTCTCGTTCCGCGGCAACGAAACGGTGCGCCAGGCCATCCACTCGGTGTTCCTGTACCACGCCATTGCCGCCGGCATGGACATGGGCATCGTCAACGCCGGCGCCATGCCGATCTACGACGAACTGGAGCCGGAGCTGCGCGAGCGCGTCGAGGACGTGATCCTCAACCGCCGCAGCGATGCCACCGAGCGCCTGCTGGAGATCGCCGAGCGCTACAAGGGCAGGAAGGGCGCGGCGAAGACCGAAGACCTCGCCTGGCGTGAGAAGCCGGTCGCGCAGCGCCTGGCGCATGCCCTGGTGCACGGCCTGGATGCCTGGGTCGAGGAAGACACCGAGCTGGCCCGGCAGGCCTCCAGCCGCCCGCTGGACGTGATCGAGGGTCCGTTGATGGACGGCATGAACATCGTCGGCGACCTGTTCGGTGCCGGCAAGATGTTCCTGCCGCAGGTGGTAAAATCCGCACGCGTGATGAAGAAGGCCGTGGCCTACCTCCTGCCGTACATCGAAGCGGAGAAGGCGCGCAGCGGTGACACCGCCAAGAGCAACGGCAAGATCATCATGGCCACGGTGAAGGGCGACGTGCATGACATCGGCAAGAACATCGTCGGCGTGGTCCTGGCCTGCAACAACTTCGAGGTGGTCGACCTCGGCGTGATGGTGCCGGCGCAGAAGATCCTCGATGCCGCGCGCGAGCACAACGCCGACCTGATCGGCCTGTCCGGACTGATCACCCCGTCGCTGGAGGAGATGAGCCACGTCGCCCGCGAGATGGAGCGCCAGGGCTTCGACCTGCCGCTGCTGATCGGCGGCGCCACCACCTCACGCGCGCACACCGCGCTGAAGATCGACCCCCATTACAAGGCGCCGACGGTGTGGGTGAAGGATGCCTCGCGCGCGGTGGGCGTGGCCCAGTCACTGATCTCGCGCGACCTGCGCGAAGCCTTCGTCGCCGCCAACGAAGCCGACTATGCCGAGATTCGTGCCCGCCACCGCAACCGTGGCGACGCCAAGCGCCTGGTCACGCTGGAACACGCGCGTGGGCAGAAATTCCAGGGCGGCTGGGACAGCTACACGCCACCGGCACCGGACCAGCCCGGCCTGCACGTATTCGACGACTACCCGTTGGCTGAACTGGTCGACTACATCGACTGGACGCCGTTCTTCCAGGCCTGGGAGCTGGCCGGCAAGTTCCCGGCCATCCTCACCGACGAGATCGTCGGCACCGAGGCCAGTGAACTTTACAAGGACGCCCGCGCGATGCTCGACCGCATCGTCGATGAGAAATGGCTGACCGCCAAAGCCGTGTTCGGCCTGTGGCCGGCCAACAGCATCGGCGACGACGTGCGCGTGCAGCACCCGCAGGGCGAAACCACCCTGCATTTCCTGCGCCAGCAGGTGGACAAACCGGCCGAGCGCCCGGATTTCTGCCTGGCCGATTTCATCGCGCCCGCCGACAGTGGCAAGCAGGACTGGATCGGCGCGTTCGCGGTCACTGCCGGTATCGGCATCGACGCGCACGTCGCGCGCTTCGAGGCCGAGCATGACGACTACAACGCGATCCTGCTGAAGGCCCTTGCCGACCGCTTCGCCGAGGCGCTGGCCGAGCGCCTGCACCAGCGCGTGCGTACCGAGTTCTGGGGCCATGAGCGCGCCGAGACGCTGGACAACGAAGCCCTGATCAACGAGCAGTACCGCGGCATCCGCCCCGCACCGGGCTATCCCGCCTGCCCGGAGCACAGCGAAAAACGCCGCCTGTTCGACCTGCTGCAGGCCGAAGCGAACGCCGGCATGGCGCTGACCGAGAGCTTCGCGATGCTGCCCACGGCCGCTGTCTCGGGCTATTACTTCAGCCATCCGCAGAGCCAGTACTTCGTGGTCGGCCGCCTCAGCCGAGAGCAGGTCAGCGACTACGCCCGCCGCAAAGGCGTGGACCGTGCCCAGGCCGAACGCTGGCTCGCCTCCAACCTCGACTACGACCCCGAATGACACAAAAAAGGGGACGGAGGGGATTAAGTCGCTGATGCACGAACGACCAAATCCCCTCTGTCCCCTTTTTGCCTCATCATTCCGCGATGACCGTTCCCGTTGCCCGCCTCTCCAGCTTCTACCTGTTCTACTACGCGGCGCTGGGCGCGTTTACTCCGTACTGGAGCCTGTTCCTGACCGCGCGCGGCATGAGCGTGACCGCCATCAGCGTGATGATGGGCCTGTGGTACGCCACCCGCGTGATCGCGCCCAGCACCTGGACTTCGCTGGCGGCCGCATCACCGCGACCGATCCGCCTGCTGCGCATCGGCTGCGTGCTGACCCTGCTCAGCTTCGCGGTCTTCCTGCTGCCGCTGCCGCAGCCGTGGATGTACCCGGCAATGGTGGTGTTCTGCCTCTTCTACAACGCGGTCATGCCGCAGTTCGAGTCGATCACCCTCACCCACCTGGGCAACGACAGCCATCGCTACGGGCTGATCCGGGTCTGGGGCTCGCTCGGCTTCATCGCCGTCGTGACCCTGTTCGGCTGGCTGATCGAAGGCGACGGCACGGCCAGCCGCGCCGGGCTGCTGCCGTGGATGATGCTGCCACTGTTCGCGCTGCTGGTCGTCTCGGCCTTCAGCAACCACTACGCACGCGGCATCGGCAAGACCGACGGCGACGCCAGCGGCTTCTGGCAGATCGTGCGCCGCCCGCCGGTGCTGGCGTTCTTCCTGGCTGCTTTCATGGAGCAGCTGTCATTCGGTCCGTACTACACGTTCTTTTCGGTCTACATGGACCATCATGGCTACCGCACCTCCACCCTGGGCTTGTTGTGGACCATCGGCGTGGTCTTCGAAGTAGGCGTGTTCTTCACCATCGGCCGCTTCTTCCGCCGCTATGACGCCAGCTGGATGCTGCTGATCGCGCTGGTCAGTTCCTGCCTGCGTTGGGCCGTGACCGCACTGTTTCCGGAAAACCTGCCGGTGATGCTGCTGGCACAGACCGCGCACGCGCTGGGCTTTGCGGCGTTCTTCGCTGCAGCGATGCAGATGCTGGCGACCTACTTCCCCGGTCGCCTCAATGGGCATGGCCAAGGGCTGCTGTACGGATTCTCGTCCGGCGTCGGTGGCGTGCTCGGCGCACTCATTGCCGGCCAGCTGTGGAAGATCGACGACGGCCGCACCGCATTCCTGGCCGGCAGCGGCTTCGCCCTGATTGGCGCACTGCTCTGCTTCTTCGCATTGAGCCTGCCGCTGATCCGTGCGCGACACAGCACCCGCCCCCTCTGACGAGAACGCCGGGCGACGCCCGGCGTTTCAATCATCCTGCAGGCCCTTTACCAGACCAGGTCGTCCGGCACCTGGTATTGCGGGTCCGCGTACGGATCTTCCTCGGCCGGCGCATTCGGGTCGACCTTAAGCGCCACTGATGCGGCGAACACCGCCTCGGACTGCGCCAGCACCTCGGCGGTCACCAGCAGGTAGCGGCCATTGAGCTGGACCACGCCCAGCTCACCGGCGTTGAGCGCGGTCAGCTGTTCGGCGGTCACATAGATGCGCTTGATCTTGCCGCCGTACGGGAAGTGGCGGGCAATGTCCGCCGCTTCGGCATTCAGGCCCTTGTCCTTCAGCAGTTCTTCCAGCTTGGCCTTGGCCTCGCGGCGCACACGCGCTTCTTCCTGCTTCAGGCGCTCGGTCTCGATGCGCTCTTCCTTTTCCTTCTGCGCGCGGATGGCATAGGCCTTGGCCAGGTCCATCTCTTCGGCGCTGCGCGGCTTGCGCGGGCCCTGCTGGCCCGGGCCACGCGACTGGCCGGGCTTGCCCGGGCCGCCATGGCCATGCCCACGACGCTCGCCGGGCTTGTGCTCGCCCTTGCCAGCGCCCTGCGGCTTTCCATTGCCGTTGCCACCCTTGCCCTGCGGGCGGCCATCACGGCGGGGGCCATCATTCTTGCGCTCGGGCTTGGGCGCAGGCTTGAAGCCCAGGCCCATCAGCTGGTCGCGGAGGGTATCGCTCATAGGATTCGGATCAGTAGTGCGGCGGCGGCGGTTCGCTCGCCGGATCGGAAGAATTCAGCGCGTTGCGGACCTTGCCCAGGTCTTCCAGCAGCACGCGCAGCACGTCGGCGTTGCGCATGCCCTGCATGCGGGCATCGGCCAGCGCATCGCTCAGTTCGGCCAGCGCCTGTTCCTGGAAGGACACGCGCATTTCCAGTTCGACCAGGCGCGCTTCCAGCGCCTGCTCGCGTTCGGTTGGCAGCAGATCAGACATGCAGCGAGCGCCCCCGGCCAATGCCGTAATACGCCAGGCCCGCTGCTTCCACGTCCGCCGGCTCGTACAGGTTGCGGCCGTCGAACACCACCGCGTCCTTCAACTGCTCACGCAACTTCTGGAAATCGGGGCTGCGGAACTGCTTCCACTCGGTAACCACGACCAGTGCATCAGCGCCCTGCAGCGCCTCGTTGGCAGTGCTGCAGAACACCAGGTCATCGCGTTCACCGAAGATGCGCTGCGACTCGTGCATCGCTTCCGGATCGTAGGCACGCACCGTCGCACCGCCTTCCCACAGCTGCGCCAGCAGGCGACGGCTGGAGGCTTCGCGCATGTCGTCGGTGTTCGGCTTGAACGCCAGGCCCCACACGGCAAAGGTCTTGCCACGCACGCCTTCGTCCTCGCCCTTGTCGTAATGGCGCTGGATCAGGGCGAACAGATGGCCCTTCTGCGCATCGTTGACCGCTTCCACCGCGTTCAGCAGTTTCGGCTCCAGGCCGGCCTGCTGCGCGGTGCGGGCCAGCGCCTGCACATCCTTGGGGAAGCACGAGCCGCCGTAGCCGGCGCCCGGGTAGATGAAATGCCAGCCGATGCGCGGATCCGAGCCGATGCCCTGGCGGACCTGCTCGACATCGGCACCGACACGTTCGGCGATGTTGGCGATTTCGTTCATGAACGAGATCTTGGTCGCCAGCATCGCGTTGGCGGCGTACTTGGTCAGCTCGGCCGAACGCACGTCCATTTCCACCACGCGGTCGTGGTTGCGGTTGAACGGTGCATACAGGCGCCGCATCACCGCCACCGACTCGGCGCTGGTCGCACCGATGATGATGCGATCCGGGCGCATGCAGTCGGCAACGGCGTCGCCTTCCTTCAGGAATTCCGGGTTGGACACCACGTCGAAGGCGATGTCGGCACCACGTACCGCCAGCTCTGCGGCAATGGCGGCACGCACCTTGTCGGCGGTGCCCACCGGCACCGTCGACTTGTTGACCACCACGGTCGGCACGCTCATGTGCCGGCCGATGGTGCGGGCCACGGCCAGCACGTACTGCAGATCGGCGCTGCCATCTTCGTCCGGCGGCGTGCCGACGGCGATGAACACGACCTGGCCGTGGTCGATCGCGGCCGCGGCATCGGTGGTGAACGCCAGCCGCGAGGCGGCGTGGTTGGCCTTCACCATCGGTTCCAGGCCCGGCTCATAGATCGGGATGATGCCCTGGTTGAGGCCATCGACCTTGGCCTGGTCGATATCGACGCAGACCACCTGGTGGCCGACGTCGGCCAGGCAGGTACCGGTCACCAGCCCTACATAACCGGTACCGAAAATCGCAACGCGCATGTCCGTGCAGGCTCCGTGGTCGCTTACGGCAGGACGCCCAGCAGCTCGACGTCGAACGTCAGAGTCGCGTTCGGGCCGATCGGGCCACCCGGGGTACCGTTCTCACCGTAGGCGAGCTCGCCCGGGATCCAGAAGCGGTACTTCGAACCGACCGGCATCAGCGCGACGCCTTCGGTCCAGCCCTTGATCACCTGGTCCAGGCCGAACTCGGCCGGCTGGCGACCGTAGGAGCTGTCGAACACAGTGCCGTTGAGCAGCTTGCCTTCGTAGTTCACGCGCACCTTGCTGCTCGGCAGCGGACGCTCGCCGCTACCCGGGCGGATGATCTGGTACTGCAGGCCCGACGAGGTGGTCACCACGCCCGGCTGGGTCTTGTTCTTGGCCAGGAACGCGTTGCCTTCCTCGCGGTTGGTCTGCGCGGCGGCAGCAGCCTTGGCCTGCATTTCGGCCTGCTTGCTGCCCATGAAGGCCTGGATGGTGGCGGTCGCGTCAGCTTCCGTCATCTTCGGCTGACCCTTGCTCAGGCCGGTGCTGATCGCGTCAAACAGCGAGGCGACGTCGATGTCGTCCTTCAGCTGTGCCAGCGACGGGCCGACCGAGTAGGAACCGATCATCTGCGACACTTTGACGCGATCGACCTTCGGCGGCTGCGAACCCGGGGCCATGCCGGGCACCTGCTGGCCGCTGCGGGCCATCACGACCTGGCGCAGCGCGGCATCGGTGGCCTTGGCCTGTTCCTGGGTGATCTGCGGCTGCAGGCCTTCGAACGAACGCTCCACGGCGGTGCGCAGCGCGGCCACATCGATCTCATCGGCGATCGGGGTGAACGACTTGGCGACATCAAGGCCGATGGCGTAGCCGAGCTTCTGCTTGGGGGAATTCAAGGTTGTGGTCTCCTTGGCGGCTGCGGGGGCAGCCGGTTGTTGCGACAGAGCGACACCCGAAGTGCCCATCGCCAGAATCAGAACCGACGCCGCGGCGCCGCGCATTCCCATCTTCATTCGCTGCATTCCTGGAAGTGTCTGGGCGCCGACGTCGGCGCGAAAAGAAACATTGTCGCACGCATGCCCGGGATGTCGAGGCATCCGTGCTGGATATCAATGTGTGGCGGCGGCGGCCAGCGCCTTGTCGATGGCCGCGGTCAGCTGCGGATCGTCCGGCGTGACCTTGCTGGCGAACTGGGCGATGACCTTGCCATCGCGGCCAACCAGGTACTTGTGGAAGTTCCAGCCCGGCGCCACACCGGTGGCTGCGGTCAGCCGCTGGTACAGCGGCGTGGCGTCCGCACCGACAACGTGCACCTTCTCGAACATCGGGAACTTGACGCCGTAGGTAAGCGTGCAGAAATCCTGGATCTGCTTCTCGTCACCCGGTTCCTGGCCCTTGAAATCGTTGGACGGGAAACCGAGCACGGCAAAGCCGCGGCCGGCATAACGCTTCTGCAGCGCCTCCAGGCCTTCGTACTGGGGGGTATAACCGCATCTGCTTGCGGTATTGACCACCAGCAGCACCTGCCCGTGGTAGCGCTGCTGCAGGTTGACCTGCTGCTTGCTGGCCAGCGGGCGATAGTCCAGGTCCAGCAGATCGGCCGCCAGCACATGAGCGGAACCGGCCAGGCCGGCCACCAGCAGGGTCAGCAGGGACAGGCCGCGCAGGCGGCGCGGGGAAACGGTCGACAGGGGCATCAGGAGTGGTCCGCGGTAGCCATTCACAAGGCCCGGCCACTGCCGGCCGGGAATCGGCCGAACTATAGCACCGGGCTCCGGCGCCCCTGATGGCACAGGCCTACCCGGGCTTTACGCGGCGTGGCGAATGCGCTGCCCGGGTGCGATCGACGATGCAGTGATGACATAGCATGGACATCACTGAATGGAAGGCAGGGCTTGATTGGCCCGCACGATAATTTTATTTCCCTTTAAAATCAAATGGATAATTGGATATTTCAGCGATTTGACCACCCGTGCCATCAGTTGGGGACGGCAAGGGGTTGCACGTAGGCGTGCCGGTGTTATAGTTGCATACAACACCAGTCACCTGAGACAGGGGGAAGCCATGAACGCCCGGATCCGTCGCAACCTCACCGCACCCGCGGCCGCTGCTGTTTCGACCCTGATCGTGCTGGCCTGGCTGGCCATGCCAACCGCCCCCGCCTCCACCGACAGTGCGCAGGACGCATCCGTTCCACCGGCCGGGAACGCCGATCCTTCCCCCCCTCCCCCGCGTCGGCTGCACAGCTCCCTGTCCATGCCGTATTTCTCGTTCGCACAGCCGCTGACCCCACGGAGCTGAATATGAGCGACATCCAGTGGAGCGACGGCGCTCCCATCTACCGTCAGTTGAAGGAGCGCGTGATCGCCATGATGCTCGACGGAATCCTCAAGCCGGGCGATGCCCTGCCTTCGGTGCGCCAGGTGGCCGCCGACTACCAGCTAAACCCCATCACCGTTTCGCGCGCTTACCAGGAACTGGCCGATGAAGGCCTGGTCGAGAAGCGCCGCGGCCTGGGCATGTTCATGACCGAGCAGGCGGCCACGCAGCTTCGCAGCAGCGAGCGCGAGCGCTTTCTCAACGAAGAATGGCCGGCGGTGCTGGAGCGCATCCAGCGCCTGGGCCTGAGCCTCGACGAATTGCTGCCCCAGGGGAACGTCTGATGAATAGCACTGCAAGTGAACCGGTCATCACCGCCCGAGGCCTGCGTAAGGCCTACAAGACCACCGTGGCCCTCGACAATGCCAGCTTCAGCATTCCGAGCGGGCGCATCGTCGGCCTGATCGGGCCCAATGGCGCCGGCAAGACCACCGCGCTGAAGGCCATCCTCGGCCTGACTTCGGTGGAAGGTGAGCTGAGCGTGCTCGGCCGCGACCCGCGGCTGCACCGCGACGAGCTGATGAACGACATCTGCTTCATTGCCGACGTCGCCGTGCTGCCGCGCTGGCTGAAGGTCCGCGAGGCGATCGATTTCGTGGCCGGCGTGCACCCGCGCTTCGACCGTGCCCGCTGCGAGCGCTTCCTGGCCAACACCAAGCTGCAGCCGAAGCAGCGCGTGCGCGAACTGTCCAAGGGCATGATCGTGCAGCTGCACCTGGCATTGGTGATGGCCATCGATGCCCGCATCCTGGTGCTGGACGAGCCCACCCTGGGCCTGGACATCCTGTACCGCAAGGAGTTCTACCAGCGCCTGCTGGAAGACTATTTCGACGAACAGAAGACCATCATCGTCACCACCCACCAGGTGGAGGAGATCGAGCACATCCTCAGCGACGTCATGTTCATCCGTGATGGCCGCATCGTGCTCGATGCAGAAATGGACGATGTCGGCCAGCGCTACACCGAACTACTGGTCAACGCCGACCAGCTGGAGACCGCGCGTGCGCTGAAGCCGATCGACGAGCGCAGCCTGACGTTCGGCAAGACGGTGATGCTGTTCGACGGCGTGCCGCGCGCCCAGCTTTCCACCCTTGGCGAGACCCGCAGCCCGGGCCTGGCCGACCTGTTCGTCGCCATCATGAAGGGGACCTACGCATGAATGCCGTCAACCACCCCGTCAGCCCGATGGGCACCCTGCGCTGGCTGCTCAAGCGCGAGTACTGGGAGAACCGTGGCGGTTTCCTGTATGCGCCGCTGATCGCCGGCCTGATCTCGCTGGTGATGAGCACCGTCGGCATCGCCTTCGGCCTGTTTGCGCTGAACCGTGCAGCGCGCAACGGCGCACTGCATGTCGACGGCGAGAGCGTGAACATCAACGGCCTGGACCTGGCCCTGCTGACCCGCGACATCAGTGCCAAGGACCTGACCGACCTCGGCAACGGCCTCGACCTGACCCTGGTACTCAGCTCGGCCTGGCCGTTCCTGGTGTTGGCCTTCGTGGTGTTCTTCTACTGCCTGGGCGCCCTGTACGACGACCGTCGCGACCGCAGCATCCTGTTCTGGAAGTCGCTGCCGCTGTCGGACACCCAGACCGTGCTGTCCAAGGTGATCAGCGCACTGATCGTGGCCCCGCTGATCGCGGTGATCGCCGGCATCATCACCATGTTCGGCTTCATGCTGGTGATCAGCATCGTCGCGCTGATGCACGGTGGCAGCCCGATGACCCTGATCTGGGGCCCGGCCAGCCCGTTGACCCTGGCCGCCGGTCACCTGGCCTGGATCCCGGTCTACGCCCTGTGGGCCCTGCCCACCGCCGGCTGGCTGCTGCTGTGCTCGGCCTGGGCCCGTACCAAGCCGTTCCTGTGGGCAGTGATGCTGCCGCTGTTCGCTGGCGTCATTGTCAGCACCACCAAGGTGATGCCGCTGATCGGCCTGACCACCGGCTGGTTCTGGCAGCACATCGTCGGCCGCCTGTTGCTGGGCGGCGTGCCGGGCACCGACCTGGTGTATCGCCTCAGCGCCGAGGAAGGCACGCGCCGCGATCTCGAATCGGTGGTCAGCCTGATGTCGCCGGCCTCGCAGCTGAAGTCACTGGCGATGCCGGAACTGTGGATCGGTGCCGCCGTCGGTGTCGTGTTCATCGTCCTCGCCATCCGCCTGCGCAAGCGCGCCGGCGAGATCTGATTCCATCCACCCGGAGGCACCACCCATGCGTTCCCTGCTCGCCTGTTCTGCGTTGTTGCTGTTGCCGCTGTCGGCGCTGGCCGCCGATGCTCCGAACTGCAAGTTCACCGCCGCCCGCACGCTGAAGCTGGATGTGGCCGGCGCCAGGGCGGTGGTACTGGAGGTGAACCAGCATGACCTGAAGGTCGTCGCCAGCAAGGGCGGTGGCCAGCTCGATGGCCGCGCCTGTGCCTCCAGCGAGGAATGGCTGGACCAGCTGGTGCTGGACCAGCGCAGGGAAGGCGACAAGCTGGTCGTCAGCCTGCGCCGCGACGGCCGCCACAACGGCATCACCCTGGGCAACAGCTATGCCTGGCTGGACATCCGCGGCAGCGTGCCGGACAACCTGCCACTGCAGCTGAAGGTCGGCTCCGGCGATGCCAGCGTGGACAACGCCCAGTCACTGAGCGTGGACGTCGGCTCGGGCGACGCGATCGTTCGCGGCACCCGGGGCAGCATCCACGCAGCGGTGGGTTCGGGTGACCTGGACATCGACGGCGGCGGCTCGCTGAACCTGCTGTCGCTCGGCTCCGGCGACGTCAAGGCGCGCAACATCGGCGGCGATGCGGTCACCGGCACTGTCGGTTCGGGTGACCTGAAGATCAGCGAAGTCCGCGGCAATGCACGGCTGGACACCGTCGGTTCCGGCGACATCGGGTTCAAGCGCGTGCAGGGCAACGTCGACGTCGGCGTGGTCGGCTCCGGTGATGTTGATCTGTCCGACATCGGCGGCAACGTGCATGTGCGCAGCCATGGTTCGGGCGACATCCAGGTGGACGGCGTACGCGGCAGCCTGACTGTCGACCATAGCGGCAGCGGCGATGTCGGCCACCGCAACGTCAGCGGCACGGTCACCCTGCCCCGCAAAAAGTAACCGCCACCGGACCGACTCGAGGGAATTGCCATGAACCTGCTGCGCCTGCTGCCTGCCACCCTGCTGTGCCTGCCGCTGATCGCCTGCGGCGGCACTTCTTCCACGCCCGATAAGACCGTCGGCAAGAGCGTCGCCGAGGCCACCAGCGGCGTCGGCCAGACCGTCAAGGAGGCCATGGTCGATGCCCGCAAGGACATCACCCAAGGCAACATCAAGATCTCCGCCGACAAGCAGCCGCGCGCGGAGATCACACCGGACGGCCACCTGTTGATCGACGGCAAGGACGTACCGGCCAACGAGGCCCAGCGCCGTCGGTTGCTGGAGTATCGCGGCCACGTCGTCGCCATTGCGATGGACGGCATGGATGTCGGCCTGGCCGGCGCCAAGCTCGGCGTCAACGCTGCCGGCGAGGCACTCAAGGGCATTTTCAGTGGCGACAGCGAAGGTATCGAGAAGCGGATCAACGCCGAAGCCGAGAAGATCGAGGCCCAGGCCAAGCGCATCTGCAACCGCCTGCCGGCGATGCTGGCCAGCCAGCAGGCACTTGCGCGCGAGCTGCCGGCGTTCAAGCCCTACGCCACGATGGACCAGAGTGACGTCGACGACTGCGGCAAGGACACCGTGGTTCTGCGCTAGGCCTGTGACAGATCAGCGCACCCGGCCGGCAGCGGCACCCCGCTGCCGGCCGCAGTGCGCCAGCCGGCATACAATGGCGGCCCCGGACGCCCCCGAACCGAATGCCATGAAGAAGTTGTTCCTGCTGCTGGCCGCCCTGCTCTGCCTGGGCCTGGTCGGCTGTGACAAGGATTATCGCAACCACCGCGCCGAGCGCGGCAAGCCCAAGATTTCCGTCAGCGAAGGCATGGTCACCGTGCGTCGCCCGCCGGCGCCGAACATCATCATCCTCGGCGATGGCTCGATGAAGGTGGACGAGATCCAGATTCCGCTGGACGAGGCACAGAAGCAGATGCTGCAGACCATGTTCGGCAAGCTGCAGGTGCTGCGCCAGAACACCCTGGTCGCCGCTCCGGCCGATCCCAACATGCAGCCGGTGAAAATCCAACCGCCGGAGGGCATGGAAGTAATTCCGGCTGACCTGATCCAGCGCATCCCGGAATTCAAGGATTACACCGACACGTTCGGCAACATCGTCGCCGACCGTCGCTGAAGAAAAACGCCGCCCAAGGGCGGCGTTCCTGCGTGTGGTGGGGTGCGGACCTTGGTCCGCACGCCGTTCGATCAACCGCCGGCGCCACCGCCCCCCGCCTGGATGCCGCCGGCAGTCAGCGCGGCCGGGTCCAGCAGGCGGCGCAGCTCGGCTTCGTCCAGGCCGCTGTCCTCCAGCGCGACGTCCAGCACCGGGCGCTGTTCCTTGTAGGCACGCTTGGCGATGGCCGCAGCCTTCTCATAGCCGATGATCGGGTTCAGTGCAGTGACCAGGATCGGGTTGCGCGCCAGCGCCTCGGCTACACGGTCTTCGCGCACCTTCAGCCCAGCAATCGCGCTGTCGGCCAGCAGGCGGGACACATTGGCCAGCAGGCCGATGCCATCCAGCAGGTTCACCGCGATCAGCGGCAGGGTGACATTGAGCTGGAAGTTGCCGGTCTGCCCAGCCACGGTGATCGCGGTGTGGTGGCCGATCACCTGCGCGCAGGCCATCACTGTGGCTTCCGGAATCACCGGATTGACCTTGCCCGGCATGATCGAGCTGCCCGGCTGCAGCGCCGGCAGTTCGATCTCGCCCAGCCCGGCCAGCGGACCGGCGTTCATCCAGCGAAGATCATTGGCGATCTTGATCAGCGCCACGGCCAGTGCATTGAGCTGGCCCGACAGTTCCACTGCATCATCCTGCGCGGCCAGGCCTTCGAACTTGTTCTCGGCGCTGTCGAACTTGAAACCGGTCTGCTGCTTCAGCGCCTTGGCCACCTGCGCGCCGAAGCGCGGGTCGGCATTGATGCCGGTACCGATGGCGGTGCCGCCCAGCGGCAGCCGGCGCACGCGCTTGAGGCTGTCTTCGATGCGTTCCTGTGCCGAGGCCAGCTGTGCCGACCATGCGCCGAACTCCTGCTCGAAGGTCAGTGGCATCGCATCCATCAGGTGCGTGCGGCCGGTCTTGACCACCTTGCGCAGGCTGCGGCCCTTCTTGTCGAGGGTCTTGCGCAGGTGCACCAGCGCCGGCAGCAGCTGCTCATGCGCCGCCAGTACCGCCGATACGCGCAACGCGGTCGGGATCACGTCGTTGGAGCTCTGCCCCTGGTTGACGTGGTCATTGGGGTGCACCGCGGTCTTGCCGGCCTTGCCAGCACGATTGGCCAGGGTGGCGATGACCTCGTTGGCATTCATGTTCGACGACGTGCCAGAACCCGTCTGGTAGACATCGATCGGGAACTGCGCGTCCCAGTTGCCGGCGGCCACTTCGGCGGCAGCGGTCTGGATGGCCTTGGCCAGGTTCTTCGGCAGGTGGCCCAGTTCTGCGTTGACGCCCGCGGCGGCGCCCTTGACCAGGCCCAGGGCGCGGATGAAACCGCGCGGCATGCGCTGGCCCGACACCGGGAAATTCTGCACGGCGCGCTGGGTCTGCGCGCCCCACAAGGCGTCGGCAGGCACCTGCAGCTCGCCCATGCTGTCGTGTTCGATTCTGAAACCCTTGCTTGCAGCTTTGCTCATTGCATCAACTCCGCACTACTTCAGTTGGGGAAAGGGAAGCGGCGGCTGGCAGGGTGTCGCTTCCCGGGCTGGCGGCTGCGCCAACGATACTCCCTTGCCGGTAGCGTGGGATGACGAGGACGGGCCAGATCGTTCCGTCCGCAGGGCCGTTCTGCACGCGCAAAGAGGCAGTGCCGGCCGGCTGCCGGCACTCCATGGAATCGTGAGCCGGGCGTGGTTGCCAGCCAGCGGCCGGCACTACCTGACCGGCACGTCGTAGAATATCGGCCCCGCCGCTCGTCCCAGCCCTGCCGACATGTCCGATTCCGCCCTGCTCGCCCTGTCCCCGCTCGATGGCCGCTATGCCGGCAAGGTCGATGCCCTGCGCCCGATCTTCTCCGAGTACGGCCTGATCAAGGCCCGCATCACGGTCGAGGTGGAATGGCTGCTGGCCCTGGCGGCCGAGCCGGGCATCGTCGAACTGGCCCCGTTCTCCGGCGCCGCCATCGCCCGCCTGCGCGCGCTGGCCGCCGGCTTCAGCCCGGCCCAGGCCGCGCGCGTGAAGGAGATCGAGCGCACCACCAACCATGACGTCAAGGCGGTGGAGTACTTCATCAAGGAACAGCTGAAGGACGACGCCGAACTGGCCCCGGCGCTGGAATTCGTGCACTTCGCCTGCACCAGCGAAGACATCAACAACCTCAGCTACGGCCTGATGCTGGAACAGGCGCGCCGCGAGGTGCTGCTGCCGACGCTGGACGGCATCGCCAGCACCCTGCGCACCCTGGCCCACTCCCAGGCCGGCCAGCCGATGCTGTCGCGCACCCACGGCCAGACCGCCTCGCCGACCACCCTAGGCAAGGAACTGGCCAACGTGGTCGCGCGCCTGGAGCGCCAGCGCAGGCAGATCGCCGCCGTCGAACTGACCGGCAAGATCAACGGCGCGGTCGGCAACTACAACGCCCACATCGCCAGCTACCCTGACGTGGACTGGCCGGCCTTCGCCGAGCGCTTCGTGACCGGCCTGGGCCTGGTGTTCAACCCGTACACCACGCAGATCGAGCCGCACGACAACATTGCCGAGATCGGCGATGCCGCACGCCGCGCCAACATCATCCTGATCGACCTGGCCCGTGACATCTGGGGCTACGTTTCGCTGGGCTACTTCAAGCAGCGCCTGAAGGAGGGCGAAGTCGGTTCGTCGACGATGCCGCACAAGGTCAACCCGATCGATTTCGAGAACGCCGAAGGCAATTTCGGCATCGCCAATGCGCTGTTCGAGCATTTCAGCGCCAAGCTGCCGATCAGCCGCTGGCAGCGCGACCTGACCGATTCCACCGTGCTGCGTGCGCTGGGCACCGCGTTCGGCCACAGCCAGGTGGCACTGGATTCGCTGGCCAAGGGGCTCGGCAAGCTGGAAGTGAACCCGCAGCGCCTGGACGCCGATCTGGACGCGGCCTGGGAAGTGCTGGCCGAGGCCGTGCAGACAGTGATGCGCCGCCACGGCCTGCCGAACCCGTACGAGCAGCTGAAGGCGCTGACCCGCGGCCAGGGCATCACCGCCGAGTCGATGCGCGCGTTCGTGCAGGGGCTGGAGCTGCCGGCGGATGCGAAGCAGCGCCTGCTGGAGATGACCCCGGGCGGCTACACGGGCTTGGCTGAGTCGCTGGCGAAGAAGATCTAAGGGGTTTCCTTTGCGGCGGCGGCCGCGGGCGCTGCCTGCGGCAGGCTTTACTGCAACGGCAAAAGGAACTGCAACGTCAAAGGCGGCTCTGGGTTATGCCGTGCTTGGCGGGGCGGGTTGGGTTCGCGGGGGACGCCGTGAACCCGTCCCTGGGGGCTTGGCCGCGGCATCCATGCCGCGGACACCCCCGCGAACCCAACCCGCCCCACCTCTGACAGTTTTCCGGTGACGGATCGAAGAGCAGTGGGTTGTCGGGACGGAATTTGAAAGAGGGACGCGGCTTCGCCGCGTCCCTCTTTCGTTTGTCCGATGGGGTCAGATCCCTTTTCCATTGGAAAAGGGATCTGACCCCACGAGCCCAGGAGCATGAGCAAGCGCAGCGCGCGACCCGCTTTTGCCTTGCTTTTCTTCTTCCATTCCGTGGCGGCCCCCGCAGGAAACTGTCAGGGGCCGGGCGGGGTGGGTTCGCGGGACCGTTGGCGCCATGGATGGCGCCATCGAGCCCCCATGGACGGGTTTACGGCGTGTCCCGCGAACCCACCCCGCCCGGCCCAGTCTATGAAGCCAGCGCTTTACGCGACCAGACCCCGCCACGAGGGGCTCCGCCGTTGGCCGGCCCCACCGCGACAATCCCGCGCACGTGCGCAATCCCCACGAACGGCGGACAATGGAGATCTCAGGCGGCCCGCCGCGCCGCCCCTCCCGCTTTCCGCTGCAAGGATTCCCCCATGGCCGCCCGCAAGTCCTCCGCCCCCCTGATCGAAGTCACCGCCCGCCCCGGCCAGCCGCTGGGCATGGCGCCGGCCACCTTCCTGCGCGATTTCTGGCAGAAGCGCCCGCTGCTGATCCGCAATGCCTTCCCGGACTTCCAGACCCCGGTGCAGCCGGAAGACCTGGCCGGGCTGGCCTGCGAGGAAGGCGTGCTGGCGCGCCTGATCGAGCACGACAAAGACCAGGATGGCTGGCGCGTGCGTACCGGCCCGTTCCAGGAAGAGATCTTCCCCGCCCTGCCCGACCGCGACTGGACCCTGCTGGTGCAGGACGTGGACAAGTGGGACAAGGACGTGCGCGCGCTGATCGAGCACTTCAGCTTCCTGCCGCGCTGGCGCATGGATGACGTGATGATCAGCTTTGCCGCCACCGGCGGCTCGGTCGGCGCCCACGTCGACCAGTACGACGTGTTCCTGCTGCAGGCCCATGGCCGCCGCCGCTGGCAGATCGACGCCAGCGAATCGATCAAGGGCAAGCAGCCGCCGCTGGGCTTCCGCCCGGACGTCGAACTGAAGCTGCTGAAGGTGTTCAAACCCACCCACGACTGGGTGCTGGCGCCGGGCGACATGCTGTACCTGCCGCCGAACGTGCCGCACCACGGTGTCGCCGAAGATCCCTGCCTGACCTTCTCGTTCGGCATGCGCGCACCGGCGTCGGCCGAGCTGATCAGCGACTACCTGGACACCCTGATCGCCGATGCCGACGAGAACATCCGCTACCAGGATGCCGACCTGAAGGTGCCGGCCGACCCGAACGAAATCGACACGGTGGCGATGGCGCGGGTGATCACCGCCCTCAACGCCATCCGCATGAACGACCCGGACAAGCTGGGTGACTGGTTCGGCCGCTTCATCACCACCTACCGCGCCGCCGGTGAAGTGATGGCCCACCAGGCCGCACCAGCCGCGGAGGAAGTGGTCGAAGCGCTGGCCTCCGGCCTGCTGCTGCAGCGCCACCCGTGGGCCCGCCTGGCCTGGCGTCGGGCCAAGCGTGGCGCCAGCCTGTACGTCAGCGGCCAGGACTTCGCGCTGCCAGTGAAGGACGCGCAGCGCCTGGCTGGCGCCGAGCAACTCGACGCCGCCGCCTATCGCGGCCTGTCCGACAAGGGCCGTGCCGTGGTCCAGCAGCTGCTGGTCGGTGGTGTGTTCCAGCTGATCGACCCGAATGAGGTGTACGAGGCCGAAGACGAGGACGACGGCGAGGATGCTGTGGTGCTCGGCGAGGTCGTCGAAGGCCGCGACCGCGTGGATGCGATCGACGCCGATGCGGTGTCCGACGATGTCCACTCCGTGACCGTGCACGACGACGGTATCGAGGTCATCGTCAACTTCGAGGACGACGAAGAAGACGACAGCGCCGGCCGGGCCTGAGCCATCGCCATGATCCGGGTCCAGCAGGTCAGCCACGCCGATGCCCACGTCGCCATTCACCAGGTGCGCCAGCAGGTATTCGTGCAGGAACAGGGCATCGCCGCCGATCTGGAACGCGATGCGCTGGATCCGGTCAGCGCCCATGTGCTGGCGCTGGACAGTGACGACCAGCCGGTCGGCACCGGCCGGCTGGCCCCGGACGGCCGCATCGGCCGCATGGCGGTGCTGGCCAGCCATCGCAGCCACGGGGTCGGCGAGGCCCTGCTGGCGGCGCTGGTCGAAGCCGGGCGCCGGCTTGGCCTGGCCGAACTGCACCTGCACGCCCAGCTGCCGGCCCGCGATTTCTATGCCCGCCAGGGCTTCCTGCCCGAGGGCGAGGTGTTCGAGGAGGCCGGCATCGGCCACCAGCAGATGCGCCGCCGGCTGGGCGCGGCCAGCGCCATCGACAACCGCGCCGAGGCGGTGGCGATCACCACGGCCATCATCCACCGCGCCCGTCGCCAGCTCTGGCTGCACAGCCGCCAGCTGGACCCGGGCCTGCTCGACGCGGCCCCGGTACAGGCCGCCCTGCGCCGCTTCGTCACGGCCCGCCACGACAAACAGCTGCGGGTGATCGTGCACGATGCCGCCGCGATCGCCGCTGCCGGCGCGCCGCTGCTGGCGCTGGCCCAGCGCCTGCCCAGTGTGATCCAGTTCCGCGAGGTCACCGACCCGGTCGACCGTGCGCTGGCCTCGGCCTGCCTGCTCAACGATGCGGGCGACTTCTACTTTCGTCTGATCGGGCATCGGCTCGACGGCGAGGCTGGCATCGCGCTGCCAGCACGTTCGCAGCCGTTCGAGCAGCAATTGCAGCGCGTCTGGGACCGTTCGCGTGATTGCAGCGAACTGCGCGCGCTCGGCATCTGAGTCGGCACAGCTGACCCAACCTGTCTGGAACCGGCACCGGCGGACGCGGGATGCCCGTGGTGGTGCCCCTTCGTGTCTGGTTGGGGGTACAATTTGGCTGTTTGAACGCGCCCGCGCAGGGCTATTCATCTTCCTGCCGGGTCCTTCTGAAGCCATACCCCACAAAGCGAATCAACACCCTCCATCGTGGACAATCAACTGAAGCAGTTTGCGCAATCTTCGCAACTCGCCGGCGGCAACGCCTCCTATGTCGAGGACCTGTACGAGCAGTACCTGGTCTCCCCGGATAGTGTCGATCCCAAATGGAAAACCTACTTCGACGGCTTCAAGGGCCGCGAAGCAGGTGACATTCCGCACTCGGCCGTCATCTCCCACATCGCGGACGCGGCCAAGGATGCGCTGAAAGCCGGCACCGGCAATGGTGCGGGCGACGAGCGCGAGCGCAATGTCGGTCGTCTGATCACCGCCTACCGTTCGCGCGGCCACCTGGACGCCCGCCTCGATCCGCTGGGCCTGGCCACGCCGGTCAACACCCCGGACCTGGGCCTGCCGTTCCACAGCCTGTCCGATGGCGACCTCAACAGCGAGTTCAGCACCGGCGGCGTCGGCGGCCAGCCGCGCATGAAGCTGCGCGACCTGCTGGCACGCCTGAAGGCGACCTACACCGGCTCGATCGGTGCGGAGTTCATGCACATCTCCGAGGTCGAGCAGCGCCAGTGGATCTACAAGAAGCTGGAAGCGGCCGGTGGCAACTACCAGCTGGACGCTGACACCCAGCGCCGCACCCTGGAGCGCCTGACCGCGGCCGAAGGCCTGGAGCGCTACCTGCACACCAAGTACGTCGGCCAGAAGCGCTTTTCGCTGGAAGGCGGCGACTCGCTGATCCCGATGATGGACACCATCATCCGCAGCGCCGGCAAGGATGGCGTCAAGGACGTGGTGATCGGCATGGCCCACCGCGGCCGCCTGAACGTGCTGGTCAACACCCTGGGCAAGAACCCGCGCAAACTGTTCGACGAATTCGAAGGCAAGTTCGAGCACGACGAGCACGCCTCGGCCGGTGACGTGAAGTACCACATGGGCTTCTCCGCCGACGTCGCTACCGACGGCGGCCCGGTGCACCTGGCGCTGGCGTTCAACCCGTCGCACCTGGAAATCGCCGACCCGGTCGTGGCCGGTTCCGTGCGTTCGCGCCAGGAGCGCCGCAAGGACACCGCGCGCAAGCAGGTCATGCCGATCCTGATCCACGGCGACGCGGCCTTCTCCGGCCAGGGCGTGGTCATGGAACTGTTCCAGATGTCGCAGGCCCGCGGCTTCGCCGTCGGCGGCACCGTGCACATCGTGGTCAACAACCAGGTCGGCTTCACCACCTCCAACCCGCTGGATACGCGTTCCACGCGCTATGCCACCGACGTGGCGAAGATGATCGCCGCCCCGGTGCTGCACGTGAACGGCGATGATCCGGAAGCCGTTGTGTTCGCCGCGCAGCTGGCCTTCGAGTTCCGCCAGAAGTTCGCCAAGGACGTGGTCATCGACCTGATGTGCTACCGCCGCTGGGGCCACAACGAGGCCGACGAGCCGGCGATCACCCAGCCGCTGATGTACCAGGTGATCCGCAAGCACGCCACCACCCGCGAGATGTACGCCGAGCAGCTGGAAAAGGCGGGCGTGATTGCCGCGGGTGCCGGCAAGGCGATGGTCGATGCCTACCGCGAGAAGCTGGACGCCGGTGAAGTGACCACCGAGCTGGCCAAGGTCGAGAAGACCCCGCCGACCAGCCCGCTGTTCGTCGATTGGCCGAAGCTGCTGGAAGGCAAGCTGTCCGACCCTGTCTCGACCAAGGTCGAGAAGAACAAGCTGGTCGAGCTGGCCAAGCTGATCAACACCATTCCGGACGAAGTGCAGCTGCACTCGCGCGTGGCCAAGGTCTACGACGACCGCCGCAAGATGGCCGCCGGCGAGATCCCGGGCGACTGGGGCTTTGCCGAGAACCTGGCCTACGCCACCCTGCTCGACGAAGGCCATGCGCTGCGCCTGGTCGGCCAGGACGTGGGCCGCGGTACGTTCACGCACCGCCACGCGATCCTGCACGACCAGAAGACCGACAACTACTACATGCCGCTGCGGCAGCTGGTGGATTCGCCGGAGAAGGCCACCGTCATCGATTCGCTGCTGAGCGAAGAAGCGGTGATGGCCTACGAGTACGGTTTCTCCACCACCGATCCGAACACGCTGTGCATCTGGGAAGGCCAGTTCGGCGACTTCGCCAACGGCGCCCAGGTGGTGATCGACCAGTTCATCGCCGCCGGTGAAGCCAAGTGGGGCCGCATCTCCGGCCTGACCCTGCTGTTGCCGCATGGCTACGAAGGCCAAGGCCCGGAACACAGCTCGGCGCGCCTGGAGCGCTTCCTGCAGCTGTGCGCGCTGGAGAACATGCTGGTGGTCGTGCCGTCGACCCCGGCACAGGCCTTCCACATGCTGCGCCGCCAGCTGCACCTGACCACCCGCAAGCCGCTGGTGGTGATGTCGCCGAAGTCGCTGCTGCGCCACAAGCTGGCCGTGTCGACCCTGGACGAACTGGCCAACGGCGAGTTCCAGCACCTGATCGGCGACGCCAACGCGGACGCCAAGAAGGTCAAGCGCGTGGTGTTGTGCTCGGGCAAGGTCTACTACGACCTGCTGGAAGACCAGACCAAGCGTGGCCAGGACGACGTGGCGATCATCCGCGTGGAGCAGCTGTATCCGTTCCCGCGTGCGCTGCTGGCTGCCGAACTGAAGAAGTACGGCAAGGCCACCGACGTGGTATGGACGCAGGAAGAACCGCAGAACCAGGGTGCGTGGTACCAGATCCGCCACCACCTGCAGTTCTGCCTGGCCGATGGCCAGAACCTGCACTACGCCGGTCGCGCACGTTCGGCTTCGCCGGCTGCCGGTCACATGGCTGACCACGTCCGCGAACAGCAGCAGCTGGTCGCCGATGCACTGGTCAACCCGTTCAACGACACGTTCGCTGAATAATCCTCCCCCTATTTAGAAGACAAACCAGGAAGCTCCCGCAATGGCCACCGAAGTCAAAGCCCCGGTACTGCCCGAATCCGTCGCCGACGGCACCATCGCCACCTGGCACAAGAAGGTGGGCGACGCCGTCAAGCGCGACGAAAACCTGCTTGACCTGGAAACCGACAAGGTCGTCCTGGAAGTGCCGTCGCCGGTCGACGGCGTGCTCAAGGAAATCAAGTTCGCCGAAGGTTCGACCGTGACCTCCAGCCAGGTCGTGGCGATCATCGAGGAAGGCGCCGTCGCTGCTGCCCCGGCTCCGGCCGCTGAAGCCGCTCCGGCTGCTACCGCTGCCCCGGCCGCCGCGGCTCCGGCTGCTGCCGCAGCTCCGGCCCCGGCTGCCAAGTCGTCGGCCGATGCACTGCCGCCGGGCGCCCGCTTCACCGCCATCACCGAAGGCGTGAACCCGGCCGACGTCGACGGCACTGGCCGTCGCGGCGCGGTGACCAAGGAAGACATCGTCAACTTCGCCCGCAACGGCGGCGCTGGCAAGGCCGGTGGCGCACGTCCGGAAGAACGCGTGCCGATGACCCGCATCCGCAAGCGCATCGCCGAGCGCCTGATGGAGTCGAAGAACTCCACCGCCATGCTGACCACCTTCAACGAGGTCGACCTGTCAAAGGTGTCGGCTGCGCGCAAGGAACTGCAGGACGAGTTCGTCAAGGCCCACGGCATCAAGCTGGGCTTCATGAGCTTCTTCGTGAAGGCCGCCGCCAACGCGCTGCAGCGCTTCCCGCTGGTCAACGCCTCGATCGACGGCGACGACATCATCTATCACGGCTACTCGGACATCTCGATCGCCGTCTCGACCGAGAAGGGCCTGGTCACGCCGGTGCTGCGCAACGTCGAGCGCATGTCGTTCGCCGACATCGAGAAGACCATCGCCGACTACGCCAAGAAGGCCCGTGATGGCAAGCTGAGCCTGGAAGAACTGCAGGGCGGCACCTTCACCGTGACCAACGGCGGCACCTTCGGTTCGCTGCTGTCGACCCCGATCATCAACCCGCCGCAGAGCGCCATCCTGGGCATGCATGCCATCAAGGAGCGTCCGATCGCCCAGAACGGCCAGGTCGTGATCGCGCCGATGATGTACCTGGCGCTGTCGTACGACCACCGCATCATCGACGGCAAGGACTCGGTGCAGTTCCTGGTGGACATCAAGAACCAGCTGGAAAACCCGGGCCGCATGCTGTTCGGCCTGTAAGAAACCTCCCGCCCCTCCGCGCCCGCGCGGAGGGGTTCTGGTAATGCATCAAGGAATAATTCAATGGCTGAACAATTCGACGTCGTCGTCATCGGTGCCGGCCCGGCCGGTTACCACGCTGCCATCCGCGCGGCCCAGCTGGGCCTGAAGACCGCCTGCATCGACGCAGCGCTGGGCAAGGACGGCAAGCCGGCCCTCGGCGGCACCTGCCTGCGCGTGGGCTGCATCCCGTCCAAGGCACTGCTGGATTCCTCGCGCCAGTTCTGGAACATGGGCCACATCTTTGGCGACCACGGCATCAGCTTCAAGGATGCCAAGATCGACGTCGAGGCGATGGTTGGCCGCAAGGACAAGATCGTCAAGCAGTTCACCGGCGGCATCGGCATGCTGTTCAAGGCCAACAAGGTCGCTGCCTATTATGGTTTTGGCGAACTGCAGCCGGGCAACGTGGTCAAGGTCACCCAGCATGACGGTTCCATCGTCGAGCTGAAGGGCACCAACGTCATCATCGCGGCCGGTTCGGATTCGATCGAACTGCCGTTCGCCAAGTTCGACGGCGAGACCATCGTCGACAACGTCGGCGGCCTGGACTTCACCGAAGTGCCGAACCGCCTGGCGGTGATCGGCGCCGGCGTGATCGGCCTGGAACTGGGCAGCGTGTGGAAGCGCCTGGGCGCTGAAGTCACCATCCTGGAAGCACTGCCGGAGTTCCTGGCCGTGGCCGACGCCGAAGTGGCCAAGACCGCTGCCAAGGAATTCAAGAAGCAAGGCCTGGACATCCGCCTCGGCGCCAAGGTCTCCAAGACCGAGGTCACCGGCAAGGGCAAGAAGAAGGAAGTCGTTGTCACCTACACCGACAGCGAAGGCGAAAAGACCCTGACCGTGGACAAGCTGCTGGTGGCCGTTGGCCGTCGCGCCGCCACCAAGGGCCTGCTGGCCGAAGGCACCGGCGTCAAGATCAACGAGCGCGGCCAGATCGAAGTCGACGCGCACTGCCACACCGGCGTCGACGGCGTGTGGGCGGTCGGCGACTGCGTGCGCGGCCCGATGCTGGCACACAAGGGCTTCGAGGAAGGCATCGCGGTGGCTGAGCTGATCGCCGGCCTGCCGGGCCACGTCAACTTCGACACCATCCCGTGGGTCATCTACACCGAGCCGGAACTGGCCTGGGTCGGCAAGACCGAAGCGCAGCTGAAGGCCGAAGGCATTCCGTACAAGGCCGGCAGCTTCCCGTTCGCCGCCAACGGTCGTGCCGTGGCGATGATCGAGCCGGCAGGCTTCGTGAAGATCCTGGCCCATGCCGAAACCGATCGCATCCTCGGCATGCACCTGGTCGGCGCCAACGTCTCCGAACTGGTGCACGAAGGCGTGCTGACCATGGAGTTCAGCGGCTCGGCCGATGACCTTGCCCGCATCTGCCACGCCCACCCGTCGCTGTCGGAAGTGATCCACGACGCGGCGATGGCAGTCAGCAAGCGCGCCATCCACAAGGCGAACTGATCTGCATCCGGGTAGGTGCCGACCGTTGGTCGGCACGCGCCTGCAAACAAAGAACCCCGCCTCGGCGGGGTTTTTTGTTGACTGCGTGGGCTCGGCGCTACACCTTTCCAGCGGGCTTCCTCGGTGCATCGTCGCAGATCCTGTGCTGCACCACTGTCTCGCCGACCTTCCATTCCTTCGTTACCCGGCAGTGCTCCTTCGCCTCGGGTACCGGCGAAGCCTTCGCCCCCGCAGCATTCGCTTCATCGGCACCGGCTGCCTGTTGGCGTTCCAGCCACACCGATGGCGGCGCCGGAGGCGCGGCCAGTACCGGCCCCGCAAGCAGGACCAGACCCACCAGCAGCACCGTCCTCATGCAGCCACCGCCCGGCCACCGAGCAGGCGCGCCGGCAGCATGAACAGCGCGCGCAGGAAGGCGAACAGGGCTGAGAAGGTGATGCCGACCAGGCGGAACGGCAGGCTCAGCAGCCACACGAACGGCCAGGCAATCAGGGCGAGGATCGCCAGCGGCCAGCACAGCACGAACAGCAGGCACCACACGCCGAGCGCGAACAGGGTCTTCATCACGGTCTCCTTGGAGCGGCACCCTGCCGCCTGCGGACACCTTGGCGCCCCGCCCTGGCCGCCCGCAAACGGTTTGCGACGAAACCCGGGCTGGGGGCGATGAAACCGGTGCAGGGCCGTTGTTGTAGAGCCGGGCCTACGCTCGGCTGCTCTTCGTTGCGATCACAGAAAACCCGCGCTGCGCGCGACAGCCGAGCGTGGGCTCGGCTCTACAGGAGCTGCACTGCGCCCGGACGGCCGTGGGCCACCTGGAAGCGCGCTGCGGTACGCACCGGCGCATCGGCGCGCAGCACGCTGTCGGCGAAGCGCAGCTCGGCGTCCACGGTCTGCCGGTTCAGCTGCAGCTTCCACCAGCCACGGCGGTCGCCGTCGAAATAGCGGATATGCGGGTTCTGCGCTAACGATGGCCCGTAGTACGGCCCGTACGGCGTGTCGTCACCACCACTGCTGATCGCCGGGGCGATGAATTCGGTGGCCACGACCGGCGCACTGGCCGCGTCGAAATCCAGCTTCAGATCGTTGACGAAAGAGGAATGCCAGTCGCCGCCCAGCACGATGGCATTGCCCTGCCCGCCCGCCTGCATCGCCTGCAGCAACCGGTTGCGTGCGGCGGGATAGCCATCCCAGGCGTCGTTCCAGAAGCGCTCGCGTGGCGTGCCGCCGTCCAGCCGCAGCTGCGCCATCAGCAGCTGCTGCACCACCACGTTCCAGCGCGTGCCTTGCGCGGCGGCCATCGACTGCGCGAACCACGCTTCCTGGCCCACGCCGAGCATGCTCATGCGCGGGTCCAGTGCGGCATCACAGCGTGGCGACTCGCCGACGCCACAGGGATTGGCCGGGCGGAACTGGCGGCAATCGAGCAGGGTCAGCTGTGCCAGGTCGCCATAGCGCAGCCGCCGGTGCACGCGCAGGCCGCCGTTGCCCGCAGGTGTGCTGCGCATCGGCAGGTGTTCGTAGAACGCGCGATAGGCGGCCGCACGACGCACGATGAAATCCTCGGTCGATACGCCGGGCTTTTCCGGGTGGATGCCGGAGTAATCGTTCTGCACTTCATGGTCGTCCCAGATCACCGCGAACGCGTGTGCGGCGTGCGCGGCCTGCAGATCCGGATCGAGTTTGTAAAGCGCGTACTGGTCACGGTAGCGCTCCAGGCTCACGGTCTCGCCACTGAAGCGCTCGGCATCCAGCGCACGACCACGCGCGTTCTGCAGCGGGCTGTATTCGTACAGGTAGTCACCGGCATGCAGCACCAGGTCGACATCGCTCTGTGCGATGTCGCGCAGCACCGGGTAGTAGCCACTGTTCCAGGCCTGGCAGGTGCACAGGGCCAGCCGCAGCTGCTGCAGTGGCGTGTCCAGCAGCGGCGCGGTGCGGAAGTGGCCGACCGCGCTTTCCTCATCGCCGTCGCAGGCAAAACGGTAGTAGTAGTCGCGGCCTGGGCGCAGGCCGTTGACCTCCACGTGCACCGAGTGGGCCAGCTCGGGGACCGCGGCCGCAGTCCCCCGCTGCACCAGCCGGCGCATGCCGGGGTCTTCGGCCACGAACCAGCGCACCGGCACCGCCCGCGGCGGCATGCCGCCGCCATTGAGCGGGTCCGGTGCCAGCCGCGTCCACAACACGGCCCCCTGTGGATCCGGATCACCGGCGGCGACACCGAGGGTGAACGGATCACGCCCCAGCCGCGGCCGTGGGCCGGCCGTGGCCGGCCCCGGCATCGCCGCCAGCGCGATCGCCGCCCCCGTGCCCTGCCACGCCATGCGCAGCAGACGACGACGGCGTTCCGGATCGACAGGCCCGCGCATCAGAAGCGCACGGTTGCGGTGGCCATCACCTGCCGCGGCGCACCGACCTGCATGGTCGCCAGGCTGCGGGTCGGGTCGGCGGCGTAGGTGCCGTTGGTGTTGATCGAAGACAGGTAGCGCTTGTCGGTCAGGTTGGTCAGGTTCATCGCCACGGTCAGGTTCTGCGCCGGGCCGAGCTTGCCGAAGTCATAGGCCACCGAAGCGTTGACCAGCCAGTAGCCCGGCACCGACACATCGTTGGTGTAGGTCACGTAACGCTTGCCGATGTGGTTGGCCGACAGTCGCATGTCCCACGAGCCCGGGGTCCAGGCCAGGGTGCTGGCGAACATCCATTCCGGGGTGTCGACGGTCTTCCTGCCGCGGGTCGGCACCACGCCGTTGTTCACGTAGTCGTTGTCGTAGGTGCTGTCATTCCAGGACAGCGCGTTGGACCACGACAGGTCCTGCATCGGCTTCAGCTGCAGCGTCGCCTCGGCGCCACGGCTGGTCACCGAACCGACGTTGGAGAACAGCGCCGGGCAACCGAGGATGCCCACGCACTGTGCGATCGCCAGCAGGCGGTTGTCGAACGTGACGTCGTACACCGCAACCGAGGCTTCATAGCCGCGGCCGTAGCCACGCCAACCCAGCTCGATCGTGCGCGACTGTTCCGGCTTCAGGTTCTGGGCGCTGGCATCGAAGGCGGCCTGCGGCACGTTGAACGGACTGCCCACGCCCAGTGCATAGGCCGCGATGTTCCTGGCGAACGAACCGAAGATCTCATTGCCTTCGTTGAGCTTGAAGTTGAAGCCGGCCTGCGGCAGGAAGCCCTTCTTCGAGGTCAGGCTGCTGTTGTTGGCATAGCTGCCCAGCGGCGTGCGCACGCTGGTGCGGGTGTGCGGCGACTTCGCACCGATGTCGATGGTCAGCCGGTCATCGAACAGGCGGAAGCGGTCCTGCACGTAGAACTGGCGGGTGATGGTGGTGTAGCGCTGGTGCCACACGCGCTGGTCCGGGTTGCGCAGGAAGAAGTCGTCGGTGATCGGGCCGTCGATGTAGTAGAAGTTGCGCTGCACGCTGTGGCCGTTGTCCTCGTACCAGAGACCGGCTTCCAGTTCGTGGCCACCGACGTTCCAGGTGAACGCCGAGGTCACGCCGGTACGGTCGATCGCGTACTCGGTGGTGCGGATCGAGATCGGAATCTCGCGGCTGGTGCCCGGGTTGGACGGATTGGACGGGCTGAACCAGTGGCCCTGGCCACGGTTGCTGTGGTTGTAGACATTGACCTTCAACCGCATCGACTCGTTCAGGCCGAAATCGCCGGCAATGCTGGACAGGTCATCGTTGCGCAGGCCGTGGCCGGAGTAGTACGCATCCCACGGGCTGTTGACGCCGCCGCTGAATTTCCCGCGTGCCGCGGCGACGGCGCGATCCCAGTCCGGCGCGTAGTTGTCCCAGTCCCAGCCGAGGCGATCGATCATCTCCAGCGACAGGTCCTGGTAGTCCGCCTCGACGCGGCGCGACGCATTGAACAACGCGGTGATCCTGCTGTCCGTTCCGAAGTTGTAGGTGGCCTTGCCGTTGAACTGCTTCAGCTCCTGCGAGCCCTTGCCCTTCCACTTGTCGCCTTCCGAATACACGCCGGACAGGTAGGCAGCAAAGCCCTGGTGCTCACCGGTTTCCAGGCGCGCATAGCTGCGCCGCGCACTGTCACTGCCGAAGCCCTGCGCCAGCACCACGCCGTACTCGGTGGACGGATCGATCGAATAGAACTGGAACACGCCACCGAGGTTGCTGGTGGACGGCGTGCCCAGCGCGCCGATGCCGGTGGACACTTCGGCACCACCCAGGTTCTCGCTGATCACCGCACGGCTGATGTGCAGGCCGTTGCTGTTGCCATAGGCCATGTTGCCCAGCGGGATGCCATCGAGCGTGTAGCCCAGGCGGTTCTGGTTGAAACCACGCAGGCTGATGGTGGTGGACCATTCGTAGGCGCCGGTGGCATCGGCCGACTCGAAGTGCACGCCCGGCTTGCTGGCCAGCAGCTTCAGCGGGTTGGCACCGGGCGGCAGGATCTTCATGTCCTCGGCGGTCACGCGCTGCACCTGGCGGGCTTCGCCGCGGCCGATCACCGAGATCGAATCGAGGGTGGTCGCCGACTGCGCGTCGGGAGCGGGAGCGGTTTCAGCGGCAGCGAGCGACGGCAGCGAAGCACAGACCAGCAGGGCCAGCAGATTGCGGCGAAGCGGAGCGTGGGACGACATGGAGGCGGATTCCTTGGGCACGCTGGACGCCGAAGGGCGGCGTCGAAGGGCAGCAGCGGCGGAATCGTAGAAGCGGCGCGTTACATGTCATTTACACGCCACATACGGAATTTTTGCGTTCCGGATGGTTTACGGGCCGGGAGGTGATTGCCGGCCAGCGGCCGGCATCACCGTTACTCGAACGAGCCGACCGAATCGTGGGCCAGGTTGTCGAAGCGGGTGTACTCGCCGAAGAACTTCAGCTTGCACGAACCGGTCGGGCCACCACGGTGCTTGCCGATGATGATCTCGGCCAGGCCCTTGTCCGGCGAGTTTTCCTTGTTGTAGTAGTCGTCGCGGTAGATGAACACGATCATGTCCGCGTCCTGCTCGATTGCGCCCGACTCGCGAAGGTCGGCCATCACCGGGCGCTTGTCGGTACGCGTTTCCAGCGAGCGGTTGAGCTGTGACAGCGCGATCACCGGCACATTCAGTTCCTTGGCCAGCCCCTTCAGCGAACGCGAGATCTCCGAGATTTCGGTCGCGCGGTTTTCGCTGTTGCCCGGCACGCTCATCAGCTGCAGGTAGTCGATCACGATCAGGCCGAGATCATGCTCGCGCTTGAGACGGCGGCACTTGGAGCGTAGCACTTCCGGCGACACGCCCGGCGTATCGTCGATGAAGATCTTGGTTTCCTTCAGCATCTTGATCGCGCTGGTGACGCGGCTCCAGTCCTCGTCTTCCAGCTGGCCGGTACGCAGGCGCTGCGCGTTGATGCGGCCATTGGAGGAAATCAGGCGCATCGCCAGCTGCGATGCCGACATTTCCATCGAGAACACCGCCACGCCCTTCTTCGACTTGATCGCCGCGTACTCGGCGATGTTCAGCGCGAAGGTGGTCTTGCCCATTGCCGGGCGGGCCGCGAGGATGATCAGGTCGGTCGGCTGCAGGCCGGCGGTCATCGCATCGAAATCGTTGTAACCGGTCGGCAGGCCGGTGATGTTGCCGCCGTTCTCGAAGCGGTTGCGCAGCTCCTCGAAGGCATCCTTCAGCGCACCCGGCATGGCCACGAAATCGGTACGGCCGCGCGCGCCCTGTTCGGCGATGGCGAACACGCTCTTTTCCGCCGAGGCCAGCAGCTCGCTGCTGTCACGCCCTTCGGGCTGGAAACCGTCGTTGACGATGTCGGTGCCGACCTGGATCAGCTGCCGCAGCACCGCCTTGTCACGCACGATCTCGGCGTAGGCCACGATGTTGGCCGCCGACGGCGTGGTGCTGGCCAGTTCGATCAGGTAGGCGCCGTCGCCCACCAGTTCCATCTTGCCCTGCGATTCAAACCACTCACCCAGCGTCACCGCATCGAACGGCCGTTCGCGCTCGGACAGCTCGCGGATCGCCCGATAGATCATCTGGTGATCGCGACGGTAGAAGTCGCCTTCGGTCAGCTGGTCGTTGACCCGGTCATACGCCTCGGGCGCCAGCATCAGGCCACCCAGCACCGCCTGCTCGGCTTCCACCGAATGCGGCGGTACCCGCAACTGGTCGATGCGCGACTCGTCGCGATCGCGATCGAAGCCATCACCGCGCTCTCTGCGGTTGGAACGGAAGCCGGGACGAGCGGACATGCTGCGGTGTTTCCTGCAAAAGTGGGCCAGACGAGTGTAGGCATGCGCCGACCCCGGCGGCCATGGACAAGCCTGTGGATAAGCCGTGGAGAAACGGGGGATATCCGCCGGCGCCTGGCCAGACTGGCGTGGGGGCGTCGCACTGCCTGCGACAGGCGCCATTGCGGTGCCCGAGCAGACCATTATCGCAGATCAGGCGACCAGGGTCGGATCCCGTGCGACGCACGGGCTCTCGCCCGCTCGGCTGGATGTGGGGTCGGATCCCTCTGCGAAGCAGAGGGCGCTGACCCAGCGGTCTCAATCGCCCTTGACGTGCACCGCGATCAGCGCCAGGAACCGGTCCACGTAACCCTGCAGGAACTTCTGCGTGCCCTCGTTGTGGATCGTGCCGTCGGCATCGATCAGGCCATCCTTGAAGTGGATGAACGCCTCGGGCTGGCCCAGCACGTGCATGTCCAGGAAAGCCAGGCTGTTGCGCAGGTGCTGCTGGGCCACGGCGGTACCGATCTGGCCGATGGAGGCGCCGATCACCGCCGCCGGCTTGCCGGCGAACGCACTGTCGCCGTAGGGGCGCGAGCCGATATCGATGGCGTTCTTGAGTACGCCCGGCACCGACCGGTTGTATTCGGGGGTCACGAACAGCACCGCGTCGGCGGCGCGCACCTGGTCCTTCAGCCGGGTACCCTGCGGCGGATAGTGCGCGTCGAAGTCCTGGTCGTACAGCGGCAGGTCGCCGATCTGCACGTACTGGAAGCGCGCGCGATCGCCGGCGATCTTCTCCAGCGCATGGGCCAGCTTGCGGTTGCAGGAATCCTTGCGCAGGCTGCCGACGAACACGGCGATGGTGGGGACGGACATCGGGACATACTCCTCACGGTGCGGGAGGCCCAGCCTAGCCGCCGGGCCCGTGCACGCCAGTGAAGATCAGCTGCCCACAACGCCTGCGCGCACCTGCCGCCAATGCGCCTGCCAGGCCTGGAACATCAGCACGTTCCACAGATGGGTATGCCACTTGCGCTGTCCTCCCAGGAACTGCTGCCACAACGGCTGCACCGCCGCCGCCGACAGCACGCCCTCACGCTCCAGCCGCGCCGGCTGCAGCAGGTCCTCGGCCCAGGGCCGCAGGTCACCCTTCAGCCAATCACTGACCGGTGCGCCGAAGCCGCGCTTGGGACGGTGCACCATCGACTGCGGCACGTAACGGCCCAGCACGCGCTTGAGCAGCACCTTGCTGGTGGTCTCGCTGCGCTTGAAGCCCAGCGGCAACGACCAGGCGAACTCGGCCACGCGCCAGTCCAGCAGCGGCGCGCGTGCCTCCAGGCTGACCGCCATCGAGGTGCGGTCGACCTTGCACAACAGGTCGTCCGGCAGGTAGGTCACGAAATCGGCCAGCATCATCGCATCGGCCGGCGTCCCCGCGCCGTGCAGCGGATCAGCCAGGTCGTAGAAGCTGCCGGCGGCCTGCGCGCCGGGCACCGCCGCGGCCGGGTCGCGCCAGCGCGAGATACGGTTGCGGTAGACGTCGCCGATGCCACGTGCGCCGGTCTCGGCCAGCAGCGCGGCCAGGCCACCGGTCCGCGAGGCCTCGCCCTGGTGTTGCGCGCGTGTACCCATCCAACGCCGCAGCGGCCCCGGCACGCGGCCGAGCATCTGCCAGTTGCGCAGCGCGCGTACATACCGGGTGTAGCCGAAGAACAGCTCATCGCCACCGTCGCCGGACAGCGCCACGGTCACGCCCTGCCGCGCCAGCCGGGCGACCAGCGCCGTCGGCACCTGCGACGCGTCGGCAAAAGGCTCGTCGAACATCGCCGGCAACTGCGGCACTACCGCCAGTGCATCGGCGCCGCTGACGTACAGCTCGGTGTGATCGCAGCCCAGGTGAGCCGCCAGCTCCCGGGCCAGTGGTGCTTCGTCATGTCCCGAATCGGTGAAGCCGATGCTGAAGCTGTGCACCGGCTGCCCGCTCTGGGCCTGCATCAGCGCCGCCACCAGCGATGAGTCGGTACCGCCGGACAGGAATACGCCGACCGGCACATCGGCCACCATGCGCAGCGCCACCGCGTCGCGCAGCAGCGTGTCCAGCTGCTCCTCGGCGTCCTCGATGCGGCCCTGGAAGGGTGCGGCCAGCGCAGCCTGCATGCGCGCGCGCGCATCCCAGTACGGGCGCTGTGCCTGCTCCGGGCGATGTGCCGCGGCACCTGCGGCCACAGCCGCCGCGTCCAGGCGCAGCACGCGGCCCGGCATCAGCTTGTAGCAGCGCTGGTGGATGCTGTGCGGCGCGGGAATGTAGTCGAGCCGCAGCAGCAATGTGAGCGCATCGCGGTCGATGTCGTTGTCGAACGCCGGGTGCTGCCAGAGCGCCTTCAGTTCCGACCCGAACACCAGCGTGTCGCCGGCCCAGCCGTAGTACAGCGGCTTCTTGCCGACGCGGTCGCGGGCCAGCCACAGGCAACGCTCCTGGCGGTCCCACAGCGCGATGGCGAACATGCCGTTGCAGCGCTGCAGGGTGTCTTCCACGCCCCATTGCAGGATCGCCGCCAGCAGTACTTCGGTGTCGGAATGGCCGCGGAAGGCATGCCCCAGCGGCTCCAGTTCCTCACGCAGGGCCGCGAAGTTGTAGACCTCGCCGTTGTAGGCCATCACGTAGCGGCCATCGGCCGAGGCCATCGGCTGGTGGCCCAGCGGGGACAGGTCAAGGATGCTCAGCCGCCGATGCGCCAGCGCGATGCCCGCCTCGGCATCGACCCAGCTGCCGCCATCATCCGGCCCGCGATGGTGCAGCGCCTGGCCCATGGCCAGCGCCTGCGCCTGCAGCGCCTCGGCCGACGCCAGCGGCGCCGGCAACAACATTCCCGCCAATCCACACATGCATCAGGGTTCCTGCGCCAGGTCGAGGGCGGCGCCAATCACCGCATTGTCGCTTGGAAGCCCGAACATTGCTGCCCCCGCCAGTGGCGTGTAGGTATCGGCACCACAGACCCGGCGCAACGGCAGATGGCCGAACCCGGCCTCGACCAGCGCGGTGACCACGCCCTCCCCCACCCCGCCACTGTGCCGTCCTTCGTCCAGCACCAGCACCCGCCGAGCGCTGGCAGCCTGGGCGGCGATGAAGCCGGCGTCCAGCGGTACCAGCCAGCGCAGGTCGGCCACCCGCACCTGCCAGCCCAGCTGCTGCTCGATCGCCCGTGATGCGCGCAATGCCATCGGCACGCCGTTGCCATAGGTATAGATCACCAGGTCGCCGGCCTCCGGCGCATAGACCCGGCCCTCGCCCGGCACCAGCGTCTGCCCCTGTGCCGGGTAGTCGAACAGCCACTGGCCATCACCCGCGTCGTGCAGGTCCTTGCTCATGTACAGCGCGATGGGCTCCAGGAACACCGCCACGCGCCCATCCACCCGCGCCAGTGCGGCCAGCGTGCGCAGCATCATCACCGCATCGTCGCCACGTGACGGGCAGCCCACTACCAGCCCGGGGATGTCGCGCAGCGCGGTGATCGAGTTGTCGTTGTGGAAGTGACCACCGAAGCCCTTCTGGTAGCCCAGCCCGGCCACCCTTATCAGCATCGGGTTGCGGTACTGGTCGTTGGAGAAGAACTGCAGCGAACACGCTTCGCCGCGCACCTGGTCGATGGCGTTGTGCAGGTACGCCAGGTACTGGATCTCCGGAATCGGCAGCATGCCCAGGTTGGCCAGGCCCTGCGCCATGCCCAGGATCATGGTCTCGTCCAGCAGGGTGTTGAACACCCGGCGTGGGCCGAAGCGGCGCAGCAGGTCCTTGGTGACGGTGTAGACACCGCCCTTCTGTGCGACGTCCTCACCGAACAGCAGGCTCTGCGGATACTTCGCCAGCAGTTCCTGCAGGGCGTGGTTGATCTGGATCGCGAGGTGGCGTGGCGCCTGCCGTTCGGGCAGGGCCTCCGCACCGCCGTACAGCGCTTCGCGCGTCCCGGCGGACACCTCGCGCCGTGCTTCGGCCTGCACCGCAGCCGGCGTATAGGGCGCAAGCGGCTCCATCACTTCGCGCAGCGATTGCAGCTTCGGGCGTCCTTCGGCATCGGCGGCGGCGGCCATGCAGCGCGCGCGCATCGTCTCGTAGGCCACCTCGATGGCGGCCGCATCCATCCAGCCCGATTCCATCGCGATCTGTGCCGAGCGCAGCAGCGGATCCTGCGCCTCGGCCGCACACAGCTCCGGCAACGCGCGCCATTCCACTTCGAAGTCGGTGCCGGCGTGCCCCATCAGGCGCGTGGTGCGCAGATGCAGGAATGTCGGCCGCCGCGTGCGCCGGCAGTGCTCCACCGCCGCCTGCACCTGCGCGTGACCGGCGGCCAGGTCGAGGCCATCGGCATGGAAATAGTCCAGCCCCGGCTGACGGCTGAAGCGTTCTGCGATCCAGCCTTCAGGTGTTTTCACCGAGATGCCCAGACCATTGTCCTCGCAGACGAACAGGACCGGCGCCGGCAACTTCTGGTAGGCCGACCACATCGCGGTGTTGAACGCAGTCTGCGCGGTCGCATGGTTGGCCGAGGCGTCGCCGAACGAGCACAGCACGATGCTGTCGGCCGGAATCGGCAGTTCGTGGCCCAGTCGCTTGCCACTTTCGATGGCCAGCGCGGTGCCCAGCGCTTTCGGCAGATGCGAGGCGATGGTCGAGGTCTGCGGCAGTACCCACAGCGGCTTGCTGCCCCACACCTTGTGGCGCCCCCCGCTGGCCGGGTCATCGGCGCTGGCAGCAAAGGACAGCGCGGCGTCGCGCAGCGGGTCGATCCCCGGCACCTGGCGCGAGCGCTCAGCCATGAAGGCACCGGAACGATAGTGCAGGAACGCCGGATCCGTATACCGGCAGGCCCGCGCCAACAGCGCATTGCCTTCGTGGCCGGAAGAACCGATGGTGTAGAAAACCTTGTTCTGCACGCGCAGCACGCGCGCCATCAGGTCCAGCTGGCGGCTGGCCAGCTGCGAATCGAACAGCTCGCCAAACGCGGCAGCAGTGAGCGTGCTGCCCGGCAGGATCGGCGCATCCGGCGCTGGGCGCGGGCGCGGGGTACCGCGCCAGCCACGGACCGCGTCAAGGAAATTGGCGTCGCACACGTCGGCGCGGTTGAGCACGCGCATGCGTGCGGGAATCGGATCTGGAACCACAGCGAACATCGAACACCCTCCGTGTCGTTGCTGCATCCCGCCCGGCGTTGGCCAGGCGCTACCCTGTGGGGGTCACCTTGGTGAGAGTCACGCGGCCTCGAAGCGTGCGCGCACCTCGGCGGTCACTGCCGGCATCGGCAGGAAGCGCGGTTGCCCGCGCACGCGTTGCAGCCAGGCACGCAGCTCCGGGAATGGCTGCAGGCTGATTCCACCCTCGCCTGCGACGTCGGTGTAGGCGAACAACGCGATGTCAGCGATGCCGTACCCACTGCCGGTGAACCATTGCGCTTCACGCAGATGCTGCTCCATCACCGCCAGCGCGATGGCGGCGCGCTCGTGCAGGCGTGGCAGTTCGGCACGACGCGGCGACTCAGGCGGGGTCCAGCCGCGGATGAAGCGCGCGACCGCGACGCACGGCTCGTGCGTGTACTGCTCGAAGAACATCCAGCTCAGTGCCTGCGCACGCTCCCAGCCATCGGTGGGCAGGTAGGGCGTGCCTTCGGCCAACCAGAACAGGATCGCGTTGGATTCAGTCAGCACGCGGCCATCGTCGCGGACGATCAGCGGTACCTTGGCATTGGGATTGAGCGCGAGGAACTCAGGGGTGTGGGTCTGGCCATTGGCACTGTCCACTTCCACCCAGCGGTAGCGGCTGCCGAGCTGCTCCAGCAGCAGGCGGACCTTGTGGCAATTGCCTGACACCGACATGCCGTGCACCGTCAACGGGACGCGCTCTTCCACCATTGCCTGCTCCCTCGGATCCGGCCGGCGGCCGGCTGCGTGCAGTCTGGCAAGCACGCCGGTGATTGCCAAGCGCGGGTGCAGCATGGCTACACGGTAGTGCCGGCCGCTGGCCGGCAATCGCATGAATCCTGCTGCAAGGAGATTGCCGGCCACCGGCCGGCAATACCGGGCGACGCTCAGCGCGCGCGCTGCCGCCACTGTTCGCGCGACTGGCCCCAGATCTGCATCGGCTTGTCGTTGTACGGCGCTGGCAACTCGCCCATGCGCAGCAGGGTGCTGCCGAGCTTGCGTGCCACGGCCCGGGAGTTGTCGTTGTTCTCGGCGATGGTATGGATCACCTCATCCCAGCCCAGCGTGTCGAAGGCCCAGTCGATCGCAGCGACCGCCGCCTCCGGCGCATAGCCCCTGCCCCAACTGGCATGGCGGATGCCCCAACCGACCTCGGTACCCGGCCAGTCCTGCGGCTGCCACGGTCCCATCCGCCCGATCCAGTCGCCGCTGGATTTCTCGATCACGCTGAACATCGAGAAGCCGAACAACTGCCATGCGCCGGCCAAGCTGCAGAAACCCCGCCAGGCCACCGAGGGCGGCTGCACGCCACCGAGGGTGCGCATCGTGTCCTCGTCGGCGCAGAACGCCAGGTACGGCTCGTAGTCCTCGCGCAGCAGCGGGCGCAGGATCAGCCGCTCGGTTTCGATGCGCAGGTCGAAGATGCTCATGCCGGCTCCATGTCGAAGGGGGCATCCATGATGGAGGATTGCTTCCCTGCGCGGATGAATATCGCCGGCTACAACGAAACGGGCCGGCATGAGCCGGCCCGTCAGGTACTGCATGCTTCGCCGGGATTACTGGCGCGTGGCTGCGGCAGTGGCACCGGCGGCAGCGGTCTGCGTGACCAGCTGGCCATCGACCACCGGCAGGCGATCGCTGGCCGGCTTGTTGTCCATGCGAACGGTCTTCTCGGCGCCGTCATAGCGGTAGGTCACGTTGTAACCCTTGACCACATCGGTGTTGCCCATGGCGATGCGGTTGCCCGGCTTGCTGGCCATGCGCATGGTGCCGGTGGTGCCGTCCTCGTTGCGATAGGTCACGTTGTAGCCGGTGACGCGGCTCGACTCCGAGGTAGCGGTCTCGGTATGGCACTGGCGCTCGGTACGGTTGACCACGCGGCCACCCACGTGGCGCTTGTCGATCTGGTTGCCGATGAAGCCGCCGGCCACGGCACCGGCTGCGGTGGCGGCCTTCTTGCCGTTGCCGCCACCGACCTGGTTGCCGAGCAGGCCACCAACCACGGCGCCGACCACGGTGCCGCCGACGTTGCCATCACGCTCCGGCAGGCGCTCCTGCACCGTCACGTCCTGGCAGACCTCGTGCGGGGTCTGGGTGGTGGAGGTCTCACGCACCGGATCGGTGCCGATCACGGTGGCATACGCCTTCTGCTTTTCGGTGATCGGATCGACCTTCAGCACATCGGCGTACTCCAGGCCGCGCGGTGCGGACGGGTCGAGCTTGTCACCACGCGCGCCATCGTCGGTGGCACTGCCATCGACCAGGCGCGACTCGCCATTGGGGGTTGCGGCGCTGATGGAATCGGGCGATTTGTCGCCACTCTTCATGAAGGCGGCGGTGGCGATGCCACCGACCAGCAGCGCGCCCGCTGCGACCAGGACAGTTGTAGTTGTGCTTTTCATGACCTGCTCCTTGCGGACCATCCGCAACGTTCTCGGACCAGATTGCAGCATGCGCTGCCTGAACGGAATCTCCACATTTCCTGCTCATTGCTGTAACCCATTCAGCGTCGGGAAATGCTGGGCCCGTGGTAGCGTTTGCATATCCCCAACCAGGATTCCCGCCATGGCCAACCCGATGCTGCTGCCGGTACTGCAATGGGCCCGCCGGCTGCGCTACCCGACCCTGTTCAAACTCACCGCCGGCCTGTTCGTGCTGACGTTGTTCATCCCGGACCCGATTCCGTTCGTCGATGAGCTGGTGCTGGGCTTCGGCACCCTGCTGCTGGCCAACTGGAAGAGCCGCAACGCCATCACGCCCCCGCCGCTGGAACAGCGTTGAGCGTGCTGGTCGACAGCCACTGCCATCTGGATGCCAGCGAGTTCGACCGTGACCGCGCCGCCGTGGTCGAACGTGCGCAGGCGGCTGGGGTGCGCCTGCAGGTGGTACCGGCGGTGACCGCGGCCAGCTGGCCGAAGCTGCGCGAGGTCTGCCAGCAGGCGCGGGGACTGTACCCGGCCTACGGCCTGCATCCGATGTTCCTGGCCGAGCACCAGCCCGGGCACCTGCCCCTGCTGCGCGGGTGGATCGAGCGCGAACGCCCGTGTGCGATCGGCGAGTGCGGCCTGGACTTCTTCGTCGAAGGACTGGATGCCGAGGCTCAGCAGGTGTATTTCATCGGCCAGCTGGCACTGGCCCGTGAATTCGAGCTGCCGGTGATCGTGCACGCGCGACGCGCGGTGGATGCGGTGATCGCCGCCATCCGCCGCATCGGCGGCCTGCGCGGCGTGGTGCACAGCTTTTCCGGCAGCCCCGAACAGGCCGCGCAACTGCACCGGCAGGGCTTCCTGCTTGGCCTCGGTGGCCCGCTGACCTACGAGCGCGCGCAACGGCTGCAGCGGCTGGTGCGCGAGATGCCGCTGGAACAGCTGCTGCTGGAAACCGACGCACCCGACCAGCCCGACGCCGGCATCCGCGGCCAGCGCAACGAACCGGCGCGGCTGGCGACCATTGCCCGCCATGTGGCCGCGCTGCGCGGGATGGAGCTGGACGCCGTGGCCCAGGCCACGACGGAGAATGCGCGGCGGCTGTTCGCGCTGCCCGCAATGTAACGGTAGGTGCCGGCCGCTGGCCGGCATCTGCGCCGATTCAATCATTCCGGCGTCGCCGGCCAGCGGCCGGCACTACCGTCACGCGTCGGCGTGATCCTCGACCACTTCAGCCTTCACCTTCTTCGGCTCCAGCAGCATCTCCAGCGCCTTGCCCACCGCCGCGAAGGCGAACGCGCCGGTGATGTGGGTTGCCGCGCCCAGGCCGGCGCCACAGTCCAGCTTCAACGCCGCATCGGCGCCGAGGTTCGGGCGGAGGCCACAGACGCTGCCATCGGCCTGCGGGTACTTCACGTTCTCCAGCGAATACACCGCCGGCACGCCGAAGTAGCGCTTGGCATTCTTCGGGAAGTTGAACTCGCTGCGCAGCTTCTTGCGGATCAGCGCCAGCATGGCGTCGTGCTCGGTGCGCGAGACATCGCGGATGCGCACCAGGGTCGGGTCGGTACGGCCACCGGCGGCGCCAACGGTCAGCAGCGGCAGCTTGCGGCGGCGGCACCAGGCGATCGTCTCGACCTTGACCCGGAAGCTGTCGCAGGCATCGATCACCAGATCGAACCCCCGGTCCAGCAGCTCGGCCATGTTGGACACGGTCAGGAACGCCTGCACGGCATCCACCTCGATGTCCGGATTGATCGCACGGCAGCGCTCGGCCATCGCCTCGGCCTTGTTGCGCCCGTAATTGCCTTCCATCGCCGGCAGCTGCCGGTTGGTATTGGACACGCAGATATCGTCGGCATCGATCAGGGTCAGGTGGCCGACCGCCGAACGGGCCAGCGCCTCTACCACCCACGAGCCGACGCCGCCCATGCCCACCACCGCCACGCGGCTGCCCTGCAGGCGCTCGAGTGCGCCCACGCCATACAGCCGTTCGATGCCGGCGAAGCGTTGTTTGACCTGTTCGTTCATCGGGCTATTTTAACGTGCAGGTGCCGGCGCCCGCAGTACGCCAGCATCGAACCCACCGTTGCATGCCCGGAGAGCCCGCATGAATGCCAGCCCGCCCCGCCGCCTGTCCATCGCTCATCGCTACCTGTTCGTGCTCGGCCTGGGCCTGCTGGTCGGCCTGATCGCCACGGTGATGGTCGGCCGTGCCCTGCAGGCCCGCCGTGACCCGTTTCCGGACAGCCTCATGCAGGTGATGCAACGGCAGTCACAGCTGCTGCTGCAGGCCCAGCAGCAGAACCGCTGCAGCCTGGCCGACAGCGTTCCGCGGCTGCAGGCCATGCGCCTGTTGTCCAACGATCTGGATCTGGCCTTTCCCGGGCTGAAGGACAGTGCGCAGTTCCAGCAGCACGCCAGCCAGCTGCGCGGCAACCTCAACACGGCACTGGCCTCACCGCCAGGCGACTGCAAGGCCCTCGCCCAGGTGGTGGAAACACTGCAGGCGGACTGCCGTGCCTGCCACCAGGACTTCCGCTGACGCGCATTCATCCTGCAGCCGGTCAGGACACGCACGGTTGGCGCGTTGTTCACGTTCGAAAGGAGAGGATTCGTCCACCCTGCTGCATGACGCAGTACCACCCAACGCACCCGCCTTCACGGCCAGGAGACGCCCCATGAAGATCCAGCTCATCGCTGCCAGTGCCATCGCAACCCTCGCCCTGGCTGGCTGTGCCACCCCCGGCGGCTACGGTGGCGGTGGTTACAACAACGGCTACAACAATGGCGGCTACGGCAACAATGGTGGATACAACCAGGGCCGCTGTGCCGACTGCGGCATCGTGACCCGCATCAACACCGTGCAGTCCGGCCGTACCGCCCCCAGCGCTACCGGCGCGATCCTCGGCGGCATCGTCGGCGCCGTAGCCGGCCATGAGATCTCAGACCACACCGGTGGCAGCCGCGGCAACAAGAACATCGCCGCTGCTGCAGGCGCGGTCGGTGGCGCACTGGCCGGCAACCAGATCCAGAAGAACGTGACCAGCGATACCTACGACATCAGCGTGCGCATGGACGATGGCCGCACCATCGTGGTCAACCAGCGTGACCTCGGCGGCATCCGCGAGAACACCTACGTGCGCGTGGTCAACGGCAAGGTCATCCTGCGCTGATCCGCACCGGGCCATGCGCAAAGAAAAAGGCCCGCTTGCGCGGGCCTTTTTCATGCCGACGGGCGGCGGGTATTACACCGGCTGCACCTTGTCAGCCTGCAGGCCCTTCTGGCCCTGCACGACTTCAAAGGTCACCGACTGGCCTTCCTTGAGGCTCTTGAAGCCCTGGGTCTCGATGGCGCGGAAGTGCACGAACACGTCCTCGCCATTCTGCCGGCTGATGAAGCCGAAGCCCTTTGCATCATTGAACCACTTTACGGTACCGGTCTCGCGATCAGCCATCTCACTAACTCCCTTTGACTCTCTCTTGTTGTTGGAAACGCCTGGTGGGCGGCTGACAAGCAAGGGGGAAGCGAGGTGCATCGATGCAGCGGATCGGGAAGATCTTGCTTCATCAGGCCACGATCCACGGTGACCTTGCCAAGCTCAGCGACTGCAACTTAACCCGCCCAAAACGAAAATGCAACTGGCAAAATCTTTCACTGTCAACCCCAAAACGGACACCATACGGGACAGCATGGGACTCTCATTCATCTTATATCTGCTAGCGGTCATTTTTGTCCTGATCGGCATCGCTGGCATCGTCCTGCCGGCCCTTCCGGGCATCCCGCTGGTGTTCATCGGACTGCTGCTGGCGGCCTGGGCCGACGGCTTCGCCCATGTCGGCTGGCCGACCCTGGTCGCACTGGGCGTACTGACCCTGCTTTCCCTGCTGGTGGACGTGCTGGCCACCGTGGTCGGCGCGCAGCGCGTCGGCGCCAGCCGCAAGGCCCTGTGGGGCACCTTCATCGGCAGCATCGTCGGCCTGTTCTTCATGCCCATCGGCCTGTTTGCCGGACCGCTGATCGGCGCCCTGCTCGGCGAGTACTGGCACACCCGGGAACTCGGCCGCTCGACCAAGGTCGGCCTGGCCACCTGGCTCGGCATCCTGCTCGGCCTGGCACTGAAACTGGCGGTGGTGATCGCGATGCTGGGCCTGTTCGCGTTCGCCTGGTTCTTCTGAGCCATCTGGCCTTCACGCCACGCGCACGCCGTGGCCGTGCATAACCGTGGGGCTGGCCGCGATGCGGTGCAGCCGCCACACTGTGCGATTCCCGTATCCATCGAAGGGCCTGCTGCAATGACCCTCCCCACGCTGCTTCCCCGTCTGGCGCCGCTGGCGCTTGCCCTGGCCAGTGCACCGCTGGCTGCGCAGGAGTTTGCGCCCAGGGCCGACACCTCGCCGGCCGCCTGCGCGGCAATCACCACCGACGTGGCCCGCCTGGCCTGCTATGACCGCCTGTTCGGGCGTACCCCGGAGGCCACCGCCGCCGCCGATGCCGCCGCCGAAGCGGCTGCGCAGGCCCGCCGAGAAGAACGACAGACCGCGCGCGTCAGCCAGGGCGAGGAAAAGCTGCGCGAGCGGGTCAGCGACCTGTTCCGCCCGGCGACACCGGACAGCGCGCTGGCCAACGCCGGCCGCGGTTCGCTGCTGGACAGCCGCTGGGAGCTGGCCGAAGACTCCAAGCTGGGGCCGTTCCAGCTGCGCGCCTACAAGCCGGTGTACCTGCTGCCTGCGTTCTGGACCAGCGACCGCAACACCACGCCGCATTCACCGAACCCGGCCAACACGGTCACCACGCCGCAGGTGCTGGACAGTGCCGAGCTGAAGTTCCAGATCAGCTTCAAGACCAAGATCGCCGAGAACCTGTTCGGCGACAACGGCGACATCTGGGCCGGCTACACCCAGAGCTCGCGCTGGCAGGCCTACAACAGCGAGGATTCGCGCCCGTTCCGCGAAACCAATTACGAGCCGGAAGTGATGATGGTGTTCCGCAACGGCTACTCGATCGGTGGCTGGCGCGGGCGCATGACCGGCATCAGCCTCAACCACCAGTCCAACGGACGAGCCGATCCGCTCTCGCGCAGCTGGAACCGGGTCATGCTCAATATCGGTCTGGATCGCGAGAACTGGGCGCTGGTCCTGCGCCCCTGGTACCGCATCCCGGAAAGCCGCAGCGAAGACAACAATCCGGATATCGAGGATTACATGGGCCGGGGCGACGCGACCCTGATCTGGAACCGCAACGGGCACGAGGTCGCGCTGATGGCGCGCCATTCGCTGCGCACCGGCAGCCGCTCCCACGGCGCGCTGCAGCTGGACTACGGCTTCCCGATCAGCAACCTCCTGCGTGGCCACGTGCAGGTCTTCGACGGCTATGGCGAGAGCATGATCGACTACAACCACAAGGCCACCTATGTCGGCGTGGGTGTGTCGCTGCTGGAGTGGTTCTGATGGACGTGACGATCTGGCACAACCCGGCCTGCAGCAACTCGCGCGGCGCACTGAAGCTGATCCGCGATGCGGGCTTCGACCCGGTGGTGATCGAATATCTGGGTAACCCACCGGACGTAGCCGCGTTGCGCCAGGTGCTGGCCGAGTCGGCACTGAGCGCGCGTGATCTGGTGCGCAGCAAGGAAACCCGGTTCGCCGAACTCGGGCTGGAAGATGCCGACGACGCCACCCTGCTGGCAGCGATGGCCGAGCACCCGCACTTGATCAACCGTCCGGTGGTGCGCACCCCCAAGGGCACGCGGCTGTGCCGCCCACCGGAAACGGTGCTGGAGATCCTGTAAGCCGCCCCGCTTTTGGTAGAGCCGAGCCATGCTCGGCTGCGGTTCGCGTGCTGCCCATGAATGCAGCCGAGCATGGCTCGGCCCTACAGAACGGGTTACCGCCAGTCGGTGATGCCTTCGCGGCGGTACACCTCTGCGAACGCCGGACGGGCCTTCATCGCCGTGGCATGCGCCTTGAGCGGCGGCCAGGTATCACTGGGCCTGGGCATGTTGCGCGACCAGCGCATCAGCATCACCAGCATGTAGTCGGCCACGCAGGGCGTTGCGCCCAGCAGGTAGGGCCCATGCGCCAGCAGGTGCGTGGCCACATGCTGCCAGGCCGCCTCCAGGCGCTGCCGCGCCATCTCGCGACTGGCCTCCACGTTTGCCTCGCCCGCCACCTCGTGCGGATAGAACCAGGCACGATAGGCCGGCTGCAGGGTATTGGCACACCAGAACATCCAGCGGTAGGCATCACCTCGCTGCGGCGAACCCTGGGCCGGCAACAAACCGGCCTCCGGATGGCGGTCCGCCAGATACAGTGCGATCGCCGCCGCTTCGGTCAGTACCAGGCCATCAATCAGCAGCGTCGGCACCACGCCGGCGGGATTCAGTGCCAGGTACTCCGCCGACTTGTGCTCGCGCGCGTCGAAATCCAGCAGCACCAACTCATGCTCGATGCCGAGCTCGATCAGCAGCCAGTGCACCACCAGGGCGGCGGTGCTTGTCGAACCATACAGCGTCGTGCTCATGCGGCGGATCCTGTGCAGGTGGACCGGCCGATTATGCGTCCGTGCGAGGGCCGTTGCTCAGCCGCAGCTGCTCATGCAGGTATCGCGGCGTTCGCCACAGGACATCATCGGCGCGCGCATCGTGCAGTCATGCGCCTTCAGCTCGCAGGCGCGGCGCAGCTCGGGGTTGGCAACGTCCTTGCAGCGCTTGTCCGGTGCTGGCACCACCTGCTGTTCGCAGCTGAAGGCACTGTTGCCGGTACTGCCCTGTGCCATGCAGCTGCGATGGCTTGCCTGGCACTGCATTCGGCACTGCGAGGACGCGGAAAAACCCGCACCTTCGTACGATGCCGGGGTGCTGCAGCCGGCCAGCGCCAGCACGATGCCAGCCATGATGGATCGATGCGGGGTCATGGACACATCCAGTGTGAGTTCGTGCCGAGCCTAGCAGGCACGCGGTTGCAGGATCGTTGATCCTCGCCGCACACAACAACGGCGCCACACGGCGCCGTTGCCTGGACCGGAGCGGGAGGATTTACTCCACCACCACCGGAATCTTGCCGATGCGGGCCTGCCATTCGCGCGGGCCAGTCTTGTGCACCGACTCACCGCTGGAATCCACCGCCACCGTCACCGGCATGTCCTGCACGGTGAACTCGTAGATCGCCTCCATGCCGAGGTCGGCGAAACCGACCACCTTGGCGGCCTTGATCGCCTTGGACACCAGGTAGGCCGAACCGCCAACAGCCATCAGGTAGGCGGACTTGTTGTCACGGATCGCCTCGATCGCCGCCGGGCCGCGCTCGGCCTTGCCGACCATGCCCAGCAGGCCAGTCTGCTCCAGCACCTGGCGGGTGAACTTGTCCATGCGGGTCGCCGTGGTCGGGCCGGCCGGGCCCACCACTTCGTCACGTACCGGATCGACCGGGCCGACGTAGTAGATGAAGCGGCCCTTCAGATCGACCGGCAGCTGCTCGCCCTTGTTGAGCATGTCGACCATGCGCTTGTGCGCAGCGTCGCGGCCGGTGAGCAGCTTGCCGTTGAGCAGCAGGGTCTGGCCCGGCTTCCAGCTGGCCACGTCCTCCGGGGTGATCGTATCCAGGTCCACGCGGGTGCCCTTGGATGCGTCGTAGGTCAGCTTCGGCCAGTCTTCCAGCGACGGCGGGTCCAGCATCACCGGGCCACTGCCATCCAGGGTGAAGTGTGCATGGCGGGTGGCCGCGCAGTTCGGGATCATCGCCACCGGCAGGTTGGCCGCGTGGGTCGGGTAGTCGTTGATCTTGATGTCGAGCACGGTGGTCAGGCCACCCAGGCCCTGTGCACCGATGCCGAGTGCGTTGACCTTCTCGTACAGCTCCAGGCGCAGCTCTTCAATGCGATTGGACGCACCACGGGCCTGCAGCTCGGTGATGTCGATCGGCTCCATCAGCGCTTCCTTGGCCAGCAGCATCGCCTTCTCGGCGGTGCCACCAATGCCGATGCCGAGCATGCCCGGCGGGCACCAGCCGGCGCCCATGGTCGGCACGGTCTTCAGCACCCAGTCGACGATGGAATCGGACGGGTTGAGCATGGCGAACTTGGTCTTCGCTTCCGAACCACCGCCCTTGGCGGCGACGATGACGTCGACGGTGTTGCCCGGCACCACCTTGACGTTGACCACGCCCGGGGTGTTGTCCTTCGTGTTGACGCGCTTGCCGGCCGGATCAGCCAGCACCGAGGCGCGCAGCTTGTTGTCCGGGTGCATGTAGGCGCGGCGCACGCCTTCATTGGCCATGTCCTCCACGCCCATGGTGGCGTCATCCCAACGCACGTCCATGCCGATTTCCAGGAACACGGTGACGATGCCGGTGTCCTGGCAGATCGGGCGGTGGCCTTCGGCGCACATGCGCGAATTGATCAGGATCTGCGCCATCGCTTCCTTCGCGGCCGGCGACTCCTCGCGCTCGTAGGCAGCGGCAAGGTTCTTGATGTAGTCGACCGGGTGGTAGTACGAGATGTACTGCAGCGCGTCGGCGATGGACTGGATGAGGTCTTCCTGCTTGATCGATGTCACGACTTGCTCGCTTGCTGGAGGCTGGCGGGGGTAATCCGCCCATTTTACCCCCTCTGCCACCGGGGGTGCCGTTGTACATTCGTGTCACGTCCCTGCCCGCCGCGGCGTCCTTGCCCACATGAACGCCGAAACCGCCTTCCAGACCCACCGTCCGCGCCTGATGGCCCTGGCCTACCGCCTGCTCGGCAGCCGCGCCGACGCCGAAGACGTGGTCCAGGATGCCTGGCTGCGCTGGTCCGGCGCCGACCCGGCGGCCGTCCGCGACCCCGAAGCCTGGCTGGTCACCGCCACCACCCGGCTCGGCCTGGACCGGCTGCGCGCGGCCAAGCGCGAGCGCGCGCACTACATCGGCCCATGGCTGGCCGAACCGCTGGCGGTCAGCCTGGAGCCCGATCCCGCGCCCGGCCCGGCGCAGCTGCATGCGCTGGCCGACGACGTCTCGGTGGCCTTCCTGACCCTGCTCGAACAGCTCGGCCCCGAGGAACGCGCCGCGTTCCTGCTGAAGGAGGCCTTTGATCACGATTACCGCGAGATCGCCGACCTGCTCGGCCACAGCGAGGCCAACTGCCGCCAACTGGTGCACCGTGCCCGGCAACGCCTGCAGGCCGGACGACCGCGCTTCAACGCCGATGCCAGCCAGCACCGGCAGCTGCTGGCGCGCTTCATGGACGCTTCCCAGCGCGGCGACAGCGAGGCGATCCAGGCCCTGCTGCACGCCAACGCGGTACTGGTTTCCGACGGCGGGGGCGTGGTCACTGCGGCGGTCAGGCCCCTGCTGGGCGCCGAACGCATCGGCCGCCTGTTCTGGGCCATCGCCCGTCGCGGTGCGGCACATCCGGCGCAGCTGGGCTATGTCAACGGCGAGCCGGCGATCCTGCGCTTCATCGGTGATCGCCTGCACTCGATCACCACCATCGAAGTGGTCGATGGCCGCATCGCCAACGTGTACAGCGTGCTGAATCCGGAAAAGTTGCCGGGGGTTGTCACGAACGCAAACGGCGCGGCGTCCTTGTAGTGAAAGGCGGCCATCGTGGCCGCCGTGGAGCCGAAAATGTCCGACCACGCCTCTCCCCGCGTCCCCTACACCCGCCTGGCCGCCGAAGCCTTCAAGGGCCTGCTGGCCACCAGCCAGGCGGTGCATCACAGCTCGATCGATCCGACCCTGATGGAACTGGTGTTCCTGCGCGTGTCGCAGCTCAACGGCTGCGGCTACTGCATGGACATGCACGGCACTGCGCTGCGCAAGGGCGGCATCGAGTCGCGCAAGCTCGATACCCTGCCCGCCTGGCACGAAAGCCGCTTCTTCGATGCCCGCGAGCGTGCGGCACTGGGCTGGGCCGAGGCGCTGACCCGCTTGACCGACGGTGCGCCGTCGCAGGCGGCGTTCGATGCACTGGCGCCGCACTTCGATGAGAAGGGCATCAGTGACCTGAGCATGGGCATCGCGGTGATCAATGCCTGGAACCGGCTGGGCGCCGGGCTGCTGCCGCCGCTGCCATAACGGGGTCTGGCCGGGCGGGTTCCTGCAACGGTTGGTAGGTGTCGACCTTGGTCGACACGGTAGATCCACGCCGTGCGTGGATGCGGCAGGGTCGGAACCCTTCGGCACGCGAAGGGCCCTGACCCGATCCGGGCTGATGGGGTCAGAGCCCTTTGCGCCGCAAAGGGATCTGACCCCGGCGCGGCCACACGGCTGCACTGACCCCCTCTGCACGCATCAGGCGCGCACAATACGCGCATGCCTGCTACCCCCACCGCTGGCGCTGCCGCCGCGAAAAAACCCAGCCTGCGCCAGCGCTTCAGGGCGATGCGCAACCTGCCACCGTTCCTGCGCATGGTCTGGAATACCAGCCCCGCGCTCACCCTGGCCAGCCTGGGGCTGCGCCTGATCCGCGCGCTGCTGCCGGTGGCGATGCTCTACGTCGGCAAGCTGATCATCGACAGCGCCCTGCATCTGAGCCAGCACGAGGCTGGCTTCCCGCCGCTGGGCGAGGCGCTGTCCAGCGGCATGCTGAATCCGCTGCTGGGCCTGCTGGCGCTGGAATTCGGCCTGGCCATCGCCTCGGACCTGCTCGGCCGGCTGGTCAGCTACGCCGATGCCCTGCTCTCGGAACTGTTCGCCAACGTCACCAGCATCCGGCTGATGGAACACGCGGCAACGCTGGATCTGGAGGACTTCGAGGACCCGGACCTGCAGGACAAGCTGGACCGTGCGCGGCGCCAGACCATGGGCCGGATGAACCTGATGAGCCAGCTGTTCGGCCAAGTGCAGGACGCGATCACCGTGGCCAGCCTCGCCGTCGGCCTGCTGGTCTACGCGCCGTGGCTGATCCTGCTGCTGGCGCTGGCACTGGTGCCGGCCTTCATCGGCGAATCGCACTTCAACGCGGCCGGCTACAGCCTCAACTTCCAGTGGACGCCCGAGCGCCGCCAGCTCGACTACCTGCGCCAGCTCGGCGCCAGCGTGGAAACGGCCAAGGAAGTGAAGATCTACAACCTGCACCGCTTCCTGGTGGAACGCTACCGGCGCCTGTCGGTAGCGCTGTTCCAGGCCAACCGCTCCCTGGCACGCCGCCGCGCGTTCTGGGGCACGCTGCTGGCCGCACTGGGCACGCTGGGGTACTACACCGCCTATGCCTACATTGCGTGGCGCACGGTGCGCGGCGACTTCTCGATCGGTGACCTGACCTTCCTCGCCGGCAGCTTCCTGCGCCTGCGCCAGCTGCTGGAAGGCCTGTTGATCGGATTCTCGCAGGTGGCCAGCCAGGCGCTGTACCTGGATGACCTGTTCTCGTTCTTCCAGATCCAGCCGGAAATCCACTCGCGCGAAGGTGCTGTGCGCGTGCCGCAGCCGATCCACCAGGGCTTCGTGTTCGAGAACGTCGGCTTCCGTTATCCCGATGCCGAGCAATGGGCGGTTCGCCACCTCGATTTCCAGCTGCAGGCCGGCGAAGTACTGGCCCTGGTCGGTGAGAACGGCGCCGGCAAGACCACCCTGGTGAAGCTGCTGGCGCGGCTGTACGAACCGGACGAGGGCCGCATCCTGCTCGATGGCCGCGACCTGCGCGACTACGACCTGGACGACCTGCGCGCCAACCTCGGGGTGATCTTCCAGGACTTCGTGCGCTACAACCTCAGCGCCGGCGAGAACATCGGCGTCGGTCAGGTCGAGGCGATGGACGACCACGCGCGCGTTGCCGACGCCGCCCGCCGCGGCATGGCCGAGGAAGTGATCGAGGAACTGCCTGGCGGTTACAACCAGCTGATCGGCCGCCGCTTCAAGCAGGGCGTGGACCTGTCCGGTGGCCAATGGCAGAAGATCGCCATCGCCCGTGCATGGATGCGCAATGCGCAGGTGATGATCCTGGATGAGCCAACGGCGGCGCTGGATGCGCGAAGTGAGTTCGAGGTGTTCCAGCGGTTCAGGGAACTGGCGGATAATCGCACCGCTGTGCTGATTTCCCACCGCTTTTCCTCGGTCCGCATGGCCGACCGCATCCTGGTGCTGGCCGATGGCCGGATCGAGGCCAGCGGCACCCATGAGCAGCTGATGGCACAGGGCGGCCGCTATGCCGAGCTGTTCGAGCTGCAGGCGGCCGGTTACCGCTGAGAACGCCTCTCGTTCCGCCTAATGAGAACCCGTCTCATTTGAGATAGAATCACCCCCGACGACTTCCGATAGATACGCCCATGTCCTCCGCTTTTGGCGCCGAAACGGTGCTTGAGGTCCGTCACTGGACCGACGCCTACTTCAGCTTCACTCTCACCCGCGACAGCGGTTTCCGCTTCGAGAACGGCCAGTTCGTGATGATCGGCCTGGAAACCGAGGCCCGGCCGCTGCTGCGCGCGTACTCCATCGCCAGCGCCAACTGGGAAGAGCACCTGGAGTTCTTCAGCATCAAGGTGCAGGACGGCCCGCTGACCTCGCGCCTGCAGCACATCAAGCCGGGTGACAAGGTGCTGGTCGGCAAGAAGCCTACCGGCACCCTGCTGATCAGCGACCTGCACCCGGGCAAGAACCTGTACCTGCTGGGCACGGGCACCGGCATGGCGCCGTGGCTGTCGGTCATCAAGGACCCGGAAACCTACGAGCGCTTCGAGAAGGTGATCCTCTGCCACGGCGTGCGCTACGAAAAGGACCTGGCCTACCGCGATTACTTCGAGAAGGAACTGCGTGAGCACGAATTCCTGGGCGAGATGATCGGCGACAAGCTGCTGTACTACCCGGCCGTCACCCGCGAGCCGTTCGCCAACCAGGGCCGCCTGACCTCGCTGATGGAAAGCGGCGAGATGCAGCGCACGCTCGGCCTGCCGGAGCTGAGCCCGGAAAACGACCGCGCGATGATCTGCGGCAGCCCGCAGATGCTGGCCGACCTGCGCAGCGTGCTCGATGCCCGTGGTTTCCAGGTTTCGCCGCGCATCGGCCAGCCGGGCCATTACGTGTTCGAGCGCGCGTTCGTCGAGAAATAAGCCGTTGCACCTGTAGAGCCGAGCCTACGCTCGGCTCGTGCGCACAGCGCGCCCTCAATGTCAGTCGGAAAAGCAGCCGAGCATGGGCTCGGCTCTACAGCAGCGCTTCAATCGCGCCGCGCAGCTGCTCCGGCCGGGTGGTGGGTGCAAAGCGATCCACCACGTTGCCCTGGCGGTCGACCAGGAACTTGCTGAAATTCCACTTGATGCGGGCACTGCCGAGCAGGCCACGCTTCTCGCGCGCGAGCCACGCCCACAGCGGGTCGGCACCCTCGCCGTTGACCTCGATCTTCTCCGACAGCGGAAAGCTGACCGGGTAATCCAGCGAACAGAACTGGCGGATCTGCGCTGCATCACCCGGCTCCTGCGCGCCGAACTGGTTGCACGGGAAGCCGATCACCACCAGGCCGCGTTCGCGGTACTCCTGCCATAGCTGCTCCAGCCCGGTGTATTGAGGGGTGAAGCCGCAACGGCTGGCGACGTTCACCAGCAACATCGGCTGGCCCTGGTACCGGGCCAGCGCCTGCGGCTGGCCGTCGAGGGCACGGAAGCTGAAATCGTAGGCGGTGGTCATGATGGCGGGCAGTGGGCGGTGAATGCATGGTACCCGCGCCCGGCCCCGGCAACATGCCTTTTGACACAAGTGCGGGCGCCACCGGCCGGGTTACCCTCGGGCCCTTGTTTGCCTTACCGGAGCTTCTACCTTGACCACTCGACTTGCCCTTGCCGTGGCCATGTCCCTCGGCCTTGCCCTGCCCGCCTTCTCGGCCGGCGCCGCCACCCCGGCCGCCAGCACCACTGCCCAGCAGGCCAACCCGTTCTTCGCCGAAAGCCCGCTGCCGCTGCACTTCCCGCAGTTCGACAAGATCAAGGACAGCGACTTCGCCCCGGCCTTCGACGCCGGCATGGCGCAGCAGCTGAAGGAAGTGGAGGCGATTGCCAACAACAAGGCCAAGCCGACCTTCGACAACACCATCATCGCCCTGGAAAAGAGCGGTGACATCCTCGACCGTGCGACCACCGTGTTCTTCAGCCTGGTCGGCGCCGATACCAACGACACCCGCAAGAAGCTGCAGGCCGACTACTCGGCGAAGTTCGCCGCGCACAGCGATGCGATCGCGCTGAACGGCAAGCTGTTCGCCCGCATCCAGGCGCTGTACGACACCCGCAGCCAGCTGGGCCTGGACGCCGAAGGCGTGCGCCTGGTCGAGAAGTACTACGACAACTACGTGCGCGCCGGCGCCAAGCTGTCCGAGGCCGACAAGGCCACGCTGAAGGCCATGAATGCCGAGCTGGCCAACCTGGGCACCAAGTTCAGCCAGAACGTACAGTCGGAAGTGAACGCTTCGGCGATCACCGTCGACGACGTCAAGGAGCTGGACGGCCTGTCCAGGGAGCAGATCGCCGCCGCCGCCGAAGCCGCCAAGGCCCGTGGCCTGGAAGGCAAGTACGTGATCACCCTGCTCAACACCACCGGCCAGCCGCCGCTGACCAACCTGGCCAACCGCGCCCTGCGCCAGAAGATCTACGAAGCCTCGACCACCCGCGGCAGCCGCGGCGGTGAGTTCGACAACACCGCGCTGGTCTCGCGCATCATGCAGCTGCGTGCCGACAAGGCCAAGCTGATGGGCTTCCCGAACTTCGCCGCCTACAACCTGACCAACCAGACCGCCAAGTCCCCCGAAGCAGTCAACGCGATGCTGGGCAAGCTGGCTCCGGCCGCGGTGGCCAACGCCAAGCGCGAAGCCGCCGACCTGCAGGCGATGATCGACCAGGAACAGAAGGCCGCTGGCAAGCCGACGTTCAAGCTGGAACCGTGGGACTGGGCCTTCTACAGCGAGAAGGTGCGCCAGGCCAAGTACAACTTCGACGAGTCGCAGCTGAAGCCGTACTTCGAGATGAAGAACGTGCTGGAGAACGGCGTGTTCTACGCCGCCGGCCAGGAATTCGGCCTGACCTTCAAGCAGCGCACCGACCTGCCGGTCTACCACGATGACGTCACCGTCTACGACGTGTTCGACGCCGACGGCAGCCAGCTGGCGATCTTCATCTTCGACCCGTATGCACGCGCCTCCAAGCGCGGCGGTGCGTGGATGAACTCCTACGTCTCGCAGTCCAAGCTGACCGGCTTCAAGCCGGTGGTCGCCAACCACCTGAACATCCCGAAGCCGCCAGCCGGCCAGCCGACCCTGCTGACCTGGGATGAGGTGAACACCACCTTCCACGAGTTCGGCCATGCCCTGCACGGCATGTTCTCCAACGTGAAGTACCCGTACTTCTCGGGCACCTCGGTGCCGCGTGACTTCGTCGAGTTCCCCTCGCAGGTCAACGAGATGTGGGCGGACAACCCGGTCATCCTGAAGAACTACGCCAAGCACTACCAGAATGGTTCGGCGATGCCGCAGGCGCTGCTGGACAAGGTGCTGGCCGCGGCCAAGTTCAACCAGGGCTTTGCCACCACCGAGTACCTGGGTGCGGCGATGCTGGACCAGCGCTGGCACCAGATCGGCGCCGACCAGGTGCCGGCAGCCAAGGACGTGATGGCCTTCGAGCGCGCCGCGCTGGAAAAGGACGGCATCTACTACGCGCCGGTCCCGCCGCGCTACAAGACCCCGTACTTCAGCCACATCATGGGCGGCTACTCGGCCGGCTATTACGCCTACATCTGGTCGGAAGTGCTCGACGCCAACACCCAGAAGTGGTTCAAGGACAACGGCGGCCTGAGCCGCAAGAACGGCGACCACTTCCGCGCCACCCTGCTGTCCAAGGGCGGCAGCGTCGACGCGATGCAGCTGTTCCGCGATTTCGCCGGCCACGAGCCGCAGATCGAACCGCTGCTGGAAAAGCGTGGCCTGACCGGCGCCGGCAACTGATCGCCAGCGCGGTAGCGTGAAACGAAAACCGCCCGGTCGCCCGGGCGGTTTTTTATTGGATCATCCACGCACGGCGTGGATCTACGGGTGGGTGCCGGCCGTTGGTCGGCACGATCCTTCCGGGCCATGAACCCCGGCATCGTCCATCCACGCATGGCGTGGATCTACTGGCTGTCAACGCGGCGCCACGTACCCGCCCGGCACACCCTCCGGCGACAGCACCAGCTGCCACAACTGCGCATGGCGGCAGCGGAAGGTGGCCATCGACCCGGCCAGGTAGAAACGCCACATGCGGCGGAAATGCTCGTCGTAACCCGCATCCAGCTGCGGCCACGCCGCTTCCACGTTGCGTCGCCAGGCCTGCAGGGTCAGGTCGTAGTCGGTGCCGAAGTTGTGCCAGTCCTCCAGCACGAAACGGCCTTCGAACGCCTTGGTGATCTGCACCGCCGACGGCAGCATCGAGTTGGGGAAGATATAGCGCGCAATCCACGGATCGGTGCGATGCCGGGAGATGTTGGTGCCGATGCTGTGCAACAGCAGCAGGCCGCGCGGCGACAGGCAGCGCTTGGCCACTTCGAAGAAACTGCCGTAGTTCTTGTCACCGACGTGCTCGAACATGCCGATCGAGAAGATCGCATCGAACGGTTCGTCCAGTTCACGGTAATCCTGCAGGCGGATCTCGATCGGCAGGCCCGCACACAGTTCGCGGGCGAACTCGGCCTGCTCCTGCGAAATGGTCACGCCTACTCCGCTGACACCGTAGCGCTCGGCGGCGAACTTCAGCGCTTCACCCCAGCCGCAACCGATATCCAGCACGCGCTGGCCCGGGCGCAGGCCCAGCTTGCGGCAGACCAGGTCGAGCTTGGCTTCCTGCGCTGCATCAAGGTCATCAGCGTTGCGCCAATAGCCGCAGCTGTAGACCAGGCGCTGGCCGAGCATGGCCTGGTAGAGATCGTTGCCCAGGTCGTAATGGCGGCGACCGACTTCGTAGCTGCCCTGCCCCGCCTGTAGGTTGAACAGGCGCGCCTTCAGCGCGTCTGCCACTTCGCGCCAGCCGTGCACCCGTTCGTCCAGGTGCGCCTGCATCAGGTGGACGAGGAATTCATCCAGGACGTTGGCATCCCACCAACCCTCCATGTAGCTCTCGCCCAGGCCGAGCGAGCCGTGGCCCATGACCCGCGCGAAAAAGCGCGGGTCATGCACCTGGATGTCCTGTGGCTGGGTGCCGCCGATGCGGACCCCGGCCTCGTGGAGCAGGCCGGTGACCCGCTCCTGCAACCCTGTATCCACGCCACCTCCTCGACTGCGGTCAACCGCGTGCGAACAGCTCCACGTAGTCCTTGGCCACGTGCGGCAACAGCACCGCCGCCGGTACATCGGCGGTCTGGGTGCCGTCCGAGTATGGACCCACCTGGTACGGCGGGAAAACAAAGCGCAGCGCGGTGATCTGCCCCTTGTCGTCGGTCAGCGGCTGGAACTGGCTGAAATTGTCGGCCTGCGGGCCGGTACCGTCGGCGATCATGCGCGATGCGTTGCGCAGCGATTCCTGCAGCTGGGCCGGGTCCATGTCCTCGCCGCTGAGGCGCGTGGCCACGCGTTCGCGCAGCTGGTCGGCGACGAAATCGCTGATCGCCTTCCAGCCCTTGGCATCGGCCACCAGCTTTTCGGCGCTGAGCATCTGCTGATGCTGCGGCAGCCACACGAAGCGGGCCACCAGCGGTTCGCCGTGGGCGCCACCGGTGTAGCGGCTGCCATCGGCACTGACCACCACCAGCTGCGGGGTTTCCAGCAGCTTCTCAAAGCTCAGCGACAACTCGTAGGGCATGGTCGGCTTGTCGTTGCCCAGCCCGTCCAGCGCCTGCTGCAGGTCGCTGCGCGCACTCGTCGCATAGCTCTGCAGCGCGCGGGCCAGGCCCGGATAACGGTCGATACCGGCCGGGTAGCTGATGCCCACCACTTCGCGCTCGTTGTTCTCGATCACGTCGCGCAGGTCCAGCGGCGCTTCCGTGGCCGGCGTTTCACTTGCCGCCGTCGCTTCGGCGGCGGGTGCCGCGTCGGTCGCCGGTACCGGCTCGCTTTCACGCTGGCAACCGGCCAGCAACAGCACGCCCACCACGCCGGCCAGCGCGCTGCCGTGCAGTGGCCGGTTGTTTCCAATCTTCATCGGGATCCCCTGTTCATGTTTGTACATCATCGCCTGCCATGGCTGAAGCGTGGCCCGCTGGCATTCAGCCAACGAGCAGGTCGTGGTACTCCTCGTGCCGCTGCAGGAAGGCCTCGGCGTAGGAACATGCCGGCACCACCTTGTACTTCTGCTCGCGGGCGAAACGCAGTGCCACACGGGTCAGCTCACCGGCGATGCCACGGCCCGCGATCGGCTCGGGTACCTCGGTGTGGGTGATGACCATGCGCTTGCGCTTGATCTGGTAGTCCAGCACCGCCAGCTGTCCTCGCACACGGGCGGTGAAGCGGTGGTTGGCCAGGTCGTGTTCGACCTCGTAGGCCAGACCGGGGGGCGTGACCGAAGCCATGGAACTGTCTCCTGCGGCGACTGCGTGGATGGTGCGCAGCCGGGCGCCATGATCGCGTGAAGCCTGAACAGGGGCAAGTCCAGTCCATTCACGTCAGTTTTCGCCCCTCAAGCTGGAGGCGGGCCGGCCGCTATCGCCTATGGAGGGGTACGGCCAGGCTGGCACGACCCTTGCGATCGTTGACCATGCGCACCACCGTGGAGGCTCCCATGCACGCCAGCAATTCCCATTCCGATACCGACCGCGCCCTGCTGGAGGGCCTGCTGCAACTGGCGGTGGAAGGGCAGACCGAGGATCAGGATTTCCAGCGCATCGGCGAGGAAGTGTTCGCCCGCCTGCTGGATACCTACGGCCAGCAGACCGCGGCCTGACCCGGCCGGGGCGGATCGGGCCCGATCCGCCCCGCTACCCGCATCAACCGCCGCCGAGGCGGAAGGTCGGGTTGGAGAGTTCGCGCAGGAAGTGGTTGAAGATGCTCGGCTGCATGGCCAGCATGAAGATCACGCCAAACGCCGCACCTGCCAGGTGCGCGCTGTGGTTGATGCGGTCGCCGCCGCGCTTGTCCATCCAGATGCTGTAGCCGACGTAGAACGCGGCATAGATGATCGCCGGTGCCGGGATGAAGAACACCAGGATGATCGACCACGGCTTGATCAGGATGAAGGCGAACAGCACCGCCGACACCGCCCCGGACGCCCCGAGGCTGAGGTAGTTCGGGTTCTTCTGGTTCTTCAGGTAGCTGGGCAGGATCGAGACCAGCAGCGCGCCGATGTAGAACGCCGGGTAGGTCAGGTAGCTGCCGGTCAGCTGCACCATCACGCTCTCGATGAATCCCCCGAAGAAGAACAGGGTGATCATGTTAAAGATCAGGTGCGACCAGTCGGCGTGGATGAAGCCATAGGTCACCAGCCGGTCGTACTGGCGGTGACGGTCGATGGCCGGCGGCCACAGGATCAGGCGGTCGGCCAGCTTGCGGTTGTTGAACGCCATCCACGACAGGATGGCGGTGATGGCGATCAACAGCAGATTGACGGGGGTCATGTCAGGCTCAGGCGCTACGGTAGTTGTCGACCATACGATAGCGTTTCGCGTACCAACCGAAAGCCAACGCCGCGACGAAGGCGAAGCCGGCGAAGAAGAACATCAGGAACGCCGCTTCGCTCAGGCCCGTGCCGGCGATCTGGTGGGTCACCGTGTCGTTGCGCACCGCCGCGTTGGACAGCAGCACCCACAGGTTGCCGATGGTGGTGGTCAGGTTCCAGAAGCTCATCACCACGCCCTTCATTGCCTGCGGCGCCTGGCTGTAGGCGAACTCCAGGCCGGTGGCCGAGACCAGCACCTCACCGAAGGTCAGCAGCGCGTACGGCAGCATCTGCCAGAAGATCGACATGGCGTTGCCGCCGTCCATCACCACCTGGATGCCACCCACCACGATCCAGGCCAGGCCACTGAAGGCGATACCGGCGGTCATGCGGCGCAGCGCGGTCGGCTCGAAGCCGAAGCGGCGCAGGGCCGGGTACAGCACCAGGTTGTTGAACGGAATCAGGATCATCACCAGCAGCGGGTTCAGCGCCTGCATCTGCGAGGCGGTGAACCAGCTCGGCATCTGCATCTGCTGGCCCTGCAGGACCCAGGTCGAGGCCTTCTGGTCGAACAGCGAGAAGAACGGCGTGGTCAGCGCGAAGATCACCAGCACGCGCAGCACCGAGCGCACGCCTTCCACGGCTTCGGCCGGATGCTGGCCACGGGCGCGGTCCAGCTGCAGCCAGGTGCCACCACCGATGCCGGCAAGAATGGCCACCAGCGCCAGGCACAGGCAGATCACGATGCCCAGCGAGCCGACCAGGCCGAACGAAGCCACCGCCAGCACCAGGCCGAGCACGGCGATCACCAGGCCCGGACGGCCCTGGCCGGCCACGCGCGCGGTCAGCGCGGTGCGCACCACGTTGGCGAACGAATGCGGATCCTTCGGCGGCAGCGGCACCAGCACGTAGCGCTTGCGGCCCAGCCAGAACACGAAGGTAGCGATGAACATCAGGATGCCCGGGATGCCGAACGCCCACTGCGGGCCCCAGTTCTTCAGCACCAGCGGAATCAGCAGCGAGGCGAACAGCGAGCCGAAATTGATGATCCAGTAGAAGGCGTCGAAGACGATCTTGGCCAGGTGCTTGTTGCTCTGGTCGAACTGGTCGCCCATGAACGAGGCCACCAGCGGCTTGATGCCGCCGGCGCCGAGCGCGATCAGGCCCAGGCCGAGGAAGAAGCCTTCGCGGCTGTTCTCGAACAGCGCCAGGCACAGGTGGCCGGCGCAGTAGACCAGGCTGAACCAGAGGATGGTGTGGTACTTGCCGAAGAATCTATCGGCCAGCCAGCCACCGAGCAGCGGGAAGAAGTACACGCCGATCATGAAGCTGTGCATGATGTCCTTGGCTTCACCGGCACGGCCTTCCGCCGTGATTTCCTGCAGCAGCAGCGAGGTGATCAGGAACTGCACCAGGATGTTGCGCATCCCGTAGAAACTGAACCGTTCGCAGGCCTCATTGCCGATGATGTACGGAATCTGGCGCGGCATCCTTCCTTGGCCGGCGATGGGGGCAACTGCGTCGTGGCTCATCCTGTAAGGCATTCCTGCAAAGCGAAAGGCGCAAGGTTACCGGAACCGGGGCTTGCGAAGCACGCTGCAGGGCTGCATGACAACGGTGCCAATCCATGGCAGGCCATCCCGGCCCTGCCGGAAGTCACGGCACCTGCACGACAAAAGCGTAAACTTATCGTTATGCGCCCCCTCGCCCACGCCCGCCTCCTGCTCAGCTGTCTCTTGCTGCTGCTGGCGTTGCAGGCACAGGCCCGCCCGCAGGCGCCGACCGCCGCCGCTAGCGAGAGCGAACCCCGGCAACTGACCGTGGCCGCGCTGGAGCTGCCCAGCCGCGATGATGCGCAATGGAAGCAGCGTCGCGAGCAGGTCGCACAGCTGCTGACCGAGCTGCAGCCGGACGTGATCTCGGTGCAGCAGGTGCTGCAGCAGCAGGGCCGCAATCCGGCCTGCTGGCTGGCCAGCCGGCTGCGCTACAGCTGCGACTTCGTTACCGCCGATCCGCCCAGCCAGCCACTGCGACATGGCAACGCCATGCTGACCCGGCTGCCGGTCAGCGAGGATGGCGTGACCCTGCTGCATCCTCCCGGCACCTTCAGCGCGGCCGGCATGATGCGGCTGAAGCTGGGTGAGGCACTGGTCAACATCTATGTGGCACGGCTGCGCCCCGACCCGGACGAGGCCACCGCCCGCCAGCACCAGACCAGCGACCTGATGACCTGGATCGGCGCCACCGCCGAGGGCATGCCCAGCCTGATCGCCGGCGATTTCTCGGCAACGACCGTCGAGCTCGTGCGTAGCACCCCGGGGTTCCAGCCGGCCCGGCGCAATCCCGGCGGTCGCGCCGAGACGCCGGCGGCCAGTGGGGGTGGCAGCAGCGGCCACGGCCTGGATGTGCTGTTCCAGGTCAAGCACTTCGGCGGCATCCGCCAGCAGCCGATCCTGCTGCCGGCAGACGGCGACCTGCCCGGCCTGCGCCTGGGCGTGATGGCGACCCTGCGCCTGCAGGGCATCACGGCGACGGCCGAATAGCCCCGCCTTCGGCCCAGGTGGGTGCCGACCTTGGTCGGCACGTTCCCACCGCGCTCGCACCATCTCCCGTGCCGACCAAGGTCGGCACCCACAAGGTCCTGCCCGGCGTCCAAAAGCTGGCAAACGAAAAGGCCGGGGTTTCCCCCGGCCTTTTCAGTTCATCCCGCTAGCGCGATCAGGCGATCGCTTCCTGATAACGGCGCTCGACTTCGTTCCAGTCGATGACGTTGAAGAACGCGCCGATGTATTCCGGGCGGCGGTTCTGGTACTTCAGGTAGTACGCGTGTTCCCACACGTCCAGGCCGAGGATCGGGGTGTTGCCTTCCATCAGCGGGCTGTCCTGGTTGCCGGTGCTCTCGACCACGACCTTCTTGTCCGGGGTCACGCTCAGCCACGCCCAGCCGCTGCCGAAACGGGTCAGCGCTGCCTTGGTGAAGGCATCCTTGAACTTGTCGAAGCCGCCCAGGTCCTTGTCGATGGCCTTGGCCACGTCGCCCACCGGGTTGCCGCCAGCATTCGGAGCCATCACGGTCCAGAACAGCGAGTGGTTGGCATGGCCGCCACCGTTGTTGCGCACCGGACCCTGCAGGTTCTCCGGCAGCGACTTGAGCTTCTTCACCAGTTCTTCGACCGGCAGGTCAGCGTACTCGGTGCCTTCCAGCGCCGCGTTGACGTTGTTGATGTAGGTCTGGTGATGCTTGGTGTGATGGATTTCCATCGTCGCCGCATCGATATGCGGTTCCAGCGCGTCGTAGGCGTAGGACAGCTTGGGCAGGGTATAGGCCATGATGCATCTCCTGATTGCGAGGGCACCCGACGGTGTCGGGCGTTGCGCGGTGAATGATGGGGACAGACCGCCAGATTACCAAGGGGGATGTAAAGGAAATTGCGTCCTGCCAGTGAGCACGACGGCAATTGTTACGCAGCAGTGACGCGACGCCGTCCTCATGCACCGTGCAGCGCACAGGCGCTACAGTGCCTGCACCACCCTCGCCCGCCCCTGCCCATGCGCAACCCCCGGCTGCTGATCACCGCCATCGCCCTGCTGCTGCTCGGCCTGGTCGCCAACCATTTCCTGCAGCGGCCGCCGGCGCCGCAGTTCGCGCGCGACCTGCAGGGCACGCCCGTCGCACGCGCACCGGCCACCGCCTCGCCGGGCAAGGACAGCGGACTTCCCGCGTTCCTGCCCGCCGAAGCGCGCGCGACCATCGCCCTGATCCAGCGTGGCGGCCCGTTCCCGCACCGCCAGGACGGCAGCACCTTCGGCAACCGCGAGCAGCAACTGCCGCAGCGCGCGCGCGGCTACTACCGCGAATACACCGTCGACACCCCCGGCGCGCGTACCCGTGGCACGCGCCGCATCGTCACTGGCGGCGATCCGCCGGAGGCGTGGTACTACACCGACGACCATTACGAATCGTTCCGCAGCTTCACCGTACCGGCCCAGGGAGCGCAGTGATGAGCCACGATGATTTTGGCCTTGGCCTGCATGACATCAACAACGCCGGCGTCTACGCCATCGACAGCGACGACATCGGCGCACTGGCCGCAGCAATGCGCGATGCCCGCCTGAAGGTGATCCGCATCGATCTGGAAGGCGTCGCGGACAAGCGCACCCTGCTCGCCCGGCTCGCCGCGCAGCTGGATTTCCCGGCCGGTTTCGGCGGCAACTGGGACGCGCTGTCGGACAACCTGCGCGACCTGCAATGGCTGCCGGCCAATGGCTACGCGCTGTTCCTGGCCGACGTGGACGCGCTGCGCGCCGGTGCCCACAGGGACTTCGACACCCTGCTGGACGTGATGGACGAGACCAGCCGTGACTGGGTCGGCCGCGACGTACCGTTCTGGGTGTTCCTGTCGCAGAGCGCGTAAGGTCACTGCCCTGGTGGATGCCGCCCTTGGTCGGCCTACGCTGATGCCTGGATAGAGGCCGACCTTGGTCGGCGCTTCCGTGCCAACCAAGGTTGGCACCTACCAAAGCGCGAGCCGGCCCTGCCAAAGCGCGAGCCAGCCAGCGCGCGGGGCACGGCCCCCTGCCTAGCGGCTCCCGTTATCTTCCTGCAGTTCCTTCTTGAACGGAATGTCCGGCGGCGGTCGTGCCACGGCCGGCTGATCCTGCATGTTGGGGTTGGTCAGGCCACAGCCGCCACCGGCCTGCAGGATCGAAATGACGCAGGAGATCTTCGAGTTGGTGCCCGGCAACGGAATCTCCATCGCCTTGACGCCCTTGCGCACCCATTCGGCCAGCAACGATTCCTGCGGCACCCAGTATTTGTCGAACGAGGTCGGTGTGTAGTCGTATGGCGGGCGCTTCAGCCAGGTGCCGGATTGCGCAATGCGCTCCTTGCTCCAGCCGTCGTTTGCCCCACCGGGCGCACCGCGCTCGGCATGGCCATCGCCTTCCTGGCCGGGCACGCGCACGCTGCCATCGGCATTGAACAGGCCAGTGCCCTTGCCGGTAGTGCTGGCCTGGCGGGCGCCACTGCTGGCCCCGTCGCGGTTGCGGCTGGAGGAACCCCAGTCGTCGCCCTTGGCAGGCGTGGCCCAGTTGCCTGGGTTGGGCGCCGGAAGCGCTCCCGCGCTTGCAGGTGTACTGCTGGACGCTGACGGACGCGTACTGCTGCTCGCCTGCGCCGTGCTGCCCTGGGCCGCGGTTGCAGGCGCCGACGTGGCACTGCCACTGGAGGACGCCGGTGCTGCCACCGGTGCCGAGGCCACCTCACGTTCGCGCACCTGCACGTCGCGGCCGCTGGGCGCGCGCACGGCAGGCTCACGCCCGGCCACCGCCGCCATCCGCACCTGCGGATCGACGACGGCCTGCACTTCACGTTCGCGCACCTGCACGTCCTGCTGCGGCACGCGCACCTGCATTTCCGCGCTACGCAACGGCTGTGGCGCGACCGGCGCATCGACCGTACTGACTTCGCGTTCGCGCACCTGGATGTCACGCACCTGCGGCGTGCGCACGGCCAGTTCCGGAATACGCACCTGGCTTGGTGCCGGCGGCGCCTGCACCGGCTGCACGCTGCGCTCGCGCACGGCGGGTGTGCTGTCACGCGGCACGACGCTCACTTCGGTACGCGGCACACTGACCGGCGGCACCACGAAATCCGTGCTGGCCTGCGCCACTTCGGTGGCCTGGACGGGCGAAGGCGGCGGCGCGGCAACCGGCGCCGGCTCGGCTTCAGCCGGCGGTGGTGGTGGAACGCTGGCGGTCGGCGCGGATGCCGGGGATGAGGCGGCGGCTTCGGCAGTCACCGGACGCGGCGCAGGGGCCGTGGCAGCGCCAGCCTCCTGGCCCGTCGCAACCCGACCGGCCGCCGCAGCAGCAGCCACGTCGGCGCCCGGCTGATCGCCACCGCCTTCCTGCGTCGCGCGGCCGACGAACTCCACCTGCACGCGCTCGCCTTCGGCGCCCTCTTCATCCGGAGCGGTGGTACGGATCACCGCCACCCAAAGCAACAACACGAAGAACAGCAAGTGCAGCAGTGCACTGACCAGTGCCGAGGTCCAGCGCATCCAGCGCTGGTCGCGCGGCGCGGCGTCCCAGTCCTGCCAGAACAAACGGCGCAGCGCCTGCCACGGCGACAGCCACGGCGACTGGCCTGGCGGCCCCGGCAGCGGGCGCGGCAGGAATACTGCGATCACCTCGCGGGCGTGGAACGGCCGCGGCAATGGCCCCAGAGAGCGCAGCCACAGCGCCCAGCCATAGGGCAGGCGCGTGGACTTCTCGAGGACAGCGCGGGGCTGCTGGCGCGCCAGCAGCAGGTCAATGAGTTGCTCGGCCCGGGTCAGAGGCACGCGTCAGCGATCAGGCGACGTTGCCGCGCGGAATGTACGGCGCGTGGCCGCTGTCGTGGTCGGTCGCGTCGCGCACGGCGGTCACGCCCGGCACGCGGCCCATCAGGGTCTTTTCGATGCCCTGCTTGAGCGTCACGTCGGCCATGCCGCAGCCCTGGCAGCCACCACCGAAGCGCAGCAGCACCACACCGTCGGACGAGACTTCCTGCACAGCCACCTTGCCGCCATGCGAGGCCAACTGCGGATTGACTTCGTTCTCCACCACCCAGTGCACACGCTCGACCAGCGAGGCGGCATCACCGGGCGCTTCACCCTTGATGCGCGGCGCCTTGATGGTCAGCTGCTGGGCACCGGCGGTGCCGGCGACGATATCGATCTCGGCACCATCGAGCCAGCCAACGCTGCCGGCGTCGACATAGAGGGTGAAACCATCGCAGTCCACCGCCCACTCGTCACCGAGCAGGTCGGTCGGTTCGGCGAATTCCAGCCGGGCATCGGCGCGCGGCGTACCGGGGTCGACCGCACTCAGGCGCACGCCCATGCCGGGCACGCCCTCGCGTTCGATCAACTTGCGGAAATGGGTCTGGGCAGTGTCGGAGATCTGGATCATCAGGCTATTCTAGCCAAGTAAGCGTCAGCCGCTCATTCGGTTTATACACCGTCCGGCGCATTGTTCAGTCAACACGAGGTGGAGATTCCCATGGCCGACCTGATTCCACTGGCCCAGGCCCGTTGCGTGCCACGCAAAGGCAGCGACCACAAGCTCGGCGAAGCCCGCCTGGCCGAACTGCTGCCGCAGGTTCCCGGCTGGGAGCTGAGCGAGGGCGGCCAGGCGCTGCTGCGCACCTTCCGCTTCAAGAACTACTACGCCACCATGGCCTTCGTGAACGCGCTGGCCTGGATTGCCCACCACGAGGACCATCACCCGGACCTGGGCGTGCACTACGATCGCGCGGTCGTGCGCTTTTCCACCCACGACGTGGGCGGCCTGAGCGAGAACGACTTCATCTGCGCGGCAAAGACTTCGGCCCTGACGGAGCAACTGCCATGAACGTACGTTTGCTGAGCCTGTCCCTGATCGCTGCGACCGGCCTGGCCGGCTGTGGCGCGTCCGAACCGCCTGCACCGCCACCGCCGCCGCCGACCGAAGTGGCCGCGGTGAAGACGCCACCGCCGCAGTACCCGCTGGAACTGGCCTGCATGGGCGTGGGTGGCACCAGCACTTTCAAGGTGACCATCGGCACCGACGGCAAGCCGAGCGAGGTGGCGCTGCTGACCGGCGCCGGCAACCCGCAGCTGGACGAGCTGGCCAAGACCGCCGTGCAGGGCTGGCAGTTCAATGCCGCCACCCGCAACGGCCAGCCGGTGCCGGCCACCATCCAGGTGCCGGTCAGCTTCAACCCGCCGCAGCCGAAGCCGGACCAGTGCTTCGCCATCGAAGAACGCCTGCGCCGCGGCGGCTGATCGCGCGCACCCCGACGAGGCCAGCCGACGCCCGCCTCGCCCTCGCCGCCCCGGCCCTGCCCGGGGCGGTCGTCTGTTGACCAGGATCGCGTCGGTAGATGCTGCAGATTCCCCCCGAAAACATCTGGATCGCGCTGGCGGTCACCCTCGCGGCCGGCCTCGCCACCGCGATCGGCAGCCTGCTGGTGCTGTTCTCGCGCCGGCCCAACCCGCGCCTGCTGGCCTTCGGCCTGGCCTTCGCCGGCGGCGCGATGGTCTATGTGTCGCTGTCGGAGATCCTCAACAAGTCCATTGCGTCGTTCGCACTGGCCTATGGCGAGCGCACTGGATTCACCTACGGCACCCTGGCCTTCCTGCTGGGCGTGATCGTGATCGTGCTGATCGACCACTTCATTCCGAACCCGCATGACAGCCTGGACAAGCAGGACCCGGCGTTCCGCGAGAACAGCCGCGAGTACCTGAAGCGCGTCGCCCTGCTGACCTCGATCGCGATCACTGCGCACAATTTCCCGGAAGGGCTCGCAACGTTCTTCGCGACGCTGGAGAGCCCGTCGGTGGGCATGCCGCTGGCCTTCGCCATCGCCATCCACAACATCCCCGAGGGCATCGCCATTGCGGTGCCGGTGTACTTCGCCACCCAGAACAAGTTCTATGCGTTCAGCGCCAGCCTGCTGTCGGGCCTGGCCGAACCGGTGGGCGCGGCGCTGGGCTACTGGCTGCTGTCCGGATCACTGTCGCACGCCACGTTCGGCTGGGTGTTCGGGCTGATCGCCGGCGTGATGGTGTTCCTGGCGCTGGATGAGCTGCTGCCGGCGGCCAAGCGCTATGCGAAGGGCCACGAGACGGTTTATGGACTGGTCGCAGGCATGGGCACGCTGGCGATCAGCCTGGTGTTGTTCAAGTGGTGAGCGGACCGGCAAGCCGCATCCATGCTTGGCGTGGAACTACTGCCCCCAGGTAACGCCAGGCCGTGCCCGACGGCAGTGACCGGCGCCCGGCGCCACTTTCAGCGCAGCCGATCCAACGCCTCGACCAGCTCATCGGCCAGCGGCGCGTTCAGCACGTAGGGGCTCTTGCCGTCGTCCAGCGCGAACTCCAGCGAGGCCGCGTGCAGGAACAGGCGCTTCAGCCCGATCTGCTCACGAAGCCGCTTGTTGACCGCAGGATCGCCGTATTTGTCATCACCGGCCACCGGATGCCCCAGATGCTGGGCATGCACGCGGATCTGGTGGGTACGGCCGGTCTCGATGCGCACTTCGCAGTAGGAATGACCACCGCGACGCTCCAGCACCCGGAAGTGGCTGATCGATTCCTTGCCGATCGCATTGACTTGCACATGGCGCTCGCCGCCCTGGCGCAGGCCCACGTGCAGTGGCGCATCGACCGTCATCACGCCGTCGGGCATGCGCCCGGCCAGCAGGGTCAGGTAGCGCTTGCGGATGCCGGCGCCGTGGTCTTCACGCAGCAGCGCCTGCAGCTCGCTCAGCGCCGAGCGCTTCTTGGCGACGATCAGCAGGCCCGACGTGTCGCGATCCAACCGGTGGACCAGCTCCAGGGTCTGCCCCGGGCGCAGGGCGCGCAGGGTCTCGATGGCACCGAAACTGATGCCGCTGCCGCCGTGGCTGGCTACGCCGGTGGGCTTGTTCAGGGCCAGCAGACGGGCATCCTCGAACACGATGGCCTGCTCCAGGCGGCGCATGAACGCCTCCGGCGGAGCGGCCTTGTCTCCTTCTTCGCTGAGACGCACCGGCGGCACACGCACCTCATCGCCCGCCTCCAGCTTGCGTTCGGCCTTGGCGCGGCCACCATTCACCCGCACCTGGCCGCTGCGCACCAGCTTGTAGACCAGGCTGCGCGGGGCGCCCTTCAGCTGGCCGAGGAGGAAGTTGTCCAGGCGCTGGCCGGCGCGGTCGGCAGGAACGGTGATCATGCGCACGGAAGGCTTGTCGCCAGCGGGTTTGGTCGGGTCTTGGGCAGTCATCAGGCTGTTTATTCTGTTACACTCGGGGGGCGAGATAAGGGATTGATTTCGTTGGAAGTTACTCAGGGCCAGAAGCCCAGCTTCCGACGAATCCGGCACAGTGCGCGACCACCGCCCGCGGGGCGGCCATGTTAGCGGCTCACCGGCCTTCCCGGCCATCGCCGGATGCCTGACACGCAACCGTGCTGAACATGTCCCGCGTGGCGCTCCAGCCTGGCTGACAGCTGCCTGCGGCCTGTAACACCCCAAAACCCATAAGAGTGAAGCGCTCCCGCGGCCTGCCGTGGTGTCGTAGCGCTGGAAACCCAAGCCGCCCTCCCCGCGCTTGCGCGAATGGGCGGCGAACCGTGTCCAGAGGCGAAACCCCATGGCGTTCCGCGCGGTAGCCGCTTGCGAGGAACGCAACAATGAAGCGAATGCTGATCAACGCCACGCAGGCTGAAGAGCTGCGTGTTGCCATCGTGGATGGCCAGTCGTTGTATGACATCGACATCGAGCAGCCGTCGAAGGAACAGAAGAAGTCCAACATCTACAAGGGCCGGATCTTCCGCATCGAGCCCTCGCTGGAAGCCGCCTTCGTCGAGTACGGCGGTGGCCGCCATGGCTTCCTGCCGCTGAAGGAAATCTCCCGCGACTACTTCCAGGCCGGTGTCGACCACAACAAGGCTGGCATCCGCGAGCTGCTGAAGGAAGGCCAGGAAATCGTCGTCCAGGTGGACAAGGAAGAGCGCGGCAACAAGGGCGCCGCCCTGACCACGTTCATCTCCCTGGCCGGCCGCTACATGGTGCTGATGCCGAACTCGCCGAGCGCGGGCGGTGTCTCCCGTCGCATCGAAGGCGAAGACCGGGCCGCCCTCAAGGACGCCCTGGACAAGCTGAACATCCCCGACGACATGGGCGTGATCATCCGCACCGCCGGCGTCGGCCGCGATGCGGAAGAGCTGCAGTGGGACCTTGACTACCTGCTCAACGTCTGGCGCGCCATCGCCGAAGCCGCGCTGAGCAAGCCGGCCCCGTTCCTGATCTACCAGGAATCGCGCCTGATCGTGCGCGCACTGCGTGACTACCTGCGCGCCGACATCGGCGAGATCCTGGTGGACACCGAGGAGATGTACGAGCACGCCCGCGAGTTCATGCAGCAGGTGATGCCACAGACCCTGCGCAAGCTCAAGCATTACAAGGACGACATCCCGCTGTTCAACCGCTTCCAGATCGAATCGCAGATCGAAGGTGCCTACGAGCGCAACGTGCGCTTGCCGTCGGGCGGCTCGATCGTGGTCGACCAGACCGAAGCACTGACCGCGGTCGACGTGAACTCCTCGCGCGCCACCAAGGGCAGCGACATCGAGGACACCGCGTTCCAGACCAACCTGGAAGCGGCCGAGGAAGTGGCCCGCCAGCTGCGCCTGCGCGACCTGGGCGGCCTGGTGGTGATCGACTTCATCGACATGGCCTCCAACAAGCACCAGCGCGAAGTCGAGAACCGCCTCGCCAACGCGCTGAAGTACGACCGTGCCCGCGTCCAGGTCGGCCGCATCTCGCGCTTCGGCCTGCTGGAAATGAGCCGCCAGCGCCTGCGCCCGAGCCTGGGTGAATCCAGCCAGATCGTCTGCCCGCGTTGCGACGGCCACGGCCGCATGCGCAGCGTCGAGTCGCTGTCGCTGTCGATCATCCGCGTCGCCGAAGAGCACGCGATGAAGGAGAACACCGGGCAGGTGCTGGTCCAGGCCCCGGTGGAGATCGCCAATTACCTGCTGAACGAGAAGCGCAGCGCCCTGCGCGAGATCGAACAGCGCCACGAAGCGCCGATCGTGATCGTCGCCGACGAGCAGCTGCACACCCCGCACTACACCGTCACCCGCCTGCGCGAGAACGAGCTGGGTGAAGAGAGCAACAAGCCCAGCTACCAGCGCGGCACCCCGCGCAAGCTGCCGGTGCACGCCCTGACCAAGGGCCAGCTGAACATCCCGCCGCCGGCGGTGACCCAGGTCAAGCACACCTCCCCCGCCCCGGTGCGCGAGGAAGTGGAGCCGGCCGCAGCGGCCCCGGCCCCGGTCGTGGCAGCGCCGGTTGCAGCGGCCCCGAGCGGCGGCGTGATCGGTTGGCTCAAGCGCGTGTTCGGTGGCGAACCGGCGCCGGCACCGGCACCGGCGGCCCCTGTCGCCCGCCAGCAGCAGGACGGCGGCCGCAAGGACCGCAACAAGGATCGCAACAAGGACCGCAAGGATCGCCGCGACGACAACCGTGGCAACGGCGGCAACGGCAATGCGCAGCAGCAGAAGGATGGCGGCAACCGCAAGGAGCGCGGTGAGCAGCGCAAGGATGGCCGCAACGGCAATGCCCAGCAGCAGCCGCAGCAGGGCAAGCAGAAGGAGCCGCAGCAGAAGGACGGCCAGCAGCCGCAGCAGCAGAACAAGCCGCGCAACGAGCAGCAGGGCCAGAACCAGAACCAGCAGCAGCCGAAGCTGAAGCAGCCCAAGCAGCCGCGCCAGCAGCAGGAGGGTGACAAGCCGGCCGAGAAGCCGCAGCGCAGCCCCGCCGAAGCACCGGCCGAGGCCGTGACCGCAGCTGCCGCCGTGGCCGCCACGGCGGTCGCCGCCAACGTGGTGACCGCTCAGGAAGCCACTGCGCCGGTGGCGCCGGTTGCACCGGCAACCTCCGCTCCGGCGGAAGCCACTGCACCGGCCGACACCACTGCCAACGCGGGCAATGAGGCCGAGGCGATTGCCGTGACCGGTGAAGAGGCTGCCCTCGACGCCAACGGCGAGCAGGCCGGTGAAGGCGCGACCCGCCGCCGCCGTGGCCGTCGCGGTGGCCGTCGCCGTCGTCGTGGAGGCGGCGAGAACGCTGCCGGCAACGACGGCCTGGGCGATGACCAGGACGACGCGGACGACAGTGATGACGCCGATGCCGCTGATGTCGCCGAGCCGAGCAACGACAGCGCTGCTGGGGCCACTCCGGTCGCCGCTGCTCAGCCGGCCCGTTCGCAGCCGGAATTCGATTTCGATGACGAAACCGAACCGACCGCTGCCGAAGCCGAGAAGCCGGCCCGCGCCGCCGCCGCTGTTGTCGCCGCGCCGGTCGCGGTGGTGAGCAGCGCCGTGGTCGATGCCCCTGCGCCGATCGTGGCCGAGGTACAGGCTCCGGTCGAAACCGTGGCCAAGGCCGAACCGGCGGCGTCGCCGGTGCAGACCAGCATGCTCGATGCCATCGACGCTGCGACCCCGGCCCAGCCGGTGGTAGCGGCAGCCCCGGCGGTCGAAGCGAAGCCGGTGGTGGTTGAGGTTGCCCCGGTCGCTGAAGCCACTCCGGTTGTCGAAGTGAAGCCGGTCGTGGCCGAGACCGCTCCGATCGTGGAATCGAAGCCGCAGGTTGTTGAAGCGGCCCCGGTGGTTGAAACCCAGCCGGTGGCGGTCGAGGTTGCCCCGGTGGTGGAGGCCGCTCCCGCGGTTGAAGCCAAGCCGGTCGTCGAGACCGCACCGGTCGCCGAACAGCCGGTTGCTCCGGTGGCGGTCGAAGCTGCGCCGGTGGAAGCCGCTGCCCCGGTCGCCGAGGCGGTGGTCACGCCGTCGATCGATCCGGTCGCCGATGGCCACGCCGACGCCGCCGCGCAGGCCGCCGAAGCCAAGGCCGAGGAAGAAGACGAAGACGCCGCCAAGCGCATGCCGCCGGCGAACTGATCGCGCCTTGATCGCGTAGAAAGCGAAACGGCGGGGATCGATGATCCCCGCCGTTTTTGTTTGTGCGTCGGGCGCGTGCAGCGCTCTGGTAGAGGCAAACCTTGGTTGGCGCCGTTGTTGGAGCGAACGCGGACACGCCCGTGCCAACCAAGGTTGGCACCTGCCAGGACATCAGCGCGCCGGCGCGAACTGCAGGCGGGTCCACACGCCGTAGTGGTCCGAGGCCCAGCGACCGTTGTCATCGGGCTGGTCAAACAGCAGCTTCGCCTCGCGCGCGACCATCCCGTCCTGCTGGAAGAAGATGTGGTCGATCCGCGAGGGCGCCTGGTAATAATGCCGATTCAAGGTGCTCACGCCGGCCAGGTCGGTGTTGACGTGCACGCTGCCGTAGCTGTCGCCGTAATGGCTGCGCAGCTCGCTCAGGTCGCCGGCATCCACCAGTGCGTTGAAGTCGCCGGCAATCACCACCGGTGCATCGGCTGAGGTGGTGGCGATGAAGCGCAGCAGGTCCTCAACCTGGGCACGACGGATGCGCTGGCCATTCTCGTCGCTGCGCTCGTTGAGATGCGTGGCATAGACGTTCACCGGCGTGCCGTCGACGTCGATGCGCAGGTGAGCCACCGTGCGGTAGTCGTCCAACGGCAGCAGCAGATGATCCCCCTGGGCGAGGATCGGCCGCCGGGTCAGCAACGCATTGCCGTAGCGCTTCGGTGCGCCCACCGGATCGGTGGACACGAACACGTACTTGTAGCCGAGTTGGCTGGCCAGCCATTGCGCCTGGTTGCGCACGTTGCGCCGCTGGATCACTTCCTGCAGCGCGATGGCGTCGGGCTGCAGGCGCTTGAGTTCGGCCAGGATGGTCCGGCGGCGGCTCGGCCAATCCTCGCGGTCGTGATGCAGGTTGAAGGTCACCATGCTCATGCCTGGCGCGGTGGCGACGTCAGCCGCTGTCGCGGCGGCTGGCTCGGCCGCCATCACGGCACCCGGCAATGCCAATGCAATGGCCAGCCCCAGGGCGCGCACCGTCGCGCGCACCCGCTCCCCCTGTTGCTTCATCGTTACTGCCCCTTGCGCTCGGCGCGGCGCACCGCGCTCGGCACGTCGATCTCGACCCGCGCCGGCAACTGGTGCACGTGCAGTTCCTTGTTGACCCACTCGGCCGCTTCGCCGTTGATGGTCGCCTCGCCCGGATCGCCCACATACGGCCACGGCAGCACCACGCCACCGACCGGCGGCACCAGGCCCGGCTGCACCTCCAGCACCAGCTGCTTGTCGCTGCGCTGCAGGCGGTAGTTGAGCTGGCCCTGCGGCGTGCGCAGGCCCTGCACCGCGATGCCCTCGCCCTGCAGCCAGGCGGTCGGGATGCCGGCGGCCAGCACCAGTGCATCGTCCATGTCACGGCTGTAGGCGAACATGTCCAGGGCCGAGCGCACGAAGTCCGAGGCCACCCAGGCATGCGGCAGGTCACCGACGAAGAACGGCTTGCGTGGCGTGCGCGAAACCACTTCGGCCCACTGGTTCCAGGCCTGCGGCGCACGGTCCTTGAAGAAGAACTCGGTCGCCTGCCAGGCGCGATCACGCCAGCCCAGGCGGACAAAGGCAGCTACGTTGCGCCACTCATAGGGCGTGTAGTCCTTCCACTCGCGCTTGCCATCGCGACGGGCCACGAACTCCTTCCAGTAGCGCTCGAAGGTTGCGTCCAACGCCTGCTGCGGGAGGCGCCCCTGCTCACCGCCCGGGGCCAGCGCGATGGTGGTCGAGGTCGCATCGAAATCGCCCAGCTCGGCCGAGCCTGGCAGGTAATCGATGTTGTGCTGCTGCATCGCCGACAGCAGCGAAGCCTGCAGGTCATCACGGAACTGGTCACGCGATTCGGCGATCTGCATCGCCTCGACCTTGCCCAGCTGGGCCGCCAGCGATGCCGCATCCTTGTAGCCGCGCAACGCCCAGAAATTGTCCCAGTACGAATGCATCGGCTTGGCCGAATAGCCTTCGTGGCTGATCGAGGCCGGCATCATCCCGTAGAACGCCGGATTGCGTGCACGATTCTCGTCCGTGCGCTCGCTGGCGCGCAGCTGCTCCATGTAGCGGTAGGCGCCCTGCACATGCGGCCACATCAGCTCCGCAAAGGTGCTGTCACCGGTATAACGCCCATATTCGGCAATGCTGTAGATCAGCTCGCCATGGCTGTCGTTCTCCGGTACCGGGTCGCTGCCACGTGCATCGACACAGCACGGCACCTTCCCGTTCTCGAACTGGTAAGGCGCATACCAGTTGATGTAGTCGCGCACGGCATCGCTGCGCCCCATGCGCAGCAGGCCTTCGGAAATCATCGCGCCATCGCGGATCCAGCTGCGCGCGTACGAGCGCGTGCCTGGTTGCAGGCGTGGGCCAACCCGCGAGATCAGCATGTGCGCCACTGCGGTACGCAGGGTGTCGACCAGTGCCTGGCCCGCAGCCGGCACCTGCAACGAGACCACGCCCAGCTTCTGCCGCCACTGCTCGGCCACCTGCGCCTGTGCCTTGGCCACGTCCAGTGCCTGTGGCGCCCAACCACCGGTCTGCGGCAGCACCACCGCCACTTCGCGGCTCTGGCCGGGTTCCAGCTTGATCGTATACAGCAGCGCACCGGACGCCATGCCGGTGCTGTCCTTCACCGCCGTGCTGGCCGGGTACTTTCCGGACGCCAGATGCATCGCATCGAGCTTGCCATCGAACGTGCTGGCGAAGCGGGCATCCGGCACCTGCAGCGGATAGATGCGCGGCTCGCCATTGATGCGCACCAGCTGTTCGCCCACATCCAGCGCATCGATGCGGCTGAAGCCGCCGACGGTGTTGAGGAACTGGGTCGGCGGATTGACCTGCCACGGCCGGATCGCCAGCGCCAGGGTGTATTCATGCGCCACCTTGTCCGGATTGCTCAGCCGATAGCGACCGATCAACTGCGCGCGCTCCGGCGTGCCCTGCACGAAGCTGGTCACCGCCAGGCCTGCCTTCTCATGCACCCAGTCGACGTTGGCGATCGGCAGGTAGTGATCCTGCAGCGACTGGGTGATGGCCACCTTCGACCAGTCCAGCAGCTTGCCGTCGAGGCGGATGAACGGCTCGATGCTGAAGCTGCCCTTGGCCGGCTCCAGCGCACCGTCTTCGCTGATCAGCGCCTGTTCCTGGCCGCCATCGAGGCCGAGCAGGGTCCAGTACGGCTGTTCGCCCATATACGCACGTGGCAGCGAGCCGCGCGGCAGGTCGGCCGCCACCGAGGACAGGAATGCGTTAGGCGTGGCGGCGAAGGCCAGCGGCTTGAGCGTGATGTCACGGATGCCATAGCGCCAGTTCGGGCCATCGAGCAGATCGAAGCGCACGTAGCGCGCGTCGGTATCCGGCAGCGCCAGCCAGTCGCGACCACCCGCGCCGCCGGTCACCTCGCGCACGGTGCGCCAGTCCCGGCCATCCTCGGAGGTCCGCACGGTGTAGCGGTTGGCTTCCAGGTTCGGCAGCCAGTCGATCACCGCACCACCGATCTCGCGGCTCTTGTGCAGGTCCAGGCTGATGGTCTGCTGCTTGACCCCGCCACTGATCCAGAACGTGTCGCCCTTGCCATCGATCATGCGGTCCTGCAGCGCGGTGGCGGTATCGGCGATCACCGATGGCACCAGCGCCGAATCATCCTGCGGCGGCAGGCCCTGCAGGGTCAGCTTGTCGAAGCACACCGTGCCGCGGCCACCGACCTTGCTGTAGATCGTGAACTCGACCGCGGCGCTGCCTGCCATCTCCTTCTCGGGCGACGGCCCCCACGCCTTGTCGATCTGGCGACGCCGGTACTCGACCGGCGTCCACGCCTTGGGGAAGCTGTAGCCCGGGCGGTTGACCCACCAGACATTGTCGCCGCTGGCGTCGATCAGCTTGAACTGCAGGTCGTTGGCCGGCGAATCACCGCGCAGCTGGAAGCCGAAACGGTAGTTGACCGGGTAGTCGATGTTCAGCGCGCGGCGGATGCCGACGTAGCCGGAGACCTTGTGGAAGTCGTAGTCCAGGCACAGCGCACGGCCGCCGCCGGCACCACTGACCGGCCGCAGCGAACCACTGACCTGGTCGGACAGCACCAGTTTCCAGGCGCCGATATCGTCGAAGTCGTCCAGCACCTTCGGCGCCGGCAGTGCCGGTGGTGCGGCGATCGCCAGGGAGGTCCACAACAGTCCCAGTCCAACGGCGATCGCTCGCTTCATCCCTTGACGCTCCCCAGCAACAGACCTTGGATGTAGTACCGCTGCAGCACCAGGAACAGCGCCAGCACCGGAACCACGGTGACCACCGCGCCGGCCATCATCATTTCCACGTCCATGATGTGTTCGCGCGAGAGGGTGGCCAGCGCCACCGGCAGAGTGTAGTGCTCCTGGTCGGTCAACACGATCAGCGGCCACATGAAATCGTTCCATGCGCCCATGAAGGTGAAGATTGCCAGGGTCACCAGCACCGGCTTGAGCATCGGCAGCACGATCTGGAAGAAGATGCGCAGCTCCCCTGCCCCGTCGATGCGGGCCGCTTCAAGCAGTTCGTCCGGGATCGATCGCGCGTACTGGCGTACCAGGAAGATGCCGAACACGCTGGCCAGCGCCGGCACGATCACGCCGCCGAAGCTGTTGACCAGCCCCAGCTGCTTCATCAGCAGGAACAGCGGCAGCATCGCCACCTGCGCCGGAATCACCAGCGCCGCCATCAGCACCTGGAACAGGCGCTCGCGGCCGACGAAATTGAGCTTGGCGAAGGCGTAACCGGCCATGGTGTTGAGCAGCAACGAGCCGATCGTGATGCCCAGCGAAACCAGCAGGCTGTTGGCGAAGTTGCCGCCCATGCCGGTACGCGCGAACAGCTCATGGTAGTTGTGCGTGGTGATGCTCGACGGCAGCAGCGGCGGCGGGAAATGACTGGCCTCGCCCTGCGGCATGAACGAGACCGAGACCATCCACAGCAGCGGTGCCAGGCTGACCAGGGCCAGCACCAGCAACGCACCATTGATCATCCACGGGTACCAGCGCGACTGGCCGATTTCACGACTCATACCAACTGCCTCTTGCGGCCGAAACGCAGCATCACGGTGGTCACCGCCAGGATGATCAGGAACAGCAGGAACGCCACGGCGGAGGCGCGTCCCAGGTTCCACCACTTGAAGCCTTCCTCGAACATGAAATACAGCACGCTGACGGTGCTCTGCAGTGGGTCGCCGCGGGTCATCACGTAGGGTTCGGCGAACAGCTGGAAATAGCCGGACACGGTAATCACGCCGACCACCAGCAGCACCGGGCCGAGCATCGGCAGGGTGATGTGCAGGAACTGCTTCCAGCGCGAGGCACCGTCGATGCGCGCCGCTTCGTACAGGTCATGCGGAATCGCCTGCAGGCCGGCCAGGAAGATCACCATGTTGTAGCCGAAGTTCTTCCACACCGCGAACAGCATGATGGTCGGCATCGCCCAGTTGGGATCACCCAGCCAGTCGATCGGGCTGATGCCCAGATGGCCCAGGCCGTAGTTCACCAGGCCATAGCTGGTATGGAACAGGTAACGCCAGATCACCGCCACCGCCACCAGTGTGGTCACCACCGGTGCGAACAGGGCCGTGCGGAACAGCGCTTTGAAGCGCGCGGCCGGCGCGTTGAGCAGCATCGCCGCGCCCAGCGACACGCCGATCGACAACGGCACGCCGATCAGCACGAAGTAGGTGGTGTTCCACAGCGACTTCCAGAACATCGGCGTCTGCAGCAGGTCGATGTAGTTGCCCAAGCCGACGAAGCGCAGGTTGCTGCTGTCGGCCAGCGCATAGAGGTCGAAGTCGGTCACGCTCAGCGCAAGCGCCGAAGCGACCGGCAGGCCAAAAAATACGCCCAGCACGATCAGCGAGGGGCCGGCGAAGATCCAGCCGGCCAGCGAAGTACGTTTCATTGCGCGCTCCCGGCGGCCACGGCGCTGCTTGATTGCGGCGACGGCGCGCGCTCCTGCAGGCGTTGTTGTTCATGCATCCAGCGGCGCTTGGCCAGTACCTTGTCCACGCGCTGGTCCAGCTCTTCCACGGCCTTGTCCTGCGGCAGCCCACCACGCACCACTTTCTCGGTGACGATGCGCATTTCCTGCACGATGCGCTCCCATTCGAGCACCTTCGGCGTCGGCCTGACCCGCTCCAGCTGATCGCGGAACGCGGCTGCCAGCGGGTCATTGGCCAGCGACGGCGCATTCCAGGCACTGCGGCGCGGCGGCAGGTCGCCGATGATCGAATGGAAGCGCGCCTGGATTTCCGGCCGCGACAGGAATTCGATCAGCTTCCAGGACGCCTCCTTCTGCTGCGACTTGCGGAAGATCACCAGGCTGGTGCCACCGGCGATGCCCGCACCCAGACCATCCGGCCCCGGCAGCGCGGCGGTGCCCCACTGCCCTTCCAGTTCCTTCGGCTGCAGTTTCTTGAACTCGCGGATGTTCCAAGGGCCGGAGATGTAGAACACGTTGAAGCCGCGGAAGAATTCGTCCCAGACGTTGGAGATCTGCGTCTCGGACATCTTCGGCGCCCAGCCCTGCTCGAACATGTTGGCGTAGAAGGCCAGCGTGCGGCGGAAGCCCGGGCTGGCGAAATTGCCGCGGGTGTCGTCGTCGCGCAGCAGCGGATCGGGCTGCTGCAGTGCCAGCGAAAGCTGCTGCTCGAACTCGTTGATCGGCATCAGCACCGCATAGCGGTTCGGGCCCTGCATGCGCTTGATCGCCGCCATCTGCTCCTGCCATTCCTGCCACGTGCGCGGCGGGTGGTCGTAGCCGGCCTTGGCCAGCAGGTCCTTGCGGTAGTAGATCAGGCGCGTATCGACGTACCACGGCACGCCGACCAGCTCGCCGTGGATCACGTTGGTATCCCAGATGCCCTGGAAATAGTCCTTCGGATCGACCACGGTGGAGCGCTGCACGAACGGCTGCAGCGGGGTCAGCGCGTCGAGTTCGGCGAACTCCGGCACCCAGGTGTTGCCCAGCTGGCACACGTCCGGCAGGCCGTCGGCGGCGAACGCGGTCAGCAGTTTCTCGTGCGCGGCGGTCCACGGGATGTTCTGCACATCCACCTTGATGCCGGGGTTTTCGGCCTCGAATTCGTGGATCAGCTCGCTGACCACCTCCGCCTCGCGGCCCATCGCCCAGAAACGCACGGTGGTGGTACCCGGTTCGGTACGGGCGCAGCCGGCCACGGCCAGTGCGGCCAGGGCAGGCAGCGCCCAGCGGCGCAGGCGGTCGATCCAGTTCGGCATCGGGTTACTTGCCCTGGCCTGTGGTGCGGTTGGCATTGTTCTTCTGTTCCTGCGCGGCAGCCGCGCGTGATTCGGCGATACCCACCGCGCGTGCCGCCGCGGCCTTTTCGTCCTTCTGCAGTTCCAGCGGCTGGAACGAGCCTTCCGGCGCCAGCCAGCCACCACTGAACCCGGCCCGCTCCAGGCCCTTGCGGATATACGGGTTCTTCTTCATCACTTCCCAGACGAAGTCGTCGCGGTAGTTGGCGATCATGGTCAGGATCGGTCCCTGGTCGATGGCGATGTAGTCGCTGGCGACCCAGCCGCGATCGGGCACCAGGCGACCGGTCTTGATCGGGATGTCGTAGTTGAAGCTGGGGTTGAACGAATCCAGGAAGCCGTAGCTGGAATAGATGTAGTCGCCAAAGCGCTTGTGCATCTCCAGCGTGGCCGGGATCACCTGCTCGGGGGCGAACACCACCGAGGCGATCGCGGCGGTCGGGGCGATCGTGCCGTCGTCGAAGTTCTCGCGCAGGCCAGCGCCGCGCGAAGAGTAGTGGCGGAACTGGCGCTGCTCACCGCGGTACTCCTGCGTGGTGTTCTGCGGACCATCGCTGGCGGTCAGGCCCCACACGTTCTCGCCATACTCCTTCCACTGCATCGGGTTGGCGATGGCGTACTCGCGCTGGGCCAGCGCGGCAGAGCGGCTGTTGAGGAAATAGGTGCTGCCGCGCTCGCGCATGTACGCGTCCTGGATGTCGCGGAAGTCGATCCAGACGTGGCTGTACTGGTGGCCGAACAGCGGGCCGAAGGACAGGTATTCCTGCCCCTGGTAGACGCCCCAGTCGTTGTCGTAGGTACGCGTCCACACCGTCCAAGCGTCCGGGCTGACCGGGTGCGTCGGCGAGCCCAGGGCGAGGATGTAGACCATCATCGCCTCGTTGTAGCCCATCCAGTCATGGTCGATGAAACCGCTCTCCGGGAACCAGCCCATCGAGATCAGCGGTGCGCGCTGCTGCAGCCACGGCCAGTCGACCTTCTTGTACAGCGTGTCAGCGATCTGGCGGATTTCCTTCTCGCGCGGATCGTCGCCATCGTAGTACGACTGCGCGAACAGCACGCCCATCATCAGCAGCGCGGTATCCACCGAGGACAGCTCGACCCAACTGTCGTAGCGACGGCCTTCCTGCATGTCCAGGAAGTGGTAGTAGAAGCCCTTGTAACCGGCCTTGCCGGTGCGCTGCGGGCCCATCGGCACGTCGCGGAAGAACTTGAGCGTGGTCAGGGTGCGGTCGATCGCCTGGTTACGGCTGACCCAGCCGTTCTCGATGCCGATCGGATAGGCGGTCAGCGCGAAGCCGACCGAGGCGATGCTGGCGAACGGCCGCGACGGGTAGCGGTCCGGGGTCAGCCCGTTGATCTCGTTGGTGGTGTCCCAGAAGAACTGGAAGGTGCGGCGCTCGATGTCATCGAACAGCGGCGGCAGCACCGGCTTCATCGGCCGTGGCGGTGCGTCGGCCTCGATCAGGATCACCGGCGGCCGCGGCTTGGCAGGTTCCTGCTGGGCCGGCTGGCAGGCGGCCACGGCCAGGCTCAACGCTGCGGCGGACAACAGATGGCGTGCCTGCATGGCGCGATTTCTCCGGTGGTCTGATCGATGGGAAAGCATACCGTCCAATGATCTGAAATCGTTTACAAGATGCGTCCTGAAAAAACCACGAAAAACGTGGTTTGACACCGCGATCATTGCCCACGCCGATGCCCCCTGCCCGGCAGCGGCGTGAGCAATGGACCAGCGCGGGAGCTGGCCATTGCCGTTTTCACGCACCCGATGCCGCCGCCGGAGCGGAGGCATCGGGTCGTACATCTACATCCGGACTTAGAAGCGGAAGCCCACTTCGGCCTTGATCTGACGCGGCGTACCGATGATTTCACCGGTCTCGTTGTAGCTGGCCTGCAGCTTGCCGTTGGTCTTGACGTAGTTGTAGGTGGAGAAGTTGTCGAAGTTGAACACGTTGATGATGTCGATACGCGCGTACAGCTCGGTATCGCCCGGCATCTTGAACGTCTTCGTCGCCTGCAGGTCGACCGAACGGTAGCCGAAGATCTTGCCACCCACCAGGAACTTGCCGGTGGCGTTGGGCACGGCTGCCTGCGGGGTCGGCAGGGTGTAGCCGCTGGCCTGCATCACCGGGTACCAATCGTTGACAGCCGTCGGCGTTGCCAGGGTGATCTTGCCGCCGAAGGTGATGCCCCAGAAGCCCGCGTACGAACCGGTCACCACCAGGCGGTGGCGCGGCGCGCCGTTGGAGCGGATGGTCGGGTAGTCGCCGATCAGGCCGCGGTCAAAGGCGTACTTCTCGTTGATGTCACGGTTGTGGCGCGCGGTCGTCCAGGTGTAGGCGATCGAGGTGCCCCAGCCGCTTTCCTTGGTGAACGGCTTCTGCGCCGACAGCAGGACCTGGGTGGCACGGGTCTTGATGCCCTGCTGGCCAATGATCAGGCTGCCGAAGCCCGGCACGTTGCAGCTCCAGGCCTGGCTCAGGCCCGGGTCGGTGCCACCGCACAGGCGCGGATCATCGAAGAACTGGCCGGTCGGGTAACGGTTACCCAGGGTGAAGGCGAAACCGTCATAGCTCAGGGTGCGGGCGATGGTGGCGTCGGTCAGCCAGTCGCCGATCTGGTTGCTCATGCCCAGGCTGAACTGATCCGAATACGGAGCCTTCAGCTTGTTGTTCAGCAGGTCCACTTCCAGGCCGGCATTGCTGGTCGCACCGACCAGCGACTGCAGGTTGCCGATGCCGTTGAGCAGGTTCGGGTTCCAGTCGTAGCAGGCGGCCTGGCCGTTGATGCAGGCGCCGGTGGCCGGATTGCGGAAGTAGATGGTCGGCTGCGGCAGGGCCAGCTTGGTCGTTTCCAGCTGCAGGTTGTCGAACAGGTCGCGGTCGTAGGAACGGCCGGCACCACCGTGGATCACGTGCTGCTCATCGGCGTTGATGTCATACGAGAAGCCCAGGCGCGGCTGCCAGGCATCCTTGAACGCCTTGCGGTTGTGACCGTTGCTGATGTAGTCGCCGATGTCCAGGCCGCCCAGCGCCAGCGAATCGGCGTAGGTCTGGCCGGCGGGGGCGCGCGGGTCCTGCGAGTAGATGGCGTCGACCACCTGCTGCGGGGTCACGAAGTCCAGGTAGGACGGGGTCTTTTCGTAGTCCCAGCGCAGGCCGATGTTGAGCTGCAGGTGGTCATTGACCTGCCAGTCGTCCTGGATGAACACGCCGTACTGCTTGGACTTCGAACGCACTTCACCGGACACGCCCGACACGCCGGTCACCGGCTTGACGAACTGCGCCTTGTACGGAATGGAATCCGGGAAGTCCGGATCGCCCAGCGAATAGGTAAAGGTCGGATTGATCTGCGCCGCATCGGAGGCGTACAGGTCGATCTGCTTGTACTTCACGCCCATCTTGATGGTGTGGTCGCCGGCCCACCGGATACCATCCAGGGTCAGGTTGTCTTCGATCGACCAGCCCTTCTGGCCCTTCACCTGCGAGTCCAGGGCCGAGGCACCACCGATCTTCACCACGGTGCGGTCTTCCGGGCCGTCCGGCGCGGTGTAGGTGATGCCGTTGGCCAGGGTCAGCGGGTTGGGATTGTTGAATGAGTCTTCGTGGGTGAGCATCAACTCGTTGTAGTAGCGCTCGCCGCTGTGGTTCCAGCGCAGGGCGTAACGACGGTCGGTGTTGACCACTTCGCGGCCCGCTTCCGGCGAGGTCTGGCCGCTGAACTGCGACTGGGTTTCGTCACGGTCCTGGAAGGTCAGCTCGATGCGATCGTTGTCGGTCGGCTCGAAGTCGATCTTGCCGAAGATCAGGTCCTGCTGGAACGGCTGGCTGGCCGGGCCGAGGCCGGCGGCGCCGGCCGGCGGCAGCAGGCCGGCGGCCCCGGTGACCGCGCCATCCGGCGCGATGGTGACCGGCAGGTCGAAGCGCTTGGCTTCATAGGTCACGAAGAAGTGGGCCTTGTCCTGGATGATCGGGCCACCCAGCGCGAAGCCGTATTCCTTCTCGGCCGAAACCATCTTGTCCTTGCCACCCTGGCGCTCGGCCGGGGTCTTGGCGCGCATGTCTTCATCGGTGTAGCGGTAGAACGCTTCACCCTTGAATTCATTGGTACCGGACTTGGTCGCGGCGGTCACCGCGGCGCTGGAGACCTGGCCATACTCGGCCTTGTAGTTGCCGCTGATGACCTTGTATTCGCCGATGGCCAGCTGCGGGAACGGGTTGCCGGCGCTGCCGGACTGGCCGGCGACGCCGCCGCCCTTCACGTAGCTCTTCTGGCCCACGCCGTCGATGTACACATTGGTGCCATCGGCATTGGTGGCACCGCCGCGCAGCGAGGTGTTGCCCTTGGCGTCACGGGTGAAGATCAGGCCCGGCACCGCATCGGCGAACTCAAGGAAGTTGCGCGACACCTGCGGGGTGGTCTGGATCTGCTGCAGGCTGACGGTCTTGCCGACTTCGGAGGTGCGCACTTCCTGCAGCAGGGTCGGCGCGACGACGTTGACGGTGTCCAGGTTGGTGGCCGCGGTCGAACCCGGGGTGCTGCTGGCAGCGCCGGCGAAGTTCAGGGTGGCGGTCGAGGCCACGGTGACGGTGACCTTCTGGGTCTGGCCGTTGGCGACCACGTCGTAGGTGCCCGGATCCAGGCCCATCAGCGAATAGCTGCCGTCGGCGCGGATGGTGCCGCGACGGACGGTACCGGTGGCCACGTTGGTGGCGGTGACTTCGGTGCCTGCCTGCGCGCCGGCGACCTGGCCGCGAAGGCTGGCATTGGCCGACTGCGCCATGACGTTCGGAGCAGCAGCCAGCATCAGGCAGCTGACCAGCGCGGTGCTCAGCAGCCGGCGCGCCGGCGTGCGGAAGGTGGTATGCATCATCAACTCAATCTCCGGGTGGCGGTAACCGCTTGCGCGGTCCCTGCGATCAATCAGAAAAGAAGGAACGCCTCTGGCTTCAACGGCCCGATGGCGGAGTGGTGGAATCGCGAACTATCAAGCGGGGAACCAGGGTCTGCTTGTCCCCTGTCCCATCCGTGGAGGTGCCGTCCATCAACTGCAGCAGGCGCGTCATGGCCCGGTCGCCGAGCTCGGCGATGCTGACCTGCATGGTGGTCAGCGACGGGTGGACGAAACGCGCCAGAGGAATGTCATCGAAACCCGCCAGGGCCACATCGGCCGGGACACGGACCCCGGCCTGCGTGAACGCATACAGACAGCCCAGGGCCATCATGTCGTTGGCGGCGAACACGGCATCGGGCAGCGCTCCGGCTGCCAGCAACTCCTGACCGGCGCGATGGCCGGAAGCTTCGTCGAAATCACCGGGCAGCTCGATGCCCTCGGCGCCACTGCCAAAGGCCACCAGCGCGTCACGGAAGCCGCGCAGGCGCTCGCGCGCGTCGAAGTTGAGGTCCGGGCCAGAAATGAAGGCAATGCGGCGGTGGCCGGCGTCCAGCAGGTGGCGGGTCATCGCCATCGCACCGGCATGGTCGTCGATGCTCAGCACCGGGTGGTCCTGCCCGGGCAGATAGGTGTTGATCAACACCGTCGGCAACGACTGCGGCAGGTTGTCGGTCAGGAAGCCCGGGCTCTCGGCATAGGGCGAGAGCACCAGCAGGCCGTCAACGCGGCCGCGCATGGCACGCAGGGCCGCGCCCTGCTGTTCCTGGTCACCGTGGTAGCTGGACACCAGCAGGTGCTGGCGGCGGCTACGGGCCACGCCGTCGATGCCGCGCATCAGCTCGGAGAAGAATTCGCCGTACAGGTCGGGCAGCACCACGCCCACCGTATTGGTGCGGCGGCTGCTCAGGCTGCGGGCGGCGGCGTGCGGGGTGTAACGCAGCCGGGCGGCCACCTCCAGTACAAGCTGGCGGACCGGTTCGGCGACATTTTCATGCCCGTTGAGCGCGCGGGAAACCGTGGCCACGGAGACCCGGGCTTCGCGTGCGACGTCTTTGATTGTGATAGCTGCCTTGTTCACGAAGCCGCCCTCCACGGCTTGGACCTACCAGCATTGGCGCGGAATGTAAGCGTTTCCATCTGGGCTTGTAAACAGTCCGTTAGGCGAATGTCCCGAAATGGACATGAAAATCTGTCCGTGGCGGGGCCCGTGCGGACCGGCCAGGACAGTGCGGGACAAGGGCTCAGCCCTGTTCTGACGGGGTCTGTGCGCGGATGGACAGCGCGTGGATATCGGTGTCCATCATCGACCCCAGCGCGGCATAGACCGCGCGATGCCGGGCCAGTGGAGCCAGCCCGGCGAAGCGTTCACTGACCACATGCACGTTGAAGTGGCCGCGCCCGTCGCGCGCACCGGCATGGCCGGCATGGCGGTGGCTGTCATCCTCGATCTCCAGCACGCTGGGCGCCAGCGCCTGCTGCAGTGCATCACGGATCCGCCCGATCCGTTCCGCGTTCACGGCAGGACCTTGCGGAACGGGCGTACCTGCACGCGGGTGTAGACGCCTGCAGCCACGTACGGGTCGGCATCCGCCCAGGCCTGGGCCTGCGGCAGCGACTCGAACTGCGCGATCACCACCGAGCCGCTGAAACCGGCCGGGCCCGGGTCTTCACTATCCACCGCCGGGCACGGCCCGGCCAGCAGCAGGCGCCCCTCGTCGCGCAGCGCGTGCAGCCGCGCCAGGTGTTCCGGCCGTGCCTGCAGCCGCTGCGCCAGCACATCCTGGCCGTCATACCCTTCGATCACATACCACACCGGCATTTCCTCGCTTGCGTTGTCGGGTCCGCAGATTCTAGCCAATGCCGACCCTGTCCCGGCCCCGGCTGGACACCGGCGCGGCAAAGGCTTACCCTAGACTCCATTGCACGTGGCTGGATGCAGCAGCCCGTCGGTTTTGCGGCCAACGCAGCCCCCGACGATCGTCCCGCTGCTTCAAACCGGACCAACCGGCCGGGCCACGTAGACGACCTCCCCGTAGTTCTGTCGCTGCCGTTTACTTCGGCGCGTCCTGCTGTTTGATATGTGTGGAATCGCGCCGATCCCGGCGTGTCTGGTGCCTTGGGGCTCCGTGGCGTTGGCCCGGCGAACCCGGTGCCGCGACTGGTCCGTTGCAATCCTGATCTCCATTAGATGACTTCCGAACTCGCGCTCGACGCGAACCCGCCAACCCGGCCGCCCGCCCCACAGCAGCAGGAAATGCCGCTGGCCGTCGTGCATGGGCAACCGGTCCTGCAGATTCCGCAGGACCTGTACATCCCGCCGGACGCGCTGGAAGTCATCCTGGATGCCTTCGAAGGCCCGCTGGACCTGCTGCTGTACCTGATCCGCCGCCAGAACCTGGATGTCCTGGATATTCCCGTCGCCGAGATCACCCGGCAGTACGTGGAATACATCACCGTGATGCGGGAGCTGCGCTTCGAGCTGGCGGCCGAGTACCTGGTGATGGCCGCGATCCTGGCCGAGGTGAAGTCGCGGATGCTGCTGCCGCGCCCAGTCAGCGAGGAAGGCGACGAGGCCGACCCGCGCGCCGAGCTGGTGCGCCGGCTGCAGGAGTACGAACGTTTCAAGCAGGCCGCCGAGGACATCGACGCCCTGCCCCGCCAGGACCGCGATACCAGCCTGGCACACGCCTTCATGCCCGAACGCGCCACGGTGAAGCTGCCGCCGCCGGTGGACCTGAAGGAAATGCTGCTGGCCCTGCACGACGTGCTCAAGCGCGCCGAGCTGTTCAGCGGCCACGCCATCAAGCGTGAGGCGCTGAGCGTGCGGCAACGCATGGGCGAAGTGCTGGGACGCCTGGAAGACGGCAAGTTCTATCGTTTTGAAGGGTTGTTCACCGCCGAAGAAGGCAAGCTGGGCGTGCTGGTCACGTTCCTGGCCGTGCTGGAACTGGCCAAGGAACAGCTGCTGGACATCGTCCAGGAAGAACCGCTGGCGCCGATCTACGTAAAGTCGCTGGCCGCCGGCAATACCAACGCCCCGCTGCAGTTCAGCAGCGAGTTCGACGACAACGACGACGCCGCCAATGCAAACGAGTGAGCGCTGACTGCCGATGGATCAATCGCTGATCAACCGCATTGTCGAGGGTGCCCTGCTGGCTTCCAGCCAGCCGCTCACCCTGGCCCAGCTGAAGGACCTGTTCCCGGAAGAGGAACCGGCACCGCCGGGCAGCATCGAACGTGCGCTGGAACGCCTGCGCGAGGCCTGCCAAGACCGCGGCGTGGAACTGGTCGAGGTTGCCTCCGGCTTCCGCTACCAGGTTACCGGCGAAGTGCATGGCTGGATCAGCCGGCTCTGGACCGAGCGCAAGACCCGCTACACCCGTGCCACCCTGGAAACCCTGGCGTTGATCGCCTACCGGCAACCGATCACCCGCGGCGAGATCGAGCAGGTGCGCGGCGTGGCGGTCAGCAGCAACATCATCCAGGCGCTGGAAGAACGCGAATGGATCCGCGTGGTCGGCCACCGCGACGTGCCCGGCAAGCCGGCGCTGTTCGGCACCACCAAGGGCTTCCTGGATTATTTCGGCCTGAAGCGATTGGATGAGCTGCCGCCACTGTCGGAACTGAAGGACCTGGGCGAACTGGAACCGCAGCTGTCCCTCGACCGCGATGCACCGGCGGTCGCCGGTGCCGAGGGCCCGGACATCTCGGCCGGCGCCGATGGCGCTGCCGCGAACGATGACACCGGCCTGGCCGGCAGTGACACTCCTGATTCCGCCGATGCAGCCCCTGCGTCGGCCACCGATGAGCAAGCACCTTCGCCCCTCGATGATGGGCACCCCGATTCCGCGCCGGGCGAGCGCGCGGTGCCAGTGAACGAACGCGAAGACAACGCCGTCGCGATGACGACCGTGGCTGTTGACCAAGCCGATTCCGAACCAGAGGCCGACCTCGAAACCGTCGGCCGGAGCAAAACTGATGAGTGACACCCCCCGTAACAAGCTCTCGCTGAAGCGCGAAGCCACCTCCGAACAGTTCAAGCTGGAAGAGCGCCTGCACAAGGTGCTGGCCCAGGCCGGCCTCGGCTCGCGCCGCGCGCTGGAACAGCGCATCGCCGAAGGCCTGGTCAAGGTCAACGGTGAAATCGCGCAGACCGGCATGTCGGTCAAGAGCGGCGACAAGATCGAACTGGATGGCCGTGGCTTCGTCGCCACCGCCCTGGCCGAGCCTTCGCGCGTGCTGGTCTACAACAAGCCGGAAGGCGAAGTAACCACCCGCGATGATCCGGAAGGCCGCCCAACCGTGTTCGAGTCGCTGCCGCCGCTGAAGGGCGCGCGCTGGATCGCCATCGGCCGCCTGGACATCAACACCACCGGCCTGCTGCTGGCCACCACCGACGGTGAGCTGGCCAACGCCATGATGCACCCGTCGTTCGAGGTCGAGCGCGAGTACGTGGTGCGCGTGCGTGCGCCGGAAGGCGAGGAAAAGGTCTCCGACGCCATCGTCGATCGCCTCACCCGTGGCGTCGCGCTGGAAGACGGCCCGGCCAAGTTCGATGAGATCGAACGCATCGGCGGCACCGATTCGCACGACTGGTTCCGCGTCGTGGTGAAGGAAGGCCGCAACCGCGAAGTGCGCCGCCTGTGGGAATCGCAGGGCTGCCAGGTCAGCCGCCTGAAGCGCACCCGCTATGGCAAGGTGAGCCTGCCGCGTGAACTGGCCCGTGGCCATTCGGTGGAACTGGGCACTGCACAGGTTGAAGCCCTGCGCGCGCAGCTGAAGCTGGAAGAAGGCGCACCGTCGGCACTGACCCTGCAGCCGGTGATCGGCCAGCGCCGCGCCGCCAAGACCACCGTGCGCGTGCGCGAAGGTGGCCGTGGCAACGCCTACGTCAACGGCCACAATACCGCTGACGAAGGCCGCGAGCTGCGTCGTTTCGACAACGTCCGCGAAGACCGCGGCCGTGGTCGCGGTGGCAAGGGTGGCGGCTTCAAGGGCGGCCTGACGGTCAGCGGTGAAGCGGCAGCCAAGCAGTCGCAGAAGCCGTTCAAGCAGCGCGCCCAGAAGAACGATCGTTCGCTGCCGGAAGGCAATCCGGCGGCGTTCCGCACCTGGTACGTGCCGGATGGCGTGAGCACCGGCCCGAGCGGCCATCGCAACGCCGGTCCGGGCGCACGCGGCCCCGGTGCCCGTGGTCCGGGTGCAGGCGGCCAGGGCCGTCCGTACGGCAAGCCGAAGGGTCCGGGCGCTGGCGCCGGTGGCGGCCAGGGCCGAGGCGGTTTCGGTGGTGAAGGCCGTGGCGGCGCAGGCAGCCAGGGTCGTCCGGCCGGTGCGGGCAACCGCTCGCAGGGCCAGGGCAACAAGCACCCGTACGGCCATCCGGGCAATGCCCCGAGCTTCCCGTCCGACCACGCCACGCCGGGCTTCAACCCGTATGGCAGCCCCAAGCCTGCACAGGGCGCCCGTCCGGGCGGTCGCGGTCCGGGCGGTGGCAACCGTGGTCCGGGCGGTAATCGCGGTCCCGGTGGTCCGGGTGGCAACCGTGGCCCGGGTGGCCCCGGCGGCAACCGCGGTCCCGGCGGCCCGCGCCGCAGCGGCCCGCGCGGCGGCTGATCGGCGGCCCGACTGAAACGAAAAACCCCGGTTCAAGCCGGGGTTTTTCTTTGAAAAGGGGACGGAGGGGACCAAGTCGCTTTTCTCCCCTTCGACACACAGCGCGGCACAAGCGAATCAATCCCCTCCGTCCCCTTTTGCGTGGCGCTGGAAGGCGGCGGGCGTGGTACCGGTCATGCTGCGGAAGAATGCGATGAACGGGCTCTCGGCGGAAAAGCCGGTGTCCTGCGCCACATGCGCAACGCGATGGCCTAGCAGCAGCAACTCCATGGCCCGCATCAGTCGCCATTGCTGGCGCCAAGCCTGGTAGCCCATGCCGGTATCACGCTGCATCAACCGGCCAACCGTGCGCACGCTCAAGCCCGCGCGCGCGGCCAGCTCGCCCAGTTCGGGCGGCAACTGCTCGGCCACTGGCAGGCAGCGCGCGATCCGTGGGTCGCGTGGCAGCGGCAGGTCCATCGGGGCCACCGGGGCGGCGGCGATCTCCAGCATGCACAAGGCCAGTTGGTGGTGCGCACGCGGCGCCCGCCAGTCATGGTCGAACGGCGCCTGCGCGATTGGCTCCAGCAATGCCTGCAGCAGGGGACCCACGCCGATGATCGCCGGCTGCTGCGGCAACTGGGCCGACAGGGTGGCCTCGAAGTACAACGAACGGTAGTCGACCGCTTGGCGCATCTGCGCGCGATGGCGCAGCCCACCCGGAATCCACGCCGCGCGCGCGGGCGGCAGCAGGCTGATGCGGTCACCGTAGGTCAGGCGCGTACAGCCTTGCCGGGTATACAGCAACTGCGCGCGTGCATGCTGATGCCAACCGGAGTCGTGATCCGACAATGAGGCCGCGATCCCCAACACCGGCGCGCTCCAGGCATCGGCATCGAAGTACGCATCCGGCTGCAACCAGGCCATGTCTGATTTCATCCATTCAATGGCAGGATAGACAGGGTGCGCCATCAGGGACGCGACCACAATGCGCGGCCCTGTTCCTGGAGCGCCCGCATGTCGCGCCGCCTGTTGTTGCTCACCATCGCACTGCTGATGTTCCCGCAGCTTGCGCAGACCCTGTACAGCCCTGCCCTGGCCGACCTCGCCGGGCGCTTCGCGTTGCCCCCCAGCGCAGCCAGCCAGGCCATGAGCTTGTACCTGTTCGGTTTCGCCGCCGGTGTCCTGCTATGGGGGCGGCTGGCCGACCATATCGGCCGTCGCCCTGCCCTGCTCTGCGGCCTGGCCGTGTTCGCACTGGCGGCCTGCGGCGGGCTGCTGGCCAGCACGTTCGGCGAGGTCCTGCTGGCCCAGGCACTGGCCGCGCTGGGTGCAGCGACGGCCTCGGTGGTCACCCAGACCGTACTGCGCGACCATCTGAAGGGACCCGCGTTGGCGCAGGCGTTCTCGTGGATCGGCATGGCGTTGGCCCTGAGCCCGGCGATCGGGCTGGCACTGGGGGCATTGCTGGTTGCCAACCACGGCTATGCCGGCGTGCAGGCCGGCCTGCTGCTGATTGTCATCCTGCTGATGCTCGGATGCGCATCCGGCCTGCAGGAGAGCCGCCCTGCCGAAGTCGTGCACACGCCCCTGCTGCCACTGTTGCGGCAACTGCTGCGTGATCGCTGGATCTGGTCACAGGCGCTGTTGGTGATGGCGTTCAACGTGGCCATGTACAGCTGGTACGCGCTGGGCCCGTTCGTGTTCGAACGCCTGCACTGGCCGCTGGCCTGGTTCGGTGCCAGCGGCGCGGTGCTGGCGCTGGGCTCGGCGCTGGGTGCATGGGGCAATGGCCGCCTGCTGCGCGCAGGCGTTGCTTCTGCCACGCGTATCCGCCTTGCCGCCGGACTGCTGCTGGCCGGTGGCCTGTTGGCTGCGCTGCTGCGCGACCAACCGGCACTGGTCGCGGCGATGGTACCGGTGGTGGCCGCTTTCGGCCTGGCCATTCCCAATGTGCTCGGCCAGGCCCTGCGCGGATATCCGCACTGCCTGGGCAGTGCCGGTGCCCTGTTCGGACTGCTCTACTACCTGTTGATCGGCGCGGCGATGGCGGTAGTCGGTGCACTGCAACTGCTGGCACCGACACTCATCGTGTGCGGCCTGCTTGCATTGTGGTTGCAGCGGCCGCGCCCGGTTACGGTCTAGGAATTGCTGCAAAGACCGCGCACTGTGCGCTGCTTCCGGAATCGACGCCACTGCGCTGGCTATCGTGCGCGCTCCCCCCAACGAGGCAGATGCCCATGGTCACCATTACCGCCGAACAGGCGCGCGCCAACGCCGATGCCGCTACGCGTCCCATCGACCAGTACTACCGCGATCTCGACACGTCGATCCGGGCGGGGTCGGAGAATGGTCGCCGCTACATCGTGTTCGGCTTCAACCAGGCACTGGCCAGCGAGCGGCTCGTCGAGGGCGTCGTCGCGCAGTTGCTGAACAATGGCTTCGAGGTCAAACAACTGCCCAGCGACGCCCAGCAGCATTACATCCATATCAGCTGGGAAGGGACCGAGCCGGCCCCACTCAGCGGCGGCTGATGGTGAAGGCGGCGCCGTCCACGCCCAGGTCCCAACCCTTGCCGGTGCCGGACAGGGCCAGCGAGATGTCGCCCTTGGTCATCACCTGCGCATTGCTGGACTTCACTGCGCCCGCATGCGCCCCCACCGAGGCGTAGGTGCCCAGCAGTTCGTTGACGCTCACGGCGCCGGTGAAGCTGCCACGGCCATTGGTGATCTTCGACTTGCCCACGGTCAGGCCGCCGCCCTTCACTTCGATGCGCACCGGCAGGCTGGTGCCGTTGCTGCAGCTGACCGTGCCATTGCCGGAGGCGGTCTTGTAGATCAGTGACCAACCGGACAGGTTGTAGCGCAACTGGCAATCGAGGTTGCCGGCGGCGTGCGCGGCCGGGGCCAGCGTTGCAGCGGACAGGGCCAGCAGCAGGGCGAAGGGCTTGTTCATGGCAGGACTTCCAGTTCGGTCGGACTGCCGGCGAATCTAGCAGCGCGCGCGTGCACGTTGGATGCAGGCGCGCGCGCTGGTGCGGCAGTGTTCAGGCCGTCGCTCAGGCCTGCTCGTCCAGGTGGAAGGCATCGGCATCGAGCATCGCCGGGAAACGCGCGCGGTGCGCGGCCAGCGCGTCGGCGGAGATGGTGGTGGTGACCACCTGTTCGCGTTCGCGGATCTCCACCTGCGGCTGTCCAAGGAAGTCGATCACCGCGCTGTCACCGGCGTAATGCAGCTGGTTGCCGTCCACGCCAACGCGGTTCACCGCCGCCACGAAGCACAGGTTCTCGATCGCCCGCGCACGCAGCAGGGTCTTCCACGCATAGGCGCGCGCCGACGGCCAGTTGGCGACGAAGATCTGCAGGTCGAAGTCCAGCTGATCAGGGCGTTCCACGTTGTAGCGGTTGCGGCAGAACACCGGGAAACGCAGGTCGTAGCAGACCTGCGGATTGATCCGCCAGCCTTTCCATTCCACGCTCAGGCGCTCACGGCCGGCGGCATAGCGTTCGTGTTCACCGCCGTAGCGGAACAGGTGGCGCTTGTCGTAGTACTGAAGGTCGCCATCGGGCGTGGCGAACAGCAGGCGGTTGTAGACGCCGTTGCCCTCGCGCAGCTGCACGCTGCCGATCACCGCCGCGTTCAAGGCCTTGGCCTGTTCGCGCAGCCAGGCCACGGTCGGGCCATCCATGCCTTCGGCCTGGGCGATGGCCTCGTTGGAGAAGCCACTGGTGAAGGTCTCCGGCAGGATCACCAGGTCGGTGGTGCCGGCCAGCGGTGCCAGCAACGCACCGTAGTAGGCGCGGTTGCCCGCCGGGTCATGCCAGCGGGTGTCACCCTGGACGAGGGAGATGCGCAGGTCCTGCATGTCCGTGCCTCCGCTCACAGCAGGCGCAGGCGTTCGATCGCCGCGTCCATGGTCGCTTCGTTCTTGGCAAAGCACAGCCGCACCAGGCGCTGGCCGGCCGGCGGATTCTCGTAGAACGGCGACAGCGGGATGGCGGTGACGCCCTTCTCGATGGTCAGCCACTTCACGAACTCGTGATCCGGCAGGTCACTGATGGCCGAGTAGTCGACCAGCTGGAAGTAACCGCCCGGCACCGGCAGCGCCTTCAGGCGGGTGCCGGCCAGCTGCTCGCGGAAGCGGTCGCGCTTGGCCTGGTAGAACGCGCCCAGCTCCAGGTGGTGTTGGGGCTCGTCGCGGATCATCGCGGCGAAGCCATGCTGCGCCGGACCGAAGCTGGTGAAAGTGTTGTACTGGTGCACCTTGCGGAACTCGGCGGTCAGCGCCGGCGGGGCGATCGCATAACCGATCTTCCAGCCGGTGCAGTGGTAGGTCTTGCCGAAACTGGAGATGACGAACGCGCGCTCGCGCAGTTCCGGGTAGCGCAGCGCCGATTCATGGCGGCGCCCGTCGTAGATGATGTGTTCGTACACCTCATCGGAGATGAGGTAGATCTGCGTGCCGCGCAGCAGTTCGGCCAGCGCCTGCATGTCCTGCGCCGACAGCATCGCGCCGGACGGATTGTGCGGGGTGTTGACGATCAGCATGCGGGTGCGCGGGGTGATCGCTGCACGCACGCGGTCCCAGTCGACCGCGAACGTCTGCGGATCGAGCGACACATGCACGGCCTTGGCGCCGGCCAGGTCGATCGCCGGTTCGTAGCAGTCATACGCCGGGTCGAGCACGATCACTTCCTCGCCGGCACGCACCACGGCGTGGATGGCGTTGAAGATGGCCTCGGTGCCACCGCTGGTGACGGTGATCTCGCTGTCCGCATCGACCTGCGCGCCGTAGCAGTCCAGCGCCTTCTGTGCGATGGCCTGGCGCAGCGGCGCCACTCCGGTCATCGGCGGGTACTGGTTCAGCCCGGCGGCCATCGCCCTGGCGGTCTCGTCGATCAGGCGCTGCGGCGCCGAAAAGTCCGGGAAACCCTGGCCCAGGTTGACCGCGCCGTGTTCGGCGGCGAGCTGGGACATCACGGTGAAGATCGTGGTACCGACCTTGGGCAGCTTGGTGGTGGGTTGCATCGGCCTGGGGATATGGGGAGACAGGCCCCTGAGTTTACGCAATCCCTGCTTCGGTAGCGCCGGCCGCTGGCCTGCAACCCGGGACGATCTGCGACGCTGGGTCGCACCTGCCGGGCAGCGGCCGGCACTACCCTGTGAATTCACCGCTACAATTGCCGCCGCACTCCGGCATGAAGACCTTTGCCCCTTGAACACCCCTGCATTGCTGGCCGCCAGCGGCCTGAGCTTCTCCCGCAATGACGAGCCGGTGTTCGGCCCGCTGGACTTCCATGTGGACGCCGGTGAAGCCCTGCTGGTGCAGGGCGGCAATGGCGCCGGCAAGACCACCCTGCTGCGCGTGCTGGCCGGCCTGGCCCGGCCCGGTGCTGGCCAGGTGCGGATCGACGGCAAGGCCGCCAGCAATGCCGAACGTGCTCGCTACGTGGCCTACCTCAGCCACCTGCCGGCCCTGAAGCCGGACCTCGGCACGCTGGAAAACCTGCATTTCCTGTGTGGCCTGCACGGACGGCGTGCGCGGCAGATGCCCGGCAACGCACTGGCCATCGTCGGCCTGGCCGGTCATGAGGACACCCTGGTACGGCACCTGTCGGCCGGACAGAAGCGGCGGCTGGCACTGGCGCGCATCTGGCTGTCGCCGGCGCCGTTGTGGCTGCTGGACGAACCCTACGCCAACCTCGACCTGGAGGGCATCACCCTGGTCAACCGGATGATTTCGGCGCACCTGCGCGCCGGTGGCGCTGCGCTGGTCACCACCCATGGCGCCTATGCCGCACCGCCGGTGCGTACCCGCCAGCTCGACCTCGGCGGTGCCGCATGATCGCGCCGGGCACCGAACCAGGCCTGTGGCAGACCGCAGGCGCCCTGCTCAAGCGCGACCTGCGCCTGCTCTGGCGCCGCCGCGGCGACGCGCTGCAGCCACTGCTGTTCGCGGTGCTGGTGGTGGTGCTGTTCGCACTGGCCCAGGGCCGCGAACCACAACTGCTGGCCGCCACCGCCGGCGCGGTGCTGTGGCTGGCCGTGCTGCTGGCGGGACAGCTGTCGCTGGATTCGCTGTTCCGCTCCGACGCCGAGGACGGCTCGCTGGAACAATGGCTGCTGGCGCCGGTGCCGCTGGCCTGGCTGGTGCTGGTGCGCGTGCTGCTGCATTGGGCCACCACTGCGTTGCCGCTGATCGTGGTCAGCCCGCTGCTGGCCGAAATGCTGCATCTGCCGCATGACCAGCTGCCGATGTTGCTGGCATCGTTGCTGCTGGGAACACCATTGCTGAGCTTGATCGGTGGCGTGGTCGCCGCACTGACCGTTGGCATCCGACGCTCTGGTATTCTCGTGGCGCTGCTGTCGTTGCCGCTGTACGTGCCGGTGCTGGTGTTCGGTGCAGGCAGCCTGGCGGCAGCCGGACGCGGACAGGATCCGGTCGGTGCGCTGCTGATGCTGGGCGCCGGCCTGCTGGTCGCGCTGGTGCTGGCGCCGCTGGCCACCGCTGCTGCAATACGTATTTCTCTGAGTTGACCGAGCTGAGAGCCAATCCACCCCTGCTGGATAGCCGCCACGCATGAATCCGATTGTCCGCTGGTTCCACCAACTCGGTTCGCCCCCCACGTTCGACCGTTTCGCTGCCCGCTGGTCGCGGGTGTTCTACCTCGCGGCGGTGCCGGTGCTGCTGGTCGGCATGTGGCAGGCGCTGCTGGTGGTACCGCCGGAAGCCAAGCAGCTGGACAGCTTCCGCATCCTCTACATCCACGTGCCCAGTGCCTGGATGAGCCTGTTCGTGTTCGCGCTGATGGCGTTGTATGCGGCCATCGCACTGATCTGGCGGATCAAGGTCTGCGAGATCCTGGCGATGGCCTGTGCGCCGATGGGTGCCGGCTTCACCCTGATCACCCTGTTGACCGGCAGCATCTGGGGCAAGGGCACCTGGGGCACCTGGTGGGACTGGGACCCGCGCATGACCAGCGAGCTGGTGCTGCTGTTCCTGTACCTGGGCGTGATCGGCCTGTACCACGCCATCGAGGACCGCCGCAGCGCCGCGCGCGCAGCCGGCCTTCTGGCCATCGTCGGTGTCAGCCTGCTGCCGGTGATCCGCTACTCGGTGGACTGGTGGGGTGGCCTGCACCAGCGCCAGTCGATCAACGTATTCGGTGAATCGGCGATCAGCAGCGCGATGATCGCGCCGCTGTGGTGGATGGTGATCGGCACCAAGTTCTGGTTCGCCGGCTCGGTGCTGGCCAAGGCCCGCGCCGACAATCTCGACCGCGAGGCCGGCAAGGCCTGGGTCGGTGGTCGCGTCGATGCCGAACGCCCGGCCCGGGAGGCCCAGCCATGACCCACCTGCCCTATGTGATCGGCGCCTACGCCGTGTTCGTGCTGGTGCTCGGCGCCGATGCCATCGGTTCGTGGCTGCGCCTGCGCGTGGCGCGTCGGCTGGCACTGGCCCGGCAGCAACGGCAGCAGACCCGCGCCGGCAGGCAGGACGCAGCGGCGCCGCTGTCGACGGAGCTGGAACGATGACCCCGGTACAGCGTCGCCGCCTGGTGTGGGTGCTGCTGGCCCTGCTCGCCTCCGGCCTGGCTACCGCGCTGGTGGCGATGGCGCTGGAGCGCAACATTGCCTACCTGTACACCCCCTCGGAAGTCCTGCGCGGCGATGTCGATGCGCAGTCGCGCTTCCGCCTCGGCGGCATGGTGGTGAAAGGCTCCTTCAACCGACCGGTCGGCTCGCTGGAGGCACGTTTTGAAGTGACCGACGGCGATGCCCAGCTGGCGGTGACCACGTCGCGGATCCTGCCGGACATGTTCGCCGAGGGCACGGCGGTGGTCGCCAGTGGCCGACTGCAGGACGGCACCTTCGTCGCCGACGAGGTGCTGGCCAAGCACGATGAGAAGTACGTGCCGAAGGAAGTGGCCGACAAGATGGGCGACGCCCATCGCAAGCACGACGTGCCGGTGACGGCACCCGAGGTGCGCTGAGTGTTGCCCGAACTGGGTCAGATCCTGCTGCTGTGCGCGTTGCTGGCCTCGCTGCTGCAGGCCGGCCTGCCGCTGGTCGGCGCGCAGCGCAACAACACGGCGTGGATGGCGGTGGCACGACCTGCCGCGTTCGCGCAGCTGCTGCTGGTCGCTGGCGCATTCTCCGTGCTGACCGCCGCGTTCGTGCAGCAGGACTTCTCGGTACGCTACGTGGCCGAGAACTCCAATTCGCTGCTGCCGATGGTCTACCGCTACTCGGCGGTCTGGGGCGCGCACGAGGGTTCGCTGCTGATGTGGGCGCTGGTGCTGGCGCTGTGGACCGGCGCGGTGGCGCTGTTCTCGCGGCACCTGCCGGCGCCGGTGCAGGCGCGCGTACTGGCGGTGATGGGCGTGGTCAGCGTCGGCTTCCTCGCCTTCCTGATCTTCACCTCCAATCCGTTCCTGCGCCTGAACCCGGCGCCGCTGGAAGGCCGCGACCTCAACCCGCTGCTGCAGGACCCTGGGCTGATCATCCACCCACCGATGCTCTACATCGGCTATGTCGGCTTCGCGGTGCCGTTCGCGTTCGCGGTGGCCGCATTGCTGGAAGGCCGCGTCGACGCACGCTGGCTGCGCTGGACGCGGCCGTGGACCAACGTCGCCTGGGGGTTCCTGACCCTGGGCATCGCGCTGGGCAGCTGGTGGGCCTATTACGAGCTGGGCTGGGGCGGCTGGTGGTTCTGGGACCCGGTGGAAAATGCCAGCTTCATGCCTTGGCTCGTCGGCGCGGCGCTGATCCATTCGCAGGCCGTCACTGAAAAGCGTGGCACCTTCGGCAGCTGGACCCTGCTGCTGGCGATCGCCGCCTTCGCGCTGTCGCTGCTGGGCACGTTCCTGGTGCGCTCCGGCGTGCTGACCAGCGTGCATTCGTTCGCCGCCGATCCCTCGCGTGGCTTGTTCATCCTGGTGTTCCTGTCGGTGCTGGTCGGCGGCAGCCTGCTGCTGTATGCGCTGCGTGCCAACCAGCTGAGCGTGGACGCCGACGATCCGCGTCGTGGCTTCACCGCCACCTCGCGCGAGACCCTGCTGCTGGCCAACAACCTGCTGCTGGCCACCGCCTGCGCGATGGTGCTGCTCGGCACGCTGTACCCGCTGCTGGCCGATGCGCTGTCGCTGGGCAAGATCTCGGTCGGCCCGCCCTACTTCGGCAGCCTGTTCCTGCTGCTGATGGCGCCGATGATCCTGCTGCTGCCGTTCGGCCCGCTGGTGAAGTGGCAGCGCGACCAGCCCTCGCGCGCGGTCGCGCTGCTGGCACCGTGGCTGGGCCTGGCGCTGCTGCTGGGCGCGCTGGCCTGGTGGCAGGCGCCGCAGAACGGCTGGAAGGCCGGTCTCGGTGTCGCTGCCGCGGTCTGGGTCGGCTTCGGTACCGCACGCTTCGTCTGGCAACGACTGCGCGGCAATGGCCGCTTCACCGCCGAAATGCTCGGCATGATCGTCGCCCATGCCGGCATTGCCGTGTTCCTGGCTGGCGCGCTGCTGGTGGAAGCGCTGAACGTGCAGCGCGAGGTGGCACTGGCACCGGGCCAGCAGCTGGTGGTCGGCCGCTACGAAGTGCGCTTCGAGGGCGTGGACCATCGCGAAGGCCCCAACTTCATCGCCGACCGTGGCCACCTGCGCGTGTTCCGCAACGGCCGTGAGCTGGCGCTGCTGCACCCGGAGAAGCGCCAGTACGCCAGCGGCGGCCAGGTGATGACCGAGGCCGGCATCGATGCACGCTTCGATGGTGATGTCTACGTGGCATTGGGCGAGCCGCTGGGCAACAATGCATGGGCGGTCCGGGTGCACATCAAGCCGTTCGTGCGCTGGATCTGGCTGGGCGCGCTGCTGATGGCCCTGGGCGGATTCATCACCGCCGCCGACCGCCGTTTCCGTCGTCCGTAGGAGTTCCCATGTCCGAGTCCCCCGCCCCGCGCCCCTCCCGCCCGCTGCCGCCGGTAGCCATCGTGATCGGCGTGCTGTTCTTCTTCGGCCTGCTCGGGCTGATGATCTACGGGGTGATGAAATCGGGTGATCCGCAGCGCGACGTACTGCCGTCGGCGCTGATCGACAAGCCGGCGCCGGCGTTCGCGCTGCCGGTGCTGCACGACCCTGAGATGATCGTGCACAGCGACGACCTGCGCGGCGCGCCCTACCTGCTGAACGTGTGGGGCAGCTGGTGCGCGGCCTGCCGCGAAGAACACCCGGTGCTGACCCGGTTCGCCGAGAGCAAGCGCGTGCGCGTGATCGGCTACAACTGGAAGGACGACCCGACCGATGCGCTGCACTGGCTGGAACAGCTGGGCAACCCGTTCATGGTGGTGCTCAGCGACGTCGAGGGCCGCACCGCGATCGACTGGGGCGTGACTGCCGCACCGGAAACCTTCCTGGTCGATGGCAGCGGCATCGTGCGCTGGAAGTACAGCGGTGCGATGACCCAGCGCGTGGTGGACGAGAAGCTGATCCCGGCGCTGCAGAAGATCGAGAAGGCCCAGGGCAGTGCCAGCAACACCCTGCACACGGCACCCTGAGCCCATGCGCTGGCTGCTGGCCCTGCTGCTCCTGATGCTGCCGCTGGCCGCGCTGGCCCAGCAGCCGCTGCACGATCCGCAGCCGCTGCAGTTCCGCGATGGCGCCGAAGAACGCCGCTTCCACGACCTGGCCGCGCAGCTGCGCTGCGTGCAGTGCCAGAACCAGTCACTGGCCGATTCCAACGCGCAGATCGCGCAGGACCTGCGCCGCGAGGTGCTGCAGTTGATGCAGCAGGGCCACGACGACGCACAGATCAAGCAGTTCCTGGTCGCCCGCTACGGCGAGTTCGTGCTCTACCAGCCGCCGTTGCAGCCGGGTACCTGGCTGCTGTGGGGCGGCCCGCTGCTGGTGCTCGGCGCCGGCGCACTGGTGGTGCTGGGCATCGTCCGCCGCCGTGGCCGCGCGGTAGCGGCGATGCCGGCAAGCAAGGCCGATGAGGGAGACGGATGGTGAGCCATTGGCTGCCGGTGCTTGCCGGTCTGGTCGCCGCGCTGATGGCGGCGCTTGTGCTGTGGCCGCTGCGCCGGCACGGTCGCCGCGGTTTCGTGGTGGGCGTGCTCGCGCTGGGCGTCGCCGGCGCCTGCCTGTATCTGCTGGTCGGTGACCCGCGTGCGGCACAGGTGCAGCCGGCGCCCTCGGTGGCGACATTGCGCGATGGCGTGCAGGCCTTGCAGGACGCACTGAAGCGTGATCCGCAGCGTGCCGATGGCTGGGCATTGCTCGGACGGTCGCAGGCGGAGCTAGGCAATGTCTCAGCCGCGGCGGATGCCTTCGCCAGGGCCGCCGCATTGGCACCGGATGATCCGGGCGTGCTGGTGGAAGCCGCGCAGGCGCGCGCGCAGGCCGATGCCGGCAAGCAGTTCGATGACACCGCAATGGCCTGGTTGCAGCAGGCGCGCACGCTGGCCCCGGACGCCGAGCGCGCCAGCTGGCTGCTGGGCATCGCCCTGCGCCAGCGCGGAAAGAATGCCGAGGCCGCTGACGTGTGGAGCGGCCTGTTGCCACGACTGGAACCGGGTGCCGCGCAGGCGCTGCAGGCACAGATCGCCATCGCCCGCGAGGCCGCCGGCCAGGCGCCCGATGTTGCCGCTGCGGCGCCATCGGCGCTGCTGCAGGTGCGCGTGCAGCTGCCTGCGCTGAAGAACACCGAGTGGCCCGCCAGTACCCAGGTATTCGTGCTGGCCCGCGCCGTGGGTGGACCGCCGATGCCGGTGGCCGCGCGCAAGCTGCCCCTGGCCGGTTTCCCGGCCACGGTCGGGCTGGGCGACGGTGACAGCCCGATGCCGACCGCACCGCTGTCGGCCCACCGCGAAGTGGAAGTGCTGGCACGCATCTCGCGCAGCGGCAGCGCCAACCGCAGCGAGGATGACCTGCAGAGCGTTCCGGTGAAAGTGAGCCTGCCGCATGAAGGCGTGGTGGAGTTGCGGTTTCCCTGACCTGTAGAGCCGAGCCCATGCTCGGCTGCCAAATGCCAGGAAACCAACGGCAGCCGAGCATGGGCTCGGCTCTACAGTAGATCCACGCCATGCGTGGATACGGGCACCGATGGAAACCAGCGTGTCGCCAGCTCCACATGCGGCCCCGCTAGAATGACTGCATGACCGAATTCATCCCGCCCGGCACCCGCTTCCACGCCCTGCCCTCGCCGTTCCCGTTCAAACGCGGTGGCGCCCTGCATGGCGCACGCGTGGCCTATGAAACCTGGGGAACGCTGGCGGCGGACGCCAGCAATGCGATCCTGATCGTGACCGGCCTGTCGCCGGACGCACATGCGGCGGCCAACGAGGCCAACCCGGCGCCGGGCTGGTGGGAAGGCATGGTCGGCCCCGGCAGGCCGATCGATACCGACCGCTGGTTCGTGGTCTGCGTGAACTCGCTGGGCAGCTGCAAGGGCTCGACCGGTCCCGCCTCGCTCAACCCGGCCAGCGGTGAACCCTATCGCCTGGACTTCCCCGAGCTGTCGATCGAAGACGGCGCACGCGCCGCGATCGAAGTCGTGCGTGCACTGGGCATCGAACAGCTGGCCTGCGTGGTCGGCAATTCAATGGGCGGCATGACCGCACTGGCGGTGCTGATGCTGCATCCGGGCGTCGCGCGCAGCCACGTCAACATTTCCGGCAGTGCGCAGGCGCTGCCGTTCTCGATCGCGATCCGCTCGCTGCAGCGCGAGGCAATCCGTCTCGACCCGCGCTGGAATGGCGGTCGCTACGACGATGCCGAGTACCCCGAGTCCGGCATGCGCATGGCACGCAAGCTCGGCGTGATCACCTACCGCTCGGCACTGGAATGGGATGGCCGTTTCGGCCGCGTGCGGCTGGATTCGGACCAGGCCGACGACGATCCGTTCGGCCTTGAATTCCAGGTGGAAAGCTATCTGGAAGGCCATGCACGGCGCTTCGTGCGCTTCTTCGATCCGAACTGCTACCTGTACCTGAGCCGTTCGATGGACTGGTTCGACCTGGCCGAGTATGCCGACGGCGACGTGCTGGCCGGGCTGGCGAAAATCCGGGTGGAGAAGGCACTGGCAATCGGCGCCAACACCGACATCCTGTTCCCGGTGCAGCAGCAGCAACAGGTCGCCGACGGCCTGCGTGCCGGCGGTGCCGACGCGCGCTTCATCGGCCTGGAGTCGCCGCAGGGCCATGACGCCTTCCTCGTCGATTTCGAGCGTTTCGGCCCGGCCGTGCGCGGCTTCCTCGACGCGCTGTAAGTGGCGTGGCGGCGTAATCTCGCGCTGGCCGCATTCGGCGCGCTGGCCGCCTTGATGATCAGCGGCGTACTGCCGCTGTGGCTGGGCGGCTGGTGCCTGCTGGCCAGCGCGGTGTCGTTCGGGCTGTACGGCCATGACAAGCGCGCGGCACAGCGAAAGCAATGGCGGATACCCGAGCGCACCCTGCAGTTGCTGGCCTTCGCCGGGGGCTGGCCAGGCGCGCTGCTGGGCCAGGCGCTGTTCCGCCACAAGCACCGCAAGGCCGAATTCCAGTGGGTGTTCTGGCTGTGCGTGCTGGCCAACGTCGCCTCGATCGCAGTGATGCTGCGCGAGTTTTCGCGGTAACCGTTCGAATGGGTAGATCCACGCCATGCGTGGATGTGCCGACCAAGGTCGGCATCTACCGAAGCACTTCGCGCTCCAACACGCCATCGCGCAACCGGTACTGCGCATCGACCACGCCGTCGGGCAGGTCGTCGTGGGTGATCATCAGCAGGCTGCGCCCGTCCAGCAAGCCGGATAGATCCTGCAGCAGCGCGCGCGCGGTATCCACATCGAGGCCTTCGGTCGGTTCGTCCAGCAGCAGGATCGGCGCAGTGCGCAACAGCGCGCGCGCCAGCGCCAGCCGTCGCGCCTGGCCTGCCGACATCGTCGCGCCGTTCTCGCCGACCCAGGCCTGCAGGCCACCGTTGTGCTCGGCCCAGTCACCCAGCCGAACGCGGCGCAGTACCGCCCACAACGCGGCGTCGCTGGCGTCGGGATCACCCAGCCGCAGGTTCTCGGCCACCGTGCCGGCAAACACCGGTGCGTTCTGCGGCAGCCAGGCCAGCTGGCGGTGCCACTCGGCCTGGGCGACGTCGCGCAGGTCGCGGCCACCATAGGTGATTCGCCCCTGCTGCGGATCCCACAGCCGCAGCAGCAGGCTGGACAGCGTGGTCTTGCCACTGCCGCTGTCGCCGCGAATCGCGATGCGTTCGCCCGGCGCCAGAGTCAGCTGCAGGCCGGACAGCACCGGCCGCGCGGCACCCGGCCACTGGAAATGCACGTCATCCCAATGCACGCGCGCCGCCTGCGGCACCGGCTGCGGCGCCTGCGGATCCTGCACCGTCGGCGGTTGTTCGACGATGGCCTGCAGGCGATCGGCCGCAATGCGCCCGGACTGCAGCGACTGCCAGGCCAGGCCCATGCCGGCCCACAGTTCGATCAGCGCCACGGTCAGGAACACGAGGCCCGCGGCCATTTCCGGCGCGATGTGCTGCTGTTCGGCGGCGTGCAGCGCCAACGCCAGCATCGCCACCAGCCCCAGGCCCGCGACCAGGCCGTGCAGGGTCGAGGCCGCGATCAGGCGCCAGCGCCGGCGACGATCACGCGAGGCCAGTTGCTTGGCAGCCACGCGCACCTTCAGCTGCCAGGCCGCATCGGCATGCAGCGCGGCCAGATCGCCGGCACCTTCCAGCCCTTCGAATGCGGCGGTACGCAATGCGGCACGATGCGCGGCACGATCGGCCTCTTCGTCGTCATGGCCACGCACGCCCAGCCACGGCACGCCGAAGGCGATCAGCAGCGCCAGCACCGCCAGCAGTACCGCTGCCGAGGGCAGGATCAGCGCTGCCGAGGCGACCGCCACCAGTGACAGCGCACCCAGCGCCACCAGCGGCCCGATCGCACGCACCAGCAGTCCATCCACTTCGCCAATGTCCCCCAGCAGCCGCGCCAGCAGCTCGCCGGTACGCGTGGCCCCCAACCGTGCCGGGGCAAGTGGCAGCGCGCGGCGGAAGAACCACACGCGCAGGTCGCGGGCGATGCGCAGCGTGGCATCGTGGCCGACCAGCTTTTCGAAGTAGCGCGACACGATGCGCGCCATGGTCAGGCCACGGATGCCGGCCGAGGGTGAGAAGAAGTTGAAGCCTTGGCCGAGGCCGGCCGCACCGGCCAGCGCGGCCGCCGTGAGGAAACCACCGGACAGGCCGAGCAGCGCGGTGCCGGCCAGCATCGTGGTCCACAGCAGCAGCATGGTCAGCAACAGGCGCGGCCGGTGGCGCAGGAACACCGCGCGCAGCGAATCAGGCGAACGGCTCATGCGCGCACCGCCTGTGCCGGTTCCACCAGGCGGCCTTCCGGCAACAGCAGGCAACGGTCAGCCCACGCGATCACCGCCGGGCTGTGGGTGGCGACCACCACGCTGCGCCCGCGTGCATACGCGGCCAGGCTGCGCAGCAGGACCGCTTCGGTATCGGCATCGAGGAATGCGGTGGGCTCGTCCAGCAGCAGCACCTGCGGATCACGCAGCAACAGGCGGGCCAGGCCGATGCGGCGGGCTTCGCCACCGGACAGGCCGAAGCCGCGCTCGCCGATCACCGTGTCCAGCCCCTGCGGCAGGCGCTGGGCAAACTGCAGGACCTGCGAGGCCTCGGCCACCGCGCGCAGCCGTGCATCGCTGGCACCGGGATCGGCCAGGCGCAGGTTGTCGGCGATGCTGCCGTGGAACAGGTACGGCCGCTGGCTGGCATAGGCCACCTGCACGCCAGGTCGCAGCTGCAGCTTGCCGGCACGCGGCGGCAGCCAGCCGGCCAGCGCCTCCAGCAGCGTGCTTTTGCCGGACCCACTGGGACCGACCAGGGCCAGGCGCTGGCCCGGCTCCAGCAGCAGGTCCAGATCCTGCAGCACATCCCGCGGAGCACCCAATGGGCGCAGTACCAGCCCTTGTGCCTGCAACGGCGGCAAGGCGGCCTCGGCCGGCTCCACCGCCAGCGGTGCAACCTCGTTCTCGATCAGGCCCTGCTCGTCCGGCAGCGATTGCAGCAGGCGCTCCACTTCGGCGGCAGCTGCCAGTGCATTGGCACGATCATGGTAGTGCGCGGCCAGCCGTCGCAGCGGCGCATAGAACTCCGGCGCCAGCAGCAGGCAGAACAGGCCTGCACCCAGCGTCGGCACCGCTGCATGCAGCGACATCATGCCCAGATAGCTCAGGCCCAGGTACAGCGCGACCATCGCCACGCTCACCGAGGCGAAGAATTCCAGCACCGTGGACGACAGGAACGCGATGCGCAGCACCTTCAGGGTACGCACGCGTACGCCTTCGGCGGCGGCCTCGATGCCCTCCAGCTCGGCGTCACCGCGTCCATACAGGCGCAGCAGGCCCAGGCCCTTGATCCGGTCGGCGAAATGACCGCTCATGCGCGCCAGTTCACCCAGCTGCGCGCGCCCGGCGGCTTCGGCGCCCCAGCCCACCAGCATCATGAAGAACGGCACCAGCGGCGCGGTGAACAGCAGGATCAGCGCCACCACCCAGTCCACCCAGGCGACAGCGGCCAGGATCAGCAGCGGCACCACCACCACTTCGGTGCGCACCGGCAGGAAGCCGCTGTAATAACTCTCGATCGCATCACCGTGGTGCAGCATCAGTTCGCCCAGTTCACCGGTGCGGCGCTGCCGCAGCCACAGCGGGCCATGGCCCAGCAGGCGCGCGAACACGCGTTCGCGCAGTGCCAGGCGGGCGGAATCGGCCACGTCACCGGCAGCGGCCTGGGTGGCGCTGCCCAGCAAAGTACGCAGCACCAGGATCACGGCCAGTCCCGCCAGCACCGGCAGCCCCGAGGCCAGCGGCGCGCGCTCCACCAGCACCAGCTGAACCAGCCACGCGATGGCGGCAGCCTGGCCGATCAACAGCGCGCCGGACAGGCTGATGCACAGCGCGGCCAGACGCTGGCGGCCCCGGGCGGAACGTGCCAGATCGGCCAGCCAGGCCGTGCGCACACGCCGCTGGCGGGCGGTTTCAGCTTCCGGGGACAGGCCGTCAGGGGGCGTTTCGGCAGCGCTCAAGGGGTCTTCACGGGCAATGGGGGAGACACGGCATTGTAGGCGCAGGCAATAGCCGGCCTCTGCGGCCAGCGGTCGCAGTCTTCATCAGGTTGGCATACGATCAACCGGGGCACCTGTTCATACATTGATCTGGATCAAGGCTGTTTGAAGTAGTCGGTCACATCATTCACGTCGTAGACCACCCTTCCCGCCACCTGCAACGGCACTATCCACGAGGTAGCCAGGCCATGATTGATCAGACAGTCGTAGAACTGTCGCGGCTGCAATTCGCGCTGACCGCGATGTACCACTTCCTATTCGTACCACTCACCCTCGGCCTGTCCTTCATGGTGGCCATCATGGAGAGCGTGTACGTGATGACCGGCAAGGAGATCTGGCGCAGGATGACCCTGTTCTGGGGCGTCCTGTTCGGCATCAACTTCGCCATGGGCGTCGCCACCGGCATCGTGATGGAGTTCCAGTTCGGCATGAACTGGTCCTACTACAGCCACTACGTGGGTGACATCTTCGGTGCGCCGCTGGCCATCGAAGGCCTGATGGCGTTCTTCCTGGAAGCCACCTTCGTCGGCCTGTTCTTCTTCGGCTGGAACCGCCTGACCAAGGTCAAGCACCTGATGGTGACCTGGCTGATGGCGCTGGGCACCAACCTGTCGGCCATCTGGATCCTGATCGCCAACGGCTGGATGCAGAACCCGACCGGTGCGGTGTTCAACCCGGAAACCATGCGCATGGAAGTCGTCGACTTCATGGCCGTGGTGTTCAACCCGGTGGCGCAGGCCAAGTTCGTGCACACCGTCAGCGCCGGTTACGTGACCGGTGCGGTGTTCGTGATGGCGATCAGCGCCCTGTTCCTGCTGCGCAACAAGCACAAGGACCTGGCCCGCCGTTCGTTCGCGGTGGCCGCAGCCTTCGGCCTGCTGTCGTCGCTGTCGGTGGTGGTGCTGGGTGACGAGAGCGGTTACGCCGCCAGCGAACACCAGAAGATGAAGCTGGCCGCGATCGAAGCGATGTGGGAGACCGAGCGTGCGCCGGCCGACTTCACCGCCTTCGGCATTCCGAACCAGGAAACCCACCAGAACGACTACGCGGTGAAGATCCCGTACCTGATGGGCCTGATCGCCACCCGCTCGTTGAACCAGCCGATCCCGGGCATCCTGGAACTGGTCGAGCGCGCCGAGCACCGCGTGCGTGGCGGCCAGCTGGCCTACGGTGCACTGGAACGCCTGCGCGCCAACAAGAACGACGTTGAGGCGCGCGAGATGTTCGACCGCCACTGGCAGGACCTGGGCCATGGCCTGCTGCTCAAGCGCTACCGCGATGACATCCTCAACGCCACCCCGCAGGAAATCTCGCAGGCGGCGATGGACACCGTGCCGCGCGTGATGCCGCTGTTCTGGACCTTCCGCGTGATGGCCGGCCTGGGCTTCTACCTGATCGCCTTCTTCGCACTGGCCTTCTACTACTCCTGCCGCAACAACTTCCAGGACAAGCGCTGGTTCCTCAAGCTGGCCCTGTGGACGCTGCCGGCACCGTGGATCGCGATCGAATGTGGCTGGTTCGTGGCCGAATACGGTCGCCAGCCGTGGGCGGTCGACGGCGTGCTGCCGACCTTCTATGCAGCATCGGGCCTGGCCCTGCATGAAATCGTGCTGACCCTGGCCGGCTTCACCGCGATCTACACCGCGCTGATCGTGGTCGAGATCAAGCTGATGCTCAAGGCGATCCGTAAGGGTCCGGACGAGGTGCTGCCGTCGCTGCAGTCGCCCCAGCCGCATGCTTCCCACAATGCCTCGGCGCCGGCCGCCGGCCAGGCCTGAGGCAGGAGAACCAAGATGGATTTCATTCTTCTGGACTACACCACGCTGCGCGTGCTCTGGTGGTTGCTGCTCGGCATCCTGCTGATCGGCTTCGCCGTGATGGATGGTTTCGACCTCGGCGTAGGCACCCTGCTGCCCTTCGTCGCCCGCAACGATGCCGAGCGCCGGCTGGTGATCAACACCATCGGCCCGGTCTGGGAAGGCAACCAGGTATGGCTGGTGCTCGGTGGCGGTGCGATCTTCGCCGCCTGGCCGCCGCTGTATGCGGTCAGTTTCTCCGGGTTCTACCTGGCGATGTTCGTGATCCTGTTCGCCCTGATCCTGCGTCCGGTCGGCTTCAAGTTCCGCAGCAAGATGCCCAGCGAGCGCTGGCGCAACACCTGGGACTGGGCGCTGTTCATCGGTGGCTTCATCCCGGCGCTGATCATGGGCGTGGCGGTGGGCAACGTGGTGCTGGGCGTGCCGTTCCACTTCGATGACAGCATGCGCATCTTCTACACCGGCTCGTTCTTCGGCCTGCTGATGCCCTTCGCGCTGCTGGCCGGCCTGCTCAGCGTGTCGATGCTGGTCGCCCACGGTGCCGCCATGCTGGTACTGAAGACCGATGGCCCGGTGGCCGAGCGTGCGGCCCGCTTCGGCAGCATCGCCGCGATCATCGCCCTCGTGCTGTTCGCCGTCGGTGGCGCCTGGGTGGCCTTCGGCCTGCCGGGTTACCAGATCACCTCGCAGGTGGTCACCGATGGCGCCACCAATCCGCTGCTGAAGACCGCCGAACTCGGCGCCGCCGGTGGCTGGATGCGCAACTACAGCACGATGCCGGCCACGATCCTGGCCCCGCTGCTCGGCCTGGCCGGCCTGCTGGCCAGTGCGGTGCTGCTGCGTGCCCGTCGCGGCGGCCTGGCCTTCATCGCCTCCGGTGCGGCCATCGCCGGCATCATCCTGACCGTCGGCTTCGCCATCTTCCCGTTCCTGCTGCCGTCCTCGAGCCAGCCCACCTCCAGCCTGACCGTGTGGGATGCCTCGTCCAGCCACCTGACCCTGTGGATCATGCTGCTGGCTACGGCGGTGTTCCTGCCGATCATCATCGGTTACACCACCTGGGTGTACCGCGTGCTGAAGGGCAAGACCACCACCGAAGAAATGGGCAACAACCCGAACGCGTATTGATCGCTTGCACGTGTGCCGACCAACGGTCGGCACCTACCCGGAATGAAGGAGACTGATCATGTGGTATTTCGCCTGGATTCTCGGTGCCGGCCTCGCCTCGACGGTGGCCATCCTCAACGGCATGTGGTTCGAAGCCCGCGAGCAGAACCGCATCGAGAAAGAAAATCGTCGCTGAGCTGTAAAAAAACCTTGCCGCCTTGGCCTTCACACGGTATCTTAGGCGGCTCCTTCGGGGTGTAGCTCAGTCTGGTAGAGCGCTACGTTCGGGACGTAGAGGTCGCAGGTTCGAATCCTGTCTCCCCGACCACTCAAGTGGTCGCATTGAAGCCTGGTGAAGTCGTCCAGGCTTTTTTGTTCCCTGAAGTGGCACTGCTTCGGCAGTGTGAAGAAAACGGCATTCACCCCTTGCCGCCATCGGGGTGAATCGCTAGAATAGGCGGCTCCCTTCGGGGTGTAGCTCAGTCTGGTAGAGCGCTACGTTCGGGACGTAGAGGTCGCAGGTTCGAATCCTGTCTCCCCGACCACTTCGGTGGTCACCAAGAAGCCTGGAAGACATCACTGTCCTCCGGGTTTTTTTTTATCAGGCACCCGGCCGCCCGCCTGACGGGACCTTGCCGGAGCCCGCACGTACAATGGCCGCGCTGCGGCCCGCCAGCAGCCCCTTCCCCACCTGCCGCTTCGGCGTAGACCGATGCCGGCGCTGCATGCCGCTGCGGCGGCGTGCGACACCTGCAAGGACCACCGATGAGTTCCTCCCCTTCCGATTCGCCGTCGCTGCTGCACGGTCGCGTCCTCGCGTTCGCCGCGATCCTGCTGGCAGCGATCAACCTGCGCACCGCGGTCACCTCGATCACCCCGCTGCTGGACGTGCTCGGCCAGCAGTTTGGCTTCGGCACGACCATGACCGGCGTGCTGGGCATGCTGCCGACCGCCTCGTTCGCGCTGTTCGGCGTGGCCACGCCGGCACTGGCGCGGCGCCTCGGGCTGGAGCGCACCACGCTGCTGGCGATGGTGATGGCAATGGCCGGCCTGCTGCTGCGTTCCAGCGCCGGCAACGTCGGCACGCTGCTGCTGGGTTCGGTGGTGGCACTGGCCGGCATGGGCATCGGCAACGTGGTGGTGCCGCCGTTGGTGAAGCGCTATTTCGCCAACAAGGTCGGCACCATGAGCACGCTCTACATCAGCGTGCTGCAGCTGGGCACGATGCTGCCGGCGCTGCTGGCGGTGCCAGTGGCCAACGCCGCAGGCTGGCGCGTGTCGCTGGGCATGTGGGCGCTGCTGGCGCTGGCTGCCGCACTGCCGTGGCTGGTGCTGGCCACCCGCGCGCCGAAGCCGCAGACCGACGCGTCCGACCCGACCGCACAGCCGCATGGCAAGGTCTGGCGCACGTCGCTGGGCTGGAGCATGACGCTGATGTTCGGCATGACCTCGCTGATGACCTACTCGATGTTCACCTGGCTGCCACGCATCGTGGTCGAGGCCGGTGGCACGCCCGCGTTCGGGGGCGTGATGGTCGCCGTGTTCTCGGCATTGGGCCTGCTGCCGTCGCTGGTCATTCCATCCATGGCAGTGCGCATGCAGAACCCGTTCCCGCTGGTCCTGATCGGCTTCTTCTCGTTCGTGATCGCCTTCACCGGCCTGCTGCTGGCACCGATGAAGGCGCCACTGCTGTGGGCCTGCCTGCTCGGCGTGGGTCCGTCCACTTTCCCGCTGGCACTGACCCTGATCAACCTGCGCACCCGCACCCCGACCGGCTCGGCCGCGCTGTCCGGCTTCATGCAGGGCGTGGGCTACAGCTTCAGCTGCCTGGGCCCGTTCCTGGTCGGCTGGCTGCACACGGTCAGCGACGGCTGGACGCTCCCGTTCAGCTTCCTGTTCGGCTGCGCCACCTTGATGCTGTGCGCCTCGTGGGTGGCCTGCAAGCCGCGCAAGCTCGAAGATCTCTGGTAACCGCCCGGGGGCCCCACCTACCGCTCGTCAGCCCGTTTGCGCATTTTGACGCCGGGCTGACAATTCCGGGCGGATAGTGCCCACGAATGCCCATCCTTGCCGCGTGCCGGCATCGGGCATGGGGGCGGCCGCGCCGCCCAGGCCACCACTCGGTGTGCGGGGGACTCTCGTTTCAGACAAGACATTGCAGGTCGCTGTCCTGGTTCCGCCCATCCCTGCTGGATGGGAGTTCGCGAGGGGAGTGACGCAGGCCACGGCCATCTCAAAATCTGGCATGTGATGTGCGTCACATTTTTCAGGTTGTCTGGTTAGGAAGCCAAGGGGGTCCCCAATGGTTGTCCACCGCCGGCTGGCGCTCTGCGTCGGCCTTGCCTGCACCGCCCTCGCCTGGGCCAGCCTCGCTGCCCCGCCCGACCGCGAGGCGGCGTTGGCCGAGATCGGCCGCTATCGAGACCAGGCGCGTTGGCTGGACGCCCTGGGCGCGATCGAGCGCGCGAGCCAGCAGCAACCCAACGACGACCTGCTGTTCAAGCTGCGCGTATTGACGCTGGGCGACATCGGCAACGCCTGGCGCGCGTGGGAGCTGTACCAGCAGCGCCCGCAACTCTTCGACGATGCGCAGAAACAGCGCCTGGAAGGTGACTACCTGGCCAAGCTGGTGGTCTGGAGCCTGGCCTACAGCAGTAGCGAGGACAGCCGCCTGGAAGAGGCCGAATCGACCCTCGCGCGCATGCAACGCTATCTCGGCGGCGAAGGCACGCCGCCCGCGCAGGCACCGCTGCGGATCCGCATGGACCGCCTGATCCTGCTCAACCGGCTGGGCCGCCATGCACAGGTCCGCGAGGAAGCGCGGGCACTGCAGGCCGAAGGCCACACGCTGCCCGACTATGTGCTGCCCGCAGTGGGCGATTCGTTGATGGGCACCCTGCACCCGGAGGAAGCCATTCCGGTGCTGCAGGCCGCGGTGGCCGGCGACCCGACACGCGACGCCTCGCATTCGGAGCTGGCCTACGCCTACCTGGAAAGCGAACAGCAGGAAAAGGCCATCGACCTGCTGCAGGCATGGCGCGACAAGGAGCCGGCGTGGCGCTGGAGCAACGGCAAGTCACCCTACGCGAACTGGTCGCGCTACGAGGCCGATCTCAACCTGGCGATGGTGCGCGCCTACAGCGGCGACCTGCACACCGCGCAGCACGACCTGGAGTCGATGGTCGAGATCGCACCCGGCAACGGCGGGCTGCAGAGTGCGCTGGGCAGCGTCTACATGATGCGCGGCTGGCCACGCAGGGCGCTGCAGCGCCAGCAGATGGCACACGCACTGGACCCGCGTGACATCGAACCGCGCCTGGGCATGGAAGAAGCCTACGTTGCTCTGCAGCGCGACGACCTGGCGCGACCGCTGCACGATGACCTGGTCGCGCGCTATCCCACCCAGCCGGCGGTCGAACGCATGGACCAGGCCTGGCGTGCGCATCGCGGCTGGCAGCTGCAGGCGTGGACCGACATCGGCCACAGCTCCGGGGGCGGTGGCACCTCGCCACTGGGCAACAACGATCGCCACTACGGCGTGGAAGTGGAGACGCCGATCCTTGATGACCGCTGGCGGTTGTTCGCCCTCGCCGACCGGCGTTCGACCGACTTCCAGGACCAGCGCATCGATCCGCTGTGGCTGGGCGCGGGCGTGCGTTACCGCTTCGGGCGGCTGGATGCAGAAGCAGCCGTACTGCGCGCCAACGACCACATCGGCGATACCGGCCTGCGCGCCGGTGTCGGCTGGCAGTTCAACGATTACTGGCATGCCGGCGTGGTGGCCGCGCGCAATGATCCGGACGCCTCGATGCAGGCGCGCGCGGCCGGCATCACCGCCGACAGCGTGAGCGCGCAGGTGGACTACCGGCGCAGCGAGCTCACCCACTGGATGTTCGGCGCCAGCCGCTTCCGCTACGACGATGGCAACCATCGCGAGCTGTTCAGCACCCGCCTGGAACAGCGCCTGCTGACCCGCCCCCGCTGGCTGATCGATGGCTTGGCCAGCGCCTACACCAGTCGCGGCAGCCGCGACGATGCGCCCTACTTCAATCCGAAACGCGACCGCATGGTCGAGATCGGCCTGCGCATCGACCAGCAGCTGTGGCGGCATTACGAGCGCCACTTCCGGCACCGGCTGACCGTCTCGCTGGGCGACTACTGGCAGGACGGCTTCGGCAGTGCGTTGGTGCCGTCGGTGTCCTACATGCATGAATGGCAGCTGGGCCCCGGCCGCGTGTTCGAGTACGGCGTGCGCTGGTCACGGCCGGTCTACGACGGCCATCGCGAACGCCATATCGGCTTCGAAGCCGCACTGCGCTGGGGAGACTGACATGGCCCGCATCCTGCGACTGATCGTGCTCCTGCTGCTGGCCTGCGTGCCACCGGCGTTCGCGCAGCAGCCCCTGCATCTTGATGCGATCGACAACGGCCTGCTGATCCTCAGCTACCACGACATCCGCGATCAGGTGGCTGCCAAGGGTGATGCCGATACCTATGCGGTGAGCACGCAGAACTTCGCCGCACACCTGGACTGGCTGGGCGCGCATGGCTACCACCCGGTCTCGCTGTCGCAGGTGATCGAAGCCTCGCAGGGCCGTGCCACGCTGCCGCCGAAACCGGTGCTGCTGACCTTCGACGATGGCCTGCGCAGCGTCTACGACAAGGCCTTCCCGCTGCTGCAGGCCTACCACTACCCGGCCCTGGTGGCGGTGATCACCGACTACGTGGACATGGCGCCGGGCCGCACCATCGACTACGGCTACCGCCCGTTCGGCCACGATGATTTCGTCACCTGGGCGCAGCTGAAGCAGATGCACGACAGCGGCCTGATCGAAGTGGCCAGCCATACCGACGACCTGCACCACGGCGTGCTCGCCAATCCACAGGGCAATTCCACGCCCGCCGTGGTCACCCGCATCTACACCCCCGCCACGCACAGCTACGAAAGCGAGGCACAGTATGAGCAGCGCCTGCGCACCGACCTCGCACGCAGCGTGCAGCGCATCGAACAGCATCTCGGCGTACGTCCGCGCGCCATCGTCTGGCCGTACGCCGCCTACAACCAGTTGAGCAACGACATCGCCGAGCAGCTGGGCATGCCGGTCTCGTTCGACCTGGAGGGCCGCAGCACGCCGGTGGCCAGCGACCTGCATGGCCTGGCGCGCTTCCTGGTCAGCGACAACCCGACCGTGGAAGGCCTGGCCTATGAACTGCGCCGTGACGTGGCGCTCGACGGCATCCGCGCCCTGCAGATCGACCTGGATGATGTGTACGACCCCGACCCCGCACAGCAGGCGCGCAATCTCGATGCACTGATCGAGCGGGTCAAGCGCATCGCACCGACCCATGTCTACCTGCAGGCCTTCGCCGACCCGGACGGCAACAACACCGCCGATGCGCTGTATTTCCCGAACCGGCACATGCCGATGCGGGCGGACCTGTTCAGCCGCGTCGCCTGGCAGCTGAAATCCCGCGCTGGGGTGAAGGTCTACGCGTGGCTGCCGGTACTCGGCTTCGAGCTGCCCGACCCCGTGCAGCGCAAGGCGCTGGCGATCCGCAATGGTGATGCCGACGGCATGTACCGGTTGGATTTCACCAACCCGAAAGCCCGGCAGATCATGCTCGACATCTACGAGGACCTGGCGGTCAATTCCTACTTCGAAGGCCTGCTGTTCCATGACGACGGCTACCTGCGCGACACCGAGCTGCCCGCTCTGGCGACCGGCGACGATGGCAGTGCACGTACCCAGGCACTGATCGACTTCACCCTGGCCCTGCGCGACAGTGCGCAGCGCTGGCGGCCGAAACTGGCAACGGTGCGCAACCTGTACGCGGAGCCGGTGCTGCGCCCGCAGAGCGAAGCCTGGTTCGCGCAACGCCTGGACCTGTTCAACAAGGCCTACGACCAGACGGCGCTGATGGCGATGCCCTGGATGGAAGGCAGCAGGCACCCCGAGCGCTGGCTCGATCAGTTGCTGGCCGCGGTACGCGCACACGACCCGCAGCTTCAGCACACGCTGTTCGAGCTGCAGACCGTCGATTGGCGCAGCGGGCGACCGATTCCCGCCGAGCGCCTGCGCGCGCAGATCCGCCAGCTGCAGGCGCAGCGCGTGCACCACTTCGCCTGGTACCCGGACGACTTCATCGCCGACCACCCCTCCACCCGCGATGCCCGCGCGGCGATGTCCGCCGGCACCTTCCCGTACCCGGAGAAGTGACATGGACATGCATCCGCTGCTGCAGGTCCTGTTCCAGTTCGCCTTCTACTACCCGATGGTGATGGCGTTCTTCTGGATGTCCGGTGGCCTGTACTACTACTTCCGGCGCGAGCGGCATTCGCGGCCACGCAACGATCCACCGCTGATGATCGATCCACCGTTCGCCAGCCTGCTGATTCCCTGCCACAACGAAGCGGAGAACCTGGGCGACACGCTTGGTGCGGCATTGGCACAGCGCTATCCGGCCGACTACGAGGTAATCGCCATCGACGATGGCAGCAGCGACGACACCGGTGCCCGCCTGGATGCGCTGGCCGCGAAGCACCCGCGGCTGCGCGTGCTGCACCTGGATCGCAACCTGGGCAAGGCCAACGCCCTGCGCATGGGCGCGCTGGCGGCACGCTCGGAATATCTTGTGTGCATCGACGGCGATGCAATGCTGGAAGAACACGCGCTGCACTGGATGATCTGGCACCTGGTCAGTGGCAACCGGGTCGGCGCGGTCACCGGCAACCCGCGCATCCGCAACCGCTCCACCCTGCTCGGGCGCCTGCAGGTGGCCGAGTTCTCCTCGATCATCGGCATGATCAAGCGGGCGCAGCGCGTATATGGCCGCATCTTCACCATATCCGGCGTGATCGCCGGTTTCCGCCGCACCGCCCTGCACCAGGTCGGCTGGTGGTCGGATGACATGGTGACCGAGGACATCGACATCAGCTGGCGCCTGCAGCGCGCGCACTGGGATATCCGCTACGAACCGAACGCGCTGTGCTTCATCCTGATGCCGGAAACGCTCAAGGGGCTGTGGCGGCAGCGCCTGCGCTGGGCCCAGGGTGGCGTGGAGGTGATGCTGCGCCACGCGCGCTCGCTGCTGCACTGGAAAGAGCGCCGCATGTGGGGCGTGTTGCTGGAGTACGTGCTGAGCGTGATGTGGGCCTACACCATGCTGTTCATCGTGCTGCTGTGGGCACTGGGCAAGTTCATCGAGCTGCCGCCGCATCTGCATATCGCCAGCCTGCTGCCGGAGTGGCATGGCGTGATCCTGGCACTGGTCTGCCTGCTGCAGTTCGCCAGCAGCCTGATCATCGACCGGCGTTACGAGACACAGATTGGACGCAATTACTTCTGGGTCATCTGGTACCCGATGGCGTACTGGCTGATCAGCCTTTCCACCACCCTGGTGGCGCTGCCGAAAACCCTGCTGCGCCGTCGCAGCAAGCGCGCCACCTGGACCAGTCCCGATCGGGGGATCCGATGAACGCAACACGTCCGTCCAACCGCTTCGACTCGCGGATGATCCGCAAGCCGCATCGCCAACCACGCTTCCAGCGCACCGCCTGGGGCTTCGTCACCCTGGCGTTCTGGGGCTTCTACTTCTACCTGTGGGCGCCCTTGGTGACCCTGCTCTCGTGGCTGATCGGTGGCCAGCTGGCCTGGCAGCAACTGTACGAACGGCAGAACCAGTTCGACCCGTACGTGCTGGTGGCGCTGCCATTGATGCTGCTGTGCGCCAGCGTGCTGCTGATCGGCTGGGCCGAGTACAACCGCGCCCGTTTCCGTGGCCGCGAGCGCCGCCTGCCGCGGCCGCTGGCCAGCCTCAACGAGGTGGCCGCCGACCTGGGCGCCAGCACCGGGCTGGCCGAACGCCTGCTGGGCTGCAAGGCCGCAACGCTGCACATGGACGATCACGCGCGGCCGATCGGCATCCGCCGCGAGGTGCTGTAACTCGATTGCCCTGGGTGCCGACCTTGGTCGGCACTTGCTTTGGTGGGTACCGACCTTGGTCGGCACCGGCGTCTATCGCGAAGAGCATCCACGCATGGCGTGGATCTACTTGCGCGTCTGCCCTTCCCCGCGCACGACAAATCGTTCGACGGTGAGCGCTTCCAGCCCCATCGGGCCGTAGGCGTGCAGGCGCGTGGTGGAAATGCCGATCTCGCTGCCCAGGCCCAGCTGGCCACCGTCGGAGAAACGCGACGAAGCGTTGACCATCACCACCGCCGAGCGCAGTGCGTTGACGAAGCGCTCGGCATGGCCTGCGTCTTCGGTGGCGATCACTTCGGTGTGGTCGGAGGTATAGGTGCGGATGTGCGCGATGGCCGCGTCAAGATCATCGACCACACGCACCGCCAGTACCAGATCGAGGAACTCGGCGGCATAGTCCTCTTCGGTGGCCGCCGTGCTGCCCGGCAGCAACGGCTGCGCCTGCGCATCGGCGCGCAGTTGCACCCCGCGCTCGCCCAGCGCCTGCGCTACGCGCGGCAGGAACGATTCGGCCACATCGCGATGCACCAGCAGCGTCTCCAGCGAATTGCAGGCTGCAGGGCGGCTGCACTTGCCATCCACCAGCAGGTCGATGGCCTTGCCGAGGTCGGCGCTGGCATCCACGAACAGGTGGCAGACGCCCTTGTAATGCTTGATCACCGGCACGCGCGCGTGTTCGGCCACGAAACGGATCAGGCCTTCGCCGCCACGCGGAATGGCCAGGTCGATCAGCTCATGCAGCTGCAGCAGTTCCAGCATCGCTTCGCGGCGCAGGTCGGTCAGCACGGTCACCGCCGCCGGCGGTACGCCGTTGGCCTTCAATGCACCGGCCAGCGCCTGGGCGATGGCGGTGTTGGAGTGGATCGCTTCGGAACCACCGCGCAGGATCACGCCATTGCCCGCCTTCAGGCACAGCGCGGCCGCTTCGGCGGTCACGTTCGGGCGCGCCTCGTAGATCATCGCGATCACTCCCAGCGGAACGCGTACCTTCTGCACGCGGATGCCGTTCGGACGCACGTCGTCGCGGGTGACCTGGCCGACCGGATCGGGCAGTGCCGCCACTTCGCGTACCGCTTCGGCCATCGCGAACAGACGTGCCGGGTCCAACGCCAGGCGGTCGAGCATGGCACTGCCAACCCCCTTGCCACGCGCGGCGGCAAGGTCCCGCGCGTTGCCTGCCAGGATCAGCCCGGCATTCACTTCCAGTGCCTGCGCCATCGCCAGCAGCAGCGTGCGCCGCGCCGCACTGTCGAGGCCGGCAACGATCTGCGCCGCATCGCGGCAGGCGCGCACCTGCGCTTCGATTTCGCTCATCGGGGTGTCCTTCAAACCGGTCATGGCAGCACCAGGTCGTCGCGATGGACGACGCTGCCGCCGTAGTTGTAGCCGAGCACGGCCTGGATGTCGCGCGAATGGTGGCCGGCGATCCGGCGCACGTCGTCGGCGGCGTACTGGCTGACGCCGCGGGCGACACAGACACGCCCCTGCGGCGCGATCCAGCACACCTGCACCATGTCACCGCGGCGGAACGCGCCCTCCGCGCCGGTGATGCCACCGGGCAGCAGCGAGGCGCCCTTCTCGCGCATCGCCTGTGCCGCACCGGCATCGATGACGATCGCGCCCTCGGCCAGCGGCGCGTGCCGCAGCCAGTGCTTGCGGGCGGCCTCACGGCTGCGTGCGGCATGGATGCGGGTGCCGAACAGGCGGTCCTGCGCCAGCGCGCGCACCACGTCGCTGCTGCGGCCGTTGAACAGGTAGGTCTCGATGCCGAGGCGGCCGGCCTTGGCCGCTGCCTCCAGTTTGGTCCGCATGCCGCCGGTGCCGGCGCGCGAGCCGGCACCTCCGGCCATCGCCAGCACATCGTCACTCAGTTCCGGCACGTCGTGCAGGGGCCGCGCGTCGGCCACGGTCCGCGGGTCGGCGCTGTACAGGCCTTCGATGTCGGTGGCGATGAACAGCGCATCGGCGTCGACCAGCGCGGCCACGGTCGCGGCCAGGTTGTCGTTGTCGCCGAGCTTGAGTTCGTCCACCGATACCGTGTCGTTCTCGTTCACCACCGGCAACGCGCCCAGCCGCAGCAACTCGGTGAGCGTGGCGCGCGCATTGAGGTAGCGGCGACGGTTGCGCAGGTCGTCGTGGGTCAGCAGCACCTGCGCCACCGGGCGCTCGAAGAAGCGCTGCCAGAGCCCGATCAGCTGCGCTTGGCCGAGCGCGGCCAGGGCCTGCCGCGCCGCCATCGCCGCACCGGGTTCATCGGCCCGCGGCAGGATCGCGCGCCCGGCGGCAACCGCACCGGAGGAGACGATCACCACCTCGCGCCCGGCCAGCACGTTGGCGGAAACAAACTGGGCCAGGCCCAGCGCGTGGCGTGGCGACAGGCCGCCCCCATCGGCCGCCAGCAGGCTGCTGCCGACCTTCAGCACCGCACGCCGCCACGGCGGCAGCGCCTGTTGCGGGAACGGCGAGGCGACGTTGGCAGCGTGCAGGGTCATCGGTCAGGGCCTCAGCGGGTATTCCACTCGTGCACGGTCAGCTCGGAAGCGTGCATCGTCACCAGCGGGTCGGTGGCGACGATGGCCTGCGCCTGTTCCAGGCTCTCGACGTTGCACAGCACATAGGCACCACCGCTGCCGTCGGCGAAGCCGCCGGTCAACTGCAGTTTGCCCTGCGCCTGCAACGCGTCGAGGAAATCGCGGTGCGGCTGCACCGCTGCATCGTTGAAGTCCGGCCGGCGCATCGCCATCACCAGGTAAGCGGTGCCCGCCATCAGGACAGCGCCTGCCAGCGCGCGCGCAGTTCGTCCAGGCGCAGATCCGCGGCCGAACCCGGCGACACGCGCGCGGCGAGGCTGCCTTCCGGCGTGCGACCCTGCCCTGCGCTGTCGGCACCAGCTGCAGCAGCCTTGTAGGCCTCGCGGAACGGCACACCGGCCACGGCCGCTTCCACGGCGACGTCGGTGGCATACATGCCCGAGTCGATCGCCGCACGCAGCCTGTCGTCGCGCCATTCCAGGTTGGCCAGCAGCGCCGGCAGCAGCTCCAGTGCAGCCAGGCCACGGCCGAAGCCGTGGAAGATGGCGCCCTTGGACGACTGCAGGTCGCGGTGGTAGCCCGAGGGCAGCGACAGCAGCTGCTCGATTTCGGTGCGCGCGGCGGCGACGCTGGCGTGGGTGGCACGCATCAGCTCGATCACGTCCGGATTGCGCTTGTTGGGCATGATCGAACTGCCGGTGGTGTACTGCGCCGGCAATGCCACGAAGCCGAATTCGGCGCTGGTGAACAGCGACAGGTCCCAGGCGATGCGGCGCAGGTCCAGCGTGGCGCCGCCGAGGGCTTCCAGTGCGGCCAGCTCGAACTTGCCGCGCGACAGCTGCGCGTAGATCGGCGAAACCTGCATGCGCGCAAAGCCCAGCGCCGCCGTGGTGTGCTCGCGGTCCAGCGGCAGGTTCACGCCGTAGCCGGCGGCGGTGCCGAGCGGATTGGCATCGACCAGTGCGTGGGTGTCGCGGGCGCGGATGGCGTTGTCGATGAAAGCCTCGGCCCAGCCGGCCCACCACATGCCGGCCGAGGAGACCACGGCGCGCTGGATGTGGGTATAGCCGGGAATCGGCAGGTCCTTCTCGGCCTGCGCACGGTCCAGCGCGACCTTGGCCACCTCGGCGCTGAGCTGCGCCACGCGCTGCAGCTTTTCCTTCAGCCACAGGCGGGTGGCGACCAGGATCTGGTCGTTGCGGCTGCGGCCGGTGTGGATCTTGCGGCCGGCATCGCCGAGACGTTCGGTCAAGCGTGCTTCGATCGCCGAGTGGCCATCTTCGTACTGCGTATCCAGCACGAAGCGGCCTGCGCGGAAGTCCTGCGCCAGCACGTCGAGCTCGCGCAGCAGGCCGGCCAGTTCGTCGGCGCTGAGGATGCCGATGTGCTGCAGGCCCTGCGCATGCGCGGCGCTGGCGGCGATGTCATGCAGGAAGAACTCGCGGTCGAGGATCACGTCGTCGCCGGCGAGGAAGGTCTGGATCTGGGCGTCGACAGCGACGCCGGGCTTCTGCCAAAGAAGGTCTGCCATGGGGGCTCCGGAATACGTGTTCAGTGCGGGATCGACGTCAGTTCGTCGATGCCCAGCGCGAGGTTGAGGTTCTGCATGGCCTGGGTGGCTGCACCCTTGAGCAGGTTGTCCAGGGTCGCCACCACCACGACCCGCTTGCCGCCCGGGGCCAGGGTGAAGCCACCGACCTGGGCGCCATGGCGGCCGGCGATGCGGCTGACCCACGGTGCCTCATCCACCACCTCGATCAGCGGTTCGCCGGCATAGGCCTGCTGGAAGCGCTCGACGATCTGTTCGCGGGTCTGCACGCGGTTCAGCCACAGGTTGGCGGTGAGCGTGATGCCACGGAAATGCGGCGCGACGTGTGGCATGAACTCGACCGCCACGCCCAGCTGCACCGACACCTCGCGCTCATGCACGTGGTTGGTCAGCGCATACGGCATCAGGTTGTCGGCCAGCAGCTCGACGTTGTTCTTGTCCGACGGCGTGGTGCCGGCACCGGAGTAACCGGAGACACCGAAGCACTGCGGCGGGCCAGCCAGCAGGTCCAGCAGCGGATGCACCGCCAGCTGCATCGCGGTGGCATAGCAGCCCGGGTTGCTGATGTGCTTCTGGCCGTTGTAGCGGCCGCGGGTCAGCTCCGGCAGGCCGTAATACCAGCTGTTGTCGAAGCGATAGTCGGCCGAGAGATCGACGATGACGGTGTCCGGCTTCGCCGCTTCCAGTGCCGCCACGAACGGAGCGGCCAGGCCGTTGGGCAGGGCCAGGATCACCGCGTCCACGCCCTTGGCGGCCACCGCATCGGCGTCCAGGTTCTCGTACTGCAGCTCCCCCTGGAATTCCGGATGGTGGTCGGACAGGCGCTGCCCGGCGCGTTCGCGCGAGGACACGAAGGCCAGCTGCAGCCGCGGGTGTGCGGCCACCAGCTTGATCAACTCGGCGCCGGTATGGCCACGGGCGCCGACGATGCCCAGGGTGAAAGTCGAATCGTTCATGCGTGGCTGTCCAGGCGGTACTGCAGGTGGCGCTTCACGCCCTGCCATTCCGTATCGATGATGGAGAAGATGACGGTGTCGCGCGGTGTGCCGTCGGCGTGCCGCTTGTGGTTGCGCAGCACGCCGTCCTGCTTGGCACCGAGGCGGGCGATGGCGGTACGCGAGGTGAAGTTGAACCAGCTGGTTTCCAGCACCAGGCTGATGCAGCCCATGGTTTCGAAGGCGTGCTGCAGCAGCAACAGCTTGGTTTCGGTGTTGACGCCGGTACGCTGCACGCGCGGTGCATACCAGGTGTAGCCCAGGCTGAGCTTGGGCACGCCGGCATCCAGGTCGTAGAAGCGGGTGGTACCCACGATGTCACCCGCCGCATCGAGGATCACGAACGGCAGCACCTTGCCTTCCGCCTGCGCCTGCAGCGCGGCCTGCACATAGGCCTCGACCCGCTCCGGCGAAGGCACCTGGGTGTACCAGAGCTGGTCCAGGCCGCTGCCCTCCACGGCGGCGCGCAGGCCAGGCACATGCTCGGGCTGCAGCGGCTGCAGTGTCACGTGCTGGCCGCGCAGGGTGGGAATCGTAGTCCAGTGATCGGAATGGTCCATCATTCAGTCCTGCAGGCTCGGTGCGCGCTGGGCGCAATGGTCGACATAGGTGCTGATCCGGTCGATGCCATCGGCGCCGTACCAGAACACCTTCCAATGGCCCTGCTTATAGCAGCCATCGGATTCAGCATAGTAGAAGTGATTGATCGGGTTGCCATTGCGCGAACGCCAGAACAGCTGCGGCGTTTCATCCCGCATCACGTTCCACACCGCGCGGCCGAGGCCTTCACCCTGTGCATCATCGAGCACGGCGAACTTGTCCAGGTACACGCCCTCGGCTTCGTCGGTGAGGATCACCGCGGTGCGGTAGTTCTCGCTGACATAGGCGCGCAGCAGCTTGGTCTTCTGGAAATAGTCAGGCACCAGCGTGCGGCCGAAGCTGGATTCGATCAGGCCCTTCAGCCGTGGCAGGTCCAGCTCGTCCCACGCGGTGGCGCGCAGCACCTTCTCGCCCTTGCGCACCAGCGTACCCGAGCCCTTGTGGGTGAACAGTTCCTTGGCCAGGTCGGCCGGACGCGTGATTGACACCGACGATTCCAGCGGCAGGCGGTCGAGCAGGTCCTTGATCTGTTCGATCTTCACCTTCATGCCACCGTGGATCCACGGCTGCGCGATCAGGTGGTCGTACTCGGTGGACAGGTTGATCGAATCAATCACGTTGCCCTGCTCATCCAGCAGGCCGCCGGTGCCGGTCAGGAAGATGATCTTGTACGGCTGCAGTTCCTGCACCAGCTCGTTGGCGGCGAAGTCGGCGTTGACGTTGAGGATCTGGCCGCCCGCGGTTTCGCCCAGGCTGGTGATGACCGGGATCGACCCGGCGCGCAGGCTGGCCTCGATCGGTGCCAGGTTGACCTTCTTCACCTCGCCGACCAGGCCGTAGGTGTCCACGTCCAGGTACTCGGCCTCGAACACGCCACCGGTGATCGAGGTGGCGCGCGCGCCGTTCTGCTGCAGCGCCTCGACCAGGCGCAGGTTGGACTGCTGGAACACCCGGCGCACGATCGCCAGCGCTTCCGGCGACGTCACGCGCAGGCCGTTGACGGTCTGCTTCTCGATGCCGGCGGCGGACAGCTCGGCATCCAGCTGCGGGCCGGCGCCGTGCAGCACGATCGGGGTCAGCCCGACTTCCTGCAGGAACGACAGCGAAGAGGTCAGCGCGTCGAGGTCGTCGCGCAGCACCGCGCCGCCGACCTTGACCACGGCGAAACGCTTGGCGTCCAGCTGCGAGAAGCGCTTGAGGTACTGGCTGATCTCCTTCGCGCTGGCCATGCTGGAAAGCAGGCGCACGATGGTCTGGCGGGTCTGGCGGTGAGGCTGGAGGGCAGGAGACATTTCGGTTTCGTCGGAAAGGGAAGAATCAGGCGCCGGCGGCGATGATGCGGTGCACGGCGTCGGTGTAGCGCTGCAGCTGCTCCAGCGTCACGAACTCATCGGCGGTGTGGGCCTGGGCGATGTCGCCCGGGCCGAACACCAGCGTGGTGTAGCCACCGGCCGAGAACAACGAAGCCTCGGTCCAGAAATCCACCGCGTTGCCGATCGGCAGCTCCAGCGCGTCGGCGACGTCGCGCGCCAGCAGGCGGCGGTTCTCGGCCTCGGCAATGTCACCGGCCGGCAGGCTGGGGCCACGGAAGGTTTCAGTGAACAATGCGGCTTCCGGCTCGGCGAAACCGGAGAAGGTTGCCAGCAACCCGTCGATGTCCATCGACGGCAGCGGCCGGAAACCGAAGCGCACTTCGGCGGCCGGCGCGATCATGTTGGCCTTGATCCCGCCTTCGACGCGGCCGATGTTGAAACGCAGGCCGGTCAGCCCACCGAAACGGGCCGAGGCCAGCGATTCCACATGGTCCAGCGCGCGATTGCCCCAGCGCATGGCCTGGTGCAACGCACTGGCGGCTGCGTCCTGCTTGCCGGACGCATGGCCGGCGCGGCCGGCGAACTGCATCAGCACCGAACTGATGCCACGATGTGCCAGCACCGCTTCGCTCATGGTCGGCTCGGCCACCAGCACCGCTTCATACGGCAGGCCACGGGCCAGGAACGCGGCGATGCAGCGCGGATCGTTGGCTTCCTCGTCGCTGGAGAACAGGAACGCAGCATCGCCATCGCTGGCATTGGCCGCGGCCACCAGCGCAGCGGCGGCGCCCTTGATGTCACACACGCCCAGGCCGACCACACGGTCGTCCAGGCGCCGCATCACGTGCGGGTCGGCACTCCAGTGCGGCGAATCCGGCACAGTGTCCAGATGCACGTTGAACAGGTACTTCGGCGTACCGCGCACGGCGTACAGACTGACCGCACCGGCGCCATGGTCGATCACCTCGACGTTGAAGCCGGGCAGGTTCGCGCGCAGGTAATCGAAGATGCCACCGGTGGTGATCGCACGCGGCGGGTTGCGGGTGTCGAAGGACACCAGGGCCTGCAGGTGATCGAGCGTCTGTTCAAGCATGAATCAACAATCCTGTGGGATTCCGCCGGGCATGGCCCGGCGCTACCGGAATGCGTCTGGTGGAGAGCCCCCTTCTTGTTGAAGGGGGCGCGCCAACGGCGCAGGGTTGAGGTGGAATGCGTGGTCAACCGCTCAGCGGTTGACTTGCGCGTAAAGCGTCGAGCTCATGCCGAACAGCTTGATGAAGCCCTCAGCCTCCTCCACGCCCCAGTCGGCCGACTGCGCGTAGGTGGCGCCCTTGGTGTTGAGCAGGTGCGGCGACTTCACCGCCACTGCATCGACGCGGCCGCCGCGGGTCTCCAGCACCACTTCACCATTGACCTTGGCCTGCGAGGACTTCAGGAAGGCTTCGATGTCGGTCTTCAGCGGGTCGTGGTAGAAGCCTTCGTACACCAGCTCCACCCACTTGCGTGCGACGTCCGGCTTGAAGCGGTTCTGCTGCTTGGTCAGCACGGCATCTTCCAGCGCGCGGTGCGCGGCCAGCAGCGAGACCAGGCCCGGCGCTTCGAACACGATGCGGCCCTTCAGGCCGATCACGGTGTCGCCGGTGTAGACACCGCGGCCAACGCCGTACGGGGCGAACAGCTTGTTGAGCTGGGCCAGGATCTGGTCGCCCGGCAGCGCCTTGCCGTCCAGTTCCACGGCTTCGCCTTCGACGAATTTCAGGGTCACGCTCAGCGCCTGCTCCGGCCACTCGCTGCGCGGTGCGCACCAGCCACGGGCGCCCTCGCCCGGGGCTTCCCAACGGTCGATCTCGCCGCCGGACATGGTCAGGCCCAGCAGGTTCTCGTTGATGGTGTAGGCCTGCTGCTTGGCGCGCACGCCGAAGCCGCGCTCTTCCAGGTACTTCTGCTCGTAGGCGCGGGTCTGGGTGTGTTCCTTCTGGATCTCGCGGATCGGCGCGATGATCTGGTAGTCGCCCAGTGCCTTCACGGCCAGGTCGAAGCGGACCTGGTCGTTGCCCATGCCGGTGCAGCCATGGGCGATGATGTTGGTGCCCAGTTCGGCGGCACGCTTCAGCGCCGCATCGACGATCAGGTAGCGGTCCGAGACCAGCAGCGGGTACTGGCCCTGGTAGCCCTCACCGGCCCAAACGAACGGCTTGACGAAGCCTTCCCAGATGGCCGGACCACCGTTGACGGTGACGTGGCTGGTCACGCCCAGCTCGGCGGCGCGCTTCTCGATGAAATCGCGCTCTTCATCATCCACGCCGCCGGTGTCGGCGAACACGGTGTGCACGTTGTAGCCGCGCTCCTGCAGGTACGGCACGCAGAAGCTGGTATCCAGGCCGCCGGAGAAGGCGAGAACGACGTCTTTGCTCATGGGGGTAATGTCCAATCAGGTGGGGTAGCGCCGGGCCATGCCCGGCGGATTGTTTCAATGCTTGGGAATCAGCGCCCGGCAACCGCAGCCATGATCGCCTTCTGCACGTGCAGGCGATTCTCGGCTTCGTTGATGGCGATGCACTGCGGCGAGTCCATCACCGCGTCGGTGGCCTTGACGTTGCGGCGCAGCGGCAGGCAGTGGCTGAACACACCGTTGTTGGTCAGCGCCATCTTCCGTTCGTCCACGATGAAGTGCTTGAACTGGTCGCGGATCGGCTTTTCCGGTTCCCAGTTGCCGAAGAACGGCAGCGCGCCCCAGCTCTTGGCGTAGACCACGTCGGCGCCGGCGTAGGCGCTGTCGATGTCATGGCTGATCTTCAGCGAGCCACCGCTCTCGGCCACGTTCTGCTCGGCCCAGCCCATGTAGCGGTCGTCGAGGATGTAGTCGGCGGTCGGGCACAGCAGGGTCACGTCCATGCCCATGCGGGTGGCGATGGTCAGCGCCGAATTGGCAACCGCGGTGTTCAGCGGCTTGGGGTGGTAGGTCCAGGTCAGCACGTACTTCTTGCCGCGCAGGTCCTGGGTGCCGAAGTGCTCCTGCAGGGCCATGATGTGGGCCAGTTCCTGGCACGGATGGGTGATGGTCTCCATGTTGATGACCGGCACCGGCGAATACTTGGCGAAGCTGTTGAGGACGATGTCCTGGCGGTCGTAGGCCCAGTCGATGAACTTGGGGAACGCGCGCACGGCGATGATGTCGCAGTAACGGCCCAGCACCTTGGCCACTTCAGCGATGTGCTCTTCGGTATCGCCGTCCATCACGGTGCCGAGGTTGAACTCGATCGGCCACGCATCCTTGCCCGGCTGCAGCACCACCGCGTGGGCGCCAAGCTGGAATGCGCCCAGCTCGAAGCTGGTGCGGGTGCGCATGGACGGGTTGAAGAACACCAGCGCGATCGACTTGCCCTTGAGCTGGTCGCCGAGCTTGTTGCGCTTGAACAGCGCGGCCTGGGTCAGCAGCGCGTCGAGATCGCTGCGGCTCCAGTCCTGGGTGTTCAGGAAGTGCTTGGGGGACATCATCTTTCCTTGCGAGGCGGCGCCGGGTTCGACGCAGTGGAAGGGAAAAGCAGGAACCAAAGGTGGAGCGAAAAGGTTGCAGTTGCAGCTTTCAGAACGCAGAAACGAAAAAACCCAGCCGGCGGGCTGGGTTTTTTTCGGACGAACAGCAAAAAGCTCCGGTTACCCAGCGAGGATGTGGGGTTCCGGTCGACGCGCACGCGAGGTCATGCCAGACGCCTGTCGGGCTGCGCTGCTGTCGTGCTGGAAGTCGGTGAGCTTCATGGTCAAATATCTTTGCATGCGCCCGGGGCCGGCGCAAGGGGCCGGGGTCGCAGAATCAGGGATTGCTGGCAGTGCCCTGCTCGGGGCCGACCCAGGGAGTGATCGACACCCGGATCTTGAGCCGGTTGCCGGGGTCTTCCGGCAGCCGCGAGCGGTACTTGGTGCCCTTGTAGACGTAATCCACGTCGTAGGCGATGGGGCGACGGAATTCACGCCCCACCGGCACGATGCGGCAGTCGCGGGTCAGCATCGGGCCAGTGTTGGCCGGCGCCGGGGCCGGCGTCTCGGCTCCGGTCTCCTCAACAGGCTCCTCGTCGCTGCGCTTGAACATCGAGCGCACCGAGTCCCAGAAGCGGCTGATCCGGCCCTTGTCCTCGACCGGCTCCTCGCCGGTCACGTTCACCGGGGCCAGGGTCCGGGTCGACACCGGCTCGCAGTGCTCCTCGGTGCGGGTCGCACGCAGGGTCTGGAACACCGGTTCGACATTCAGCACCTGGGCGTAGTCGAACTTCACGTTCTCCACGATCACCACCCGGTTGCGGGGCTCGGCCTCCTGCGCCAGCACCACGGCGGGCAGCGCCGACAGGCAGGCCAGGGTCAGCAACGCGGTGGATTTCATTGGCGACGGGAGCAAGGACACGGCAATAGTGTAGGCAGTGGCGAGCGCAAGGGGCTGAACATTACCCGTCCGCGCTGCTCCTGCCCACCCCACCCGGGGTGGACCCGGCGTCCACCGGTGGCAACGGGTGCCCCCAAACGGGGCCGACACGTTCTAAAATCACAGGCTTGTCCCCCAGTCACAGCCCCATGACCCTGCGCCTGCACAACAACCTGACTCGCCAGCTCGAACCGTTCACTCCGCTCGATCCGGCCTGTCCGACCCTGTATGTGTGCGGCCCGACGGTCTACAACTACGTGCACATCGGCAACGCCCGTGGCCCGGTGGTGTTCGGGGTGCTGGCCGACCTGCTGCGGCGCCGTTTCGGCGCGCTGCGCTACGCCCGCAACATCACCGACGTGGACGACAAGATCAACACTGCCGCGCGCGAGCAGGGCGTGCCGATCAGCACCATCACCGACAAGTTCGCCGCCGCCTACCGTGAAGACATGGCCGCGCTGGGCGTGGTGCCGCCGGACATCGAGCCGGAGGTGACCGCGCACATTCCGCAGATCATCACCATGATCGAGCAGCTGATCGCCAACGGGCATGCCTATGCCGCCGAGGGCCACGTGCTGTTCGCGGTGGCCAGCTTCGACGGCTACGGCAAGCTCTCGCGCCGCGATCCCGACGAAATGCTGGCCGGTGCCCGCGTCGACGTCGCCCCGTACAAGCGTGACCCGGGTGATTTCGTGCTGTGGAAGCCGTCGAGTGACGACCTGCCCGGCTGGGAATCGCCGTGGGGCCGGGGCCGGCCTGGCTGGCACATCGAGTGCTCGGCGATGGCCGCCGCCCACCTGGGCGAGACCATCGACATCCACGCCGGCGGCGTCGACCTGCAGTTCCCGCACCACGAGAACGAGCTGGCGCAGAGCGAATGCGCCCATGGCGGCAAGATCTTCGCCCGTTTCTGGCTGCACAACGGCATGCTCAACTTCGGCGGCGCCAAGATGAGCAAGTCGCTGGGCAACATCGAGCGAGTACATGACTTGGTCCGCCAGCACCCGCCGGAAGCGCTGCGCCTGGCCCTGCTGTCGGCCCACTACCGGCAGCCGCTGGACTGGTCCGATGGCCTGATCGAACAGTCGGTGCGTACCCTGGACCGCCTGTACGGCACCCTGCGCGAACTGGCATCGGTCGAGGCGGGCGTGGCGATCCCGGCCACGGTCGAGGCGACCCTGGACGACGATCTCAACACCCCGCAGGCGCTGGCTGAAGTGGCCCGCATCGCCGCCGAAGCGCGTCGTGCCACCGATCCGGCCGAGCAGGCGCGCCTGAAGGGTGAACTGCTCGGCGCCGGCCTGGCACTGGGCCTGCTGCAGGCCGATCCGGCGCAGTGGTTCGGCACCGCGGCCAGCGATGATGGCGACGATGCCCGCATCCAGGGCCTGATCGATGAGCGTGCCGCTGCCAAGAAGGCGCGTGACTTCGCCCGTTCCGATGCCATCCGCGACCAGCTGGCCGCCGAAGGCATCGTGCTGGAAGACACCCCGCAGGGCGTGCGCTGGTCGCGCAAGCGCGGCTGACCCGCCCTGCCCCGTGGCCGGTCCGCCGGCCACGCCCCCACCGTAGAGACTGTTGTGACCGACTCCCCGTTCCCGCTTGAACCCACCGCCGCCGAGGCCCAGACCGCCATCGCCGAGGAATTCGGCTTCTTCGGCGACTGGTCCGAGCGCTACCAGTACCTGATCGACCTCGGCCGCAAGCTGCCGGCCTTCCCGGAAGAATGGAAGACCGAAGAGCATCGCCTGCTCGGCTGCCAGTCGATGGTCTGGATCGTCCCCGAAGGCAACGCGCAGTCGCTGCGCTTCCATGCCATCAGCGATTCGGCGATTGTCTCCGGCCTGATCTTCCTGGCCCTGCGCGTGTACTCCGGGCGCTCGGCGCAGGAGATCCTGGCCACCGAGCCGAGCTACATCCAGGACATCGGCCTGGCCCGCCACCTCTCGCCAACCCGCAGCAATGGCGTGGCGGCGATGCTGGCCTTCATCCGCGAGACCGCGCAGGCGCAGCTGCAGCGCGACCCATCGTGAGCGAACCTGCCACAGCCGAAGACAGCGCGCTGGGCCTGCTGTCCCGGCCCGGTTTCGCCAGGCTGCTGGCGTACCGCATCTTCGCGATGCTGTCCTACCAGGTGGTCGCGGTCACCGTCGGCTGGCACATCTACGAAGTCACCCGCAATCCGTTCTCGCTGGGCCTGATCGGCCTGGCCGAGGTCGTGCCGTTCTTCTGCGTGGCGCCGTTTGCCGGTTACCTGGTGGATCATCTGCCGCGCCGCCGGCTGGGCATGGTCGCCTGTTGCGGACTGATCGCCACCGCACTGGTATTGACCAGCGTGGCCATGGGCTGGCTGCCGATCGACGGCGTGTGGCCGATCTACGCAGCCATCGCGCTGACCGGCATGGTCCGCGCCTTCCTGTCGCCGATCTACAACGCCCTGTTCGCCCGCGTACTGGCCCGTGACCAGTTCGCCCGTGGCGCTGGCCTGGGCGCGGTGGTGTTCCAGGCCGGCATGATCGCCGGCCCGGCACTCGGTGGCGTGCTGGTGGGCTTCGGCGGCAAGGGCCTGTCCTACGCGGTGGCCACCGCCTTCGCGCTGGTGGCGATGGCCTGCCTGGCCACGCTGAAGGTGGAAGAGCCGGTGCATGCCGGCCCAGCCGCGCCGATCTTCAAGAGCATCGCCGAAGGCGCGCGCTTCGTGGTCGGCAACCGGATCATGGTCGGCGCGATGGCGCTGGACATGTTCTCGGTGCTGCTGGGCGGCGTGGTGGCGATGCTGCCGGCGTTCCTGCACGAGATCCTGCACCACGGCCCGGAAGGCCTGGGCATCCTGCGCGCGATGCCGGCGCTGGGCTCGGTGTGCGTGGGCCTGTGGCTGGCCCGCCACCCGCTGCACCGCAATGCCGGCCGCGTGCTGCTGTTCGCGGTGGCCGGTTTTGGCCTGTGCGTGATCAGCTTCGGGCTGTCGCAGCACTTCTGGCTGTCGGCGCTGATCCTGCTGTTCTACGGCGCCTTCGATGGCGTCTCGGTGGTGATCCGCTCGACCATCCTGCAGCTGGCCACGCCGGAAGAAATGCGCGGGCGGGTGTCGTCGATCAACGGCATCTTCATCAGTTCGTCCAACGAGCTGGGCGCGTTCTATGCCGGCACGATGGCGAAGCTGCTCGGCCTGGTGCCGGCAGTTGTGCTGGGTGGGTTCGCAGTGCTGAGCGTGGCCGGGATCACCGCGTGGAAGAACCCGACGCTGCGGAAGTTGAATCTTCGCGACCTGCAGTGATGCTGCGAACAGCGGATTCGGCGGCGCCGGGCGTTTGGCTGGGTCCGTTGCTCTCCCTCGATGATTGGGCTTGTCACTTTCTTTTCGCGAAAAGAAAGTGACCAAAGAAACGCTCCGCCATCCGCGAGCCGACTAGCAGTCGGCTCTACAGGATAGAGCCGCCTCTTCGTCCCTGATTTCCCTGCGGTGCTCGGCTCGCTACAAGGCGGACCCAGGTCAACGGCCACAGCCGCCCGTGCCAACCGCGGCCGCGCACCATCGAACACCCAACAAAAAACCCGGCCGAGGCCGGGTTTTTCGCATGACATCACAACGATCGGGAATCAGTCGCCCTGCTGCTTCTGCAGGTGCTCCCAACGCTCCTGGGCGTCGATGGTGCGCTCGGCGGTCAGGCGCGCCTCGAGGCGCTCCAGGCCGATTTCTTCGCCGGTGTCGACGCAATAACCGTAGTCGCCCGCTTCCAGGCGCTTCAGGGTGCTGTCGATCTTGCCGATCAGCTTGCGGTAGCGGTCGCGGGTACGCAGTTCCAGCGAGTTCTCGGTCTCGCGAGTCGCACGCTCGGCTTCGTCGCCGATGTCACGCACTTCCTCGCGCAGGTTCTCGATGGTCTGCTTGGACTCTTCCACCAGGTCCGCGCGCCAGTTCTGCAGGCGCTGGCGGAAATACTCCTGCTGCAGCGGGCTCATGTATTCCTCTTCCGAGGACGGCTTGTAGCCAGCGGGCAGGATCGGGCGGCCAGTGGCCTCGTCGGTCTTGTATTCGACCACCTTGTACTTGCTGCGCGGGGCCGGTGCCGCCGAGCGGGCGGCGACGGCCACGGCAACCTTGCCGACAGGGCGCGACACGGTCTTCGGGGCGGAATCGGATTTCACGGCGGTTTTGGCAGGCGATTTCGAAACGGGCACGGGATTCTTGGATTGCGGGGCCTTCGAAGCAGCAGGAGCGGCGGCCGGGGCCGGCTTGGAAGCCGGTTGGGCTGCTGCCACTGCCACGGTCTTGGCCGGGACAGGCTTGGCCGGAGCCGGCTTGGCGGCAGGCTTCGGTGCGGACTTCACTACAGGGGCCGGGGTCGGCTTCACGGCCGGCGCGGCAACATTCTTGGCAACCTTCTTTACAGCGGCAGGCGTGGCGACCGGCTTGGCCGCAGCGACCTTCTTTGCCGCCGGTTTTGCGACCGGCTTGGCTGCAGCCTTCTTCACCACCGCCTTCGGCGCCGGCTTGGCTACTGCCTTCTTGACCACCGGCTTGGCGGCGGCCTTTTTCACCGGCGCAGCCTTGCTGACGGCTTTCTTCACCACCGGCGCCTTTTTGCTGGCAGCGGCTGGCTTGGCCTTGGCGGGCGCAGCGGCCTTCTTCGCCACCGGCTTGGTCGCCTTGACCGGCGTTTTCTTTGCGGTGGCCTTCCTGGCCGCCGGTTGCGAGGACGCTGCCTTGGTCGCCGGCTTGCTGGCCGGTTTCCTGGCAACGGGCTTTGCCGCCAACTTCTTCACAACAGGCTTGGCGGTTTTCTTGGCGGCCGTTGCGGCCTTCTTTGCAGTTTTTTTAGCAGCCACGAAACGCTCTTCCTTGGATTCCCCGGGGCCCGGGAAAGCGGGCCTTTATAGCCTACCCGACCCGCAGCAGCAACCTCGGCGCCCTGCTCCATTCAGTCCTGGAGTCAAGGCGCCCTTGGAGGCAGTCCGACGAACACGGACCGCCTTGCGCGGTACGGAACCTGGCCAGCACCCGAAGGTGCTGGTACCGGTCGCAGGCCATCGGCGACATGCGACCAACGGCCCATCCTGCACAAATGCGGCCTTCATGCCAACTGGCATAAGATGACTGGGTGATCTCGCGCCTGCTCATCGCCCTGCTGCGCTTCTACAAGCGCTTCATCAGCCCCTTGCTGGGGCCACGCTGCCGTTTCGTGCCGAGCTGTTCTGAATACGCGATGGACGCCATCTCGCGGCACGGTCCGCTGCGCGGCAGCTGGCTGGCTGCGCGCCGGCTCGGTCGCTGCCATCCGTTCCATCCCGGCGGCTTCGACCCCGTGCCCGAGTCTCCCAACGCCCCCTCTTGCCGTTGCACAGGAAAACACTGACATGTCCTCCACCCTCATCACCAACGCCCGGATGGTCAACGAAGGCCGCACCTTCGACGGCGACCTGCGCATCGAGAACGGCCGCATCGCGCAGATCGGCAGCGGGCTGGCGCCGCGCGACGGCGAGCAGGTGGTGGATGCGGCCGGACGCTGGCTGCTGCCCGGCATGATCGATGACCAGGTGCACTTCCGCGAACCAGGCCTGACCCACAAGGGCGACATCGCCAGCGAATCGGCCGCGGCCGTGGCCGGTGGCCTGACCAGCTTCATGGACATGCCCAACACCAACCCGCCGACGCTGGATTCGACCATCCTGGAAGCCAAGTACGAGCTCGCGCGCGGCCGCGCTTGGGCCAACTATGGCTTCTACCACGGCGCCAGCAATGACAACCTCGACGCGATCCGTGCCCTGGATCCGAAGAAGGCCCCGGGCGTGAAGGTGTTCATGGGTGCTTCGACCGGCAACATGCTGGTGGACGACCCGGAAACGCTGGACGCGATCTTCCGCGAGTGCCCGACCCCGATCATCACGCACTGCGAAGACACGCCGATGATCGATGCCAACCTGAAGGCCTTCCAGGAGAAGTACGGCGATGCGCTGACCCCGGACATGCATCCGGACATCCGCTCGCGCGAGGCCTGCATCAAGTCGACCCGCCTGGCGATGTCGCTGGCGCGCAAGCACGGCACCCGCCTGCATGTGCTGCACATCTCCACCGCCGACGAGCTGGCGCTGTTCGAGAAGGGCCCGATGATCCGCGCCGACGGCAGCCGCAAGCAGATCACCGCCGAGACCTGCGTGCACTTCCTGCACTTCGCGCGCCCGGACTATGCGACCAAGGGCAACCTGATCAAGTGCAATCCGGCGATCAAGGAAGTGTCCGACCGCGAGGCTATCACCGCTGCGCTGGCCGACGACGTGCTGGACGTGCTGGCCACCGACCACGCGCCGCACACCTGGGAAGAGAAGCAGAAGCCCTACGCGCAGGCACCGTCGGGCCTGCCGCTGGTGCAGTACGCACTGGTGGCCGCACTGGAGCGCGTGCACGAAGGCAAGCTGACCCGCGAGCAGGTGGTGCAGAAGTTCGCCCACGCCCCGGCGCAGCTGTTCGATGTGGAAGAGCGCGGCTTCCTGCGCGAAGGCTACTTTGCAGACCTGGTGCTGGTGGAAGACGTGCCGTTCACGGTCAAGCGCGAGGACGTGCTGTCCAAGTGCGGTTGGTCGCCGTTCGAAGGCACCACCTTCCGTTCGCGCATCGCCTCCACCTGGGTCAACGGCCAGCAGGTGTGGGACGGCAGCAAGCTGGTGGGTGAACCCGCCGGCCAGCGCATGACCTACGACCGCTGATGCGTTCGGCACTGATGATCGGGGCGCTGCTGCTGGCCGCGCCCCTGTTTTCCTCATCCCCGGCGCAGGCGCAGGATGGCATCGGCAGCCTGATCGACAGCCGCGTGGTGTTCCCGGCCAGCGCGTCGCAGGGTGCGCTGGTGATCGGCAAGGTACCCGCCGGCAGCCGCGTGCAGTACGCCGGCCGCCAGCTGCGGGTGAGCGGCTATGGCAGCGTGGTGTTCGGCATCGGCCGCGACGAGAAGGGCCCGCTGCGCGTGCAGGTGCAGCGCCCCGACGGTGGCAGCGAGACCGCGACCATTGCGGTGACACCGCGTGACTGGCCGACCGAGCGGGTCAACGGCGTGCCGCCGAAGACGGTCAATCCGCCGCCGGCGATTGCCGAGCGGATCAAGCGCGAACAGGCGCAGGTGACCGCCGCGCGTGCCCGCGATGACAACCGTACCGACTTCACCCAGACCTTCATCTGGCCGGTGCAGGGCCGCATCAGCGGCCGCTTCGGCAATGCGCGCGTGTACAACGGGCAGCCCGGTGCCGGTCATTCCGGCATGGACATCGCGGTACCAACTGGCACGCCGGTGAAAGCACCGGCCGCCGGCATCGTCACCTTCGCCGGCCCGGACCTGTACTTGACCGGCGGCACCCTGCTGCTCGATCACGGCTTCGGGGTCAGCTCCAACTTCCTGCATCTGTCGCGCATCGACGTAAAGGTCGGCGACCGTGTGGAACAGGGCCAGGTGATCGCCGCGGTCGGCGCCACCGGCCGTGCCACCGGCCCGCACCTGCACTGGGGCATGAACTGGTTCGACACCCGCATCGACCCGCTGCTGGTGCTGGAACGGAAGTAACGCGCGTCACTCACTGGAGTGGCATCCCGCTTCTGTAGAGCCGAGCCCATGCTCGGCTGCTATTGCGCGGGCGCGGGCACGGTGAGCCGAGCATGGGCTCGGCTCTACAGACAGCATGCGGACCAAGGTCCGCACCCACCAGAATCGATCAACCGCGGGCAGCCCACCACACGCGCAGCAGGGTGCGCACCGGCGTGGCTTCGATCGGCTTGCCTGCGGCCTGTGCAGCAACGCGTGCACGCGCCAGGCTGGACCACACGCGGCGCGGGCGCGGACCTGGCACCCGGCTGCCCCACCCCTTCAGCAGATGCTGCGCCCAGCGCTGCGCGGCGCTGCTGGCATCGCCGTCCAGCAGGCTGCGCGGCACACCGGCCACGCCGGCATCCTGTAGGCGCTGGGCCAGGGTCTGCAGCTGCACTGCGCGACCGGCGCCGGTGCGCGGCTTGTCAGCGAACAAGGCCGCCTCGACCGAAGCCACGGCTTCCGCGTAACGGGCCAGCGCGCGCTCGGCTCCGGCCGCATCCAGTGCCACGGTGCGCGCTTCAACCAGGTCCGGCAGCGCCTCGGCCAACTGCGCCCACGGCGCACGCACCGGCTCCAGCAGACGGCCCAGCGGATGGCGCGAACGATGCGCGGCCCAGCTGCGCAGCTCCTCACCCCACCACGCCAGCTTGGCGTCAGCCGGCAATGGGTCGCCGCTGGCGTTGAGCATGTCGTCGAATTCCTGCAGCAGCGCGAACCACGCCACTGCAAGCTCGCGTTGCGATTCGGCCACGAACGGGGCGGCCACCGACCATTCCGGCCAACGGCTGCGCCACTTGTCGAGGAAACTGTCCAGCGCGGTACTGCTCACTACGTGATTCCTTACGGCTGGGCCGGGGCTGCCGGCCGGGTCGGCCACAGACTGGCCAGTTGCAGAAGCTCGGCGTTCTCGACCAGCACGTCGGCCTGCCAGGCCAGCGGGTCGTCACTGTGCAGGCGGTAGCCCCACAGCGCCGCCACCGACGGCATGGCGGCGGCACGTGCCGCGATGATGTCGCGCTCGTCGTCGCCCACGTACACGCAGTCTTCGGCGGCAACGGCAATCGCCTGCGCAGCGTGCAGCAGCGGCAACGGGTGCGGCTTGCGCTCGGCCAGGCTGTCACCACCGACCAGTACCGCGCAGCGCTGCTGCCAGCCATGCTGCGGCAGGATCAACCGTGCCAGGTACTCGGGTTTGTTGGTGACGATGCCCCACACCGTACCGGCGTCGTCCAGCGCGGCAAGCATGCCGGCCACGCCATCGAACAGCACCGCGTGCTGGCCGATCAACGCTTCGTAGCGCTGCAGGAATTCCGGGATCAGCGCATCGCGTGCGGCGGCATCCAGGTCCGGGAACGCCGCCCCGACCATCGCACGCGAGCCCTTCGACACCACCGGGCGCAGCGACGCCGGATCGATCGGTGCGCGACCACGATCGGCCAGCATCGCGTCGCAGGTGGCGACGAAGTCCGGTGCGCTGTCCAGCAGCGTGCCATCCAGGTCGAACAGCACCGCGCGCGGGAAGCGGGCCGCGGTCATGCCGGCTTGACCGCGTAGGCCAGGTAGTTGATGTCGGTGCGGCTGCTCAGGCGGGCATGGTTGCGCCACGGCTCGTAGGCCATGCCGCTGACATCCACCAGCTGGACGTCGGCCTCGCGCAGCCAGCGTGCCAGCTCGGCCGGCTTGATGAATTCCTGGTAGTGGTGGGTTCCCTTGGGCAGCAGGCGCGCCACGTACTCGGCGCCGACAATCGCCACCGCGAAGGCGGCAGCGGTGCGGTTGATGGTCGACAGGAACAGGTGGCCGCCCGGCTTCAGCAGGCGCTTGCAGGCCTCGATGATCGCGCCCGGGTCCGGCACGTGCTCGAGCATTTCCATGCAGGTAACCACGTCGAAGCTGCCCGGCTGCTCGGCGGCCAGGTCCTCGGCGGCCTGCACCCGGTAATCGACCTTGGCACCGCTTTCCAGCGCATGCAGGCGGGCGACCTTGACCAGTTCCGGGGCCAGGTCGATGGCAGTGACGTCAGCACCGGCCTGCGCCAGCGCTTCGCTCAACAGGCCGCCACCGCAGCCGATGTCGAGCACGCGTGCGCCGCGCAGCGGCACGCGGTCGGCCACGTACTTCAGGCGCACCGGATTCAGTGCGTGCAGCGGCTTCTGCGGGCCGTCAGCGTCCCACCAGCGGTTGGCCAGCGCGGCGAACTTGTCCAGCTCGGCCTGATCGAAATTGGAGGAAGCGTGGGGGGCAGTCATGAGGGAGTCCTTGCGGCGCCGGGATTCAGGCGCGGATATGACGGATGCGCTCGCGCCACTGGCGCGCGTTGGCAATGATGCCCGGCAGGTCCATGCCGACCAGCTCGCGCTGCACCAGCTTCGGCTTGCCGGCAATCCAGACGTCGCAGACCTGCTGGCGGCCGGTGGCGTACACCAGCTGCGACAGCACGTTGTGCAGCGGCTGGGTTTCCAGCGCGGACAGGTCGACGCAGACCAGGTCGGCCTGCTTGCCGACTTCGATCGAGCCAATACGCTCGCCGAAGCCCAGCGCGCGGGCGCCGCCCAGGGTGGAGGCGCGCAGCGTAGTGGCCGCGTCCAGCGCGGTGGCATCGTCGGCCACCGCCTTGGCCAGGATCGCCGCGGTGCGGTTCTCGCTGAACATGTCCAGGTCATTGTTGCTGGCGCAGCCATCGGTACCGATTGCCAGGTTCACGCCGGCGCGCTGCAGGGCGCAGGCCGGGCAGAAACCGGAGGCGAGCTTCAGGTTCGATTCCGGGCAGTGCACCACGCTGACGCCGCGTTCGGCGCACAGGTGGATTTCCGCGTCGGTCAGCTGGGTCATGTGCACCGCGATCAGGCGGTCGTTGACCAGGCCGAGGCGATCCAGCCGCGCCAGCGGGCGCTGGCCGTGCAGCTTGATCGAATCGTTGATTTCCTGCGCGGTCTCGTGGGTGTGCAGGTGCACCTGCATGTCGAGCTGGTCGGACAGCATCCGCACCCGCTCGAAGTTGGCATCGTTGACCGTGTACGGCGCATGCGGCGCGAACGCGGTGCCGATCAGCGGATCGGTGCGCCACTGGTCATGCAGTTCACCGGCCTTGGCGAAGTACTCGTCGTCGGTCTTGGCCCAGGCGGTGGGGAAATCGATGATGACCGCGCCGACCAGCGCGCGGAAACCGTGCTTCTTGTAGACCGCGGCCTGCACGTCGCCGAAGAAGTAGTTCTCGTTGGCGCAGGTGGTCCCGCCGCGCAGCATCTCGGCGATGGCCAGGGTGGTGCCGTCGGCCACGAATTCCGGGCCGATCACCGCCGCTTCCACCGGCCAGATGTGCTGCTGCAGCCAGGTCATCAGCGGCAGGTCGTCGGCAACGCCGCGCAGCAGGGTCATCGGGTTGTGTGTGTGCGCGTTGACCAGGCCCGGCATCAGCGCAGCCTCGGGGCGGCTCACCACCTGGGTGGCGCGGAACCGCGCGCGCGCCTCGGCACGCGGCAGGATGGCCACGATCTCGCTGCCACGCACGGCAACGGCATGGTCTTCCAGCACCACCGCGTGCGGCTCGATCGGAACGACGTAACCGGCTTCGATGAGCAGGTCGCAGGCTTCGGGGAGGTGCGGGCTATCGCTCATGCGGGCTCACTGGCTGGGGGAGGAGGGACCATTGGCGGCCTTGGGTCTGCCGGGCGACCGATCTCCGGCCGAACGGCTACCGCTGAGCTTCTGGAAAACGAGCCCCTGAGTCAGGGGCGGCCGCGAAGCGGCGGGGTGTGGGTGGTGGTAAGTGGGGCCCACGATCCGCATCGCGGATCGTGGGAGCGCCAGCGCGAATGCGCCAGCGCGTACCCGGATTACTTGACGCGTGCGGAGTACTCGCCCGAACGGGTGTCGACGCGGATCACTTCTTCCTGGTTGACGAACAGCGGCACGCGGACCACGGCGCCGGTTTCCAGGGTGGCCGGCTTGCCGCCGCCGCCCGAGGTGTCGCCACGGACGCCCGGATCGGTTTCGGTGATCTTCAGTTCGACGAAGTTCGGCGGCTGCACGAAGATCGGCTCACCATTCCACAGGGTGACCACGCAGGACTCTTCGCCCTTCAGCCACTTTTCGGCGCCGCCCATGCCGGCCTTGGTGGCCTGGACCTGCTCGAAGGATTCCGGGTCCATGAAGTGCCAGTATTCGCCGTCGCTGTACATGAAGTTCATGTCGGTATCGACGACGTCGGCTGCATCCAGCGAGTCGGTCGACTTCATGGTGACTTCCTGGGTACGGCCGTCCTTGATCAGGCGGTACTTCACGCGGGTGAAGGCCTGGCCCTTGCCCGGCTTGACGTATTCGGTGTCGATGATGACGGCCGGTTGGTTGTTGACCAGGATCTTCATCCCGTTCTTGACGTCGTTCATGCCGTAGCTGGCCATGCGTAAACTCCTGAGTGGCAAAAACGCCGCGGGTGCGGCGAGCCGTTAGAATGGAAAGCCCACCGGATGCCGGTGGGCGACTGTTTTTCTGCCCCCATGATAACCGCAGGCCCCCTCTCCATGCAGCTTTCCGCCTTCCCCCGGCCCCAGTCGCCAGGCGCGCCCGCGCGCTGGCAGCAGCTCTGGCGCCAGGCGCTGCGCGACCCGCACGCCCTGCTGGCCCGGCTGCAGCTGGACCCGGCGGCGCTGGGTGTCTCGGAGGCGGCCATCGCCCAGTTCGCGCTTCGCGTCCCCGAGGGCTTCGTGGCGCGCATGCGCGTGGGCGATGCGGCCGACCCATTGCTGCGCCAGGTGCTGCCGATCGACGAGGAAATGCGCCCAGCCCCCGGGTTCAGCTTCGACGCGGTGGGCGATGGTGCCGCCAGGAAGGCCACCGGGGTCATCCAGAAATACCGCGGTCGCGCCCTGCTGGTCGCCACCGGCAGCTGCGCGATCAACTGCCGCTACTGCTTCCGCCGCCACTTCGACTATGGCGCGGAAAACGCCGCCAAGGGTGGCTGGCAGGAGGCCGTAGCCGCCATTGCGGGCGACCCGGACATCGACGAAGTGATCCTGTCCGGCGGAGACCCGCTGTCGCTGGCCACGCACAAGCTGGTGGAGCTGACCGACGCCCTCCGCGCGATCCCGCACCTCCGCCGCATGCGCATCCATACCCGGCTGCCGATCGTGCTGCCGGAACGCGTGGACGAGGAGCTGCTGGCCTGGCTGGGCAGCCTGCCCTGGCCGCTGGCGATCGTGGTCCATGCCAACCATGCCAACGAATTTGACGCCAGCGTGGACGCGGCGATGGGCCGCCTGCGCGGCGTCGGTGCCCAGCTGCTGAACCAGGCCGTCCTGCTGCGCGGGGTCAACGACAGCGTGCAGGCCCTGCAGGACCTGAGCGAGCGCAGCTTCGCCGCCGGCGTGCTGCCCTACTACCTGCACCAGCTGGACCGGGTCGAGGGCGTGGCCCACTTCGAAGTGGACGATAGCCAGGCCAAGGCGCTGATTGCCGGCCTGACCGCACGCCTGTCCGGCTACCTGATCCCCAAGCTGGTGCGCGAACTGCCCGGCGATCCGAGCAAGCGCCCGCTGTAACAAAAAAGGTCAGACACCCGATTCGATCATCCGCACCACTTCGGTGGCGGTCACCGGGTGGCTCAGCCAGTAGCCCTGGCCGAGGTCGCAGCCACGCTGGACCAGCAGCTCGAACTGTGCCTGCTGCTCGATGCCTTCGGCCACCACCGTGATACCCAGCGCGTGGGCCATGGCGATGATCGCCGTGGTCAGCGCAAGGTCGTCGGGATCACGCTGCATGTCGGCCACGAAGCTCTTGTCGATCTTCACCCCGTCCACCGGCACCTGGCGCAGATGGCTGAGACCGGAGAAGCCGGTACCGAAATCGTCCAGCCAGACCTTCACGCCGGTGCGGTGCAGTTTGTCCAGCAGCTGCGCGGCAACCATTTCGTCGCCGATCACCGCGGTTTCGGTCAGCTCCAGGTGCAGGCGCGAGGCCGGCAGGCCGGACTCGTGCAGGCACTGCGCAACCAGCGCCGGCAGTTCACCACCGCGCAGCTGCCGCGGCGATACGTTCACCGACACGAACAGATCATCGCCACCGGCCCCGCGCGGCCACTGCGAGGCTTCCATGCAGGCCGCCCGCAGCACCTTCGGGCCGATGATCTCGATCAGTCCGCTCTGCTCGGCCACTTCGATGAACACCGACGGCGGAATCGTGCCCAGGGTCGGGTGCTGCCAGCGCAGCAGCACTTCGACGCCAACCATGCGGCGGTCGCGCATGCGGAAGATCGGCTGGTAGGCCAGGCGCAGCTCGCCGCGCTCCCAGGCCCCGCGCAGCTCCTGTTCCATGTGCACGCGGCGCTCGACCGCATGGTCCATCGCCCGGCTGTAGTAGCGGTAGCAGTTCTTGCCGGCCATCTTCGCCTGGTACATGGCGATGTCGCCGTTCTTCAGCAGCGTGGTCGCATCGGCGGCATCGTCCGGGAACAGGGTCACGCCGATCGAGGTCCCCAGGAACAGCTCCCTGCCCTGCACCACCAGCGGCTTGCCCAGCTCGCGCACCAGCACCTCGGCCAGCAACCGCGCATTCGCGGCCACGTCTCCATCACCGACCAGGATCACGAACTCATCGCCGCCGAACCGCGCCAGCAGCGCCTCGTCGCCACCGGCCTCGGTGACCGCGCGCCCGATACGCTGCGCGAACTGCAGCAATGCCTCATCGCCGGCTTCATGGCCGAGGGTATCGTTGACCCGCTTGAAGTCGTCGATGTCGGCGAACAGCAGGCCCAGCCGATGATTGGATGCGCGCGCCGCCATCAGGCGATGGTCCAGCGCTTCCCGGAATGCCAATCGGTTGGTCAACCCGGTCAGCGCATCGGTATACGCCATGCGCCGTACCTCACGGTCATGGCGGGCGATGGAATCACGCATCCGGGCAAAGCCGCGCACCAGCTCGCCGACCTCATCGTCGCGGGTGTTCTCGGCCAGCGGCGCCTGGTAGTCGCCGGCCTCGATGCGGCGCGCCGCGGCAGCCAGATCCCGGATCGGCGCAACCAGGGTGCGCTGCACGTACAGGATCACCACCACGCCGATCACCACCAGCAGGCCCAGCATCAGCAGCAGCCAGCCCAGGTGGCGGCTGCCGACCTGCTGCAGGCGCTTGCCGAGCGTGGCATTGGCCGCCTGTTCGCGCTGCTGCACCTCGTCCAGCGCCATGCCGACGCGGACGCCGCCGATGCGCTGGTTGCCGACCATGATCGGCATGGTGTTGTCGAGCACCTTGGGCGATTCCTGCACCACCAGCGCCTGCGCCACTGCCGCCTTGGGCGCCAGCGGATCGGCCATGGGCTGCCCGAAGCCAGCGACCTCCACCGTACCGTCATGTACCAGCCGGCCATGGTCATCGAACACCAGCACGTAGCGCACCACCTGCTGGCGGGCGGTATTGCGCACCAGCGCGCCAACCTGGTCCAGGTCGCGGTAGTACAGCGGGTTGGCCAGTGCATCGGACAACTCACGCGCCATCGCCTCGCCACGGCTGCGCACGCCGCGGTCGAACAATTCATGGATGACGCTGCCGCTGAGGTTGCGCACCTCGCTCTGCATTGCCGCCTGCCGCCCCAGCAGTACCGCCAGGATCGCCACGACAACGATCATCGCCCCGCCCATCGCGAGCAGGAACCGGGCCTGCATTCCCGAGCCGAGCCACTTCATTCCACTTCCATCCGCACGCGCGTCAATCCTTGTTTCAATTCATCCAGCCGCTGCTGCGCATGCGCATCGACGCGGTGGAAACCGGAAGTGCCAAAAAACCGATGCAACGCTCCCTGCGCCCCCGGATCGCCGGCCGCCTCCAGCAGCACCTGCTGCAGGCGGTCACGCACCTTCGGATCGAGGTCGGCGCGCACCATCTCCACCGCACGCGGGTACGGCTCGGTGCGCAGCAGTTCGCGGAAATCGCGCCGGAACGCCGCCGGCACCCGCCGTTCGTCGCTCCAGTCCACGCTGCTCACCGCCCCCGCATCGGCCATGCCCTTGTGGACATAGGTGGCGATGTTCAACTCGCTGCGCGCGAACACATACCCCACGCTGTCCCGGCCCGGCATGTCCCACGTACCCACCAGGATCTGCGGCGACAACCCTTCCTGCAGCAGCGTCATCACCGGCACCAGGTAGGCACTGGTGGACGCCGTGTTCTGCAGGGCCAGGCGATGCCCGCGCAGATCCTGCACGCGCTGGATTGGACTGTCGCGGCGCACGAAGAACACGGTCTGGTACTCACGTACGCCGTTGCGCTCGGTCAGCAGCAGTGGCCGCGCGCCACTGCGCTGGCCCAGCGCCACCGCCGTGCCCGACGTTTCCGTGACCCAGTCGACCCGCCCCCGCCGCAGATAGCTGGCCATCTGCTGCGGGTCGCGTGCCATCAGGATCCGCCCCTCCTTGATGCCGACGTCATGCATGCGTTCCACCACGTAGTCCAGCAACGGCTGCAGCTGCTCGTAATGGGCCTTGGGATCATCGCTGATCCGGCCCAGCACCAGCACCGGGTCCGGTGCTGCATGCACCGTCCCGGCCAGCAGGATCATGACCAGGCTCAGCAGTCCCCTCTGCACTGCCCTTCGCAGACCCGACACAGGCTTCATCCCCCCTGGGTATCCAGACAGACTACCCGAAAAAATGAGAACGTCGTCAGCTGTCCTTGTTGCCAGCTTGTGCCAGTCGCGCCATGCGCTGGGTGTCGGCCAGGATGCCGCGCAGGAGGCGCACTTCCTGCTCGCTCGGCTCGCTGCGCAGGAACAGGCGACGCAGCTTGCGCATCGCCGATTCCGGGGCGCGGCCCTTGTGGAAATCGATCTCGTCCAGCGTGTCAGCCAGCTGGGCGAAGAAGCTCTCCATCTGCTCATGGCTGGCCGCCTGCTCGCGGAAGCCGGGCTCGGCGTCGGCCGCAGGCTGCGCACCCAGCAGCTGCATGCGCGTTTCATAGGCCAGCACCTGCACGGCGGCAGCCAGGTTGAGCGAGCTGAACTCCGGGTCGGACGGGATGTGCACCGCCGCATGGCAAAGCTGCAGTTCCTCGTTGGTCAGGCCGGTGCGCTCGCGCCCGAACACCAGCGCCACCTCTGCCCCCTCGCCGGCCTTGGCCACCGCGCGGGCAGCGGCATCGGCGGGCAGGTACTCCTCCAGCTGGACGCGGCGGGCACGGGCGGTGCAGCCCAGCACCAGGCGGCAGTCAGCCACGGCCTCGGCCAGGGTGGCCACCACCGGGGCGTCCCCCAGCACGTCTTCGGCACCGGCCGAGCGACGGAAGGCCTCCTCGTCCAGCGGCTTTTCGGGGGCGACCAGGACCAGGCGGGCCAGACCCATGGTCTTCAGGGCACGGGCGGCAGCGCCCATGTTGCCGGGGTGCTGGGTACCGACCAGGACGAATCGGAGGCGGGTGGCGGCAGGAAACTGGGACATGAACAGGGAAAAGGTCGAGCTGGACGATGACCAATGGTAAACTGTGCGGCCGGCCACTGCGCCGGACCCGCTCTTTTCCCCCGCCAGTCCATCTCTTCTGCCTTTCCGGGAGCCCACGCCATGCAGAAACCCGCCGTCACCGTCATGGTCAAGGCCGCCCGCCTCGCCGGCAACGTCCTGTTGCGCAACATCAACAAGCTCGAGGCACTGAACGTGGTGCAGAAGGGCCGGATGGACTACGCCAGCGAAGTGGATGCGGACGCGGAAAAGGTCATCGTCAAGGAACTCAAGCGCGCCTACCCGGACTACGGCATCTTCGGTGAAGAAGGTGGCGTGCAGGGCGAGCGCCGCCAGATGTGGGTCATCGACCCGCTGGACGGCACCAGCAACTACCTGCGCGGCGTGCCGCACTACTGCGTGTCGATCGCCCTGGTCGAGAATGGTGAGCCGACCGATGCGGTCATCTTCGACCCGCTGCGCAATGAACTGTTCACCGCCAGCCGTGGCGCCGGCGCCGTGCTGAACGACCGCCGCATCCGCGTGGCCGAACGCAAGGATCTGGAAGGCACGATGATCCACACCGGCTTCGCCCCGCGCGAGCGCAGCCGTGCCAGCGCCCAGCTGAAGGCGGTCGACGCCCTGCTGGTGCACGGCGAGGACATCCGCCGCACCGGTTCGGCAGCACTGGACCTGGCCTACGTGGCCTGCGGCCGCGCCGACGCCTACTTCGAAGCCGGCGTGAAGGCATGGGACATCGCCGCCGGCCTGCTGCTGGTCCGCGAGGCCGGTGGCAAGGTCTGCGACTTCAAGGGCGCGACCCTGGGCCGCATGGACAACCGTGGCCCGGAGACCCACCAGATCGTGGCCGGCAACCTGAAGGTGGCCGAGTCGCTGCAGAAGGTGCTGGTCAACACCGGCTACGCGGCGGAGTTCGACGCGAAGTTCTGATCTGCGCGTAGACGCGGTTCATGGAGACGGCACCTGCGGAGGTGCCGTTTTCGTTTGCGCGCCGGGAGATTCGTTTCCGCGACCGCGGAGGGGTGTCACTTTCTTTGCGCGCAAAGAAAGTAACCAAAGAAACGCTCCGCCGGCCGCGAGCCGACGTGCTGCGCACGCCGGTGCCCTGCGCTTCTCGGCGAATCAGGGGACGGCGCCGAACTCGCTGCGCTCAAACACCGGCGCCTTTTCGCCCCTGATTCCCCTGCGATGCTCGGCTCGCTCAAGGCGGACTGGAAGGTCAAGATCAACGGCAACGGCATCCACGCGTGGCATGGATCAACCGGATGCGGCTGTGGCATTTGACCTTGGGTCCGCCTTGAGCGAGCCGAGCACCGCAGGTCCGGCGAGGGCGAAGAGGTGCGGGTGTCTGAGCGCAGCGAGTTGCCGCACCGTCCCTCGACGGACCGAGGAGCGCAGGGGACCGATGCGCAGCATCGGCTCGCGCCCCGGCGGCGTGTTTCTTTGGTTACTTTCTTTGCACGAGCAAAGAAAGTGACACTCCTCCGCAGGCGCGGAAACGATCCGCTGGGCACGATCCGGCATCAGCAATGCACCGCGCAAACAAAAACGCCCGGCGCGAGGCCAGGCGTTCCTGCACTACGGTGGAAGTACGGGGGCTTACGCCGCCGTCGATGCCCGCAACGCGGCGATGCGCTCTTCCAGCGGCGGGTGGCTCATGAACAGCTTCTTCGCCGTCGAACCAGCAATACCGAAGGCCGCGATCTGCGTCGGCAGCGTGCTCTGGCCATGGTTCAGTTGCAGGCGCTCCAGCGCGGCGATCATCTTCTGGCGGCCGGCCAGCGAAGCACCACCCGCATCGGCGCGGAACTCGCGGTGGCGCGAGAACCACATCGAGATCATGGTGGCGAACAGGCCGAACACCATCTCCAGCACGAACACGATGATGTAGTAGGCGAAGCCGCGGCCGCCGCCTTCGCGGTTGCCCGACAGTGCGCTGTCGATGATGCCGCCGACCACGCGTGCCAGCACGATCACGAAGGTGTTCAACACGCCCTGCAGCAGGGCCATGGTGATCATGTCACCGTTGGCGACGTGGGCGATCTCGTGGCCCAGCACCGCTTCGGCCTCGTCTTCGCTCATGTTGTGCAGCAGGCCGGTGGACACGGCCACCAGCGCGTTGTTGCGGTTGGCGCCGGTGGCGAAGGCATTGATCTCCGGGCCATCATAGACCGCCACTTCGGGCATGCCGATGCCGGCCGCCTTGGCCTGGCGCTCGACGGTGGCCAGCAGCCAGCGCTCGGTCTGGTTGCGCGGCTCGGTGATCACCACCGCACCGGTGGAGCGCTTGGCCATCCACTTGGACAGCAGCAGCGAGATGAAGGAGCCACCAAAACCAAAGATCGCGGCCATGACCAGCAGGCCGCTCATCTGGCTCGGATTGACCCCCAGCAACGACATCACGATGCTGGCGAGGATCAGGACCGCGAAGTTGGTCGCCAGGAACAGGGCAATGCGGGTAAACATGGGAAAATCCGGCTCGGAAGGGGTCGATACCGGTCAATTTGCGGTGTGGTCAGCTTGAATTCAAGCGCCAACCTGACCGACGATTCAGCCAGCATGACCTCCCCCATTCCCTGCGGCCGCTTCGCGCCCTCGCCGACCGGCCTGCTCCACCCCGGATCCCTGCTTGCCGCCTTCGGCAGCTGGCTGCTCGCCCGCCATCACGGCGGCCTGTGGCGGCTGCGCATCGAAGACGTCGACCCACCGCGCACCGTGCCCGGTGCCGCCGAGGCACAGCTGCAGGCGCTGGCGGCATTCGGCCTGGCCCACGATGGCCCGATCGTCTGGCAGAGCGCGCGCGGCGACGCCTACCAGGCCGCGCTGGACGTGCTGCTCGCCGGCGACCAGGCCTTTGTCTGCCACTGCAGCCGCAGCGACCTGGCGGCCAGCGGCGGCATCCACCACCGCTGCGTTGCGCGGCAGCCACGACCGGACCCTGCCGTCCGCTTCCGCGTGCCGCGCGGCAGCATCGTGTACTTCAATGATGGCCTGCGCGGACCTCAACACCAGGACGTGCACGCCGAGGTTGGCGACTTCGTGCTGCGCCGTGCGGACGGCTGCTGGGCCTACCAGTTGGCCGTGGTGGTCGATGACGCCGCACAGGGCGTGACCGAAGTGGTGCGCGGCGCCGACCTGCTCGATTCCACAGCGCGGCAGATCCTGCTGCAGCGTGCACTGGGCCTGGCGGCGCCGCGCTACTGGCACCTGCCGCTGCTGCTCGATACCCCGGGCCACAAACTGTCCAAGTCGCTGGCGTCGCTGCCGGTGGACAGTACGCGCCCGCTGCCCGTGCTGCGCCAGCTCTGGCAGTTGCTGGGCCAGTCGCCTGCCGCCCTGGACCACGCGCACGATCTGGACACACTGCTGGCCGCCGCTCGGCAGGCCTTCGACCCCGCCCAGCTGCCGCGTACCGACATCCTGCTGCCGGCCGGCGCACTTTCCGCGCCGATGTTGCAGAATCCCCCTTCCCCCACCTGATACCCGGACAGCACTCCATGACATCTCGCGTCGCACTGGTCACCGGCGGAACCGGCGGCATCGGCACCGCCATCTGCCAACGCCTGGCCGACCAGGGCCACCGGGTCGCCACCAACTACCGCGACGAGGGAAAGGCCCACGCCTGGCAGCAGGCGATGACCGAACGCGGCTACAACGTGTCGATCTTCCCGGGCGATGTCTCCGATCCGGACAGCGCCGAAGCGCTGGTGCGCGCCGTCGAGGCCAAGCTGGGCCCGGTCGAGATCCTGGTCAACAACGCCGGCATCACCCGTGACACCACCTTCCACCGCATGCGCGTGGACCAGTGGCACGATGTGATCAACACCAACCTCAACTCGGTGTTCAACGTCACCCGGCCGGTCATCGAAGGCATGCGCCGCCGCGGCTGGGGCCGGGTCATCCAGATCAGCTCGATCAACGGCCTGAAGGGCCAGTACGGCCAGGCCAACTACGCCGCGGCCAAGGCCGGCATGCACGGCTTCACCATCTCGCTCGCCCGCGAGAACGCTGGTTTCGGCATCACCGTGAACACCATTTCGCCCGGCTACGTCGCCACCGACATGGTGATGGCGGTGCCGGAGGACGTGCGTGCCAAGATCATCGCCGACATCCCCACCGGACGCCTCGGCAAGCCGGAGGAAATCGCCTATGGCGTGTCCTTCCTGGTAGCCGAGGAAGCCTCGTGGATCACCGGCAGCAACCTGGATATCAACGGCGGCCACCACATGGGCTGGTGAGCCGCGCAGGGGGGCGCCGCGACTTGCACTGGCGGCCCCTGCCGATGGTCATGCTGCGCAGCACGCAAACCCTTGTTGCGCAACATGATCACCCGTGAAAGCCAAGCCTGGCGGGGGCTGGGGCGGTTGCAACCGCTGCTGCACTGCGCCATGCTGCGCGTCTACTGTGACGAGTACCGCTTCATGGCTGCGACCCGCATCATCAAGAAGTATCCGAACCGCCGTCTCTACGACACCGAGATCTCCAGCTACATCACCATCGAGGACGTGCGCCAGCTGATCCTGGACGGTGAAGACTTCGAAGTCCGCGACGCCAAGAGCGGCGACGACCTCACTCGATCGGTCCTGCTGCAGATCATCGCCGACCAGGAACAGGACGGCGAACCAATGCTGTCCACCCAGCTGCTGAGCCAGCTGATCCGCTTCTACGGCGATTCCCTGCAGGGCTTCATGGGCAACTACCTGGAGCGCAGCATGCAGGTCTTCCTCGACCAGCAGCAGCAGTTCCGCCAGCAGATGGGCAACCTGCTGGGCCAGACCCCGTGGGCGATGATGAACCAGCTGACCGAGCGCAACCTGGAGCTGTGGCAGGAATTCCAGCGCAGCATGGGCAGCGGTTTCGGTGGCCCGCGCCCGGGCGGCACCGGAACGGGGACCGGCACCGGCAACAAGCCCGGCGAACCGGGCACCGGCACCGGCGGCAAGACCCGCCGCTGAGCGGCAGCTACGGCTGATACGAAAACGGCGCGCCCCTGGCGCGCCGTTTTGCTTGGCATCGTGGCAACGATGCGTCAGCGTTTCGCCTTGCACCCCGTGCACACGCGCTCGACCTTGTAGCCCTTGGCCTTCAGTTTCTCGACCACGCCATCACTGCCCAGCAGGTGCAGCGTGCCGACCACCACCAGCGTACCGCCCTGCCCGGCCTGCAGGTACGGCTGCAGCTTCGGTACCCAGGCATCATTGCGCCCGGTGTTGATGCGCTGATACAGCTGCGGATACTGCTGGCGCATCTCCGCCGCCATCTTGGTCCACAGCAGTCGTTCGTCGCCGCGGCGCCATGCATCATGCAGCAGCCGCGCCTGCTCATCGGCCTTGCCGGCCTGGTCCAGCGCTTCGGCCAGCATCTGCCGCTGTTCCTGCACCGTCATCCCGTCAAGCATGCCGATCTGGGTATCGATGTCCTCCAGGCCAGCGGTCTTGCGGCCGGTCTTCTGCGCGCGCTCCATGAAGTGGCGGTCCAGGCCCAGCGCCGGGTCCAGGCCCAGCTTCTGCATCTGCCCGACCGAAATGCTGAGGCCGACGAACCAGGCTTTCATGCCCTGCATCTGTGCCAGCGGCAGCTTGTTCCCGGTGGCAAAGGCCTGCAGCTTCTGCCAGGTCGCCGCATCCAGATCACGCTTGAGCTCGCTGCCATCAGTGCGGGTCGCGGCCTGCACCATGCGGCTGGCCAGCTGTGGCGACTGCATGTCTTCCGGCGACAGTTCGAACACCACCCGCTGCGAGGCTTCGAACGCCTGTTCGACATCGGGCGACAGCGGGTAGTCCTGCGGTTTCAGCAGATGGAACGATCCCAGCAGGTACACACGTGCATCGCCCGGGCCGGTGACTTTCCACAACAGCGGTACGGGCGGCTTGGCCGCCGCAGCGGCCGCGGCCGTGGTGCCCGGCGCATCGCGGGCAGTAGCCAGTGGTGCCATCGCGCACGCCGCCATCAGCAGTGCGGCACGGAACAGATGTTTGATCGGCATGGTCAGCCTTCTCCTTCAGGCAGGTGGTAAGCCTTCTCGCCTGCTTCCACGCGCAGGTCCAGCCGGTTTTCCGGTGGCGCCAGCGGACAGGTGGCGTAGGCGGTGAACGCGCATGGCGGGTTGTAGGCATGGTTGAAATCGATGCGCACGGTGCCGTCTGCGGCGGGCGCATCGGTATCCAGGTAGCGCCCGGCCGGATAGCTGCCGCGGCCGCTGGTGCGGTCGGCGAAGATCAGGAACAGCGGCTGCCCGGGCGCACCGATCGCTTCCAGCCGCCAGCTGCGGCCGTCGCGCTGGAACTCGACCGCGCCGGCATTGGGCATCTCGGTGGTCAGGCCGGTGATGTCGACGATCGGCAGTGTCTTGCCCGGCGGGTGCGCGATGAAGCGCGCCTGCACCTGCCAGTCCGCGCCGCCCGGCCAGTACTGCAGGCCGGCGAAATCACGGCGTGCGGCGGCATCGGCATGCTTGACCCGCAGCGCATCACGCGCCCCCCTGCGGATGATGCTGAGCTGGCCCTTGCCGCCATCGAAGGCCAGCAGCGTCGGTTGCGCGTCCTTGTCGGTGTCGATGCGGACGCGGCCGCGCACCGGCTGGCCATCATGACTGACATCGGCACCGGCTTCAGGTGTGAACCACCACTGGGTGCCTTCGCGGCGCAGCAGGCCCAGCTTGTCCGGGCCGACCGTCAGGCGGATGCCGTTGGTGGCGCCGCTGCCAACGAAATGGGATTTGTTCTGCAGCCAGTGCAGGCCGACCAGGGCCGTCCAGCCATCGGGCCGGGTCAGGTCCTGGTAGCGCGCCACACGCCATTGCTGCTGCGCGGCCGCGTAGGCCGGATCTTCAGCGGCCGTCGGTGCCGGCGGTGTTGCCGGGCTGCAGGCGGCCAACACCACGGCGGCCAGCAGGCCCGCCATTCCCCGATAACGCATCGATGCTCCCCTCAACGTCCGCGCAGGAACCAGCGGTCGATCTCCGCCAGCGAAAAACGGGCCCAGGTCGGTCGGCCGTGGTTGCACTGGCCGGACCGTTCGGTGATTTCCATGTCGCGCAGCAGCGCGTTCATTTCCGGCACGGTCAGGCGCCGGTTGGCACGCACCGCGCCATGGCAGGCCATGGTCGACAGCAGTTCGTCGCGTGCACTGGCCACGCGGCGGCTCTGGCCATGCTCGCGCAGGTCGGTCAGCACGTCGCGCAGCAGCCCTTCCGGTTCGGCATGCGCCAGCAGTGCCGGAATGCTGCGCACGTGCAGCGAACCGGGGCCGGCACGGGTCACCTCGAAGCCGAGCGCCGCCAGGGTTTCGGCTTCGCTTTCGGCGGTGTCGGCCTCGCGCTCGCCCACCGCCAGCGTGATCGGCACCAGCAGCGGCTGCGACTGCAGGCCGATGCCATCGTGTGCGTTCTTCAGGCGCTCGTAGCCGATGCGTTCGTGTGCCGCATGCATGTCGACCACGATCAGGCCTTCGGCATTCTCGGCCAGGATGTAGATGCCATGCAGCTGCGCGATCGCGTAGCCCAGCGGTGGCACGCCTGCATCGGCGCTGGTCACCGGCAATCCGTTCTCGGTGGGCATCGGTGGCAGTGCCGCCGCACGCTCGGCACCGGCCGGCGTGGCATACAGCGCAGCATAGGCAGCCGGTGCATCGGCCACCTGCAGGCCCAGTGGCTGCTGCGGTCGCCACCCGGAGAATCCACCACCACCGCCGGAGCCGGCACCGGGTGCCGGACCGCGCACCAGCCCGAAGCCGGAAGCGCCCGCGCTCGAAGCCGTGGCTGCAGCCGTGGCATCCGCCGGATGCACCGGGCCAGCACCGATCTCCTGCGCCGACATGCCGGCGCGGGTATCGGCCAGCGCATCCTTCAGCGTGCGGTAGACGAAATCATGGACCAGCCGCGAATCGCGGAAGCGCACCTCGTGCTTGGCCGGATGCACGTTGACGTCGACGCGGGTGGGGTCCAGTTCGAGGAACAGCACATAGGCCGGCTGGCGGCCGTGGTACAGCACATCGCCGTAGGCCATCTTCACCGCATGGGCGACGCTGCGGTCACGCACCGAACGTCCATTGACGTACAGGTACTGCTGGTCGGCACTGGCGCGCGAATAATGCGGCTGCGCGATCCAACCGTGCAGGCGCAGGCCGGCACCGCTATGGTCCACCCGCACGGCCTGGTTGGCGAAATCCTCGCCCAGCGTTTCGGCAAGGCGCGCATCGGAATACAGATCACCCGGCTTGTAGCGCCGCGAGGCCTTGCCGTTGTGCGACACGCGCAGCTCGACATCCGGCCGCGCCAGCGCCAGTGAACGCAGCCACTCTTCGATATGGCCCAGCTCGGTGCGCTCGGCGCGCAGGAACTTGCGCCGCGCCGGCACGTTGTAGAACAGCTCGCGTACTTCCACCGTGGTGCCCGGCGCATGCGCGCGCGGGGTCACCTCGCCGATCTTGCCGCCTTCGATCTGCAGTGCCGAACCGTGCTCGTCGTGCGCGCGGCGCGAGGACAGGGTGAAGCGGCTGACCGACGCGATCGACGGCAGCGCTTCACCCCGGAAACCGAGGGTGGCCACCGATTCGAGATCGTCCAGATCGGCGATCTTGCTGGTCGCATGCCGCGACACCGCCAGTGGCAGCTGTTCGGGCGCGATGCCGCTGCCGTTGTCGCGGATGCGGATCAGGCGTACACCGCCTTCTTCCAGGTCGATGTCGACGCGGCTTGCGCCGGCGTCGATCGCGTTCTCGACCAGTTCCTTGACCACAGACGCGGGCCGTTCAACTACTTCGCCAGCGGCGATCTGGTTGATCAGGATGTCCGGCAACGGCCGGATCGGACGCGGACCGGGCGCGCTCATGGGAGGTGATGGGCAGCAGACTTCATGGGTCGATGATAGCGGAGCGGTCCCATGTAGAGTCGACTGCTCTTCATCGGGCACAAAACCCCGCGCTGCACGCCAAGTCGACGCTACAGAAACGGCAACCCGCCTTGGCCGGTTATTTGCTGCCGCCGGCCATGGTGCCGGCCGCGTCGATCTCGGCCTGGGCGCGGGCGGCATACAGCGTGCCCGGCGGCGGCTGGCGGCTGAAGAATGTGTGCACGCCATCCAGCACGGCGCCAGCGATCTTGCGCTGGTACGCCGGGTCCATCAGGCGGCGCTCTTCATCCGGATTGGAGATGAACGCGGTTTCCACCAGCATCGCCGGCATGTCCGAAGTGCGCAGCACCGCGAAGTTGGCGCGCTCGATGTTCGGCTTGTGGTTGTTGCCGATCCGCTTCAGGCCGCCCAGCACGTGGCCGGCTGCGTCCTCAGACGCCTTCATGTAGCCGCTCTGTGCCAGGTCCAGCAGCACGTTGGCCAGGGTGCCTTCGGTCTGCTGCAGGCGCACGCCACCCACCAGGTCGGCCGCGTTTTCCTTGTCCGCCAGCCAGCGGGCGCGCTGCGAAGAGGCACCCTTGGTCGACAGCACGTAGACCGACGAGCCCGTGGCCGAACGGTTTTCGGCCGCGTCGGCATGGATCGAGATGAAGATGTCCGCCTTGTTCGCACGCGCCTTCTGCGCACGCATCGGCAGAGGAATGAACACGTCGCTGTCGCGCGTCAGGTAGGCCTTCAGGCCCGGCGTGGCGTTGACCTGGCGGGCCAGCTCGCGTGCCACTGCCAGGGTGACGTCCTTCTCGCGCTTGCCGGTCGGGCCGATCGCACCCGGGTCCTGGCCGCCGTGGCCGGGATCGATCGCCACCACCAGGTGGCGCATGCCGGCCTGCATGCGGATCCGCGACGCATCGCTGGGCATGGCCGGACGCGGCGGTTCCACCGGCGTCGGGGCCGGTGTGGGCAGGGTGGCCGGCGGCGTGGTCACCACCGCCGCGGTGCGCTGGCCGGCGAGGATCGCGGCCGGCGAGGACGAAGGCGTGCTGCTGGCGGTGACGCCAGCCGCGGCGACCTGGGCCGGCGCGGTGGTCGGTGCCGGGGTCGGCGTGGCCGGTGCGGCGGCAGTGGCGCTGGCCTGCTGCTGTACCTGTGCGGTCAGCAGGGCCGTGGCACGCGCGGCATCAGTGCGCGACTGCGCGCTCTCGGCCGGAGTGGGTACAGGTGCGGCCCCCGCAGCGGGTGCCTGCGACTGCCCGGCCGGCGTCGCCGCCGGGCGGCTGGCGGCCACGGCCGGGCCATCACCCGGCCATTCGATCACCAGCTTGGATTCATTGCCCTCGCGCTGCATCTGCGGGCGGAACGGCGCCACCGATTCAGCGAGGTCGAAAACGACACGGAAGGTACCCGGCACCGGCTGTCCAGTGCGCACGGCCGTGACCACACCCTGCGCAGCCGGCATCTTCAGGTTGCGAATCGCACTGGAATCGGGGAAATCGACCACCAGCCGGTTCGGACCCGCCAGCGACAAGGTCTTGTAGCCGCCGCTGCCGACCAGCGAGATTTCGGCGCGGGTACCGGTCGCGCCCGTATTCAGCAGGACCTGGCGGACTTCGCCGGCCCACGCACTGACACTCGCCAGACCCAGTCCGACGGCGGCACAGATGGCAATGAGACGGTTCCCCGGGCGCATGGCTCAGGATTCAATCACCGCGCTGAACGGAATGCAACACCTTTTTCCTTAATAATCCGTAACCTGCCGGTGTTTGTTCTCGTCAGCCGACAGAAATGGCCTGCAAGTCGCCCCCTTTGGGAAGCCGTTCCAGCCATTCACGCCCCACGTCGCTGGCCCCAGTGAGACGAACGCGCCGCCCTTGCCCCTCGATTTCCAGGGCCACCACCAGGTCAGTCGGCGGCAATGCACCGGCCCCGCGCTCGGGCCATTCGACCAGCCACAGCACCGCGCTGCCCTCGTCCAGGCCAAGGAAATCCAGCTCGCCGGCTTGGCCGATGCGGTACAGGTCCAGGTGCCACGCCTCACCGCCACTGGCCAGCGGATAGCGCTCGACCAGGGTGTAGGTGGGGCTGCGGATCGCGCCCTGCACGCCCAGCGCGCGCAGCAGCGCGCGGGCCGTGGTGGACTTGCCAGCCCCAAGGTCGCCGCGCAGTTCGATCAGCGCCTGCGGCGGCCGGGTGGCCGCCAGCCACTGCCCGAGCAGTTCGGTAGCGTCGCTGTCGGCAAGGAAAAAATCGGTCATGGGGAGAGGTCCGGGTTGGCCAGTCGCCGCAACGGCGCCAGCAGATCAGTAGGAAGCAGGCCGCGCGCGCCATCGGCGGCAGCCATGTCGCCGGCCAGCCCGTGCAGCAACGCACCCGCGGCCGCGGCATCGAACGCCATCAGGCCCTGCGCGCGCAGGCTGGCGATGATGCCGGTGAGCAGGTCACCCATGCCACCCACGGCCATTCCGGGATTGCCGGCGGCGATCAACCGGGGCGTTTGCGCAGGCGCCGCCACGATGCTGCCAGCGCCCTTCAACACCACCACGGCGTGGAAGCGTTCGGCCAGCGCCTGCGCGCTGGCATAGCGATCGGCCTGGATTTCAGCCGTGCTGCAGCCAAGCAGGCGTGCGGCCTCGCCCGGGTGCGGGGTGAGAATGGCATCGGGCAACGCGCGCGGATCCTGCGCCAGCACGTTCAGGGCATCGGCATCGACCACCAATGGTTTGGCGCTGGCCAGCACCCGCGCAAACAAGGCGCGTGCCCATTCGTCCTGGCCCAGTCCGGGCCCGATCGCCACCACCTTCGCCTTGTCCAGCAGCGCCGGCAGCACATCGCCGTCTTCCAGTGCATGGGTCATGGCCTCGGGCAACCGGGCCAGCAGTGGACCGACGTGGTCGCGGCGGGTGCCCAGGCTCAACAGCCCCGCACCCGCGCGCAAGGCGGCTTCGGCCGCCATCGCGATGGCGCCGCCGCTGCCATGGTTGCCGCCGACGCACAGCACGTGCCCGGATTCGCCCTTGTGGGTATTGGCGCGGCGCGGTGGCAACAGGGCCCGCAACCGCACCTGCGTCCAGTGCTCCGCAGCGGGCGCCACGCCCTGCCAGGCGTCTGCAGGCAACTGCAGGGGCGCCAGCTGCTTCCGCCCGCAGTGATCCAGTGCATCACCGGTATACAGGCCGCGATGGGCCACGATGAACTGGAGCGTCAGCGTGGCGCGCACCGCCTCACCCGGCACCGCCCCGCGCTCGGCATCGACCCCACTGGGAACGTCCAGTGCCAGTACCGGCGCCGTCTGCGCGTTGAGCGCGGCGATCAACGCCTGCGCCACGCCCTCCGGCGCGCGGTCGAAGCCCAGCCCGAACAGGGCATCGACCCAGATATCGGCGCCGGGCAGTGCGCCGTCGAACTCGGCGATGTCGCCGCCTGCGGACCTGAATTCCAGCGCCGCACGCTGTGCCAGTGCGGTCGACGGCGGCCTGCCCGGCAAGGCGATCACCGTCACCTCACATCCGGCCTGCAGCGCGTGACGGGCCAGCACATGGCCATCGCCCCCATTGTTGCCGGCACCGACCACCACGCCGATCCGCCGCGCCTGCGGCCAGTGCTGCAGCAGGCACTGCCAGGCAGCCTGGCCGGCCTGCGCCATCAGGCCCCAGCCGCCGTCGGCGGCCAGCGCCGAGGCCTGCGCATCAAGCGCGCGTGCGGCAGCGGAATCGAACAGATCGGCAAGGTTGGCCATGCAGGGATTTTATACTGGTGCACATGTCCCCCGCCCCCACCCCTGTCGATCCGGCCCAGGCCGTGCAGCGCATCCGCGATCTGGCGCGTGCGCATGGCTTCCAGCGCTGCGGCATTGCCGGCATCGAACTGGGCGAGGATGAAGCGCATCTGGCCGACTGGCTGGGCCAGGGCCTGTACGGCACGATGGACTGGATGGCGCGCCACGGCACGCTGCGCGCGCGCCCGGCCGAGCTGCTGCCCGGCACCGTGCGCGTGATTTCAGTGGGCATGGACTACAGCCACAAGGACGATACCGAAGCCTGGGCGACCCTGGCCGACCCGGGCCGCGCCTACGTGGCCCGCTACGCGCTGGGCCGCGACTACCACAAGCTGATGCGCAACCGCCTGCAGAAGCTGGCCACGCAGATCAATGATGAAGTGGCACCGCTGGGCTATCGCGTGTTCGTCGATTCCGCCCCCGTACTGGAACGTGCACTGGCACGCAATGCAGGGCTCGGCTGGATCGGCAAGCACACCTGCCTGATCGACCGCCATGGCGGTTCCTGGTTCTTCATCGGCGAGATCTACATCGATATCCCGCTGCCGATCGATACGCCAGCCACGGCGCACTGCGGCACCTGCACGCGCTGTATCGATGTCTGCCCGACCCAGGCCATCACCGGCCCGCAGCGGCTGGATGCGCGGCGCTGCATTTCCTACCTGACCATCGAGCACGACGGCGCCATTCCCGAAGACATGCGGCCACTGATGGGCAACCGCATCTACGGCTGCGACGACTGCCAGCTGGTGTGCCCCTGGAACAAATTCGCCAAGCGCACCGACGAATCCGATTTCCGCGCGCGCAACAACCTGGATACGGCTCGCCTGGACCAGCTGTTCGCCTGGGACGAAGCCGAGTTCCTGCGCCGCACCGAAGGCAGCCCGATCCGCCGCAGCGGCCACGAGCGCTGGCTGCGCAACATCGCCGTGGCGCTGGGCAATGCACCGTCCTCGGCCGAAGCGCTTGCCGCCCTGCACACCCGCGTCGACGATCCCTCGCCGCTGGTGCGTGAACACGTGCAATGGGCGCTGGGCCAGCACACGGCGCGCTGACGTGCGATCCTGAGCTCCCGTTCCGCCCGCCGCACGCTGTTCCATGCAACCACGCAACAACGACATCCTGACCCCCAGCCAGCTCAATACCCTGGCCCGCGATCTGCTCGAAGGCAGCTTCCCGGCGATCTGGGTCGAGGCCGAGCTGGGCAGCGTGGCGCGCCCAGCCTCCGGACACCTCTACTTCACCCTGAAGGATGCGCGCGCGCAGCTGCGTGCGGCCATGTTCCGGATGAAGGCGCAGTACCTGAAGTTCGTGCCGCGCGAAGGCATGCGCGTACTGGTGCGCGGCAAGGTGACCCTGTACGACGCCCGTGGCGAGTACCAGATGGTGCTGGACCACATGGAGGAAGCCGGCGAAGGCGCACTGCGCCGCGCCTTCGAGGAACTGAAGGCACGGCTGGAGGCCGAAGGCCTGTTCGACCCGGCGCGCAAACGGCCGCTGCCAGCGCACGTACAGCGCCTGGCAGTGATCACCTCGCCGACCGGCGCCGCAGTGCGCGACGTGCTGAGCGTGCTCGGCCGCCGCTTCCCGCTGCTGGAAGTAGACCTCCTGCCGGCCCTGGTGCAGGGCAGCAGCGCCGCCGCGCAGATCACCCGCCTGCTGCAGGCGGCCGATGCCAGTGGCCGCTACGACGTGATCCTGCTGACCCGCGGTGGCGGTTCGCTGGAAGACCTGTGGGCGTTCAATGACGAAGCCCTGGCCCGTGCGATCGCTGCCAGCCGCACCCCGGTGGTCTCGGCGGTCGGCCACGAAACCGACTTCAGCCTCAGCGATTTCGCCGCCGACCTGCGCGCGCCGACGCCTTCGGTGGCCGCCGAACTGCTGGTACCCGATCAGCGCGAACTGGCACTGCGCCTGCGCCGCACGGCCGCGCGCATGGTGCAGCTGCAACGGCATGCGATGCAGCAGGCCATGCAGCGCGCCGACCGCGCCCTGCTGCGCCTGAACGCCCAGAGCCCGCAGGCGCGGCTGGACCTGCTGCGCCGACGCCAGCTCGACCTGGGCCGGCGCCTGCATGCCGCGTTCAACCAGCAGCAGGAGCGCCGTGCCGCGCGCCTGCGTCATGCGGCGGCAGTGCTGCGCGGGCACCATCCACAACGCCAGCTCGATGCGATGCAGCGCCGTCTGGCTGCCCTGCGCGGGCGGCCGCAGGCAGCGATGCAGCGGCTGCTGGAGCGCGATGCACTGCGACTGCGCGGACTGGCGCGTTCACTTGAAGCAGTCAGCCCGCTGGCGACCGTGGCGCGCGGCTACAGCATCCTGACCCGCAGCGATGACGGTACGCTGGTGCGGAAGGTCGATCAGGTACAACCCGGTGACGCCCTGCAGGCCCGCGTCGGCGATGGCGTGATCGACGTGCAGGTCAAGTAGAGGGGCGTTCGGCAGGGCTGCGCCCTGCACCTGCAGAGGCTTCAAGCCAAGGCAACGCCAACGCCAACGTCAACGTCAACGTCAACGTCAAAAGCGTGCATTCCGTGGGATGGCGGGGCGGTGTCGGAGTACGGGGACGCTGCAAGTACGTCCCTGTAAGCTTGGCAGCCGCTTGCTCGTGTGCGCAGGACTGCGCACACGGCAAGACCGGGGTTGGGCGTCCTGCCCAACCCGCCCGAGGCATGCCTCGGGCCCATGCGGCTGACACCCCGCACTCCGACACCGCCCCACCTCTGACAGATTCCGGAGGCTGTTGGTAGGTGTCGACCTTGGTCGACACGGTAGATCCACGCCATGCGTGGATGAATCTCTGTCAGATATCGAATCAATTCGCGATTCCGACAGATCGCAGAAATCTGTCGAAGGCGGGGTGGGTCCGGTTGCGGGGGCGTGAGCCGCATGGGCCCGAGGCATGCCTCGGGCGGGTTGGGCAGGACTGCGCACACGAGCAAGCGGCGACCGAGCTTACATGGACGTACTTGCAGCGCCCCCGCAACCGGACCCACCCCGCCATCCCGCCGAATGCACGCTGTTGCTGTTGAGGTTGCCGGCCAGCGGCCAGCACTAGCGCGGGCGCAGGGCTGCAAGCCCTGCCGAACAACACCCTACTTTGCCTGCTCGCAGAATTTCTGCCGGTACTCGAGCGCCTTCGGCATCAGCGCCTGCAGGTTCTGGATGCGGGTACCCGGATTCGGGTGGGTGGAGGCGAACTCCGGCGGCGACTGGCCGCCACTGGCCTGGCCCATGCGCTGCCACAGCGGCACCGCCTCGCGGGGATCGAAGCACGCCGCCGCGGCCAGCATCAGCCCCACTTCGTCGGCCTGCGTCTCGTGGCTGCGCGCGTAGGGCAGCAGGTAGCCGTAGCCCATCGCCGACATCATCATCTGTTGCTGCTGCGCGTCCATGCCACTCGCGGCGCCGGCCATCTGCCCGATCTGGGTCAGCTTCTGCTGCGCCATCCGCTGTGCACCATGGCGCAGCAGTGCATGGGCGATCTCGTGGCCCATCACCACGGCCATCGCGTCACGCGTGCGCGCCACCGGCACCAGGCCGGTATAGACCGCCATCTTGCCGCCCGGCAGGCAGAACGCATTGGCCTGCTCGGACGGGATCACGTTCACTTCCCACTGGAAATCCCGGGCGAAATGCGCCGGCTGCACGCCGTGCTCCTGTGCCAGCGCGGTCTCCACCACGTCGACCTTGGCGATCAGGCGCTGGGCGATGTCGCGCACATCGCGCGCGATCGGTGCATTCGGATCCATCGGCCGTTCCTGCGACAAAATCTGCTGGTAGGCCTGCAGCCCCAGCGCGGTCTCCTGGCGCGCATCCAGGCTGCTGTCGATCATCACCTTCTCGCCGGTATACGGATCGACCGTGCGGTTGGAAAACCAGTAGAACACCGCATAGCCGGCTGCCAGCAGCAGCACCAACCAGCGGATGTTGCCGAACAGGCCGCGTCGTTGCGGGCCTTGCGGCGAGCGGGAGAAGGGATCGTTGCGCATCAGGCGGTCTTCCGGCAGGTCCCGCCGGCTGGCGGGCACGGCGCAATCTTAGTGCGCCGATGCCCGCGGCGGGTGAAGCCGGGGCCGCTCAGATGCCGCGCACCAGGCGGAAGCCGATGCGCGCGTTGGTGGTGTCCGAATCCTGCGATTGCCGCCAGGCCGCACGGGTCTGCTCGGGCGCGTTGGCCCAGTTGCCCCCCCGGATCACCCGCGACCGGCAGCCCGGATTGAACCAGGCGACACCATCGGAGGGCGCACGCCGGTAGCTGGCATGCCAGCAATCGGCCACCCATTCACTGAGATTGCCGGCCATGTCGTGCAGGCCGAAGGCATTGGCCTGGAAACTGGCCACCGGCGCCGGCCCCCACCAGCCATCGCCGTAGCCGATGAAGGCGTTGTGCCAGTGCCGGCCAGAGGGCGAAACATCCCTGCTGCCGGTGAAGTTGCCGGTGCCGGGCGGCGGCGTGCCGGCGTCGCCCCACGGGTAGCGGCCACTGCCGCCACCGCGCAGCGCGTACTCGAACTCTGCTTCACTGGGCAGCCGGTAGCTGCGTCCTGTCTGCTCGGACAGCCACGCCGCGTAGTTTTCGGCATCCCGCACACTCACATGCATCACCGGCGAATTGCCCAGTGCGCGCGCGCCATCGTAATCGGAACGCCAGTCCACACCGCTGCGGCGGATGAAATTGCCGCTGCGCTCGTCATAGACCACCGAGTGGCCGCGCCGGGTTGCCCGCGGCCGCGCATTGGTCGACTTCACGTAGCGCTCGAAATCGCCGACGGTGACCTCGGTGATCGCCATCGCAAACCCACGGTCGAAGCGCACGTAATGCGAGGGCCGCTCGGCGTCGGTGGCGCCGGGCTCGGCGTCACCGGCGCCCATCTGGAAGCCGCCATGCGGCACCACCACCATCTGCGGCCCGCGCCCACCATCGCGCATCGCGTCGCTGAACACCTGCCCGGGACGGAAGCTGCCGTAATGGGTGGCCAGGTCGATGCGTTCGCGCAACTGGGCCACCACCGCATCCCCGGGCAAGGCAATGCGCAGTGCCTCGGCCAGCTTCTCGCGCGCCGGCTTCAGGCCCTGCGGCGTCGCCAGCTCGCGCAGGCCATCGTCGCGCAGCTGCAGCAGCGCGGACGCGCGGATCTGTTCGATGCGCTCGAAGGCATCGGCAATGGTCGGTGACGAATCACGCACCTTGCTGGCTTCGGCCAGCCAGGTGCCGGCGCTGGCGAAGTCACGCACCCGCGCTGCGTCCTCGGCACGGCGGATCAGGCCACTCTCGGCTGCCGCCAGGCCCTGACGTGCCCGGCTGTTGTGTTCATCCAGGGCCAGCGCTTCACGGAAGTTGCCGATCGCACCGTCACCGTCCTCACCGATCCGCCCCGATCGCAGGTCTTCCTCGCCGGCCCGGTTGTAGGCCACCACGCGCTGGGCGAGCTCCACCCGGCCCTGCAGCGCGCGCACCTTCTCGTCCTTCGGCGCCAGGGTCAGCAGCACCAGCGCCTGGCGGCTGGCCTCGGCCAGCGCCTCGCGCTGCTGCAGCGGCCGGACCAGCAGGGCATCGGCCTGCTGCTGAAGGCGCTGGCGTGCGCGCAGCAGGCCGTTGCGGGCCTGCCGGTCATCCGCGTCTTCCTCCTGCACCGCCAGCCACAGCGGAACCGCCGCATCGGCGTCCTCGTACAGGCGCCCTTCGCTGAACGCCTTCTCGGCCGCGCGACGCAGCTGGGCCAGGCTGCGCCCCTGCCGATCGACCCGCGGCGGCGTCCACCGCTGCACATCCTCGGCGGCATCCTCACCGGCAATGGTGACGCTGCCCTGCCCTGCCTCCGGCGTCGCGTCCGCCTGCGAACCGTCCTGCGGCCGTGCATCTTCGCCAGCAGCCGGACCCGGCTCCGGCGTCGCCGAGGGCGACGGCGACGGCGTGCAGCCGGCCAGGGCCACGGCCAGGGCGGTGCACAGCGCGGACGACAGCGGAAAACGCAAGCAGGATCTCCTTCGGCACGGATGCGGACCGACGTTAGGCTATTCTCCCCTGCCTGAGCAAACCCGAGTAGTAGGCCCTGACCCGTGGCAACCTGGATCACCACCCCCGCCGAGCTGGATGCGTACTTCCAGCAGCGCCCGGCCCGCATCGGCCTGGACACCGAATTCATCCGTGAGCGCACCTTCTGGCCGCAACTGGCCCTGGTGCAGATGGCGGTCGGGCAGGACATCCTGCTGATCGACCCGCTGATTCCCGGCATGACCGAGGCCCTGGCGCCCTGGCTGGCCGATGAATCCATCATCAAGGTGATGCACAGCGCCAGCGAAGACCTGGTCGCCTTCAAGTGGACCTGTGGTGTGTTGCCACGGCCACTGTTCGACACCCAGATCGGAGCCTCGCTGGCCGGCATCGGTGGCGGCATGGGCTACCAGAAGCTGGTCGCAGAAATCACCGGCGTGGCACTGGCCAAGGGCGAAACCCGCTCGGACTGGATGCGCCGCCCGCTCTCGGAATCGCAGCTGCAGTACGCCGCCGACGACGTCGAGCACCTGTTTGCACTGCACGACGCCATCGATGCCAAGCTGCAGGCGCTGGGCCGCCAGCAGTGGCTGCACGACGACGGCGAGCGCCTGCTGGCCAGCGTCGCCAACGACGAAGACCGTTGGCCGCACCTGGCGATGCGCTCGGCGCAGTTCCTCGACGCCGCCGCACAGCACCGCCTGCTGCGCCTGCTGCGTTGGCGCGATGTGCAGGCGCGCAGCAGCGACCGCCCGCGCAGCTGGATCCTGGACAACGAACTGGCCGCCACGCTGGCACGCACGCCACCGGCCGATGCCGCCGCACTGGGCAAGCTGTTCGAACAGTTCCCGAAGGCTCCGCGCAAGCTCGCGGGCGCTGTGTGGCAGGCGCTGGATACGCCGCTGGCCGATGAGGCCGAGGCACCGCTGGCGCTGCCGGCCAATGACAGCAACAAGCAGGCACTGAAGAAGCTGCAGGATGCCGTCGCCGAACGCAGCCGCGAACTGGGCCTGCCGGATGGCGTGTTGGCCTCGCGCAAGCATCTGGAAAGTTATCTGGAACGCCGCCAGTGGCCGGCCGCACTTTCCGGCTGGCGCCAGCAGGAACTGGAATCACGGTTGCAGGCGCTGCTGCCGGCACGTTGATGGCACAAGGCGCCGGACCACGCCGGCGCCGTGCACCTCAGGCCTGCAGGGGCCGTGCTAGGGTTTGCCGGTACTGACAAGGAGACGTCGATGCAGACCCTCAAGATCGCGACCGCCTGCGCACTGCTGCTAACCCCGTTGGTCCTGGCATGCGCTGGCCAGGCCGCACCGCTTTCCTATGCACAGGAAAAGGAGAACACAGCCAAGCTGGTGGACATCATTGACGGTGCCACCCGCGATGGTCTGGTTGCCGTGCTGGTGCCGGCCCCGTATGTCGTGCACAACGACGGGCCAGGCGTCGGCTCTCCGGTCCCCGGCTTTCATCTGGGCAACCGCTCGACCGACCTGCCCGGGTTCTCGACGCGGGTGTCCTTCCAGCACAAGGACATTCCCTCCCAGGGCTACGTGCAGCTGTTCAACACCAACGAGCTGGAAACCGGCCCGCAGCGGACGGTGTTGATGGACGTGTTCGAGGTGCATCTGATTCCGCCGGGCACCTATCTGCTGAACGGTGCGGAGAACTACCGCCTGAACACCCGCGTGTCCAAGCTGAAGCCGCTGGGGACGATGGACGAAGTATCGAAGGACATCGGCGCCACCCGCCTTGCCGACGTCGATTACCGTTTCTATTCCTGGAAGAAGGTCTGGGTACCACCGGGCGTCCTGACCGATCAGCACTCCCAGCAGGTCTGCATCTCGGTGCACGTGGCTTCCGGCAACTGCGTGGCATGGGGCACCCAGAACTACGAAACCTCGCGCCCGACCGAAGGCTACTGGGATGACAGGATCGTCCCTGAAGACATCCCAGCCGTACGCATCCAGGCGGTCATCGCCAAGGCCCACGCGCCACTGGCCTTCACTGCCCACGAAGGGCAGATCCTGCTCAGCCCCTTCATTGTCGCCGCCGACGGCGATATCGATTTCAACGCGAACGACTGCGCACCGGTCGACAAGCTGACGGGCTGCGCCCTGCGCCGCTTCAGGGTGCACTACCAACCCGCGCCGCTGGACGCTGCACGCAAGCACATCGCAATCACCTCGCGCGGCCTCAACGGCAAGCAGCGCAAGGTACTGGAGCGGATGGAGGCGATGCAGCTGCAGGTGCTGGGCCCCAGTGCGCCGTCCGATGCAGCGCTGGGCAAGGGCGTCAGCGCCACGCCTTGAGCACGGATGATGCCTGGCCAGCAACGAAAAACGGCGCTCGATGAGCGCCGTTTCCGTTACACGACGGGGTAAGGCTTACCAGTTCATGTTCAGCGAGACACCGACGGTACGCGGTTCGTTGTAGACCGCGGCCATGTAGTTCTCGATCACACCCTTGAGGTTCTTCTCGTTGGTGATGTTGCGCGCGAACAGCGCCACTTCGTAGGCACCGTAGTTGCCCGAGTAGCCGATCTTCAGGCCGCCCTCGAAATCACCCTTGGAGTTGAACTCCTTGCTGTCGTACAGCACGAAGCTGGTGTAACCCTGCTTGTTCCAGTCGGTGGACACGAACATGGTGCCGGCGTCGCTGACCGGGAAGTCGTAGCGTGCTGCGAGGTTGACGTTGTACTTCGGCGCGTTCGGCAGCGGGTTGCCGTCGATCTGCGCGAAGGTGTTGGCACCGACCTTGATGGTCGGGTCGCCGACGGTGCAGACCACCTGGCCATTGAGCCCGCAGACCTGCGCGTAGACGCGCTTGTCCTTGATCTCGCTGTGCAGCAGGCTCAGGCCAGCGCTCAGGGTCAGGTTCGGGATCGGACGCAGCTCCATGTCCGCTTCGAACCCGTAGGCCTTGGCCTTGTCGGCGTTGAACAGCACGCCGTTGCCGTCCGAATCGTTGCCGTTGAGCTGGATGTCGTTGACGGTGTAGGTGAACGCGGTGGCGTTCAAGCGCAGGCGGTTGTCCCACAGGCTGCTCTTCACGCCCGCTTCCCAGGACAGGATGGTCTCGGAATCAGCGGTGGTGAAGTCGGCATTGAACACCGCCGAACGGCCCTGGATGGTCGGGCCACGGAAGCCACGCGCGACCTTGGCGTAGACGCTCACGTCCGGCGTGATCTGATACATCGCGCTCAGGTCCCAGCTCGGGGTGGTGTCGGACATCTTGACGTCGGTGCGGCCCTTGTAGGTCACCACGCCGGCGGCTGTATCAGCGGTCTTCAGCAGGCGGGTGTGCTTCTCGTCCTTGGTCTGGCGCAGGCCGGCAGTAACAGTGAACTTGTCGGTGAAGGCGTAGCTGATCTGGCCGAAACCGGCCCACGATGTGTTCTTGTTGCGCAGGCGCACCCAGTTGTTCGGGTTGCGGGCCGCGCCCTGCAGGAACCACGCACGCTGGTAGAAGTCGGTGGTGTCACTGCCGTTGAAGTAGAACGCACCGGCCTGCCACTGCAGTGCACTGTCGTCATGGCTGGCCAGGCGGAACTCCTGGGTCCACTGGTCCAGATCGCGGATGCGGCCCATCGACTGGCCATAGCCGTTCGGCACGCCGTTCACCGGGAAGTTCACCGCAGCGCCGCCGTCGGTGTCGCCGCGGCTGTAGCCGGAGGTGGTCTCGTAGGCGGTGATCGAGGTGAAGTCGATCGCGCCGAAGTCGTAACGCGCCTTCACCGAGCCGCCGTAGGTCTTGTAGGCCTGCGGGTTGTTGTCGGCTTCGTCGTAGGCGACCTGGTCACGCGGCACGTCGGTCTTGTTCGAGCCCTTGGTCAGCGCACCGCGCAGGAACAGGGTCGAGGTGCCTTCGTAGTCACGGGCGTGGGCCGAGGCCAGGATCGAGAACTGGTCGCTTGGGGTCAGCAGCAGCTGCGCGCGCACGTTGCGGTCATCGAAGCCGCCCATGGCGTTCTTCTTCGGGCTGACCGTGCCGTCGGCACTCGGGCCCTTGTAGGTGTTGTCGACGTAGTCGTCGCGGTGCTGGTAAAGCGCCGACACGCGGAACGAAGCAATGTCGTTGATCGGGCCGCCGAAGCCGCCGTCGATCGACACGCTGTTGTACGTCGCATAGCTGGCGCTGACGCGGCCAGTGTAGTCCTGGGTCGGCTTCAGGGTGTCGAACTTGACGATGCCGGCGGTGGTGTTGCGGCCGAACAGCGAGCCCTGCGGGCCGCGCAGCACTTCCACCTGGTCCACGTCATAGACCGGATTGGACTTCAGCACCACATGTTCCAGCACCACGTCGTCCTGGATGATCGACACCGGCTGCGAGGCACCCAGGTAGAAGTCGATGTTGCCCAGGCCGCGGATGTAGAAGCGCGGGAAGATGCGGCCGGTGGTGGTTTCCGCATACAGGCTCGGCACGCGACCGGACAGCGCCAGCAGAGTGTCGTCGCCGCCGGCGGTGAAGTCACGCATGCGCTCGCCCTGCACCACGCCCACCGAAACCGGCACTTCCTGCAGGTTCTGCTCGCGGTGTTCGGCGGTCACGGTGATGGTGTCCAGCCCGGTCGGGGTCGGCGCGCTGTCCTGCGCGGCGGCGCCGAAGCTGCCGACCAGGGCCAGGCCAGCACAGGCCAAGGCCAGCGGGTGGCGGCGGAAGGAAACGAAGGAAGACGACATACCCGACAGGCGGCGGGAATCGGAATGGGAGGGCATGGAATGCTCTGAGGAGGCGTCCGTGCGGCCTGCGCGAGCCGGGCGGCAAATAGGAGGAAAACTGCGCAAGCCGCCATTATCCCCCAAATTGTTACGATTTCGTTGCGCGGCGCCCACGCCCGGTGAAACAAGCGGTTTCGGCACACTTGTGCACTTGCGCGCCATGTCTTCCGGCACGAACGCCTGGGTCGGCTTGGCAAGGAGCAGCTGCTTGGCTACACTGAAGCCCTGCCGTGGGGCCATAGCTCAGCTGGGAGAGCGCGTCGTTCGCAATGACGAGGTCAGGAGTTCGATCCTCCTTGGCTCCACCACTATTCAGAAGAACCCGTAGATCTCCGCGATCTGCGGGTTTTTTCTTTTCCGGCGTCCGCCTCAGGCCGGCTCCTCACCGCCGTCCTTGCGCCGTGGGCTCCGCGAGTGCGCATCACGCACCTGTTGATCGCGCTGACCTGGCCGCCGCCTGGCCACGTCGTCCTGCTTCCTGTCCTGGCGGCTTTCCTGCACGCCCTGCTTCGGATCGCCGTGGTCGTTGTCTCGCTCACTCATCGAACACTCCTTCGCCGGTGAAGTCCGACGCCGACTCCACGCTAGAACGCAGCGGGTGAGCCGCAGGTCAGTCCGGCGCGAACACCGTGTGCAGCCAGCGGCTTGCAGCCATCGACGAGGTACATCCAGAATCCGATGCAAACCGCATATCGGTACGCCATGCCCTCAACGTCCAAGCGCCTCGCGTCATTCGTACCGATGAACCTCAATCCGGTCAACGGCAGCATCCAGCTCGGCAATCTGCCGAACCTGATCTGCCCAACCCTCTCGCTGGACGAGGCGCGCATCGCCTTCGCCACGCTGATGCATGGCGAGCGCGATGTCGGCACCGGCTACCACTGGCTGAGCCTGCACCGGCTCAGCCTGGGCGGCGCGCCCGCTGGCATCAGCCTGTGCTTCCACGGGCAACAGCTCGACATGGTGACGATGGGCGTCGATCTGCCCGGTGCGGCACTGGAAGATGGATGGCCGACCCAGGCAGCGATCGACGCCGAGGTCGCGTTCATGCGCCGAACGCTGGGCGCGGCACTGCGGCGCAAACTGGCCGGCGGCCACGCCCGCTTCGACTGGGGCGAAGCCTGGGCCCGGTTCGACCCGAAAGGCTTCATGGCCAGCAGCGGTATCCGCTACGCGCCACGCACGTGACCGTGCTCAGGTACGGGTAATCGAGACCCCACCCTCCACGCGCATCGCGCTGCCGGTAACGAAGCTGCTCTCATCGCTGGCCAGGAACAGCGCCGCGTTGGCGATCTCCTCCGGCTCGGCCATGCGCTTCAGTGCGTGCAGCGAGCGCACGAAGTCGCGGGCATCGCCGGTGGGTGCAGCCTGCCGGCCCATTTCGGTATCGGTGCCCCCGGGCAGCAGCACGTTGCTGCGCACGCCGCGCGCCCCGTATTCGGCGGCGATCACCTGGCTCAGGCCGATCAGGCCGGCCTTGCTCGACGCATAGGCTGCCATGCCCGGGAATCCCACGGTATGGCCGACGAAGGTACCGACGAACACCAACGAGCCGCCGCCGCGCGCAATCAGTGCGGGCAACTGCGCGCGTGCGGCATGGAAGGCGGCATCCAGATTGGTGGCCATCACTTCGCGCCAGGCGTCCGCCGGAAACTCCGCCGCCGGCACGCCCGGGCCGAGCATGCCGGCATTGTTGAGGGCGATGTCCAGGCCCCCGAATGAATGCTGGGCCAGATCGACCAGCGCCTGCGCCGTGCCCGGGGCGGCCACGTCGGCAGCATGCACCACCACTTCGCCACCGGCGGTGCGGATCTGTTCGGCCAGCGCCTGCAGCGGCTCCGGCCGCCTTGCGTTGAGCACCAGCTTTGCGCCTTCGGCAGCGAAACGCAGCGCGCTGGCGCGGCCGATACCGGCGCTGGCACCGGTGATGAGAGCAATCTTGTTATTCAGGCGCATGGTCGCGGTACCGGTTGTGAAGTGGCCGCCACGATGCCGCGCCTTCGGCCCGCCAACACTCCGATTCCGGGCCTCACAGATGGGTGCAGGAAACGGAGTTTCCGCAGCACCGGCACATGCCAGAATCCGGCCATGGACAGCACCCCCACCACCGCCCTCGATGCCCGCGTCGAACGGGTCTGCCGCCACCTTCAGGCCAGCCTCGACGAACCCTCGCTGCAGGAACTGGCGGACATCGCCGGCTGCAGCCCGACGCGCCTGCATCGCCTGTTCAAGCAGGCCACCGGGCTGACCCCCAAGCAGTACGCCGCCGCGCTGCGCGCCGACCGCCTGCGCACCGGGCTTCAGCAGCAGCAACGCATCACCGATGCCTTCCATGATGCTGGCTTCGGTTCCAGCGGACGCTTCTACGAGAACGCACCGAAGTTGCTGGGCATGACGCCGAAGCAATGGCGCGCAGGTGGCCGCGGCGAAGTCATCCACTTCGCCATCGCCGAAAGTTCACTGGGTAGCGTGCTGGTGGCCAGCAGCAGTACCGGTGTGGTTGCGATCCTGCTCGGCGATGATCCGGAGACGCTGTTGCAGTCGCTGCAGCAGCGCTTCCGCCAGGCCGAACTGGTCGGCGCCGACCAGGGCTATGAGCAACTGGTGGCACAGGTCGTAGGCCTGGTCGAGGATCCTTCGCGAGGCACCACGCTGCCGCTGGATATCCGTGGCACCGCGTTCCAGCAACGGGTGTGGCAGGCACTGCAGCAGATTCCGCGCGGGCGCACTGCCTCGTATGCCGATATCGCCGCGCGCATCGGCGCGCCCCGATCGAGCCGCGCGGTGGCACGCGCCTGTGCAAGCAATCCGCTGGCGGTGGCGGTGCCCTGCCACCGCGTCGTGCGCCGCGATGGCGACCTGTCCGGCTACGCCTGGGGCGTAGCGCGCAAGCGCGAACTGCTGCGCCGGGAAAAGGCCTCGACGGCCTGACGTGGGTGCCGACCTTGGTCGGCACACCGCCAGGCCCTCAATCCAGCTTCACCACCAGCTTGCCGAAGTTGTGCCCCTTCAGCAGCCCGAAGAACGCCTCCGGCGCCTTCTCCAGCCCTTCCACCACATCCTCGCGGTACTGGATGCGGCCGTCGCGTAGCCACTGCGCCATCTCGCGTTCGAAGTCCGGCCACAGGTGGTTGAAGTCGTGCACGATGAAACCGCGCACGGTCAGGCGCTGGCGCAGGATCTGGCTGAACAGTGACGGCAACCGGTCAGGGCCAGGCTGCTCGACGCCCCGCTCGTTGTAGGTGGCGATGGTGCCGCACACCGGAATGCGGGCGAAGTCATTGAGCAAGGGCAGCACCGCATCCAGTACATGGCCGCCGACGCTCTCGAAGTACACGTCGATACCCGCAGGCACCGCCCCGCGCAGCTGCTCGGCAAAATCAGCCGCGCGATGATCCAGCGCCACGTCCACGCCCAGCGTCTGCAGATAGGCGCGCTTGGCCTCACCACCGGCGATGGCCACCACCCGTGCGCCCTGCAGCTTGGCCAGCTGCGCCACGGTCGCGCCGACCGGCCCGGTCGCGGCAGCCACCACCAGCGTCTCGCCCGGCTTCAAACGGGCGATTTCATGCAGGCTGGAGTAGGCGGTGAAGCCGGGCATGCCATACACGCCCAGCGCCGTACTCAGCGGCAGTCCGGCCGGATCCAGACGACGCCCCAGCGCCTTGGCCGGCAGCACCGCGTGGGTCTGCCAGCCACCCGGCGCCAGCACCAGCTCACCTGCGGTTACGCCCTCGGCTTTGGATTGCAGCACCTCGGCCACGGTCTGGCCTTCCATCACCGCCCCTACCGCCACCGGCGCGGCATACGACGGGACCTCGTCCATGCGTCCACGCATGTACGGATCCAGCGAAAGGTAGCGGTTGCGCAGCAGCACTTCGCCATCGGCCAACGCCGGCAACGCAACCTGTTCCAGGCGGAAGTTGGCTGCACTTGGCGCCCCCTGCGGACGCGACGCAAGCACGATGCGGGAGGTGGTCGAGGGATCGGACATGGCCAGGTCTCTGCTGTTGCCAGCATCAGGAAAGGAGTGCCGACACTACGCCGCGGCGATCCCCGATGGCGGCCACGAAAACAGCGTTCCATTGCCCGGACCGGCGCGGGTCCGGCGCAGCCCTTGCCCTTGCGCCTTTGCCGCCCACGATGGCCTGCTGATTTCCACCGCAGACGATGATCGACTGGCCACGCCCCGCCCCACGACGGAGGATCAAGCACTTGCGAGCGCGCAGACGGCAATGTGAAGAAATCTTGGCAAAACGCTTGCCGAAGGCAGCCGACCTCCGTAATATACGCGTCCTTGGCAGCGACCTCGCTGCAACGAAACATGTGGCCGAGTAGCTCAGTTGGTAGAGCAGGGGATTGAAAATCCCCGTGTCGGCGGTTCGATTCCGTCTTCGGCCACCACTTTCGAAGGCCTGCAGAAATGCGGGTCTTTTTTTTCCGGAAACCGCATTCACCGCGGTCGCCACACAATTTGGCCGAGTAGCTCAGTTGGTAGAGCAGGGGATTGAAAATCCCCGTGTCGGCGGTTCGATTCCGTCTTCGGCCACCATCTTCAAAGACCTGCAGAAATGCAGGTCTTTTTTTGTTCGCGCTCCGCGCAAGCGGTGGCCACCGCCGCCCGGTTGACGAAACATTTACACCGGCATGCGCGGCGGCACCTACGCTCCAGACTCCTGCCTGGAGCCTGCCGATGCCTCTGCGCCCCGCCCTGCTCGCCTGCCTGCTGCTGGCCGCCTTCCCGGCCCTCGCCGCCGAACCGGTGCGCGCGGTCGAAACGCTGGACATCGACCGCTACGCAGGCCAGTGGCACGAAATCGCGCACCTGCCGGTGTCATTCCAGAAGCAGTGTGTCGGCGAGATCACCGCCAACTACGGGCTGCGCCGCGACGGCCGCATCAGCGTCACCAATGCCTGCCGCAATGGCGAGGGCGAACGCGTGGTTGCCGAAGGCGTGGCACGCCTGGTGGCCGGACACCCCGGCCAATTGCAGGTGCGCTTCGTGCCCGACTGGCTGAGCTGGGTCCCCCTGGTCTGGGCCGACTACTGGGTGCTGGCGCTGGACCCGGACTATCAGTGGGCGCTGGTCGGCGAACCTGGCCGCAAATACCTGTGGATCCTCTCGCGGCTGCCGGAAATGGATCGCGCCCGGTTCGAACAGTTGAAAGCCAAGGCCGAGGCCATGGGCTACGACCTCGGCCCGCTGCGGCTGATGGCACCGTTGCGCGATACGCCCGCCGACTGAACCGCCCCGCATCGGGCGCATCCCGCGCGCCCGATCCAGCGTTGCGCACGCCCGGCCGCCATCTTCACGCGCTACCCTCTGCGACGGGTCGCCACAGGCGATCCACAAAACCATACGCCGTAGTATGCTTGCGCCAACGCACCCCCTCCAGAGGACTTGCGCCCATGTTCCACCGTTTCCGTACCACCTTGATCGTCCTGTGCACCCTCGCCCTTGTTGCCTGCAACAACGGCATCGTCAAGCGTGTTTCGGAACCGGCGGCCAGCCTGCAGCAGCTGACCGTGCGTGCCGACGGCAACTGGACCGTGGCCCTGCGCCTGCAGAACTTCAGCTCGATGCCGATGACCTTCGATGACGTCTCGCTGGCGCTGACCGTCGGCGACAACGAAGCCGGCACCCTGCAGGTCAAGCCCGGCATTTCCATCGGCGGCACCTCCGCCGACGTCATCAATGTCGACCTCGTCCCCAGCTCGGCCGCGCGCCTGGTGGTGGCCGACGCGCTGGCCAGCAACCGTACCCTGGCCTATGGCCTGAAGGGAACCGTGGCGGCCACGCCGCAGGAAAAGAAGCAGCGCAGCTTCGACATCAGCAGCCGCAGCACCCTCAACCAGGCCCCCGGCCTGCCCGGCGTGCTGCGCTGAACCCGCCTTTCGTCGCGGCGCCCGGCGCCGCTCTCCCCTGCCCTGATCAAATCGAGACGTACCGATGAGCAGCTACACCGCCCCGCTTTCCGACCTCCGTTTCGCCCTGCACGACGTACTCAAGGTCGAGCCCCTGTTCGCCCGCCTGGGCTTCACCGACGCCACCGCCGACGTGGTCGATGCCGTGCTGGAAGAAGCCGGCCGCTTCAGCGCCACCGTGCTGGCCCCGCTCAACAGCGTCGGCGACGAGATCGGCTGCGTACTCGACCAGGCCACCGGCGAAGTGACCACCCCGCCCGGCTTCAAGCAGGCCTACGACCAGTTCGTCGATGGCGGCTGGACCGGCCTGACCGCCTCGCCGGAGCTGGGCGGCCAGGGACTGCCGCACACCCTGGGCGTGCCGCTCAACGAAATGATCAACGCCGCCAACCTGGCGTGGGGCAACTTCCCGCTGCTCTCGCACGGCGCCATCGAAGCGCTGAAGCAGCACGGCGAGGCCTGGCAGCACGAGGCCTTCCTCAAGCCGCTGATCGAGGGACGCTGGACCGGCACCATGTGCCTGACCGAACCGCACTGCGGCACCGACCTGGGCCTGCTCAAGACCAAGGCCGAGCCGAACGCCGACGGCAGCTACTCGATCACCGGCACCAAGATCTTCATCACCGCCGGCGAGCACGACCTGACCGGCAACATCGTGCACCTGGTGCTGGCCAAGCTGCCCGACGCCCCTCCAGGCGCCAAGGGCATCTCGCTGTTCGTCACCCCGAAGTTCAAGGTCGACCGCGAGGGCAACGTCGGCGAGCGCAACGCACTGCGCTGCGGCTCGATCGAGCACAAGATGGGCATCAAGGGCTCCGTCACCTGCGTGATGAACTTCGATGGTGCGCAGGGCTACCTCGTCGGCCAGCCGCACAAGGGCCTGCAGGCCATGTTCACCATGATGAACACCGCGCGCCTGGGCGTCGGCCTGCAGGGCATCGGCCTGTCCGAGCGCGCCTACCAGAACGCACTGAAGTACAGCCGTGAGCGACTGCAGTCGCGCGCCCTGAGCGGCGCCAAGTTCCCGGACAAGCCGGCCGACCCGATCCTGGTCCATCCGGATGTGCGGCGCATGCTGCTGACAGTGAAGTCGCTGGTCGAAGGCAGCCGCCTGCTGGCTCTGCACGCCGCCACCCTGATCGACGTCGCCCACCACGCCGAGGATGCCACCGAACGCGAGCGCGCCGACACCCTGGTGAGCTTCCTGACCCCGATCTCCAAGGCCTGCCAGACCGAATGGGGCATCGAGAACACCTACAACGCCCTGCAGTGCTTCGGTGGCCACGGCTACATCCGCGAACACGGCATGGAGCAGTTGGCCCGCGATGCGCGCATCACCACGCTGTATGAAGGCACCACCGGCATTCAGGCGCTGGACCTCATCGGCCGCAAGACCGCGTCCAGCCAGGGCGCCGGCCTGAAGCTGATGCTGGCCGAGATCGAAGCCTTCGCCAAGGAACACGAGGGCAACGAAGCGCTGGCCGAGTTCATCGGCCCGCTGCGCGCCAAGGCCGCCGAATGGGGCAAGCTGACCCTGGACGTGCTGCAGCGCGCGGCCACCAACCCCGACGAACTGGGCGCAGCCAGCTACGACTACCTGTTCTATTCGGGTTACGTGGTACTGGCCTACTGGTGGGCCCGCAGCGTCGCCGCCGCCGATGCCAGCGCGCACGGCGCCGCCTTCGCCCAAGGCAAGCGCGAGACCGCACGGTTCTACTTCGCCCGCGTGCTGCCGCGCACGCTCAGCCACGCCGCCGCGATCCAGGCCGGCGCCGCCCCGCTGATGGCCATGGACGACGAGCGCTTCGGCGCCTGAGCCGGGCTGCGCCCGGCACCCGCGGTAGTGCCGGCCGCTGGCCGGCAACCGCAACAGCAACAGCTGCATCCCGATGAATGGCTGGGCGGCGTGGGCTGGCAGGACACGCCGTAAACCCATCCATGGGGGCTCGATGGCGCCATCCATGGCGCCAACGGTCCTGCCACCCCACACCGCCCGGCCTCTGACAGGTTCACTCGGCTGATGGCAGGTGTCGACCTTGGTCGACATGGCAGATCCACGCCACGCGTGGATGGAAACCACCGGGATCTCTCTGGAGAAGAGCCCCCCTTTGTTAAGGGGGGCGCGCCGACGGCGCAGGGGATAGGAGAAATGCGCGGGCATCCCAACCCGCCGACAGCGGGCTGGGATGCCGAATGCGCGGACCTGAATGTTGACGATTTGTGTATCGCCCGTTGGCGATACACAAATCGTCAACATTCAGGTATAAGCTGTTCTCCCGATGGAGACAGACACTACACGCTTGGGTCTGATCGAAGCCGGAGCTCCGTTTTCTGCTCCGGGCGCCGAAGCATCGCCCAACGCCACGACGCTGCATCGCCCCGGTTCGGTCCGGCTGCTCTCGCTTGATGCCCACGGACGCGTACTGGACTGGATCACCTGGCAGGATGCGGCGTGCCTCTACGCACGCGAAGCGGTGGCCTGGACGCTCGGCGATCCCTGCCTGCACATCCACGGCGGCACCAACCGCTTCAGTGGCCTGCAGAGCGGCATGGACCTGCACCCGATCATCGCCGCCCGCGGCCATGCCCGCTCCCGCGCGATCGACCCGACGCCAAACCTGACCAACCAGGCCCTGTTCGCCCGCGACGCCCATCTGTGCATGTACTGCGGCCAGCAGTTCAGCCGCCCCACGCTCACCCGCGACCATGTCATGCCGCTGTCCAAGGGCGGGCTGGACTGCTGGGAAAACGTGGTCACCGCCTGCTTCCACTGCAATTCGCGCAAGAGCGACCGCACCCCGCAGCAGGCCGGCATGCCCCTGCTGGCAGTGCCCTACCGGCCCAGCTGGATCGAGCACCTGATCCTGTCCAACCGCAACATCCTGGCCGACCAGATGGCCTTCCTGAAGGCGCAATTGCCCAAGCGGTCAAAACTGAGCACCTGAACGCCCGAAAATGCAACCCTCACCGTCCTGTCACGGACGGCGGCGTTTGCTTGCTCCACCCCCGTTTGAGGGCGAAAATGGGCGTTCAGAAAAAGTGCGAACATGATGATCGACTCTGCCCGCTATCCCCGCCTCGCGCGCATCCAGACACCGGATGACCTGCGCACGTTCGACGAATCCGAATTGAGGGCGGTTGCCGACGAACTGCGCGCCTACCTCATCGAATCGGTGGGCAAGAGCGGCGGCCACTTTGCCGCCGGCCTGGGCGTGATCGAACTCACCGTGGCCCTGCACTACCTGTACCAGACGCCGCACGACCAGCTGGTCTGGGACGTCGGTCACCAGACCTACCCGCACAAGATCCTCACCGGCCGCCGCGACGAGATCCACACCGTCAAGCAGAAGGACGGCGTCGCGCCGTTCCCGAAGCGCGAGGAAAGCGAGTACGACACGTTCGGTGTCGGCCACTCCTCGACCTCGATCTCGGCCGCACTCGGCATGGCCATCGCCCGCCAGTCCGAAGGCGACGACCGCAAGGTCGTGGCGGTGATCGGCGACGGCGCGATGACCGCCGGCATGGCGTTCGAAGCGCTGATGCATGCCGGCGGCATGGAGCCGGAGCCGAACCTGCTGGTGATCCTCAACGACAACAACATGTCGATCTCCGAGGCCGTGGGCGGCCTGACCAAGATGCTGGGCCGCGCCACCGGCAGCCGCACGCTCAATGCGCTGCGCGAAGGCGGCAAGAAGATCCTCGGTGACAAGAAGAACAACCCGGCGCGCTTCGTGAAGCGCTGGGAAGAACACTGGAAGGGCATGTTCGTGCCCTCCACGATGTTCGAGGAAATGGGCTTCCACTACACCGGCCCGATCGACGGCCACGACATGCCTGCCCTGCTGTCCACGCTGAAGACGCTGCGCGCCTCCAAGGGCCCGAAGCTGCTGCATGTGATGACCACCAAGGGCAAGGGCTACGAGCCGGCCGAAGGCGACCAGATCGGTTACCACGCCGTGGGCCCGTTCGATCCGGACAAGGGCCTGGTCGCCAAGGCCGGGGCCAAGAAGCCGACCTATACCGATGTATTCAGCGACTGGCTGTGCGATGCCGCCGCCGCCGAGCCTCGCCTGTACGGCATCACCCCGGCGATGCGCGAAGGCTCCGGCCTGGTGCGCTTCAGCAAGGAGTACCCGCAGCGTTACTTCGACGTGGCGATCGCCGAGCAGCACGCGGTCACCCTCGCCGCCGGCATGGCCACCCAGGGTGGCAAGCCGGTGGTGGCGATCTATTCCACCTTCCTGCAGCGCGCATACGACCAGCTGGTGCATGACGTGGCGATCCAGGACCTGGACGTGCTGTTTGCGATCGATCGCGCCGGCGTGGTCGGCCCGGACGGCGCAACCCACGCTGGCAACCTCGACCTGAGCTTCCTGCGCTGCGTGCCTAACCTGGTGGTGATGGCACCGTCCAATGAAGCCGAGTGCCGGCAGATGCTCAGCACCGGCCTGCAGCACCCGGGCCCGGCCGCCGTACGCTACCCGCGTGGCACCGGCACCGGCGTTGCGGCCGGTACCGACCTGTCGACCCTGCCGATCGGAAAGGGCGAGCTGCGCCTGCAGGGCAGCCGCGTCGCCCTGCTCGCCTTCGGCAGCACCGTGGCCGCCGCTGAGCAGGTCGGCCGCGAACTGGGCCTGAGCGTGGTCAACATGCGCTTCATCAAGCCACTGGATCGCGAGCTGGTGCTGGCCATGGCGGCCCAGCACGAGGGCCTGGTGACGATCGAAGACAACGTGGTGGCCGGTGGTGCCGGGTCCGGCGTCGGTGAACTGCTCAATGCCGAAGGCGTGCTGCGCCCGATCCTGCACCTGGGCCTGCCCGACAGCTACCAGCACCACGCCAGCCGCGAGGACCTGCTGGCCGAAGCCGGCATCGACGCGGCAGGCATCCGCGCCGCTGTACTGAAGCGCTGGCCGCAGCTGGCCGCAGGTACCTCACCCCTGAGTGCAGCGGGCTGAGACCGCTCAGAGACCCACGAATGAGGGGAAGGTGCGGGACCGCACCTTCGACGGCAGAAGCGGGTAGAGCCCCGCCATGCGTGGATGGCGGAATCCTGGCGGCGCGCCTCGGCAGGCACCCGCGCTCAGCCGTAACTGACCGCTTCGACGAATGCGCCGCTGGCCTCCACGCGCACGGCCGCACGCTGACCGGTGTCGACAAAGTGCAGGCGGGCCAGGGTCTCGGCGAAGTCATAGGCACGGGCGCCATCGCGGAACTCGATCGGCTCCGGCCGGTCCGGATGCACCACGCGCCACTGGCGCTGTTCGCATTGCAGGCGGATCAACATGCAGCTCACTCCTTGAGGCAGCGTATCGATGGCGGTGCGATGCGCATGCCGACCGGGGCACGCGACATCGCTGGAAGTCAGGGCACGCAAGGCGCCCTGTTCGCAGACAATACGGCGTTCAAAATGTGAGCTGTATCAGATTATTCTGATTTTCTCGGGCTGAACCCGAAAAGCTCAGTTCACCTGGAACTGCGCCCGGCAGCCATCACTGACCCAGATGCCACGGCGATCCCAGCCCCAGCTCTGGCCTTCGATGCAGGCGCTGCGCGAGTCCTGGCGGATCAGGCGTACACCCCGGCGGATCCGGGCATCGCAGTACTCCTGGCGATGACCATTGGAATGGCAGGTGACCACATCGCCGCCGCCCCACCCGTTGCCATTCCCCCAGCCGCCGCCATTGCCGCCCCAGCCGCCACCGCGGCGGTACTCACCCACGAATTCGGCACGGCACCCCTGGGTGACCCAGACGCCATTGCGCGACTGGCCCCAGGTTTCGCCTTCCACACAGGGCGAACCGGACAACTGGCGGATCAACCGCGCGCGTCCGTCCAGGCGGCACTCATTGCTGCGGTTCTTGATCGACTCGCAGCGCACGATGCCATTGCCATCGCGGCCACCATAGCGGTCGTCGTCATAGCCGTAGCCATAGCTCTGCGCCTGAGCGCCACCGGCAGCCGCCAGCATCGGCAACAGGGTGCAGGCCAGGGTGCGCCAGGTGAGTGCCTTGCCCATCGAGATCTCCAGATGAATACGATGGCGCAAGCATCCGGGATTCACGGCCCGGCGCACAGAGGGGGGCGCAACGGCAGTTTTTCCCCATTCAAACAACGCAACCGGACCTGACTGGACCGCAGTGAGCTCATGGGCTCCCGTTTGCTGCCCCACTGGCCGTGCCACCGGCATTGCCCAGGCGCTCCTCGAACGCATAGGCGAACAGCTCGGCATCATTGCTGATGCCCAGTTTCCTCATCGCCGAAATGCGTTGCCGGCTGATGGTACTGACGGTACGCCGCAGCCGCCCGGCGATCTCTGTGATCGAAGGCCCCGACACATACAGCCGCAGGACTTCCAGTTCCTTGGGCGACAACACCGAAAGCGATCGCTCGCGCCCACCGTCCTGCAGGCAGTGCGCCAACTGGGGGTCCAGGTAAATCCCCCCGCTCAACACGGTATCGACCGCCTTGCGGGTGCCATCCACGCAACTGCACTTCCACACCAGCCCGCGCACACCGGTACGCATGGCCATGTTCAAGGTGGTGGCATTGGTGATCATCGTGACCAGGATCACCGGCACCTTGGGGTAATTGCGACTCAACGCCTGCAGCATCGCCTGGCCGTCCGAGCGGCCGACATCCGGCATCGAAAAATCAGTCACCACCAGATCCACCGGTTCTTCAGCCAGGATGGCCAGCAGGCTTTCTGCACATCGCGCCTCCGCCACCACGCGATGGCGCCCACCGGCCTCGATCACGATGCGCGTGCCAAGCAAGACCAGTGGATGATCATCCGCAATGGCAATTCGAGTGAGCATGCTGATTACCCGTCAATAGTCACGCCGCAGTGCGCAGTGGAGACGCTAGTAATCATTCCAGGTTACGTCAACTTAATAATCGCTCACTGCAATTGATTTCATCGCAGCAGAAACATCCGGCCGATTCCATTAGTTGCAGAGCGCATCAAGAACACGAATGGCACAGCAGTTTTCCCAATAGTTTCATTCCAGAAAGCCAGGGGGGCCGCTTACAAAGTCAGCTCCGATCACTCGCTGCCCTGGACATCCCATGGTCCGTTTCCGTCGTCAACCGTTTGAGGATCTGCAAGAGCCCTTTGAAGCAGAGCCACTGGCGCCGGCCGCATTGCCAACTGCCGCATTGCCGTTCGTACAGCAGTTGCGCCTGCACCTGGCAAGCGATGGCGCGCTGCCAAGGCGTTCGGCCCATGCCGCGATCATTCATGACGGGACTACCGTGTGCTGGCTGGACGCGAGGAACGACCGGATGATGACGACCGCACCCGCGCCGATCACGCTGGCAATGTTGCAGAGACTACTGGGCGACGCAGACCCTCGGCTGAGCCTGGTACCGGTGACACAGGAGGTCTTCGTGCAGCGCGCAACGGTGTGCAGTAATGTTCCGCTGCGTCTGACGCTGTGGAACGTTGCCCTGGTCGCGGACGGGCACGGCGTTCCGATCCCGCCCCTGCAGGACTGCACGAAGTTGCGCCTCCGGCGTTGGCCAGACTTCCGCATCCTGGCCCATCGTCCCGATCACTTCCGGCTGTGCGCGCTGCTGATCAAGCAGGGTGCGTCCGTGCCGGCATGCTGCGACATCCTCGATCTGCCACGCCAATCCGTGCAGTCGTTCTTCAACGCAGCGTTCCTCACCGCCTATGCCTTTCCCGTCGTGGGCGAGGACGCACCCGTGCGCCCCTCGCCCGCCGACGGCCTCGTCAATCTGTGGCGACAACTTCGCATCCGCTGGAGTGCATGACCGTGCGTGAGCACAAGATCGTAGTGATGGGCCCACTCGGCGCGGGCAAGTCCACCCTCGTGCAGACCCTGACCCAGGGCAGGGCCGTGGTGACGGAAGCCCGCAATACCGACCCTTCCGTGGGCAAGCAATACACCACCGTGGCCATGGACTATGGCGACATCGACCTGCCAGGTGGCGACCGCCTGCGCCTGTACGGATCGCCTGGGCAGGAACGCTTCTCCTATATCTGGCCAATCCTGCTGGCCGGTGCAGAAGGTGCCATCGTTCTGATCGATGGCAGCGCCAACGTGGGCACCACGCTGGCCGGGCGGCATCTGAGAGCCATCGCCGAAAGCGCACCGGGCCTGCCCGTGGTCATCGGCTTCACCCGATGCGGCAGCACCGATGATCCGGTACAGCCGCACTGGCAGGACTGGCTGCAGGACCATGCGCCACACCTGCCGGCATTGCCGCTGGACCCACGCGACATGGCGCAGGCCATCATTGCGATGGATCTGCTGATGAGCCAGATCGAATGCAATGCCATGGCGGCCGCCCATGAATGACATCGACCGCACATCGGCACTCGACGCGCTGGTACACGATGTCACCGGCATCCAGGCGCTCGTCGTTGCCAGCACTGATGGTTTCGCCCTGGCCCAGGCCGGCCCGAAGGGCCATGTCGCCGATCGCCTGGCCGCGATGACCAGCTCGATGCTCGGCCTGGCCAGTGCGCTGGGTCGCGAACTGCACTTCGGTGAACTCGACACACTCATCCTCGATGCCGCCAACGGCAAGGTACTGATGCTCGCCATTCCAGGGAAGCAACCGCGCCTGCTGATGACGGCGTGCGATCACAGCTGCGTCATCGGCAACGTGCTGTGGCATGCCAAGCAGTGCGTGCGCGCATTGGCCAACACCCCGACCTGATACATGCCTCTCTCAGTACTCAGACGCCTCTTCACCCCCTCACACCCGCAACGGACCACTGAAATGAATATCGCCATCAACAAATGCCTGGACACGCTCATGCAGATCAACGGCGCGCAAGCCGTTGCCCTGGTCGACTTCGAAAGCGGCATGCTGCTGGGTAACGCCGGCTCGGGCGTGGACATGGAACTGGCGGCAGCTGGAAACACCGAGGTGCTGCGCGCCAAGATGAAAACGGCCGAAGCGCTGAACCTCAACGACAACATTGAAGACGTGCTGATCACGCTGGGTCGGGCGTATCACGTACTGCGCCCGGTATCGGCCAAAAAGGGCCTGTTCTTCTATGTCGTGCTGGACCGGCAGAAGGCAAATCTTGCCCTCGCCCGGCGCATCGTACTGGACGTGGAAAGTTCGTTGGCGCTGTAGCGCGAGGCAACGATAGACAGGGGATCGGAACGCCGGGGCTGCTCTGGGGAGAGCGGCCCCGGCCTGTGTTGCGCCGCGCGCCGTTCTCAACCGCAGGAGCTGCCGTCCATGCGCTCTCGATCAACCACCCAGTCGACACGTCGCCCTCGACACTACCGGCCATGGGCGTCGGTCAGCATCGTCGCCGGACTGACAGCCATCTACGCACTACTGTTGTGTGCGCCCCGCTTGGATAGCGATGCCAGCCACACCCGGCTGCGCGACGAGGCCAGTGTGCTGGGCGGCGCCATCGCCGCGGTGGAAAACAGTTACGCCGAAGGCGATCTCACCGTGACCGACCAGCATCTGGGCCTGCCGGCCAGCACCACACACTGCGCGCGCCTGCGCGCCTCGCTCCCCGATACCGGCCGCGCAGTGCTGACCTGTAACCTGCGCCAGGAGGGCAGCGTGCGGTGGCGGCGAACCCCTGCGGGCGAATGGCGATGCACTGCAAGCACAGCCGCTGTGCATGCAGCGCCGACGCCGTGCCCCAAGGAGCTACGGCGCACGTTCTGATTACCTGCAAAACAATCGTGCAGTTACTCAACAGGTTCGACTTTACCAGTTCTTGAATATACCCACTGCTGCACACGTGATTTTCTATGACTGCGCCACGAATGATCGTTTCGTGGCCGAACCCAGGAAACCACCATGTCACAGAGGATTATCATGAATACCGTACTCGACCCGGCCGCCCGCGCAGGCACAGGCCCATCCCGGCAGAAGGGCTTTTCCCTCATTGAGCTCATGGTGGTGGTGGCGATCATCGGGATTCTGGGGATGATTGCCTTGCCGCAGTACCAGCGGTTCGCGGCCAAGGCAAAGTTGGCGGGCGCCCTCGCAGAAGTTGCCGGTGGAAAAGTTGGCGTTGAATCACTCCTCGCCGAGGGCAGCGAGATCACCACGTCGGCATCGATTGGCCTGCCCGAATCAAGCTCCCGCTGTACCTGGATTACGGTGACAAGCGATGTCACGAATGGAGCTACGAGCATCAACTGCGTGCTCAAGAGCGACGCTGCAATCGGCAGTGGCAACCTGACCTTGGATCGCGACTCGCAGGGAGTCTGGCTCTGCAGGAGCGACGTTTCAGACCAGAGCCTCCTTCCCCACGGTTGCCAGGGCTGATCGCACACGCATGCCACTACGCAGATTGCCAGGCATGCAATCAGTTGCATGCGTCTCCCCATTGGGTGCGCCGACCGCGATTCAACGTTGATTTCCTCATGGAGGAACCGATGAGCAAGAAAATCTCAGAGGCCGGCTGCGCGTTGACGCGTACACGCCGGCAGCGAGGGCTCTCTCTGGTCGAACTCATGGTGGTCGTAGCCATCATTGCAGTTCTTTCCCTGATCGCAGTCCCGCAATACAAGAAGTTCTCTACCAAAGCCAAGCTGGCGGCGGCGTTGGCCGAGCTGGCCGGCGGGAAGGCAGGAGTGGAGGCGTGGCTGGCCGAACGGGGGGATTTCTATGGCTCAGACAACCGCAAGCTGGGACTACCGGAGAGCAGTGAGCGCTGTGAAACCATCGCGGCAAGCTATCGTGCAGATGGCGGCTTCGAGATCGATTGCCTGCTGCGATTCGATGCTGGCTACAACCTGGGGAAATGGCGAAGCAACCTGGTGCTGATCATGGACACGCGCAGCCGTGAATGGCGCTGCTGGACTAACATCCCCTATTACGACCTCCTGCCCAAAGGCTGTGGCCCCAACAATCCATAGCCTTCATGCACATACCTCAAGCTGTTGACGCTTTGCCGCTCCATTCAGGCAGCGGCGCCTGCGAAAACCGGTCATCCCCGGTCCCCACCCTCGTCATCGCCGATGCAAATCCCTGGATCCGACGCGAACTGATACACGGCGCCCTCCCCTACCTGGGCGGCAAAGCGCTCGGCGAAGCACGCTCGCCCGCAGATGTTCTGACCCAGATTGCCAGCCCGCGATGCAAGGCACTGATCATCGATCCCTGCATGCCGACTGTGGGCCAGGTTGACGGCATGCCACTGCTGCGCCGCATCTGCTGCCTGCGCAGGGATCTGCTCATCCTCGTCCTGGCTCAACAACCCTTGCGCGTATTGCAGGATCGCGCCCTGCCGGCGCAGATCGGTCATGTCTATGCCAAGACGGTCAATCCGTCCTGGCTGTGCCATTTCGTAAGCCAGGCAGTACGCGAGGGACCATCTGGCGTTACGCCACCGGCGCAGGATGCAGCCCGATAACCGGCCCGGAGGCAATCGCCAACGCCTCGAAGTGCACGGCATCCACGCTGTTGCCCAGCGCTTCCACGCGCACTGTGGCGCCCTGGCCGGTCCGGCGGTGGTGGGCGCTGGCCCGGCCAACCGCGGCATCGAACGCTGCGGCGCCTGTGTTGAATGCTTCAGCCACGCCCTCAGCCGGGTCCAACAGGGACCACTGCGCGGCATTGCACTTGACGGTAATGACCATGGGACGCTCCTTCTGGGAAAGGCGCAGGGGCGCTTGACCCTCTGCTGATGCCGTCACCCTAGCCAGCCCATCAGGGCACTCCCATCAGATAAGTACGAAAAACCCGCGCCTGTCCGTCAGAACCCCACCCTCATCACATCCCTGAGTCCGTTTAGCCCGTTCATTTCGTGATCCTTGTCACGGAGTCAGCCTGGCTTCACACTACCGTCATCAACAGGGGCCCCTTCCACATGCGCACCTTCTTCTCGCAGCAGCGCTGGACGTTGCTGAAGTTCTATTTCGTGGCCAGCTATCTGATCCTGATCGAAGAGCTGGTCCGCGCCGCCGTGCATTGAGTGCTTGCCGCTAGGGTATTTGCGACACAAACTGTCGCTTTAGGCACGGAGCCCGCCCGATGAAAGCGCTACTTCTGATTCCCGCCCTGCTGGTGCTGTCCGCCTGTGCCAGCCCGGACAAGGCGGCGACCGCGCGTGCCGATGCCAACGCGACGTCGACGGCCACACCCGTGGTGGGGGGCGATCGCGATGCGCATGGCTGTATCGGCTCGGCCGGCTACCAGTGGTGCGAACACAGCCAGCGCTGCGAGCGTCCCTGGGAACTGGCGCAGGCACAGGGGCTGGCCAACACCGCCGAAGCAATCGATGCGTACTGCGCCACGCCGGCCAGCCCGGCGCGCAAGTGAGCACGCTCCGTCATGACTGAGCTGAGTCCCCTGCCCGACCTCGCCCGTGGCCGGTATCGCCACTTCAAGGGCGGCGAATACGAAGTGATCGACATCGTCCGCTGCAGCGAGACGCTGGAACCGCTGGTGCTGTATCGCGCCCTGTATGGCGAAGGCGGCCTGTGGGTGCGCCCCTACCCGATGTTCATCGAACAGGTACCCGGCGAGCACGGCCCACAGCCCCGCTTCGCACGCATCGACGGTTGAATCCACGCTGCCGGCCCGGGTCGGCAGCCACGGCGCGGTGGCAGGCCTGCGCTACAATCGTACCGTCCAGTCGGTTTCTTCCCGCCCATGTCCGCATCCCCTTCCCGTTCGCGCCGCAAGGCGCCCGACAGCGTGCGCCAGTCATTGCTGCAGGCCACCATCACCGTGATCGGCCAGCATGGACTGGCGGCACTGACCGTACAGGATGTCGCACGCGCGGCCGGGGTCAGCAAAGGCGCGTTGTTCCACCATTTCAGCAGCAAGCAGGTGCTGGTCGATGAAGCCATCGCCACGCTCATCGCCGACTTCGAAGCGCAGGTTCGCGGCCTGATGGAAGGCAGCCCCCGCCATGGCTGCTTCAGCCGCGCCTACGTACGCGCCAACTTCGATCACCTGCTGCAGCAGGAGCGGGACAACGACATCGGCCTGACCCTGGGCAACATGCTCGAACCTGCCCTGCTTGCCCAGTGGGGCGCATGGCTGCGACGCATGCTGGCCGAATTCCCGGAGGAAGCCTCCGACCCGCGCCTGTATGCAGCCCGCTGCGTGGCCGATGGCTACTGGGCCACCGCCTACGGTCGTCCGTTGGATGAAGAAGAACGCCTCAATGCACTGGCCATGGCCGAACAGGCCCTCAAGCTGTGCGACCCGCAGTGACCCGGAGCCCACGATGAACCCCTATATCTACTTGGCTGCGGCCATCGTGCTGGAAGTGATTGCCACATCGCTGCTGAAAGCATCCGACGGCATGAGCCGACTGGCACCGACGCTGGGCGCGCTGGTCGGCTACGGACTGTGCTTCTACCTGCTGTCGGTGACCATGAAATCGATACCGACCGGCATTGCCTATGCCATCTGGTCCGGCGTCGGCATCGTGCTGATCTCGCTGATCGGCCTGGTGGTGTTCAAGCAGCGCCTGGATGCACCGGCGCTGATCGGCATCGGCCTGATCTGTGCCGGCGTGCTGGTGATCAACCTGTTCTCGCGCAGCAGCGTGCATTGAACCCGCTGCTGCGCGACAGGCGCTAGCTGACCTTCTTGGCCACGCTCATGCCGATCAGGAACAGCACCACGGCGATGATGATGCCGGCCCAGAACAGGAACTTGGCGATGCCCACGGCGGCACCGGCGATGCCGCCGAAGCCCAGCACGCCCGCGATGATGCCGATGATGGCAAAGATGATGGCCCACTTGATCATGTCAGTCCTTTCCCCGCAGGGAATGCAAACGGTGTGATCAGGCTAGGGCGCCGCCGATGCGGCAGTCGTGAACAGGCCGCGTGCGCGGCGTGAATCAGCGCGGCCGGAAGCGCAGCAGGGCCACCGCGAAAGCCAGGAACACGCTCCCCACCAGCCGCTCGAACCAGCGCCGTGCGAAGGGTTTGGCCAACCAACGGCGCAGGCCATGGCCACCGGCGGCATACATCACGTACCAGAACAGTTCGCAGGTGGCGAAGGTCGCCACCAGCACGCTGTACTGCAATGCCTGGCCACGCGAGGGGTCCACAAACTGCGGCAGGAACGCCGCCGCGAACAGCAGCAGCTTGGGATTGCTCAAGCCCACCAGGAGACCGCCACGGAACACTGTTCCTGCGCCGAGCACCGGCGCGATCGGCAGAGCTGCGTCCACCACCACCGGCGGCGCCGGCCGGGTGCTGTCACGCCATGCCTTCAGGCCCAACCAGGCCAGATAGGCCACGCCCAGATAGCGCAGCACCTCGAACAGCATCGGCGAGGAATGCAGCAGCGCACTCAGGCCGGCTGCGGAAGCCGCCAGCACCAGCAGCATCGCCAACAGGCAGCCAGCCATCGCCGGCACGCTGCCGCGGAATCCGAGCCCGACGCTGCGGCCAAGGATATGCAGCATGTTCGGCCCCGGCGTGCCACACAGAACGAACACCGTGGCGAGGAACCACCACCAGGTATGCAGGGCCATATCGGACATCCACTTCAGAAGACCGCACCAGCATAGTGGCGGCCCGGCTGGTGCGGCACATACAGCGCAGCATGGATGTGGTGGTTACAGTGGCAGGCTCAGGCCACGAGCGCGTCGCGCCGTGCCAGTACCTGGTCGATCAGGCCCCATTCGCGTGCCTGCTCGGCACTCATGAAACGATCGCGGTCCAGGGTCTGCTCGACCTCCTCGACACTGCGTCCGCAATGCTGCGCATACAGCCGGGTGATGCGCTGCTTTGTGCGCTGCATCTCCTCGGCGTGGATGAAGATGTCGGACGCCTGGCCCTGGACGCCCCCCAGCGGTTGGTGCACGTGCAGGCTCGCGTTGGCCAACGCCGCGCGGTGGCCAGGTTCGCCGGCCATCAGCAGGAACGAGCCCATCGAGCGCGCGGTGCCCATGCACAGGGTGTGCACCGGAGCGGAGATGTATTGCATCGTGTCGTACATCGCCAGGCCGCTGGAGATCACCCCGCCCGGTGAGTTGATGTACAGATGGATCGGCTTTTCCGGGTTTTCCGATTCCAGGAACAACAGCTGCGCGCAGACCAGCGCCGACACGGTGTCATCGACTTCGCCGTTGAGGAAGATGATGCGTTCACGCAGGAGCCGCGAGTAGATGTCATAGGAGCGCTCGCCGCGCTCGCTGCGTTCCACCACCATCGGTACCAGCTGCATTCTGTCCCGCATGTGCCTGCTCCCTGTAGTGTTCGATCCAGGCGCCGGCTCAAGCCGCGCGCATCACCGTGCGATGGTCGTCGTTGGAGGCCGGCGGCATCAGCGCGCGCAGGTCGGTGAGCCGATGCACGATGGTCAGCACCGTTCCTCCACCCTCGTCCGCGCGCAGCCGGAAACACACCAGGCTGTGCAGATGTGGGGGATGCGCGTCTCGCAGGTGGAAACCCAGCTCCCGCCCCTGTTCGCACAGGCAGGGCTGCGGATCGGCAAGATCGGCCGCAGGCAACCAGCGCTCACGCAGCGCCGGATCGAACAGTGCGCGCCAGACCCGCTCCGGTGGCGCTGGCAGCCGCTGCTCCATCACCAACGCCGGAACCGCTTCGTTCAGAACATCGTCCATCAGTCCATCTCCTCCAGCAGGTTCTGCAGTGCGGACATCCGCGCCGGCCAATAGGCCCGGTAACGCTGCAACCAGCGGCCGATGTGGGCCAGCCCACGCGGATCGACCTCGTAGTGGACGAAGCGGCCTTGACGCTGTTCGATCACGAGCCCGGCATCGCGCAGCACCGCCAGGTGCTGGGACATCGCGGACTGGCTGATCGCCATGCCCTCGCGCAGTGCACTGGCATGCTGCCCGCCATCGGCCAGCTTTTCGAAGATATGGCGGCGGGTGGGGTCGGCCAGCGCCTTGAACAGGGCGTTCTCGATCATGGCCAACACATTAGCAGCCGCTAATGTGTAGTGCAACTCCCGCATCGGCTGTGCTGCAATGAGGGCTCCTGGCATGGAGCTGTGCATGAAGACCCTTGGCCTGATCGGCGGCATGAGCTGGGAAAGCTCGGCGCAGTACTACCGGCTCATCAACGAGGACGTACGGCAGCGCCTGGGAGGCGCGCATTCGGCGCAGCTGCTGCTGTGGTCGGTGGATTTCGCCGGCATCAAGCAGCTGCAGCATGACGGCGACTGGGCTGCACTGGGCGACCACATGCTCGATGGCGCACGTCGGCTGCAGGCCGGTGGCGCCGAGCTGCTGGTGATCTGCACCAACACCATGCACACGCTGGCCGGCCGGATCGAAGCCGAGTGCCCGTTGCCTCTGCTGCATATCGCCGACCCGACCGCCGCAGCAATCCTCCAGGCCGGCATCCGCAAGGTGGGCCTGCTCGGCACTGCCTTCACCATGGAGCAGGCGTTCTACCGTGATCGGCTGCAGGAGCGTTTCGGGCTGCAGGTACTGGTTCCGGAGGCCGAAGATCGCCGCAGCGTGCACGACATCATCTACCAGGAGCTGATCGCCGGCGTGGTCAGCGAACACTCGCGGCAGGTCTATGCAGGCGTGATCGCGCGCCTGGTCGCGCGCGGTGCCGAAGCGATCATCCTCGGCTGTACCGAGATCATGCTGCTGGTGCGCCCCGAAGACAGTGCGGTGCCGCTGTTCGACACCACTACCCTGCACGCGCTTGCGGCGGTGGACGCGGCGCTGGCCTGACCCTCCGCGCGGTCAGCCCTCGCCCTGCACTTCCAGTGCGGTGATCAGCCAATCGACCACCGCCTGTGAATCACACAGGAAGAAGATGGCATCGCCCGAACGCGCTTCGGTCAGCAGCCTATAGACGGTGATCGCCACCGCCGACTGGTTGGCGATGAACACTTCCGGGCTGCGCGGACCCTCGCTGTGGCCGGCCACGGCATGCAGCGCCTTGCGCGCAGCCACGGTGGCAGCCGGGTCTGCACTGCGGGTCAGTTCCGGCCCGCGCAGGCCCCACGCAATGAACACATGCTTGCCCTTGAACGTGGTGTCCAGGACACGCACCTGCCCGGCCTCTGCGCCAGCCGAGCGATGAATGACGGTACTGCTGATCAACGCAACCCCCTGTGGTCGTCGTGGTCCGCGCATCCTCCTCCACAAGCCGGCTGCACGCCAGTGACGGCAACCACAGGCGGTGCCGGCAAGCGCGGGAGACATGTAAGAAGGTGTAAGCCGATGCGACCGGATGTGCAGCGATGATAAGGGATGTAAGGCCCTGCATGGGCCCGTGCGCACTACTAAACCCCCACTGAGCCAGCGCCGGAACGATCCGTTCCGACAGCCTCGGGCTGGTCCATTCTTGCGGCCCGTTCCCCTGCCGAGGCTCTCCATGACCCATCGCCTGCTGCTGCCGATCGCCGCTTCCTCCCTGGCCCTGCTGCTGGCCGCCACCACGGTGGCCGCCCAGGATTACGACAGCGATCACATCCCGCCGCTGCGCTGCGAGTCGCAGTTCAACAAGACCCAGCAGTGCCCGATCGAAGGCCGCATGCGCCTGGCCAGGCAGCTGTCGGTCACCCGCTGCGTCGAGGACAGGAACTGGGGCCAGAGCCGCCGCATGCTCTGGGTCACCGACGGCTGTCGCGCCGAGTTCGTGGCCGACGAACATGGACGCGGCCGCTGGCCGGGGCGCGGCCGGGATGGTGACCGCGACGACGACGGCGAGCGCCTGGTCTGCGAGTCCTACGAGCAGAAGGACAAGGAATGCCGCATCCGCGTGCGTCGCGAGGTGCGCCTGGTCAAGCAGAAATCGGTGACCCCCTGCATCGAGGACCGCAACTGGGGCTGGGACCGACGCGGCGTGTGGGTCAGCGATGGCTGCCGCGCAGAATTCCGTGTGTATTGACTGCCGTCCACACGCTGGCTGCGGCGGGTAGGCGTGCGTGCGAGGCAGAGCCGATAGACTATGGCCTGTACATGGCAGGGAGCGCGACATGGAACGATGGTATCTGGCAACGCTGTTGGCGTTGATCCTGCATCAGATCGACGCTGCGTTCTGGCAGGAATGGGCCATGTTCCATGTGCCCGGTGGAATCCAGGGCTTCCTGCTGTTCAACCTGCTTGCGATCGGCTTCGTGCTTTGGGGTTATCGCCAGACCTTGCTGGGCACCTCGTCGGCGCGCGGCCATGCGCTGGTTTGTGGCGTGCTCGGTATTGGCACGGCGCTGATCCATCTGGCGTTTGCCCTGTTCGGTCGCGATGAATTCCACCTGCCGCTGTCGATCGCCGTGCTGCTCACCTGCTTTGTGTCGGGCGGCGGCCTGTTACTGCAGCTGCGCCAGCGATGAACCGGATGTCCCACTCTCCGCACCTGCGTGACGGCAGCATCCAGGACGCCAATGCCTTGATCGCGCTCGACAGCGTGGCGGCCATCGATCCAGGCCGGGCCATGCAGATCGACGACTGGCTGGCACGCGGCGGCGTGCAGGTTGCCGAGCAGAATGGCAAGGTCGTCGGCTACCTGGTCATCCATCACCACTTCTTCGGCGAAGCCTTCGTCGAAATGCTGATGGTGGCGCACGCACGGCGCGGCCAGGGCATCGGTACCGCACTGCTGCGCCAGGCCATCGCGCTGCACGCCCACCGCAAACTGTTCACCTCGACCAATGCCTCCAACATCGGCATGCAGCGCCTGCTCGCTGCGTCGGGCTTCATCGACAGCGGCATCGTGCATGGATTGGACGAAGGCGATCCGGAGCTGATCTACCGCTTCGCGGGTGCGTGATCCGCCTCCTGCGCGCACAAAAAAGCCCACGCATCGCTGCGCAGGCTTCTTGATTCATCACAGTGGTCGGGACGGCCGGATTCGAACCGACGACCCTCTGCCCCCCAGGCAGATGCGCTACCAGGCTGCGCTACGCCCCGACTGATGCTGCGATGTGCCCGCCAGTGCGGCGGGCCGTGAAGTATAGCGGATTACGATGGAAATGGGATCAGCGGCGCAGCAACTGCAGCACTTCTTCCAGCTCCATGCGCACCTGCTTGATGATCTGGTTGCTCAGCGCCGATTCCTCGCGGGCATCGGGACCGTCCAGACGCAGGCGTGCACCACCGATGGTGTAGCCCTGTTCGTACAGCAGGCTGCGGATCTGACGCACCATCAGCACGTCATGGCGCTGGTAGTAGCGGCGGTTGCCTCGGCGCTTGGCCGGCTCAAGGCTGGGAAATTCGGTTTCCCAGTAGCGCAGGACGTGCGGCTTGACGTCGCACAGCTCGCTGACCTCACCGATGGTGAAGTAGCGCTTGGCCGGAATCGGCGGTAGTTCGCGGTTACTGCCCGGATCCAGCATAAGCTTCCACCCTCTCCTTGAGCTTCTGGCCCGGACGGAAGGTGACCACCGTACGGGCGGAAATCGGAATTTCCTCGCCGGTCTTGGGGTTGCGACCCGGGCGCTGGTTCTTGCGCCGCAGATCGAAATTACCGAAGCCCGACAGCTTCACCTGACGTCCCTGTTCCAATGCTTCACGCAGCACATCGAAAAACGCGTCGACGAATTCCTTGGCTTCCCGCTTGTTCAGACCGACTTCGTCGAACAGCTTTTCCGCCATCTCCGCCTTGGTCAATGCCATTGCCTGCTACCCCCGAGTGCTGCCCGCTCAGCCGCGGATCCGGGCGTGGTGTTCACGCTCGATGGCAGTGACCGCCTCGGTCACCACCGCATCCACGTCGCGGTCCGTCAGAGTGCGCGACTTGTCCTGCAAAATCAAGCCCATAGCGAGACTCTTGAATCCCGGCTCGACGCCCTGGCCGACATAGCGGTCGAACAGGTTCAGGTCGCGCAGCAGCGGGCCAGCGGCCTGGCGGACGGTGGCCGCCAGATCGGCCCAGGCCACCTGTTCAGGCACCAGGAACGCCAGGTCGCGGCGCACCGCCGGGAAGCGCGACAGTTCGCCGGCACGCGGCAGGCGGCGGGCGGTCAGCGGTTCCAGGTCCAGCTCGAAGGCATAGACGTCGGCCTCGATCTCCATCGCCTTGGCCAGGCGCGGGTGGACCTGGCCGATCCAGCCGATCGACACGCCATCGCGGAACACCTCGGCCGAACGCGCCGGGTGGCCGTAGGCGCGGGCCGACGGACGGAACTCCAGCTGCGCCCCACTGGCAGCCGCCAGCGATTCCAGGTCGCCCTTCAGGTCATGGAAATCGACCTTGCGAGCCGGCAGGCCCCACTGCACCGCCTGCGCGTCACCGCAGACCGCAGCGGCCACGCGCGGGGTCTCCAGCGGTGCCGGCTGGCCATCACCAACCTGCTGGGCGAACACCCGGCCCAGCTCGAACAGGCGCACGCGGCCGAGCTGGCGAGCAGCGTTGCGGCCCAGCGTGGCGACCAGGCCCGGCAGCAGCGACGGGCGCATCACCGCCAGTTCGGCCGACAGCGGGTTGGCCAGCGGCACCAGGCCGTCACGCAGCTGCCACTGGGTCAGCAGTGCGTCGTCGACGAAGGCGAAATTGACGGTTTCCTGCTGGTCACGAGCGACCAGCTGGCGGCGCACGCTCAGCGCGTCCAGCTGGGTTTCGCTCGGCATCGCCACGCGCGAGGCACCGCCGGGCAGCGTGGTCGGGATCTGCTCGTAACCGTGGATGCGGGCCAGCTCCTCGATCAGATCCTCTTCGATGGCGATGTCGAAGCGGCGGCTCGGCGCGGCCACCTGCCAGCCGTCCGCGGTGGCGACCACGTCCATGCCCAGCGCGCGCAGGATGCGCTCGACTTCCGCACCTTCGATGGTGATGCCGAGCACGCGGGTGATACGGGCGCGGCGCAGCACGATGGTTGCCGGCTGCGGCAGATCGGCTTCACGCACGGCCTCGGTGACCGGCGCCGGGGTACCGCCGGCCAGGTCCAGCACCAGGCGGGTGGCGTACTCAATCGCGGTGCGCGGCAGTGCCGGATCGACACCGCGCTCGAAGCGGTGGCCGGCATCGGTATGCAGGCCCAGCTTGCGGCCACGGCCCATGATCGCGGCCGGCGCGAAATGCGCGGCTTCCAGGAACACGGCAGTGGTGGCATCGGTGACACGGGTGTCGAAGCCGCCCATCAGGCCGGCCAGGCCGACCGCACGATCGGCGTCGGTGACCACCAGGAAGCTGTCATCCAGCGCGGCATCGCGGCCGTCCAGCAGTTTCAGCGTCTCGCCCGCGCGCGCGCGGCGCACCGCGATGCTGCCCTGCAGAGTGCCGAGATCGTAGGCATGCATCGGTTGGCCCAGTTCCAGCATCACATACTGGGTGATGTCGACCAGCAACGAGACCGGACGCACGCCACTGCGGCGCAGGCGCTCGGCCATCCACAGCGGGGTCCTGGCAGCGGCGTTGACGCCTTCGATGACGCGGCCCAGGTAACGCGGCGCTTCGGCGCCGGCGTCGAGCTGGATGGCCAACTCACGGCTGCCGACGGCGGGAATCGCCTCGGCGGTGAAATCCAGCACATCGCTACGGGTGGCCGCGGCGACGTCGTAGGCGATACCGCGCAGGCTGAAGCAGTCGGCGCGGTTCGGGGTCAGCTTGATCTCGATGCTGGCGTCCGGCAGGCCCAGGTACTCGACCAGGGTCTGGCCGACCGGCGCGTCGTCCGGCAGTTCCAACAGGCCGGAGGCATCGTTGTCCAGGCCCAGCTCCTTGGCCGAGCACAGCATGCCGTTGGACTCGACGCCGCGCAGCTTGGCCGGCTTGATCTTCAGCTCGCCGATCTGCGCACCGACCATGGCCAGCGGTGCAACCAGGCCCGGGCGCGCGTTCGGCGCGCCGCAGACGATCTGCAGCGGCTCGCCCTGCCCGGCATCGACCCTGCACACCTGCAGGCGGTCCGCTTCCGGATGGCGTACGGCGTCGACGATGCGTGCCACGACCACGTGCTCGAGGCCCTCGCCCAGCGCGGTCACTTCTTCCACTTCCAGGCCGATGGCGGTCAGCACCGCGCTCAGTTCATCGCGCGAGGCGCCGGTCGGGACGTGGCTGCGCAGCCAGTTTTCGGAGAATTTCATGGTGTCACCCTGGTGGGCCCGGCGCATGCGCCTGGGCCTGCGTTGTTGAGTCCGCCGGGCATGGCCCGGCGCTACCTGATGCGTTAAGCGAACTGCTTCAGGAACCGCACGTCGTTCTCGAAGAACGCGCGCAGATCGTTGACGCCGTAGCGCAGCATCGCGAAGCGCTCCACGCCCATGCCGAAGGCGAAGCCGGTGTAGCGCTCCGGATCGATGCCGACGTTGCGCAGCACGTTCGGATGGACCATGCCGCAGCCGAGCACTTCCAGCCAGCGGGTGCTGCCATCGGGCTGCTGCCAGGCGATGTCCACTTCCGCGCCCGGTTCAACGAACGGGAAGTAGCTGGGGCGGAAGCGCATCTCGAAGTCGCGCTCGAAGAACGCACGCACGAACTCGGCCAGCGTGCCCTTCAGGTCGGCGAAGGTCGAATGCTCATCCACCAGCAGGCCTTCCACCTGGTGGAACATCGGCGAATGGGTCTGGTCGCTGTCGCTGCGGTACACCTTGCCCGCGGCGATCATGCGCAGCGGCGGCGCGTGGTCGCCCATGTAACGCACCTGCACACCGGAGGTGTGCGTGCGCAGCAGGCGGCCGTCGCCAAAGTAGAAGGTATCGTGCATGGCGCGCGCCGGATGGTGCGGCGGGAAGTTCAGCGCCTCGAAGTTGTGCCAGTCGTCCTCGATCTCCGGACCTTCCGACAGCTCGTAGCCCAGCCGGCCGAAGATGCCGGTGATGCGCTCCAGGGTGCGGGTGATCGGATGCAGGCCGGCACGATCGCCGTTGCGGCCCGGCAGGGTGATGTCGATGGTTTCGGCGGCCAGGCGCGCATCCAGTGCCGCGTCTTCCAGCAGCGCCTTGCGCTCGCCCAGTGCGCGGGTCAGCGCGTCGCGGGCCTGGTTGATCGCTTCACCGGCGGCCTTGCGCTCGTCGGCCGGCAGGGCGCCGAGCTGCTTGAGCTGCGAGGTGATGCTGCCACTCTTGCCAAGCAGGGCCACGCGCAGCTGTTCCAGCACGTCGGGGCTCTGTGCGGCGGCCACATCGGCCAGCGCCTGGGTGGTGAGGGATTGGATGTCGCTCATGGGGGGCCGGAACTCCAGTCGATCTGCCATCGCGATGCGCGAAGGGCCGACCCCTGTCGCCACCGCCGTCCCCGCGCTGCCGCTGTGGCCTCGCCGGGACCCAAAAAAGAATGGGGAAGGACTTGCGCCCTTCCCCATGCATTGCCTTGACCTGACACCGTTCCGAGTGAACGGTTACGGCATCGGGAAGGACTTATGCCGCCAGCGCGCCCTTGGCCTTTTCGGCCAGCGCAGCAAAACCGGCTGCGTCGTGCACGGCGATGTCAGCCAGGACCTTGCGATCCAGGGTGATGCCGGCCTTCAGCAGACCGTTCATGAAGCGGCTGTAGCTCAGGCCGTTGATGCGGGCAGCCGCATTGATACGGGTGATCCACAGCGAACGGAAGTTGCGCTTCTTCTGCTTACGGCCGATGTAGGCGTACTGCTGTGCCTTGATGACCGCCTGCTTGGCGACGCGGAAGACCTTGCGACGGGCGTTGTAATAGCCCTTGGCGAGATCCAGAATCTTCTTGTGGCGGCGACGCGCCTGTACGCCACGCTTAACTCGTGCCATTTTTCAGTTCCTCAGAGGTAAGGGAGCATGCGGTCCAGACGGCCTGCGTCTTCTGCACGGACATGGCCCGTCTGACGCAGATTACGCTTACGCTTGGTCGCTTTCTTCGTGAGGATGTGGCTACGGTTGGCGTGGCCGCACTTGTACTTGCCCGAGGCGGTCTTGCGGAAACGCTTGGCCGCTGCCCGGTTGGTCTTGATCTTGGGCATTGCAATGTCCTTGATGGGATATGACCCTGGTTTCTGACTGATCTGGCGGCGGCCTGGGCCGCTCTTTCCGTCCTGCCATGATCGGCGTACGACCCGTCCTGGGTGGGTCGAGCCGGGCATGATACAGGCAAAACCGCCCTGCCACCAGCCCCTGCAACCCTTCCGCCGGCAATTCACCGGCTTCCTGCAAAAGCAAAGGGACGCCCATGGCGTCCCTTTGCCCTGAACCATTCAGCCAGGCGCCCCGGAAGGCGGCCGGTCAGGCCTCAGGTCTTCTTCTTCGGCGCGATCATCATGACCATCTGACGCCCTTCCAGGCGCGGACGGGATTCAATGACGATGTCCTCACCCAGATCGGTCTCGATCCGGTTGGCCATTTCGCGGCCCAGTTCCTGGTGGCTCATTTCACGGCCACGGAAACGGATGTTGACCTTGATCTTGTCACCATCTTCGAGGAACCCGCGCATCTTGCGCAGCTTGATCTGGTAGTCGCCCTCGTCCGTGACCGGACGGAACTTCACTTCCTTGATCTCGACCTGCTTGGTCTTCTTCTTGGCCTCGCTGGCCTTCTTCTGCGCTTCGAACTTGAACTTGCCGAAGTCCATGATCTTGCAGACCGGCGGATCGGCCTGCGGCTGGATTTCGACCAGGTCCAGGCCTTCATCTTCGGCCATGGACAGCGCTTCGTCGCGCGACAACACGCCGATCATTTCTCCGTCACTGCCGATCACGCGGACGCGCGGCACACGGATTTCCTGATTCTTGCGGTTCTGTTTGTTGTCAGGGGTGCTGATATTACGTTCTCCCAAGGGTATCGAACCGGTCCGGGTGCCTGTGCGCCCGGACCGGACCTTTGCTTACGCGCCCTCGGCGTGGAGCCGCTCGATGAAGGCCTGCAGGCTCATGCTGCCCAGGTCTTCGCCAGAACGCGTACGCACCGCCACAGCCCCATTTTCCTTCTCGCGGTCACCAATGACCAGCAGGTAGGGCACGCGCTGCAACGTATGCTCGCGGATTTTATAGCCGATCTTCTCGTTACGCAAATCCGAGCTGACGCGGAAGCCTTGCTCCGCAAGGGTTTTGGTCACACCCGAGACGTAGTCGGCCTGGGCGTCGGTGATGTTGGCCACCACCACCTGGGTCGGCGCCAGCCAGGCCGGGAACTGGCCGGCATGGTGCTCGATCAGGATGCCCAGGAAGCGCTCCATCGAGCCGACGATGGCGCGGTGCAGCATGACCGGGTGCTTCTTCTGGCTGTTCTCGTCCACGTACTCGGCGCCCAGACGGCCCGGCATCATGAAGTCGACCTGCATGGTGCCCAGCTGCCAGGTACGGCCGATCGCGTCCTTCAGGTGGTACTCGATCTTCGGGCCATAGAAGGCGCCCTCGCCCGGCAGCTCCTGCCATTCCACGCCACAGCTGGACAGCGCCGAGCGCAGCGCGCCCTCGGCCTTGTCCCAGGTGGCGTCGTCGCCCAGGCGCGATTCCGGGCGCAGTGCGATCTTGATCTGGATCTCATCGAAACCGAAGTGCTGGTAGACCGCCAGCGCCTGCTGGTGGAACGCGGTCACTTCCGACTCGATCTGGCTCTCGGTGCAGAACACATGGCCGTCGTCCTGGGTGAAACCACGCACGCGCAGGATGCCGTGCAGCGCGCCGGACGGCTCGTTGCGGTGGCAGGAACCGAACTCACCGTAGCGGATCGGCAGGTCGCGATAGCTGTGCAGGCCCTGGTTGAACACCTGGACATGGCCCGGGCAGTTCATCGGCTTGACCGCGTAGGTGCGCTTCTCCGACTCGGTGAAGAACATGTTGTCCTGGTAATTGTCCCAGTGGCCGGACTTCTTCCACAGGCTCACGTCCAGGATCTGCGGGCAGCGCACTTCACCGTAGCCGCTGCTGCGGTAGACCTTGCGCATGTACTGCTCCACCACCTGCCACAACGCCCAGCCCTTCGGGTGCCAGAACACCAGGCCCGGCGCTTCTTCCTGCAGGTGGAACAGGTCCTGCTGCTTGCCGATGCGGCGGTGGTCGCGCATCTCGGCTTCCTCGATGCGCTTGATGTACGCCTCGAGCTGCTTCTTGTCGGCCCAGGCGGTGCCGTAGATGCGCTGCAGCTGTTCGTTCTGCGCGTCGCCACGCCAGTAGGCGCCGGAGATGCGGGTCAGCTTGAAGGCCTTCAGGAAGCGCGTGTTCGGCACGTGCGGGCCGCGGCACATGTCCACGTATTCCTGGTGGTAGTACATGCCCATCGCCTGGATGTCGTCGGACATGTCTTCAATCAGGCGCAGCTTGTAGTCCTCGCCACGGGCCTTGAAGATCTCGATCACTTCGGCGCGCGGCGTCACCTTCTTGATGACGTCGTAGTCCTGGCCGATCAGTTCACCCATGCGCTTCTCGATCGCGGCCATGTCGTCCGGGGTGAACGGGCGCTCGGAGTAGATGTCGTAGTAGAAGCCCTCGGCGATCACCGGGCCGATCACCATCTTCACGTCCGGGTACAGCTGCTTGACGGCGTGGCCGACCAGGTGGGCGCAGGAATGGCGGATGATCTCCACGCCCTCCTCGTCCTTGGCGGTGATGATGCGCAGGCTGGCATCGTGATCGATGACGTCGCTGGCATCGACCAGCACGCCATCGACCGAACCGGCGATGGTGGCCTTGGCCAGGCCGGCACCGATCGACTGGGCGACGTCCATGACGCTGACGGGGTTTTCGAACTCGCGGCGGCTGCCGTCGGGAAGGGTAATGTTGATCATCGCATTGGCTTCGTGCGGGGCCCGCGGGGCGGGCTGGAAAGCGTTCCCGGGCCATCGCCCGGGCAATAAAAAAGCGCCGCGAGGGCGCCTGGAACACAGGGCCTTCGGGGGGCAGGTCAACAGTGGGCGGTGGTAGTGCTCATGTCGCACGCTCGGCCGGCGCTGGGCGCGGGCCACCTTGTTCCAGTCAGGGTTCTGCGACGATCTTAAACCAGCGCACCGGAAAGCCCAAGGGCTACCGTACGGTCCGCTGAATGGTCAGCGCTGGCGGCGTGAAAACGCAATGATTACCATGTCCGCGCAGCCCGCCCCGTGCCAGCCTGCCCGCTTTCCCCCAGGACCTCGTGATGCGCCACCCGCTCCGACCGGCTCCCGCCGGCCCCGCCCGTGTCCCGCGTTCGCCGGCCCGCTGCCAAGGCGGCCGCCCGCAATGATCACCGTCGGCCTTTCCACGCTGGGCTTCTGCAGCCTGGGCATGCTGGCGGCGATGTTCTCGGCACTGGCCTTCTATGCCGCCTCGCCGCACTGCCGCTGGCCGCGCCTGCGCCGCGCCGGCCGCCTCGGCCGCGAGATCAGCATGGTCGCCGCCGCTGCCGCGTTGTGGCTGTGGATGGCCGAACTCGGCTTTGCTGCTGGCCTGGTGGCGATGCTGTGCACCTGGATGCTGGCGGCGATGCTGCTGCCAGCCCTGGCCGCCTGGCATCGCCCGGGCACGGAGTCGCCCTGATGTGGCCGCGCGCCTTCGCCGGCATCGTGGCCGGCTTCTTCCTGGCCGCGGCCGCGACCGGACTGGTGACCTGGCTGCCGCCAGGCCCCTGGCAGAACGCGCTGGTGCCCAGCCTGATCACGTTCATCCCGCTGTGGATGCTGGCTGCCCTGTGGGCGTTCAGCTTCCGCAGCGCACTGCGCGCCTGGGTGACACTGGCCGGCAGCGCTGCAGCCGGCTTCGCCGTGCTGACGCTGCTGCGCCTGACCGGCGCGGTGCAATGAGACCCACCCCATGAAGTTCAGCTCGCAGACCCTGCGTACGTTCACCACCCTGCACACCTGGGTCGGCCTGGTTGCCGGCTTCGGCCTGTTCGTGGCCTTCTACGCAGGTGCGCTGACCCTGTTCCACCACGATCTCCCGCTGTGGCAGACCCCAGGCGCAGCCACCGCGTTGCCGGCGGGCCTGGACGACGCACAGTACCTGCTGGAAGACGTGCTGTCGGCACACCCGGAAGCCCGCCGCCACGTCGGCATGACCTTCCCCGGCGCCGAGCATCCACAACCACTGGCCTACTGGCAGGCCGATGACGGCAGCTGGCGCTATGCCTGGCCGGGCCAGATTGCCGGCAGCCCGACGCCACCACAGACCGGGCTGGCCGAACTGGTCAACGAACTGCATTACAGCCTCGGACTGCCGGTGGCCGGCATCTACGTGATGGGCATCGTCAGCCTGCTGTATGGCATGGCGCTGCTGAGCGGCCTGGTGATCCACCTGCCGAAGCTGTTCGGCGACCTGTTCGCGCTGCGGCCGGGCCGCAACCTGAAGCAGCTGTGGCAGGACGCGCACAACGTGATCGGCGTGCTCAGCCTGCCCTTCCACCTGATGTTCGCGGTCACTGGCGCCCTGCTCTGCCTGGTGTTCGTGCAGATGGCCCTGCTCAACCCGTTGATTTACGACGGCAAGGCCCTGCAGGCGGTACCGACCGCAATGGACACCGCGCCGGTGCGCGACGCCAGCGGCATCCCGGCACCGCCGGGCAGCCTGCGCCTGCTGCATGCGCGTGCGCTTGAAGTGGCCCGCGCACAGGGCGTGGCCAACTTCGAGCCGGCCTACCTGAAGCTGGCCAACGCCGGCGATGCCAACGCCACCATCGAAATCACCGGTGAGGCCAGCGGCACGCTCGGCCCGCTCGGCGCGGTAGCGCTGGACGTGACCACCGGCAACCTGCTGGCCTCCCAGCTGCCGGGCCAGCGCGATGCCAACCACGCCACGCTCAGTGCGGCCTACGCACTGCACTTCGGCGAGTTCGGCAACGGCGTCGTGGTCTGGCTGTACTTCCTGCTCGGCCTCGGTGGTGCATTCCTGTTCTACTCCGGCAACCTGTTGTGGATCGAGTCGCGGCGCAAGCGTCGCCAGCCGCAACAGCCACGTGCCGGTGTGAACATGGCGCGGGCCACGGTCGGCGTGTGCATCGGCCTGTGCGTGGCGATCTCGGTCGCGTTCGTCACCGCGCTGGTCCTGGAGCGGCTGGCATCGTCGGCAGTCGACCACGGCATCCGCTGGGCGTGCTTCGGCAGCTGGGGCGCCTGTGCGCTGTGGGCTGCGCTGCGTCGCCCCGCGCAGGCCGCACGCGAACTGCTGTGGGCCGCAGCGATCAGCACTGCGCTGGTGCCGGTCCTGCACGGTGCACTCAATGGTGACTGGCTGTGGCGCGCGGCGGCGCGTGGCCACTGGCCGCTGTTCTGGGTCGATGCCATCGCGCTGGCCATGGCCTTCGGCTTCGCCCGCCTGGCCGTCGCCAGCCAGCGCCGCGCCCGCAACGGGGATCCCAACAGCGTCTGGGCCAATTGAGCGTTCGCCGGGCGTGGCCCGGCGCAACCGTTAGTCGAGCCAGCTCGACTCCGCGAAGGACGGGCTCAATCGCCGATGCGCGCCTTCTGTCAGGGGCCCAGCATGGCGTTGAGCAGGCTGGCCTGTTCGTCGTCGCCGGTCAGCTCCCACATGAAGACGCCGGCCAGGCCCTGTTCGCGGGCGAACTGCGCACGCAGGCCGATCGAGCGCGGGTCTTCATAGCTGATGAAGATCTTCTGCCCGGCGTTGTACAGCCACGGGCTCTGCGCTTGCGGCTGCCAGTGCTTCGTCCAGCCCGGCTGGTCGAGATAGCGCGATTTGATCACGCGCCAGTCGCCGGCATCGGCCGGCGCACTGTAGGACTGGTACAGGCCATCCGGCGCATCGCCGGTGACCTTGAAACCGCGGCCGTAGAACGGCACACCCAGCACCAGCTTGTCGGCCGGCACACCGTGCTCGCGGTAGTACTGCACCGCGCCGGCGACGTTGTTCCAGCGCCGCAGTTCCGGCGCCAGCGGATCAGCCGGCACTTCATGCAGGGGCGCATTGAAGGTCGACACCGATGAGAAGCCGGTGCCCATGTCGTAGCTCATCAGGTTGATGAAATCGAACACCTTGGCCAGCGCCGGCAGGTCATAGCTTGCGGCTGGATCGTAGGGGCCATCGGTCTGCAGGCGACCGGCGGCCAGCGCGGCGGTCAACAGCATCGGCTGCCCGAGCTTGCGGCCACGCGCATCGAGGGCTACGCGGAAGGCCTGCGCGAGCCGGGTCAGATTGGCGCGGTCCTGCGGGCGGTGTGCCAGCTCCTTCGGCCCACCACTGACCGGGAACTCCCAGTCGATGTCCACGCCATCGAAGCTGTCGGCATGACGATCGAAGAACAGCGCCATGCACGAGTCGACCAGGCGCTTGCGGCTGGCTTCGGTCAGCGCTGCATCGGAGAAGCCGCCCGCGCCCCAGCCACCGATCGAAATCAGCGTGCGCAGATGCGGGTGGGCCTTTTTCAGCTCAGCCAGTGCAGCGAAATTCTTCGGCGCTTCCGCGCCGATCGTGCAGCGCCCGTCCTCGATGGTGGAGAACGCGTAGAACAGGTGGGTGAGGCGCTCGGCGGGAATGTTCGAGACCGGATAGCGCTCGGCCGAGCCGCCGGGGTAGTAGGCACCGAAGATCGGCGGCGGCGCCGGCGCGGCGTGCGCGGCGATGGGCAAGGCACCGGCAATCAGCACGGCAAGGACGGCCACGGTCTGGCGGAACATGGGATCTCCCGGTTCTAAGGCGCAGCCACGTTAGCAAACCGATGCGCCTGCGGTACGGATGTCGCGGCATGTCGTCCCGTGGACAGGCGCGATCCGCGCAACCGTGACAGAACGATGGCCACGTGGCGGCGCTCAGGCACTGCGGCAGGACATGCAGCGACTTCGATGGGCGGCTCTTCGTGACATCGAGGCAAAGAAAAAGCGGGCCGAAGCCCGCTTTCTCATTTCAGCGATTCCAGAAGCGTGCCAACCAAGGTTGACACCTACCGCGATCAGCCGTTGGCCGATTACTCGGCGCTGACGGCGTCGCCTTCTTCCACGGCCTTCATCGACAGGCGGATACGGCCCTGCTTGTCGACTTCCAGCACCTTGACCTTGACCACATCGCCTTCCTTCAGCACGTCGCCGACCTTCTCGACGCGATCGCTGGAGATCTGCGACACGTGGACCAGACCGTCCTTGCCCGGCAGGATGGTGACGAACGCACCGAAGTCCATGATCTTGGCGACCTTGCCTTCGTAGATGCGGCCCGGCTCGACGTCCGAGGTGATCTGCTCGATGCGGGCCTTGGCGGCCTGGGCAGCGATGGCATTGACCGAAGCGATGACGATGGTGCCGTCATCCTGGATGTCGATCTGGGTGCCGGTTTCCTTGGTGATGGCCTGGATGGTCGAGCCACCCTTGCCGATCACTTCGCGGATCTTGTCCGGGTGGATCTTGATGGTCAGCAGGCGCGGCGCGTAGTCCGACAGCTCTTCACGCGGAGCGGTCAGGCCGTGGGCCATCTCGCCCAGGATGTGCAGACGGCCAGCCTTGGCCTGCTGCAGGGCCTGCTTCATGATCTCTTCGGTGATGCCTTCGATCTTGATGTCCATCTGCAGGGCGGAGATGCCCTCAGCGGTACCGGCCACCTTGAAGTCCATGTCGCCCAGGTGATCTTCGTCACCCAGGATGTCGGACAGGACGACGAAGCGCTCGCCTTCCTTGACCAGGCCCATGGCGATACCGGCCACCGGCGCCTTCACCGGAACGCCGGCGTCCATCAGGGCCAGCGACGAGCCGCAGACCGACGCCATCGACGAGGAACCGTTCGACTCGGTGATTTCCGAGACGACGCGGATGGTGTACGGGAAGGATTCCAGCGACGGCATGACAGCCAGCACGCCGCGCTTGGCCAGGCGGCCGTGGCCGATTTCACGGCGCTTCGGGCCCATCATGCGGCCGCACTCACCCACCGAGAACGGAGGGAAGTTGTAGTGGAACAGGAAGTTTTCCTTGTACTCACCGGCAACGGCGTCGATGACCTGGCCATCACGGGCGGTGCCCAGGGTGATGGTCACGATGGCCTGGGTTTCGCCACGGGTGAACAGCGAGGAACCGTGGGTACGCGGCAGCACGCCGGTCTTCACGGCGATCGGGCGGACGGTGTCCAGCGCACGGCCGTCGATACGGACCTTGGTGTCCAGCACGGAGTCACGCATGGTGCGGTATTCCAGCTCGCCGAATTCCTTCGACAGCTCGGCCGGGTTCCAGCCTTCAGCGGCCACGCGGCCAGCCAGGGTTTCGACCACGTCCTTCTTGATCGCCGAGATGGCATCGCGGCGCTGCAGCTTGTCACGCACCTGGAAGGCTTCGCCCAGGCGCGGGCCGATGGCTTCCTTCAGGGCGGAGATCAGCGCGTCGTTCTTGGCCGGGGCTTCCCAGGTCGACGGCTTGGTGCCGGCTTCGACGGTCAGCTCGTTGATCGCGTTGATGACCTTCTGCATTTCGCGGTGACCGAAGGTCACGGCGCCCAGCATCACTTCTTCGGACAGCAGCGCGGCTTCGGATTCAACCATCAGCACGGCGTTGGAGGTACCGGCGACGACCAGCTCCAGCTGCGAGTCAGCCAGTTCGCTGACGGTCGGGTTCAGGATGTACTCGCCGTTCTTGTAACCGACCTTGGCCGCGCCGATCGGACCCATGAACGGGGTGCCAGCCAGGGCCAGGGCAGCCGAAGCACCGATCAGGGCCGGGATGTCACCGTCCACGTCCGGGTTCAGCGACATCACCGTGGCGATGATCTGCACTTCGTTCTTGTAGTCTTCCGGGAACAGCGGGCGGATCGGACGGTCGATCAGACGCGAGATCAGGGTTTCCTTCTCGGTCGCACGGCCTTCGCGCTTGAAGAAACCACCCGGGATACGGCCGCCGGCGTAGAACTTTTCCTGATAATCGACGGTCAGCGGGAAGAAGTCCTGGCCTTCGCGCGCGCTCTTGGCGGCGACGGCGGTGACCAGCAGTACGGTGTCGTCCATCTTGACGATGACGGCGCCGCTGGCCTGACGGGCGACTTCGCCGGTCTCAAGCGTGACGGTGTGCTTGCCGTACTGGAAGGTTTTGGTGATTTTTGCCACGGAGGGTGTCCTTGGGGATGCTGTCTGCGAATTTGGACCGTCGGCGACCCTTGCCGCCAGCGGGTGGCCGGATCGTTCCGGCCTGAATCGGGGATTGCGGTGCTACAAAACAAAACCGCGGCGCATCGCTGCGCCGCGGGGGATTCGTTGCTTAGCGACGCAGGCCAAGCTTCTCGATCAGGGCCTTGTAACGCTCGACGTCCTTCTTCTTCAGGTAGTCGAGCAGGCTGCGACGGCGGTTGACCATCTGCAGCAGGCCGCGGCGGCTGTGGTGGTCCTTCTTGTGGGTCTTGAAGTGGCCGGTCAGCAGTTCGATGCGGGCGGTCAGCAGCGCAACCTGGACTTCCGGGGAGCCGGTGTCAGCCGAGCTGCGCTTGTTGTCTTCAATGACCTTCTGGGTGTCGATCGACATTTCTTTTTTCTCTGTGATGCGTGGCCGGCAGGAACGCGCTTCGCGCACCGCCAGGCTCGCCGTGGACTACGAGGATGAAACCTGCGCGAGGCAGGTTGCCGGAAAACGGCCGCGAAATTGTAACGGTCGGGGGCTTCCGGGACAAGGACCGGGGCTGAACCACCCGGCCCCGATCAGAGGTTGAAACGGCGCTGCGGGGCCAGCAGGCCACTGTCGTCGACCTGGCCCAGGCCCTGGACAGCATCGTCCGGACCAAACACCGCCACCAGGCCGCGCGGCCAGGACAGGTCGCGCTGGCGCTGGCCGACACAGAACCGGTGGGCCTGGTCGGCATCCAGGTCGACCCTCGGGTATTCAGCCAGGCCGGCCGCCAGCGGCAGCAGCAGCGCATCCATGCCGGCCTCGTCACCGGCCTCGACCATCGCCCGCAGCTGGTCCAGCGTGACCATGGCGGGCTCGCGGAACGGCTCGACCCAGAGCCGGCGCAGGGCGCTGATGTGGGCGCCGCAGCCCAGGCTTTCGCCGAGATCGCGGGCCAGGCTGCGGATGTAGGTACCCGAGCCGCAGGTCACGCGCAGCCGCAGCCGTTCCGGCTGCTGCTCCAGCACCTCGATGGCGTGCACCTGCACCTCGCGTTCGGGCGCTTCGATGACGTCGCCGCGGCGGGCCTTCACATACAGCGGTTCACCGCCCTGCTTCAGCGCCGAATAGATCGGGGCGCGCTGGCGGATGCTGCCGGTCAGCGGCGCCAACGCAGCCTGCAGGGCCTCGGTACTGATCGCCGGCACCGGGCGCTGCAGCAGCACCTGGCCTTCGGCATCGTCGGTATCGGTGGTCTGGCCGAGCACGATCTCGGCGTCGTAGGCCTTGGCCGAACCCAGCAGCAGGCCGGCGATCTTGGTCGCCTCACCGAAGCACAGCGGCAGCAGGCCGGTGGCCAGCGGGTCGAGGCTGCCGGTATGCCCCCCCTTCTCGGCGCGGAACAGGCGGCGCGCCACCTGCAGGGCAGCGTTGGAGCTCATGCCGGTCGACTTGTCGAGCAGCAGGATGCCATCCAGGCGGCGGAACTGAATTCGGGTCATGACAGGAGTGTGTAGAGCCGGGCCATGCCCGGCTGCCGCAGCGCGGCCCGCTGGGGCTTCGCGTTGCCGGAATGGAAAGACGCCGGGCATCGGCCCGGCGCTACCTTATTCTTCGTCGCTCTCGCGACGCTTCTCGGCGGCCAGCGTATCGGGCAGGTCGCGCAGGATGTTGTCGATGTGCTCACCACGGTCGACCGAGTCGTCGTAGTGGAAATGCAGCTCCGGCACGTGGCGCAGCTTCATCGCACGGGCCAGGTCCATGCGCAGGCGGTAGCCCAGTTCCTTCAGGCCTGCCACGGCTTCAGCCGAACGTTCCGGCATCAGCGCGGTGACGAACACCTTGGCATGGGCCATGTCGCGGGTGATTTCCACGTCGGACACGCTCACCGAGGGCAACCCGTGCTCGCGCACGGCGTTGTGCACCAGGGTGCCGAGTTCACGGCGCAGCTGGGCGGAGACACGGTCGGTTCGATGGAAAGTCTTGGGCACGCGGTCGGGCTCTTGATTTGAATGTGACCCGACCAAGGTCGGGTCCTACCAGGAGGAGCGGCCCGACCAAGGCCGGGCCCCACCAGGGGGCGGACCGGCCCGTGAGGGCCGGCCCACTGCAGCATTACAGGGTGCGCGGCACTTCAATACGCTCGAAGCACTCGATCTGGTCACCCGGCTTGACGTCGTTGTACGCCTTCACCGCGATACCGCATTCGGTACCGTTGCGGACTTCTTCGACGTTCTCCTTGAAGCGACGCAGCGATTCCAGCTCGCCCTCGAAGATCACCACGCTGTCGCGCAGCACGCGGATCGGCTTGTTGCGCTTGACCACGCCCTCGATGACCATCGAGCCGGCGACGGCGCCCAGCTTGGAGCTGCGGAAGACGTCGCGGACCTCGGCGATACCGATGATCTCTTCGCGGATCTCCACGCCCAGCAGACCGGAGGCCACCTGCTTCACCTGATCGATCACGTCATAGATGATCGAGAAGTAGCGCAGGTCGACGCCGTTGGATTCAATGATGCGACGGGCCGAAGCATCCGCACGCACGTTGAAGCCGATGACGGTGGCCTTCGAAGCGGCCGCCGAGTTGGCGTCCGACTCGGTGATGCCGCCCACGCCGGAGTGGATCACGTTGATGCGGATGTCTTCGTTGGACAGCGCGACCAGTGCCTGGCTCAGGGCCTGCACCGAACCCTGCACGTCGGCCTTGATGACCAGGTTGAGGACCTGCTGGCCCTCGCCCTTGCCCAGGGTCGCCATGATGTCTTCCATGCGGCTGCCAGCGGTGGCGACCAAGCGCGATTCACGACGCTTGGTCTCACGCTGCTGGGCAACGTCCTTGGCCAGACGCTCGTCCTCGACCACCACGAAGTCGTCACCGGCCTCCGGCACACCGGACAGGCCAAGGACCTGCACCGGGATGGACGGGCCGGCGAACTCCGGCTGCTTGCCGGTTTCGTCGAACAGCGCACGCACGCGGCCGTACTGGATGCCGCACACCAGGTAGTCGCCCTTCTTCAGGCGGCCCTGCTGCACCAGCACGGTAGCGACCGGGCCGCGGCCCTTGTCCAGCGACGATTCGATCACCACGCCCGAGGCGCGGCCTTCGTCGACGGCCTTCAGTTCCAGCAGTTCGGCCTGCACCGACACCGCATCCAGCAGGTCGTCGATGCCCAGGCCGGTCTTGGCCGAGATCTCCACCATCTGGATGTCACCACCGAAGTCTTCGGCCACGACCTGCTCGGAGAGCAGCTCGTTCTTGACCCGCATCGGGTCGGCGCCGGACTTGTCGATCTTGTTGATCGCCACGATCAGCGGCACACCCGCCGAACGGGCGTGCTGGATCGCTTCCTTGGTCTGCGGCATGACGCCGTCGTCGGCGGCAACCACCAGCACCACGATGTCGGTCAGCTTGGCACCGCGGGCACGCATCGAGGTGAACGCGGCGTGGCCCGGGGTATCCAGGAAGCTGATGACGCCCTTGGGCGTATCGACGTGGTAGGCACCGATGTGCTGGGTAATGCCACCGGCTTCGCCGTGGGCGACCTTGGTGCGGCGGATGTAATCCAGCAGCGAGGTCTTGCCGTGGTCGACGTGACCCATGATGGTGACCACCGGCGGGCGCTGCACGGCTTCGCCCTGGTTTTCACCGGTCGAGGCCAGCAGTGCGTCTTCGGCATCGTTGTCGTTGGCACGGATCGCCTTGTGGCCGAGCTCTTCGGTCACCAGCGCAGCGGTGTCGTGGTCGATGGACTGGGTGATGGTCGCCATCACGCCCATCTTGAACAGCGCCTTCACCACCTCGCCACCCTTCAGCGCGAGCTTCTGCGCCAGGTCGGCCACGGTGATGGTCTCGCCGATCGCCACTTCACGCACGACCGGTGCGGTCGGACGTTCGAAGGCGTGCGGACCGGCGTTGTTGCCACCACGCGACATGTCGCGACGGCCACCGCTCTGGTTGCGGCCACCCGGACGACCACGGTTGTTGCTGTTGTTGCTGTTGCCACGGCGCGCACGGTCGGCAGCCGACAGGTGCATCTGGCCGGCGAAACGATCACCCGGGCCACGCTCGTTGCGCGGCGCGCTGCGGTTGTTGCGGTCGTCGCTGCGCGGCGGCGGCGGAGCACCACGCGGCGCAGCCGGGGCGGCAGCCGCGGCGCGCGGCGGGCGCGGCGCGGTTTCGTCGATCGGAGCACGCTTGGGCTTGCTGGCAGCCAGCGCCTCGGCCGCCTTGGCGGCAGCCGCAGCTTCCTCGGCCGCCTTCTTCTCGGCTTCGGCACGCTCCTTGGCGGCAACCTCTTCCTCACGGGCGCGGACGATGGCCTCGTCGCGCAGACGATCCTTCTCGGCCAGGGCCTGCTGTTCGGCAAGGTTGCGGGCACGCGATTCTTCCAGCTTGCGCAGGATGTCGGCGCGCTCTTCGTCCGGAGTCATGGCGCGAGCACCATCCTTGACGTAGGTACGCTTCTGGCGCACCTCGACATTCACGGTCGTCTTGCTGCGACCGGAATTGACCGTCACTTCCTGCTGCTTCCGGCGGTTGAGCGTGATCTTCTTTGCAGACTGATCGGTCTCTTCCGGGGCCTGCTCGGGCTTGCCGTGCGAACGACGAAGGAAGCCCAGGAGCTTAACCTTCTCGGAGCTGGTCACGACCTGGTCGGGACCGCTGAACTTCATGCCGGCACCGGCCAGCTGTTCCAGCAGTTTTTCGACCGGCGTGTTGACCAGTTCGGCAAGCTTGCGGATGGTGGTTTGCTGCGACATTCGGATCCTATGATCTTGTGGGCGCCCCCCCGCATGTGGAGGTGGCGCGGATTCTACGCCCTGAGCGGCTCAGGGCCCTGTTCATTGCCGGCTCATTCGCCGCGTTCCAGTCGGGCGATCTCCTCGGCACGGGCGGCCAGGATCAGCGCAGCGGCGCGCGCCTGATCCAGTCCTTCGATGCCGAAGTCCATGACCTCGTCGGCGGCCAGGTCGGACAGGTCCTCGCTGGTACGCACGCCGTGGCCGGCCAGCGCATATGCGGTGGCTTCGTCCATGCCCTTCAGGGACAGCAGGTCCTGCGCCGGCTGGCCGTCTTCAAGGCCTTCCTCGACTGCCAGGGCCTCATTGAGCAGCGCATCGCGGGCACGGGCGCGCAGCTCTTCGACGATGTCTTCGTCGAAACCTTCCACGGCCAGCAGTTCGCCGACCGGGACATATGCGATTTCCTCGACGGTGCCGAAGCCTTCGCTGACCAGGATGCCGGCGATTTCCTCGTCCACTTCCAGCTTGTCCATGAACAGCTGGCGGGCCGAAGCCTGCTCGGCTTCCGATTTGGCGGTGACCTGGTCCTGGGTCATCACGTTGAGCTGCCAGCCGGTCAGGCGGCTGGCCAGGCGCACGTTCTGGCCGCCCTTGCCGATCGCCTGGGCCAGGCGGTCTTCAGCAACAGCCAGGTCCATCGAGTGCTTGTCTTCATCGACGATGATCGACTGCACTTCGGCCGGCGCCATCGCGTTGATGACGAAGTTGGCCGGGTTGTCGTTCCACAGCACGATGTCCACGCGCTCACCATTGAGCTCGTTGGACACGGCCTGCACGCGCGAACCGCGCATGCCGATGCAGGCACCGATCGGATCGGTGCGCTGGTCGTGGGCCAGCACGGCGATCTTGGCGCGGTCGCCCGGATCGCGGGCGCAGGCCTTGATTTCCACCAGGCCCTGGCCGACTTCCGGCACTTCCAGCTTGAACAGCTCGATCATGAATTCCGGGGCGGCACGGCTGATGAACAGCTGCGGGCCACGCGGCTCCGAGCGCACTTCGGCCAGGTAGCCGCGCACGCGGTCACCGGCGCGCAGCACGTCGCGCGGAATGCCCTTGTCCTTCGGGATGAAGCCTTCGGCGTTGCCACCGAGGTCGACATAGATGTTGCCGCGCTCGGCGCGCTTGACCACGCCGGTGATCAGTTCACCCACGCGATCCTTCCACGCATCCACGACCTGCTGGCGCTCGGCTTCGCGCACGCGCTGGACGATGACCTGCTTGGCGGCCTGGGCAGCAATGCGGCCGAAGTCCGGGTTCTCGATCTGCTCTTCGATGTAGTCGCCGACGTCCACGCCTTCGGCTTCATCGACGGCATCCATCAGGCGGATCTGGCGGTCCGGCGATTCCATGACCACGTCATCGGCCACCACCTCCCAGCGGCGGAAGGTTTCGTAGCTGCCATCCTTGTGGTCGATGACCACGCGGGTCAGCACTTCCTCGTCGGGATAGCGCTTCTTCGCTGCCGAGGCCAGGGCGGCCTCGATGGCATCGAAGATCACTTCACGCGGCACGCCCTTCTCGTTGGCGACTGCGTCGACTACCAGCAACAGTTCCTTGCTCATTGGCTCACTCCGCGCGCGGCTTCTTTGCCGCCGGCTCGTTGGAAGAAGAATTCTTGTTCGGCTTCGGACGCTTCGGTGCCGGACCGGTCGGCTTGCTCGGGGCCAGCCCCAGCGCCACCCAGTCGGGCATGATCCGTGCCTTGTCGATGTTGTCGGCCGACACGACCACTTCGGCCTTGTCGACGATGAAAGTGATGGTGTCCGCGGCCTCGTCGGTCGCTTCGATGCGGCCCTGCAGGCGACGACGGTTGTCCTGCGGCAGCTTCAGCGTGACCTTGGCCATTTCGCCGAGGTGACGGCCGAACTGCTCCAGGTTGAACAGCGGACGGTCGACGCCCGGCGAAGACACTTCCAGCGTGTAGTTGCCGCTGATCGGGTCTTCGACGTCCATCTGCGCCGACACTTCGCGGCTGACGCGCTCGCAGTCGTCGACATTGATGATGCGCTCGGGCTGTTCAGCCAGCGGCACGTCGATGTAAAGGCGCAGGGTCGCACCGCCGGGGGCCGGCAGATACTCAACGCCCAGCAGCTCCAGGCCCAGCGACACAACGGTCGGGGCGAGCAGATTCGCGATGTCGGTTGCCTTGTCGCTCACAGCCTGCCTTGATCTCTATGGTTGGGTGCCGGCCTTGGCCGACGTGGAAACATGACGCCCCGGAAACGACAAAGGGCCCGCTGGGCCCCTTTTCCGGAAAGACTCCGGTGACTGGATTCCGGTTGCAACCTGCATTGCCTGCCGGTTGCGGCCCTCCTTCCGGGTCCGGACTCCCGCTGGGAGGCCGCCTTCAGGGGTACTGCTAGGCCGCTGATGATAGCGACTGCACCGCGCTGGTGCAAGGTGCGGACCCGGGGTCAGCCCCCTTTTCCACGGGTGAAGGGGGCCGACCCCGATCACGCAGAAACGACGCAGATGCCAAAGAAAAACGCCTTCGAAGCAGGACTTCGAAGGCGATCTCTTTACTTGGTAGCGGGGGCAGGATTTGAACCTGCGACCTTCGGGTTATGAGCCCGACGAGCTGCCAGACTGCTCCACCCCGCATCAGAAGCGGAATTATGAGTGATTGCTTCAAAACATGCAAGCTTTCCCTCATTCATCAAACCGGTTGGCGCCGATATGACGTTGGTAGCGGGGGCAGGATTTGAACCTGCGACCTTCGGGTTATGAGCCCGACGAGCTGCCAGACTGCTCCACCCCGCACCGGAAGTGTTTGAACTGCTGCCCTGCTCTTTCGAGGAGGGCTACCGCAACGATGTTCTGGCTGAACCGCTGCAGTGACAACTCAGGCTGCGCATATTACACGAATCGCGCAGCTTTGTGTCAACTTTTATGCAAGATGCGCAAATGCCTGCTGGCACCAGACCATGATCGGGTTCCAGGCCAGGCCCAGGGCCAGCAGTGCCAGCGCGTTCACGCCCAGCACCACGCCCAGCACGCGGTCGTTGCTGCGCGGCATGGCCTCACCCACCGGCTCATCGAAGTACATGACCTTGATGACGCGCAGGTAGTAGAAGCAGCCGACCACGGCGCACAGCACGCCGAGGATGGCCAGCCACAGCAGGCCGCCGTTGACGGCCGCGCCCAGCACCGCCAGCTTGGTCCAGAAGCCCAGGAACGGCGGGATGCCGGCCAGCGACGCCATGATGCACAGCACCAGGCCGGCCATCCACGGGTTGCGGGCATTCAGGCCCTTGAAGTCCTCGATGTTCTCGGCTTCGAAGCCGGCACGCGACAGCGCGATGATCGCGCCGAAGGCGGCGGTCGACATGATGGCGTAGGCCAGTGCGTAGAACAGTGCGGCGGCATAGCCCTGCGAACCGCCACCGGCGATGCCCATCAGCAGGAAGCCGATGTGCGAGACGGTGGAGAACGCCAGCATGCGCTTGAGGTTGCTCTGCGCGATGGCCATCAGGTTGCCGATGACCAGCGAGACCGCGGCCAGGCCGGCGATCAGCAGCTGCAGTTCGGTCGACAGCGGGCCCACGCCCATTTCCAGCAGGCGGTACGCCATGCCGAAGGCGGCCAGCTTCGGCGCCGAGCTGATGAACAGCGCGATCGGTGCCGGGGCACCCTGATACACGTCCGGCAGCCACATGTGGAACGGCGCGGCACCCAGCTTGAAGGCGACGCCGGCGATCATGAACACCGCACCGGTGATCAGCAGCACGCGCTCTTCCGAGTGCGGGATGGCCTCGCGGATGACGTCCAGGTGCAGGCTGCCGGTGGCGCCGTAGATCAGCGACATGCCGTACAGCAGCAGGCCGGAGGCCAGCGAACCCAGCACGATGTACTTCATCGCCGCTTCCGAGGCCAGGCCGTTTTCGCGGTTGCTGGCGACCAGGGCGTAGGAGCACAGCGCCAGCAGTTCCAGGCCCAGGTAGACCATCAGCAGGCTGCCGGCCGAGACCAGGATCATCATGCCGGCGGTGCCGAACAGGATCAGCACCGGGATCTCGCCCTGGAACAGGTTGCGGTCACGCAGGTAGCGCCAGCCGTAGACCAGGGTCAGGCCGCTGAGCAGCACGATCCCGGTCTTCATCACGTCCGCGGCGGTATCGCGCACGAACATGCCATGGAAGACCTCCCCCTGCCCGCCCACGCCGGTGGCCAGCATGAACAGCACCACGGCCAGCGCAGCGAGCGAGAACAGGTGGGTGACGATCTTGTTCCGGTTGCTGACGAACAGGTCGAGGATCATCAGGGCGAAGGCGCTGCCGATCAGCACCAGCTCGGGAGCGAGCGGTGGCAGGTCAGCGGCGGTCAATGGCAGCAGCGGCGAGGTGGTCATCATCAAATCCTGGAATTACAGCAGCTTGCTGGATGCGATCTGCATCGCCAGCTTCGCGATCGAGGGCTCCATCAGGTCGGTCAGCGGCTTGGGATAGATGCCCAGCGCCAGCACGCCAATGGCGAACACGCCCAGCACCAGCCATTCGCGGCCGTTGATGTCCTTCAGTTCGGCAACATGGCTGTTGGCCACTTCACCGAAGAAGATGCGCTTGTACAGCCACAGGGTGTAGGCGGCGCCGATGATCAGGGTGGTGGCCGCGCCCAGGGCGATCCACGGATTACGCTGGAAGGCCGACAGGATGACCATGAACTCGCCGACGAAACCGCTGGTACCCGGCAGGCCCGCATTGGCCATGAAGAACAGCATGGCGAAGGTGGCGAACCACGGCATCACGTTGACCACGCCGCCGTAATCGGCGATGCGGCGGCTGTGCATGCGGTCGTACAGCACGCCGACGCAGGAGAACATCGCGCCGGACACGAAGCCGTGCGAGATCATCTGCACCATGGCGCCCTGCAGGCCCAGGCGGGCGGCGTCGGCGTTGCCGGCTTCACGCACCAACCACAGGGCGATGAAGGTGCCCAGGGTGACGAAGCCCATGTGCGCGATCGACGAATAGGCGATCAGCTTCTTCATGTCGTCCTGCACCAGGGCGACCAGGCCGACGTAGATCACGGCGATCAGCGACAGCGCGATCACCAGCCAGGCCCATTCCTGCGATGCGTCCGGGACGATCGGCAGGTTGAAGCGCAGGAAGCCGTAGCCACCGATCTTCAGCGCGATGGCGGCCAGGATCACCGAACCGGCGGTCGGCGCTTCCACGTGGGCATCCGGCAGCCAGGTGTGGACCGGGAACATCGGCACCTTGACCGCGAAGGCGATCAGGAAGGCGAAGAAGATCCAGGTCTGTTCCTTGGCCGACAGCGGCAGCGCGTACAGGTCGGCCAGCTGGAAGCTGCCGCCCTTCAGGTACAGGTAGATCAGCGCCACCAGCATCAGCACCGAGCCGAGGAAGGTGTACAGGAAGAACTTCAGCGCGGCGTAGATGCGACGCGGGCCACCCCAGACACCGATGATCAGGAACATCGGGATCAGCATCGCCTCGAAGAACACGTAGAACAGCATCGCGTCCGTGGCCGAGAAGATACCGACCGTGACGCCTTCCAGGATCAGGAAGGCCGCCACGTACTGGTTCACGCGCTTGTCGATGGCGCTCCAGGCGCCGATCAGGGCAAGCACGCTGACCAGGGTGGTCAGCAGGATCAGCGCCACGGCAATGCCGTCCACGCCCAGGTTGTAGCCGATCTTGTACGCCGGGATCCAGGCATGGGTCTCGACGAACTGCAGACCGTCGACGCCCGCGTTGTAGCCGCTCAGCAGCGAGAGGCTCGCCACGAAGGTCAGCACCGCTACGCCCAGAGACGCCCAGCGGGCGGTCTGCGCATCACGGATCGCAAGGATCAGGGCGCCACCGAGGATCGGCAGCCAGATGAGGACACTGAGTAGAGGCCAGTTCGACACGTCTTCTTATTCCGTACAGGTCATCAACGCAGGTAATGCATCAGCACGCCCAGCAGGGCAATCAGGCCGATGATCATCGCGAAGGCGTAGTGATAGAGGAAACCGGATTGGGTACGACGCAGCACGCCGGCTGCGACGTCCACAACACGTGCCGAGAGATTGACCACGCCGTCGACGATGTTGCTGTCGATCCAGCGCGAGACCTTGCCCAGCTTGACGCTGCCACCGGCAAAGCCATCGATCCACAGCTTGTCGAAGCCGTACTTGTTTTCCAGCACCGACACCAGCGGGGCGAAGGTCTTGCGAGCCTTGCCCGACAGGTCCGGCTTCCACAGGTAGAACAGTGCGGCCAGCAGGAAGCCCGCAACGGTCAGCATGAACGCCGGAGCCATCATGCCGTGCAGCGCGAAGGCGACCGGGCCGTGGAACTCTTCACCCAGGAAGCCGATGGTGTTCTTGGCCGGATCGTAGAAGTCCACGACGCCGGTGAAGAACGTATGCGCCTGGCCCTTGATGGCATCGTGCGCATGGTTGCCGGCCCAGTCGGTGCCGTACAGCATCGGACCGATGCTGAAGAAACCGATGGCGATTGACGGAATGGCCAGCAGGATCAGCGGCAGGGTCACCACCCACGGGGTTTCGTGCGGCTCATGCGGACCGTGGCCATGGCCGTGGTCGTCGTGATGCGCATCGCCGTGGTGAGCGTCGGCGGCATGGTGATCGTCATGACCATGATCGTCATGCGCGTCGCGGAAGCGCTCCTTGCCGTGGAAGGTCAGGAACAGCAGGCGGAAGCTGTAGAAGCTGGTGACGATCACGCCACCCAGCACCGCCCAGTAGCCGTACGTGGCCACCCAGTTGTTGGACAGGTGCGCGTGCAGCTCGGCCGCCTCGATGATGGTGTCCTTCGAGTAGAAGCCGGAGAAGAACGGTGTACCGACCAGTGCCAGGGTACCGATCCACATGGTGACGAAGGTGATCGGCATGTACTTGCGCAGGCCGCCCATCTTGCGCATGTCCTGCTCGTGGTGCATCGCGATGATGACCGAGCCGGCACCCAGGAACAGCAGCGCCTTGAAGAAGGCGTGGGTCATCAGGTGGAACACGGCGGCCGAATAGGCCGACACGCCCAGGGCGACGGTCATGTAGCCCAGCTGCGACAGCGTGGAGTACGCAACGACGCGCTTGATGTCGTTCTGCACGATGCCGATCAGGCCGGTGAAGAACGCGGTGGTGGCACCGATGAACAGCACGAAGTTCAGCGCGGTCTGCGACAGCTCGAACAGCGGCGACATGCGGGTGACCATGAAGATACCTGCGGTCACCATCGTCGCGGCGTGGATCAGTGCCGAGATCGGGGTCGGGCCTTCCATCGAGTCCGGCAGCCACACGTGCAGCGGAACCTGGGCCGACTTGCCCATGGCACCGATGAACAGGCAGATGCAGATGACGGTTGCGATCGACCAGATCACCGGCTCGTTCAGCAGCTGCATGCCCAGGATGGTGCCGTCCCAGATCTGCAGCTGGGCGCGCGGGTCGGCAAGCATGCCGGCCTGCGAGAACACCTGCGAGTAGTCCAGGGTGCCGAACACCCACAGCACGCCGGCGATGCCCAGCAGGAAGCCGAAGTCACCGACGCGGTTGACCAGGAACGCCTTCATGTTGGCGAAGATCGCGGTCGGGCGCTTGAACCAGAAGCCGATCAGCAGGTACGACACCAGGCCCACCGCCTCCCAGCCGAAGAACAGCTGCAGGAAGTTGTTGCTCATCACCAGGGTGAGCATCGAGAAGGTGAACAGCGAGATATAGCTGAAGAACCGCTGGTAGCCCGGATCGTCCTGCATGTAGCCGATCGTGTAGATGTGGACCAGCAGCGACACGAAGGTCACCACCACCATCATCATCGCGGTCAGCTTGTCGACCATGAAACCGACGTGGGCCGAGTACTGGCCGACTTCGAAGAACGTGTAGATGTTCTGGTTGAACGGCTGCGCCCCGCCCCACAGCAGCTGGTAGAGCGTGTACATCGACAGGCCGCAGGCAACCGCGACGCCGAGGATGGTGATGGTCTGCGCGCCGAAGCGCTTGACCTGGCGACCGAACAGGCCGGCGATGATGCTGCCGAACAGCGGTGCAAGCACCACTGCGATCAACAGACTCTTGGAGAGAGTGATTTCCATCTGTGGATCAGCCCTTCAACGAATCGACTTCGCCGACATTGATCGTGCGGCGGGTACGGAACAGGGTCACCAGGATCGCCAGGCCGATGGCGGCTTCCGCGGCGGCGACGGTCAGGATGAAGAACACGAACAGCTGGCCGGACGGATCGCCCAGCTGACGCGAGAAGCCGACGAAATTGATGTTCACCGACAGCAGCATCAGTTCGATCGACATCAGCAGGACGATGACGTTCTTCCGGTTGAGGAAGATGCCGGCCAGGCTGATGGCGAACAGCACCGCGCCCAGCGCAAGGATGTGGCCAAGGGTAATCACGGCTGGGTCTCCTCGCCGGCGGCCGGCTTGCTGTTGCTGTGCACGACCGGCGCTTCGGCGCCCATCTTGACCATGCGCAGGCGCTGACCGGCCTTGACCATGGTCTGCTCACCCGGGTTCTGGCTCTTCACGCCGGTACGGCGGCGCAGGGTCAGCATCACGGCGGCAACCACGGCCACGGTCAGGATGACCGCGGCGAACTCGAACGGCAGCAGGTACTCGGTGAACAGCGTACGCGCCAGCCAGGTGACGTTGGAGCTGTCGGCAGCGACTGCGGCGGCGTTGTCGGCCGGGAACGGGTTGACCGCCCTGCCCTTCACGCCGATCAGGATCAGCATCTGCACCAGCATCGCCACGGCAACAATAAGACCGACCGGCAGGTAGCGGACCCAGCCCTCACGCAGCTTGGTGGGATCGATGTCCAGCATCATCACCACGAACAGGAACAGCACCATCACCGCACCGACATAGACCAGCACCAGCGCCACGCCGAGGAACTCGGCGCCGACCAGCAGCCACACGCAGGCGATGGAGAAGAAGGTCAGCACCAGGCAGAGCACGGCGTGAACCGGGTTGCGCACGCTGATCACCGCACCGGCCGAAACCGTTGCCGCGATGGCGAACACCCAGAAAGCGATATTTACCCAATCCATCTCTCGACCTCAGCGGTAAGCGGCATCGGCGGCGCGACGCTCGGCGATCTCGGACTCGAGACGGTCGCCCAGGGCCAGCAGCTGCGGCTTGGTAACGATGTTTTCGCCACGATTCTCGAAGTGGTACTCGAGGATGTGGGTTTCGACGATCGAGTCCACCGGGCAGCTTTCTTCGCAGAAGCCGCAGAAGATGCACTTGAACAGATCGATGTCATAGCGCGTGGTACGGCGGGTGCCGTCTTCGCGCTTGGCCGAGTCGATGGTGATGGCCAATGCAGGGCACACCGCTTCGCACAGCTTGCAGGCGATGCAGCGCTCTTCACCGTTGGGGTAACGGCGCAGGGCGTGCAGGCCACGGAAGCGCGGCGACTGCGGGAACTTCTCCATCGGGTACATCATCGTGTACTTGGGCTTGAAGCTGTACTTCAGCGTCAGCCAGAGGCCGCCCAGCAGTTCGAGCAGCAGCAGGCTCTTGAAGTAATGGGTAATCCTGTTCATCACTTAGACGCCCTTTTGAATCACGCCGAAGAACACCATGACGGCGGTAACCGCGATCCACAGAATGGCCAGCGGGATGAAGACCTTCCAGCCCAGGCGCATGATCTGGTCATAGCGGAAGCGCGGGAAGCTGGCACGGAACCAGATGTAGGCACTGGCGAAGAAGAACACCTTGACGAACAGCCACGGTGCACCGCCCTTCCAGATCCAGTCGACCAGCGGCGAGACGTCGCCGAAGTTGACCCAGCCCTGGATCGGGCTCAGCCAGCCGCCAAGGAAGAAGATCGAGATCAGGAAGCTGATCAGGATCATGTTGGCGTACTCGGCCAGGAAGAACAGCGCGAACGCACCGCCCGAGTACTCGACCATGTGGCCAGCCACGATTTCCGACTCGCCTTCCACCACGTCGAACGGCGCGCGGTTGGTTTCCGCCACACCCGACACCCAGTAGATGACGAACAGAGGGAACAGCGGCAGCAGGAACCAGTCGAAGAAGCCGGAGCTGCCGGCCTGCGCCATCACGATGTTGCTCAGGTTCAGGCTGCCCGACGCAATCATCACGCCGACCAGGGCGAAGCCCATGGCGATTTCGTAGCTGATCATCTGCGCCGAGGCGCGCATCGCACCCAGGAACGCATACTTCGAATTGGATGCCCAACCGGCCAGGATGATGCCGTAGATGCCCAGCGAGGTCATCGCCAGCAGGTACAGCAGGCCGGCGTTGGCGTTGGACAGCACGATCTGCGAATCGAAGGGGACCACCGACCAGGCCGCGAAGGCCGGAGCCAGGGTGATCAGCGGTGCCAGCAGGTAGATCGCCTTGTTGGCGCTGCTCGGCTGGACCACTTCCTTGAACAGCAGCTTGAAGACGTCGGCGAAGGCCTGGAAGATGCCCATGCCCACGTACATCGGGCCGTGGCGGACGTGCATCCAGCCGATCAGCTTGCGTTCCCAGACCACGTAGAAGGCCACCGAGATGATCACCGGAACGGTGATCACCAGGATCTTCAGGATGATCCAGATCAGCGCGCCGATGTCACCAAGGCCAAGCAGCCACTGGTGCAGCGGGTCGACCGCGTTCAACAGCAATTCGTTCATGCAGCCACCACCGTTACGCGAGCGGCACCCAGCGGCGCGGTCGCGCCGTGGCCCGATTCAATCCAGACCGAACCCGCAGCGACGCAGGCGTCGACCACCACCGGCAGGGTGGCCTTGCCGGCATCGGTGCCGACCTTGGCCATCTGCCCTTCCTGCAGCTGCAGGCGAGCGGCATCTTCAGCGTTCAGCACGATGCGCGGGGCGTTGTTGAGCGGATGCGACTGCAGTGCCGGGGCGCGACGGACCACCGCATCGGTGCGGTAGATCGCGGCGGTCGAAGCCACTTCCAGGCCTTCGCCGGCAACCACCGGCTGCGCCGAAGCGGCAACGGTGACCGACACCGGGGCCAGGCTGGCGCGCAGGCCGGCCAGGTCGGTGAAGTCGAAACCGGCCAGCGCCATGTCGCCGCCCAGGGCGCGCAGCACACGCCAGCCCTCACGGGCCTCGCCCGGCAGCTTGCCGCCGGCACGGGCCGACTGCTCGCGACCATCGAGGTTGGTCAGGGTGGCGTCGATTTCCGGCAGCGCACCGATCGGCAGGATCACATCGGCAACGTCGCGGGTCGAGACGCAGGCGAACTGGCTGAAGGCCACCACCTGGGCACCGGCCAGCGCCTTGCGCGCGGCCGGAGCATCGGCGAAGTCCAGGCCCGGCTCCAGGCCGTACACCACGTAGGCCTGGCGCGGCTGCGCCAGCATTGCCGCGACGTCCTTGCCGGCCGGCAGCACGCCAGCGCGGGTCAGGCCAACGGCGTTGGCGCCCTGCGGGATGCGGCACAGCTTGGCACCGGTGGCGGCAGCGAACTCACGCGCAGCAGCGCGGATCGCGGCAGCCTGCGGATGGTTCTCGGCGATGCCACCGACGATCAGCACGATGTTGTTGCCGCCCTGCACCGCCGAACGCAGCTCGGCGTTGGCCAGTGCGTCGACGAACTTCGACGGCGCAACGATCTGCTTGCCGGCGATGCTGAAGGCGAAGTCGAAGTCCACCGGGTTGACGACGTGGATCTTCGCGCCGTTGGTGGTCTGCGCCTTGCGCAGGCGAGCGTGCAGCAGCGGCAGTTCGTGGCGGATGTTGCTGCCCAGAACGACGATGCGGTCAGCGCCTTCGATCTCGGCCAGCGGCAGGCCGAATACTTCGGCGGTTGCAGCGTCGGAGAAATCGCGGTTGTTGATGCGATGGTCGATGTTGCTCGAGCCCAGGCCCTTGGCCAGGCGGGCCAGCAGCGCGCCTTCCTCGTTCGAGGTGGACGGATGCACCAGCACGCCCAGGTTGTCGCCCTGGTTGGCCTTGAGGATCTCGGCAGCCGCGGCCAGGCCTTCGGCCCAGCTCACTTCCTTCCACTCGCCATTGACCTTGCGCAGCGGCTTGACCGCACGGTCTTCGCTGTACAGGCCCTGGTGCGAGTAGCGGTCACGGTCGGACAGCCAGCACTCGTTCACGGCTTCGTTGTCGCGCGGCACGGTACGCAGCACTTCGCCGCGACGCACGTGCAGGAACAGGTTCGACCCCATCGCGTCGTGGTAGCCCAGCGATTCGCGCGCGGTCAGTTCCCACGGGCGGGCACGGAACTGGAACACCTTGTTGGTCAGCGCGCCGACCGGGCAGACGTCGACGACGTTGCCGGACAGTTCGGTGGTCAGCGGCTTGCCGTCGAAGGTACCGATCTGCAGGTTCTCACCGCGGTACATGCCACCCAGTTCATAGGTACCGGCAACGTCGGCGGTGAAGCGGACGCAGCGGGTGCACTGGATGCAGCGGGTCATCTCGGTGGCGACCAGCGGGCCCATGTCCTCGTCCGGCACCACGCGCTTGCGCTCGTTGAAGCGGCTGACCGAACGGCCATAGCCCAGCGACACGTCCTGCAGCTCGCACTCGCCGCCCTGATCGCAGATCGGGCAGTCCAGCGGGTGGTTGATGAGCAGGAACTCCATCACCGAGCGCTGGAACTTCAGTGCCTTTTCGCTGCGGGTGGCGACCTTCATGCCATCCATCACGGGGGTGGCGCAGGCCGGCGCCGGCTTCGGCGACTTTTCCACGTCCACCAGGCACATGCGGCAGTTGGCGGCGATCGGCAGCTTCTCGTGGTAGCAGAAGCGCGGAATCGAAATGCCGGCCTTGTCGGCCGCCTGGATGATCATCGAACCCTTGGGCACGACCAAGGACTTGCCATCGATCTCGATGGTCACGTGGTCCGGTGGCACGTTCGGGTTTACGGGTTGCGCGCTCATGCGGCGGCTGCCTCCACCTTCTTGCCGTCAACCATCGAATGACCGTTGACGATGTAGTACTCGAATTCGTCCCAGAACTGGCGCAGGAAGCCCTGGATGGGCCATGCAGCCGCTTCACCGAACGCACAGATGGTGTGGCCTTCGATCTGGCCGGCCACCGCCTTCAGCTGGTGCAGGTCTTCCATCGTGGCCTTGCCGGCGACGATGCGCTCCAGCACGCGGTGCATCCAGCCGGTGCCTTCACGGCACGGGGTGCACTGGCCGCACGATTCCTTGTGGAAGAACTGGCTGATGCGGCAGGCGAACTTGACGCAGCAGACGCTGTCGTCGAGCACCACGATCGCACCCGAACCCAGGCCGGAGCCCAGCGCACGGATGGTGTCGTAGTCCATCGGCAGATCCTTCAGCTCGGCCGCGGTCAGTACCGGCATCGACACGCCGCCCGGGATCGCGCCCTTGAGGGTGCGCCCCGGACGCAGGCCACCGGCCATTTCCAGCAGGTCGTGGAACTTGGTGCCCAGCGGCACTTCGAAGTTGCCGCCGTTCTGCACGCAGCCGGACACCGAGAAGCACTTCGGGCCGCCGTTGGCGGTCAGGCTCAGGCCCTTGAACCACTCCGGACCGTTGCGGATGATCGCCGGCACCGAACCGTAGGTTTCGGTGTTGTTGATCGTCGACGGCTTGCCGTACAGGCCGAAGTTGGCCGGGAACGGCGGCTTGTAACGCGGCTGGCCCTTCTTGCCTTCCAGCGATTCCATCAGCGCGGTTTCTTCGCCGCAGATGTACGCGCCGGCGCCCAGCGCACCGTAGATGTCGATGTCCACGCCCGAGCCCATCACGTTCTTGCCCAGCCAGCCATTTGCATAGGCGTCGGCCAGGGCCTGCTCGAAGTGCTCGAACGGCTCGTGGTGGAACTCACCGCGCAGGTAGTTGTAACCCACGGTCGAGCCGGTGGCGTAGCAGGCGATCGCCATGCCTTCCACCACCGAATGCGGGTTGTAGCGCAGGATGTCGCGGTCCTTGCAGGTGCCCGGCTCGGATTCGTCCGAGTTGCAGAGGATGTACTTCTGCATGTTGCCCTTGGGCATGAAGGACCACTTCAGGCCGGTCGGGAAGCCTGCGCCACCGCGGCCGCGCAGCCCCGAGGCCTTGACCATCTCGATGACCTGCTCCGGCGGGATCTTCTCTTCGAGGATCTTGCGCAGGGCGGCGTAGCCACCGGTCTTCAGATAGCTTTCGTACGACCACGGGGTGTCGTAATGCAGGGTGGTGTAGACCACCTGGTGCGGCAGCGGCGCGGGGCCGACCGGACCCTTGGATTCGTGGTGATGTGCCATGCCCTTACTCCAGCCCGTCCAGCAGCTCGTCGACCTTTTCCAGGGTCAGACGCTCATGGTAGTGACCGTTGATGACCATCATCGGTGCGCCGCCACAACCGGCCAGGCACTCTTCCTCGCGCTTGAGGTAGACGCGGCCGTCCGGGGTCGATTCACCGTGCTTGATGCCCAGCTTCTTCTCGCAATGGCGGACGATGTCCTCGGCGCCATTGAGCCAGCAGCTGATGTTGGTGCAGATGGCCACGTTGTTGCGGCCCACCTTCTCGGTCTCGAACATCGAGTAGAAGCTGGCGACCTCGTAGGCCCACACCGGCGGCAGGTCGAGGTACTTGGCCACGCCGGCGATCAGTTCGTCGGTCAGCCAGCCCTCGTTCTGCTCCTGGGCCGCATGCAGGCCCTGCAGCACGGCAGAGCGCTTGCGGTCCGGCGGGAACTTGGACAGCCAGTGATCGATGTGAGCGCGGGTCTTGTCGCTCAGCACCACCATCGGGTCGACGTCGCGCGCCGCCTCGAAATTACCTGTCGCCTTCATCGGCCGACCTCAGCGAAATGCATAACGTGAAATTCCAGAAACTGCGGCGCCGGCTTGCGCCGGCTGCCTGCAGCGGGCGTTGGCGTGGCGGACGGCATTACCGGTCAACCTCGCCGAACACCAGGTCGTAGGTGCCGATCATCGCCACCACGTCGGCCAGCATGTGGCCGCGCACGATCGAATCGATCGAGGACAGGTGGGCGAAGCCCGGTGCACGCAGGTGCACGCGGAAGGGCTTGTTGGCGCCATCGGAGACCAGGTAGCAGCCGAACTCGCCCTTGGGCGCTTCCACTGCCGCGTAGGTTTCGCCGGCCGGCACGCAATAGCCTTCGCTGAACAGCTTGAAGTGGTGGATCAGCGCTTCCATGTCGTCCTTCATGTCCTCGCGCTTGGGCGGAGCGACCTTGAAGTTCTTGACCATGACCGGGCCGGGGTTGGCCTTCAGCCACGCCACGCACTGCTTGATGATGCGGTTGGACTCGCGCATTTCGGCAACGCGGACCAGGTAGCGGTCGTAGCAGTCGCCTTCCTTGCCCAGCGGGATGTCGAAATCGACGGCATCGTACTTGGCGTACGGACGCTTCTTGCGCAGGTCCCAGGCGATGCCCGAGCCGCGCAGCATCACGCCGGTCATGCCCCACTGGTGGGCCAGTTCCGGAGTGACCACGCCGATGCCGACGGTACGCTGCTTCCAGATACGGTTGTCGGTCAGCAGGGTTTCGTATTCGTCGATGCGCTTGGGGAACTCGACGGTGAAGTTCTCCAGGAAGTCCAGCAGCGAGCCTTCGCGCGAAGCATTGAGCTGCTTCAGGGCCTTGCCCTTGTGCCAGCGCGATTCCTTGTACTTCGGCATGTGGTCCGGCAGGTCGCGGTAGACACCGCCCGGACGGTAGTACGCCGCGTGCATGCGCGCGCCGGAGACCGCTTCGTAGCAGTCCATCAGCTCTTCGCGTTCGCGGAAGGCGTACAGCATCACCGCCATCGCACCCAGGTCGAGCGCGTTGGAACCCAGCCACATCAGGTGGTTGAGGATGCGGGTGATTTCGTCGTACATGGTGCGGATGTACTGCGCACGCTCCGGCGCCTCGATGCCCATCAGGGTCTCGATCGCGCGTACGTAGGCGTGCTCGTTGCACATCATCGACACGTAATCCAGGCGATCCATGTAGCCGATCGACTGGTTGAACGGCTTGGACTCTGCCAGCTTCTCGGTACCACGGTGCAGCAGACCCACGTGCGGGTCGGCGCGCATGATGGTCTCGCCGTCCATTTCCAGGATCAGGCGCAGCACACCGTGAGCGGCCGGATGCTGCGGGCCGAAGTTCATGGTGTAGTTGCGGATTTCCTGCCGGCTTTCGGCGGCGTTGCTGGCGAACGCTTCGCCGGCCTGGTGTACGTGGCTCACTTCACTGCCTCCTGCGCGCGCTCACCTTCTGCGGTCTGCAGACGGGCGTCGTCGCGAATCACGCGCGGCACGCCGACGCGCGGCTCCACCGAGGTGACCGGTTCGTAGATCACGCGCTTCTTTTCTTCGTCGTAGCGGACTTCGACATTGCCGATCAGCGGGAAGTCCTTGCGGAACGGATGGCCGACGAAACCGTAGTCGGTCAGGATCCGGCGCAGGTCCGGGTGGCCTTCGAAGATCACGCCGTACAGGTCGAACGCTTCGCGCTCGAACCAGTTCAGGCCTGGCCAGATGCTAGTCAGCGAGGAGACCACCGGCAGCGCTTCGTCAGGGGCGAAGCAGCGCAGGTGCATCATCAGGTTGTGCTGGTACGAACGCAGCTGGGCGACCACGGCGAAACGCTGGGTCGGCATGTGCTGCGGGCGGGCACCATCGGTACCGTTTTCCTCGGTGGGGAACTCGCCCCACGCGAAGCGGCCCTGGGCCTTGCCTTCGACGCCACGGCTGAAGCCCTGCGAGGACACGTCGGCGGTGTCCCATTCGTCGGAGCCATAACCGAGGTAGTCGACGCCGCAGAGATCCACGGCCTGCTCGAAACCAAATTCGTCACGCAGCGCCAGGGCGGTGGCGTGCCACTCGGCGGCAGGCACTTCCAGCGTCACTTCGCCGCGGGGTTCGACCACGATGACCTTCGCACCTGCGAAACGTGCGGAGAGTCGGTCGATGAAGGATGCTTGCTCTGCCATGGGGGCTTGGCGCGCTCTAGTCAGGTGAAGGGGTCAGCGGGCGATGGTCTGTGTACGCCAGATCTTCTTCTGCAGCTGCAGGATCCCGTACACCAGCGCCTCGGCGGTCGGCGGGCAGCCCGGGACATAGACGTCCACCGGCACCACGCGATCACAGCCGCGCACGACAGAATAGGAGTAGTGGTAATAGCCACCGCCGTTGGCGCAGCTACCCATCGAGATGACCCACTTCGGGTCCGGCATCTGGTCGTAGACCTTGCGCAGCGCCGGGGCCATCTTGTTGACCAGGGTACCGGCCACGATCATCACGTCGGACTGACGCGGCGACGGGCGGAACACCACGCCGTAACGGTCAAGGTCCAGGCGCGCGGCACCGGCGTGCATCATCTCGACCGCGCAGCAGGCCAGGCCGAAGGTCATCGGCCACATCGAGCCGGTGCGCGCCCAGTTCAGCAGTGCGTCGACGCTGGTGGTGACGAAGCCCTTTTCCAGCAGCGGGTTGTCGCCTTCCGGCCGCAGGATGTCATCAACCCGGCCTTCCGGCGACGGGTTGTTCATGAGGCCATCGAGAGTCTGAATCACTCCCATTCCAGCGCTCCCTTCTTCCAGACGTAAATGAAACCGAGGAACAGCATGCCGACGAACAGGCCCATGGTGATGAGCGAACGGGCGCCCAGTTCCATGAAGACCTGGGTCCACGGCACGATGAAGATGATTTCCAGGTCGAAGACGATGAACTGGATCGCGATCAGGTAGTAGCGCACGTCGAACTTCATGCGCGCGTCTTCGAATGCCTCGAAGCCGCACTCGTACGGCGACAGCTTTTCCAGATCGGGGCGGCGGGGACCGAGGAATCGACCAACCAGCATCAGCGTAATGCCGATACCGGTGGCAACGATCAGAAACAGCAGAGACGGCAAATATTCGGCCAGCACAGCGATTCTCTCTTGCCTCTGCCGCCGCGCCTGCAGGCGCTTTGGCATGGGGGAGTGGACGGGAATCTGCCTGGCGCCTTGCGCGCCAGACGAACCCGCTTTACTTACAAATGGTGCCCAAGAGGGGACTCGAACCCCTACGACTTGCGTCGCTACCACCTCAAGGTAGTGCGTCTACCAATTCCGCCACCTGGGCAAACGATCACATCAGACTATGTTCCCGATGCGCCGCGTATTGTAACCGGCTTCAGTCTTTCTGGGAGCCTTCCGAAGGCTTTTCTTCACCAGAAACCGAAGATTCCGCCTTAGCCGGCACATTCGCGGCCGGAACCGGGGCGGCCGGGACCGCATCAGCCTTCGGAACGGCCGGCAGCTCGCCCGCCGGAGCCGCCGGAGCGGTCGCCGCCGGGGCGGACATCAGGCCCAGATCCTGGTCGGCCGCCGGACGGGTGCCGTGGCCGGCATACCACGCCATGAAGAGGCTGATGCCAAAGAACACGACGGCCAGCCACTTGGTCGACTTGGACAGGAAGTTCGAGGCACCGCGCGCACCGAACACCGTGCCCGAGGCACCGGCACCAAAGCCCGAACCCGCCGCCGCACCCGAGCCACGCTGCATCAGGATCAGCGCGATCATGGCCACAGCGACCAGCACGTAGACGACATTGAGGATCAACATCAGCATTGGAAACCGCCCTCGGACAATACTTCTAGGATTAGTTCGCGGCCGCCGCCCGTGCGATGGCCAGGAAGTCCGCGGCCACCAGGGAGGCGCCGCCGACCAGCCCACCATCGACATCCGGCTGCGCGAACAGTTCCCCGGCATTGTCGGGCTTCACGCTACCGCCGTAAACAATGGGCAGTGAATCAGCGATTCTAGCATCGATACGCGCGACTTCGCCACGGATGAACGCGTGCACCTGCTGCGCCTGCTCCTTGCTGGCGGTACGGCCGGTGCCGATGGCCCAGACCGGCTCGTAGGCGACCACAGCCTTGGCGAATCCGGCCGCGCCAACCAGCTCCAGCACCGGCGCCAGCTGGCTGGCGATGACCGATTCGGTCTGCCCGGCCTCGCGCTGCTCCAGGGTCTCGCCCACGCACAACACCGGCACCAGGCCGGCATGCTGGGCGGCGGCGAACTTGCGCGCGACCAGCTCGCTGCTTTCATGGTGGTACTGGCGGCGCTCGGAGTGGCCGACCAGGCCATAGCGGGCCCCGACCTCGACCAGCATCGCCGCACAGACCTCACCGGTGTAGGCGCCCTTCTCATTGCTGCTCACGTCCTGCGCGCCGAAGGCCAGGCCGGTCTCACCGAAGTCCTCGACCAGCTCGCCCAGGTACGGCAGCGGCGGCAGGATCACCACGTCCACCCCCTCCAGCGGCAGCCCGGCGGCCACCTGCCCCAGCAGTTCATTGGCGAATTGACGGCTGCCATGCAGCTTCCAGTTTCCGGCGACGATCTTGCGGCGCATGAGCGGGTGGCTCCTGTGTGAAGTCAGCCGGTCATGATACCCGTTACGGCAAAAATCCGTTTCCGTGTAAGCGGTTACATGGATTTTCAGCCAACGGCGCAGCCCCTCGTGGCGGGCGGGCTGGGTTGGTGGGTCGCGGAGAGCCCGGTTGGATCTGGGGCTTGGCCGGGCGGGTGGGACGGCGCAGGGGGCGCTGCAAGTACGCCCCTGCAAGCTCGGTCGCCGCTTGCTCGTGTGCGCTATCCTGCACACACGAGCAAGACCGGGGTTGGGCGTCCTGCCCAACCCGCCCGAGGCATGCCTCGGGCCCATGCGGCTCACGCCCCTGCACAGCCCCACCCACCCGGCCCCTGACACATTCCGGCGGTTCCGCCCGCCACGGAAAGAAAAGAAGAGCAAGGGCAAAAGCAGAAGCAGGAGCAGCACTCCGGTCGGCCGCCGGTGTCAGATCCCTTTTCCGCAGGAAAAGGGATCTGACACCTACCCCACTTCGATCTGACAGATGTGTCGACCAAGGTCGACACCTACCAGAAGCCGCCCGTACCCACCGCCACCGGGAGACTGTCGAAGGCGGGGAGGTGTCGGATGGCGGGGTGTCCGCGGCATGGATGCCGCGGCCAAGCCCCCAGGGACGGGTTTACGGCGTCCCCGCCATCCGACACCTCCCCGCCTCCCCACGCAGAAACCCAGAGCCGCTTTGGCTTTGGCTTTGGCTTTGACCTCTGCGGGTGCAGGGCGGCAGCCCTGTCGAACACCCTCCGCTGCGCTCGCCGGGCATGGCCCGGCGCTACCCGTAATGAAAAAGCCGCCTTTCGGCGGCTTCTTCATTACTTCAGCTTGATCTCGCGCAGGCGTTCCTCGAGGAAGCCATGGGCAGTGATCGCCTCCGGGTACCGGCTCGGGTTCTCCGGGGTGATGCACGACGGCAGCACGTCGATCAGGAAGTCCGGGTTCGGGTGCAGGAAGAACGGCACCGAGTAGCGCGGCTGGCGCGCCAGGTCACCCGGGGGGTTGACCACGCGGTGGATGGTCGACGGATACACGTGGTTGGTCAGGCGCTGCAGCATGTCGCCGATGTTGACCACGATCGTGTCCGCATCTGACGTAAACGGCACCCACTCGCCTTCATGCGACTGCACTTCCAGGCCTGCGGCACTGGCGCCGACCAGCAGGGTGATGAAGTTGATGTCGCCGTGGGCGCCGGCACGCACGTTCGGAATGTCGTCGGTGGTGATCGGCGGATAGTGGATCGGGCGCAGGATGGAGTTGCCGAAGTTGGTCTTGTCGGCGAAGAAGTCCTCCGGCAGGCCGATGTGCAGGGCCAGCGCGGACAATACGCGCGAGCCCAGGTTGTCCAGCGCCTGATACAGGCCGTAACCGCGCTCGCGGAAACCTTCGACCTCGGTCGGCCACAGGTTCGGTGCCATCACATCCCGGTACTTGGAGTCGTCGGCGATTTCACGACCAATGTGCCAGAACTCCTTCAGGTCGAAATGCTTGGAGCCCTTGGCGGTCTCCACGCCGAACGGCGTGTAGCCGCGGGCGCCACCGCTGCCGGCCACGTGGTACTTGCGCTTGACCTCTTCCGGCAGTGCGAAGAAGGCCTTGAAGGCATCGTAGGCCGCGTCGATGTCGGCCTGCGGGATGCCGTGGTTGCGAATGCCCGCGAATCCCCATTGGCGGTAGGCCGCGCCCAGTTCGGCCACGAAGGCTTCGCGGTCGCTGTCGAAACGGGTGATGTCGAGGGTGGGGATCTGGCTCACAGCGGTTCCTGGCTTGTCGTTGGGTCTGAGGGGGCCAACGCATTCATGGCCCGCCTGAACATTGTGACAGATCGCCCGGGGGACGCTACTCGATACAAGGAAACAAACCGATACAATGCGCGACCCGCGCGCGGCGTAACGCTTTCGTCACGCAGGCGCTCCCCGTCTCCACGCTCCCTGAACCCGATCCGCCATGCCCGCAGCTGCCCCTGCCGCCCCCGTCACTGAAGGTCCCGCCAGGCGCTGGCACCGGCTGGCCTGGTGGTCGCTGTTCATCGCCGGCAACGCGGTACTGGCCGCAGCAATCGCGCTGGGCAACGTGCCGCTGCGTGACAATCCGGGCGGCGGCGCCGGCCTGGCGTATCTGGCGATCGCCCTGCCCGGCCACCTGCTCGCGTTCGGTGCGCTGGCCGGCCTGCTCCCGTTGCTGCTGGGCCTGTGGCCACGCAGTGCGCGTACGCTGAGCATCAGCGCCGTCGTGCTGCAGGGCCTGTGGCTGTGCCTGCTGCTGATCGACGCCAAGGTCTTCACCCTGTACCGCTTCCACCTCAACGCCATGGTCGTGAACATGGTGTTCGGCGGCGCCCTGCACGACCAGGTTGCCTTGTCCTGGAAGACCTGGCTGCAGATCGCCCTGCTGGTTGCCGCGGTCTTCACCGCCGAGGGCCTGCTGGCCTGGGCGTGCTGGAAGCTGCTGCCGGCCGCGCCGCGCCGTCGACGGGTGCTGCAGGCCTGGGCGGCGGTCGCGCTGCTGATGGGCGGCGGCCAGGTCGCCACGGCCTACTACGACGCCCGCGGCGACCGCGATGTGATCGCGCAGTGGAACTACCTGCCGTGGGCGCAGCCGATCACGGCCAAGAGCTTCATGCGGCGCCTGGGCGTGGTCAGCCAGCAGCAGGCCGGCCTGCCCGACCCGCGCCATGCGCAGTTGCTGTATCCGCTGAACCCGCTGCGCTGCCAGAGCCCGCATCGCCCCAACGTGCTGATGGTGGTGCTGGAATCGCTGCGCCAGGACGTGCTGACACCGCAGCTGATGCCCAATACGTCGGCGCTGGCGCAGGACGCGCGCGTGTTCGATCACCACTTCAGTACCGGCAACGCCACCCGCTACGGCCTGTTCGGGCTGCTGTACGGCCTGCCCGGTGGCTACTGGCCAAGCATGCTCGACGAGCAGCGGGGCTCGCAGCTGTTCCAGGTGCTGGGCCAGCAGGGCTACGACCTGCACCTGTACGGCAGCGCGCCGTTGTACAGCCCGGAATTCGATCGCACGGTATTCGCCGATGTGCGCGACCAGCTGCGCCAGGGGCCATCGGCACTGAAGTCCGACGGTCGCGATCGCGCGATCATCAGCGCATTGCAGCAGGACATCCGCGCCAGCCAGGCCGCGCAGCGACCGTGGTTCGGCTTCGTGTTCCTCGACTCCACCCACGCGCCCTACCACATGCCCGACGGTTACCCGTCGGTGGCGACGCCAATGGCTGCGGACATCGACTTCCTCAAATTCGGCCCGGAACATGACCCGACGCCGGAACTCAACCGCTACCGCACCGCCGTGCACTACGCCGACAGCCTGATCGGCTCGCTGCTGGACGACCTGCGCGCCCAGGGCCTGGCCGAGGACACCATCGTGCTGGTCACCGGTGACCATGCCGAAGAGTTCAACGACCTCAAGCTGAACTACTGGGGCCACAACGGCAACTTCTCCGACTACCAGCTGCAGGTCCCGTTCGTGCTGCATTGGCCGGGCAAGACCGCTGGCCACGACGCACGCACCAGCTCGCACGAAGACTGGGTGCCGACACTGATGCGCCACGCGCTGGGCTGCGAGAACGCACTGACCGATTACAGCACCGGGCAGGATCTGCTGGCCGCGCCGCAGGGCACGCGTGCGCTGGTGGTCGAAAGCTGGTCGCAGCGCGCGGTGCGCCATGGCGATGCCATCTACGTGTTCGACAAGTTCGGCAACGCCACCGCCCTGGACCTGCACTACCGCCCGCTGCCGCAGCAGGCGCCCGATGCAGCCGCCGTGCGCACTGCATGGGAAGCGCTGACCCGCTTCCGCAACCGCTGACCCTCAAGGATCGATCCCGCATGAACCGTCCGCTGCGCATCCTGCACACCGAAGCCGCCAAGGGAATGGGCGGGCAGGAGATCTACATCTTCCGCCACATGCAGGTGATGCGCGCGCGTGGCCACGAGGTGGCGCTGCTGTGCCAGCCCGAAGCGCGACTGGCCCAGCTGGCACGCGATGATGGTTTCACCGTGCATACCGTGCGCATGGGCGGCCTGCTGCGCCTGCTGCGCGGCATCTGGTCGGTCTCGCGCCTGGTGCGCCGGGAGCGCTATGACGTGGTCAACACCACCAGCCGCCGTGATGCGCTGATTGCCGCGGCCGGTGCACGGCTGGGCGGCACGCCGCTGGTGGTGCGCTCACGCCACCTGATGAGCCCGGTCAACTCGTTGCTGACCTATACCGGACTGCCGCACCGGGTGCTGACCGTCAGCAGCTTCGTCAAGCAGTTGCTGGCCGAGCGAGGCATTCCGGCAGAGCACATCGGTATCGTGCCGCCGATCGCAGTCCCCCCGCGCTGGAGCGAGATCCGCAAGGCCGATCCCTGGCAGTGCCTGCAGGAAGTGCGCGCGGAGGTACGCGCCGAGCTCGGCTTCGGCGAACAGGACATCGTGGTCGGCTGCGTGGCGGTATTGCGCGAACCCAAGGGCCATGCCGACCTGCTGAAGGCGATGCTACCGCTGTGCAAGACGCATCCGAACCTGCACCTGGTGGTGGTCGGCGATGGTCAGCCGGTCATGGATCGGCTGCAGGCGCTGCGCGACGAGCACGGGCTGCAGCAGCAGGTCCATCTGCTCGGCTATCGTGATGGCGCATGCCGGCTGATGGCCGGTTTCGACATCTTCGCGCTGGCATCGCACAAGGAAGCGGCAGGTACTGTTTTCCTGGAGGCCGCCTATGTCGGGGTGCCGATCGTGGCCACGCGCGTGGGTGGCGTGCCGGAGATGGTGGTCGATGGCAGCAATGCGATCCTCACCCGGCTGGGCGACAATGCAGCCCTGACAGGCGCCCTGCGCCTGCTGGTGGACGATCCGGAACGGCGGCGGCAGATGGGCCGCGCCGGGTGGGACTGGATGCGCAGCGCGCACCGGTTCACCCCCGACGGCCACGGTGAAACCACCGAACACTATTACCACCAGTGGCTGAAGGAGCTGGGACATGGCTGATGCCCGAACCGTACCGGTGCTGATGCACCACCACGTCAGTCCGTCGCCGGGCATGATCACCGTGTCGCCGGAGAATTTCGAAAGCCAGATCGCATGGCTGGCCGGCAACGGCTGGACCTCGCTGACACTGGACCAGTACGCCGGTTTCCTGGCCGGCAAGCCGGTGCCGCGCAAGTCGATCGTGATCACCTTCGACGATGGCTACCTGGACAACTGGGTGTATGCGCACCCTATCCTGCAGAAGTACGGCATGCACGCGGTGGTGTTCGTGGTCACCGGCTGGATGGGTGAAGGCCCGGAGCGGCCCCATGCGGGGCTTGCAGGGGCAATGTTGCCTGCCACGCCGGACCACCGCGGCTGCGAAGCAGCGATCTACGAGCAGAACCGCAGCGACGACGTGATGATGCGCTGGAGCGAAGCACGCGCGGCCATCGCCGCCGGCACCTTCGAAGTGCATTGCCACACCCATACCCACACCCGCTGGCTGCGCCGCGACGACCTGGACCGCGCACAGCGCCGTGCCGGCCTGAGCCATGACCTGGCAGTCTCGCGCGACGTCCTGCAGGACAAGCTCGGCGAGGTGTCCGATACGCTGTGCTGGCCTTATGGCGATTTCGACCAGGACCACATCGAGGTGGCACGCGAGCACGGCTTCCGCTACCTGCACACCACCCACCCGTTCGGCCGCAACGTGGTGGGCGGCGATCCGGAACGCGTCTACCGCTTCGCGATCCGCAACCGCCCGGCGAGCTGGCTGCGCAAGCGCATCGCGCAGAGCTACAACCCGCTGATCGCACCGCTGTTCAATGGTTTCAAGGCACGCCAGAAGAAGATGGTGCCGGGGCCATAAGCAGCCCACTGCCCTGCCCCTTCAACGAAAACGCCCCGGAATGCCGGGGCGTTTTCGTTGAAGGGGCAGGCGCCTCAACTGGCGGCTTCACGTACCGCCGCGGAGAGGCGGTCCAGCGTCTGCTGCATCAGCGCGGCATCATCGGCTTCCACCGTGACCCGCACCACCGGCTCGGTACCGGACGGGCGCAGGAATGCACGACCACGGCCAGCCACCGATTGCTGTGCGACGGCCAGCGCGGCCTGCACGCTGTCGGCCTGCACCGTGGCCTTGGCCGAGACATTGCCCAGACGCACGTTGACGGTCTTCTGCGGCACCCGCACCAGTCCCTTCAGTGCCTGGCGCAGGGTCTGCCCGCTGTTGCGCAGTGCCACCAGCACCTGCAGCGCACTGACGATACCGTCACCGGTGGTGGCCCGATCCAGGCACAGCAGGTGGCCGGAGGCTTCGCCGCCGAGCACGCCGCCACCTTCGACCAGCGCCTGGTGCACGTAGCGATCACCGACATTGCTGCGCACGAACGGAATCTGCAGATCGGCGAAGGCCTTCTCCACACCGTAGTTGCTCATCAGCGTGCCGACCACCGGGCCGCGCAGGCGGCCTTCGGCCTTCCAGGCGCGGGCCAGGATGTACAGCAGGTCATCGCCGTCGACCGGATTGCCCTGGTCATCGGCCATCAGCACGCGGTCACCATCGCCATCGAAGGCGATGCCGAGATCGGCGCGGGTTTCGCGGACCTTGGCCGCCAGGTTGTCGATATGGGTGGAACCCACGCCGGCGTTGATGTTGACGCCGTTGGGCTCGGCACCGATGCCGATCACCTCGGCGCCCAGTTCGCGGAACAGCAGCGGTGCGATCTGGTAGGTGGCACCGTGCGCGCAATCCAGCACCAGGCGCACGCCGCGCAGGTCGAACGCGCGCGGCACGCTGGCCTTGCAGAACTCGATGTAGCGACCGACTGCCTCGCGCGCACGCGACGCCTTGCCGAGCTTTTCCGATTCGGCGGTGGTGAACGGAACGTCCAGCGCCGCTTCCAGGGCCAGCTCGGTGGCATCGTCGAGCTTCTCGCCCTGGGCGGAGAAGAATTTGATGCCGTTGTCGTAGTGCGGATTGTGCGAGGCACTGATGACGATGCCGGCATCCACACCGAGTGTACGGGTCAGGAACGCCACCGCCGGCGTCGGCATCGGCCCCAGCAGCTGCACGTCGGCACCGGCGGCGACCAGGCCGGCTTCCAGTGCCGCTTCGAACATGTAGCCGGAAATGCGGGTGTCCTTGCCGATCACCACGATCGGTCGGCGCCCGTCCTGGCCACGCTGCGCGACCAGGACACGGCCCAGGGCGTTGCCCAGGCGCAGCACGAAGTCGGCCGAGATCACGCCCTGGCCGACCCGCCCACGGATGCCATCAGTACCGAAGTACCTGCGGCCTCCCATCACGCCACCTCCGGCGCCGGCTGACGGCCCAGCATTGCCAGCAGATCGGACAGGCGGTCGCGCATTTCGCGGCGGTCGCAGATCTGGTCGATGGCACCGTGCTCCAGCAGGAACTCCGAGCGCTGGAAGCCTTCCGGCAGCTTCTCGCGGACGGTCTGCTCGATCACGCGCGGGCCGGCGAAGCCGATCAGCGCCTGCGGCTCGGCGATGTTGATGTCGCCCAGCATCGCGAACGAGGCCGACACGCCGCCGGTGGTCGGATGGGTCAGCACCGAGATGTACGGCAGGCCGGCTTCACGCAGCTTGCCCAGCGCCGCCGAGGTCTTGGCCATCTGCATCAGCGAGAACAGGCCTTCCTGCATGCGGGCGCCGCCGCTCTGCGAGAAGCATACGTAGGGCGCACCGATCTCGACCGCGGTTTCCGCGGCCAGTGCGAAACGCTCGCCGACCACCGAGCCCATCGAGCCGCCCATGAAGGCGAAGTCGAACGACGATGCCACCAGCGCACGGCCCTTGAGCAGGCCACGCATGGCGATCAGCGCGTCGTACTCGCCGGTGTTCTTCTGCGCGATCTTGATGCGCTCGCTGTACTTCTTCTGGTCCTTGAACTTGAGCAGGTCGGTCGGGCCCAGGCGTGCACCGATCTCGGTGGTGCTGTCGGCATCGAACAGGGCAGCCAGGCGCGCACGCGCACGGATCGCCATGTGATGGCCGCACTTCGGGCAGACTTCCAGGTTCTCTTCCAGTTCCGGACGGTACAACGCGCTGCCGCAGTTGCTGCACTTTTCCCACAGGCCCTCGGGGACACTGCGCTTCTTGCTGGGGGTGTTGTCGGTGCGGATGCCGGACGGCATCAACTTGCTGAGCCAACTCATGCGGGAGGACACTTCCGTTCAGGGCGGCCCAGGGGCCGCAAAGGCGGACAGTCTAGCTCCGCTTTCCCCGCCCGTGCACCCCCTTGCCAGCCACGGGGCCGCCGGAAAAAACCATGCTGGGACGTACGTTTAGCGCGGCAACGCCGCGCCGGTGGCGCCGGGCCATGCCCGGCGCAATGCCTTGCGCCCCGCACCGCCGGGCATGGCCCGGCGCTACCGTCAGGCGTCCAACGCCTGCCGCAGCGGGGCCAGGAAGGCCCGAGCGCGCTGCGCGGCCTCTTCCGCCGAGCCCGCTTCGGCCAGCGCCGCCACCAGCGCGCTGCCCACCACCACGCCGTCGGCCTGGCGGGCCATGGCTGCGGCACTGGCGGCATCCTTGATGCCGAAGCCCGCCACCACCGGCACCGACGCACGCGCGCGCAACGCCTGCAGGCGGGCACTGGCGGCATCGCTGTCAAGCCGCTCGGACGCACCGGTGACACCGGCAAAGCTGACGTAGTAGAGGTAGCCACGGGCCAACGCCAGCAGCTTGTCGGCGCGCGCCTCGCTGGTGGTCGGCGACGCCAGCAGCACCAGCGCCAGGCCGGCTGCGTCGAACGCCTGCTGGGCCTCGCCCGCTTCTTCCGGCGGCAGGTCGACCAGCAATACACCGTCCACGCCGGCATCCACGGCAGCCTTGGCGAAGGCCGCGTAACCGTGGATCTCCACCGGATTCAGGTAGCCCATCAGCACCACCGGGGTCTGCGCATCGCGCTCGCGGAACTGCGCCACGGCCTGCAGCACGTAGCGGCTGCCAGCACCGCGCGCCAGCGCGCGCTCGGAGCTGCGCTGGATGGTCGGGCCATCGGCCATCGGGTCGGAGAACGGCACGCCCAGTTCGATCACGTCGGCGCCGGCATCGACCAGTGCGTGCATGACCGGCACGGTGGCCTCCAGCGAGGGATCACCGGCCGTGACGAAGGGGATCAGCGCCTTGCGCTGCTGCTCGCGCAGGCGCTGGAAACAGGCATCGAGTCGGGATACAGGCATCTCAGGCACATCCTTCAATCAGTTCAATCGCATCGCTGGTCCCCCAGTACATCCGGGTGACCTTCCCTTCAAACAGTTCCAGGCGGATGCCCAGGTCCGAACCCGGGTCCTGCCAGGTGAGGTACTCACCCTGGTCACCGTCGTAGGCATGCGGGCTGGATACCGGCGGCTTCGGGAACTGGGCCATGGCCTGGGCGCGGGTCATGCCGATGCGCAGGCCGAACGGTCCCGGCTGTTCAACCGGCAGTTCCGGCTCATCGCCCGGCTTCAGATCAAAACGGACCACGCGATCGTCGTCGGTCATCATCGACACGCCCGGCGGCAGCCCCTTGCCGTCGTAGTACTCGCAGTCGCCTTCGAAGAATTCCTTCGCGCCCTGCGCCTTCCAGGGACCCAGCGCCTTCAGGTCACTCATGTGCTGGCCAACCAGCACGTCACCGGCATGATCCAGCGCCACCGAGACCACCGCGGGCGCGCCATCGCTGTCCGTATCTTCCATGGACGGCGGATCGACAATCGGCGCACGCGCCATCGGGTCGAGATCATCGTTGGCGGCCGGCTGCTGTGCCGGCTGCGTGGTGGCCTTGGCGGCCGGTGCCAGTACCGGCGGCTCCGGCGGCTGGCATGCGGCCAACCCCAGCGCCAGCAGCAGCACGCCGCTGTTGCGCAGCCGCGCGCTCACAGCACCAGCCCTTCGCGCGCGGCGATGGTATGCACGTCCTTGTCGCCACGGCCGGACAGATTGCACAGCACGATCTGGTCACGCGGACGCTCACGCGCCAGCTTGATCGCCTGTGCCAGCGCATGGCTGGACTCCAGCGCCGGCAGGATGCCCTCGGTATGCGCCAGCAGGTGGAAGGCCTGCAGCGCTTCTTCATCGGTGATGCCGAGGTAGCGTGCACGGCCGGTGTCGGCCAGGAATGCGTGCTCGGGGCCGACACCCGGATAGTCCAGGCCGGCCGACACCGAATGGGTCTCGATGATCTGGCCGTCGTCGTCGCACAGCACATAGGTGCGGTTGCCATGCAGCACGCCCGGGCGACCGGCAGCGATCGACGCGGCGTGGCGACCGGTGCTGATGCCATCACCTGCGGCTTCGGCGCCGACGATCTCGACCTGGCGATCGTTGAGGAAGGCATGGAACAGGCCAATGGCATTGCTGCCGCCACCGACGCAAGCGGTGATCGCATCGGGCAGGCGGCCGTACTCGGCCAGCATCTGCTCGCGTGCCTCGCGGCCGACGATGGCATTGAAGTCGCGCACCATGCGCGGATAGGGATCCGGGCCGGCGACCGTACCGATGATGTAGAAGGTGTCCTGCACATTGGTCACCCAGTCGCGCATCGCTTCGTTGAGCGCGTCCTTCAGGGTGGCCGAGCCGGAGGTGACCGGCACCACCGTCGCGCCGAGCAGCTTCATGCGGTAGACGTTGATCTTCTGCCGCTCGATGTCGGTGGCACCCATGTACACCACGCATTCCAGGCCCAGCCGCGCGGCAACGGTGGCGCTGGCCACGCCGTGCTGGCCGGCACCGGTCTCGGCGATGATGCGCTTCTTGCCCATCCGCGCCGCCAGCAGCGCCTGGCCGATGGTGTTGTTGATCTTGTGCGCGCCGGTGTGGTTCAGGTCTTCGCGCTTGAGCAGGATCTGCGCGCCGCCGACATGGTCGCTCAGGCGCTGGGCGTGGTAGATCGGGCTCGGCCGGCCCACGTAATGGGCCAGGTCGCGATCGTAGGCGGCCTGGAATGCCGGGTCCTGGCGGGCCTGATCATAGGCCTGGGCCAGTTCCTGCAGCGGGCCGACCAGGGTTTCGGCAACGAAGCTGCCGCCGTAGCGGCCGAAATGGCCCTGGGCATCCGGGAAGGCGTGGTAGTCGGCAATGGGGGAGGCAGACATGGAAGCGACCGCTGGTTCGAGACAGGTGGATACTCTAGCGCACGGGTCGTGACCGGAAAATGGATATTATCTGGCGCATATTGTCAGGAAATCTCACATGAGCCGTTCCCTGCTGCCACCACTCAATGCGCTGCGCGCGTTCGAGGCCACCGCTCGCCTGGGCGGGGTTGGACGCGCCGCGCAGGACCTGCACGTCACCCACGGTGCGGTCAGCCGCCAGCTGAAGCTGCTCGAGGACCACCTCGGCCTGGCGCTGTTCCAGCGTGCCGGTCGCGGCCTGCGCCTGACCGCTGCGGGCACGCGCCTGCAGGCCGCGTGCAGCGAGGCCTTCAGCGGCATCGAAGACTGCGTGCGCGAACTGCGGCGACCGGCGGCGGCCCCGGCGCTGGTGCTGGGCTGCAGCGGCAGCGTGCTGGCGCGCTGGATGATCCCGCGCCTGCCCGCGCTGCAGGCCGCCCTGCCCGGCGTGCGCCTGCAGTGGTCGGCGCTGGATGGCAGCTTCACCGAGGCGCAGGCCGCACTGGATGCGGTGCTGCTGCTGGCGCAGGGGCCGTGGCCCCGGGGCTGGCAGGTGCGTGAGCTGGCGCCGGAACGGGTCGGCGTGGTGGTGGCCCCCTCGCATCCGGCCGCGCAGCGCCTGCGGCATGTACCGCCCTCGGCGCTGCTGCAGGAGACGCTGCTGCACACCAGCTCACGGCCGCAGGCGTGGCCGGCGTGGGCGCAGGCGCACGCTCTGGACACCGCCAAGCTGCAGCTGGGTACTGCCTTCGAGCATCTGTACTACCTGCTGGAGGCAGCGGTGGCCGGGCTGGGCCCGGCGATCGCACCCGAGCCGCTGGTGGCCGAGGACCTGGCCGCCGGGCGACTGGTCGCGCCGTGGGGGTTTGCCGCCACGGGTGGTTTCTGGGTGCTGGCGCGACCGGACGGACCGGCCGATGCGCGCGTGGATGCGCTGGCCGACTGGCTGGGCCAGCAACTCCGCTGACAGCAAAAAGGGGACGGAGGGAATCAAGTCGCAAGTGGCGCAAACGACTTGATTCCCTCCGTCCCCTTTTTTCAGCTGGCGGTCGGAGTGGCCAAGCGCTGCTGCAGGTCTTCGCGCAGGCGTGACAGCTCGACTTCGGCCTGCTGCCGCTGCTGCATGCCTTCGCGATGGATACTGCGCACTTCCTCGACCGTGGCGATCAACTGGTCGTGCACGTGGCGCAGCGTGGCCACGTCGATCACGCCGCGCTGGTTGCTGCGCGCGGTGTCCACCGACGCCTGGCGCAGCAGATCGGCATTACGGCGCATCAGCTCGTTGGTGGCATCGTCGATGGCGGTGGACAGCTCGACCGCGGCCTTCTGCTCACCCAGCGAAAGCTGGATGGCGAACTGGCGCTTCCACGACGGGATGGTGATCTCGCGCACCGTGTTGAACTTCTCGATCAGCTGCAGCGCGTTGGCCTGGATCAGGCGGATCATCGGCAGCGACTGATCGGCCGCATGCTGCATCAGCTGCAGGTCGGACACGCGCTTTTCGATCAGGCGGATCGCGTTGTCGACTTCGCCCTGGCGGATGCGCTGCTGCGGATCCTCACTGCCCTGCCCGGCCTGCTGCTCGGCCTGCAGTTCGGCCAGGCGCTGCTTGCCGGCGGCAGCATACAGGCCAAGCGCATGGCGTTCTTCGCGGACGATGTCATGCATGCGGTCGAACTCGCCCACGCGCTTGCCCATCAACGCCTGCTGCACACCGACATCGCCCAGCAGCTGCTCGATCTGCGCGTTGGTGTCGCTGAACTTCTGCACCAGCTCGCCCTTGGATACGCGCAGGCGGTCGATGAGGCCACCGATCACCGGCACCTTCGACCGCTGGGCGAAGCCGTCCAGCTTCAGGCTGCGCGCGATGCGCACCACTTCGCCCAGTTTCTCGCCGCTGGCATCCAGGTCGCGATTGCGCACCTGGTCCAGCAACTGGCTGGAAAACGCTGCGGTGCGCGTGGCCGCTTCGCGACCGAAGACCTGCAGGTTGCCCGGGCGCAGGTCATCCAGCTCCAGACGGATCTCGGCAATGCGTGGCAGATCCTCGCGGACCAGGCCAAGCGCCTGCAGTGCGCCTTCATCGAGCGTAGCGGCGGTGGTCGTGCCGGGCACGAGGGCACCGGGGGTCTGGCTGTCCTGGGTCATCGGGCAGTCTCCTTGCAGTTGGGTAAGCGGCAGCGGCGGCCGGCTCAAGGCAGTCTAGCCTGAGCCGCCGCGACCTCGTCATCGATCTGTGCGTGCAGCGTGGCGGCCTTCACCGCCAGTGTGGCGCCGGCCGCGGCCTGGCCCGCCACGGCGGCCTGCCGCCAGGCTGGCAACAGGACGTCATGGATGCGCGCGAAGCGTTGCAGCAGCACGTTGTCCTGGTCCTGCAGCAGCTGCCACTGGCCGGCCTCGAGACGGCGCAGCGTGGCCAGCCGGCGCAGATGATCGAGCCGCTGCGACAGCGCGGCCTGGCCGGCGATATCCAGCGACACCAGCCGCGCCGCAGCCAGCTCGACCCAGGCGTCCAGCGCTGCGGCCGCCGCTGAATGCCCGGCAATGGCCATGGCCCGCAACTGCACGTGCTGCTGCAGGTGCTGGGCCTGCTCGCGCGCCTGCAGGGCCAGCACGCCCAGCTGCGACTGCAGCGCACGTCCCTCCGCCTCGCGATCGACATCGCGCCCCAGCAGGCGGCCCCACCAGCCCTCCTGTTGCCGGATCTGCGCCGGATTGCCGGCCTGCAGGGCCAGCGCGATGCGCGCCAGTGCGGCCACCAGGCCCTCGCCCGCGCCCGGCGGCAACGGTGTTTCGCGCCGCGCCAGTGCCTGCAGCAAAGGCGCACCATAGTCGGCCAGCACGGCGACATCGGCCGTGTCCGGCAAGCTCGGTGGCGGCAGTGGCGCCTGCGTGGTCACGGCAGCGGCGGCGGCTTCGGTGTCGTTGCCTGAATGTCCTCACTGTCGTCCGGCGGCAACGACTCGCCGTAGAAGTGGCGCATCAGGGCTTCATCCAGCGCGCGCTCCTCCGGCGTCGCGGCACGGCGCACACGCGCACGCTGCGCCATCGCACTGTTCGGCACGCCACGCTCGACCTGCTGCCGCGCCCAGCCGGCGAACGCGGCCAGGGTCTGCGACACCTGTGCCTGCTGCGCCTGCGATGCCGCCAACAGTTCCACCAACGGCGCCAGGCCCGCCTGCAGGTCCTCGGCCAGGACCGTGGCCGGCACACCGGGGGCCGCGGCGACCGGCTCCGGCGCGGCGGCGGCGGGACGTGTTTCAGAAAGGCGATGCAGGGCTTCCAGCAACGCCGGCCACGGTGCCGGGTCGGCAACGGCGATCGCTTCCGGCATCGGCGGTGGCAGCTGCAGGGCGGTGGCGATGTCGGCCAGCTGCGCGACCACGCGCCCGCCGACATCGCTGTCGTCCGCACCCATGGCCTTGTTGCGCAGGAAATCGCGCTTGATCTGCGTCCAGCGCTGCGCCTGCGTCTCGTCCAGCACGCCGCGCAGTTCGGCCAGCTTCAACAGGTTTTCTTCGGCGCCGGTGGTCAGCAGCTGTGCCTCGCCCAGGTAGTGGTCGGAGATCAACTGCTGCAGTTCGTCCTCGTTCATCACCGGCGAGATCTTCTCGGCCAGCTTGTTCATGTTGCGGTAGCTGCCCTGCAGCCGGAACGGCGGCTCGGTACGGTAGCGATCGTCCTGTGCGGCACTGGCGATGTACTGCTGGTTGACCCGGTAGACCACATCGCGCACGCGCAGCATGCGCTGCAGGGTGGCGGTGATTTCATTGATCTCCGCGCTGCTGTAGGCGTGGCTGAGGCCGTTGGTCGAGACCTCCTTGCCCATCGCGCGGTCGACCAGCACGTACAGGTCAGCCATGTCGCGCGTGGCCAGCGGCGCCAGCACCGGGTTGGAAGTCAGGCTGTTCTCGATGTAGCTGAGGGTAAAGGCCGCCTCCATGCCGCCGAGCACATCACCCAGGTTGTAGATGTCGGCACGGTTGGCCAGCATGTCGGGAATCTTGAACACCTCGCCGGATTCGGTGTACGGGTTGCCGGCCATCACCACGCAGAATTTCTTGCCGCGCATGTCGTAGGTGCGGGTGCGACCGCGCCACACACCCTCGATACGGCGGGTGCCATCGCACAGCGAGATGAACTTCTGCAGGAACTCGGGATGGGTGTGCTGGATGTCGTCCACATACAGCATGGTGTTGTTGCCCATTTCCAGCGCCAGGTTGAGCTTCTCCAGCTCCTGCCGCGAGGTCGCATCCGGTGCCTGGGCCGGGTCCAGCGAGCGCACCTCGTGCCCCAGCGCCGGGCCGTTGATCTTCATGAAGACCAGGCCCAGACGGTGCGCCACGTATTCCATCAGCGTGGTCTTGCCGTAGCCCGGGGGCGAAATCATCATCAGCAGGCCCATCAGGTCGCTGCGCTTGTTCTCGCCGACCGTGCCCATCTGCTTGGCCAGGTTGTCACCGATCACGCCCAGGTAGACATCGTTGATCAGTTTGTTGCGCACGAACGAGGACAGCGGCCGCGCCTTGAACTCGGAAAGCCGCAGGGTCTCGCGCTCGCGGCCGATGATGCCCTGGCGCAGCGCCTGGTAGGCGTGGAACGCCGGCACGAAATGACGCAGGTGCTGCTTCAGGCGTGCCAGGAAATCATCCAGCGATACCACCAGCGTGCCGTTGCTGATGCGTGCGTGTTCACCCAGCAGGCCATGCACTTCCGCCTGCAGCGCAGCGTCGCTGGCACGGGTACGCAGCTGACGCTGGACCAGCAGCAGTGCCGCAGCCTCGTCGACGTAGCCGGCGTGCCGGGCATGCGCCGGCATCCGCGCCAGCGCCCGCAGCCACTGCCCGGCCAGGGCCCAGCGCGTGGCCAGCGGATCCTGGCTGCGCTGCAGGGCGCGTTCGACCGCCTCGCGCTGCCCGGCCTGTTCCAGCTGCTGCGCCAGCGCATCCAGCAGCGCTCCAGCATGGCGACTGCTGCTGAACACCGGCTCGCCGGTCGCCAGCTCTTCGCCCAGATAGGCGGCCGCGGCCTCTGCGGCATCGGCATCGAACGGCAATGTGTGGGACTGCGCATACGCCAGCAGCGCCTCGGCCATTTCCGCACGCAACGCCAGTTGCCCTTCGTCGGACCCCAGCAGGCGTGCCAGCGCCTCGGCTCCCATCTGCCGGCCCGGCCATTGCGCCACCGCTTCGCGCCGCTGCTCGGCGGCCCAGAACAGCAGTGCCAGCGCGCGCACCCGCGGTGCATGGCGCAGGCTGCCGGCCGCCTGCTGCAAGGGCAGCAATGCACGCAGGATCAGCGCAGCGTCATGGTCATGGATGCCGCGCTCGTAGCCTTCGCGGTAGCGGGGTGCGGCGAACGCACGCACGCGCTGGTCCAGCGCTTCGGGCGTGGCGACATCGTGCTGCAGCGTGGTCAGGTCAAGGCCGTCGCTCCCCTCCTGCGCCGCCATCAGCAGGCTGCCGGCCAGATACTCGCCGCGATACAACGCAGGTGACTCCGAGTCCAGGGTGACCGGCCAGAACGGCTTCAGCGCATCCAGCTCCGGATCGTGCAGGGTCTCCAGGAAGTCGGTGCCGGTCAGATGGATCGCCAGCGTGTCACCACGCGGCAGCAGGGTCAGGTCCAGCGCCTGGGTGTTGACGCTGAAGCGATGACGCGGCCCCAGCCGCACCACGTTGCCGCCGGCTTCGTACAGATCGCTGCGATCGCGCAGCTGGCGCACCGCCTGGTCCCGCACACCCTTCAGCCGCGCCTCGATGTCGTCGGCCTTGACGTTGTCATGCAACGCGCGCAGGCGTTCGGCCAGTTCACGCAGCTTGAGGATCAGCGGATCGCCGGCAAAGAATGCATTGAGCTCATCGGCGGTGGCGAAGCGCTCGGTGCGCTTGGCCAGGCCATCGAGGATGCGGTTGGCCGCATCCAGCACCGAGCGCGCCTTGCGCTGGCGGTCATCCAGCAACGCCTGCTTGTGCGTCTCGAAGGCTTCGACCAGCTCTTCGCGCTTGCTCAGGATGTCGCCGAGGAACTGCTCGTGCTCGCCGAACTGGCTCTCCAGTTCCTCCAGCTGCACCAGCAGGCGCGACAGCTGCTCGTCGGCGCGTTCGGGGTCGGTGGCCAGCGCCAGCGCGCTGGTGATCGACTGCGAGAACAGCGCGAACTGCGCGGCAAACTGCGCCACGGCCTCGGCCGAACCGAGCGACCGGCGACGCTGATCTGCGCGTGCGCGAGCCTGGTTGAGACGGCCGTACAGCACCGAGATCGACTCGACCACGCGGGTGCGGGCAGTGGCATCGTCCACCTTCAGGCCGGCCATCAGCTCGGACAGCATGTCCAGGTCGGCCGCCATCGCACGCAGCCCCTCCAGCTGCTCGTCCAGCTGGCGGGCACTCTGTGCCTGCTGGGCCGCTTCATCCAGCGCCTGCAGGCGCGTGGTCAGCGGCGCCAGCGCGGCATCACCGGCGAGGAAGTCGCCCGTGGCTGCGCCGACATGGTCCTGCGCCTCCACCAGCTCGGCTGTCATCGCCTCGATGCGCGGGGTGTCGATGTAGCGCAGCTCGCGGATGGTCAGCAGCCGTCCACGCAATGCAGTGATCGCATTGAGCGCCTCGACGAAGGCCTGCACCTCGTTCCAGTTCTGCGGCTGCAACCGGCCCAGCAGCGCCTTGTGCGCGGCCTCTGCCTCGACCATCGCCTGCGCCGACTGCTGGCGGATCGACTGCACCTTCTCGTACTCGTCCAGCACCGATTCGCCGGTGGCGCTGATCTGCCGCAGCAGCGCCTCGGCGCCGTCGCAGGCCGCGTCGCCCAGCCAGTGGTGGGCATCGAACAGGCGCCGGGTGTCGGCCACCAGGCGCTGGTAGCGCTGCACCGACACGTCCTGGCCATCGATCTCGCGCGCCAGGTTGAACAGGTTGGAAATGCCGCGCACCAGTTCGGCGTTGCCGATGCGGCCCATGAAGGTGTTGCCGGGCGGTCGGCTGGCGGCAAACTCGTCACTGCTGAACGGGGTCTGCCAGACCTGCATCGGATGGATGCGGGTCGGTTCGCTGCCTTCGGCATGGAACAGCACCATGCGCCCGTCCTGCATCAAGGCGTAGCCATGGCCGAACACCGGGTTCTGCAGCACGCGCTGGATGGTGTTGTAGACGAACAGCGCCGAGCGTCCGCCTTCGCGCTCGTAGAAGAAGTACAGCACATCCTCGCCATTCGGCGAACGGATGCTGCGCTTGAACTGCATGCCGGCCATCGAGGCGTCGAATGCCTTGTGCTCGCCGCCCTGCAGGTAATACCCACCCGGGAAGATCACGCCGTGGTCTTCGGGCAGCTGCACGCAGGCCTGCACGATCGCATCGTTGCGCACGATGCCACCGGTCAGCGTGTTGTAGATCAGGCCACGCCACTCCGTCTCGCGGTACGGCAGCACCTTCAGCAGCACCAGCGAGCCGACCCGGGCGAATTCGAACTGGGCGTCGTCCAGCGACTGCGTGCTGTCCTCCACCGGTTCGCTGTAGATGCCCTGCCCGGTCTCGGTGTTGTTCTCGACCTTGATGGTGAGGTCGCCGCCGGTGGTCTCCACGAACAGGGTGTCGAGGATGTTCAGGTGCGAATGGCGGCCATTGACCGCCAGGTCGCGAGTGGCCCTGGTCCACTCGAAATCGAACGGCGGCGGCAGTGCGATATCGCGCTCGCCGCGCGCATCCAGATAGGTCAGTTCGCCATCGCGCGCCAGCGCCCAGCGGAACACGCGCACATCGCTGCTGCGCTCGCCGATCTGGAACGAGGCCAGCAGCTTGTCGCCCACCACGATCAGCTGCAGCAGGCGTGCGTGCTTGTAGTACGCGTACAGCTCGTTGAAGTCGTGCACGAAGCCGGGCTGGTCGAGGAAGCTGCCCTTCAGTTCCAGCGCGGCTACGTCGTAGCCGTCGCTGCCCTGCACCAGCCGGTACAGGCCGAACACATCCTCGATACGGGTCTGGGTCTTCAGCCCGATGAACACGTTGTAGCCGAACAGCAGGCGGTCCGGCCCGACCTGCACGATGTCACGGCCGACGCAATTGTTTTCGCTGCGGATGCGGAAGCGCCCGACCACCTCCAGGCGGCTGTCGCCGAACTCGGCCAGGCGCTGGCGGTTGAGCGTTTCGGCCAGGCCCTGCAGGCGCTGGCCCTGCTCGGCCAGGCGGCGGCGCAGGACTTCGTAGGCGCCGCCCTGGGCAACGGCCTGGTCGACGGTATTGCCGCCGGCCTCCGGTGCAGTGGATTCGGCGGACGGATGGGTATCAGACATCAGCAGGCTTCCGGCTCACGGGCAGACGGCCGCGGTTGCGGCCGGCGCGGGCGGGCGATGGCCGCAGCAGCCATCGCCCGATGCATCAACGGGCGCTGTCGACCACGGTGGCCGACACGGTCGGCACCGCTTCGGCATCCTCGGCGATCTGGCGTGGTGCCGGTTCGGCCACGGCCACGCCCAGGTAGCGCTGCATCAGCTCCTGCACGATCGGGCTCTTGCCGGCAAAGCCTTCAATCGACTTGCCCAGCGACACCGCCTTGACCAGGTTCTCGAACATGCCGCCGTCGCCACCGACCAGGTCGATGTCGGCGTTGCGCAGCGCGCTGGCGATGACGTTGGCGTTCTCGCGCGAGACTTCCTTGCCGGCTTCGATCGAGGCCAGCGCCTGCTTCAGGCTGTTGTCCAGCATCATGCGGAACTCTTCGTGGCCACGCGCCTGGTCGCTCAGCGAGGCGATGGCTTCGAACTTGCGCACCAGGCCTTCGGCCTCGGCCAGCAGCTTCTTCTGCACCACGCCGGCTTCGGCGTTGCCCAGCGATTCGGTGGCGGTGGCACGGGCCAGGCCCATCTTCTCCTCACCCTGCGCCTGTGCCTGCAGCGTCTGCGCCAGCACCTGGGCTTCGTTGCTGCCCTGCTTCAGGCTGGCTTCGGCCTTGGCTTCGATCACGCGGGCCTCGGCAATGCCGACCTTCTCGATGGCCAGTGCCGAAGCTTCACGCACCTGCGCTTCGGCCAGGCCCGGCGCCGCCTGCTCGGCGCGCAGCGCGTCGGCCAGCAGGCGCTTGGCTTCGGCCTGCTTGCCGGCTGCTTCGTGTTCGGCCTGGGCCAGTGTGGTCAGTTCAACCGCGCGGTGCTTGGAGGCGGTTTCGCGCGCCTGCGCTTCCTTCACCTCGCGCACCAGCGATTCCTGCGCCTTGGCTTCGGCTTCCAGGATCAGCACCTGCTTCTGGCGGTCGGCCTCGGAGACCTCGCGCACTTCCTTGATGCGCTCTTCTTCCTGCGCCACGGTCTTGTCGATGGAGATGCGTTCGCGGGTGATGTTGGCCACGTCCATCTTGCCCTGCTCGACCACCTTGTCACGCTCCACGCCCTGCAGCTGCACTTCGCGGTCGGTGGTGACCTGCTCCAGCTGGCGTGCGCGCTCCACGCGCTCGGCCTCGATGGCCACGGCACGCTGGCGGTTCTGCTCGGCCACTTCCACTTCGCGCAGGCGGTTCTGGTCGCGGATCTCGATCAGCTGCTGTGCTTCGATGCGGGCATTCTCGGACAGCTGGCGCTGCTCTTCCTGCACCTTGGCAGTCTCGGCCTCCTCGCGCGCGCGGATGGTCTCGATCTCGCGCTTCTGGCGTGCTTCGGCTTCGGCCTGCTGGCGTTCCAGCGCCAGCAGCGCCTCACGCGCTTCCACGTTCTTCTTGGTGATGGCGAGCTTCTCGTTCTGCTCCAGCTCGTTGGTCACCACGTTCTGCGCGGCGGTCAGCTCGGTGATCTTGCGGATGCCCTGCGCGTCGAGGATGTTGAACTGGTCCAGCAGCGACTTCGGAGTCTGCTCCAGGTAGTCGATCGCCACGTCTTCCAGCACATAGCCGTTGAGGTCGTTGCCGATCACCGCGATGATCTCGTCGCGGAACTCCTGGCGCTTCTCGAACAGTTCGGTGAAGTCGAATTTCTTGCCGACCGTCTTCAGCGCTTCGGAGAACTTGGCGTTGAACAGCTCGTCGACGGCATGCTTGTCCGATGCACGGTCGGCACCGATGGCCTTGGCCACGCGCAGCACGTCGGCCTGGGTCTCGTTCACCCGCAGGTAGAAGGCCACGGCGATGTCGGCCCGCATGTTGTCGCGGCAGATCAGGCCTTCCTTGCCGCGGCGGTCGATCTGCAGGGTGATCAGGCTGATCCGCATCAGCTCGGCGCGGTACAGCACCGGGATGATCAGCGCACCGGTGAAGTGCACCTTGGGCGTGGAGCTCATGTCGTTGACGATCAGGGCCACGCCCTGGTCGACCTTGCGATAGAAGGCCTTGAACAGCCCGGCCACGCCCAGCAGCAGGACGAGCAGGCCGCCGGCGACGGCCAGGATCGGTAAGAGGGATGCCAACGTCATTGATGATTCTCCTTGTTGCCCGGAAGCAGGTTGTCCTGGAAATCGAGGGCGATCGCATCGGCGCGGACCACCCGGTAATAGTGTTGCTCGGCCATGTGCTCGACCAGCACAATGCGCTCGCCACGCTGCAGTTCGATGTCGCTGCGGATCTGCAGCACCAGCCCGGCGCCGCCATCATCGACAGTGGCATGACCGCTGCGTGCGTCCACCTTCGGCGATGCGACCACGCCGATCCGGCCCAGCAGCGATGCCTGCGGTACCGGCCGCAGGCGCAGCAGGAAGCGACGGACCGGGCGCAGGATCAGCGCGGTGATGGGTACCGCAGGCAGCGGTGCCAGTACCGCCACGAGCGTACCCAGGCCCCAGCGCAGCAGGTCCGGCAGCGGCAGCAGTACGAACAGATGGATGAAATAGGTGATGAGCCAGCCGAACAGGCCCAGCAGGGTGACCACCACCATGATCGGGACACCGCCCAGGCCCCAACGTGCCAGCACGGCCGACAGGCCACTGAGGTCGGTCCCCGCCTCGAGCGCGCCATCGGCGCCAAGATCGCCGAAACCGTCATCGACCAGGCCGAACGCCGCAACCGCCCAATACATCACCGACACCAACAGCAGAATGCTGTACGGCAGCGTCGGGTAACCGAGTACGACGGTGAGAAACTCCTGCATCGCTTGCCTTCCTGGGCTATGGGCGGCGGCCGCCCGTTCGGGGCGCGCCGAGCGCGTCCCGTCGATCCCCGCGCCGGCCCTCATGGCAGGCGCGCTTGGGACCATCCTATGTGAAGAATGCGTGCAGGCTCAAATCCGAGTGCTGATCAGGGTAAATAGTGACGCCAATCACTCGAGAACCGTGCAATCGGCGCGGCGCACTTCCTCGACGAAGGTGCGCATCTTGTAGCCGTCCTTGATGCCCGGTTCCAGTTCGATGCCGCTGGAGACATCCACGCCCCACGGCAGGGTGGCCAGCACCGCGTCGTAGACGTTTTCCGGGTTCAGGCCACCGGCAAGCAGGAACGGGCGATGCAGGCCGGTCGGGATCCGGCCCCAGTCGAAGGCCACGCCGGTGCCGCCACCGCCACCCGGCGCATGGCTGTCGAACAGGAAGCCAGCGGCGCTGGGATAGCGCAGTTGCAGGGTGCGGGCGTTGATCTCTTCACGCCCGCCCATGGCGATCGCCTTCAGGTACGGCATGTTGAAGCTGCGGCAGAAACTCTCGTCTTCCTCGCCGTGGAACTGCAGCAGGGTCGGTCGTACCGTGCGCAGCACCTCGCGCACCTCTTCCTTGCTGTTGTTGCGGAACAGCGCCACCACGTCGACCATCGGCGCGATCGCCTGGCGCATCGCACGTGCCTCGGCCGGGGCGACCCGTCGGCTGCTTTCACGGGCAAAGATGAAACCCACCGCGTCCACACCCAGCTCACCGGCCAGGCGGACGTCGCCGGCCCGGGTCATGCCACAGAACTTGATGCGTGTGCGGTAGTAGGAGCGGCTCATAGCGTGACCTCGGCGGGCAGATGCCAGTTGTCGGGGTACAGGGGCCCAAGGAACACCAGGCCCTGCGGCGGTGCGGTGGGACCGGCTACGGTGCGATCGCGCCCGGCCAGCAGTTCGGCGATCCATTCCACCGGCTTCTCGCCACTGCCCACCAGGATCAGCGATCCGACGATATTGCGGACCATGTGATGAAGGAATGCATTGCCCTGCACGGCGACCTCGATCACCTCGCCCTGGCGGCTGACCTGCAGTGACTGCAGTTCACGCCGTGCATGCAGCGCCTGGCATTGCACCGAGCGGAACGCGCTGAAGTCGTTCTCGCCAAGCAGGGCCTGGCCAGCAGCATGCATCAGGCCCGCGTCCAGCGCACGGCGCTCCCAGCTGAGGGTCTGCCGCTGCAGCGCCGGCCGCACTTCGCGGTTGAGCAGGCGGTAGCGGTAGCGGCGCGCACGCGCCGAGAAACGGGCATGGAAATCATCGGCCACCGGCACGCACCAGCGCACCGCGATCGAGCGCGGCAGGCGGGTGGTGGTGCCCAGCATCCAGGCGCGCGGATCGCGCACCACGTCGGTATCGAAATGGACGACCTGGCATTGGCCGTGCACGCCGGCATCGGTGCGGCCGGCACAGACCACCTGCAGCGGCGCATCGGCCACCGATGACAGGGCCTGCTCAAGGCTGGCCTGCACGCTGGGGCCGCCCTCGCCCAGGTTCTGCCAGCCCCTGAAATCGCTGCCGTCGTATTCGACGCCAAGCGCGTAACGCATGTGCTACCTCGATGTTGCGGATGGGGAGGCGCTCAGGCCGGATCGCGTTCGGACCAGACCGCCAGTTCGTTGCCACCAGGCTCGACGAACTGGAAGCGGCTGCCGCCGGGGAAAGAGAACACCGTCCGCACGACCTCACCGCCAGCGTTGCGCACCGCCGCTTCGATCGGCGCCAGCTGGTCGGCATACAGCACCAGCAGCGGCGCACCGCTGTCACTGGCCCGTTGCGGCTGGCCGCGGAAGAAGCCGCCCTGCAGGCGGCCATCGTCGAATGCGGTGTAGTCGCTGCCGTAGTCGACGAACGACCAGCCGAACACCTTTTCGAAGAAGGCGCGGCTGGCGGCCGGGTCACTGGAGGCGAATTCAACGTAGTCGATACGGCACTCGCGGCTCATGGCACGGTCCTTGTCGGCGGGTTCGGTCACGGCAGGCGGGCCAGCAGTTCGCGGGCCTGGGCCTGGCAGTGCAGGTCGCCGCCATCGACCACTTCCTGCAGCAAGGTACGGGCGGTCTGGGCATCGCCCAGATCGAGGTAGGCGATGGCCAGCTCCAGGCGCTCCTGCCCGGCACGCGGTGCCCAGCCGGCATCGCTGGCCGGTGCCGCGGCGTGTTCTTCGTGCGCGGCCGTGGCCAGCGCGTCGTGTGGCGCGCCGCTGGAATCGCCGTTGTCATGGTGCTCGGCCGGCAGGTCGAACACGCCGCGGAACTGCGGTTGCTGTTCGGCGTGCAGCGCGTAGTCCGGCACTGCGATCTCGTCAGGGACCGCCTGTGCGACCGGCTCATCCTGCACAGCTTCCGGCACAGGGGTGTCCTGCGTGGCCACCGGCTCGTCCCAGCGCGGCAGGTCGGTCACGGCCTCGGGCAGCTCCACCACGTCGTCATCGCGCAGCGTCTGCGCCTGCCAGTCAGCCTGGGCGGCGACGTCGGTGACCGGTTCGGCAGGCACCTCATCCTGCACCTCGGTTTCGCTCGCCCAGGCCGGCATCGCCGGTTCCTGGCGGCCACTGTCGGACACCGCCGTCGACCACGAAGACTGCTCGGCCAGCGTATCCAGCGCCGCGCCTGCCGGTACCGCAGCGGCCAGGCCGGCGGCATCACCTTCCTCGCCCAGCGGCGGCAGTGGTGACGGCTTGCGACGACGCAGCAACCAGGCCGCGCCGGCCGCCAGCAACAGCACCGGCAGACCCAGCCAGTACCACGGCGTTGCCGCATCGCGGGCATCCGGCGCCTGTGCCAGGCGCTGCTGCGCGGCGGCCAGGTCGTTGTCCTTCATCGCGATCAGCGACTGCTGCTGTTCCTTGAGTTTTTCCAGGTCGGCCACGCGCTGCTTCAGTTCGCCGATCTCGGCATCGCGGGTCGCGATGTCCTCGCGTGCCTGGCGCAGTTGTTCGTTGCCCAGCATGTCACCCTCGCTGCCGGCTCCGGTGCCGGTGGTTGTGCCCGCGTGCGCGGCGTCGGAGGCCAGCGCCGGAGCGATTTCAAGTCGTGCCCCATTGGCCGCAGCCGGGGAGGAAGCGTTGGTGGTTGCCGCCGTGGAGACCGGGGCAACGGTACCGGCCGGTTGCGGCATGGTGCGCGCCTGCCGCCACTGTGCGGCATGCTCACGCACCAGCGCTGCGGCCTCGGCGGCATCGACCGCCGCCAATGCATCGCTGCCGGGCATGCGCAGCACGGCGCCCTGCTTGAGCAGGTTGACGTTGCCGCGGATGAAGGCCTCCGGGTTGGCCCGCAGCAGCGCGATCATGGCGCGGTCGCGGCTGACCTGGTTGCCGCGGGCTACCGCGCTGGCGATCTGTGACAAGGTCTGCCCACGCTGGACGGTGACGCTGCCATCGGCTGCCGGCGCGGCGGCGGGTGCAGCCAATGCACGCGGGCGAGCCGGTGCGGGTGCCGGCGCTGCCGCGCTGGACGGCGCAGGCGCGCCCGCGCTCTCCGCAGCGGCGGGCGCCGGCGCGGCCTCACGGGCGATGGTGTTGGAGAGCGTACCTGCGGGTGCAACGATTTCCGGCTCGGCCACGGCCAGTGCGCTGGACGGTGCATCGACCAGCGCGGAGTACTCACGCACGAGGCGGCCCTGGCCCCAGTCGGCCTCGATCAGGAAGCTCAGCGACGGAGTCTCGACCGGCGTCTGCGAGGTCACCCGCACCACCGCCCTGCCCTGCGTATTGCGGGTCAGTTCGAACTGCAGCTCGCTGACCAACCCGGTCGGCCGCTGCAGGCCGACGCGCTCGAAGGTGACCGGTGAGGCCAACGCGACACGCAGGTTCTCCAGCTCGGACGGATCGGCGGAGACCACCGGGATTTCGGCCAGCAAGGGCTGGCCCGGCTTGGACAGGACACGGATGTCGCCCAGACCCAGGGCAAGCGCCGAACTGCTGGCCAGGGCCAGCAGCGCGGTGGAAAGATAGAGGAGCGGGCGCTTTGCGCCCCTGGCCCGTTTATTCATGGGCGACACTATAAAGCGTGCGGACCGGGGTCCGCACCCACCGGAAAGACCCTTGAGGTGGTGCCGGCCTGTGGCCGGCAATCCCTTCAGCCGGTGGATCAGGGCAATGCCGGCCAGCGGCCGGCACGACCGGTGAGGCAACCGCGGTGATCAGCGCTGCTCGGCGGCGACCAGCTCGGCCAGCTGCACGGCATTGAGGGCGGCGCCCTTGCGCACGTTGTCCGAGACGATCCACAGGTTCAGGCCACGCGGGTGCGACAGGTCCTCACGGATGCGGCCGACATACACCGCGTCGGTGCCCGAAGCGTGGGTGACCGGGGTCGGGTAACCACCGGCCTCGTGGCGGTCGACCACTTCGATGCCCGGCGACTGCTCCAGCAGCGCGCGCGCTTCGGCCACGGTGACCTTGTCGCGGGTCTCGATCGCCACCGATTCGGAGTGGCCATAGAACACCGGCACGCGCACCGCGGTCGGGTTCACCAGGATGCTGTCGTCGCCGAGGATCTTGCGGGTTTCCCAGATCAGCTTCATCTCTTCCTTGGTGAAGCCGTTGTCCTGGAAATCGTCGATGTGCGGGATCAGGTTGAAGGCGATCTGCACCGGGAAGCGCTGCGGATCGATCTCCTGGAAGCTCAGCAGCTGGCCGGTCTGCTTGCCCAGCTCCTCGGTGGCCGAACGGCCACCGCCAGACACCGACTGGTAGGTGGAGACGTTGATGCGCTCGATGCCGTACCTGCGGTGCAGCGGCGCCAGCGCCACCAGCATCTGCATGGTCGAGCAGTTGGGGTTGGCGATGATGCCGCGCGGACGGTTGGCGACCTGTTCCGGGTTGACCTCGGACACCACCAGCGGCACGTCATCGTCGTAACGGAAGGCCGAGGAGTTGTCGATCACCACCGCACCGGCGGCGGCGAACTTCGGTGCGTATTCCTTGGACACGCTGCCGCCGGCCGAGAACAGGGCGATCTCGACGCCGGTCGGATCGAAGGTGGCCAGGTCCTGGACCGTGACCTTCTGGCCGTTGAACTCGATCTCGCCGCCGGCCGAACGCTCGGAGGCAAGAACGCTCAAGGTACCAACCGGGAAATCACGCTCGGCCAGGATCGACAACATGGTCTCGCCGACGGCGCCAGTGGCACCGACGACGGCGACATGGAAACTGCGCTGTGCATTGCTCATGGGGGAAACTCTCACGAAAACGGGGATGGGGAAAAATCACGCACGACAGCTGGGTTCGGGGAACCTCCTCAAGCGGGGCGCGCGGAGGTTCCCTATCGTTTCCCGGTTTTTTTGCCCAGAGTCACGCGCGCGGCCATCGCCGCGTCAGCGTTGATCGCGCTCGGCATGCGCGACGGGCCACCGTCCAGGCCGAGCCCGGCGACCAGATTATCGACGGCCAGCTGTACCATCGCCGTGCGCGTGGCCAGCGAGGCACTGCCGATGTGCGGAGTGAGCACCACGTTGCGCAGCGCCAGCAGCTCCGGGCGGATCTTCGGCTCGCCCTCGTACACATCCAGGCCGGCGGCAGCCAGGCGGCCGCTGGCCAGTGCATCGGCCAGCGCGATCTCATCGACCAGGCCACCGCGGGCGATGTTCACCAGCGTTGCCGACGGCTTCATCTTCGCCAGCGCGGCGGCATCGATCAGGTGGTGCGAGGCTGGCGTGTACGGCAGCACCAGCAGCAGGTGGTCGGACTGTGCCAGCAGCGTATCCAGGTCCACATAGGTGGCGCCCACTTCCGCTTCGGTCGCGGCCGGCAGCTGCGAGCGGTTGTGGTACAGCACCTTCATGCCGAAACCGTGCGCGCCGCGGCGGGCGATACCCTGGCCGATGCGGCCCATGCCGAGGATGCCCAGCGTGCTGCCGTGGATGTCGGCACCGAGCATGGTCTGGAACGACCACTGCTGCCACTGCCCTTCGCGCAGCCAGCGCTCGGATTCAGTGATGCGGCGCGCGGTCGCCATCAACAGGGCGAAACCGAGATCGGCGGTGGTTTCAGTGAGGACGTCCGGCGTGTTGCTGGCGAGGATACCGGCCGCACTGAGCGCGTCGACGTCCAGGTTGTTGTAGCCAACACCGACGTTGGCGATCACCTGCAGCTGCGTGGCGCCGGCCACCTGGGCCGCACCGATGCGCTCGTTGAGGGTGATGATCGCGCCATCGGCGCTGGCCAGCTGTTCGGCGATCTGGTCCGGCGACCAGGCGGTGACGGTGTCGGTGCTGCGCAGCTGCACGCGATCGCGCAGCGGCGCGATGGCCGCGTCGATCAGCGGCTGGCTCACCCACACGGTCGGCCGCGTGTCAGCCATCGACCTGCCCGGGAATGCGCGGGGTGATCGTGCCGACATCGCCGCACTGCGCGCGGTGGCGCAGCGCCTGGTCCATCAGCACCATCGCCACCATCGCCTCGGCGATCGGGGTGGCACGGATGCCGACGCAGGGGTCGTGGCGACCTGTGGTGACCACTTCCACCACGTTGCCGGCGGTATCCAGCGACGGCCCCGGCAGGCGCAGGCTGGAGGTCGGCTTCAGGGCGATCGAGGCGACCACCGGCTGGCCGGTGGAAATGCCACCGAGGATGCCACCGGCGTGGTTGCTGGCGAAGCCCTGCGGGGTCAGCAGGTCGCGGTGTTCGGTGCCCTTCTGCGCGGCGCTGGCGAAACCGTCGCCGATCTCCACGCCCTTCACCGCGTTGATGCTCATCAGCGCGGCAGCGAGTTCGCCATCAAGCTTGCCGTAGATCGGCTCGCCCCAGCCCGGCGGCACGTTGTCGGCGACCACGTCCACGCGCGCACCGACCGAATCTCCGGACTTGCGCAGCGCATCCATGTACGCCTCCAGCTCGGGCACCTGTGCGGCGTGCGGCCAGAAGAACGGGTTGTCTTCCACCGCCGACCAGTCGAAACCGGCGGGGGTGATGTCGCCCAGCTGCGACAGATAGCCACGCACGGTGACGCCGAAGCGCTCGGCCAGCCACTTCTTGGCGACCACGCCGGCGGCCACGCGCATGGTGGTCTCGCGCGCCGAGGAACGACCACCACCGCGCGGGTCGCGGATGCCGTACTTGTGCCAGTAGCTGTAGTCGGCATGGCCCGGGCGGAACTGCTGGCCGATGTTGGCGTAGTCCTTGCTGCGCTGGTCGGTGTTGCGGATGAGCAGCGCGATCGGGGTGCCGGTGGTCAGGCCCTCGTACACGCCGGACAGGATCTCGACCTCATCGGCCTCGCGTCGGGCCGAGGTGTGCCGGCTCTTGCCGGTGGCGCGGCGCTGCAGGTCGTGGGCGAATTCGGCCGCGTCCAGCGCCAGCCCCGGCGGGCAGCCATCGATCACGCAGCCGATGGCCGGCCCGTGCGACTCGCCGAACGTGGTGACGGTGAACAGCTTGCCGAACGAATTGGAGCTCACGGGCGCTGCGCCGCCAGTTCGGTGATGCGTGCGCTGTGGGCAATCAGCTCGCGGCATTCAACCGCGAAGATGCCCATCTGGCCGACCTTGAATTCGATCCAGGCGAAATCGACTTCCGGCAGCAGCTTGACCAGATGCTGTTCGGACTCGCCCACTTCACAGATCAGCAGGCCGTCTTCGCTCAGGTGCAGCGGCGCATCACGCAGGATCTTCAGCACCAGGTCCAGGCCATCGTCACCGGCACGCAGGCCCATTTCCGGCTCGTAGGAGTATTCCTTCGGGAGCGCATCGGTCTCGTCGTTGGTGACGTACGGCGGATTGGTGACGATCAGGTCGTAATGGCGGCCGGTCAGGCCGTTGAACAGGTCCGACTTGAGCAGCGTGACGTTGTGCGCCTGCAGGCGCTCCTTGTTTTCCTCGGCCAGCGACAGCGCGTCGTCACTCAGGTCGACACCGTCCACTTCCCAGTTCGGGTAGTAGTGGCCCATGGCGATGGCGATGCAGCCCGAACCGGTGCACAGGTCCAGCGCACGGCTGACATCGCGGCCGGCCAGCCACGGCTCGAAGCCGCATTCGATCAGTTCGGCGATCGGCGAGCGCGGCACCAGGGCGCGCTTGTCGCTCTTGAAGCTCAGGCCGGCGAACCAGGCTTCACCGGTCAGGTAGGCGGCCGGGATGCGTTCGTCGATGCGGCGCTGGAACAGCTCCAGCACGCGCAGCTTCTCGGCTTGCAGCAGGCGCGCCTGGCCGTAGGCCGGGCCGAGGTCGTGCGGCAGGTGCAGGCTGTGCAGCACCAGCTGGGTGGCCTCGTCCAGCGCGTTGTCGTAGCTGTGCCCGAAGGTCAGCCCGGCTTCGTTGAAACGGCTGGTGCCGTAGCGGATCAGATCGATGATCGTGTGGAGTTCGGCGGCCGTTTCAGCGGTCATGGCGGTACTGCGGGCAAAGTGGCCCCCGATTATAGGGGCTGGCGCCCGCGGCGGCATCCGTTGCGGCGGAAACGATCGGGCCGCAGCCGGTATGATGGAGCCCATTTCGCGCGGGAGCCCCCATGTTCAATCGCAACGCCGGCATCATCCTGCTGATCGCCCTGGCGGCGGGGCTCGGCCTGCTGGCCGCCCAGCAGGTGTTCGCGCCGAAGCCGCCGGCCAACGCCCCGGCCACCGAAGCGATCACCCTGTACCCGCAGCCGCGTGAACTGCCCGACTTCAACCTGGCCCAGTCCGATGGCACCCGCCTGATTCCGGGCGAACTGAAAGGCCACTGGACCCTGGTGTTCCTGGGCTTCACCTTCTGCCCCGACGTCTGCCCGACCACGCTGGCCGAGCTGGCCGGCGCGCAGAACCAGTGGGAGGCCCTGCCCGATGGCCTGCGCCCGCGCGTGCTGTTCATCTCGGTCGACCCGGATCGCGACAGCGCCACCCGCCTCGGCGAGTACGTGCACGGTTTCCACAAGGACACCTTGGCCGCCACTGCCGATATCCCTTCGCTGGAGCGCTTCGCCACCTCGCTGGGCTTCGTGTTCCAGAAAGTGCCGGGCAAGCATTTCGACGAGAACCCCGAGGATTACACCGTCGAGCATTCGGCCAGCCTGGCCGTGCTCGACCCGCAGGGCCGTCTTGCCGGCCTGGTGCGCCCCCCGTTCAACGCGCCGGCGATTGCCCGCGACCTGCAGAAGCTGACCGAGAAAACCGCCCCATGAGCCTCACCACCGCCCTGACGTACGCCCTGCCCCACCGCCTGCTGTCCTCGATGGCGCGTTCGCTGGCGTACTCGGACGATCCGCGCGTGTCGCGCTGGCTGATCGACACGGTCACCCGCAAGTTCAACGTCAACCTGGACGAAGCGGCCAACCCGGACCCGCGCAGCTATGCGACCTTCAACCAGTTCTTCACCCGTGCACTGAAGCCGGGCGCGCGCGTGGCCGATGCCGATCCGCACAGCCTGGTGATGCCGGCCGACGGCCGCATCAGCCAGCTCGGCAGGATCGAGGCCGGCCGCATCTTCCAGGCCAAGGGCCAGTCGTTCACCGCCGCCGAGCTGCTGGGCAGCGACGAGGATGCCAAGCCGTACAACGATGGCCTGTACGCCACCGTGTACCTGTCCCCGCGCGATTACCACCGCGTGCACATGCCGTGGACCGGCACCCTGCGCGAGACCGTGCACGTGCCGGGGCGCCTGTTCAGCGTCGGCCCGGCCGCCGTCAACGGCGTAGCGCGCCTGTTCGCGCGCAACGAGCGCCTGGTCTGCCACTTCGACACCAGCTTCGGCCCGATGGTCAGTGTGATGGTCGGTGCACTGCTGGTGTCCGGCGTGGAAACCGTGTGGAGCGGCGAGGAGATCCCGGCCTACGGTGATCGCATCACCCGCAAGGACTACCGCGGCCAGGGCATCAAACTGGAGCGCTTTGCCGAGATGGCGCGTTTCAACTACGGCTCGACCGTGATCGTGCTGCTGCCGCCGGGCGTGGCCGAATTCGCCCCGCAGCTGGGCGCCGAAAGCCCGGTGCAGCTGGGCCAGGCGCTGGCGAAGCTACGCTGAGACTTCGGTAGTGCCGGCCGCTGGCCGGCATCTCCGTTGATCCAACGCGTCGAGCACTGCCGGCCAGCGGCCGGCACTACCGGTACGCGCGTTACTGCAGGACCGGGGCGGGGCCGACGTCCATGCCGTCGTAGTCTTCCACGCCCTTCTCCGCGGCCAGCGCCGCCAATTCCTGGTTGCGGCGGTCCAGCGAGGCTTCGTCGTGGATCTCCACGCGCTCCACGTGCAGTACGTGGAACGGCGCGTCGCCCTCTTCCGGCTCCTGCTCGAACAGCTCCACGAAAACATAGCCCTGCGCCTGCAGGTGATCGGCCAGTGCCTGCAGCGGCCCGGCGCTGGAGTGCACGAAGAAGTAACCCCACAGCAACGGGCCATTGATGTCCCAGTCGGTGTTTTCGCGGAGGTTGGCGAACAGGTTGCGGGTGGCTTCGAGGTCCATGCGGATTCCAGAGGTCGAGGAGATTACTTGTCGCAGCCCTGCAGCTTCAGCGTCTGGCCGTGGCGCAGGCTGTAGGCCGGGGCCTTCAGGCCATTGGCACGGGCCAGGGTCGGCACGTCGCACTGGAACTTCGCCGCGATGGCGCCCAGGGTCTCGCCCTTGCCCACCTTGTGGCTGCGCACCGGCTTCGGCCGCGCGGCCGGCGCCGGGCGGGGCGTCGCCACCGCCGCCACCGGTGTGGTCGGCACGTTGGTGGATGCAGCGGCGTCTGCCACCGGTACCACGCCGCCGACGGCCACGCTGCCGGTGTAGCTGGCAGCGGTCGGCCGCTTGATCGCCGCGTTCAGATCGGCGGTGATCAAGGTGCGGGCCAGGTCGGCACGCGGGCCACTGACACAGTTGCGCTGGTACAGGCCGGCGATGCGGGTGGTGGCGTTGATCAGCGTGCCGGCCGGAATCCAGCCATCGGCTTCATAGCGTGGGTTGAGGTTGCGCAGCGCGCGCATGTAGCCATCACGGGTACCGTGGCTACCCAGGCAGATGGTCAGTTCGTAGATGGTGGTGGACTTGGCCAGGCGCAGCGTGGCCGGCTGCGCGCTGATCTTCGGGAACTCCACGCCGTACTGCTGCGGGTGCAGGAAGATCCAGGCCGCGGCGATCACCATCGGCACGTAATCCTTGGTTTCACCGGGGAACTGGTTGTAAACGCTGTCGGTCCAGAAGCTCTGGCCACCGCTCTGCTTGAACACGCGTGCGGCACGGCCTTCACCACCGTTGTAGGCGGCCACCGACATTTCCACGTTGTTGTTCAGTTCGCGCAGCCGCTCGTTGAGGTAGCTGGCGCTGGCCTCGGCCGCGCTGCGCGCGTCGAAGCGGGTATCGAAGCCGGTGCCGTCCGGCCCGAGGCCGAAGCGGCGGCCGGTGGCCGGCATGAACTGCATCAGGCCGGCGGCGCCGGCGCGCGAGGACGCATGCACGCGACCGTTGGATTCCTTGGCCATGATGCCGAACAGCAATGCTTCGGGCAGGCCACGCTTCTCCCACTCCGGCCACATCACCGCACGCAGGTTCTGGTAGTTTTCGTAACTGGTCAGCAGCGCCGGGCGCATGTCGGTCAGCCAGCGGCGGATGCCGGCCTGCACCGCCGGGTTGTATTCGACCATGCTGTCGAAGGCGTGCCGCTTGTCGTTCAGCAGTGCAGCAGCGCGCGCGGCTTCGGGTACGTCCGCGGTCAGCGGGCCGATGTGGTCGGGGTCGGCTTCCAGGCGGTCACCGCCCTCGTCGGCCACGTCATCGCTGGCGGCGGCATCCGCGTCATGCTTGAGCAGGCGCTTGTAGCTGGCCAGCAGGGTGCCCATCTGGCAGCCCTTCTGCTTCACGCAGTCGTTGAGGACATCTTCCATGTCCTCCAGCGCCGCGTCGGCCTCGTTGCTGCCCTTGGGGTCGGCGTTGGCGACCAGCAGCAGGGCGTCGCTGTAGCGCTTTTCGGCGGCGGTCATGCGCTGCTGCAGCGCATCCACCTTCACCTTGTCCCGGGCCGAAACCCGCTGCGCATGGGCGTCGGGCGCCAGGGAAACCAGGCCGGCCAGGGCCAGCAGCGGCCAACCACGGGAAATCAGGACAGGAACGGGCATTGATGGCACTGTGTGCAAAACAGGCAGGCAGAGTAGCGGCGCCGCCAAGGTCCGGGCAAGCCGACCTTCGGACCGTCACTGCCGGCGGTTAACATTGGGCTATTCATCACAAGGGCTGGACCATGGATCCGATTCTGCTCGGCAAAGGCATTACCGACGATATTGCCGTCACCCTGCTGCCGAAACTCGGCAACCGCCACGGCCTGGTAGCCGGCGCCACCGGTACCGGCAAGACCGTGACCCTGATGACGCTGGCCGAGGGCTTCTCGCGACTGGGCGTGCCGGTGTTCCTGGCCGATGTGAAGGGCGATGTCTCCGGCCTGGCCGTGCCCGGCAACGGCGCCGAGAACCTGCTCCAGCGCGCCGCCGAGATCGGCGTGGCCGACTATGCGCCGGCCGCCAGCCCGACCCTCTTCTGGGACCTGTACGGCAAGCTGGGCCACCCGGTGCGCACCACCGTCAGCGAGATGGGCCCGACCCTGCTGGCGCGCATCCTCGAGTTGAACGACACCCAGTCCGGCGTGCTCGACATCGTGTTCAAGCTGGCCGACGACCGCGGACTGCTGCTGCTGGACATGGACGACCTGCGCGCCCTGCTTGGCCTGGTCGCCGAGGAGCGCAAGGACATCTCCACCGAGTACGGCCTGGTCAGTGCGCAGTCGATCGCCGCGATCCAGCGTTCGGTGCTGCGCCTGGCGCAGGACGGTGGCGAGAACTTCTTCGGCGAACCGGCGCTCGAGCTGGCCGACATCATGCGGGTCAACCACGATGGCCGCGGCATGATCGGCATCCTCGCCGCCGACCAGCTGGTGCTCAAGCCCAAGCTGTATTCCACCTTCCTGCTGTGGCTGCTGTCGGAGCTGTTCGAGCAGCTGCCGGAGGTGGGCGACCTGGACAAGCCGAAGCTGGTCTTCATCTTCGACGAGGCGCACCTGCTGTTCGACGATGCGCCGCCATCGCTGGTGCAGCGCATCGAGCAGGTGGTGCGCCTGATCCGCTCCAAGGGCGTGGGCGTGTATTTCTGCTCGCAGTTCCCCGACGACGTGCCGGGCAACATCCTCGGCCAGCTCGGCAACCGCGTGCAGCATGCGCTGCGTGCGTTCACCCCGCGCGACCAGAAGGCGGTGAAGACCGCGGCCGAGACATTCGTGCCGAACCCGAAGCTGGACGTGGCCAAGGTGCTGAGCCAGCTCGGTACCGGCGAGGCCCTGGTCTCCACGCTGCAGGACAAGGGCGTACCAATGCCGGTGCAGCAGACGATGATCGCGCCGCCGCGCTGCCGGATGGGGCCGATCACCGAGGCCGAGCGCGCCCAGGTGCGTGCCGGCAGCCCGGTCGGCAGCCGCTACGATACCGCGATCAACCGTGAATCGGCCGCCGAACTGCTGGCCCAGCGCGCGCAGAAGACGGTCGAGCAGGCGCAGGCGCCGGCCGCGCGCAGCCGCGAGCAGGACGAAGCACAGGAAGGCGGTTTCGGCCAGGCGATCAAGGATGCGATCTTCGGCACCAAGCGCCGCCAGGGCATGATCGAGACCATGGCCAAGCAGACCACGCGCACCGTCGGCACCAAGCTGGGCAACCAGATCGTGCGCGGCATCCTCGGCGGCATCTTCGGCGGCAAGCGCTAGCTGCCGCTGCTGGGGTCGGATCCCTTTCCGCTGGAAAGGGATCCGACCCCACTCCCCCATCGCTCCCCCTCGAAAACAAGTCGTATTGCATGTCGCGTTGGCGTCCCCCCGCAGAAAAAAGCACGGCCCTGATCACCGCCTCCGGGCATGCCCGACTGAAGGCCGAACTGGATGAGCTGTGGCGTGTGCGCCGCCCGGAAGTGGTGAAGGCGCTGGCCGCCGCTGCTGCGGAAGGTGACCGCTCCGAGAACGCCGAGTACACCTATCGCAAGAAGCAGCTGGGCGAGATCGACCGCCGCGTGCGCTACCTGACCAAGCGGCTGGAATCGCTGCGCGTGGTCGATACCACGCCAACCGATCCACTGGCCGTGTTCTTCGGCGCATGGGTGGAACTGGAGAACGCGGACAGCGGTGAGATCAGCCGCTATCGCATTGTCGGGCCGGATGAGACCGATGCTGGGCTGGGCTGGATCAGCATCGATTCCCCCCTGGCGCGTGCGCTCCTGAAGAAGCGGCTGGACGACGAGTTCTCGGTGGAGCTGCCCGGCGGGCAATTCACCTTTGCGGTGATCGGGGTGGAGTACGCGCCTGTGTAGCGTCGATCATGGCTCGACGCTAAGGAAGCAACAACGGCGGCGGGTACTGTCGGCCGGCACGCAGCGGGCGGAAATAATCGGCATTGCGATAGAAGGCGGCATCCTGCACGCCATGCCAGCCGGGAATACCGGCCAATGGAAGGGGCCGCAACTGCAGCGGATCGGTCACTGCCCTGCCCTCGGCAATGGCAGCGGTCACCGCGTCGACACAGGCGGCATCGACATCGCCCTGCACCACCACGCACTTGCCGACCAGCAATCGCCCGGGTAGCAGCGCCTGCTCCATCAACGCATGCCCGAACACCACAGCGATGGCGATGTCACTGCTCTGCCAGCATGACGGCTCGAACAATGCAGGCCAGTCATGCCGGTCCCACGCGCGCAGCAACGTGTCATCGCGCACTCGCACGATCACGCCGGTTTCGTCGAACTGGGTCAAGGCGGCCTGCGCGCGGTTGCGCTGGCCGGGTGGCATGGCCTCGATATGCCGGCATTGCTGCGCGTTCAGTGCACGCTTCAGCTGCGGATGGGAGGCCCACACCAGTGCGTTGAACAGGTCGTGCCAGTTGTCGGCACGGGTGGCGATGCGCCCCTGCGCGATACGCGCCTCGTAATGCAGGCCGTCGGCCAGCAGCGCGGCATCCTGTTCCACCAGCTGCCAACCCGGCAGGGACAGGCATGCGTCAAGTGCCGTGATGGGCGGCCAACGGGTGCCAACCAGCAGATCACGGAAATCCTGCAGCCCGGCAAACACCGGGTGCCCGAACACCTGTGGATTGACCGCCGCACGCGGCGGCGGCACGAAGCGGCGGACGCCGCTGCCGTCACCGGCGGCGGTCGTCGTTGCGGTCACAGCATCTTGAGGTCGAATGCCGGACGGGTAGCGGCTGGCAGCGCGTCACCATACAGGTCGTGCTCGTCGCTCTCGGTGATCTCCACGTCGACGAATTCGCCCACGCGCAGCGGAACCTGGTCGGCATTCTGGATGTGCACCAGGCCGTCGATCTCCGGGGCATCGGCCTTGGAGCGGGCCACGGCGATATCGCCCTCGATGGCATCGACCAGGCACTGCTGCACGGTGCCGATCTTGGCCTCCAGGCGCGCGGCGGAGATCTGTGCCTGCTTCTCCATGAAGCGGGCCAGACGCTCCTGCTTCACTTCCTCCGGCACAGCATCGGGCAGATCGTTGGCGGTCGCCCCCTCAACCGGCGAATAGGCGAATGCGCCCACGCGATCCAGCTGCGCTTCGTCGAGGAACGACAGCAGTTCTTCGAACTCGGACTCGGTCTCGCCCGGGAAGCCGACGATGAAGGTCGAACGCACGGTGATGTCCGGCGCGATACGGCGCCAGTTCTGCACGCGCTCAAGGGTCTTCTCGACCGCGCCGGGGCGCTTCATCAAACGCAGGATGCGCGGGCTCGCATGCTGGAAGGGGATGTCCAGGTACGGCAGGATGCGGTTCTCGGCCATCAGCGGCACCACTTCGTCCACGTGCGGATACGGGTAGACGTAGTGCATGCGCACCCACGCATCCAGCTCGGACAGTCCTTCGCACAGCGCCTTCAAACGGGTCTGGTAGGCCTTGTCGCGCCACATCTTCTCGGCGTACTTCACGTCCACGCCGTAGGCCGAGGTGTCCTGCGAAACCACCAGCAGTTCACGCACGCCACCACGCACCAAGCGCTCGGCTTCACGCAACACCTCGTCAACCGGGCGCGAGACCAGCTTGCCGCGCATCGACGGAATGATGCAGAAGCTGCACTTGTGGTTGCAGCCTTCGGAAATCTTCAGGTAGGCGTAGTGGCGCGGGGTCAGCTTGATGCCGTAGTCGGGCACCAGGTCCACGAACGGATCGTGCTTGGGCGGCAGTGCTTCATGCACCGCTTCCATCACGCTCTGGTAATCCTGCGGGCCGGATACCGCCAGCACGTTGGGGTACGCCTCGCGGATCTGCTCCGGGCGCTTGCCCAGGCAACCGGTGACGATCACCTTGCCGTTCTGGTTCATCGCCTCGCCAATGGCATCCAGCGACTCGGTCACCGCCGAATCGATGAAGCCGCAGGTGTTGACCACCACCACGTCGGCCGAATCGTAGGACGGGACGATGTCGTAGCCTTCCGAGCGGAGCTGGGTGAGGATGCGCTCGGAATCGACGAGGGCCTTCGGGCAGCCAAGGCTGACGAAGCCGACTTTGGGGTTCAGCTGGGACATGGAATCGCGGGACTCTGGGGGCCTGGGCCCCTGCCGGCATGGCAGGGGTTCCTGGGGGCCGGGGCCTGAAAGGGCGCCAGTATACCGGGGTTCGGGCCAGCGCCCTGAATCGCCGCTCCCGCCCGCGGAGCCGGGCCGTGAAGGGTCAGTACCCGGTCACGTCCAGCACCACCGCAACCGACCGATCTCAGCCAGCGGCTGCTTCAATGGGCAGCGCTTCTTCGACCTCGATCGCCTCGAACCGGTACAACGCGCCAAACTTCAAGGCGTACGCATCCAGCGGCGATACCGGGATCACCATCTGCGGAAGAAGGTTGTCGCCCTCCGGCCGGAAATGCAGATTGACCACCCCCGACTGCTCCACTGCGCGGGTCAGCAGGACGAGACGTGCATTGAACTTCATGTTGGATCTCCAAAAAAAGGGGCCGCATCCACCGGCGGCCCGAACGGTTTTCATGCAAGGCACCCACCGCGACGGGCCGGCGCGCGGTTCACCACACGCCCATGCGCACACGCAGGCGCCCGGCTTCGTCATAGACCCGCCAGTTGCCATCGCTGTACTCGGTGCGGCGCCCGCCACCGGGCGCACTGACACTGAACGCATCGGCCACCACATCGAAACGCGAGACCTGACCGCTGGATGCCAGTTGCACGCCCCCTACCCGGCCATCTGCACGGACGTTGACCGACCACTGCGCGGACGACTCGGTGCCTCCAGCCGACCAGGTGGGGGGGGCGGTTGCCGACGCATCCACCTGGCTCAGCATTGGGCGGAACATCCAGAAGTACGGCGTGGTTCCACCAGTACCGATCACGATCACGCGGAAGCGAGCGAAGGATGCTGTGGCGGGCGCCTTGGTGATCAGGAACGTCCGCGTCAAGCGGTCGAGCGTGATCGGCGTTCCGGTATCGCTCCTCACGCCAGGGCTGTGCACCAGCCCCAGGTGGTTGCCGGCCGCATCGAAGAACGTCATCTCCAGCTTGACTTCCACGCGATGAGTATTGATCCAGGCGGACGCGCAATAGGTCTTGCCGCCCTCGATGGCGATGTCGTACTCGGTTCCCCACCACGCGATTTCACCTGCCGCGACGACGCCAGGTGTCACTGAGCCCAGTCCGGTGATGCCCTTCGGATGCCAGCTGTCATCGCCGGTGGGATTGCCCAGCTCGGACCAGCGGCCGTTCGGATTGCTTCCCCAGCCCCACCCCGAGCGCTGCCAGAAGGGGAACGTGGTGTTCATCAGCAGGTTGCCGCCGGCGCCCAGGTTCTTGACCTGCGCCTGCATGCTGGTCACTACGGCAGCGTCCGCCTTGCCGCCCAATGAGGCCTGCACGCCGTCGACCCGCCCGGATAGTGCGGTCAGCTGCGTACCCTGCTGGCTGACCTGGCTTTTCAGCTGCGAGAAGCCGCTGGCCGAGACGTCGCCCACCTGGGTCTTGAGCTGGGTCAGGTCACGCGCCGTGGTGTCCAGCTTGCTGCCCTGCTGGCTCACCGAGGTGCTCAGCCCACTGATGGCCGAGGCATTGGCATCGTTGGCCACCTGGTCGGTGATGTCGTAGACCTGGACGCTGTCCACCCGCACCTGGCCGTTGTCGGGGTGAGCATAGATGTTCAAACGCCAGGCATCGATGCCGCTGTTGAAAGCATCGAAGTCGAACGATCGGGTCTCGAACGCCTCTACTGCGAACACCGCACGCAGATCCTGATAGGACTGCTGGCCGGCCGCATTCTTGCGATAGATCCGCACCAGCAGATTGTTGGCACCGCCAGCACCGCAGGCGCGGACGATCACCCGCAGGCGGCGCGCGCCGTTGATCGGCACCCATTTGCCACCGTTGGCCTGCAGGGTCGGATTCACGTTCGTGTAGCGGTTGAGCAGCACACCTGGGCGTCCATCACCGTTGACCGTGCTCCACACCGCGCCATTGGCGGCCGCCGATGCCGTCCAGCCACCCAGCCCTTCGGCGAAGTCGGGATTGGGCAGCAGGCCGCTGCCGGTGTTGAGTACGCCCTTCAGCCCACTGGACAGGTCGGTGATCTGCTGAGCCTGCGCATCGACCTTCGCCCCCTGCTGATCAACCTTGGTGGTCAGCGCGGTCACTGCAGTGGCCGCGGCAGCGGCGCTCTGCCGCGCGGCGTAGGCGTCGGTGACATCGATCATGCGGATGTCGTCCACCTGCACGCGCACGCCCACTTCGCGCGCACCGCTTCCTCCCGGGATGCTGACCAGCATCCGCCACTTCGCCGCAGACGCGGCGGTATTCATGTAGCCGCTGACCTTGGTCCAGCCATCCTTGCGCAGGGAGGCCAGTGCGTAAGCCTGCAAGGGCCACGAATTCTCCGCGTTGGCTTCGTTCGTGGTCTGCCAGCCCACCCGGATCGAGCCACCGGTCGGCTGGATGCTGTCTGGATGCAGGCGTGCGTAGTACTCCACGTAGATGCGGCGATTGCCGGTGATGGGGGTCCACTGCCCGAGATACAGGTCCGCATTGGTGTTCGGGCTGGTATTGGCCGCAACATTCACATCCAGACCACGCTCACCGGTCCGGCGAGCATCGGCGCGGGCGGTGTAGATCGTGCCCGCCGCACTGCCCAGCAGCTGGCCATCCTGGAACGTTTCGAACCCACCCAGCGGGAACAGGCTGTCGCTGCCATTGAGGACCGATTGCACGTCCGACTGCAGCTTGACCACATTGGACGCACTACTGGTGACACGATCGCCAAGCTGCACCACGTCGCTGCGCAGGTTGGCGATGGCCGTCGCGTTGCCCGCGATGTCCTGCGCATCGGTGATGTCGTAGAGCTCGATCCGGTCAAACAGCACTTTGCCGCCGGCGTTGGTCAGATGCACCTGCGGCATGATCTCGTTGCGATCCTGCGCGGCAGACCATTCGGCAGAGTAGGTTTTCCAGGCCGCATCGGACAGGTTCAGCGTCACGTCGGCGTGGCTTTCACTCACCCCGCTGGTCCGCACGCGCAGCCGGCAGACCAGGGTGGCCGTCGCATTGTCGAAGGCGCGGGCGATCATCACCAGGCGGTACCGCCGCGACCTGCCGGCAACCACCGGCAACCAGCGCGCATCATTGGCCGTGATGAAGGGGTTCTGCCCGGCCTGGGGACCGTGTGTCATCAACAGTGCGTCACCACTCTGGCCCGATGCTTTCACCCACTCCACGGTGTTGGCCGACACGGTACGGGTCAACGTCCACCAGGCGGCACTGCCAGCGAAGGAGCTGTTGCGCAGCACGTTGTCGCTGCTGGTCACCGAGGTCTCCACGCGCGCGGCCAGGCTGGTCAGGCTGTCGGCCGCTGACACCAGGTCGGTACCGAGCTTGCTGACGTCGGTGCGCAGCCCAGTCAATGCTTCCGCATTGCTCCGCGCCGTACGATCGAGCATCGACGAATCCTGCGATCCGGTCGGCACGCCATTGAGCACGGTGACGGTCATTTCCACCCACATGCCGGTACGGCCGGTCTCCGGCAAGGGCGACAGGATCTGCCTGCCACCGCCGGCACCGCTCCTGCGCCGCCCGATCATCACCAGCATCCGCGACCCCGACAGGGCCGCCAGGTTCTCCTGTGACAGGCCCGCGTCCAGCAGGCGGGTGCGCAGCCCACTGGTGTCGGTGTTGCTGGCGCTGCTGATCGCCCCCACTGCATCGGACGTATAGGCAATGAAGTACTGATTGTCCTTCAGTGTCTGGTCGTACCAGGTGTTGAAACGGGCCGACTCGCTCTGCAGGTTGCCATGGGTATCGAACACCGCCGTATCGGTGATGCTGTTGTCCGCATTGATGATGCCGACCCGCAGCCCCCGGTTGGCGCCCATGCCCGGCACGATGCTGCCATTGGCGCGGTATACACCCGATGCGCGGGGGCCACCCGTGGGCGAGGACGCGATATGTGCGTTGGCGATGATGTTGTAGGCCACCATGTTGCCGATGCCCGAGGCCAGCCGCGTGACGTTCTCGGCGGCACTGGCCAGCTTGCCATCGATCTGTTCCACCTTGGTCGACAGGCCGCTGACCGCCGTAGCGTTCGCGTCGACATCGGTTACATCCTCCACCCACAGATCGTCCAGCCACAACGTGCCGGCCGTACCGTTGCGATTGATCGTGACTCTGATGCCCTGCACCGTGCCCGTGGGCGGCAACGTCACGAAGGTCTCGGTCTTGACCCAGTCGGCCGATTTCGGGAACGACTGCGTTGCACCGCCCATCAGGTTGCCGTTGTGGTCGGCGACGCGCAGCTTGGTGTTGTCGGCGGTGCCGTCGAAGTCCTCGCTGGTCCGCGTCCAGCACGACACTCGATAGCGACGGCCGGCGGTCAGGGTGATGACGCGCCCCTCATTGACCGCGGCGCTGACCACCGTATTGCTTCCCGCTGCGTAGGGCTCCGCCTTCCAGCACAGACTGTTGCCGCGCCCCTCGCGCACCACCGATGCTGCGGTGGTGTTGAAGAACGTCCAGCCGGTGCCAGCGCCCAGGTTGAAGTCGCCATTGAGCGCGAGGTTGCTACCCGCGCCCATCACCGCTTCCATGCGACTCTTCAGTTGCACCAGGTCCTGGCTGCTGCTGGTAACCCTGCCATCGAGCTGCCCGACTTCGGTCTTCAACGCATTGAAGGCGCTGGATCCGATCTTGTCCCCCATCGTGGCATCAAGGCTGTCCACGCGCCGACCCAGCGCGGTGTCAGCGGTCACCATCGCCTGCTGCAGGCTGCTGACACTGGCACTGGTGGCCAGCGCACCGGTGCCTGCCGGCATGCGTGCCTGGAGTGCCTGGATCGACTGCGCGTTGACCTGGTCGCCGCTCAGCCGTGCGGTTTTCTCGGCCGCGATCAGGCCCTGGCTGACCCCCGCCAGTTCACCGCCCTCGTAGCTGCCGCGCAACTGCACGGCCAGCGACTCGCGCCGGCCCGCTTCGGTGCTGTCTGCCGCTACGCGTGCAGTGGCTTCCTCCTGCAGCATGGCCACCGACGCACCCGGCGTCGGGCGACCGATCGCCACCCAGTCCAGCAGGAAGTAGTGGGCGTCGGTCTGCGCCTTGGACAGGTCCAGGCGGATCTGGTCGACGACGGTACCGTTCCATGGAATGTTGTCCACATCCAGCGTCGCGATGCCGTTGCTGTCATAGCTTGGCTCCGCGAACTGCACCATGCGTGCGTTGTCCCACGACTGGCCGGGACCGTTCCACAGCAGGCGCCCGTCCCAGGCAGGACTGCCCACCTTGCGGATGCGCAGCTTGACGAAGCGATGCGCCGCGCCTTGGACATCCTGGCCGCGCGGGCTGGTCACGAAGGCATCGCTGGCATGGTTGGCCGGGCGCAGCCAGCCCTCCACCAGCGTTGGACTGCCACCGTTTGCCCCCCACCCTTCGACGCTGCTGTCGAAGTACCAGATGCGCTTGCTGTCGAACTGCACGCCACTGCCCGCCGACAGCTGGCTTACCATGCGGGTGAGGTTCTCCACATCCGACCGGCGTTCGCTGGTTTCGCGGGTCACCGCCGTGGTCAGCTCGGTGCGGGTATTCAGATCGCCGGCGGCGCGGTCCAGCACTTCGCGTGCAAGGCCATCGGTGCTGGCCTTGAGCGCCAGGGCCTGCTGGTCCAGCCGTTCGGCCTGGCCGGCAAGCCGTTGGGCGCTGGCGGTGATCTGATCCTGCAGGCGCAGCGATTCGCTACGCAGCGCCTCGGCGGCACGGGTGGCGGCGGCCAGGTCGCTGTCAATGCGGGCGTTGATTTCCTTGCCCAGGTCCTCCTTGACCGATTCGACCACACCGCCGATTCCCTCCAGCGTCTGCCCGGTGTTGCGCCCCAGCGAGCGCCGCAGGTAGCGGGCACCGACGGACAGCACGCCGGCGGTGTTGCGGCTGCGACAGGCAAACGTCCAGCTGCCCGCCTCCGGCAGTACGGCTTCGATTGCGGAGGTGAAGAAGCCACCGGCATCGCCCAGCGGGGTCATGTGCTCCCACAACGGGTTGTCGATGCTGCCGGCGGTATAGCGGATCTCCACGCCGGCGAAATCAGCCGACTGCACGGTGTCGCTGGAGAAGCCCCACACATAGCGGCGCACGCCACCGCTGAGCTCTTCGATGTCGAACAGATCGACCAGGACCGGCGGCGCATCAGCACCCAGCGTGGTGTACTGGGTGGACACGGCAACGCCGGCACGGCCATCGAGGCTGTACGGACGAACGACCACCGGATAGGTGCCCGCTCCGGGAATCGCCCAGCTCGCCGACCGCGTGCTGGTGCGTGCCACTTCCTCCAGCGCAGCATTGCCGTCTGGATCGGACAGGACCCGCGTTTCGCCGGCCGGGCCACTGATATCGAAGCTGGCCTGCAGTTCGGTGTGCATGCTGCCGCCCCGGCTGACCTGGCGCTCGACCACCTTCAGATTGCTGGCCACCGGCCGGGTCTGCAGCGAGGATTCATTCGACGGCGGCACATACTGGCCGGTCCGCACGTAGTGCCAGAACTCGGGCCCCTCCTGCACCACCTCCACTGCGGCGCCCTTCAGGTCGCCTTCCGGGCGGATGCCGGTCACGCGCACGCGGGTACCCGGCGTCTGCTTGAAGTCGTAGATCCAGATCGTGTCGTGTGCAGGATTGCCGTCGTTGTGGCCCGGCAGCGGTGCATCTGCCGGCCAAGGATCGGCCAGCACCAGCCTGTCACTTGGCTCCGTGCCCGGAACCACGCGCAGTACGCGGTAGACACGCTCGCCTGGAATGCGCAGGCCGATGAACGCACTGCCCAGAGAGGGTGCCGGGACCGTCTCGTCCAGTTGCAGCGTGGCAACGCCTGCAGCGTCGACGGCGGCACCGATCAGGCGGCCACCGAAGCCCCACTGGGTCAGGTCGTGCTGCAACGCCAGCACCGACAGCCGCGAGTAGGCCAGGTGTTCGATGTCGGTGCTGTAACTGATCGACTTGTACTGATAGACGCTCTGCGCCAGATGCCAACGCGCCAGCATCGCGGCATGGGCTTCGGAGCTGACGCCCTCACCGGTGATCTTGGCTGGATTCAGCATCACCTCCACGCCCGGCGCCGGCACGCGCAGTGTCGCCGCCTTCCAGGTGCGACGGTCCAGATAGCTGTACTCGATGCCGTCGGCAGCATTGGCCAGGGTGTAGTCAACCTGGAACTGGCCCTTCTTGATCGTGGCCATGTTGACCACGCCGGAAAGGGGCTGCTCGTCGGCCGCCCAGGCCACGCCCAGCCGCCCCTTGGCCCAGGTCACCTGGCCGAAGCCGGCCAGCGCGATGGCGTCGAGCACTGCCTGGTGGCTGCGTACCTCGGTCAGCCAGTAGTCGTAGCCCAGCGCGTTGTCCGCGCAGTGCAGCATGAAGGCTTTCAGGCTTTCGATATCGATGCGCCGATCGGCCATGCCCAGGCCGGCGATGCGCTTGCCGTTCTCATCATGGATGCCACGGGCGTAGGCCAGGATCTGCGCGCCCGGGTTGCTGGTTTCCTCGGTCACCCAGCCGGCTGCTTCGCCCTTCCACACAGGAATCGGCCGCGCATGGGCCACGCAGCGGATTTCATCCGGGGTGCCATTGAGCTGGCCGGACGCCTTCATCTGCAGGCCGATGGCAGGAATGCCAGCATGGCTGGCGTCGTCGCGCTGCACGCTGACCAGCGTGGTCCAGGTGAAATTAGCCTGCGCGCCACTGCCATCGGTGTTCTGCCCGGCCACGCGTACGCGCACGTCGTACTGGCCCAGCTCCACGTCGCGGCCGTAGCTGACGCGACGCGCCTTCTGCGTGCGTCCCACTACGCTGTAATTGCCGAACGACTGCCAGGCATCGGAGCCGACCGGCCGGTACTGGATCTGGATCTGCTCGCGGTTGTCCTTGTCCTTGCCCTTGGACGTGGTATCCCACAGCCGGAACTCGATGTTCACCTGCAGGCGCAGAGATTCAGCGGAACTGGTGCGTTCCACCCATGGGCTGGCCATGTGCTTGGCATCGCTGCCGGTATCGAGCAGCTGCGCACCTTCAATCACATCGGCGTTGCTGTACAGCGGAATCGCTTCGTCGGGCATCCGCGGGAAGCCGCGGAACCAGGTGCGCACGCCCTCGTAGCTGGACAACGCCGAATCACCGTTCTGCAGGGCCTCTACACGGCCAACGTTGATGCCCGGGCTGAGGGTCAGGCCGACGTACTGCTCATCGCCTTCGAACCAGGTATAGGGGCGGCTGATCAGGTCCGGCGCGAGGCGCGTGGAACCGAACAGCAGGCCCAGCGGTTCATAGGCGCGCACACGGTTGCGCGGCGCTGCCAGCGAATACGCAGTGTCGGCGACACCGCCGCCACCACCCGCACGGGGAGGCTTCGGGCCCAGCACCTTGTTGATCAGCACGCTACCGGCTACGTATACCGCCGACGCCAGCGCGGTACCGTAGGTGGCGCTGAGCCCCGCAACGGCGCCTGCCCCCCAGGCGGAACCGGCCACCAGCGTGCCGATGCCGAAGGTGAAATAGGTCAGCGCGATCATCGCCACCAGCGGAATCACTGCCTTGCCCACCACGCTGCGCACTTCGATCAGCTGGCCATGGCGCGGTCGCACCTGCATCCACTGCTCGCGCGGCACCTCCAGCCCGTCCACGCAGACCTGCCATGCGCGGCCATCGAGCCCGTCTACATGGCGCATGAGGAACGCGTACAGGCTTTCACCCGGGCGCAGGTCGACCGGCACGTTGCGCTGGCCATCCAGCAGCACTGGGTGCGGGGTGATGATGAGGCGGCCGTCGACCGCCGGTTGTGGTGTCAGTTCCATGCGTAGTATCCCTCGATCCTCAGCCCAAATCCGGGCAGGTCACGAACGCGGTGCAGCACGCTGCAGCCGTTCGTTTCGTTGCTGTGCAAGACCCAGCCCTCATGGGCCAGGAAAAAGAAAACCCCGGCATGGCCGGGGTTGTGTTGTCCGCGTTCGATCATCAGTACCAGGTCGCCGTCCTGTGGAGGGCCCTCGCGAGGTACCGCCTGCGCGCGCGACAATGCGCCCAGCTCGGCCGAGCCGCGCCGCCCGCGCGGCCGGCGTCCGGGCAGTGCCACTTCACGGGCGAACAGCGCTCGCTGCACCTGCATCACCAGGTCGGCGCAGTCGTACGCCGCTTCGTCATAGGGGATGCCCACCCATTGCTCGACGTCGACCAGGCGCATCAGAAAATTCCCGGCAACGTGAACGGATTGGCATGCAGCAGCACGGCCTGCTGCCGCATCAGGAAGTCGACACCACACTGGGCACTGACCGTGCGCGTGTTGACCGACACCTGGGTCATCGGCAGGTCGTACTCGGCCTCGATGGCATCCGGATCGGCGCGATCGGTCAGCATCAACCGTGCGGTCACCATCTCTCCGGGGGCCAGCCCTTCCAGGTCCTCGGTGAGTGCGCGGCCGATGTTGTCGATCACCAGCTGCGCGCGCGGTGCCTGTCCACTGACATCGTCGGGAAGCTGGAAGCCGAACGGTGCGGCAATGAACTCCCTGCCGTTGCTGGTCCAGTTGACGTTGTCGTTGACGATCCGCAGTACCTCCGGCATCGACGGTGCCGACACTTCCAGCAGCATCAGCGGTCCCTGGGTGTCGGCCAGGCGCTGGCGGCGCTCATGGAACGAACTCATCGCATGTACTCCAGTACAAGATCGCGCTTGGAGAAGCGGAACCGGGTGTTCAGTGGCACCAGGCGGCCGATGCCCTGCGGGAAGCGGGCGCTGATCGGCTGCCCGGTCCGCGGGTGCTCCATCGTGAACCAGCCGACGCGACCGACATCGTGCAGGTACCACTCTTCGAATGCCTCGGCGTCAGCCGCGGTGCGGAACTGCACCGAGGCGTACACGTTCTTCATCACCCGGCTGTTGAGCGCGCGCATCTTGCTGGGGCCGCGCTCCATCTCGGTCCGCTCTTCCGAAGCGACGATCTCCTCGCCGTAATCCGCAAAGCGGATTTCTGCATACTCTGGCCAACTGCTCATCCCACTGCCTCCGTCCATCCGTATCGGGCCCGTCCAATGGCGCCCAGCTCACCACCGTTGAGGCTGTCGCCCACGATGTCGATCACCAGTCGCCGCACTTCGCTGCCATCGGGCATGCGCTGTCGCTCTTCCCGGGTGTTGACCCGGCTTTCGCCGTAGTTGTTGATTTCCACATTCATCCCACCCTCGCCGGCACGGGCGATCGGCACCTGCACGTATCCTCCGCTGTCACCACCGGGCAGGCCGTTGCCGCTTCGCAGCGACGTGCGCAGGGCAAAGAATGCCGATGGGCCACCGAGCGCGGCCATGTCTTCCTGGCTGAGTACGCCCTCGCCCTTGTGGACGATGCCGGCCGGCTCGTACTTACCCCCCGGGCCGGTGTAGCCGCCGGCGGAATACACTATGTCGATGGCCTCTCTCTTCACTGGGCCAATCTGCTGGTTGAAGAACGTGTTGAAGATGCCCACGATCGCCTGCTTGGCGGCAATCCTTGCCAGATCAGCGATGATGGAATTGGCCATCGTCGAGAACGACAGCTTTCCAGTCTGGGCAAACCTCACCAGACTCTCCTCCATGCCCGAGAACATGTTGGTGAACAGCCCACCACTGGCCTCGGCCAGATTGGCCGCACCCGCTGCATAGTCTTCGAATGCCTTGGTGGCGCCGGCACTCCAATCGGATTCAAGCGCCTGCTTCGCCTGCTGGAAATCAGCCTCACGCTGCAACGACTCCGCATGGAATGCGTCCAGTTCGGCGAGCTTGCTCTTGTAACCGGCCGACTCGATGACCTTGCCGTCTTCTCCACGTGACTCGTCGTCCAGCGCACGCTTTCGATTCTCCCGGTCCTCATCCAGCGCGGAACGGCGGTGCATGCGATCCACGCTCGCGGCGCCATGGCCGATGCCGAACAGTGCCTGGTCGTTGCCGCGCTGCTGTGCATCCGCCGCCTGCTGGAGCTCCCGCTGCAGCTTCAGCAGGTCCTGCTGGGCTTTCTTCGACGCTTCAGCGGCTGCCGCTTCCTTGGCCAGGGCCACGGCGGCGTCCAGCGAGGCCTTCACCCGCAGTTGCTTCTGCTCGCTGAGCTTCTTCTCGGCATGCTCCATCTCATCAAGGACGGTGACCTGCAGCTTTTCCGCCTCTGTCATCCCCTCCTTCAGCTTCTGGCGCACCCGGTCCTGGGCGATCTGCTTCTCGATGCGATCCATCAGCCCGGCGTACGCATCAGCCTGCTCGTTCACGCCCCTGACCGACTGCTGGGCAGCCTGCTGCTGTTCGCGGAACTGGGCCTTGCGTTCGATGTCGGCCTTCTTGCGCGCGGCGTCCCTGTTGAACTCGGCGCGCTGGGCCGGGTTCATCTTGTCCGGGCCACCGTTGGCGTTGATCTCCGCACCGCGCTCAGCCATCCAGGCCGCATATTCGCCACGGGTCAGCCGGATCCACTCGACCTCGTCCCGCCACGCTTCTCCGCGCATGCTGCCCAGCATGCCCGAGATCGCCGAACCGGCCTGCAGCGCCTCCCAGCGTGCCGACCCCAACTCAGCCTTGAACTGGGCCAGGGTTTGGTTGTCGAGATTGTTGACGGCATCCTGGATCCGCTTGAACAGCTCTGGATCCACAGAGTTGCGGATCTGTTCCTGCAGTGCCTCGAACTGGCGCCGTACAGGATCTGTCTTGCCTTCGAAATCCTGCAGGGCGTCCTTCGCGGCCTTCAGCCCTGCGTAGTCGGCCCCCGCGCTCATGCCGGCGCCTTCCCGTGCCGACTGCTGGCCGTAGGCCACGCGTCCTTCCCAATGGGTGACTGACCCTTCCAGCGCTCGCTTCTGCGCTTCGAGCTCACGCATTGCCTTTGCCTGCTCATGGAGCGCAGCGACACCGGCTTCTATCGGCAGGCTGCGATCCCGCAGACCCTTGCCGACTTCATCCATCGTGAACGACATCAGCTTCAGCGACTGCATCTGTTCGTTGAACTCGGCGCGCGCACGTTCGGACGCCTTGACCATGTCCAGATACGCTTCGCCCAGCTTCTGCACCGACGCAATGGCAATGCCCCAAGGGCCGCCGGCGGCCGTCAGCAGGCCGCTGCCCAGCTCCTTCAGGCCGCTGCCCAGCACATCGTCGCCAGCGTTGGCCTTTGCCTTTGTCCCGGCCTTGACTGCCGCGCCCTCCGGTACCGCATGCACGCGTGCCAGCGCGGCGGCCGTCCGCTCGGCCTCCGCGCGCAGTGTCTTGAGATTCTGCGTCGCCAGGCGACTGGCCTCCGCCATTGCGGCACGGAAGCCCGTCGTGTTGACCCGCAGTACTACGTCTAGATTCTGGTTAGTGGACGCCATACGCGTTCCTCCAAGAATGATGAGGGGCCCCGCAGGGCCCCAGGTTCGATTGCATGCCACGCATCGGAGAAGCACTGCCCTGCCCCGCCCGGAATCACGCCGCAGCGTTGCGTCGCGATGCGCTGCCGAACAGTTCCAGCAGCTGCTGCGAGCGCTCCTTTGCCGCCCCCTCCGGCGACGTGCGCGGCCGCACCAGCAGGAAGTCTTCGGCAGTGGTCGTATTGCCGTGCACCTGCGCCAGCACGCTGGTCAGCTGGGCTAGCATCCCCTGCAGGGGCTGGTCCAACGGCTCCAGGCGTGCGAACGCATACATCTCCGAGAGCTGGCGGGAGGTCACTCCCGCCAGCAGGTGGTCCGGATGCGGGAGGCCCAGCCTCCACGCGATCCGGAACTGAAGCCGGCGCTCAGGCCGGCGGATCAGTTTTTTTCCAGCTCTCCCACGGCCGCATCGCCGAGCGCATTGAGCGTCTGTGCGACCCGGAACACGCGATCCAGCGCCGCGGCCGATTTGGTGCCCAGCCGGGCCACCTCATGGTCGGAGAACAGGCGCTCGCCCATTTCATCGACCAGGCACAGGCCGACGAATCGCGCACGGAAGTCATCCACCTTGGGCGTGTCACCGCCGTAGGTCTCCTGCTCCCAACGATCACGGTCACGGGCCGACATCATCGCCACGCGCACGCTGCCACCCCATTCGGGTACGGCGACGTCCTCGTGCCGGCGATCCTGTGCGTCCAGGATCTGCTGCTTGCCCAACAGCATCACGGGGTGCCGCCAGCGGCCACGGTGACCAGCGCGAACTCACGCGGCAGCAGGTCCGCAGTGAACGTCAGCACCTGGTTGGTACCCGGGGCCACGTTGAAGGCGGCGACCTTGGCGACGAAGGTGGCCGCATCGCCGGTGGGCAGCACCATCAGGAAATGCAGGTCGGCATCCGGATCGGCGTCGCGCAGGATCTCCTGGCCTGCCGAGCTGCCGACCGGCCAGCGGTGGCCGGACACCTGCACGGCCTGGCCGCCGGACAGGCCCGCGATGTTCTCCATCTGCTTCGAACGCAGGTTGGTGGCATCAAGGGTGTTGGCCTGGCCGCGGCCGAACGGGAAGGCAGTCAGGCCGTCGATTTCGGTATAGCCGGCCGGATTGTTCGGCGCGGTCGGGGCGGTGCCGGCCTTCACGTACAGCGCGGAGTCCTGGGCGGAAATGGCTTGATTGATGGACATGGTGTTGAATCTCCTGGAAATGAAAAAGCCGCCTTGCGGCGGCCGGGGTTCGGGGTGATCAGGCTCGGGGCTGCCTGCAGTGGGTCATCGTGGCTGGCCCGTCACAGCCACCGGTTGCGCGTTGCGATCGGCAACACGCGGACAACAAAAAAGCCCCCGGCTCGCGCCGGAGGCTTGTATGTCATCGTGGCTGAAAGCTTAGGCTGCGGGTGTGCACCGGTCAATGCAGAAACAGCCCTCTGCACCGCCTCGGGAACGAACTACCGCAAGCCCGCAGCCGCCCGATCCGGCACAGCCGCTGACGCCACGCTAACCGGCGCAGCACCGACAATGCAGCTCTGTTCCCAGCAACGAGGAAGACGACGATGGCCGAGTGGATCACCCTGGATACGCATCACGGCCCGGTACGGGCCTGGCAGGCCCTGCCGGAAGGCACCGCGCGCGGTGGCCTGGTGGTGGTGCAGGAAATCTTCGGCGCCAATCCGCACATCCGCAGCGTGGCCGAGCGCTTCGCAGCCGAAGGCTATGCGGTGCTGGCGCCTTCCTTCTTCGACCTCGTCGATGGGCCCGACGCCGACCCGGATGCCCTGCCCTACGACGCCGAGGGCGTGAAGCAGGGTCTGGAACGGGTCGGCGCGCTGGGCATGGAGCGGGCGCTGGAGGTGGTGCGGGCCGCGGCAACCCGGCTGGCGCCGCAGGGCAAGGTCGGCACCGTCGGCTACTGCTGGGGCGGCACGGTGGCGATGCTGTCCGCAGTGCGCCTGGGGCTGCCGTCGGTCAGCTACTACGGCGCGCGCAACGTGCAGTTCCTCGACGAGGTGCCCAAGGCCCCGGTGATCTTCCACCTCGGCGCCCAGGACCGCAGCATCCCGCCGGAAGCGGTCCAGGCCCACCGTGAGAAGCTGCCGCAGATGGCCACCTACGTCTATCCAGCCGATCACGCCTTCAACCGGGAGGTCGGACATGCGTATGATCCAGACAGCGCCGCCCTGGCGCTGCAACGCACCCTGGACTTCTTCTCGGAGCATCTTGGATGAGCGAATTCGAACTCGATTCACGCCTGGCCACCGATAGCGTGCTGGTGGCGGAAGGACCGTTGTCGCAAGTGCGGCTGATGAACGACGAACGATTCCCCTGGCTGGTGCTGGTACCGCGCCTGGCCGGGGTAACCGAGTGGATCGAGCTGGACGGCGAGCAGCAGGACAAGCTGCGCACCGAGCTCAACCGCGCCTGCAAGGCCCTGAAGGGCTCCGACGGGGTGGAAAAGATCAACATCGGGGCGCTGGGCAACATCGTGCGCCAGCTGCACTTCCATGTCATCGGCCGCCATGACGGTGATCCGGCCTGGCCGGGCCCGGTCTGGGGCAGCGGCCCGGCGCACCGTTACGAGCCGGCGGCGCTGGACCAGCATGTCGCCTACTGGAAGGAAAGGCTAGGATATCCGGCCCAGTCCTGAGCCTTCGCCGACCCGATGCGATTCAACCTCGTTGCCGCCGTCCTGCTGATCCTGATCGGCCTGTTCATGCTCGCCAGCAATCTCGGCTGGACGCACCTGAACCTGTCCAAGCTGCTGTTGACCTGGTGGCCGGTGGCCCTGGTGGGTGTCGGCATCGCGATGCTGTTCGGTCGCGGGAAATGAGGTAGCGCCGGGCCATGCCCGGCGAGCGCAGCGCGCGGCCCCACAAACGGAAACGCCGGGCATGGCCCGGCGCTACCGATACGCGCTGACGCAGGCAGTCAGGTCCGCGGCAGGGTCACGCCGGTCTGGCCCTGGTACTTGCCGCCACGGTCACGGTACGACGTCTCGCAGATGTCATCGGCGGCCGCCTGGAAGAACAGCATCTGCGCCACGCCTTCGTTGGCGTAGATGCGCGCCGGCAGTGGCGTGGTGTTGCTGAATTCCAGGGTGACGTGGCCTTCCCACTCCGGCTCGAGCGGCGTCACGTTGACGATGATGCCGCAGCGCGCGTAGGTACTCTTGCCCAGGCACACCACCAGGGTATCGCGCGGGATGCGGAAGTACTCGACGGTACGCGCCAGCGCGAAGCTGTTCGGCGGAATGATGCACTCGTCGGCGGTGATGTCGACGAAGCTGCCCGAGTCGAAGTGCTTGGGATCGACAATCGTCGAGTTGATGTTGGTGAACACCTTGAACTCGCGCGAGCAGCGCACGTCGTAGCCATAGCTGGACGTGCCATAGCTGACGATGCGCTGGCCGTTGGCCTGCTTCACCTGCCCGGCCTCGAACGGCTCGATCATGCCGTGCTGCTCGGACATGCGGCGGATCCAACGGTCACTCTTGATGCTCATGCTCTGTCCTGTTGAACGAGGGGGAATCCGGGCTGCACCCGAGGCGGCGATTCTACAGGCCAGCTCCGCAGCCCGGCCATGCCGTCACTCATGGCGCACAGGAACTGTGGCGCACCGCCTGGCCCCGGGAGCCGCAGTCGATGCTGAATAACAAATGAGACTGTCAGCATCAAGGAACATCACTTGCCACACGATTGTGTCAACTTCAATCGAAGCGTATCACCTGAAAAAATTCGAAACAAAAAAAATTTGTCATTTAATTCAATTAGATAAATCATTTCATGAGGCTCGCTCGATACATGAGCGCCAGATGAACATTGCAGCAATAAAAATTCATCGTTACGGTTTCATTCATCCTGAATGATTCGTTCAGGTCTGTTTGACACGCACCGATCTCCCTATGCAACCGCAAAGGAACACGATGAATCTCAACTTCAACGGCCGCACACTGAAGCGCACCGCCCTTGCGCTCGTTCTCGGTGCACTGGCCGGCACCAGCTACGCCCAGAGCACCACCGGCGATATCGTCGGCAGCGTGACTTCGGCAGACAAGATCCAGGTCAAGAGCCTGGCATCGGGTACGACGCGCGAGGTGAATGTCAGTAGCGATGGACGTTTCCGTGTTTCACAACTGCCAACCGGCACCTACGAGGTCAGCACGGTCAGCAATGGCAGCCCAACCGCGACCACCCGGGTAACCGTGGTCGCCGGCCAGTCCTCGATGGCCACCTTCGCGTCGGCATCCTCCGGCAGCGCAACGTCGCTGGAGACCGTGAACGTACGCGCACTGGGCGCGGCAAACGCCATTGATCTGGGCAGTGTCGAATCCCGCACCACATTCACCGCGGACAAGCTCAACTCCCTGCCGGTCGCCCGCGATGTCACGAGCGTCTCGCTGCTGACTCCCGGCACCGTGTCATCCAGCGGGTACTTCGGTCCCGCGTCGTTCGGTGGCGCGTCCGCGGCCGAGAACAGCTACTACGTCAATGGTTTCAACGTCACCAATCTGTATGACAGCCTCTCGTTCTCCGAGATTCCGTACCAGGCCATCGACCAGCTGGACGTTCAGACCGGTGGTTATGGCGCCAAGTACGGCTTTTCGACCGGTGGCGTGACCAGCGTCAACGTCAAGCGCGGCACCAACGAATGGAAGGGCGGATTCAGCTGGACGGGCGCTCCTGACTCACTCCGCGAAAACGAACCGGACACCTACTACAACGACGGCTCGATCTTCCGCTCCTACGACAAGAACAGCAGCAGTTCGAACGTCTACAGCGTCTGGGCTGGCGGCCCCCTGATCGAGGACAAGCTGTTCGTGTTCGCGATGGGTCAGTTCAGCAACTCCAAGACCGGCAGCTACAGCAACCGCGGATCGCAGTACACCACCAATGGTCGCCCACCGAGTGCTGCTGCGCTGTCAACGACCGGCTACGACTATGAGTCCAAGACGCCCTACTGGCTGCTGAAGGTCGATTGGTATCTCAACGAGAACAATCACCTGGAATACACCGGCTTCGACAACAGCCGTCGCTACAGCTACAACTATTTCAATGCACTCTATGACAAGCCTGACGCTGCTGGCGAACCCGCACGCACCAATGATCTCGGCGAACTGATCGGCAAGACCGGTGGTCAGACCGACATCTTCAAGTGGACCAGCTACCTGACCGAGAATCTGACAGGCTCGATCCAGTACGGCCAGATGCGCAACCGCAGCTCCGAGCACACGATCAGCCCCGATGGTGTGACCAGCTTCTATGACGGCAACATCAACAGCCCCGAAGGCGCGTGCCCATACGTGCTGGATTACCGTTCGGAAACCGGCGGCACCGGCCGTCGCATCGGTTGCGCCGTCGCCAGCACCGTAGGCATGTTCGGCGGCCGCAACGAGCGCAAAGGCGCACGTGCGGACTTCGATTGGCAGCTGGGCGACCACAAGATCGGCTTTGGCTACAGCGACGAGAAGTGGACTTCGGTGCAAGGCACTTCCTACTCCGCAGGTGCGCTCTGGTATCTGGAGGATGATTACGCCAACCGTGTGAACTTCCGGAATGGTGGTTCGATCGAGATCAAGCAGAAATCCTGGTATGTGCAGGACAACTGGCAGATCACCAACAACTTCATGTTGTACGCCGGCATCCGCAACGACTCGTTCGACAACAAGAATTCCGACGGCATCAGCTTCGTGAAGCAGGATGATATCTGGCAGCCGCGCTTCGGATTCTCGTGGGACATTCTGGGTGACGGCCGCAGCAAGCTGTTCGCATCGGCCGGACGCTACTCCCTGCCAATCGCTGCCAACGTGGCGCTTCGCGCGGCAAGCGCGTCGTACTACCTGGACCAGTACTTCACCTACGACGGCATCAACCCGAACGGCTCGCCAATCATCACTGGCAGCTACGAAGATGGTGCCTATGACAACATCGTCAACGGTGAGAGCGGCGTCACCCCGGATCCTCGCGCAGTAGCGTCCAAGGGTTTGAAGCCCTACACCCAGGATGAAGTGATCCTTGGCTACCAGCAACAGATCAACTCCTCGATCGACTTCTTCAATGATTGGACCGTTGGCATCAAGGCAACATATCGCCGTGCCAACAAGGTGATCGACGACACCTGCGATTCGCGTTCGCTCTACAACGCAGCGGTAGCCGCCGGCTATGATCTTTCCAACTGGGCCGATCCCTGGACCGTGCCGGAAGGGCTGCCGGGCTGCTGGATCTACAACCCGGGTAGCGACCTGCAGGTAACCCTGGACGTGGACGGCGATGGCAACGTTGACGACATCACCGTGCCGGGAGCAAGCCTGGGCCCGAAGGCCAAGCGCGTGTACAAGGCCGTCACCCTCAGTGCAGACAAGCAGACCGAACGCTGGTATGCCAGCTTCTCGTACACCTGGTCCAAGCTGGAAGGCAATTACGAAGGCCTGGTCAAGAGCACCAATGGCCAGGACGACACCGGCACCACGTCCGACTTCGATTTCGCCGAGATCATGTATGGTTCGGACGGCTATCTGTTCAATGACCATCGCCACAGCATCAAGCTTTATGGCGGTTTCAGGTTCACGGATGAATGGTCGGTGGGTGTGAACATGCTGGCGCAGTCCGGCGCACCAAAGAGTTGCCTTGGCGGCGGTTGGGGCAGCTTCGATACCGAGTATGGCTACTCCGGTGTGTTCCACAGCTGCGAACTCAACGGCAACCAGCCTGCTGACGATATCTCCAAGGTCGGCAGCGCGGGCCGTACCCCGTGGCAGTTCACGGTCAGCCCGAACATCACCTACACCCCGAACTGGCTGAAGGGCCTGAGCGTACAGATGTCGGTGATCAACGCCTTCAACAACATCAAACCAGTGCAGGTGTACGAAACCAAGTACGGCCGGCCGAGCTCGGCACCGACCATCCGCACCTACTACAACTACAACACGCCGAAGTATTTCAACGATCCGCGCTACGTCCGTTTCCAGGTTCAGTACGACTGGTAAGCGGACAACTCTCCAGGAAAGCTCCAAGTTGCCGCCGGCCTCGCGCCGGCGGCTTTTTATCTGTAGCTGTGCTCAGAGCAGCGACGACAGGATCGGGATCGAGGCCCGCGGGCGCTTGCCCACTTCCTCGATCAGGCGCTGTGCGGCATGGCGGTAGGCCTGGGCCGGCGCCGAATCCGGCTGGGCGACGGTGATCGGGGTGCCTGCATCGCCCTGTTCACGGATGCCGATCTGCAGCGGCAGCGACCCCAGCAGCGGCACGCCATACTGCGCGGCCATGCGCTCGCCACCGCCCTCGCCGAACAGGTGCTCGATGTGCCCGCAGCTGCTGCAGGTGTGCACCGCCATGTTCTCGACGATGCCCAGCACCGGCACCTCCACCTTCTCGAACATCTTCAGCGCCTTCTTCGCATCCAGCGTGGCGATGTCCTGCGGCGTGGTGACGATCACCGCACCGGCCAGCGGAATCTTCTGGGTCAGGGTCAGCTGGATGTCACCGGTGCCCGGCGGCAGGTCGATCAGCAGGAAATCCAGGTCGTCCCACAGGGTGTCGTTGAACAGCTGGGTCATCGCCGAGGTGGCCATCGGGCCACGCCAGATCATCGGCGTGTCCTCTTCGATCAGGTAGCCGATCGACATGGTGTCCACGCCAAAGGCACGCAACGGCTCGATGCTCTTGTTGTCCGGGCTTTCCGGGCGGCCGGACAGGCCCAGCATGGCCGGCACGCTGGGGCCATAGATGTCCGCATCGAGCACGCCCACGCGCGCGCCGAGCTGCTGCAGCGCCACGGCCAGGTTCACCGAGGTGGTGGACTTGCCGACGCCGCCCTTGCCCGAACCGACCGCGATCACGTTGCGGATGCGGGCATGCGGCGTAAGTCCCTTCTGGACCTGGCTGACATGGGGACGGCGGGGAGAACTGTTCACAACGAGCACCGGCGGGGTCAGGGGGGATAACCCGACATCATACAAGCTGGACGTAACCTGACTGAAATTCAGGATTGCGATAGATTCGTGCACAGATTGTTAAGTTCATGTTACGTTCGATAAGCACTGTTTTGAGCTGCGGAGCCGGTTGTTCCGGCCCGCGCGATGGCGCATGCGCAGTGCCGTTTTTGTTTTTGCTCTCCAATGGAACTACATGAAACACGTCAGCAATACCGCACGTCGCAACACGCTCGCCGTCGCCCTGATTTCCGCTCTGATGGCCGCCGCCCCGGCAATGGCCCAGGACAAGGCGACCAACCTGGACAAGATCACCGTCACCGGTTCGCTGATCCCGCAGACCCAGGTCGAAACCCAGACCCCGGTGATGTCCATCACCGCCGAAGACATCCAGACCCGCGGCTTCAGCAGCGTTGCTGAAGTGCTGCAGCAGTCGTCGCTCACCACCGGCGGCCTGCAGGGTGGCCAGACCTCGGGTGCGTTCACCCAGGGCGCCGAAGCCGCCGGCATGTTCGGCCTGAACCCGGGCTACACCAAGTACCTGATCAACGGCCGCCCGATGCTCTCGTATCCGGCGCTGTACAACGGCAGCGAGTCGTTCAACAACATCAGTGGCATTCCGATCGACATCGTCGAGCGCATCGAAGTCCTGCCGGGCGGCCAGTCGTCGCTGTACGGCTCGGACGCGATCGCCGGCGTGGTCAACATCATCCTGAAGGAACGCATGGACGGCGGCACGATGTCGATCCGTGGCGGCACCTACACCGAAGGTGGTGGCAGCAACATCCGCTTCAGCGCCGCCAAGGGCTTCAACGCGTTCGACGACCGCTTCCACGCGCTGGTCAACGTGCAGATCGAAAACGGCAGCCCGATCTGGGGCTACCAGCGTGACATCACCAAGCAGAACAACCCGGTCGGTTACACCGCGCAGCTGCCGTCGAACGATTTTGCCGTCATCGGCAACGCCGACAACAAGCTGTACATGATGGACCCGACCCGCTGCGCCAACGTGGCAGGCCTGTACGACGGCACCACCACCGTCGGCAAGCGTGCATCGGGTGAATCGTGCGGCTCGGTGTACAGCGCCGGCTACAAGACCCTGAAGAACGGCAAGAACAGCGGCCAGTTCTACTCGTCGATGACCTTCGACGTGAACGACAACTTCCAGCTGTTCGCCGACGTGCTGTACAGCAAGGAAAAAACCGAGTTCACCTCCGGCTCCAGCGCCCTGTGGTGGGGCACCAAGTCGGTGATGGGCGGCTTCTACGACCAGGGCCTGGGCAAGGTCGTGAACCTGCAGCGCGCCTTCGCGCCGGAAGAAATCGGCCCGGGCCACTACAACAACATCCTGAACTCCGATGAGAGCCGTTCCTACCAGGTCACCCTGGGCGGCAAGGGCATGGTCGGCGACTGGGACTACAGCGCCAGTTTCACCCGCGGCGAATACCGCCTGGACCAGAACCGCTTCGCACGCTGGAAGGACAAGATCGAAGGCTTCTTCGGCGAGACCGTGCTGGGCCCGCGCCTGGGCACCACCGCTGATGGCTTCGGCATCTACAACCCGGACTACACCGCGTTCTATTCGCCGATCACCCCCGACCAGTTCGCCAGCTTCACCGGCTATGGCACCCACCGCAGCAAGACCTGGCAGAACCTGGGTCGCGTGCAGGTGACCAACGGTTCGCTGTTCTCCCTGCCGGGCGGCGACGCCGGCCTGGCCGTCGTGCTGGAAGGCGGTAGCGAAGGTTGGGACTACTCGCCCGACCAGGCTTTCGTCGATGGCAACGCTTGGGGTGCCAGCGCCGTGGCCGGTGCCGGCCACCGCAGCAACTACGCGGTAACCAGCGAACTGCGCATGCCGGTGTTCGAATCGCTGACCATCAGCGCCTCGGGCCGCTATGACGCCTTCAAGATCGCCGACAAGACCGTCGACAAGGCCACCTACAGCATCGGCCTGGAGTACCGCCCGGTTGAAAGCCTGCTGCTGCGCGGCAAGTACGGCACCGCGTTCCGCGCGCCGACCCTGTCCGATGCCTTCCAGGGCATGAGCGGTTCGTTCGCCTCCGGCCAGAACGATTACTACCGCTGCAGCCAGATGGGTTACGCACTGCGTGACGAAGCCTGCTCGTTCTACAAGACCACCTCGGTGTACAGCGAAAAGTCCGGCAACCCGGACCTGAAGCCGATCACCGCCGACGTGTGGAGCGCAGGCGTGGTGTGGGCCCCGGTGAGCAACTTCTCGCTGTCGGTCGACTACTACAACTGGAAGATCAAGAACGAGGTCAAGACGCTGAGCACCGACCAGCTGCTGCTGGCCGAGTACCAGTGCCACAACGGCCTGCCGAACAACACCTCGGCCAGCTGCCAGAACGTGACCGACTGGGTGACCCGCGACGCCGGTGGCAACCTGACCCGCGTGTACACCCCGAAGCTCAACGTGGCCAGCCAGAACCTGGAAGCGGTGACCGTCGGTGCCAAGTACCAGCAGGACCTGGGCCGCTTCGGTTCGCTGATGTTCTCCGGCAACTACACCAACATGCTGAAGCGTGAAGTGGTGGCCCTGCCGGGTGCACAGAAGCTGGACCTGCTGAGCGATCCGTACAACATGTGGTACTACGACAACTTCGCCAAGGTCCGTGGCGACGTGTCGGTGGGCTGGGCCATCTCCAAGTTCACCACCACCGTGTACGCCAACTACGTCGGCAGCACCCCGAACTACCTGGCCTACACCGGCCGCAGCTATGACTACGTCCACTCCTCCGGCGCCAAGGCCGGCAAGTGGGGCTCGTACACCACGTACAACATGAGCCTGAACTATCAGGCGCAGGATGACCTGACCCTGTCGCTGATGGTCAACAACGTGTTCAACAAGCTGCCGGAAGGCCAGCGCTACAACTACCCGGGCAACGAATCGACCCCGTTCAACGACGGCTTCTACAGCGTCTACGGCCGTCAGATCTCGGCCCAGGTCAAGTACGACTTCTAATCCCGTCGTACTTCGGACTCCGTGTCTGGATCAGGCCCCGCTTCGGCGGGGCCTTTTTTTTGGCGGGAGGACTGCCCCCTCTCCTGCCTGACCACAGAAATGTGAACCTCAACACACAAACAGCGGAGTTCAGGGAAGTACCCACGCATCGCAACGCGTTGATTCCAAAAATAAAATTTCAGACCCGACACGCTGCCTTGCATGTCGCCACCTTTTGAAACATACCAAAACAAATGGCCTTATCCATTGATTCAGAAGCGTTTTCTTGTCTTCCAGGAGCGCCGTGATGTGACAAACCCGTGTTGGACACGTTAACGACGTGTTACGGTCGACCTGAACGGAATCACACTGAACGAATTATTAATGCGCAAGGACTGCGCCGCCAAGACATTGCTCACTACGGGGATCCACCATGTCTCGCCAACGTTCCACGCTCTCGCGCCACCCTCTGACTCTCGCCCTGATGGGCACCCTGCTGGCCTCTGGAACCGCCCTGGCCCAGGACGGCAACGCGCCGACCCAGCTTGACCGTGTGACCGTCACCGGATCGCTGATTCCGCAGACCGAGATCGAGAACCACACGCCCGTCCTGACTGTCACCGCCGAGGACATCCAGACCCGTGGTTTCACCAGCGTCGCCGATGTCCTGCAGCAGTCCTCGCTGTCCACCGGCGGCCTGCAGGGTGGCCAGACCTCCGCATCCTTCACCCAGGGTGCCGAAGCGGCCGGCATGTTCGGCCTCAGCCCGGGCTACACCAAGTACCTGATCAACGGCCGGCCGATGCTCTCGTATCCGGCGCTGTACAACGGCGGCGATACCTTCAACAACATCAGCGGCATCCCGATCGACATCGTCGAACGCATCGAGATCCTGCCGGGCGGACAGTCCTCGCTGTACGGCTCGGACGCGATCGCCGGCGTGGTCAACATCATCCTCAAGGAGCGCATGGATGGTGGCGTGCTCAATGTGCGTGGTGGCGCCTACAGCGAAGGGGGCGGCAACAGCTTCCGCCTCAGCGGTGCACGCGGCTTCAACTCCAAGGATGACCGCTTCCATGCACTGGTCAACGTGCAGTATGAAAAGACCAGCCCGATCTGGGGTTACCAGCGTGACCTGACCAAGGTCAACAACCCCGACGGCTACAGCCCGCAGTATGTCTCCAATGATTTCCTGGTGCTGCTGCCGGCCGCCAACAACCGCTACGCGATGATGGACCCGAACCTGTGCGCCAACGTGGCCGGCCAGTTCGACGGCACCACTGTGCTCGGCACCCGGCCGACCGGCCAGGCCTGCGGTTCGGTCTATGGCACCGGCTACAAGACCATCAAGAACGGCAAGGAAAGCGGGCAGATCTACAGCTCCGCCACGTTCGACGTGAACGACAATTTCCAGCTGTTCGGCGATGCGCTGTACAGCCTGGAAGAGGTCAAGTACGCAACCGGTTCCGGCTACACCTGGTGGGGCACCTCTTCGGGGTGGGGCCGCTTCTATGACCAGACCAGCGGCCAGTACATGAACCTGCAGCGCGTGTTCGCGCCAGAGGACATCGGCGGCGGTGGTTACCGCGACATCATGAACACCGACCGCAACAAGGCCTACCAGGTCACCCTTGGCGGCCGCGGCACCGCAGGCAACTGGGACTACAGCCTCAGCTTCACCCGCGGTGAGTACAAGCTGACCGAACGCAACTTCGTACGCTGGAACGACCCGATCAACGACTACTTCGAGCAGCGCGTGCTGGGCCCGGTGCTGGGCACCACCAGCACCGGCTACGACATCTACAGCCCAAACTGGGAAGCGTTCTACGCGCCGCTGCCCGCCGGTGACTTCCAGAGCTTCACCGGCTACAGCTACAGCGAAAGCCGCACCTGGCAGAACCTGGCCCGCGCCCAGGTCACCAATGGCTCGCTGTTCAAGCTGCCCGGTGGCGATGCTGGCTTCGCCGTGGTTGTCGAAGGTGGCAGCGAAGGCTGGGACTACACGCCCGACCCGGGCCTGATGGACGGCAGCGTGTGGGGCACCACCGCCGTATCCGGTGCAGGCCATCGCAGCAACTACGCGGTGACCACCGAGCTGCGCATGCCGCTGCTGGAGACGCTGACTGTCACCGGCTCCGGCCGCTATGACGCCTTCAAGATCGGCAGCAACACCGTAGACAAGGCCACCTACAGCGTCGGCATCGAGTTCCGTCCGATCGACAGCCTGCTGTTCCGCGGCAAGTACGGCACCGCCTTCCGCGCGCCGACCTTGTCCGACGCCTTCCAGGGCCGCAGCGGTTACTACGCCAACGGCTCCACCGACTACTACCGTTGCGGCCAGCTGGGCTTCGATCCGGCCAACACCACCGGCTGCCCATACGACAGCGTCTCGGTGTTCGGCACCCGCTCGGGCAACCCGGACCTGGAGCCGATCACCGCCGACGTCTGGAATGCGGGCGTCGTCTGGGCACCGATCAACAACCTGTCGCTGTCGGTCGACTACTACAACTGGAAGATCAAGAACGAGGTCGATACGCTCAGCTCCGACCAGCTGCTGCTGGCCGAGTACTACTGCCGCAACGGCCAGTCCAACAACACCTCGGCCAGCTGCCAGAACGTCAATGACTGGATCACCCGTGATGCATCGGGCGTGCTCGACGAGATCTACACGCCGAAGATGAACGTCGCCCGCCAGAACCTGGAAGCGCTGACCGCCAGCTTCAAGTACGTGCAGGACATCGGCCGCTTCGGCTCGCTGCAGTTCTCGGCCAACTACACCGACATGCTCAAGCGCAAGCTGCAGCCGCAGCCGGGCGACGAGTACCTGGACCTGCTGCGCGACCCGTATGCGATGTGGGTGTATGACTCGTACGCCAAGGTGCGCGCGGACGGTTCGATCGGCTGGGCCAAGGACAACTGGACCACCACCCTGTACGCCAACTACATCGGCAAGACGCCGAATTACATGGCTTACGTGGGCAACGGCTATGACTACGTCCACAGCTCCGGTTACAAGGCTGGCAAGTGGGGTTCCTATACCACTTACAACCTGAGCGTGAACTACCGCGCGATGGAAAACCTGACCCTGTCGCTGATGGTCAACAATGTGTTCAACAAGATGCCGGACAACCAGCGCTACAGCTTCGCCGGCACCAGCGGCCAGCCGTACAACAACTACCTGTACAACGCCTACGGGCGCGCGATCTACGTGCAGGCCAAGTACGCGTTCGGCGTGAAGTAATCCCGCAACGGCAGCAACGGAAAAGCCCCGCCATGGCGGGGCTTTTTCGTGTCCGGCATGACCTTTCGGAAGAACAGGCCCGGGCAAAGCCGGGCCTGCCTTCTTCCTCCAGCCCTTCCGCTCAGCGGAAGCTGTAGCGCAGGCTGGCCATGTAGCGACGGCCCAGCGCGTCCAGCACGTACGGGAACGGCCCGATGTCGTCGGACAGGTTCAGCACCGACAGGTTCACCCGTGCATTGTCGGTCAGGCGGTAGCTGACATTGGCATCCCAGGTCGTCCAGCTGTCACGCTTGAAGTACTGCCGGCTTTCCGGGGTTGCGGTAAGGCTGAACTGCGAGCCGCTGGTGTAGTTGGACGTCACGCCATAGCTCCACTTGCCGATGGCATGCTGCGCCGTCCAGCGGAACTGGCGCTTGGGCTCGTCGAACGTACCCACGCGCTCCACGAACGGCACATCCGTGTTCGCGGCCTGGCCACGATTCTTCGGCATGTAGCCGTAGAAGCCCAGTGCGACCTGCCCGAATCGGCCCATGTCCCAGTTGTAATCCACCTCGGCCGTCCAGCCGCGGAACATCAGCACCGGGCCATTGCCGTACTCGGTGCGGATGTCGGTAGCTGCACCGCTCAGCGGATTGCGCGTCACCAGGCTGCAGAAGCGGTTGGCATTGGGCACGTTGGACGCATTGAAGTCCGGGTTGTCGAAGCAGCCGGTGATGATGTCGGTCGGGCTGAGGCTGGTGATCACATCGGTGATCTTGATGTCATACCAGTCGGCGGCAACCCGCAGCCCCTTCGCCCAGTCCGGTGCGAACACGATGCCCGCCGTCCAGGACTTGGCCTTCTCGTTCTTCAGCCCGGTGTAGCCGTTGACCGAGCCGAGGGTGTTGGTCGGCGATGCCTGGAACGTTGCCGGATCCGCACCCGGGTAAGCCTGGAAGAAGGCCTCGCAGTTGCGGCGGCGGATTGCCGGATTGGTGCCGCCGTTGATGGCCGACACGGAGCAGACTTCCGGGATGTTGTAGTACGCCGGCTGCAGCGAGGTATAGAGCTCGGCAATCGACGGGGCACGCAGCGACTGGGTCTTGCTGCCGCGCAGCTGGATTCCCGCGAACGGCTCGTACTGGACGCCATAGGTGTACGCATTGAAGCCACCGGCCACCGAGTTGACCACGCGGCGCCCCTTCAGGGTCACGTCCAGGCGATGAAGGCCCGGCAGATCCCAGTCAGGGTTGAACAGCGGCGCCAGGAACTCGGCGAAGATTTCATTGGTGTGATAGTCGCCCTTGGCGCCCTGGATCGGCACCGAACGGCCCTGCCCCAGCCGCTGGTATTCGCTCGGGGTGAACGAACCTTCTTCGCGCCGATGCTCCACGCCTGCGGCGAAGGAGAACTCGCCGCCCGGCAGGTCGAACAGGCCACCGGTCACCGACGCGTTGAACACGGTCTGGCGCGTCCGCGCCTTGGCCAGGGTCGGCGTCGACACATAGGCCAGTGCTTCCGGCGATGCCTGGTTCTCGCCGAACAGATTCAGCGGACGGCAGTTGGGATCCGCGGTCGTGCCAGGGGCGGAGGCATCACAGACGATGTTGCCGCTGGCATCGCGCTTCACGTTGAGCGCATTGATGAAGTTCTGCTGGATCAGGCCGGTCCCCTTGTAGTCGAAGTCGCCTCGACCATGGGTCACACTGGTTTCCCAGTTGAAACGGCGCTCACCAATGTCGAAGAAGCCGTCCAGGCCGAGCACGATGCGGCTCAGGCGCGTATCGGTGCTGGCGTTGTTCATGCTCAGGTCGCGCGAGGAGCGCGACAGGCGGAACGAGGTGATGCCGTTCTCGGCCAGGATACGGCGCGACTCCGCACTGAGGAACGGATTGTTCGCGCTGAACAGCATCGCGCCGCTCTGGTCACCACTGCCATCGGGATTGGCAGCACCGAAGCCAGCGGCGTTGTAGACGTTCTGGTCCAACGTCTCGCGCGCGGTGGCGCTGTAGTGCGACAGTTCGAAGAAGCCACGCACGTTGTCGTTGAAGTCGAAGCTGCCGGTCGAATAGACCGTACGGCGTTCGAGGTCGGCGATCAGCGGCAGGGTTTCGTTGAGATTCAGGCCATCGCCGCCGGACGCATTGCCGCTGGGATAGGAAATGCCTGGATCGTAGGCAACCAGATCGCCCTTGTTGTTGAAGTGCCAGAGCTTGTTGTTCGGGCCGAAGCCGTTCAATTCACCTGTGGCATTGCGCTGGTAGCTGCGCCGCACCTGGATGTCCGACGGCATGATCAGGCCACCGAAGGTCATGCTGGAAATGCGCCGGTTGCGGATCCAGACCTGGTCGGCAATGCCGTCGGCCGGCCCGGTGTTGAACGGGATGCCGGGATCGATGCGGCCGTCATTGCCCGGGGTACGCCACGACTGGAAGCGCGCCACGTTTGCTGCGGTCGGATTGGTCTGCAGGCTGTAGCCGTTGCGGTAGAAATCGCGCTGGAGCGCGTTCACGCCATCGCTGTTGTCCAGTTCGGCAGCAATGGTGAAATGACCACGGCCATCGGCGAAGCCGCTGCCGAAGATGGCGGACCATGAGTAACGGTCATTGTCGTTCTTGGTAGTCCTGCCAAAGCCGATCTCAACCTCAGCGCCTTCAAACTTGTCACGCAGGATGATGTTGTTCACGCCGGAAATGGCGTCCGAACCATAGGTGGGTGCGCCACCGATGCTCAGGCTCTCCACGCGCTCGACCATCACGGTCGGAATCGCGTTCATGTCGACCTGGATGCCCGAGCCGCCGCCTGCGCCGAACACGGTTGGCGGTGCCGAGGTCACAAAGCGCCGGCCGTTGACCAGGGTCAGCAGGCGGTTGCTGCCCAGGCCGAAACGGCTGGCGAAGTTCACGCCTGCACCGAAGCCAGCCTGGTCGCCACGCGAGGAGACACCGGCCGAAACACCGGGGATCTTGGTCAACGCATCGATCAGGTTGGTGTGCCCGTACGCCTCGATGTCCTGGCGGGACACCACGGCGGCAGGTTCCAGGGTGTCATAGCCAGCGCGGTAGATGTGCGAGCCCGTAACCGTGATGCGGTCCAGCTGGGTGGCCGCGGCTTCATTGGAAGCCTTCTTCGCGCTTTCGGCGGTGTCCTTGGCCGCTTCCCCCTCCTGCGCGAAGGCAGGCAGGGCGGCAGCAAGCAGAAGGGCCGAGCTGAGCGCGAGGCTCAACGGATTGCGGTGTAGTGGGCGAGTCTTTTCCATGTCTCTCTCTCAAAAGTGAAGGCATAAAAAGCTCTGCATCGGCAAGACAGAGGAAATGTAGTCAGCAGCTGTTCACGTGCCGATAACGGAATTCATACACATAAAGACACGAAACGGCAACATTCAGAAAAATTTCGATTTCATATGAGGCATCGTGAAACAGGGAATGAGGGCATGAGTTCGCACGAAATAACCCGACATAATCCTTTTAAATCAGCACCTTGATTAAGCGCCGCCGCATCCTGCGGCAACCATCATGCTTCGTGGACATGGGCCTGGACATGTCCTGTCACGGCGTGCGTCCAGCACCAGCATCCCCGCAATCGCGAACACGCATTCACAATAAGTTCACCCAATCCACATGGAGGGAGCGGGCGTTCGTCCGGCCTTGCGGCGGAGCCCGCTGTGCGCTCCTGCGACGCCCTTCTGGCGTCCGCACGCCCCTTGCACAGGGACATGACCTTCGACACCCTTGCAGGTCTGGCTGGCGGCGTATCGTTCGGCCCACGGCCGCCCCTGCGGCCACTCCCTGACTCACTCGGCCTGGAGGCCATTCAAGTGACCCGTACTCCCAAGATCGTGCTGCTGACCCTGGCCGTTTCGGCCGCGCTGGTTGGCTGCGGCAAGACTGAAACCCCGGCCAAGGACGCCACCGCCTCCGCCCCGGCCACCGCCGAAGCCACCACCTACAAGCTGGACGACAGCAAGCTGCCGGCCTACAACGCCTTCCAGCCGAGCGACCTGGACACCACCAAGGACGCCTGCACCGCCTTCGGCGACTACGTCAACAGCAAGTGGCTGGCCGCCAATGAAATCCCGGGCGACCGCACCAGCTGGGGCGCGTTCACCATCCTCGACGAGCGCTCGGTGGCCGTGCAGCACCAGCTGGCCGAACAGGTCGCGCAGGTCAAGACCCCGAACCACATCGAGAAGATCGTCGGTGACCTGTGGGCCACCGGCATGGACGAAGCCAAGATCAATGCGCAGGGCATCGAGCCGCTGAAGGCCGATCTGACTGCGATCGACGGCCTGCAGGACAAGGCGGCGATCGCCGACTACCTGCGCAGCAGCGCCGCCAAGGGTGACAACGTCCTGTTCGGCTTCGGCGCCGAAGCAGACTTCAAGAACTCCGCCATGAACATGGCCTATGCCAGCCAGGGCGGCCTGGGCCTGCCGGATACCACCTACTACACCGATGCCAAGAATGCCGACAAGCTGAAGGCCTACCAGGCGCACGTCGCCAAGGTGCTCGAGCTGTCCGGCGTGGCCGCGGCCGATGCGGCCAAGCAGGCCGAGGACGTGGTCAAGTTCGAAACCCGCCTGGCCAAGGCCTCCAAGTCGCGCGTGGAGCTGTCGCGCAACGTCGAGCTGTACTACAACCCGGTCACCCTGGCCGACGCCGACAAGCTGACCCCGAACTTCAGCTGGACCGAGTTCTTCAAGTCGCAGGGCGTGGCCGCGCCGGAGAAGTTCTCGCTGGCCATGCCGGCCTTCCATGAGGAAGTCAGCAAGGCGCTGGCCGACACCGATCCGTCGGTGTGGCGCGCCTACCTGCGCTTCCACACCGTGGACAGCGCTTCACCGTACCTGGCTGACGCCTTCGTGCAGGAGAACTACGAGTTCTACGGCAAGACCCTCAACGGCCAGAAAGAACAGAAGCCGCGCTGGAAGCGCGTGCTGGGCACCATCGAGAATGATGCCGGTGAAGCCTTCGGCCAGCTGTACGTGAAGGTTGCCTTCTCGCCGGAAGCCAAGGCGAAGATGGAAGAACTGGTGAAGAACCTGGCCGCCTCGCTGAAGGACCGCATCCAGGGCCTGAGCTGGATGAGCGAGGAAACCAAGGCCAAGGCCATCGCCAAGTGGGAAACCTTCACCCCGAAGATCGGTTACCCGGACAAGTGGCGCGACTGGTCCGGCCTGCAGACCCAGCGCGACAGCTACCTGGGCAACGTGCGCGCGGCCAACGAGTTCAACTACAAGTTCAACCTGTCCAAGATCGGCAAGCCGGTGGACAAGACCGAGTGGGGCATGACCCCGCAGACCGTCAACGCCTACTACAACCCGCTGCAGAACGAGATCGTGTTCCCGGCCGCCATCCTGCAGCCGCCGTTCTTCGATCCGAAGGCCGACGACGCGCTGAACTACGGCGGCATCGGTGCGGTGATCGGCCATGAAATGACCCACGGTTACGACGACCAGGGCGCGCGCTTCGGGCCGACCGGCAACATGGAAGACTGGTGGACCCCGGCCGACAAGAAGAACTTCGAAGGCCTCACCGGCAAGCTGGTCAAACAGTTCGACCAGTACAAGGTCGACGGCCAGGCAGTGAACGGCCACCTGACCCTGGGCGAGAACATCGCCGACCTGGGTGGCCTGGCCACCGCCTACGACGCCCTGCAGAAGGCCACCGCCGGCAAGGAAGATGCGAAGGTCGACGGCTTCACCCGCGACCAGCGCTTCTTCTTCAACTGGGCCACCGTGTGGCGCACCAAGTACACCCCGGAAAACGCCAAGGTGCGCCTGGCCACCGACCCGCACGCCCCGGCGCAGTTCCGCGCCATGGGTGCGCCGTCGAACCTGCCGACCTTCGCTGCCGCGTTCCAGTGCAAGGCCGGTTCGCCGATGGCCCGCGCCGGCGAGCAGCAGGTGGTGATCTGGTAAGCCACGGCTGACGCTGCGGCAGACCTGCAAAGGCCCGGGAATTCCCGGGCCTTTGTTTTGGCGGCGCCCGTCATCCCTGCATGGCGTGTATCTGCTGCGCCCGCGCTGGCCCACGCCCTTGGTGGATGCCGAGCCTGGTCGGCGCACGGCATGGCGGATGCTCCGTGATGCGTGCATGCCGCGCCCATGCCACACACCCGGTAGCGCCGGGCCATGCCCGGCGGATGCGCCGTGATGCGTGCATGCCGCGCCCATGCGCGGCTTGCTATAGTGCGCGCGCCCTCAATCCATCACGGATTCGTTCCACATGCCCAACTTCCGTCCGCTTGCCATCGCCCTGGGCATCAGCCTGGCGACCCTGGTCCCGACCCACGATGCGTTCGCCGCCAAGAAAAAGGCCGCACGCGCTCCGGCTGTCAGCGCCCAGTGCAGCGATTTCTATGGCGCCACCAATGCAGGCTGGCTGAAGGCCAACCCGACGCCGCAGATCGGCGCCACCACCGCGCTGGGCCAGCTGGTCGACCGCAGCCGCCAGCAGCAGCGTGAACTGCTCGACGCCGCGATGAAGTCGCCGCAGGGCAACGTGCAGAAGCTGCTGGGCGACTTCTGGGCCAGCGGCCTGGACGAAGCCGCCGTGGAAGCAGACGGGTCCAACCCGATCGCGCCGCTGCTGACCCGCATCAACGCCATCAAGAAGGCCAAGGATGTTCCGGCATCGATCGCTGCGCTTCACCAGGTCGGCATCCCGGTGGCCTTCAACTTCGGCCCGGACGTCGACCTGAAGGCACTGGACCGCCATATCGGCTACTTCATGCAGGGCGGCATGGGCCTGCCGGACCCGGCGTTCTACACCCGCACCGACGCCGACACCGTGGCGCTGATGGGTCGCTACCGCAACTACGTCAAGCAGATCCTGGCGTTGACCGGCACCCCGGCGGCGAAGCTGGATGCCGAATCGCAGTCGGTGATCGCGCTGGAGACCGAGCTGGCGCGCAATGCGCAGTCGCTGGCCGGCATCAACAACCCGTTCAACAACTACGCGCCGATCTCCACCAAGGAGCTCAACAGCCGTTACCGCAACCTGCAGCTGGACGCGTTCCTGAAGGCACAGGGCGTGGACGACGACCTGGTCTCGCTGGCCGACCCGGGCCTGTTCAAGCAGCTCGATGGCATGGTCACCAAGCTCAAGCCGGACCAGTGGAAGGCCTACCTGCGCTGGCGCGTGGGCGACGCGATGGCGCCGTACCTGTCCAAGGCCTACCGCGACGCAGAGTTTGAATTCCGTGGCCGCGTGCTGCGTGGCGAAACCCTGCCGCCGCAGCGCTGGGAAGACGTGCTGGACGCGATCAACGTGGCCGCCGGCCCGATGGTCGGCCGCGAATATGCGGCCCGTTACCTGTCGGCCGAAGACCGTCGCCAGGCGGCGTGGATCGTCGACAAGCTGCGCGAAGTGCAGATCGAGGCGGTCAAGAACAACAGCTGGATGAGCGCCGAAGCCAAGACCGAAGCGCAGGCCAAGCTGGCCGCACTGAAGATCGAGATCGGTACCCCGCTGCGCGACCTCGACTACAGCGTGCAGCCGATGGGCCGCGGCTCGTTCGGCGGCAACATGCTGATCGCTTCGACCTGGCGCCACCGCGAGGAAATGAAGCGCATCGGCAAGGGCAACGCCGACCGCCGCTGGGATGTGCTGCCGCAGCAGCCGTCGCTGGCCTACGACCTGGCGCAGAACCGCCTGATCGTCACCGCGGCGATCCTGCAGGGCCCAGTGTTCAACGCCAAGGCCGACGCCGCTGACAAGTTCGGCAGCTTCGGTGGCCTGGTCGGCCATGAGCTGACCCGTGCGATCGACGCCAAGGGCGCGCTGGTCGACGCCAAGGGCGAACTGCGCAGCTGGTGGACCCCGGCCGACAAGACCGCCTGGACCCTGCTCGGCAACCGCGTGGCCGCGCAGTACAGCGCCTACGACTTCCCGGGCGTGAAGGGTGCCAAGGTCAACGGCACGCTCACCCAGGAAGAGAACCTGGCCGACATCGCCGGCCTGGAGCTGGCCTGGGCGGCCTATACCGCGCAGGAGCCGAAGGCCAAGCAGGCGCAGCAGCAGGGCTTCTTCCGCGCCTGGTCGACCCTGTGGGCGCAGCAGCTGTCGCCGAACGAGGCCGTGCGCCGCCTGACTGCCGACATCCGCGCGCCGGGCCTGTGGCGCAGCAATGGCACGCTGGCGAACCTGCCGGCCTTCGGTGCCACCTTCAGCTGCAAGGCCGGCCAGCCGATGCAGCGCAGCGAAGCCGACCAGATCAAGGTCTGGCGCTGAGCCATCCGCAGTACCCGTAATACAGAGGGCGCCTTCGGGCGCCCTTTTTTTGCGGGTGCAGCACGATCCCGGGTTAACACCGCCCGTGCTATCGCTGCGGCTTCGTCCATCGCGGAGCCCCGACATGGCACACAAGAACACGATCTGTGTCTGGTACGACAACGGCGCGCTCGAGGCCGCCACCTTCTACGCCAGCATCCTGCCCGACAGCGCGGTGACCGCCGTGCATCACGCCCCGGGCGACTACCCGGACGGCAGGGAAGGCAACGTGCTGACCGTCGAATTCACCGTCTGCGGCATCCCCTGCGTCGGCCTCAACGGCGGCACCGCGTTCAAGCACAGCGAAGCGTTCTCTTTCCAGATCCAGACCGAGGACCAGGCCGAAACCGACCGTCTTTGGGACGCGATCGTCGGCAACGGCGGACAGGAGAGCCAATGCGGCTGGTGCAAGGACCGCTGGGGCATCTCCTGGCAGATCAGCCCGCGCATGCTGATCGAAGCGGTGACCAGCAAGGACAAGGCATTGGCCAAGCGTGCCTTCAACGCGATGATGCCGATGAAGAAGATCGACATCGCCACCATCGAAGCGGCGATCCGCAACGCATGACGACGTGGGATGCGATCCTCATCGGTGGCGGCCACAACGGCCTGGTCTGCGCGGCCTATCTGGCGCGCGCCGGAAAGAAGGTGCTGGTGCTGGAACGTCGTGGCGTTCTCGGCGGTGCGGCGGTCACCGAGGAATTTCATCCCGGCTTCCGCAACTCGGTGGCGTCGTACACGGTGTCATTGCTGCAGCCGAAGGTGATCGACGACCTGCAGCTGCATGCGCATGGGCTGCGCATCGTCGCGCGTCCGGCCAACAACTTCCTGCCATTGCCGGACGGCCGCTACCTGTTGTCTGCGCCAGGCCGCACCCAGGCCGAGGTGGCGAAATTCTCCGAGCGGGATGCGCAGCGCTTGCCCGCGTACGAGGCACGCCTGGAGATCTTCGCCGATGTACTGCGCGCATGGGCCCTGCGCACGCCGCCGGACCTGGGGGCAGCAGGCGGTTGGCGTGCCCTGCCCGCCCTGTGGCAGATGGGCCGTCTCGGTCGTGAACTGGCGACGCTGGATGCCTCGCTGCGGCAGGAGCTGCTGGATCTGTTCACGCTGTCGGCGGCCGAGTACCTGGACCGCTGGTTCGAGAGCGAGCCGATCAAGGCGCTGTTCGGCTTCGATGGCATCGTCGGCAACTACGCAAGCCCGTATACACCGGGCAGTGCCTATGTACTGCTGCACCACGTATTCGGCCAGTGCAATGGCGTGAAAGGTGCGTGGGGCCACGCGATCGGCGGCATGGGCGCGATCAGCCAGGCGATTGCTGCCTCGGCACGCGAGGCCGGTGCGGAGCTGCACGTGGAGGCCGGTGTGCAGCGCGTGCGGATTGAACAGGGCCGCGCGGTGGGCGTGGAACTGGCCAACGGCGAGATCCTGCGCGCACGCGCGGTGATCGCCAACGTCAACCCGAAGCTGCTGTACGAACAATTGCTGGAACCGGAACAGGTACCCAATGCAACGCGCGAGCGCATGGCGAACTGGCGATGCGGTTCGGGCACGTTCCGGATGAACGTGGCGCTGTCGCGACTGCCGGATTTCAGCGCCCTGCCCGGCTCCGGCGATCACCTCGGCGCCGGCATCATCATGGCACCCAGCCTGGATTACATGGACCGCGCGTGGCTGGACGCGCGCCGCGACGGCTGGTCACGCGAACCGATCGTGGAAATGCTGATCCCCAGCACGCTGGACGATTCGCTGGCGCCGCCCGGGCAGCATGTGGCCAGCCTGTTCTGCCAGCACGTGGCGCCGGTGTTGCCTGAAGGCCGCCATTGGGATGATCACCGGGAGACCGTAGCCGACCTGATGATCGCCACCGTCGAACGGCATGCGCCCGGCTTCACCGCCAGCGTGCTCGGTCGGCAGGTGCTGTCGCCGCTGGATCTGGAGCGCACCTTCGGCCTGGTTGGCGGTGACATCTTCCACGGCGCACTGAGTGCCAACCAGCTGTTCTCTGCACGGCCGATGGTCGGCCAGGCCGGCTATCGCGGCGCCCTGCCCGGCTTGTACCTGTGCGGCTCGGGTACGCATCCCGGCGGTGGTGTCACCGGTGCGCCCGGGCACAATGCCGCGCAGGTGGTATTGCGGGATCTGTAAAGGGTGTGCCCTTGGTGGGCGTGCCGTTTGCTCTGGTAGGTGCCAACCTTGGTTGGCACGCCTTTGCGTGTGCCGACCAAGGTGGGCACCTACCCGCCTGGGACAAAGCGTGCCAACCAAGGTTGGCATCTACCGCGTCAAATGATCCTTCGGATCATTTGACGCTGCGCAGATGGTTCGGGCGCTTCGGTGGACCGGGCGGGCGACGCTTGTTGAACGGCGGCTGCCCGCGCCAGTAGCGGATCAGCAACCAGCCGAACAGCATGCCGCCGAGGTGCGCGAAGTGGGCCACGCCCGGCTGCCAGCCGGTCATGCCCAGCACCAGCTCGCCCACACCGAACAGGATCACGAAGGTACGCGCCTTCATCGGGATCGGCGGGAACAGCAGCATCACCCGCTGGTTGGGGAACAGCATGCCGTAGGCCAGCAGCAGGCCGAACACACCGCCGGAAGCGCCCAGCACCGTGGCCGGGTTTTCCAGCAGCGTACCCACCAGCAGCTGGCAGACACCGGCACCGGCCACGCACACCAGGTAGTACAGCAGGAAACGCTTTTCGCCCCAGGTCTGCTCCAGCGGCGCGCCGAACATGAAGACCGCCAGCATGTTGAAGAACAGATGGCCGAAGCTGCCATGCAGGAAACCGTAGGTCAGCAGCTGCCAAGGCTGGAAGTTGCCACCCGGCGAAAATGCATCGAAGCCCTGCTGCAGGGGCTGCAGCATGAACGGCTCGAAGGTCTGCATGCCGAGCAGGAACGGCTGCTGCAGCAGGAACAGGATCGCGTTGGCGATCAGCAGGGCCTTGGTGACGGTTGGCAGTCGCGGGAACATGGGAGCACCGGCATGGAACGGCCTCCATCATAGCCGCAGCATCGTGTCTTGTTGGCGACCCGCAGGTCCGCGCTGTTCAGTCGCCAGCGGTGCTCAGCCCGGGCCCCACACGGCTGCGTCCAGCGCCGCTGCCGGATCTGTCGCCGGCATCCGCACCCGGCCGTTCTCCACCCGCACGCCCTCGGCGCGCAACCGCTGTGACTGCTCGCGCCAGCCGGCCGAACCTTCTTCCATGGCAATGCGCCCGTCCGAGCGCAGCACGCGGTGCCAGGGCAGGTCCGGGTCGTCGTTCTGGCCCAGGATGCGCGCGGTCAGGCGCGCACGCCCGGGCAGGCCCGCGCGCATCGCCACCTGGCCATAGCCCATCACCTGCCCCGCCGGGATCGCACGGATCACCGCCAGGATGCGCGCACGCGCCTGCTCCGGCGTCAGCGCCGCAGGCGGGTCACCAGCAGAACGCCGATCAGCACCAGCACGGTGCCGGCGATCTGCGCCGGCCCCATCGGTTCGTCGAGCAGCCATAGGCTCATCACGATCGTGGAAACTGGGCCCAGCATACCGACCTGCGCGGCCAGCGACGAACCCACGCGCTGCACCGCCAGCATGATCGCCAGCACCGGCAGCACCGTGCACACGGTGGCATTGACCAGCGACAGCCACTGCACCGGCGCCGGTGCCTGCCACAGCAGCGGAAGTGGATGAGTCACCGCGAAATGCAGCAGCACCAGCACCCCCGCCACGCAGCTGGCATAGGCGGTCAGCCGCACCGCACCGATGCGCGCGACCACCTGCCCACTACCGAACAGGTACAGCGCGTAGCTGAGCGCACTGCCCAGCACCAGCAGGCTGCCGACGATGATCTGCCCACCCTCGCGCTGCAGGTCATGGCCGAAGGCCAGCAGCACGCCCAGGTAGCTCAGCACCAGCGCACCGATCTGCCAGCGGCCCGGTCGCTGGCGCGCCAGCAGCACGTTGATCAGCAGCACCAGGGTCGGGTTCAAGTACAGGATCAGCCGTTCCAGGGTCACGCTGATGTACTGCAGGCCCTGGAAATCGAGAAGGCTGGACAGGTAATAGCCGGTGAAGCCCAGCCACAGCACGCGCGCGCGGTCCGCCCAGGACAGTGGTTCGGCCCGGCGCGCGGCCCACACTGCCATCAACGCGAACAGGGGCAGCGCCATCAGCATGCGCAGCGCGAGCAGCGTGGTGGCATCCACGCCGTGGCGCAGACCGAGCTTGACGATGATCGCCTTGCCGGAAGCAGCGATGGCGCCGATCGCAGCCAGGCCGATACCCCCCAGCGCGATGCGAGGGGAGGCGGTAGCGATACGGGAAGCGGTGTTGGACATCAGGACGACGGCGGGCCGCGCGGAGCGGCCCGGAAAGGCGTGGGAGGCGTCCATTGTCGCATGAGGGCGCCCGGTGCCCCGTAGTGCCGAGCCTACGCTCGGCTTCGCCATGCCTGGGCAAAAGCAGCCGGGCATGGCTCGGCCCTGCAACGACCCGGCTCAGCGCATCAGCACCACTTCTTCGGCCGAGGTCGGGTGGATCGCCACGGTATCGTCGAACTGGGCCTTGGTCGCACCCATTTTCACCGCCACCGCGAAGCCCTGCAGGATCTCGTCGGCCGCTTCGCCCAGCAGGTGAATACCCACCACCCGTTCGTCTGGGCCAGCGCAGACCATCTTGAACAGGCTGCGCTGGGTGCCATTGGCCAGCGCCTGCAGCATCGGGCGGAAACGGCTGTGGTAGACGCTCACCTGGTCGAAACGTGCACGCGCTTCTTCCTCGCTCATGCCCACCGCGCCCAGCGGTGGGTGCGAGAACACCACACTGGCCACATTCTCGTAGTCCATCTTCGCCTGCGGGCGACCACCGAACAGGCGGTCCATCAGCCGCCGCGATGCGGCCACAGCCACCGGCGTCAACCCGACCTTGCCGGCGATGTCACCCACGGCGTGCACGCTCGGTACGCTCGTGGTCTGCCATTCGTCCACCTGCACCTGCTGGTGTTCGCCGATGCCGATGCCGAGCGCTTCCAGGCCCAGGTCACGACTGTTGCCGCGCCGGCCGGTGGCAAAGAACACCGCGTCGAACACGCTGTCGAGCGGGCCGTCATGGCCGAACGCACGGATGCGTTCGCCATCGCGCTGCAGTTCGCGCAGGCGATAGCCGAAATGGATGCGCACGCCCTGCTGCTTCAGGTTCTCGGCCAGCTGATCGGTCAGCTCGTAATCGAAGCGATCCAGCAGCCGCTGGCCGCGCACCAGCAGGCTCACCTTGCTACCCAGCGCCTGCAGCAACCCCGCCAGTTCCACCGCGATATAACCGCCACCGATGATCGCGACCTCGGCCGGTGCCGCACGCAGGTCGAAGAAATCATCGGAGACCAGGCCCAGTTCGGCACCGGGAATATCGGGCCGCAGCGGGTGCGCGCCGGTGGCGATCAGGATGTGCTCGGCGCTGTAGCGCACGCCATCGCTGCAGGCCACGGTATGCGCATCAAGCAGATGGCCGCGCGCCGGAATGCGCACCACGCCGGTTTCATCCAGGCGCTTGTGGTAACTGGTGTGGATGTTGCTGATGTAGGCCTGGCGATGGATCACCAGTTCCTTCCACGACAGCGCCGGGCGCGCTTCGACCTCGAAGCCCATCGCACTGGCCAGGCCGATGCGCTCATGCAGGTCGGCCGCCAGCCACATCGCCTTCTTCGGCACGCAGCCAACATTGACGCAGGTCCCGCCCAGCTCACCGGGCTCCAGCATCGCCACGCGCTTGCCGTGCTGCGCGGCGCGGATCGCACCGGCCAGGCCGGCGGAGCCGCCGCCAAGGACGATCAGGTCGTAATCATAGGATGCAGTGCTCATCGGAATCGCTCGGGTCGGTAAGGGGCAGGATCGATCGCTGGCGTGCGGCCGCAGACGAGATCGGCGATCAGCTGGCCGGTGCCGGCGCTCATGCTGATGCCGAGCATGCCATGCCCCGCTGCAAGCCAGACGTGAGGATGCGCGGGCGCGCGGCCGATCAACGGCACGTCGTCCACGCTCATGGGGCGCCACCCGCACCACTGCTCCTGCAGCTGCGCACCGCGCGGCGCGCGCAGGTAGTGGTCGGCGGCCTGCTGCAGGGCCTGCAGGCGGCGCGTGCGCAGCTGCGGGTCGGCGCCGGCGAACTCCATGGTGCCGCCCAGGCGCAGCGCGTCGCGCCAGGCAATCACGAACACGGAATGATCCTTCAGCACGACTGGACGCAGCGGCACCTGCGCCGGTCGCGACCAGGTCAGCGAATAGCCCTTGCCGGGCTGGATCGGCACGCGCAGGTCCAGTTGCCGTGCCCAGTCGCGCGACCACGGGCCGGTGGCCAGCACCAGCTCACGCGCCCGCACGGTCTGCTGGCCGGCCTGCACGCGTACGCCCTGCGCATCGTCACTGAATCCCTGCACGTTCACCTGTTCGTCGATCACCACGCCCTGCGCGCGCAGCACGCGCGCCAGTTCAACGGTGTAGCGGTCCGGACGCAGCTGCGCATCGCCGGGAAAGTGGATCGCACCCGCAAGGCGATCATGGAACGCCGGATTGCCGCGCGCAAAGTCGCCGCCATCGATGCAGGCCGTGACAATGCCCTGCGCGTTGAGTGCCTCGCACTCGGCCGCATGATGGTCGAAGTTGCGGGCGTCACCGAACACATAGTCCAGCCCGCGCGCAGCGAATTCGCAGTCCAGCGCATGCGTATGCACCCAGTCGGCCAGGCGCAGCCGTGAATCATTCAACAATGCGCCGCGTGCCCGCGTGGCGTGCAGCCAGTCGCGCGCATTGCAGCGCGCCCCGAACTGCAGCAACCAACGCCACAGCGTCGGATCCAGCCGCGTACGCACGTACAACGGCGCACGCGGATCGAGCATCCAGCGCAGCGCGCGCAACGGCACGCCGGGGGCCGCCAGCGGTGGCGCATGGCTGGGCGTGACGGTGCCGCAGTTGCCATGCGACGTCGCGCCGCCGACGCGCCCGCGATCGATCACCCGCACCTGCCGCCCCTGCGCACGCAGCGCGAGCGCGACAGCCAGTCCAATGGCACCGGCGCCGACCACGATCACATCCTCGTGTGCGCCCTGCATCGATCAGCCCCGCCCGGCCCCGCGCCGCATCGGTGGCCACTGCCGGTAGGTCATCGCACGCCATGCCCACTCGATCGGGCCGAAGCGGAAATGACGCAGCCACAGGTGCGAAATCACCACCTGCGCGGCAAACAGCAGCAGCGCGAACAGCAGCTGCACGCTGCGCGGCATCATCTCGAACCTGCCCAGGCCATAGTGGTAGAAGGTCCAGGTACACAGCAGGGACTGGCCAAGATAGTGGGTCAACGCCATGCGCCCCACCGGCGCCAGCCACGCCAGCCGCGCGCGCCAGTGCACGATCCACGCCAGGTAGCCCAGGCACATCGGCAGCCCGCCAACCGTGACCAGGGCCATCGCCGCCGTCACCGGCAGGTTGTACGCGCCGGGTGCCAGATAGGGTTTCCAGGCAACCCCCAGCAGCGTGACCAGCAGGCCCAACGGCAGTGCGATCCAGCGCAGCGACGCGTACAGCCGCGGGAAGCGCTCCGGCGTCGCCAGCGCACCACTGCCGGCGAACCAGCTGCCGATCAGGAACATGCCCAGCACTTCCGGGCCGGTGATCAGCAGCGCGCCCATCGAGGTGCCGAACTCGCTCAGGCGCTGCACATTGGCCTGCGCCCAGCTGCCCTGCCCGTACACCTGCCGCTGCAGGTCGATGCTCCGCTGCGCCTCGGCAAGCATGCCCCGCACCTCTTCGGCCGAAGCCATCGACACCATCGCGCCCACCAGCAGCATCATCGCGACACCGCCGAGGTAGACGGTCAGGCCCATCCACGGCAACCAGCTGCGTGGCGCCTCGCGGCAGGCCAGCAGCGGCAGCGAGATCAGCGCATACATCACCAGGATGTCGCCGGACCAGACCAGCAGTGCATGGCACAGGCCGATCAGCAGCAGGCCGGCGCTGCGGCGCAGGTAGAACGGGGTGAAGTCGCGCCCGGCCACCTCGGCGCGTTGCGCCATCACCGCAAAGCCGGCGCCGAACAGCAGCGAGAACAGGGTGAAGAACTTGCCCTGCACGAACACGTAGACGAAGGCGTCGGCCCAGTAATCGATGCCCCGCCAGTGCACGTCGATGCCGGTGAAGGCCAGATCCAGCGGGCCGCTGAAGGCCTCGATGTTCATCAGCAGGATGCCCAGCAACGCGGCGCCGCGCAGCACGTCCAGCACGGCGATGCGTTCGCCGGAAGCCACCGGCTGCAGGGAAGGAGAGGCGGCGTTCACGGGGGGTCCGTCGGGCAGGTCCGCCATTATGCCGCCGGCCCGTGCGCCATGGATGGCCGCGCCGTGTTCCACATACGCAACGGCCCGCCGAAGCGGGCCGTTGCTGCCATCACGATCGCGCTGCGATCAGTGCTGGTGGCCGCCGTCACCGTGGACGTGGCCGTGGTCCAGCTCTTCCTTGCCGGCTTCGCGCACGTCGACGATTTCGACGTCGAAGTGCAGGTCCTTGCCGGCCATCGGATGGTTCAGGTCAACGTCGACGACGCTCATGCCGACCTTCTGCACGGTCACCGCACGCGGGCCGAAGTTGGTCTGCAGCACGACCTGCTGGCCCGGAGCCAGCTTGGTGTTGCCGAAGTGCTTCTTCGGCACGCGCTGGGACAGGCCTTCACGACGCTCGCCGTAGGCATCGGCCGCCTTGACGTCGACGTTGAAGGTCGCGCCGGCTTCCTTGTCCATCATGGCGTTTTCCAGGCCCGGGATGATGTTGCCGTGACCGATCAGGATCGCCAGCGGCTCGCCGCGGTCCTTGGACGATTCGATCGGCTCCTGGCCGACTTCGGAAACGGTGTAGTGGAAGCGGACAACGCGGTCTTTTTCGATCTTCATGCGCAACTCTGTCTGGATCTGCCGGAGGCAGGCGGGTTGGGGCGGGTTGTCGCCCGACGGGGACGCCGCCATCATGACGGCCAATCCAAGGTGGCGCATTATCCGGAGATCATGCACATCACGCCAGTTTCGTCCGGCCTGCGCCGGTTCCTCGCCCCGGCCCTGCTGCTGGCCCTGCCCGTGCTGATGACCGCCTGCGGCGGCGGCAAGGCCACCCGCCCCGCGCCGCCCCCGCCGACCGCGAACTGGCCGAAGACCGTGCCGGACAATCCCGAGGCGGCCAACTCGGTGCTGATGCGTGCCATCAGCCTGGTCGGCACGCCCTACCGCTATGGCGGCAATACCCCGGATTCGGGCTTCGACTGCAGCGGCCTGGTCGCCTATGTCTACCGCGAGATGCTGGACCTGCGGCTGCCGCGCACCTCGCGCGACCTGGCGGCGGTACAGGGCCCGAAGATCGACCCGCAGCGCCTGGCCACCGGCGACCTGGTGTTCTTTGGCAGCCGCGGCAGCGTCACCCATGTCGGTATCTATGTAGGTGAAGGGCGTTTCGTGCATGCACCGAGCACCGGCGGCACCGTGCGCCTGGACTCACTCAGCGGCCCCTACTGGAAGGACCACTACACCGGCGCGAAACGTGTCCTTCGCTAAAATGAACAGGCGATATGTTCAAAACTGTGACGTCCATCACTACAGAACTAACGATTTACTAACGGAATTTTTAACTTATTGCCGCTTTTACAGGGCATGATGCCCCATCGTTTTTTTCCTGTGACCGACGCGTGACGACTGACGACCTGAAAAGCGAAGGCCAGACTTCCGTATCTTCACGTAGTGCCCGCCCGCTGTTGCTTGGCTTGGCACTGTGCCTGACCAGCCTCCCGGCTTGGTCGCAGACTGCTCCGAACCGCTCCGATGTGACCCCGGCCCCGGTGGCCGAGAGCACCGCCCGACCGGCCGCCAAGGCCGAGGCTGCCGCTCCGCAGCGCAGCCGCGTCGATGCCGCCGCCAGCGCCACGCTGGCCGCCCTGCTGCCGCACCTGGCCGCCAACGACACCATTCCGCTGATGGACCGCTCGGCCGTGGTGGCCGGCGACCTCAGCCGCCTGCTCGCCAACTACGACACCAGCAGCGCCGCCAATGGCAGCGTTGTCGGCACCGCCGCCGACAACGGCAAGGTGCAGTCGCTGCTGCGCCGCGCGATGACCCTGCTGGGCACCCCGTACCGTTGGGGGGGCAGCAACCCGGACAGCGGTTTCGACTGCAGCGGCCTGGTCGGCTACGTGTTCCGCTCGGCCCTGGGCATCGAGCTGCCGCGCGTCTCGCGCGAGATGGCCCACGATGACAACGCCGAACTGATCAACGACCGCACCGCACTGGCGGCCGGTGACCTGGTGTTCTTCGGTCGCAAGGGCCGTGTTGACCACGTCGGCATCTATGTCGGCGACGGCCGCTTCCTGCACGCGCCGAGCTCGGGCAAGGACGTCCGCGTGGACACCCTGCTCAGCGGCTACTGGGGCAACAAGTTCATGCAGGCCCGCCGGGTCGACCTCTGATCCGACCGGTTGGCGCTACCGCGCCGCCTGACACGAGAAAGCCGCTGCCCTGCAGCGGCTTTTTTGTTGGGCCCGTGCAATGGGTGGGTAGCTGCCGACCTTGGTCGGCACCGCCTTCATCCACGCATGGCGTGGATCTACCAGGCGCCCGCCTCGGCCGGCACCGCGTCGGCCATCTCCCAAACAAACGACCCGCCGGTCAGGGCGGGCCTTTCATCTCCACGCAACCTCAGCCGCGTGGCGGTGTCGGGTCAGGATCGTCCACGCCCACATTGCTGGACGGATTGTCATACACCGCCTGGTCGAGCAGCCCGGTTTCCTTGGCCACGATCACCGGCACCAGCATCTGGCCCGTCACATTCGTCATCGTGCGCATCATGTCCAGGATGCGGTCGATGGCATACAGGTAGCCGATGGTCTCCAGCGGCAGGTTGGCTGCGCTCAGCACCACCGTGGCCATGATCACCGCCGTACCCGGCACGCCGGCCGTACCGAAGCTGCCCAGCACCGACGCGATCAGCACCACCACGTACTGCTCCGGGGTCAGCGGCACACCGCTGTACTGCGCGATGAACACCGCGCACAGCGCCGGATAGATGGCGCCGCAGCCATCCATCTTGATGCTGGCGCCCAGCGGCACCGCGAACGAACCGTAGTCCTTGTTCACGCCCAGGTTGTGGGTGATCGAACGCAGCGCCACCGGCATCGCGGCGAAGCTGGACGAGCTGACGAAGGCAACCTGCATGCCCGGCGCCGCACCACGGAAGAACTTCAGCGGGTTCAGGCCGTGCGCCAGCAGCAGTGCGCTGTAGACCACCACGATGTGCAGGGCGCAGGCCACGTACAGCGCCAGCACGAAATGCCCCAGCGGCAACAGCTTCTCGAACCCGTAGCTGCCGACCAGGCCGGCGATCAGGCCGAAGGTACCGATCGGGGTGACTTCCAGCACGAAGCGGGTCACCTGGACCATGATGTCGCTCATCTGGCCGACCAGCTTGCGCGCCTCGGTCACCTTCTCGCCCAGCTTGACGATGGCAAAGCCCACCAGGCCGGCGAAGAAGATCACCGGCAGGATCGAGCCGCGACCGGCAGCCAGCACGGTCTCGCCGGCCGCATTGACCTTGGTGCCGATGCCGGACAGCGCGTAGAAGACATTGGCCGGCACCACGTCCAGCAGCACCTGCACCACGCTGGGCACTTCACGCGGCACGTAGTTGCTGGCCATGGTCAGCTGCAGGCCTCCGGCGCCAGGCTGCAGCACAGTACCCACGCCCAGGCCGACGCACACCGCCAATGCAGCGGTGATCACGAACCACAGGAAGGTGCGGCCACTGAGCGCGGCGACCGACTTCTGACCATGCAGCGACGAGATCGCGTTGATGACCGCGAAGAACACCAGCGGCACGGCAATCATCTTGATCAGGGTGACGTACAGTTCACCGAGCGGGCCGAACCACGTTTCCGCGGCCGGGCCGAGCGCCCAGCCGGCCAGCGCGCCGAGCACGAAGCCACCGACCACGCGCTGCCAGAATGGAATCCGCAGCCAGGCAGAGACCAGCTTCATAGGCAATCCAGAGGGGAAGGAAGGGATGCTGGCACGATAGCCCAAGGCGGCCCGCAGAACGACCGCCCGGCCGGCAAATCAGTGTGTCATCGGCGTGCCTTGCGGGGCCGGGCATAATGAACGTCCCGTTACAGTTTGTGAGATCCCAGCGTCCATGCGCCGTTCCGTCTCCCTGTTGGCCGCCTGCGCCACAACCCTGCTGCTGGGCGCCTGCGCCAGCACCCCCCCCGCGTCCGCCCCGGCCGGTCTGAAGGTCGCCGTCGATCCTGTCGCCCATCCGGCCGGCGAGACCCCGCAGTGGTGGTACCGCAGCGGCGCTGCCCAGGCCGCCGCCAACGGCGCGATGTCCGGCAAGGCCAAGAACGTAATCCTGTTTCTCGGCGACGGCATGAGCCTGACCACCGTGGCGGCCTCGCGCATCTACGAAGGCCAGCAGAAGGGCGGCTCGGGTGAAGAGAACCTGCTGTCGTGGGAGCGCTTCCCGGCCACGGCGTTCAGCAAGACCTACAACACCGATTCGCAGACCCCGGATTCGGCCGGCACCATGACCGCCATCACCACCGGCGTGAAGACCCACATGGGTGCGATCGGCGTCAGCGCCGGCAGCCGCACCGACTGCGCGGACAGCCTGTCCAAGGGCCTGCTGACCTGGCTGCAGCTGGCCGACAGCGCCGGCCTGGCCACCGGCGTGGTGTCCACCGCACGCCTGACCCATGCCACCCCGGCCGCCACCTACGCGCACTCGCCAGAGCGCAACTGGGAAAACGATACCGACCTGACTGAAGCCGCCAAGGCGGCCGGCTGCAAGGACATCGCCCAGCAGCTGCTGTCGACCTCGCGCTATGGCCGCGGCCCGCTGGTCGCCCTCGGCGGCGGTCGCGGTGAATTCACCACGGTGGAAGAACGCGACCCGGAGTACGACGACAAGGTCGGCCAGCGCCTGGATGGCCGCAGCCTGGTACAGGAATGGCAGCAGGCGCATCCACAGGGTGCCTACGTGTGGAACAGCAAGCAGCTGGCGGCCGCCGCCGATGCGCCGGCCATCCTCGGCCTGTTCGAACCGGACCACATGCGCTACGAATACGAGCGCCCGCAGGATCCGGGCGGTGAGCCGAGCCTGGCCGAATTGACGGCGGCAGCCATCAAGAATCTGTCCAAGCACCAGGAAGGCTACGTGCTGATGATCGAAGGCGCGCGCATCGACCACGCCAACCACAGCGGCAACGCCTACCGTGCCCTGACCGAGACCGTGGCGCTGTCCGATGCGGTGCGCGTGGCGAACGAGCTGACCTCGGCCGACGACACCCTGATCATCGTCACCGCCGACCACTCGCACACCCTGAACTTCGTCGGCTACCCGGCACGCGGCAACCCGATCCTGGGCAAGGTGAAGGACAAGGGCGGCGAAGATGGCGCCGGCAAGCTGGACTACGCGCTGGACGGCACCGGCCAGCCGTACACCACGCTGAGCTACGCCAATGGCCCGGGCCATACCGGCGCCAGCAACCAGCAGCCGGCCGGCGCCAAGCGCTATCCGCACAACCCGAGCAGCTTCGAGCCGGCCAACGGCCGCACGAACCTGCGTGAGGTCGACACCGAGCATCCCGACTACATGCAGGAAGCACTGGTGCCGATGAAGTCCGAATCGCATGGTGGCGAGGATGTCGGTATCTGGGCGCGTGGCCCGGGCAGCAAGGCGATCCGCGGCACGCTGGAACAGAACGCGATCTACCACATGATCGTGCAGGCCACCCCGGCCCTGCGCGAGCGCCTGTGCCAGGCCGGCACCTGCGATGACAAGGGCGTGCCAGTGCAGCTGCCGGCACCGACGGCCTTCGAACGCAAGGCCGAGGCCAAGTGATCGTGCGGCAGGCCCGGCTCGCCCGCGGCCGCGTTGCGCGGTCGCTGACCCTGCTCGGTGCGCTGGCCAGTTCCAGCGCGCTGGCGCAGGCACCGGCCTGCAAGCTGCTGACCGACGAACACGGATTGTGGCCGCTGCCCAACTGCGAGGTGGTCGATCACCGGCCGAAGATCAGCGCCGACACGCTGAAGGACCTGAACTACGACGACCACGGCCTGGCCGTGGTGTATGCCGACCAGGGCTTCCACTACGTCGACCGCAAGGGCCGCAGCCTGCCGGTACTGACCTGGGACAACGGTCCGGAAACGCCGCAGGAAGGCCTGCTGCGTGCCCGCGTCGGCAACCGCGTGGGCTACTTCGATTTGAAGTTCCGCCAGGTGGTGCCCGGCACCTTCGATTTCGGCTGGCCGTTCCAGGATGGCGTGGCGGAGGTCTGCAACGGCTGCCGTCGCGGCACGCCGGATGCCGACGGCCACACGCCGATGGAAGGCGGAGAGCGGTTCCGGATCGACCGCTCGGGCCGTCGGGTGAAGTAGGTTTTTCGGCATGGCTGCGCCCTGCACCTGCTACAAGCCAGAGCAACAGCAACAGCCAAAGCGGCTCTGGATTTCCGTTGGTTGGGCGGGGCAGTGTGGGTGGGCAGGACACGCCGTAAACCCGTCCATGGGGGCTCGATGGCGCCATCCATGGCGCCAACGGTCCTGCCCACCCACACCGCCCCACCCCCGACAGATTTCCGGTGACAGTTGGACCATCCACGCCATGCGTGGATGAAATCTGTCAGATATCGAATTGAATCCGGGGTCAGATCCGTTTTCCTGCGGAAAACGGATCTGACCCCAGGAGCATTTCCGACAGATCGCGAATATCTGTCGAAGGCGGGGTGGGTCCGGTTGCGGGAGTGTCCGCGGCATGGATGCCGCGGCCGAGCCCCCATGGATGGGTTTACGGCGTCTCCCGCAACCGGACCCACCCCGCCAACCCTCAGGAAACCAGCTTCTGCTGTTGCTGTTGCTTGTAGCGGGTGCAGGGCGCAGCCCTGCCGAGCAACCCTATACTTGCCGCCGTGACCGCCTTCCCTGCCCTCGTTCCGCTGGATGCGCCGCTGCTGGTGGGCTACAGCGGTGGTGTCGACTCCACCGTGTTGCTGCACTGGCTGTGGCGCTGCGCCCAGGCGTCCGGCACCGCGTTGCGTGCGGTGCACGTGCACCACGGCCTGCACCCCGATGCGGACGACTGGGTGCCGCACTGCCAACAACAATGCGCGGCACTGGGCATCGAACTGGCCGTGCATCGCGTGCAGGTCGACCACACATTGGGCCTGGGCCTTGAAGGCGCGGCACGGCAGGCGCGACGTGCCGCGTTCGCGGCTGAACTGCGCGACGGCGAAACACTGGCGCTGGCGCAGCACCTGGACGACCAGGCCGAGACCTTCCTGCTGCGTACCCTGCGCGGCTCCGGCGTCGATGGCCTTGCCGCGATGTCCGCAGACAGCCGCGTAGGCGAACACCGTTTGTGGCGGCCGCTGCTGGCGGTGCCGCGCACTGCGCTGCTCGATTACGCGCGCCAGAACGCGCTGCGCTGGATCGAAGACCCCAGCAACGCCGACGATCACGCCGATCGCAACTTCCTGCGCCTGCAGGTGCTGCCGTTGCTGCGCCAGCGCTGGCCGCACGCCGCTGCGGCACTGGCGGGCAGCGCGATGCACTGCGGGCAGACCCGCGAGCTGCTCGACGAGGAAGACGCCGAGCTGATCGCGCACCTGGAGGTGGCATCGCGTGTGCTGTCGCTGCAGCTGCTGCGGCATGTGTCACCGGGCCGCGCGGCGCGCGTGCTCCGTGCCTGGGTGATCGGCCATGGGGCCGCGCCACTGCCGGCCACGGTGCTGCGGCAGGCACTGGACGAGCTGCTGCCGGCCGGCAACGATCGCCAGGCGCGGGTACGCTGGCACGATCATGCCATCCAGCAATGGCGCGATCATGCCTATCTCCTGCCCGCGCAGCTGCCGACGCTTCCCCATGGTTGGCGGGCCGGATGGGATGGACGCGCGCCATTGGCGCTGCCCGATGGCGGTCAGCTGCGCCTGCAGGGCGCCGTGGCCTTCGAACGCCCGCTCCAGGTTCGTGCGCGTGTGGGCGGCGAACGCATCCTGCTGCCCGGTCGCCAGCATTCGCATGCGCTGAAGGACTGCCTGCAACGCGAACACCTTGCCCCCTGGCGACGCGCCCAGCTGCCGCTGGTCTTCGATGGACCTCAGCTGCTTGCCGCCGCCGACGTGGTCATCGCAGCTCCCCTGCAGGCCTGGTTGCAGGCCCATGACGCGCAGCTGCAGTGGCGTCCCGGCGGCTGGTGAATTGACCCCCGCGCGCAGCCCGTCCACACTTGCCGCATGGCCAAGAAGTCCCCCGAAAACGCCTCCCCGGTCGCCCAGTTCGAGCAGTCGCTCGAATCGCTGGAGCAGCTGGTGGAGCAGATGGAAACCGGCGAGCTGAGCCTGGAAGCGTCGCTCAGTGCTTACGAACGTGGCGTCGGTCTGTACCGCCAGTGCCAGCAGGCGCTGGAACAGGCAGAACTGCGTGTACGCCTGCTCAGCGATCCGGCGCAGCCGGAAGCATCCGAACCTTTCGATCCGCCCAGCCATGACGGCTGAGGTTCTGTTCGCGCGCTGGCGCGACCGTATCGAAAGCCAGCTCGACGCTGCCCTGCCCTCGCCTGCCGAAGCACCGCAGGGCCTGCACCAGGCCATGCGCTATTCCGTGCTGGGCGGCGGCAAGCGCATGCGTCCGCTGCTGGTGTATGCCAGTGGCCACCTGTTCGGCGCACAGCCTGAAAACCTGGATGCGGCGGCGATGGCTGTCGAGCTCATCCACGCCTATTCGCTGGTGCATGACGACCTGCCGGCGATGGACGATGACGCCCTGCGCCGCGGCAAGCCGACCACCCACATCGCCTTCGACGAGGCCACCGCGATCCTGGCCGGCGACGCCCTGCAGACCCGTGCCTTCGGCCTGCTGGCCGATGCGCCGCTGCCGGCCACGCTGCGCGTGGCCTGCCTGCAGACCCTGGCCCACGCGTCCGGTGCCTCCGGCATGTGCGGCGGCCAGGCGCTGGACATCGATGCCACCGGCCAGCAGCAGGCACTGGCGGCACTGACCCGCATGCATGCACTGAAGACCGGCGCGCTGATCCGTGCAGCGGTGCGCATGGGAGCGCTGTGCGGCCAGGCCCACGAACCGCAGCTGGCCCAGCTCGACAGTTTCGCCGACGCGCTCGGCCTGGCCTTCCAGGTCCGCGACGACATCCTCGATGTCGAAGCCAGTTCCGAACAGTTGGGCAAGACCGCCGGCAAGGACCTGGCGCAGGACAAGAGCACCTTCCCCGCGCTGCTCGGCATGGATGGTGCGAAGGCGCAGCTGCGCGAACTGGCGGCACGCATGCAGGCCACGTTGGCCGGCCATGGCGAAGAGGCCGATGCGCTGCGCGCGCTGGCAACGCTGGCGGTGGAACGCGATCATTGAATCCGCCCACCGGACAGGGCCCTGCCCTGCCACCCAACAAAAACGCCCGGCAATGCCGGGCGTTTTCATATCCGCATATAGCCGGCCTTACTTGACCAGGCGCAGCGCGAACGGGTAGCGGTAGGCTTCGCCGTTGTTGGCCTTGACTGCAGCAATGATGCAGAACACCAGGTTCAGGATGCCGACGATCGGGGCCAGGATGCCGCCGATGATCACGATGGTCAGCACGATGCAGATCAGCATCGCGATGGTGATGGTGATCTGGAAGTTCAGCGCTTCCTTGGCCTGGTCGGTCACGAAGGCCTTGCTGGCGTCGTCCTTGTTGATCAGCCAGATGATCAGCGGACCGATGAACCAGGTGAAGATGCCCAGCAGGTGCGCAGCCAGCGCCATGGTGCGCTGGTCGGCCGGGGCCTCGGTGGTGGCCGGCGGCGGCGGGACGTTATCGAATTCACTCACGACAAAACTCCTTTTCATTGGGTGGTCTTGACCCACCAGCACCAAGCTGGTTGCGTCAGGCGCGCATAGCTTACGCCATCAATGCCATCAATCATTACCGGCGATGGTCATCCGCCCCAGCAGGATCGAACCGGTCCGGATGTGCGAGCGCGGGTCGACGTCGCTGCCGACCGCCTCGATGGTGCTGAACATCTCGCGCAGATTGCCGGCGATGGTGACGCCGTCCACCGGGTACTGGATCTCGCCGTTCTCGACGCGGAAGCCGCCCGCGCCCCGCGAGTAATCGCCGGTCACCCCGTTCACGCCCTGCCCCATCAGCTCGGTCACCAGCAGGCCGTCGCCCATCTGCCGGGCGATCTCTTCCAGCGGGCCTGCATTGGCCGCCAGCTGCAGGTTATGCACGCCGCCGGCATTGGCGGTGGTCTGCAGGCCCAGCTTGCGCGCTGAATAACTGCCCAGCACGTAACGCTGCAGCACGCCGTCCCGGACCAGCGCCGAAGCACGGGTGGCCACGCCATCGCCGTCGAACGCGGCCGAGCGCAGGCCGCGGCGCAGGTGCGGCAGTTCGTCGATCTGCATCCATTCCGGGAACAGGCGCTGGCCGACGCTGTCCAGCAGGAAGCTGGCCTGGCGGTACAGGGCGCCGCCGGACACCGCCGACAGCAGGTGGCCGACCAGGCTGCGTGCCACTTCCGGGGCGAACAGCACCGGCATGCTGCCGGTGGCCAGCGAACGCGGCTGCAGGCGGGCCACGGTGCGCTCGGCGGCGCGACGGCCGACCAGGCCCACGTCTTCCAGGTCCTCCCGGGCCAACGCGCTGGTGTACCAGCCATCGCGCTGCATGCCATCGCCCTGGCCGGCAATCAGCGCACAGCCCACCGAATGATGGGTGCCACGCTCACGACCGAAGAAGCCATGCGAGTTGGCATACACCGACAGGCTCTGCATGCTCGACACCGATGCGCCGTCGGAATTGCGGATCTGCGCATCGGCCTCGCGGCCGGCCGCCTCGCAGGCCAGGGCCAGGTCCACCGCCTCGTCGGCCTGCAGCGCCCACGGGTGCCAACCGTCCAGCTCCGGGAAGTCGGTGGCCATCAGTGCGGCCTCGGCCAGGCCGGCGGCCGGGTCATCCTCGGTATGCCGGGCAATCGCGCAGGCCTGCTCGACCGTGGCGGCCAGGCTGGCCTCGTTCAGGTCACCGGTGCTGGCACTGCCCTTGCGCTGGCCGAAATAGACGGTCACGGCGATGCCGCGGTCACGGGTGGACTGCACGGTCTCGACCTCGCCGAGGCGGACATTGACCTCCAGGCCGCGGTCCTCGCTGCAGCTGACCTCGGCCTGGCTGGCGCCCAGCGCGCGGGCGCGGTCGAGCAGCTGCTGGGAGAGGTCGGCCAGCCGTTCCAGCCGGGCCGGGCTGTCGTCGCCGACGGCCACTTCAGGGGCGATCACGTTCAATGCTTTATCCTGTACGGGTTGGGCCCGGCATCACGCCGGGCGACTTTTTTTGAGATCAGGTAGGGACGATGCGCGGACGCGACGAAGAAACCGGTGAATTCCACGACAAGAGCCGCAGCCAGAACCGGCGCGACGCACTCGACGTGCTGGCCCTGGGCGAGAAGCTGGTGTCGCTGACCCCGGCCCAGCTGGCGCGCCTGCCGATTCCGGAAGACCTGCTGCCGCACATCGCCGAGTGCAAGCGCATCACTGCCCATATCGCCCACAAGCGCCAGCTGGCGTTCCTGGCCAAGCACATGCGCCGCGAGGAAGACGCCACGCTGGACGCGATCCGCGATGCGCTGGACGCCAACAGCGAAACCGGCCGCCGTGAAGTGGCGATGATGCACCGCGTGGAAGACTGGCGCGACCGCCTGCTGGCCGAGGGTGACAAGGCGCTTGCCGCCCTGCTCGACGACTACCCGCAGGCCGACCGCCAGCAGCTGCGCACCCTGCTGCGCAACGCGCAGACCGAGAAGGCGAAGAACAAGCCGCCGCGCGCCTACCGCGAGATCTTCCAGGTGCTGCGTACGCTGATGCTGCCGGCGGCGCTGGGCCTGAAGACGGCGGGCGACGAACACGCCGACGATCCGGTCGACGAGGCCGACGAGGACTGAGTCCGCGCCGGCGATGGCGGTGGCCGCGGCCATCGCCATGCTCAGGCCTGGGTACCGCCGACGGTGATGCCCTCGATCAACAGCGAGGGCTGGCCGACACCCACGGGCACGCTCTGCCCGTCCTTGCCGCAGATGCCGACGCCCTCGTCCAGGGCCAGATCGTTGCCGACCATGCGCACCTTCTGCATGGTTTCCGGGCCGTTGCCGATCAGGGTCGCGCCCTTCACCGGCGTGGTGATGCGGCCATCCTCGATCAGGTAGGCCTCGGTGGCCGAGAACACGTACTTGCCGCTGGTGATGTCGACCTGGCCGCCGCCGAAGTTGACCGCGTACAGGCCCTTCTTCACCGAACGGATCATCTCCTGCGGGTCGTGCTGGCCGGCACGCATGTAGGTATTGGTCATGCGCGGCATGGTCAGGTGCGCGAAGGATTCACGGCGCCCGTTGCCGGTCGGCGCCATGCCCATCAGCCGCGCATTGAGGCTGTCCTGCATGTATCCCACCAGGATGCCGTCCTCGATCAAGGTGGTGCACTGGCTGGGATGACCCTCGTCGTCGATGTTCAACGAACCACGGCGACCGTCCAGCGTGCCGTCATCGACGATGGTCACGCCCGGGGCGGCAACGCGCTCGCCGATGCGGCCGGCGTAGACGCTGGTGCCCTTGCGGTTGAAGTCGCCTTCCAGGCCATGGCCGACCGCTTCGTGCAGCAGCACGCCGGGCCAGCCCGGACCAAGCACCACCGGCATCACCCCGGCCGGCGCCGGCACCGCTTCCAGGTTCACCAGCGCCTGGCGCAGCGCTTCCTGGGCGAGGGCTTCGGGGCGGCCGCTGGCAAACAGGTCTTCGTAGCCATAGCGGCCACCGCCGCCGGCATAACCGGACTCGCGACGGCCGTTGTGCTCGACGATCACCTGCACGTTCAGGCGCACCAGCGGGCGCACGTCGGCCGCCAGCACGCCGTCGCTGCGGGCGATCAGCACCGTGTCGACGCCGCCGGACAGGCTGACCATCACCTGCTTCACGCGTGGATCGGCGGCACGCAGGTAGCCGTCCAGGCGCTTGAGCACCTCGACCTTGGCCTCGTTGCCGATGCCGTCGATCGGGTCCAGCGCCGGGTACAACGCGCGCGCATTGCCGCGCAGCAGCGATCGCCCGGCCTGGGCACCGCCCTCGCGCGAGATCGCGCGCGCCGATTGCGCCGCCGCCAGCAGCGCGTCGGCATGGATGTCATCGGAGTATGCGAAACCGGTCTTCTCGCCGGAAATCGCCCGCACGCCCACGCCCTGCTCGATGGAATGGGCGCCGTCCTTGACGATGCCGTCTTCCACGCTCCAGCTCTCGCGGCGGGCGTGCTGGAAATAAAGGTCGCCGAAGTCGACACCGGGGCCGAGCAGCTGGCCGAAGGTGCGCTCCAGGCCAGCGGTATCCAGGCCGCCGGGGCGCAGCAGGCGGTCTTGGGCAAGCGTCAGGGCGATATCAGTCATGGTCTCGATCTGGGGGTGCGGGGGCGCTCAGGCAAGCCCCGTGAACAGGGAACCGCGCTCAACGCGAGCGCGGCAGGTCGGTGACGGTCGGCGGAATGGCCGGTGCAGGTGCCGGCTCGGGCGGTGATGGGGTCTTGTCGCGGCTGCGCTCGATCACTTCCACCTTCGGCTCCTTCCATGGACCGGTCACCTTGTAGGTACGGGCGCCAATCTCGCCCAGCGGTTTGGACAATACCGCATTGGTTGCCGCGCCCAGCGCGGCGCCCACCGGGCCACCGGCCACCGCACCGACCACGGTCAGCAGGTTGCCCGCGCGCGGGTTGACGTCGATGGTCTGGTCGAACTGCTGGTTGCGCAGGTCGGCCTGGCCACGGATGGTGATGTTGGCCGCGGGGCCTTCGATCAGCACCTTGTCGGTGCGCGCCATGCCCTGGCCGAACTGCATGCTGCCGTCGATCTGGTTGAACGCAAAGCCCTTGGAGAAGAAGTCGCGGAAATCGAACATCAGCCGCCGCGGCAGCTGCGCGACGCTGAGCAGGCCCAGCACGCGGCCGGCGCCCGGATCCAGCTCCAGCAGCTGGCCATTGCGCGCGTGCAGGTCGAGGCTGCCCTGCAGGTTGCCCAGCTGGAAGTCCGACGGCCCCCCACTCCACGAGGCCTGCAGCTGCGCCTGGCCGGAACCGCCACGCAGCTGGCCACCGTAATCGAGGTTCTGCATCAACCCACCCAGGTCTTCGCTGCGCACCTGCGCGGTCAGCTCGGTACGGGCACCACCGGTACGGCCCAGCCAGCGGCCGCTGATGTCGATCTCCTGGTCCGGCGCACGGAAGCGCAGCTCGTCCACGTTCAGGCCATTGGCCAGCGGGCGCGTGCGCAGTACCGCCTGGCCCAGCACCACCTTGCCGAACTTCAGGTCGGCGATGTCCAGCGCGAACGGCGGCAGCTTGGCCGGGTCCATGTCGTTGGCGCCGGCCTGTACCCGTGCCGGTGTGGCCGGCGCACCCGGAGCCGCCGGCAGTGACTGCCAATGCACGCGGTCGAGCTGGCCACTGATGGTGCCGCCGTCTGCATTGGGGACGGTCAGGCGCCCGGCCAGCGACGGGCCATCCAGACGCACATCCAGTGCCTGCGCGCCCGGGCGCAGCTGCAACCGGGTCTGTTCGAACACGCCACCGATCAGCTTCAGCTGGCCGACCTGCACGTCGACCGCACGCAGCGGCATGGCATCGTCGTCACTGCCACCCCGCGCCAGGCTGATCCACTCCAGCGCATCCAGGGTCGGGCTGCGGCCATTGACGGTCAATCCGCTCGGCGGCGGCTCGCGGTCGACGTGGTCGCTGCCAAGCGTCACCTGCACACCGGTCTGGTTGTTGTGGCTGCGTGCGGCCAGCGCCAGGCGCTGCCCGAACGCCACGTCGATGCGGCCGGCCCCCATCGGCAGCTGTGCAGCCACCGTGGTCGCCAATGGTTCGGCAGCCGGTTTGTCCAACGGTGCCGGCAGGTCCAGCCGGGTGCCGACAAGATCGGAGCTCAACCGCAGCTCGCTGGGCGGCGCAGGCGCCCCTGGAGCCGCCCTGGGCAGGTTGACCGCGATGGTCCACGGCGAAGTTCCGGTGATGTAGGGCTTGAGCCAGGCCATCTCCGGCGCGCGGTCGATCAGTACGCCGGCATCAAGATGGGCCGTCAGCTGCGACTCGAAGGCCCGCGTGCTGTCGTGCACGTAGCCACCGGCACGCAGGCTCAGGCGACCGTCCTGGCCGAGGTGGCGCACCGACAGTGCCTCGGCATCGAAACCGCCATTGCTGTAGCGCGCCTGCCCGTGCATGTTGTCGAAGGCGAGCTGGAAGCGCTTGTCGACCAGCTTCACGCCGGCCAGATCGACCGTCCCCTGCAGGTGGCCGCCACCTTCATCGTGGTGCAGTGGCTGCAGCAGATCGAAGGTCACATGCGCCGGGCCGGCAGCGGTGAGGTTGTCCAGGGTGTCGCCATAATCCTTGTGCAGCGGGCTCTGCCGCAACATCGCCAGCAGTCTGCCGGCGTCGCTCTGCGCATCGGCACGCACGTACAGCGGCTGCTGCCCGAAATCCTGGATGCCCGCCTCGAACGTCTGTACCGCCACGCCGGCCAGGTCGCCGCGCCCGTGCATGTCGAAGCCGGGGCCGATGAAGGCGATATCGGCGTCGACCTGGCTCATCAACGGCCAATCGTGCTGGAAACGGATGTCGCCCTTGGTGATATGGCCGGTGGCCTCGAAGCGGCCGTCGTTGTTGTCGAACGGCCAATCGTCCAGGTCGCCACTGACCAGGCCGATGCCATTGCGCACCTGGCCGCCGGCCAGCGCCATGTCCAGCCAGTCGGTGGCGCCCTTGCTCATCTTGGAGTGGATCCAGAAGCGCTTGGCTGCGGTCATCGGCACGTCGTCCAGCTTGGCGGCCAGCTGCAGCCACGGCCGCGTACCGTCGCCCTGGAACCAGACGCCACCGCGCACGTCGGCCGCATAGTCGGTACCTTCCACGCGCATGGCCGGCGTTCCGATGCGCCAGCCACCGCCTTCATCGCGCCAGCCCACCACCTGGCCCGCCAGGTGCAGATCGTGGCGCACGCCGAAGCCGGTCGGCCAATCGAACTGCAGCTGGCGTTGCGGTTGCAGCTGCAGGCTGAAGCCATCCGCGTCGCCTTCGAAGCGCCCGCCCAGGCCGCGCAGGCCGGGCGAATTGCCCACGCTGGCGAAGCCCAGCGACTGCAGTTCACCCTGCGCCCACAGCGGGCCATCGCGTTCGCCCGCCAGCTGCAACTCGCGCACATCCAGCTGCGGCCTGGACAGGAACAGCCAGCGACGCAGGCCCGGGTCAAGACGATCGCTCAAGGCCAGCGCACGCAGCGCGGTGCCGGCCTGCACTTCGCCAGAACGGACCCGCAGCTGCTTGCCAAGCTGCAGCTGCAGGCCATCGAGCTGCTGCTCGCCCTCTTCGGTTTTCAGGCGCAGGCGCGGCACCTGCAACGCCCAGCCATCAGCCTGGCGCTGCCAGCGCAGGCGTGCATGCAACCGTTGCAGCTGCAGCTGGGGTACTGCCACGCCCGGCATCGGGGCGCCATCGATACGCACGTCCCGCAGGTCCGAATCGGTGGTCAGCGCCACCGGCGCGAAATCACGCAGGGTCAGCCACAGGTTCAGCTCACCCTTGCCCTCGCGCAGGCGCACACCGCCGGCCGCCAGCAAGGGCGACCAGGCGTGGAAATCGACCGGGTCGGCGCCCAGCCAGGCCTGGCCGTTGCCGCGCATGCGGTCCACGTCCAGTACCGCGGTCAGCGGCAGCGCTTCGGCCTGCGCCCAGGCGCGTACACCCACGCGCAGGCGATCGCCATTGACCCGCATGCGCAGGTCAATGCGCGGCAGCGTGGTGTCGATGCCCAGTGCCGGCGCGCGCACGCCCAGGCGGCCCCCGATCACCTGCAGTTCTCCCAACCGGCGCAATGCATCCAGCGGATCGCCGCCGTTGTCGGACTGCGGCAGCCCCCGCACCGTCCAGCGTCCGTCCTCGCCCTGCTGCAGGTCCAGCGCCAGGCCACGCAGGCGCAGCTCGGTCAGCGAGCGCCCGGGCAGCAGCCCGCTGTACATCGAGACCAGCACCTCGGCCTCGCCGATCGCCAGGCCCTGGCCGGCACCGATGCGCAGGCCCTTCAGCTGCAGCAGCGGGCCACGACGGGTCCAGGCCGTCTGCAGCTGGTCGAAACGCACCGGTTGGCCAGCACGCTCACTCAGCCAGGCGGCAATCCTGTCGGGATGTCGCTCGGCCAGCGGCAGCAGCTGGCTGAGCGTGCCCACCAGCAGTGCAAGCCCGACCAGGCCCACCGCGCAGGCGGCAATGAAATGACGGCGGATCCTTCGCAGTCGCAGGCGCGGCGGCGCGCTCATCGGCCACCGCCGGCCTGCAGCCGGCGAGGATCAGAGCAGAACAACATCGAATTGCTCCTGCAGGTACTGCTCGTCCGCCTGGAAGCGGATGCTCTTGCCGAGGAACTCTTCCAGCTCGGCCACCGCCGAGGATTCCTCATCGGTGATGCGCGCCACCACCTTGGTCGACGCGATCACCAGCAGCCGCGCGGCATCGAACTGGCGCACGGCACGGGTGATCTCGCGGAAGATCTCGTAGGTCACCGTCTCGGTGGTCTTGATGCTGCCGCGGCCGCTGCACTGCGGGCAGGTCTCCGACAGCTGGCGCTCCAGGCTTTCCACCGTGCGCTTGCGGGTCATCTCCACCAGGCCCAGCGGCGAGAAATCATAGACCGTGGTCTTGGCATGGTCGCGGGCCAGCGCCTTTTCCAGCGTGCGCAGCACCTGGCGGCGATGCTCTGCATCATCCATGTCGATGAAGTCGATGATGATGATGCCGCCCAGGTTGCGCAGCCGCAGCTGCCGCGCCACCGCCTGCGCCGCTTCCAGGTTGGTGCGGAACACCGTTTCTTCCAGGTTGCGCTGGCCGAGGAACGAACCGGTGTTGACGTCGATGGTGGTCATCGCCTCGGTCTGGTCGATCACCAGGTAGCCACCGGATTTGAGCGGTACCTGCTTGTCCAGTGCGCGGCCGATCTCGTCCTCCACGCCGAACATGTCGAAGATCGGGCGGTCGCCGGAATACAGCTCCAGCTTCTCGGCCAGCACCGGCATGTACTTGGCGACGAAGGCCTGCAATTGGCCGAAGGTCTCCTTCGAGTCCACCTTGACCTTGTCCACGTCCTTGCGGATCAGGTCGCGCACCGACCGCAGCGGCAGGCTCAGGTCTTCATAGATGATGCTGCACGACGGCGCTTCGCGGCCGCGGCGCTCGACCACGTTCCATACGCGCGACAGGTAGGCGATGTCCTCGGCGATGGCCTCGGCCGGCTGGCCTTCGGCGTTGGTGCGCACGATGTAACCGTAGCCACCGTGCTGTGCCGACAGTTCGGTCACCAGCGCCTTCAGGCGGGCGCGCTCGGTTTCGTCCTCGATGCGCGCCGACACGCCCACCACCTTGGACTGCGGCAGCAGCACCATGTAGCGCGAGGGAATGCTGATCTGCGTGGTCAGGCGTGCGCCCTTGGTGCCGATCGGGTCCTTCACCACCTGCACCACGATGTCCTGGCCATCACGCAGCAGCTCGACGATCGGCACGCTGGCCGGCGGCGGCAGGGTGGTGTTCTCGGTGTCGGCGCTGGCCACCGGTGCCGGACGCACCACGTCGTTGGCGTGCAGGAACGCGGCGCGCTCCAGGCCGACTTCGACGAAAGCGGCCTGCATGCCGGGCATGACCCGCTGCACCTTGCCCTTGTAGATGTTGCCGACCACGCCCCGGCGCCAACCGCGCTCGATGTGCAGTTCCTGCAGCATGCCATTTTCGATCACCGCGACCCGGGTCTCGCGCGGGGTCACATTGACCAGGATTTCCTCAGACATCGGCAGCCTCCCTGGCGGCATCGGCAGTGGGGGCCGGCACGCCACAGCGCGCCAGCAGACGATCGGTATGCAGCAGCGGCAGCCCCATGACGCCGGAGTAGCTGCCGGAAAGGTGTTCGATCCAGCGTTCGGCCCCGCCCTGGATGGCGTAGGCACCGGCCTTGTCCAGCGGCTCGCCGGTAACGACATAGGCAGCGATGTCGGCGGCGTCGATCGGGGCGAAGGTCACCTCGGATATGACCAGCTCGCTGTCCAGGCCGGTGGCATCAACCACCACCACCGCGGTCATCACCTGGTGGGTGCGCCCGGCCAGTCGCGCCAGCATTGCCCGCGCATCGGCGGCATCGGACGGCTTGCCGAAGACCTCGCCGTCCAGCACCACCTCGGTGTCCGAACCGAGCACGCGCGCCTGCGGGTCGTCGGCCAGCACCTGGGCCAGGCCGGCGCGCGCCTTGTCGGCGGCGACCCGGCACACGTACTGCTCGGCACTTTCAGTCGCCGCGCGCTGCTCGACGACCTCCAGGTCAAGGGCCTGGAAGGGGCGTCCGAGTCGGGCCAGCAGCTGGTTGCGTCGGGGGGAGCGGGAAGCAAGATAGAGCATCGGCACAGCATAACCTGAGGCCGCCACCTGAATCGTCGGCAACCCGTTACGGAACGCGTACAACCCCGAACAGGCTCACAGCGCGTTCATCGCTACGACACCACCCTCACTGCCACAACAAGGAGATCCCATGCGCCTGACCGCCACCCCGCTGCTGCTTGCCCTGTCCCTTGCCCTTGGAACCTCGATGACCGCCCATGCCGCTCCGTCGTCGCCGTCGATCGCCGCCGCGGCCGAAGGCACCCTGCTGAACATTTCGGCCAACGCCGAGGCGACCCGCGTGCCGGACGTCGCCACCCTGTCGGCCGGCGTGGTCACCCAGGCCGCCGACGGCAACAGCGCCATGCGCCAGAACGCCCAGCAGATGGACAAGGTGCTGGCCGCGATCAAGGCCGCCGGCATCGCCGAGCGCGACGTGCAGACCAGCGGCGTCAGCCTCAACCCGCAGTACCGCTATGCCGACAATGAAGCACCGAAGATCACCGGCTACCAGGCCAGCAATACGGTCAGCCTGAAGGTCCGCGACATCGCCAAGCTCGGCAAGGTGCTCGACGCGCTGGCCGCACAGGGTGCCAACCAGATCAATGGCCCCAGCTTCGAGATCGACCAGCCGGAACCGGTCTATGACGAAGCCCGCCTGGCTGCCCTGAAGAAAGCCCAGGCCCGTGCCCAGACCTATGCCAAGTCGTTGGGCCTGCAGGTGCGCCGCATCGTCAGCATCTCCGAGAACAGCAACGGCGGTTTCCGCCCGATGCAGATGATGCGCACCATGTCGGCCGGTGCGGCGATGGACAAGGCCACCCCGGTCGCACCGGGTGAATCGACCGTCTCGGTCAACCTGGACGTGGTGTTCGAACTGGGCCGCTGATCGCGTCCGCCACGGCCGGCACAGGCGGGTCCCGCAGGGGGCCCGCCTTTTTCGTGCGTTCCGCCGACGCTGGCTGAAGGCCAGCCCAACGATCATGCCCCTGCCTCTAGGCAGTAGCCGCCATGCCGCGCTACTGATGGACTGCCAGCCGCGTGCGGCAACCCCGCCACGGGCCCTGGTGCGTTGAGGACTTCGTCACTGGCATGGAGGTGGATCATGGTTCGTACGTATCCCGTTGCATCCCCGCACTTCGACCCCGCCCGCGTAGCCGCCTGGAGCGCGGCGATCGCCCTGCACCTGCTGGCCTTCCTGTTGCTGCTCATCCCTGCGACCTACCAGGCCGTGCAGGTCCCCCGTGACAAGACCACGGTCAGGCTGATCGAGAAGATCCCGCCGACACCGCCCCCTCCGGTGCTGCAGGAGCCGAAGGAAGTGGCCCGGGTCGTGCCGAAACCACAGGCCCAGCCGGTGACGCCGCCGCTGCCGCCTCCGACCGCCACGGTGGAGGAGACCCAGGGCATCGCACTGCCGGCGGCCGAACCGGCCCCACCGCAGCTCGCGCCCAGCATCGACACGTCCACCCCGCTGGCCGGCGCCCAGCTGCGGTACCGCAGCGCACCGCCGCCGAGCTACCCGATCCAGTCCCTGCGCAATCACGAACAGGGCACGGTGCTGTTGCGGGTGGAAGTGGACATCCAGGGCCAGCCAGTCGCCGTCAGCGTCGAGCGCAGCAGCGGCTCGCGCAACCTGGACCAGGCCGCCCGCCAGCAGGTGCTCAGGCACTGGCGCTTCGAGCCTGCCCAGCGTGACGGCATGGCGGTTCCGGCCATCGGCATGGTGCCGGTGCAGTTCTCGCTGCCGGACTGAGCGACCCACCGGCCCGGCCTCGCGCCGGGCCGGACCCTGCCGCAGCCGTGGGGGATGCGGACAGACGAGGGCCAAGCGTTACCGATTAAGCAAAAATTCACGACTTCGTCACCTGCTGGAAACCTAGATTGGCGCGTCCCGGTATCGATCCGGCGACAGCCCTCAACGCTACGGTTTTCCAGTTAGGAGAGAAGCTGTGAAACACCCGATCCAACGGCCCGCCAGCCGCCGCCGCACCACCCTGGCATCGTCCATCACCCATATCCTCACCGGCGGCGCCCTGCTGCTGGCCGGCGCCGTCGCTTCCTCCTCCGCCTTCGCGCAGGAAAAAGCCACCAACCTCGACCGCATCACGGTCACCGGTTCCAACATTCCCCGCACCAACACCGAGACGCCGTCCCCGGTGCAGGTGGTGAGCCGCCAGGAGATCGACCGCAGTGGCAAGACCACGCTGGCCGAGTACCTGCAGACCATCACCGCCGATGGCGCGGGCTCCATTCCCAAGACCTTCGGCAACGGCTTCGCCGGTGGCGGCGCCGGCATCTCGCTGCGCGGCCTCGGTGCCGGCTCGACGCTGGTGCTGTTGAATGGCCGACGCATGGCGACCTACGGCCTGGCCGATGACGGCCAGAAGGTGTTCACCGACCTCAGCACCATTCCGCTCGATGCCGTCGAACGCGTGGAAGTGCTGAAGGACGGCGCTTCGGCGATCTACGGCTCCGACGCCATCGCCGGCGTGGTCAACATCATCCTGCGCACCGACTTCGAAGGTGCGATCCTGCGCGCGTCCTACGGCCTGTCCGGCGACAGCGACGGCGACACCAAGAAGGCCACCCTGACCGCAGGTACCGGCGACCTGTCCAAGGATGGCTGGAACGCATTCTTCAGCCTGGACGTCGGCAAGTCCGACGCGATCAAGATCAGCGACCGCAAGAACCGCAAGTGGATCGGTACCGGCGATACGCGCCCGTGGGGCTATGACGCCACCGATGCGCAGTTCCTCGGCGGCGCCTACCTCAGCGGCCGCACCAACGGCGGCGTCGGCCCGAACGGCTCGGTGTTCAACAATGACTCGCCGTCGCCGCACCTGGTCGCCCTGCCGGGCTGCGCCAACCTGAGCACCATTCCGGGCCAGACCGAAGCCTCTTCGGCGGCCCAGGGCTGCCTGTGGGATCCAGCGCAGCAGTATCGCGACCTGACCCCGGAAGAGAAGTACATCAACGTGTTCGGCCGCGCCACGTTCGCCTTCGGCGAAGGCGGCGAGATCTACACCGAGATCGGCTACTCGAAGAAGGAAACCATCTTCAGCAATACCCCTTCCGGTGTGTCCGGTGGCTGGGGCTTCCCCGGCGGCCCGAAGAACGCCAGCAGCGGTGACGGCGCGACGATGCTCTATGCCGGGCATCCGGACAACCCGCTGCCGTATGCGGCGCGCCTGCGCTACAGCGCGTGGGACGTCGGCCCGCGCGTGACCGACAACACCAATGAGTTCAACCGCTTCCTGGTTGGCGCCAAGGGCAACTGGGGCGACTGGAGCTACGACACCGCCTACCTGCATTCGGGCACCGACCTGGTCAACAAGCGCACCGGCTTCCTGCGTTACAGTTCCGTGCTGTGTGCGCTGGGCAATCCGAACTGCGCCGGCGGTACATGGCGCATCGGTGACAACGCCAACCTGAACTCGCAGGCGCTGTACGACTACATCTCGCCGACCATCAGCGCGCGTGCCAAGTCCAGCCTGGACATGTTCGACTTCACCGTGTCACGCAGCCTGGCCGACCTCAAGGGTGGCCCGCTGGGACTGGCCATCGGTACCGAGTGGCGCAAGACCAGCAACAGCCTGACCCCGCAGACCTACACCGATCAGGGTGACATCATCGGCCTGGGCTACTCGGCCTACGACGGCACCCAGAACGTGTACGCCGGCTACGTCGAGCTGTCCGCGCCGGTGCTGGAACAGCTGGAACTGTCCGGCGCGGTGCGTTACGACAAGTACGAAAGTGGCGAAGGCAAGGCCACGCCGAAGCTGGGCGTGAAGTGGACCCCGGCCGACTGGATCGCCCTGCGCGCCAGCTACGCCGAAGGCTTCCGCGCGCCGAACCCGGCCGAGAACGGTGACGGTGGCCTGGCCGCCTTCTCCAATGCCCGCGATCCGGTGCGCTGTGCCATCGATGCAGACGAGTGCACGCCGCGCTCGATTGCGATCATCACCCGCCCGAACAAGGACCTGAAGCCGGAAGAGTCCAAGAGCTACTCGGTGGGCCTGGTGCTGCAGCCGACCTCGACCACTTCGATGACCGTCGATGCCTGGCAGATCAAGCGCACCAACGAGATCGTGCAGGGCAACACGGCGGCCGCCATCCTCGCCGGCAACGTGCTGCGTGACTCCAACAACATCGGTGGCGTGCCCAATTCCGGCAGCATCCTGGCCGTCAACACCGGCTACGTGAATGCCAGCTCGTCGCGGGTCCGCGGTATCGATACCGATATCCGCCAGACCTTCGATATCGGCCCGGGCCAGCTTGAGCTGGACCTGCAGTGGAGCCACATCCTGAAGTTCGAGCGCACCGAGGACGGTGAGACCGTCGACTATGCCGGCACCCACGGCAACTGCGACGTGACCAACTGCATCGGTACGCCGAAGGACAAGATCAACTTCGGCACCACCTGGAAGCAGGGTGCGTGGAGCGTCAGCGGTGTTGCCAACTACATCAGCAAGATGGACAACACCGACAAGCGCGGCGGCGACTACCAGGCGTCCTACGAGGATGGCACGCCGGTGACGAAGATCTCTTCGTTCACCACCTTCGATCTGTCCGGCCGCTGGAACATCACCGACGCCTTCGAGCTCAATGCCTCGGTGGCCAACGTGTTCGACCGCATCGCACCGCTCGATCCGACCACCTACGGCGGCGTGAACTACAACCCGATGCACTTCTCCGGTGCACTGGGCCGTTACTTCACCGTGGGTGCCAAGTACACCTTCAAGTAATCCTGCAGCAGCGTCACCTGCAAAGGCCCGGGCCAACACCCGGGCCTCTGCATTTTCAATGCCACCCGGCATTGTCGAGCCAGCGTCAGCCAAACAACCATAGCCAGCACATCCAGCAGAACAGCAGCACCGCGACGGCGGTGAGGCCCCAGAAGCAACGTTGGTACAGGCGCCGTTCGGCCACCTCCGAATTGAGATCGTCACGAGCGGACTGCAGCACCTTCTGCAACGTCGCCTTCTCCTTTCTCAGATCAGCAGCGACTTTCTGCATGCCGGCAAGCAGCTCCTCGCTCTGCTTCAACTGGGCAGATAACCTGCCATGGCTCTCTTCCAGTGCAAGACTGCGTGCGCTCGCCCCTGCCACCTCGGACTGCAGCAAGGCTTCCCGCCCGCTCAACGCCTGCAGGTGCTTCTGCTGGCTGCGCACCAGCGTCTCCAGATAATCGTTGCTGCTGGGATTGCTGAGGACCATCGCCTGCAGGAATCCACGCTCGCTTTCCAGCAAGCGCTTGATCCTTTCGAGGTATCGAGCTTCCTCCGCATCACTGGTTTCGTCCTCGGAAATGGTATAGCCGTAGATCGGCACCCTGCCGATATCCACTTCGATCACTGCAATGCCCAGTTGCCGGAGGCCATCCTGTTTTGCAGCATCCACAGCATGGGAGCGCCTGACCTCAAGCAGGAACTTCCCGTCCCACTTGGAACCCAGATCATCCTCGCTGGTGAACTCAACATACAAATCTGCCCGATAATCACCCCTTCCCGGCACCTGCCACTCCTGCTCCACCCGGGAGATCGAGATTCTCGATTCACGCCAGCGACGAGGCCCTTTTCTGGTAGGAAGCGAAAGGGACAGCTGCACATGATCCAGCCGACTGAAAGCCTCCTTGAACAACAGATGCTGCAGCGATTCGCCTCCCGCTGCCGCTCCGCCCTTCGCACCGTCGATATATGCGAAGTACCACGACCGCCCCTTCATCACGTGCTTCACTGGGCGCCGCTGGCCTGCACGGTGCGTTGAGAAATAGCGATCTCCCGTGGGTTCTCCAGCATAGTCCCTGTTGCGACGGTGGCCCACAGCCTGCGCCGTAACGTACTCGGTTCCATCGGGAGTGAGAAAGGCCCGCGATTTGGTCATGGGGTGCGCGCTCATGGAGGGAAGCCGACTATGCCAACCTTCCATCGCACCCGATGAGATGGATAAGATCGATGACCCGAATGCAACTGCTGCACTGCCCGGCCAGAAGGCCGATGGGATGACCGCAAGGGAACCAGAGCATGCCCTCGTCCAACCACCGTCTCGGCCTGCCCGCGTTGACTGCACTGGTAGTCGGCTCGATGGTCGGCGCCGGCATCTTCTCATTGCCGCAGAACGTTGCCCGCAGTGCCGGCCCGGCCGCCGCGATGATCGGCTGGGCGCTGAGCGGTGCGGGCATGCTGATGTTGGCCTTCGTGTTCCAGGCCCTGGCCAACCGCCGTCCGGACCTGGACACCGGCATCTATGCCTACGCCCGTGAGGGCTTCGGCAACTACATCGGCTTTTCCGCGGCCTGGGGATACTGGGTGGCTTCGGTACTGGGTAATGCCAGCTTCTTCGTGCTGATCTTCAGCGGACTGGGCCATTTCATGCCGGTCTTCGGCGAAGGCAACACTCCAGCCGCCGTGGCCGCTTCGTCCGTACTGTTGTGGACCGTGCACCTGCTGGTGCTGCGCGGCCTGCGCACGGCCGCCATCGTCAACGGCCTGGTGACCATGGCCAAGCTGCTGCCGATCGCGTTGTTCCTGATCCTGGCGGCAGGCGCGTTCCGCATGGACGTGTTCCGCGCCGATTTCCTCGGCACGCCCGCACTCGGCGACCTCGGCCAGCAGCTGCGCGGCATGATGCTGGTGACCGTGTGGGTGTTCATCGGCATCGAAGGGGCCAGCATCTATTCGCGGCGTGCCGCGCGCCGTGCCGACGTCGGCCGTGCCACGGTGATCGGTTTCCTGGGGGTCTGGCTGCTGCTCGTACTGGTCAGCCTGTTGTCGATGGGCGTGCTGTCGCAGGCCGAACTGGCCGGGCTGCCCAACCCGTCGATGGCTTATGTGCTGCGCGCCATTGTCGGCGAATGGGGCGCGACGGTGATCATCGGCGGTTCGATCATTTCGGTGCTGGGCGCGCTGCTGGCGTGGGTGCTGCTGTGTGCCGAAGTGCTGTATGCCGCCGCTGGCGACGGCACCATGCCAGCCTTCCTCGGCCGCGAGAATGCGCGCGGCGTGCCGGCCAATGCGCTCTGGTTGAGCAACGGCCTGATCCAGCTGTTCCTGCTGCTGGTGCTGGTCAACGCGGGCAGCTACACCGGGTTGGTGTTGCTGGCCGCTTCGATGAGCCTGGTGCCCTACTTCCTGTCCACCGCGTTCGGCGTGCAACTGGCATGGCGTGGGCAGGCCTATGCCGGCGAACCAGGCGTGCGCTGGCGCGATTTCGTGGTCGCACTGCTGGCCAGCGCCTATGCGCTGTGGCTGGTGTATGCCGGCGGCCTGGACAACCTGCTGCTGTCGGTGCTGCTGTACGTACCCGGCGTGGCGCTGTTCGCTTTGACCCGGCATCAGCGCGGCGAGCGGGTATTCACGCGCTGGGAGTGGGTGCTGTTCGGCGCGATCCTGACGGTGGCGATCGTAACGCTGATAGCGTTCTGGCGAGGAACACCGACACTCTAGAGCCAAGCCATGCTCGGCTGCCGCGGATGAGCCAGCCGTGCATGGTCGGCCCTACAACAGCAGTCGAGCAAGCTCGACCCTGCAAAGGGCGCAAAAAAAAACCTGCATCTCGCGATGCAGGTTTTTCAAGGTGGCGCCCGAAGTTGGACTCGAACCAACGACCCCCTGATTAACAGTCAAGTGCTCTAACCGGCTGAGCTATTCGGGCAGACGACTAGTATAACCACTCTTCACGCGCGATGGTAGGGGTGATTGGCAATCATTGCGGCGGCCCGATACAACTGCTCGGCCACCACCAGGCGCACCAGCATGTGCGGCAGCGTCAGCGGTCCGATCGACCACTTCTCATCGGCCAGCGCGGAGACCTCCGGCGAATGCCCTTCCGGGCCACCAATCAGGAACGCCAGGTCGCGACCCTGCCCGCGCCAATGCTCCAGGCGTTGTGCCAGCTGTTCGGAACTCAGCTGTCGCCCCGGCACATCCAGTGCCACCACGTAAGCGTTCTTCGGCAGCGCAGCGATGACCCGCTTGCCTTCATCTTCGGTGGCGCGGCGCGGATCACGCCCCTTGCCGCGCAGGCCGGGCTCGATTTCCACCAGCTCGAACGGCAGCCAGTGCGACAGCCGCTTCTGGTACTCGGCGAAGCCCTGCGCGACCCAGCTGGGCGCGCGTTCACCGGTGGCGATCAGGCGGGCTTTCATCAACGGTCCTCCAAAACGTCGACGGCGCCATCGGCGCCGTCGAAGGGGTGCATCAACGCGTGGCTCAGGCCACTTCGTCGTCGCTGGACGGCGGCTGGTCGCCAACGGTCCACAGGCGCTCGAGAGCGTAGAACTCACGCACGCGCGGCAGCATCACGTGGACGATCACGTCGCCCAGATCGACCAGCACCCACTCGGCTTCGCGCTCGCCTTCAACACCCAGCGGCATCACGTCGATGTTCTTGGCGAAGCGCACGACTTCATCGGCGATCGACTTGACGTGGCGGGTCGAGGTGCCCGAAACGACGATCATGTAGTCGGCAACGCTGGACCGGCCGCGCACATCGATCTCGACCAGGTCCTTGGCCTTCAGGTCTTCGGTGGCTTGGCGGACGCTGGCCAGCAGTTCCGGCACGGACGGCGGCGGGCTGGGCAGATCGACCTTGATGGTCTGGGGCTGGGTCTGGTTGCTCAAAGTGGATCGACTCGATAAACGTGGGGGCGATTATACGGGGATGGCGCGGCCGCGCCATTCACGCTGTGGCCGGGCGGTACAGCCCGTGTGCAGCGACGTAGTCCGCGACGGCCGGAGGCAGCAGGGCGCGCCAGGGGCCACCGGCGGCGATCTGCGAGCGCACGGCGCTGGCCGACTCCTCGCGCAGCGGGTGGTGCAGGCGCAGGATGCGCCCGGCCGGGCTGGCGAACAGGGCCTGCTCGTTGTCGGCCCAGCGCCCCTGCAGGGCACGCCCCAGCTCGCCGTCGATCGACGCCTGCAGCGGGCTGCCCGGGCGCTCGGCCACCACGAAGTGGGCCAGCCCGAACAGGGCCTCCCATTCGTGCCAACCAGACAGGCCCAGCAGGCTGTCGGCACCGACCAGCCAGGCCAGCGGCCGGCTCGGGCCCAGCTCGCCGCGCAGTTCGCGCAGGGTATCGACGGTATAGGACGGACGACCGGGATAGCGCGTGGCACGGTCCAGTTCACGGCGGTCCAGCAACAGGCCCGGCTCGTCGCCGATGGCCAGCGACAACATGGTGCAGCGCTGCTCGGCGGTGGCGCCGGGCACCGCACGGTGCGGCGGATCGCCCGCCGGCAACATGCGCACGGCCACCTGCAGTTCGTCCCGGGCGGCCCGCGCGATTGCCAGATGCCCCAGGTGCACCGGATCGAAGGTGCCCCCGTAATAGATCCGCAGGCTCATCGCTCAGGCCCGCGCCAGCAGGCGCACGGCACGCGGTTCGGCCACGGCCACCAGCAGGCGCTCCAGCGCCAGCCAGGCATCGCCATCGGCCCGCCCCTTGGCGATGCGGTCGACCAGACCGGCTTCGGCCACGAAGCGTTCCCAGCGCTTGCCTTCCGGGTGCCGCTGCAGCGCGCGCTTGTAGGGCGCCTGCCGCGATTCCCAGATACCACGCGACTTCATTTCGGCAGCCAGGTTGCCGCCACGGGCCTGCACCCGGGCCAGGCCGGCACCGGCCAGCAGTTCACGGATCACGATCGGCATCAACGCGGCCACCGCCTCGCCTTCACCGCGCAGGCCAGCCAGCATGCGCAGCACGGCCGGCGGCTGGCCGGAGAAACTCGCCTCCACCAGCCGGAATACGTCGTAGCGGGCAGCGTCAGCCACCAGCGATTCCATCCGCTCCACATCCAGCGGCTGGCCATCGGCCAACAGCGCCAACTTGTCGATTTCCTGGGCGGCGGCCAGCAGGTTGCCCTCCACCCGCTCGGCCAGGCGCTGCACGGCGGCCGGGTCGGCACGCAGGCTCTTGCCGCGCAGGCGGCGCTCGATCCAGTCCGGCAGTTCGTGCGGCTTGATCGCCCAGGCCACCGACAGCACGCCGATGCGGCTGACCGCCTCGGCCCACTTGCCCTGATGGGCCTTGCTCCATTCATTGGCGGTGATCATCAGCACCACGTCCGGCGCCGGATTGGCGCAGAACTGGCTGATCACCTCGGCGCCATCCTTGCCCGGCTTGCCGCTGGGCAGGCGCACCTCGACCAGGCGGCGGGCGCTGAACAGGCTGGGCGCATTGAAGCTGGCGTCGAGCTGGTTCCAGTCGAAATCTCGCCCGTCGGCGTCGAACACCTCGCGTTCGCCGATGCCCGCGGCGCGCGCGCGCGCGCGGACGGCATCGGCCGCCTCCAGCACGCGCAGGGTTTCCGGGCCTGCGATCAGGTACACCGGCGCCAACGGCGTGTCAGCGCCCTGGCTGGCCAGCTGCTCCGGACGCAGTTCCATCGTCGCTGCCGCTCAGTGCTTGACGGCGGCGGCCGGCGCGGCCGGCACCGCACCCTCGATCGGCTTGGTCTTCGGCGCGGACAGGCTGCCCCCCTTCTCGATCTCGGCGCGGACCACGCTGTCGATACGACGGATGATCGAGGCGGACATTTCCCGGCGCAGCTCCGTGGCCAGGATTTCGCGTTCGGTGGTGGTACCGGTGGCGTCGGTCGGCGGCGACACGTAGTCGCGCGACAGTTCGATCACCTGCTGCGGCACCAGCTCACTGCCATCCTCGCGGCGGAAGATGAAGATCACCGCATAGCGCAGGCTGTATTCCTGTGCACGGCCCTGCGAATCGATGGCGATCGGCAGGTCACCCCAGCGTTCGGACAGCACCTGCAGCTGGGTGCTGGGTTCCTTGCTGTCCTCATCGGCCAGCTTGGCACCGGAGGCCAGCAGGCTGCGATTGAGCAGCTTGACCAGTTCACTGTACGGGGCGGTGGAGACCACCTTCACCGGAGCGGTGTCGGTCGGCAGCATCAGCTTGTTGCGCAGATGGAAGCCGCAGCCGGCGAGGCCGAGGACAAGAACGAGGGCAAGCAGGATTCGGGTCATGGAGACAGTCTGGCGGAGCCGGGCGATCACGGCAACACACAGCGTGCCCGAAGCCGCGTGAATGCAGGGCCATCAGGCACCCGGCCCTGCTTCTGGAAAGGCACCGGCCACCGCGCGGGTGACCGGTGCGGGGGACATCAGGCAGCGACGATGTTCACGATCTTGCCCGGGACGATGATGATCTTGCGCACCGTCAGGCCTTCCATGAACCTGGCCGCGTTGGGCTCGGCAAGGGCCAGCGCCTCGACCTGCTCGCGCGCGGCATCGGCCGCCACCTCGATGGTGCCACGCAGCTTGCCGTTGACCTGTACCGCCAGGGTCAGCGCATCGCGCACCAGCGCGCTGCTGTCGGCCTGCGGGAACGGCTGGTCTTCCAGCAGCGTCTCGCCATGGCCCAGCACCTGCCACAGGGCGTGGCTGGCATGCGGGGTGATCGGGTTGAGCAGCAGCACGATGGCCTGCAGCGCTTCCTGGCGCACCGCGCGGCCCTGCTCGCTGCCGTCCTCGAACCTGGCCAGCGCGTTCATCAGCTCCATCACCGCAGCGATCGCGGTATTGAAACTGTGGCGGCGGCCATAGTCGTCACCGACCTTGCCGATGGTTTCGTGGGTCTTGCGGCGCAGCGCCTTCTGGTTGGCATCCAGCACGGCGGCATCCAGTGCCGGGGCGGCACCGTCGGCGGCGTGCTTCTGCACCTGGGCCCACAGGCGGCGCAGGAAGCGGGCCATGCCGTCCACGCCGGCTTCGTTCCACTCCAGCGACTGTTCCGGCGGCGCGGCGAACATCGAGAACAGGCGCACGGTGTCGGCGCCGTACTTGCCGACCATCGCCTGCGGGTCCACGCCGTTGTTCTTCGACTTGGACATCTTCTCGGTGCCACCGACCACCACCGGCTGGCCGTCGGCGATCAGGGTGGCGCCGGTGATGCGGCCGCGCTCGTCGCGCTGCACTTCCACATCGGCCGGGTTGATCCAGTCCTTCGAGCCGTCCGGGTTCGGGCGGTAATAGGTTTCGGCGATCACCATGCCCTGGCACAGCAGGTTGCGCGCCGGCTCGTTGCTGTCCACCATCCGCGCGTCGCGCAGCAGCTTGTGGTAGAAGCGGAAATACATCAGGTGCAGGATCGCGTGCTCGATGCCACCGATGTACTGGTCGACCGGCAGCCAGTAGTTGCCACGCTTGTCGACCGCATCACGGGCACCCGGCGAGGTGTAGCGGGCGTAGTACCAGCTCGACTCCATGAAGGTGTCGAAGGTATCGGTCTCGCGCTCGGCCGCGCCGCCGCAGTCCGGGCAGGTGATCTTGCGCCATTCCGGGTCGGTCTTGATCGGCGAGCCGGTACCGGCGAACGCCACGTCTTCCGGCAGCACCACCGGCAGCTGTTCTTCCGGCACCGGCACCGCGCCGCACTTGGCGCAGTAGATCACCGGAATCGGGCAGCCCCAGTAACGCTGGCGGCTCACGCCCCAGTCGCGCAGGCGGTAGTTCACGCGGCGCTGGCCCTGGGCCTTGCGCTCGAAACGTTCGGCCAGGGCTTCGAAAGCGCCCTGGAAATCCAGGCCGTCGAACTCGGCCGAATTCACCAGCTCGAACGCACGGCTCTTGTCGCTGTACCAGTCCTGCCAGCGGCTGCCGTCCCAGCTGCGCTCCTCTTCGGTGCGCGCGTCCTTCAGGGCGATGACCTGCTTGATCGGCAGTCCGTACTTGTTGGCCACTTCATTGTCGCGCTGGTCATGGCCCGGAACGGCCATCACCGCGCCGGTGCCGTAGCCCATCAGCACGAAGTTGGCGACCCACACCGGCACCGGCTCGCCGGTGACCGGATGCAGCGCGCGCAGGCCGGTGTCCATGCCGCGCTTTTCCTGGGTTTCCAGTTCAGCCTCGGACACGCCGCCCTGCTTCAGGTCGGCCAGCATCGCCGCCAGCTCCGGGTTGTTCTTCGCCGCATGCAGTGCCAGCGGGTGCTCGGCGGCGATCGACACGAAGGTCACGCCCATCACCGTGTCCGGGCGGGTGGTGAACACGCGCAGCGGGTCCAGCGCGGCGCCGTCGACATCACGCACGTCGAACTGGATTTCCAGACCCTCGGAACGGCCGATCCAGTTGCGCTGCATGGTCTTGACCGATTCCGGCCAGCCGTCCAGCTCGTCCAGGCCGTCCAGCAGTTCCTGGGCGTAGTCGGTGATGCGCAGGAACCACTGCGGGATCTCGCGCTTCTCGACCAGGGCACCGGAGCGCCAGCCGCGGCCGTCGATGACCTGCTCGTTGGCCAGCACGGTCTGGTCCACCGGGTCCCAGTTCACCACTGCGTTGCGGCGGTAGGCCAGGCCCTTGCGCATCAGGCGGGTGAACATGCGCTGCTCGTGGACGTAATAATCCGGGCGGCAGGTGGCGAACTCGCGCGACCAGTCGATGGCATAGCCCAGCGACTTCAGCTGGCTGCGCATGTGGTCGATGTTCTTGTAGGTCCACGCCGCCGGCGCGGTCTTGTTCTTGATCGCGGCGTTTTCCGCCGGCAGGCCGAACGCGTCCCAACCCATCGGCTGCAGCACGTTGTGGCCGGTCATGCGCTTGTAGCGGCTGATCACGTCGCCGATCGTGTAGTTGCGCACGTGGCCCATGTGCAGCGCACCGGACGGGTACGGAAGCATCGACAGGCAGTAGTACTTCGGCTTGTCCGAAGTCTCGTCGACCTCGAAGGCACGGGTGGCGTCCCAGTACTGCTGGGCGGCGGATTCAACCTGCTGCGGGTCGTAGGCGTTGGTTTCAGCGCTGGTCATGGAACACGCGGATGCGGCGGCAAAGCGGTACAGCGTACCGCAGTGCGGCAAATGGCTCCAATCCTGCCTGCCGGATGCCGCCGCCGCGGCGCTCGGGGAGGCGTCTCAGCGCGGGCGCGACAGCGGCAGGGCCGCCGCCAGCCAGACCAGCCAGCAGGCAAAGGCGAGCCGTTGTGCCATCGGCGCCGGCAGCGTGCCCTGCAGGGCAAACGCCGCCAGCGCGGCCAGCACGCCGCAGCCCAGGGCCAATGCGCCCAAGGCCCGGCCATGCGCCTGGCGCAGATGGGACACGCCCAGCAGCACGGTGCCGGCGACGAAACCCAGCACCCAGATCATCCAGGCGCTGGCATGCAGCTGGCTGGCGGGCCCGTGCAGATCGTCCACGTCCAGTGGCAGCAGCCCCATCGCGGCAAAGGCCAGCCCGGCCAGCAGCAGCATCTGGCTGCCTACCCGTGGCGCCCAGCCCGCGGTGGCGGGCAGGCTGCGGCGCAGGCGTTCAGCCACCACCGCCGCCAGCACGCCGGGCAGCACGAAACCCAGCAGATTGAAGGCCAGCGCATGCGGTACGCCGCGCGCACCCAGCAGCGCCACCGGGTGGCGGGCCTGAGCATAGCCGTCCAGGCCGGCACCGAAGCCGGCCACGGCCAGGACGAATACGACTGCCGCAAGCAGCCCCAACCAACGATCAAGCCGGACCACGGACATTGCGCGCAATCACCCGGAAAGGAATGGATCACCGCATTGTCGCGGCAGTGACGCGATGCGCCAAGCACGACGCATTTCAGATCAATTCGATGTCCGCCCGCTGCGCCAACCGGGATGCTCGGGGCATGGCAGTTCCGCCATATCCGGAGTTTCCCAATGATCCAACGCATTTTCATCGCCACCGCGCTCAGCCTGGGCCTGGCCGGCACCGCCCAGGCCGCCGAATTCAACTGCTACGCCAGGATCGGGCCGGCGAGCTCCCAGAACAACGGCACCCTGATGGGGAGCGTCAGTGCTGCCAACCTGCAGGCGGCCGAGGCCGAGTACTTCAAGCGCACCTCGGCGTCGAAGCCTGTCGCCTCCGGCCAATGGGTGATCCACGAGCTGTACTGCGTGCCGCGCTCATAAGGGTGTCACGGCGGGCCTGCGGGCCCGCCAACACCGCCTCGCGGGCGTACTCCGTGATGGCAGGGTTGAGACCGACATCGATCGTCACCATAGAATCGGTCTCCAGATGCCAAGCGATGCCTCCCCCATGACCGAGACGACCTACGTATTCGACGCCACCACTGCGACCTTCGAGGCCGAAGTCCTGCAGAAGTCGCTGCAGACGCCGGTGCTGGTCGACTTCTGGGCCACCTGGTGCGGGCCGTGCAAGACCCTGGGCCCGATGCTGGAAAAGCTGGCTGCCGAGTACAACGGTGCCTTCGAGCTGGCCAAGGTCGATGTCGACAAGGAACAGCAGATCGCTGCGGCCTTCCAGATCCGCTCGGTGCCCACCGTGTTCCTGGTCAAGGGCGGCCAACTGGTGGACGGCTTCCCCGGTGCCATTCCGGAAGGCCAGCTGCGTGAGTTCCTGGCCCAGCACGGCATCGTGCCGGCCGATGTCGGCGATGCCGCCCCTGAAGATGACGCCCCGCTGGACCCGCAGGCGCAGGTCGACGTACTGCGCGCGCAGATCGCCGCCGAGCCGGACAAGGATGAGCTGAAGCTCGACCTGGCCCTGGCCCTGCTGCAGATCGGCGGCGTGGACGAGGCCGGCACCCTGATCGACGGCCTGCCGGCCAATCTGGCCACCGACGACCGCGCCGTGCGCGCCCGCGCCCGCCTGGCCTTCGCCGCCGCGCTGAAGGATGCCCCGGCGGCCGAGGTGCTGGAGGCACGCATCGCCGCCGATGGCAAGGATCTCAAGGCCCGCCACCTGCGCGGCGTGCAGCTGCTGCTCGGCGGCCATGACGAGGCCGCACTGGCGCAGTTCCTGGAAATGCTGCGGATCGACCGTGGATTCGAGGAAGGCCTGCCACGCAAAGCCTTGATCGACGCCTTCAATGTGATCTCCGACGAGGACCTTGTGGGCCAGTACCGCCGCAGGATGGCGTCGCTGCTGTTCTGAACGGGAGCCTGCTCCGTTCAGAATCCCTGCACTGAACGCGGGCAATAATGCGCGCGCTGGCGGCCTTGAGGTCGCCACGATCCGTTCGGGGGGATGAGGTCGGGGCCATGGGGTCTTGCAGCTGCACCCCCGCATTGCCGGGATTGCAAACTGTGACCGTCGTCCGCACTCTGTCGTTCGCCATGCGTTTAACGGGCGCCCTGCTCTGCGCCCTCTTCCTGCTGCCTGCCATCGCCGGCGCCCAGGACTGGAACTACCGGGTCCGGCCCGGCGACACCCTGTGGGACCTGGGTGGGCTGTACCTGAAGCCTTCCGTGCGCTGGCAGCAGCTGCAGCAGCACAACCGCATCGACAACCCCTACCAGTTGCCCCCAGGCCAGCTGCTGCGCTTCCCGATCAGCTGGCTGCGCACCGAACCGGCACCGGCCCGGGTGCTGTCCGTACGCGGCAAGGTCGAGCTGTCCGGTGCCGATGGCACCGCGACCCGTGCCATCCAGGCCGGCGAGCAGCTGCATATCGGTGACACCGTGGAAACCGAGGGCGATTCCAGCATCACCCTGGAATTCGCCGATGCCTCGCGCCTGCAGCTGCGCGAATACTCGCGCCTGCGCCTGGACCAGCTGAGCCGCTACGGCCACACCGGCATGGTCGACACCCGCCTGCGCCTGCAGCAGGGGCGTGCCAGCAACCGGGTGACGCCGGCGCGCGGTCCGGCCTCGCGTTACATCATCGATGCGCCCACCGCGACCAGCAGCGTGCGCGGCACGGTGTTCCGGGTCAGCGCCGGGGATACCGGGCACGTCGGTGCCACCGAGGTCCTGCAGGGCAAGGTGCAGGTCGGCAACCCCCATGGCCAGCGCCTGGTCCGGCCGGGCCAGGCCACCCGCAGCAGCAGCGCCGATGCGGCCCCCGCCGCGGTCTCGGCCCTGCTGCCGGCGCCGGCGCTGCGCAATGACGCGCTGCGCCTGGCGCCGCTGCCGACCCTGCTTGCCTGGGAACCGGTCGCTGGCGCCGATCACTACCGGGTGGAAGTGGTGCAGGCGGCAACGCCGGAGATCCTGCTGTTCGCCGCCACCACCGCCGACACCCGGCTGGCGATCGGCGACCTGCCGCCCGGCCAGCTGCGCATCCTGTTGCGCGCGGTCGACGCCCAGGGTGTCGAAGGCCTGGATGCCAGCGCCGATTTCGAGCTCGGTGACCAGCCACCGCCGCCACTGACCGTATCGCCGCTGCATGGGCAGACGATCAACAGCGATCGGCCGCGTTTCCGCTGGAGCCAGGCCCCCGGCGCGCGCAGCAGTGTGCTGCAGATCGCCGCCGAACCCGGCTTCCTGCAGCCACTGCAGGAGCAGGCCACCCATGCGACCGACCTGCGCCTGGCGCAACCGCTGCCGCCCGGCCAGTACTACTGGCGTGTAGCCTCGCGCGATGCCGAAGGCCACCAGGGCCGCTATGGCCAGGCGCTGCCGCTGCAGCTGAGCAACGAGCCGGTGGACCCGGCACTGCAACCGCCCGAGGCCGCGCACGGCGAGCTGACGCTGCGCTGGCAGGCCGGCAGCGAAGGCCAGCGCTACCGGGTGCAGGTGGATCGCCGCGGTGACTTCAAGGCACCGCTGGTCGACGAGACCGTGGCCGAACCGCAGGTGAGCTTCAAGCGCCCGTGGAGCGGCACCCTGCACGTGCGCGTGCAGTACATCGATGATGACGGCCACGCCGGCGAGTTCTCGCCTGCCCAGCAGATCCCCCTGCCGTGCCGCCTGTGCTACGGCGCTGGTGGCGGTGCCCTGCTGCTCTGGTTGTTGCTGTGAGGCGCTCGCCGCTGCCATGGTCGAAGCGGATCCTGCTGGCCCTGCTGGCCGGCGTGCTGACCATCGTGGCCAGCCAGGGCCAATGGCTGTGGCGGCAGGACGAGGCGGCCTACGACGCACTGGTCGGCAACTGGGATTACCGCCCTGACCCCAGCGTGCTGATCGTGGCCATCGATGAAGGCAGCCTGCAGCGCATCGGCCAGTGGCCCTGGCCGCGCTCGGTGCATGCACGCCTGCTGGACCGCCTGACCGATGCCGGCGCCGAACGCGTTGCGCTGGACCTGATGCTGTCCGAACCCGACCGGCGCGACAGCCGCCAGGATGATCAGCTGGCGGCCGCCATCCGACGCAATGGCCGGGTGGTGCTGCCGGTGCTGGCCGCACCTGCGGCCGGCGACCGCATGGCCGAGGAAATGCTGCCGATCCCGCAGATCGCCGCCAGTGCCGCTGCGATCGGCCACACCGATGTCGAGGTGGATGGTGACGGCGTCGCCCGCGGCGTCTATCTGCACGCCGGCATCGGCCAGCCGCATTGGCCGGCACTGGGCCTGGCACTGGCCGACCTGCCTGCGGGTGCGGTACGCGGCCTGCCCGACCCCGACCCGGCGCTGGGCTCGCCCTATCAATGGCGTCGCGACGATTACGTCCGCGTGCGCTATGCCGGCCCACCCGAGCGGTTGCCGCAGGTGTCTTATGCGGACGTGCTCGATGGCCACGTGGACATGGCGATGCTGCATGGCCGCCGCATTGTGGTTGGCATGACCGCCAGCGGCATCGCGCCTCGCCTGCTGACCCCGACCACCCGCGAGTTCTGGATGAGCGGTAGCGAGTACCAGGCCAACATCACCTCGATGCTGCTGCAGCACAAGCAGATCGATGTGCTGCCGCATGCCTGGCAGCACGCCATCAGCGGCGTGCTGGTGGCGCTGTGCGTGATCCTGCTCGGCCTGCGCGTGCCCTGGCTCGCCGCACTGTGTTCATTGCCGATGCCACCGCTGCTGAGCTGGCTGCTGCTGCGCACGGGAGACCTGTGGTGGGCACCGGCCAGCGCGATGCTGGGCGTGGTGCTGGCACTGCTGGTCTGGGCGGTGTGGCGGATCTCGGCCTGGCACCGCCTGGCCAACCGCGATGCCCTCACCGGTCTGGGCAACCGCCTGCGCTTCGAGCAGTCACTGCAGCAGGAATGCGATGCGGCGCGGCGCAGCGGCAAGCCTTTGAGCCTGGCACTGATCGACGTCGATCATTTCAAGCGCCACAACGACCGCCACGGCCACCAGGTCGGCGACCGCGTGCTGCGTGATGTCGCCCGCCTGATCGGCGCCCATGCCCGTCGCCCGCGCGACATGGCGGCACGCTACGGTGGCGACGAATTCGCATTGGTGCTGCCGGATACACCGGCCGAAGGCGCGCGCCAGGTAATCGAGGATCTGATTGCGTGCGTGCGCGCGTTGCCGGCGCCGGGTGATGGCGGCGACGACACCGTCACGCTCACCATCGGTGTGTTCACCCGCGTGCCCGACGGCGACCTGCAGCCGCACCATTTCGTGGAAGGCGCAGACACCGCCCTGTACCAGGCCAAGGCCAACGGCCGCGACGGTTACATGATCGACGGCGGAACGTGACCCACCCGGGGTGCAACATACGCATGCGAATGGTTAGACTGGATCCCTCGCCCCGCACCCCGGACCCGCATGAACGCCCGCCTGTTCCGCTTCGGCATCAACCTCTGGCCGCCGTTCCTGTTCACCGGCATCCATGTCACCCGGATCACACCCGATTACCGGCAGATCGACGTGGCGCTGCGGCTGCGGCCGTGGAACCGCAATTACGTGGGCACGCATTTCGGCGGCAGCCTGTTCGCGATGACCGATCCGTTCTGGATGCTGGGCCTGCTGCACATCCTCGGCCGTGACTACTACGTGTGGGACCGGGCCGGCGCGATCGATTTCCTCAAGCCTGGCCGGGGCACGGTGCGCACTTCGTTCCGCATCGACGATGCACTGCTGGCTGAACTGCGTGCCGAAGCGGCTGGCGGCGAAAAGGTGCTGCGCTGGTTCAGCAACGATGTCGTCGACGAAAGCGGCGAGGTGGTCGCCCAGGTACGCAAGCAGGTCTACCTGCGGTTGAAGCCGCACGCACGCTGATCCAGCACGCGGGCGCTATCCTCTGCCTCCCTGCCATGGAGGCTCCGATGCGCCCGTATACGCTTGCCACACTGCTGACCACCCTGTCCTTCAGCACCCACGCCCTCGACCTGCCACCGGTGCAGTATCCGACGCTGCCCGCCCAGGCCTCCACTGCCGCCGGTTTCGTACCCCAGGGCTGGACACTTGAATCGAGTGTCGAAGGCGATCTCGACCAGGATGGCCGCGCCGACCGGGTGCTGGTGCTGCGCCAGCAGGAGCCGCGCAACATCATCGAGCACGATGGCTTCGGTCCCTCGCCGTACGACAGCAACCCACGCATTCTCGCCGTGGCATGGTCGCGTCCATCCGGCTATGTGCTGGCGGCGCAGGACCACCAGCTGATACCGCGCCCGGACAATCCGGTGATGAGCGACCCGCTCGAAGATGGCGGCGTCAGCATCCAGCGCGGCACCCTGAAAATCGCGCTGTTTTCATTCGCCAGCGCGGGAAGCTGGTCAATGGGCACGACCGTCTTCACCTTTCGCTGGCAGGACGATGCCTTTGCGCTGATCGGCTACGACCAGAATTCAGTGATGCGCAATTCCGGGCAGACCGAATCGTTGAGCGTGAATTTCTCCACCCGCAAGGTGAAGCGGAGCGAGGGCAGCATCGAGGACGACAAGGACAGCGTGCGCTGGCAGCCACTGCGCAGCAGCCGCCGCTGGACGCTGCAGACCGTCGGTGATGGCTGGGCATTCGATCCGCTGGCGGGCAGCAACTGAGACGCTGCTCAGTCGCGCGCAGCGGCGGCCGGGGCGCCCTCCACCACCAGCGGCACCGACAGCCATGGGCTCTCGTCGGAGCTGCGCGAAGGTGAACGCCGCGGCACCTGCAGACGGCGGCCATCGGCCAACAACTGCGGTGCCCGCACCGGCGAGCGGAACTGCGCGGGCAAGCGCTGCAGCGCATCCGCCGGGTCCTCCGCCTGCTGCCGCAGCCAGCGCTGCGCGCCGACCAGCCGCACCATCGCGGCGGCATCCTGGGTCCGTGACGAATAGGCGGGATAGACCGGACGAGCGATATCGGTCAGCACGCACCCCATGATGTTCGACAGGCAACCGAAGTCATGCTGCGGCGGCGCTGGCACCGGCAGCGGGCGATCCGCTTCCAGCGCCGCCATGGCCGCCGCGCCGCAGGCCCAGCCCAGGTTACCCGCCGCGCGTGCCAGGGTGCTGCTGCGATCCAGTACCAGCACACCGCCGAACTCCTGCGCAGAGGTTTCGATCGCGGCCCGGCTCATCGCGTACTCCCCCTGCATCGCACGGCACAGGCTCTGTTCGGCGGCCAGCATCGGCTGCATCGCCTGCTCGCATGCCGCTGGCAGCGGATGGTCGGCCGGCAGCTCGACCAGCATGTCGGCCAGCAGCTGGGCATTGGCCTGCACCAGGCTGGCACCGATGATGCTCTCCACCAGGTAGCTGCCGCCCGTCACCAGCCGGCGGCCCAGCTGCAACCCCCGGCAACTGCCATGCAGCGCGCCATCGATATCGCCCTGTACATAGGCCAGCGCGCGCGCGCTGGTGGCATCGATCATCAGGCCATAGGTCGGCAGCGGCACCAGGATGCCATCGCCCTTTGGCTGGAACGGCGATGTGAAGTGGTCCGCATCGGCAAGCTGGTCCAGGCGCGCATGCAGCTGCTGGTGGCCGGCGTGGGCATCGACGAAGCGCTGCGGATCGGCGCGCACCTGGCCTAGGCAGTCGCTGGCGGTCGGCCCGCAGCTGGCCGCCGGCCGCGATCGCAGCTCGTCGTGGTCCTCCGCCAGCTGCGGTCCGGCGCCGCCATTGCCGCGCGGATCCGCCTCCCAACGCTGCACATCGCGGGCCAAGGCCTGTTCGCGCTGGCGCGCGTCCAGATCGTCGAACGCGAGCGTCCACAGCAGCGCGAAGCCGTTGTGGCCGTGGACGGGCAGGCGGGCCTGCAAGCGCTGCTGGGCCTGCAGCCGCGATTCCGGCACCGGCCACATGCGCGAGGCGCACCACACCACGATGGTCAGCACCAGCAGGCCTGCCAGGGTCCAACCCAGTCCGCGCAGAATCTTCAACACAGCTTCCCTTCCATGTGCCGTTGCCGCAGTCGATTCCCCAGCGTAATCGACCGGCCGTGGCCGCTACAATGCGCACATGTCGCTCGAAGCCCCCGCCCTGGTCCCCCGCCCCTCCCTGCAGCGCCTGTTCCTGACCGGCCTGCTCACCCTGCTGCCGATCTGGCTGACCTGGGTCGTCGTCAAGTTCGTGTTCGTGCTGCTGTCGGGCATTTCCAGCCCGCTGGTGGTGCCGCTTTCCGAGCAGATCGCGACAAGCTTCCCGCATTACCTCGGCTGGGTCCGTGCCGAATGGATCCAGGACACCATCGCCCTGCTGGCCACCCTGCTGGTGATCCTGGCGGTGGGCGTGGCCAGCCGCCGCGTGCTGGGCCAGCGCCTGCTGCGCTGGGTCGGCGCGGTCATCAAGCGCATTCCGCTGGCCAGCATCATCTACGACAGCGCCAAGAAGCTGCTGGACATGCTGCAGACCGAACCGGGCAGCACCCAGCGCGTGGTGCTGATCGACTTCCCGCACCGCGACATGAAGTCCGTCGGGCTGGTCACCCGCGTGATCAAGGAACACGGCACCGACCGTGAACTGGCTGCAGTGTACGTGCCAACCACGCCAAACCCGACCTCGGGTTACCTGGAAATCGTGCCGGTGGAACTGCTGACCCCGACCGACTGGACCGTCGACCAGGCCATGAGCTTCATCATCTCCGGCGGTGCGGTCGCACCGTCCAGTGTTCCGTTCACGCGCGCCGGCGATCGCAGCGAATGAACGCGGCGCCGATCGAGCGCCCGTTGCAGGACCGCGCGGTCCTGCTGTTCATCGTGCTGGCCGCGTTCTTCTGCGGCAACGCGGTGCTGGCCGAGCTGATCGGGGTGAAGATCTTCGCGCTGGAAGACACCCTCGGCATCGCTCCGCTGAACTGGAACCTGTTCGGCCAGACCGGCTCGCTCAGCTTCACCGCCGGCACTCTGCTGTGGCCGGTGGTGTTCATCATGACCGACACCATCAACGAGTTTTTCGGCAAGCGCGGCGTGCGCTTCATCTCGTGGCTGGCCGTGGTGCTGATCGCCTATGGCTTCCTGTTCGCCTTCGCAGCGATCTCGCTGGCGCCAGCAAGCTGGTGGGTCACCTCGATGGACGGCCACGGTGTGCCGGACTACCAGGCCGCATTCGCAGCGGTGTTCGGCCAGGGCATGTGGACCATCGCCGGTTCGCTGGTGGCCTTCCTGCTCGGCCAGCTGATCGACGTGGCGGTATTCCATCGCATCCGCCAGGCCACCGGCGAGCGCCACGTGTGGCTGCGGGCGACCGGGTCCACCGCGATCTCGCAGGTGGTGGACAGCTTCGTGGTGATCTGGATCGCCTTCGTGCTCGGCCCACAGCACTGGCCGACCTCGCTGTTCCTGGCCGTCAGCAGCGTCAACTACATCTACAAGATGGGCTTTGCGATTGCCTTGATTCCGCTGCTGTACCTGATGCGGCGCGCGATCACCCGCTATCTGGGCGCAGACAGGGCCGCTGCGTTGCGCGCCGCGGCGGCGGCTGACTGAAGCCCCAGCGACGGCAAGCTGACTGCGCCTTCACGCTGGCCGTACGCGGCCGGATCGTGCAAGCTCCACGGTCTGTGTTCCACGGAAGCTCCTGATGCCGCATCCCACCCGCGCCCTGGCCGCCGCCATCGCCGCGTTGTTCCTGTTCAGTGCCGTGCCGTCGGCCGAAGCAGCGAAGAAGAAGGCCAGCCGCCCTGCCGCCGCGCAGACCCGCCAGGCTGCCAAGCCCAAGGCCAGGCCCGCCCGCGCCACAGCACCGGCGCGTGGCAGCTCGGCACGTCGTGCCGCGCCGCGCCCGGTCGCACCGGCCCGTGCCGTACCCAAGCAGGTGCAGCTGGAGCGCCTGTATGACGAATACTGGGATGCCTCGATGCGGTTGAATCCGCTGCAGGCCACTTTCCAGGGCGAGGCCCGCTACAACGACCAGCTGCCCAACATCCTGTCCGCCGCCTGGCGCCAGCAGTCGCACGACTTCACCACGCAATGGCTGGGCAAGGTCGAGAAACTCGGCAGCGACGGCCTGCAGGGCCAGGACCTGCTCAGCTACGAGATCTTCGTGCGCGACGCACGCGCCTCGCTGGCCGCCGAGCGCTACCCCAGTTGGATGATGCCGATCAGCCAGTACTACAACATCGGCAGCATCATGGCGATTCTCGGTGCCGGTGCCGGCGCGCAGCCGTTCAACACCGTGCAGGACTACGACACCTGGTCGCGCCGTTCGCTGGGCATTCCCGAGCTGTTCGACCAGGCCATCGACAACATGCGCCAGGGCATGAAGGCCGGCGTGGTACAGCCGCGCGACCTGATGGAAAAAGTGCTGCCGCAGCTGGATGCGGTGATCAAGCCGACCGCCGAAGAGAGCATCTTCTGGTCCCCGATCCGCACCATGCCGAACACCATCGCGGCTGAGGACAAGGCGCGCATCAGCGCCGAGTACAAGCGCATGATCGAACTGCGCATCATGCCGGCCTACCGCGCCCTGCGCGGCTTCATTGCCACCGAATACCTGCCCGCCACCCGCGCCAGCAGCGGCCTGGGCGCGCTGCCCGATGGCCAGGCCTGGTACGCCAACCTGATCGTGCAGACCACCGCCAGCGACCAGAGCGCCGCGCAGCTGCACGCACTGGGCGAACAACGCGTGCAGGAACTGCAGGCGCAGATCGCCACGGTGATGAAGGATGCCAAGCTGCGCGGTACCCCCACCAAGCTGCTGCGCAGCATGCGCAATGACCGCCAGTTCCAGTACGGCGATGCCAACGCGCTGCTCAATCGCTACCGCCAGGTGCAGCAGCAGGTCAACGCACGCCTGCCACAGGTGCTCGACACGCTGCCCAAGTCGACGCTGGAAGTGCGCGCGGTGGAACCGGAGCGTGCACTGACCGCCGCCGCAGCGGCCTATCAGCCATCGGCCGCCGGGCAACCGGGCATGCTGTACGTGAACACCCGCGACCTGCCCAGCCGCAAGCGCTGGAACGTACCGGTGCAGTACCTGCATGAAGCGATCCCCGGCCACCACGTGCAGCTGGGCCTGCAGCAGGAGCTGGCCAAGCTGCCGCGCTTCCGCCGCCTCGGTGGCGATCTCGCCTTCGTCGAAGGCTGGGGCCTGTACGCCGAAACGCTGGGCGAGGACCTGGGCGTCTACACCGATCCCTACGACCGCATCGGCTACCTGTACTCGCGCCTGCTGCGCGCCGCCCGCGTAGTGGCCGATACCGGCGTGAATGCCCAGGGCTGGAGCAAGCAGCAGGCTGTCACCTACCTGCAGAAGACCGTGGACATGAGCAGCGACGACGCCAATGCCGAAGTCGAGCGGATCATGGCCCAGCCCGGCCAGGCGCTGTCCAACGTGGCTGGCCTGACCACCATCGTGGCCCTGCGCGACAAGGCCAAGGCACGCCAGGGCGTCGCCTTCGACCTGCGCCGCTTCCACGCCGAACTGCTGAAGGACGGCTCGATGCCGCTGGACGTGCTGGACCGCAAGATGGAACGCTGGATGGCCCAGCCGGCCAGCGCCACGCCCGCCTCGTCACCCTGACCCTTCCGGAGCCGCCATGCGCCCTGCCGCCGCCCTGTTCGCCACCGTGCTGGGCCTGCTGCCGCTGGCCACCTCCGCCGCACCGGTGCTGACCCCACCGGATGCGGGCATCGACGGCCTGATGCAGGCCTACGACGGCCAGGTGCCGGGCGCCGCCGTACTGGTGCTGCAAGACGGACAGCCGGTATTCCGCCGCGGCTATGGCCTGGCGGTGGTGGAGGACGGCACCGCGGTCACCGCGGCCAGCAACTTCCGGCTGGCCTCGGTCAGCAAGCAGTTCACCGCTGCGGCGGTACTGCTGCTGGTGGAAGATGGCCGGCTCGGGCTGGACCAGCCGGCGCGGCGCTGGCTTCCGGAACTGCCGCAGGCCGCAGCGGCCATTACCCTCCGCCAGCTGCTGTCGCACACCAGCGGCCTGCTCGACTACGAAGACCTGATGGATCCGGCGGACACACGGCAGGTACACGATGCCGATGTGCTGGCCCTGCTGTCGCGCGAAGACCGCCTCAACTTCGCACCCGGCACGCAGTACCGCTACAGCAACAGCGGCTATGCGCTGCTGGCACTGATCGTCGGCCGCGCCTCCGGCCAGGATTTCGCAGCCTTCCTGCAGCAGCGCATCTTCCGCCCACTGGGCATGGCCCACAGCGTGGCCCACCAGGACGGCGTCGATACCGTCGCCGCACGCGCCTATGGCTACAGCCGGATCGACGGCCGTTGGCAACGCACCGACCAGAGCACCACCAGCGCCGTGCTCGGCGATGGCGGCATCTATTCCTCGCTGGACGACCTGGCCCGCTGGGATGCGGCGCTGTACGACGACCGCCTGCTGTCGAAGGCCTCGCGCCGCGCGATGTTCAGCCCGGCCACGGCAACACCCGAACCGGACGTGCCCCACTATGGCTTCGGCTGGCGCCTGAATGGCCCGGTTCAATGGCACAGCGGCGAGAGCATCGGCTTCCGCAACGTGATCGTGCGCCACCCGGAAAAGCACCTGACCGTGATCGTACTGACCAACCGCAACGCCCCCGAACCCTATCCGCTGGCGCTGAAGATCGCCCAGCGCTGGCTGGACACCCTGCAATGACCGCCGATGCCGATGTCTTGCTAGGCATCCATCACGCCGCACTGATCTGCAGCGACTACGCACGCTCGAAGGACTTCTACGTGCGCATCCTCGGCCTGCGTGTGCTGGCCGAGAACCACCGCAGCGCGCGCGATTCCTGGAAGCTGGACCTGGCCCTGCCCGACGGCGGGCAGCTGGAACTGTTCTCCTTCCCCTCCCCGGCGCCCCGGCCCAGCCGCCCGGAAGCCCAGGGCCTGCGCCACCTCGCGTTCCGCGTGGCCGCGCTGGAGCCATTCATCCAGCGCCTGGCCGCGCATGGCGTGGTGTGCGAACCGATCCGCGTGGACGAGTACACCGGCCGCCGCTTCACCTTCTTCGCCGACCCCGACGACCTGCCGCTGGAGCTGTACGAAGTCGGTTGAGCGTGTGTGTCGGGGTCAGGTCCCTTTTCCAATGGAAAAGGGACCTGACCCCGCCGCCGCCACGGAAAGTCCCATCCATGCATGGCATGGATCTACGTGTCGACCAAGGTCGACACCCACCAAGAGCAGGCCGTGCCATTCCGACAGATTGCGGAGACCTGTCGAAGGCGGGGTGGGTCCGGTTGCGGGGGTGTCCGCGGCATGGATGCCGCGGCCAAGCCCCCAGGGACGGGTTCACGGCGTCCCCCGCAACCGGACCCACCCCGCCATACCGCGGATTGCTGGCTGTTGCTGTTGCTGTTGCCTCTGCGGGTGCAGGGCGCAGCCCTGCAAAGCCCCCCCTTCCCCATACCCCGCCGAATGGGTATACAGTCGACCCATGCCGGCAGCGTGCCGGAATGAACCCTGGGAGGGGACCATGCGCAACACCTTCAAGACCCTGCTGCTGGCACTGCCGTTGTGCCTGGCCGCCCTGTCGGCCCAGGCCGCCGACGGTGCCGCCGGCCGCTGGAAGACCATCGACGACAAGACCGGCAAGGTGAAGTCGATCGTCGAGATCACCCAGGCCGCCAACGGCACGCTGACCGGCAAGGTGGTCGACATCCTGCACTCGGACAAGGGCCCCAACCCGGTCTGCGACGGATGTGAAGGCGCCAACAAGAACAAGCCAGTGAAGGGCATGACCATCCTCTGGAACCTGAAGGCCGACGGCGCCAACAAGTGGTCCGGCGGCACCATCCTCGACCCGGCCAACGGCAAGACCTACAAGTCGAAGATGGAGCTGCAGCCGGGCGGCACCAGGCTGGACGTGTCCGGCTGCATCGCCTTCATCTGCCGCGCGCAGACCTGGCAGCGCGAATAAGCACCCGGCCCCGCCTCATCCCCGTGACCCGGCCCCGGCCGGGTCACGTCGTTGCGGGCATGCGATACTCTGCGGTTCCCCTCGGCTTCACCCCGCGACCATGACCCGTACCGCGCTCGTCACCACCGCCCTGCCCTACGCCAACGGCCCGCTGCATCTGGGCCACCTGGTCGGCTACATCCAGGCCGACATCTGGGTGCGTGCGCGGCGAATGAGCGGCGGCAAGGCCTGGTTCGTCTGCGCCGACGACACCCACGGCACGCCGATCATGCTGGCCGCGGAAAAGGCCGGGGTCACCCCGGAAACCTTCATCGCCAACATCCAGGCCAGCCACGAACGTGACTTCGCCGCCTTCGGCGTGGCCTTCGATCACTACGACTCGACCAATTCGGCGGCCAACCAGGCGCTGACCGAGCAGTTCTACCTGAAGCTGGAAGCGGCCGGTCACATCAGCCGCCGTTCGGTCGCGCAGTTCTACGACCCGGCCAAGGGCATGTTCCTGCCCGACCGCTACGTCAAGGGCATCTGTCCGAACTGCGGCAGCCCCGACCAGTACGGCGACAACTGCGAAGTCTGCGGCGCGACCTATGCGCCGACCGACCTGAAGGAGCCGCGCTCGGTCATCTCCGGTGCCACGCCGGAAATGCGCGATTCGGAGCACTTCTTCTTCGAGGTGGGCCACTTCGATGCGTTCCTGCGCGACTGGCTGGCCGGCGATGTCGCCCTGCCGGGCGTGAAGGCCAAGCTGGGCGAATGGCTCAATGCCGAAGGTGGCCTGCGCGCGTGGGACATCTCGCGCGATGCGCCGTACTTCGGCTTCCAGATTCCCGGCCAGCCGGGCAAGTACTTCTACGTCTGGCTGGACGCACCGATCGGCTACCTGTCCAGCTTCCAGACCCTGTGCGGCAAGCTCGGCGAAGACTTCGAAGCACACCTGCGTGCCGGCACCAGCACCGAGCTGCACCACTTCATCGGCAAGGACATCGTCAACTTCCACGGCCTGTTCTGGCCGGCGGTGCTGCATGGTACCGGCCACCGCGCGCCGACCCGCCTGCACGTCAACGGCTACCTGACCGTGGACGGCGCCAAGATGAGCAAGTCGCGTGGCACCTTCGTGATGGCGCGTACCTTCCTCGATGCCGGCCTGGAGCCGGAAGCGCTGCGCTACTACTACGCCGCCAAGTCCGGCGGCGGCGTCGACGATCTCGACCTGAACCTGGGTGACTTCATCGCCCGCGTCAACGCCGACCTGGTCGGCAAGTTCGTCAACCTGGCCAGCCGCTGCGCCGGCTTCATCAGCAAGCGCTTCGACGGCCAGCTGGCCGCGCAGCTGCCCGATGCGGCGCAGTACCAGCGCTTCGTCGATGGCCTGGCGCCGATCCGTGAAGCCTACGAGCGCAACGACCCGGCCGCGGCGATCCGCCTGACCATGACCCTGGCCGACGAAGCCAACCGCTACATCGACGACGTCAAGCCGTGGGTCATCGCCAAGCAGGAAGGCGCCGATGCGCAGCTGCAGGCCGTATGCAGCCAGGGCCTGAACCTGTTCCGCGTACTGGTCACCGCCCTGAAGCCGGTGCTGCCGGCCACCGCCACGCAGGCCGAGGCCTTCCTGGCCGCCCCGGTGAACGACTGGACCGAGCTGGCGCAGCCGCTGCTGGGCCACCGCATCACCGACTACACCCCACTGTTCACCCGTATCGACCCGAAGAAGATTGACGCCATGATCGACGCCTCCAAGGACACCCTGCAGCCGGCCGCCGCTGCCGCCCCCGCCGCCAGGACCGAAGCGGTCAAGCCGGCCGCACCGGCACCGGCACTGGCCAAGGACGAAGCCAAGAGCACCGACGCCCCGGCCTACATCGGCATCGACGATTTCGCCAAGCTCGACCTGCGCATCGGCAAGGTGCTGGTGTGCGAGTTCGTGGAAGGTTCGGACAAGCTGCTCCGCTTCGAACTGGACGCCGGCGACCTGGGCAAGCGCCAGATCTTCTCCGGCATCCGTGGCAGCTACGGCGAACCGGAAGCACTTGTTGGCCGCAGCGTGGTGTTCATCGCCAACCTGGCCCCGCGCAAGATGCGCTTCGGCCTGAGCGAAGGCATGATCCTGTCGGCCGGTTTCGACGGCGGCGCACTGGCGCTGCTGGACGCCGACAGCGGCGCACAGCCGGGCATGCCGGTCCGCTGATGCCCGCGGCGGGCGCGGCAACCGCCGCGTCCGCCGGCAGCACCGGCCACCGGAGGCAACGCGATGGGAAGCAACGGAATGGAACTGGCGCTGTTCGACTTCGACCACACCGTGACCACCTGCGATACCTATGGCCGTTTCCTGCGCCGCGCGGCCACCGCCGAACAGCTGGCGCAGGCGTGGTGGAAGGTCGGCCCGTGGCTGGCCGCATACAAACTGAAACTGATTTCGGCCGAACGCATCCGTGCACGCGTCACCCGCCTGACCTTCAGCGACCGCCACAGCGATGACATCACCACGCTGGCGGCAGGCTTCTCGCGTGAGTTCCTGCCCGACGTGGTGCGCCCGGAAATGCTGGAGCAGATCCGCTGGCACAAGGAACAGCAGCACACCGTGGTGATCGTGTCCGGCTCGCTGGACCTGTACCTGCGGCCGTGGTGCGAGCAGCTGGGCCTGCAGCTGATCTGCAACCGGCTGGAAAGCCAGGACGGCCGCCTGACCGGTCGCTATGCCGGTGGCGACTGCGGGCCGCGCAAGGTCGAGCACATCCGTCGCCAGTTCGATCTGTCGCGCTACGTGCGCATCCATGCCTACGGTGACAGTTACGAAGACAAGCCGATGCTGGCGCTGGCCCACGAGCGCTGGTTCCGTGGCAAACCCCTGAAGTAGTCCCAACGCGCAGCCTTCGCCACGCATGAGCCTGATCCCGCCCCTGACCGAACGCCTCGACCGCCTGCTACCGCAGACCCAATGCGGGCAATGCGGCTATGACGGCTGCCGCCCGTACGCGCAGGCGATGGCACGCGGCGAGGCGGGCGTGGACCGCTGCCCGCCGGGCGGCGACGCCGGCGCGCGCGCACTGGCGCAGGTACTGGGCGTGCCCGCCATTCCGTTTGATCGTTCGCGTGGCGAACACAAGGCGCCACAGGTGGCGCTGATCGTGGAAGCCGACTGCATCGGCTGCACCAAGTGCATCCAGGCCTGCCCGGTGGATGCCATCGTCGGCGGCGCCAAGTACATGCACACGGTCATTGCCGATCTGTGCACCGGTTGCGAGCTGTGCATTCCACCGTGCCCGGTGGATTGCATCGAGCTGGTGCCCCTGTAACAGGGGCCAGATCCCTTTTCCTCTGGAGAGGCATCTGACCCCGCACGCGGGTTACGGCACCGCTGCCGTCACCACGATCTCGACCTTCCACTCGGCGTGGGCCAGCTTGGCTTCGAAGGTTGCGCGGGCCGGGGTCGCGCCCTCGACCACCCACTCGTCCCATGCCTTGTTCATGCCGTCGAAGTCGGCGATGTCGGCCAGGAACACTTCCGCGCGCAGCACGTGCTGGCGATCGCTGGCGACCAGCGCCAGCAGCTTGTCGATCTCCGCCAGCACCTGCCGGGTCTGCCCGGTGATGTCCTGGCTGGTGTCTTCCGGAATCTGGCCGGAGAGGTAGGCGACCTTGTTGTACACGGTCATTTCGGACATGCGCGGTCCGACGTCGTAACGCTCCATCATGGGCGTGGCTCCTGCGGGTGATCAGGCCTGCATTGTCCTCCAATCCGGTCAACGGTGGGTGCACGGGTCCCCACGCGACGCGTCACTACCGGGCTCCGACACACCCGCTGGTCAAATGGCGGCGACAGGCGCACGATGCGCCACGCCCACGTTGACACCGCACTCGCCCCTCCTGACGCACCCTTGCGCCGATGACCCCAGCCACCGACCCCGCCGCCGCTTCCTCCACCCCGGCATGGAAGCGGGTCCTCACCATTGTCATTCCCCTGCTGATCCTCTCGCTGGCCTTGCATGGCCTGGCCAGTGAATTCGATGAGCACGGCTACCGTGCCATCCGCCAGGCGTTCCGCCAGCTCAGCGGCATGCAGATCGCGCTCACCGTGGTGCTCGGCCTGGCCAGCTACGCCTGCCTGATCGGCTTTGATGCCATCGGCCTGCGACGCAGCGGCATCCGCGTGCATCCGGCGCGCATCGGCATCACCGCCTTCCTTGCGCATACGCTGGGCCAGACCGTGGGCTTTGCCGCGCTGACCGGTGGCGCAGTGCGCCTGCGCGGCTACCGCAGTGCCGGCCTCGATCTGGCGCAGATCGGCCAGGTGGTGCTGATGAGCACGCTCGGATTCGTGTTCGGTGCGTGGCTGCTGATCAGCGTGGCACTGTGCATGGAACCGGCGGCAGCGGCGTTGGCATTGCCATTGAATCCCGATGCCGTGCGCATCGTCGGCATCGTCGCCCTGCTCGCCTATCTGGGTACCGTGCTGCTGGTCGGCCGCGATGGACGGCAGTTCAGCGTGTTCGGCCATGCGTTGTGGCTGCCCGACCGCCGCACCATGATCGGCGTCACCGTGCTCAGCGTGATCGAGCTGGTGCTGGCCAGTGCCGCGTTCTACGTGCTGCTGCCGGACTCCACGCCGACCGGCCTGCCCGGCTTCGTCGGCCTGTACCTGGTGGCGGTGCTGGCCGGACTGGTCTCGACCGTGCCGGCCGGCCTGGGCGTGTTCGAATGGAGCCTGCTGAAGCTGCTGCCACAGGTGGCACCGGCGGCGGTGCTGGCGGCGGCGCTGATCTACCGCGTTACCTACTACGTGCTGCCACTGGTGCTGGCCACCCTGCTCGCCCTCGCGCCTGCCCTGCGCCAGCCGCTGCAGGCCAGCGCCGGCGCAACCCGCGCCGGCTGGAATGCGCTGCGCCCATGGCTGCCGCAGATCATCGCGCTGGCGGTATTCAGCATCGGCGCCGCGCTGGTGATCGACGGCACACTGCCGACGCCGCGCCGCCACCTGGTGAACGCCTCGCTGCCGATCCTGGAAACCTCACACCTGATCGGCAGCCTCGGTGGCGTCGCGCTGCTGCTGATCGGCCAGGGCCTGGCCCGGCGCAGCCACGCGGCGTGGATGCTGGCGATGGCCGTGTGCGTGGTCACCCCGCTGCCGCTGTGGCTGCGCGGTGGCCAACCGTTGATCGCCGTCTCGGCAGTGCTGGTGGCAATGGCGCTGTGGGCCGCGCGCCGTGAGTTTTACCGCCAGGGCGCGCTGCTGGATGAAGCCTGGTCGTGGCCGTGGCTGCGCAACCTGGGCCTGGTGCTGGTGGCGGTGACCTGGCTGCTGTTCTTCACCTACAGCCATGTCGAATACCAGAATGAACTGTGGTGGCAGTTCGCGGTGTCCGGCAACGCACCGCGCGCGTTGCGTGCGTTGCTGGTGGTGGCCATCGCGCTGGTAATGTTCGGCCTTGCGCGGTTGCTGCACAGCACGCGCAGCCCACTGCCGGCCGCCGACGAGGCCACGCTGCAATCGCTGGCGCCGGTACTGGCCGGTGCCACCGACACCCAGGCCTGCCTGGTGCTGACCGCCGACAAGGCGGTGCTGCGCGATGATGCGAAACAGGGCTTCGTGATGATGCAGCGCTATGGCGGTTCGCTGATCGCAATGGGCGATCCGGTCGGCCCGCCGGACGTCGCCCGTGCATTGATCTGGCGCTTCCGCGAGGAAGCCGACCGCCTCGGCCTGCGTCCGGTCTTCTACCAGGTCGGCGAGACGTACTGGCAGACCTATCTCGACCTCGGCCTGGGCCTGGTCAAGCTGGGCGAAGAAGCGATGGTGCCGCTGCACGACTTCGGCCTGGAAGGCCGCGAACGCGCCGATCTGCGCCAGGCCTGGAACCGCGGCAAGCGCGGTGGCCTGTCCTTCCGCGTGGCATCGGTGGAAGAAATTCCCAGCCTGCTGCCGCGCCTGCACGCAATTTCCAATGCATGGCTGGAAGACAAGGCCGGCGACGAGAAGGGCTTCTCGCTCGGCAGCTACGACCCGGATTACCTGGTGCGCTTCCCGGTGGCGCTGGTCGAGGCCGAGGGCCAGATCGTGGCGTTCGCCAACCTGTGGCAGGCACCGGCCGGTGCCGAGCTGTCGGTCGACCTGATGCGCCACGTCAACGAAGCGCCGAAGGGCACGATGGACTTCCTCTTCATCGAGCTGTTCCTGTGGGGCCGCGCACAGGGCTATGCACGCTTCTCGCTGGGCATGGCGCCACTGTCCGGGCTGGCACAGCATCGCCTGGCCGGCCGCTGGAACCGCCTGGCCGGCCTGCTGGCCCGGCACGGCGAACGCTTCTACGGGTTCAGTGGCCTGCGCCGCTTCAAGTCGAAGTTCGACCCGCAGTGGCGGCCGCGTTACCTGGCCGCGCCGGGCGGCATGCACCTGCCAGCGGCGCTGCTCGATGCCACGCGCCTGATTTCGCTGGACCCTCGGCGCGATTGAGGCCGCGATCCGCCGGGCATGGCCCGGCGCTACCGCGGCTCGTTCTGGTGGGTGCGAACCGTTGGTTCGCACGCTCTCCGCTTCACGCCCCGCCCTTCAGGATCACTTCGGCCAGGCGATCGTAGTCCCCACCGAAATGGTGGTCACCCGGCAACTTAACCTTCCTCACGCCGTCATTGGCCGGCAGATCCGGGCACAGCGCGTCCTCATCCTTGTCGCCGTACACGCACAGCGTTTTTTCCGCCGGCAGCCTGGCCACTTCCGGCGCGATCGGCAGGCCGTCGCCGCCACCGCCCAGCCAGTTGCTGACATGGAATTCGAAGTCGGCCTTCCTGCCCACCGACAGCAGCACGATGCGCTCCAGCGCCTCACGGGTGCCGGCGTCGAGCTGGTTGATGGTGGCCGGCAGCACGTCGGCGCCCTGCGAGAAACCGATCAGCATCACCTTGTCGCGGTGCCACTGCTGGCGGTAGTGGTCGATGATCTTCTGCAGGTCAGCAGCGAAGCCCTTCGGTGTGCGCTCGCTCCAGAAGTAACGCAGCGAGTCGATGCCGACCACCGCCACGCCATGCTCGTTGAGCGACGACGCCACGTCCTTGTCCAGGCCGGCCCAGCCACCGTCTCCGGAAACGAACACGGCCAGCGTATCGCCGCTGCCGGTCGCCGGCATTTCCACCACGGGCAGACCCTTCAGTGCAGCAGGCGGCGGTGCCAGGCTGACGCCGGCCTGCGCCCCGATCACCCGTGCCGCAGCCACCAGGCCCGGTGACGCATCACCGCGCGTGGTGCGCTTGAACTCGCGCGCCATCGCCACCTTCTGCACGAACCGGCTGGCCTCGCTCACCTTGCAGCCGTGGTCACCGGCCGCACTCAACCATGGGAAGTTCAGTTCGGCGGGCTGGAGCGTGTTGTGCTTCACGCCATCGCCGCAGACCATGCGCTCGTGGCTGTGGCCCGGGCAGAAGCCGGTGGTCAGCAGGCCGGCGAACACCTGGGTATCGGCCTGCGCGGCCAGCGAATAGGCCAGTTCGGCGCCTTCACCATCACCGCCGACCAGCGGCAGGTGGTAGCCGGGCAGATGCAGGGAGGCCTGCAACCAGCGCGAGAAGTTCTCGACGTCACCGGAACCGAACGAACAGGTCGGATCACCCTCGCGCTTGAGCACCCCGCGCAGGTGCGCGATGTCCACGGCTGCGACCATCGCGCCATCGGCACGCAGGGCCTCGATCGGCAGACGGCTGGTATCGCCACCGGCGCTGGGTTCGTGGAACCAGATCACCACCCGCTGCGGCGTTCCCGACGGCATGTGCACCGGAATCTGTTCGAACCGCCCGTGGCTGAACTGCTGCACGGCCGCTGCCGCTGCCGCTGTTGCCGGCAGTGCGGCCAGCGCCAGCACCACACCCATTGCCCTGCCCAGCCCTGCACGCTTCATATCGCAGCCCCGATGGAATACGCACACGATACGCTGCCTCCCCGTACACGGCACGTACCGGTGCAGGCCGTTGGGGTTTCAGCAGGCCGCGGCGCGACGACTGCGCCGATACAGCGCCAGCGCCAGATACAGCAGCCAGCCCACGATCACCACGATCACGACTTTCTGCCCCAGCCCGCGCGGCGGGCCGCCACGCCACAGTACGTGCAGCCACAACAGCACGAAGGCCAGCCAGGCCCAGCCCCAGAGTAGGCCGGCGGCGGACTGCCAGCCCGGTTCGCGGCGCAGGTACCAGGCCTGCAGCAGCATGCCGACGCTGGCGCACAGGAACGCGGTGTTGGCCGCCAGCCCATGGATGAACGGTGCCAGCAGCGGCGTGGCTTCGGGCAGCCAGCTGTCACCAATGGCGACCGTCGCCAGGCCCAGCGCCGAAACCGTGAACAGCAGCGGCGCCGCCGCGCTGCGCCGCGGGCCGATGCTGCCGCGATAGAGGGCGATGCCGAGCAGGGCGATCGCCAGTGCCAGCAGGCAGTAGGCCGCGCGCAACGCCAGCCCCCACGGCCCGTGCAGGTAGAGGCTGAGCGTGGCCCGCACCCAATCCAGATCGGTGCGCGCGAACTGGGTCCACAGCGCGGTGGCCACGAACAGCAGCAGCGCCACCAGCGCCAGCAGCGCCGCCGGACGCGCGCGGCTCATGCGGACGCCTCCGGGTGCCGCGCCTGCCATTCGGCCAACGCCTTGCGATAGCGCTGCAGCTCATCGGCATACAGATCCAGCACGCACAGCGGGCACCCGCTGCCGCAGCATTCGTTGGGACCGGGCTCTTCCGGCGGCATCGGACGGGGATCGGGATCAGGGACGGACACGATTGGAAGCGGCGGTGGAAACGGGCCCCAGTGTACCGGGCTGGCTCAGCGGCCCAGCTGCCGGCGCAGGTTGTCGCGCGCGGCAGCGTCGAGGCGCTGGTGGAAGAATCCGCTGAGGAAGATGCGCGGTGCGCGCAGCAGACCCTGCAGGAAACGGCGGCGGCCAGCGCGATACAGGAAGCCCGGCACCACGCCCTTGTACTCCTCGGCCACGCCACGGTCATAGGCGGTGAACACTGGTTCCGGCGCGGCCAGGATCGCCATGTCGCAGTCCATGAACAGCGCTGCCTCGGCATCGACATCGTCCGGGCCGAGCTCGCCATGGCGAGCGGTCAGCAGGATCAGCTGCTCGACCCGGGCCGCATCGACTGCGGCGAGTTCCGGCGCCTGTGCGATCGCCTGCAGGGCCAGCTGCGCGGAACGCGCCTCGTTGTCCTTTCGCCCCGCCACGTAGATCGCATCGTGATAGAGCACGGCCAGGTAGACCTCAGCCGGTTGCTGCCAGCCAGGGCCGTCGGCAACCTCCTGGCAGTGCTGCAGCACCGCGCGTACGTGGCCGAAGTGATGGTAGGCACGTGGCGGCGTCGCATAGCTGTCCTGCAGCGCCTGCCACTGCGCCGGAGCGAGCGTCAGCGGGGAGAAGTCCATGCCCGGATCATCCTGCCTGCGCCGGTGACGGGCAAGCTGGCGGTTTTTTCACCACACCCTCACAACGCCCTTCGCACGGGGCCGCAACGCGGTTGTCCACAGCTTTGTCGAGCGCTGGTCCACACCCGCTGTGGATGAACGCGCGGGCCGACCAGCGGTCGCTGCAGCGGTGCGCGCACAGGTCTACACTCGCCTCAGGCGGGAGCGCCCGCCGCTGCCGGGAGCCGTCATGTACCGTCCTGCCGCCCGATCCGCTCTGCTCGCACTGGCCGCCTTGGCGGCACCGTCCGCGATCGCACTGAACCCTGTCACGACCGAAACCCCCGCAGTGGTTGCCAGCACCGCCGCACCGACGATGCCGACGCCGCAGCAGGTGTTCGCGATTCCACCGGCGATGCGCGACATGCTGCGCACGCAGGTGATCAACCGCAGCTACTCGCGTGAGCAGCGCCTGCAGGCGCTGGTGGAGATGATCTTCGACCGCCATGGCATGGACCTGCAGTACGACGCCGACGCGACCCTCACCGTCAGCGAAATCTGGCAGCAGCGACGTGCCAACTGCCTGGCCTTCACCCTGATGTTCGTCGCGCTGGCACGCGAAGCCGGCATCCAGGCACGCGTGCAGGAAGTCGGCCAGGTGGTGTCGTGGTACCAGGACCAGGCCCAGGGCCTGGTCTACAGCGTCGGCCACGTCAATGCCGGGGTCGGCTTCGCCGGCCGCTTCGCCACCGTCGATCTGGATCGCAACGTGCTGTACGACCGCCGCGGGCCGCTGCCGATCAGCCAGGCACGGGCATTGGCACACTTCTACAACAACCGCGGCGCCGAGCGCATGGCCAGCGGCGATCTGGTGGGCGCGCGCACCTTCTTCAATGCCGCACTGGCGCAGGACAACAGCTTCGCGGCCACCTGGAACAATCTGGGCGTGCTGGAAAACCGCAAGGGCGATGCCGTCGCTGCGCGCCGGGCATTGGAAACGGCACTGCGGCTGGACGGCCGCCAGGACGCTGCACTGACCAACGCCAGCGCCCTCTACCGCAAGCTGGGCATGGTCGCGCAGGCGCAGGCACTGGAGCAGCGGTTGCAGTCGGTGCAGCGCGAAGACCCGTTCGCGCAGTACATGTTCGGCGCCGAGGCCGAACGCGCCGGCCAACTGGAGCAGGCGATCCGCTATTACCGGCAGGCCGTGCGCCTGTACGACACCGCGCACCAGTTCCACTTCGGGCTGGCGCGGGTCTATTTCCTGGCCGGCCAGCTCAAGCGCGCCGATCGTGAACTGCTGCGTGCACAGGAACTGGGCGGTGCAACGCAGCAGGCGCGCTACCAGGCCAAGCTGGACAGCCTGGCCCGCTGGCGCGCGCAGCAGCAGGCCAGGCGCTGAACGCCGGTCAGGCCTTCTTGAGGAAGCAGGTCTTCAGGACCAGGCCCTTGATCTTGTCCGAGTTGCCTTCGATGTGCTCCGCATCGTCCTCGACCAGGCGGATGTTGCGGATCACGGTGCCCTGCTTGAGCGGGATCGAGGAGCCCTTCACCTTCAGGTCCTTGATCACGGTGACGGTGTCGCCGGCCTGCAGGGTGTTGCCGTTGCTGTCACGCACGACCAGGGTCGAACCGGCACCTTCCTCGGCGGTCCATTCGAAGCCGCAGTCGGCGCAGATCCACAGCGCGCCATCGGCATAGGTGTTTTCCAGGGTGCACTGCGGGCAGGCGGGGGCAGAAGACATCAGCAAGTACCTCAAAGTGAATCAACAGCCACCATTGTAACCGCCCGGCTCCCCTGCCCTTTTCCGGGAGGCGCCCGGCGAACCGCATGACCCGATCCGGAACCCCGATCCGGAACGGGAGGCCGCAGGAACTTGCAGTCGGCGGCGAACTGCAGCAGAGTGCGCGGCCCCTGATCGCCCCCCCCGGAACTCCCCATGCGCCTCGGCATCGACTTCGGTACCAGCAACTCCGCCGCCGCCATCGTGCATGAGGGGAAACTGCTGCCGATCCGCTTCGGCGACGCCGAGCAGTTCCGCACCAGCGTGTATTTCCCCGGCGTGGTGCCCGACCCGGATGACTTCCAGCTCGACGACGGCCAGGAACACCAACTGCAGCAGATGATCGACAGCGCCGCGCGCGCGGCGCGTGCCGCCGGCCAGGAACGCACGCCGCAGGCGCTGCGCCGCGAAGCCCTGCGCGCGCTGCGCCGGGAATGGATGGAGGCCCGCGCCGGCAAGAAACGCAGCGCCAACGACCTGCTGCAGAACGCGGTCTACGGCGACGAAGCGCTGGAAGCCTATTTCGAGGAACACGAAGGCAACCTGGTGCAGAGCCCGAAGTCGATGCTCGGCTACAACCTGCACCCGCGCGCGAAGCAGACCATCACTGGCATCGCCGCGCACATCCTCGAGCACATCCGCCTGACCGCCAGCGCCCAGCTCGGCCAGCCGCTGCGCGCTGCCCTGCTTGGCCGACCGGTGCAGTTCCGCAGCTCGATCGGCGCTGCAGGCAACGACCAGGCGCTGGACATACTGCGCGAGGCGGCCACCCAGGCCGGCTTTGACCAGATCGATTTCCTCGAAGAACCTGCGGCGGCGGCCATGCACTACCACGCCGAAAGCCGCGAGCGGCACCAGGCGGTGATCGTCGATATAGGCGGCGGCACCACCGACATCGCCCATGCCGAGGTCGGCGGCGACGACGCCCCGCGCATCCACCGCGCCTGGGGTATCGCCCGTGGCGGTACCGATATCGACCTGGCGCTGAGCCTGTCCAGCTACATGCCGCTGTTCGGCCGCGGCATCACCCGCGTGCCCGCCCATCATTACGTGGAAGCGGCCACCGTGCAGGACATGACCCGCCAGCGCGACTTCCGCCTGCACAAGTACGACCATGTGGACGCGCCCTGGGGCGACCGCCTGCAGGCCTTGCAGGACACCGGCAACACTGCCCGCCTGTACCGCGACGTTGAACGCGCCAAGATCGCCCTCAGCGCTGCCAGCGTGCACCGCAGCACGCTGGACTACATTGCCCGCGACCTGCATGCCGACAGCAGCGCCGATGGACTGGCCGCCGCCGCCCAAGGCTACCTGGAGCAGATCCGCGAGCTGCTGGCCCAGGTCCGCAGCGACATCGGCAGCGACCCGGATGCGGTGTTCCTGACCGGCGGCATGTCCCGCGCAGGCTACCTGCGCCAGGCGGTAGCGGCCGCCTTCCCGGGCGCCCGTATGGTCCACGGCGAGCCCTCGCTGGGCGTGGTCCAGGGCCTTGCGCTGGCGGCAGCCAGCCAGGATTAACAAAACGTTACGCGGTCTAAGTTACTGTTGGTCGGCTAGAACCCTGCTGCACCTTCCACCGGCCACGCCGGTGTGTGTCCACAGTGCAGCCTGGCCCGCCCAGCGGGCCTAGCGGCCATGCCTTCCTGGCTCGTTCATGGTCCGCGCAGCACCTGAGCCGCCATCGAGACCCGCTTTGGGCACCCGCCAGGCCCCTGAGGCCTTACAACCTGACGCAGCACCTGCACCCATCGACTGCCGCCGTTGTGACGCGGTCTGTTGCCGGTTACCCGTGCTGCTGCAGCCCGGCGACCACGTGCCCGGCCAGTTCCTGTCACGCGACACCCACGGCCGTGCCGTGATGGCGCGCAACGAGGAAGGCTGGTGCGCGGCGATCGATCCCTATCACCTGCGCTGCACGATCTATTCGCAGCGCCCGGCGATCTGCCGCCAGTTTTCGATGGGCGGCGATGACTGCCGCCGCGAGCGGCAGGACTACCTGCGCCAGGCCGATGCCTGGGCGCTTTCCTCCCCTTCCACCTGACAGGAGCAACCATGCCCCGCAAGGCAAAGACCCCCGCGAAGGCCAGCAACAGCATCCGCAGCGAACGCAAGGGCGCGGCCGCCAGCACCGTGGTCAGCAGCGATTCGATCGCTTCGGACCTGGCAGCGTTCCGCAAGGCCGGTGGCAAGATCGAAGTCCTCGGCACCACCTGGGCGCTGAAGAAAGCCAGCTGACCCAGCTCCGACCGCGGCGGCGCTGCCGCCGCGGCCTGCCGGATCGCGCTCAGCGATCCAGACTCACCCGGACACTGCCCGAATGCGACTGGATGCGGATGTCACCGTCGCCACTGCCGAGCCGTGTATCGAGATGGCTGCCGGGGCCGTAGCGCGGCCGCTCCACCTGGCCGGCATCGCTGTTGATCGACCCGCTGAAGCTGTTCACCGACAGCTGCGCCGAGACCGAGCGTGGCAACCGCAGGTTGACCGACGCACTTACCGATTCGACGTTGATACGCCCCCCCGGCGCCAGCCCGGCCGCCGATAGATCGATGCTGCCCGATACGGTTTCCACCGCCAGCCGCTGCACCCGCCCGGCATCGACCTCGACCCGGCCGGATACCGTCTGTGCACCGATGTCACCGGACACGCCGCCACCGGCTTCGATGCGGCCGCTGACCGTGTTCACGTCCAGCTTCGGGGTCTGCAGGCGCGCGCTGACACCGCCACTGACCGTATTGAGCTTGCTGTCGCCGCTGCGACCGGAGGCGCTCAGGCTGCCGCTGACGGTGTCGGCCTGCAGGCGGCGCACATCGATGCCGCTGATGTCCTGGCTGGCACTGACCGTGCTCAGCAGCAGTTCCACCGAACGCGGCACGTTCAGCACCAGCGTCGCGCCACCGTTGTTGTTGCGACGCGGATACTCGATCTCCCAGCGCACGCGGTTGGCACTCTTCTCCTGGCGCAGCTGCAGGCCATCGCTGAGCGTACCGGTGAGCTGCACGTCATTGCGGTCCCAGCCACGCACGGTCACTTTGCCGGCCACATTGCTCAGTTCGATGCGGCCACCGGCGGCCAGGTTGTGGCGCTCGTCGATCCGGGTGTCAGCCAGGGCCACCGCGGGCAGCAGCAACAGCGCGGCGCAGCTGGTCATCAGGGTTCGTGTCATCAGGGGTCTCCTCAGGTCGTCAGGCCGGATTCGGCGGCATAAGCCGCCTGCCGGGTCAATTCCAGCCGCAGCGCATAGGTGCGCTTGAGCTGGCCGAGCAGATGCGGCGCACGTGGATCCTGCGCCAGCGCGGCCTGGATCTGTGCCGCGCTTTCATCGAGTTCGTGCAGCGCCGGCTGCCATTCCGGCGCCCGGCCCGCGGGCAACGAGGCCACTGCCTGCTGATACTGCTCGGTCATCGCCGCGGCCTGCAGCTGCAGGGTAGACGGCACCGGCGCGTCCGGCTGCGCATGGCGCCACGGCACCACCGCGTAGAGCGCCAGGCTTGCGGCCAGTGCGGCCCCCACCGGCAACCACCAGCGCCGGCGCGATCGCACCGGCAGCGCCACCACGTCGCCGGTCGGCGCAGGCGCCGCTTGTGGTTCACGCGGCGGCAGCTGCGCCGACAACCGCGCCCAGCCATCGGCGGGCAGGCTGCGTTCGGATGGCAGCGCGCGCAGTCGGGCCGCCAGATCGTGGTCGGAATCGTGTTCGTGCGTACTCATGTCATGTCTCCCAGCCGTGCGCGCAACAGACCGCGCGCACGATGCAACTGTGCCTTGGAACTGCCGACGGCCATCTGCAGCTGCTCGGCGATTTCCTGGTGTTTCCAGCCTTCGATGTCATGCAGCACAAGTACCGCGCGCGCCCTCGGCGGCAGCGTCGACAGCGCCCGTTCGAGGTCGCGTTCGGTCCCGGCACAGCGGTCATGTACGGCCAGTTCCTGCAGTCCTCCGTCCACATCATCAAGACTGTCGTGATCCTGCCCGGCTCCGCGCCCACGCAGTTCCATCAACGCAGCGTTGACGCCCAGGCGATGCAGCCAGGTCGACAGGCTGCTCTCGAAGCGGAACCCCGGCAGCGCCTTCCATGCCTGCAGGAAGGCTTCCTGCAAGGCATCTTCGGCACGCGCCTGCTGGCCCCCGCACAAGCGCCACAACACGGCGAACACGCGCGGCGCATGGCGCCGGTACAGCAGCTCATAGGCCGCGGTATCGCCGGCGGCCGCTGCCCGCACCAGGGCGGGTTCGTCGACAGGGTCGTGGGCGGCAGGCGGCGCGGGCATGGTGGTGTCGAGCATATCGCTTGGATGCGGCGGCCCGGGAAAAGGTTTAGAGCCCATCCATGATTGATGCCATGCAACCTTTTTGATGGTTGCTGCATCCATGGAAGGTCCTTCGCGAAACTGCCGTCCAGGAGTCCTGCCATGTCCAGCCCATCCTGCGCCGCCCTGCTGGTGATCACTGCCTGCGTCCTGTTGCAGGCGCTGGGCCTGTCGTTGCACCTGCGCCCCGACAACGGCCGCGCCTGCCTGCAGCAGCATCGTCAGGAGCTGGTCTGCCTGGCCTGGGCCCCGGCGGTCGAATCCCCCGCACGCGCCGGGTAACATCGAGGGCCGTTTCCCCCCTCCGTAGTCGCCCCATGATGTTGTCGCTGAAGGATCACCTGCCCGCCTGGACCCACCCGTGGTTGAACTACGCGGGCGTCGCCCTGCAGATCGTAGTGGTGCTTCTGGTCGCGTGGCTCCTGCGCGTGCTCGCCCGCCGCCTGATCCGCCGCTTCGCCGAGCACTACACGCTGCCGCCGGAGATGGTGATGGGCGCGCGCCGGATCACCAGTTTCGTGGTCTATTTCAGCGCCCTGCTGTACATCCTCAGTCTGCTCGGCGCGAAGCCCTCCGTGCTGTGGACCGCGTTCACCGGCTTCGCGGCCGTGGGTGCGGTGGCGTTCTTCGCCGCCTGGAGCGTGCTGTCCAACATCTTCTGCACGCTGCTGATCTTCACCACCCGCCCGTTCCGCCTGCACGACTACATCGAGGTGCTGGAGAACGGCGAGAAGCCTGGCCTGAAGGGCCGGGTGATCGACGTGAACCTGATCTACACCACCCTGCAGGAGACCGGCGACGGCCATGAAGGCACGGTGCTGCAGCTGCCGAACAACCTGTTCTTCCAGCGCACGGTGCGCCGCTGGCGCGACCCGGCGCAGGCCCCCGGCGGCATCCAGGGCGACGGCTGAGAGTGGTTTTCGGCAGGGCTGCGCCCTGCACCTGCCGAAGCAACGTCAACTTCAACGTCAAAAACGGGCATTCCGTGGGATGGCGGGGTGGGTCCGGTTGAGGGGGGCGCCGTAAATACGTCCATGTAGGCTCGGTCGCCGCATCCATGCGGCTCACGCCCCCTCAACCGGACCCACCCCGCCTTCGACAGATGGCCGCGATCTGCCGGAAGGATGCATTGCCCTGGTGGGTGTCGACCTGGGTCGACACGGTAGATCCACGCCATGCGTGGATGACTCATTCGATATCTGACAGATGTGTCGACCAAGGTCGACACCTACCAACAGCCGCGGAAATCTGTCAGAGGCGGGGCGGTGTCGGATTGCGGGGTGTCAGCCGCATGGATGCGGCTGCCAAGCCTACAAGGACGTACTTGCGGCGTCCCCGCACTCCGACACCGCCCCGCCACCCCACGGAACGCCAGCTTTTGCTGTTGATGTTGCCTTGGCTTGAAGCATCTGCAGGTGCAGGGCGCAGCCCTGCCGAACAACCTTTACCTCAACTGGCTGTCCTTGCTGCCACGCCGGTTGTAGCCGGCATGCGCCTGCTCTTCGTCGTCATGCGCCTGCTGGCACGCCACGCACAGCCGAACCCCAGGCACGGCCTGGCGCCGCGCCAACGGGATCGGCGCGTCGCATTCCTCACAGTGTTCCAGACCCGGGCCCTCGCGCAGTTGGCGCCGCGCGCGGGCGATCGCATCGTCGACGGTGGCGTCGATCTGGTCCTGGACCGCGCCGTCTCCCGCCCAACCGGTGGCCATGGCCATCCTCCGCAGGTGTGTCGCCTGATATGGGGACGATACACCCGCGCACAAAGGAGCAGACCCGTGACGGGCCGAGCCATGCCCGGCGGGCCTTCAGCAAGCCGAGCAGTAAAATGGACGGATCCGATCAGGCCGATTACGGCTTAATCCCCTCCGTCCCCTTTTTGCTTACCAGACCAGGTCGTCCGGCACCTGGAACTGCGCGTAATAGGCGTCGTCCTCGGCGTTGCCGGTGGAGATCTCGGCGGTCGAGCCCGGCTGGCCGTGATCGACGATGATCGCCTCCGGAGCGCGCTCACGCACCTTTTCGGCGGCAGCACGCGGCAGCAGAGCGTAGCCCTCGCCATGGGCAACGATGACCAGGACGCCCACCGACAGCGCCTTGCGCAGCTTGGGGTCGATCAGCAGGGTCCGGATCGCCGCGCCGTCGCTGAAGCGGTACTCGTCGTCGCCCTTGTGGGGTACGGCATGGGCCGTGATGATCTGCCTGGCCTGGGCCTTCTGTTCAGCCTGCCTGGCCTGGGCGTTGCGTTCGGCGGCCAGCGCACGGTCGCGCTCGACCTTCTCGGCGCGGGCGCGTTCAGCCTCGCGCTGGACCTCGGCCGAGGTCGATTCGGCCTTGCCCTGGCGGGCCTTGGCCTGCTCGCGCGCGGCGGCGCTGGCCTGCGACTTCTTGGCCAGGCCGGCCTTGAGCAATTGTTCCTGCAGCGCGTTGGGCTTTGCCATGGTCGGTGCGTACCGCGTGTAATCTTGGATGTCCCCATTCTACCGACGCCCCGCCGCCCCTGCATGGCAGTCCTGAAGTACCTCACCGGCTACCCCGAACCCCTGGTCGCCCAGGTCAGCGAACTGCTGGCGCAGGGCAAGCTTGGCCCCTGGCTGCAACAGCGCTACCCGGACCTGCACGAGGTGCGCAGCGACCGCCAGCTGTACGACTACACGCAGGACCTGAAGGACCGCTACCTGCGCAAGTCGGTGCCGCTCAACAAGGTCTGCTACGACAACACGCTGGAAGTGATCAAGCACGCGCTGGGCACCCATACCGCCATTTCCCGCGTGCACGGCGGCCGCCTCAAGGCCAGCCGCGAGATCCGCATCGCCACCGTGTTCCGCCAGGCGCCAGCGGCGTTCCTGCGCATGATCGTGGTGCATGAGCTGGCCCACCTGAAGGAGGCCGACCACAACAAGGCCTTCTACCAGCTGTGCCAGCACATGGAGCCGGACTACCTGCAGCTGGAGTTCGATACCCGCCTGTACCTGACCGAGCTGGCCAACCGCGGCCAGCGCTGACCGGCCGCAGCAGCTACACTGCGCGCCCCCTGCCCGACCTGCCTGCCATGGAACCGATCCGTCTCGACAAACGCCTGTCCGCCCTGCTCGGCATCCCGCGCGGCGAAGCGCGACGCTACATCGAAGGCGGCTGGGTCACGGTCAACGGCGACGTGGTGGAACAGCCGCAGCGCCCGGTCGATGACAGCGCGGTGATCGTGGTGGCCGAACAGGCCAGCGATGAAAAGGCCGAGCGGGTCAGCATGCTGCTGCACAAGCCGGCCGGTGCCGCCGCTGAAACCCTGTGTGCCCTCGTCAGCAGTGACAGCCGCAGCGAACTTGATGCCAGCGACATCCGCCCGCTGCAGCGTCACTTCCACGGCCTGCAGCTGGCCGCCTCGCTTCCGGCCAGCGACAGCGGTCTGGTGGTGGTCAGCCAGGATCCAGCCACGCTGGCCCACCTGCAGCGCAACCTGGGCCGGACCGAGCAGGAATACCTGATCGAAGTGGCCGAAGGCGGTCCCGAGCGTGGCCCCTGGCTGATGGCGCGGCTGCAGCAGGAATCGGGCGGCGCCAAGGTCAGCTGGCAGAGCGAGCAGCGCCTGCGCTTCGCCGGCAAGGGCCTGACGGCCAAGGGCCTGCGTGTGGCGGTCAGCGCCGCCGGCCTGCAGGTAACGGCCGTGCGCCGCCTGCGTATCGGGCGCGTGGCGCTGGGGCCGCTGCCGCCGGCGCAGTGGCGTTATCTGGGCAGCGACGAGCGGTTCTGACCCCGTCCGCGCATGGCGTGATGCTGCCTGAAGAGACCATCCACGCATGGCGTGGATCCACAGCGATGGGTCTGTCGGCTTTCATCCACGCATGGCGTGGATCTACCATCGGGGCATGAGCCTGCCCAAACCCTTGTGGCGACGCCTGCTGCGCGTCGTTGCGATCGCCATCGCCGCGCTGTTGCTGCTGGTCCTGTCCGGCCTGCTGCTGGCCGACCACCTCACGCCGCAGGCGCACGGCACCCCCTCGCACGTGCTGCCGCTGCAGACGGCGCAGACCCGCATCGACCAGCAGATCGTGCCGTTGCAGGCGGCCCATCCCGGCCAGTCGGGCGTGGCGTTCCTCAGCGATGGCCTGGATGCCTTCGCCGCGCGCGCGCTGATCACCAGCCAGGCCGGCCGCAGCCTGGACCTGCAGTACTACATCTGGCACGACGACCTGATCGGCCACCTGATGGCCAAGGCGCTACATGACGCCGCCGAGCGCGGGGTGCGCGTGCGGATCCTGCTCGACGACATGAATGCCAAGGACAAGGACGCGCTGATGATGGCCCTGGACCGGCACCCGAACATTGAAATCCGCCTTTACAACCCGTTCCGCAACCGGACCGGCATCCTGCGCATGGTGGAGATGGTGCAGCGCTTCTTCAGCGTGAACCATCGCATGCACAACAAGAGCTGGATTGCCGACGGTCGCGTCGCGATCGTCGGTGGCCGCAACATCGGCGAGGAATACTTCAGCGCACGCACCGATGTGAACTTCCAGGATCTGGACCTGCTGGTGGCCGGCCCTGCCGTGGAACAGGCCAATCGGATCTTCGACGACTACTGGAACAGTGAAGCGGCCATTCCGGTATCGGCGCTTGCCTTCCATACCGATGCACAGCTGCGCCTGCTGGTCCGCGAATCGGATCATGAAGCACAGCGGGACGTGGCGCGGCCCTACCTTGCGCGCGTGGCCGAGTCGCGCCAACGGCAGCGTCCAAGCCCCGAGCCATTGCACTGGAGTGGTGCGGTGCGCATTGTCTCGGACCCGCCGATGAAGCACCGCGACGATGATCGCGGGGCCTGGCTGGTGTCGACGCTGATCAGCGAGCTGCAGGCCGCCCAGCACAAGTCCCTGCTGATCTCGCCCTACTTCGTACCCGGCAACGAGGGCCTGGATGGCTTTTCGGCCATGGCCGGGCGGGGCGTGCAGGTCGGCGTGATCACCAACTCACTGGCCGCCAACGACGTCGCCGCCGTGCACGGTGGCTACATGGGCTACCGCGTGCCGTTACTCGAAGCGGGCGTCCACCTGTACGAACTGAAGGCGCAGGGGCAGTCCGGCGACGCCGGGGTCTTCGGCAGCAGCGGCGCGAGCCTGCATACCAAGGCGTTCCTGGTCGACGACCGCCGCGGTTTCGTCGGTTCATTCAACCTGGACCCGCGCTCAGCCTATCTGAACACTGAAATGGGCGTGCTGTTCGACGATCCGGTGCTGGGCGCACAGCTGCGGGACGAGTACCTGCGCCTGGCAGACCCCAGGCACAGCTGGTGGCTGGCGCTGGACGACCGCCGCCGGTTGCGTTGGCTGGAGCGAGAACCGCCACCGCACTGGATGGAGGCCGAGCCGGGCGCCACGGCGCGCAAGCGCTGGTTGTCGCGGGCGATCAGCTGGCTGCCGGTGGAATCGCAGCTGTAGCGTTCAGGCGGCCGGCCCGACGTCGTCGCGCGCGGCCTCATCCAGTGTTTCCACGCTGCGCCCATGCAGGCGCCGCCAGATCCAGCGCAACGCATGCGGCGGTGCCGAAGGCAGCTGTTCCAGCAGGGCCAGCATGCGGCTCTGGCTGGCATGCCCATGGCGGCACAACAGGCTGGCCGCTGCGGCGGCGCTGGCCAGGCGCAGGCTGTCGGCCAACGGTCCTTCCGCATCCACCGCCAAGGCCTGGTGAACCGGCTCAGGCAGCTCCCATGCGGCGGCCACCCGCTGCGCCAGCGGCAACGACCACTGCTGCAGCAGCTGCAGGGCCAACGCCGGCTCCACGGCCTCGCCACGGGCCTGCGCCTCCTGCAGCAGCTGGCGCATCACCAGTGCTGCACCCAGCCCCTGCACCAGGCCCAGCCACTGCGCGGCGAAAGCATCGCCGAAAGTGACCGTGCGCGCGTGATCGGCCGCTGCACGCGATGCCAGCAGCGCATGCTCCCAGATGATTGCGCTGAACTGCGGGAACACCTCGCATTGCACCTGCATCACCGGCTGCACCAGTACCGCACTGATGATCTGCCGCACGCCCTCGGTACCGACAAGTGTCACCGCCCGCTGCAGGCTTTCGACCGGGCGCTCATGGACCTTGTAGGTCGGGCTGTTGGCGATGCGCAGCAGGTTGCCGGTCAGTACCGGATCCTGGCCGATGATCGCGGCCATCACGCGTGCCGAGGCGGCATCGTCGTTGACGGTCTGGATCAGCTGCGGCAGCAGCTGTGGCCGGCGGGGCAGCTGCCTGGCCGCCCAGTCGCGGTCCTGCAGCGCGCGTGCCACCGCCTCGCCCAGGCCGGGGTCCTGCACTGGCGTCGGCTCGCCCGCCAGCCTCGGATACAGGGCGAGCGCATGCAGCCCGCGCTGCAGGTGAGCGGCGATTTCCGCCGATGGCAGCGCCTCGCCCTGCAGGCTCGCGGCTGCAGCGGCCACCGCCTGGCGGGACGCAGCGACCAGCCGCGACGGTGCCGTCCCGGTCGAACGCGCCAGCCAGCCGCGCAGCAACCGCCACCAGGTCGGTGTCATCGCTGCCCGCCCTGTCGTTGTAATGCCCTTGCTGTCACTGACCGACCTGCCTCTTCACGCCCATCCGGCCACCCGCCGTCGTCGCAGCATCGGCCGCACTTTCATCTTCTTTAACCGGATGGCGGCCAACGTCGACGGCACCGGCCGGGGGAATGGACTAGAATGGCGCCGCGCGACCCGTCCCCCAGCCATGACGACGTCGCTTTTTTTGTTTTGGGACCCTACCGTTCACTGGCCGTTCGCTGCAGTTCGCCGCTGTTCGCGCCATCGGAGACGCCATGCTATTCGAAACCCTCGCCACCACCGGCCACGAACAAGTGGTGTTCTGCCACAACCATGATGCCGGCCTGAAGGCGATCATCGCCATCCACAACACCACCCTGGGCCCGGCCCTGGGCGGCGTGCGCATGCGCCCCTACGCCAGCACCGACGAGGCACTGGCCGACGTGCTGCGGCTGAGCCGGACGATGACCTACAAGAATGCGCTGGCCGGCCTCAACGTCGGTGGCGGCAAGGCAGTGATCATCGGCGACCCGAAGGTGGACAAGACCGAGGTGCTGTTCCGCGCCTTCGGCCGTTACGTCGACTCGCTGGGCGGGCGCTACATCACCGCCGAAGACGTCGGCACCGACGTCAACGACATGGAAAACATCTACCTGGAGAGCCAGTTCGTGACCGGCGTGCACCAGGTCCATGGCGGCTCCGGCGATCCGGCCCCGTTCACCGCCTATGGTGCGCTGCAGGCGCTGATGGCGGCGATGCGCTTCAAGTTCGGCCATGAGGAAGTGGGCAAGACCAGCATCGCAGTACAGGGCCTGGGCCACATCGGCATGGAACTGGTGAAACTGCTGCGCGACCGCGGTGCCAAGCTGTATGTCACCGACCTGGACAGCGCGCTGGTCGATCGCGCGGTCAGCGATTTCGGCGCCGAAGCGGTCAAGCCGGATGAGATCCACGAAGTGAACGCCGACGTGTTCGCACCGTGCGCGCTGGAAGGCGCCATCAATGCCGACACCCTGCCGCGGATCAAGGCGAAGATCATCTGCGGTACCGCCAACAACCAGTTGTCGAGCCTGGAAATCGGCGATGAACTGCACGCGCGCGGCATCCTGTATGCACCGGACTATGCGGTCAACGCCGGCGGCGTGATGAACGTGTCGCTGGAGATCGATGGCTACAACCGCGAACGCGCGATGCGCCTGATCCGCAGCATCTATCACAACCTCACCCGCATCTTCGAACTGTCGCAGCGCGAGAACATCGCGCCGCAGCGTGCGGCCGACCGCATCGCCGAAAGCCGCATCCTGTCGATCGGCAAGCTGAAGATGCCGCTGGGCCGCAGCACCCCGCGCCTGGGCAACCTGCGCGGCGGCTGAGCCTGCCGATGTCGCGCCGGGGCTGACGTCCCGGCGCGACCGCCCACTCAGAACCCGGTGCTGTAGCGCAGCGCCGCCTGGCGCGCGCCCTCGCCACCGACGCGCTGGTCGAAGCCCAGGCTCAGGCGGCCATTGCGGCCCCACCACGACTCCAGCGCCACACCGAACAGCGCACTGCCGCGCGGCGCGTTCCAGCCCGCCAATGGCGCCCAGGCATCGACACCAACGAAGCTGGCCTGCCAGCCCGCATCGGCACCGTCGAGCCGCTGCTGCCACTCAGCATGCCCACGCAGCGTCCAGCGCCCCCAACCGCGCTCGCCGCGGATACCGGCCAGCATCTGGCTGCGCTGCACACGGTTGGCATCGCCACGCAGGCCGAAGCCGAAACCACCCAGCTCGTTGAAGGCGTCGGTATCCACGCGCGTGGTGCTGGCGCCCAGATACGGTGTCAACGACGCGCCCGCGCGGCCGAAACGATAGCCGCCTTCGACGCTGGCACTGCTGAAGCGTCCGCCGTAACGTGCGGAAACACCGTAGGCACCGGCGCCCAGCAGCACCTGCCGATCCAGCGCACGGGTGAACTGGCCGCTGCCGACCTGCGCCAGCGCATAACCCCGGCCCAGGTTCCAGCCGGCGTACAGCTGCGCCTGCGCCTGCCGATCACGCCCACGATCGCCGCCGAAGCTGCTGCCACCATTGCTGCGGGTCTCGCCAAAGGCCACGCCCATCAGCCCATTGCTGCCCAGCGGCAGGTCCTGACCAGCCATCCAACCGCGGCTGTCGGCGGCATTGCCGGCAAAACTGCCCTGCCCGGCCTCACCGAGCGCACTCTGCCAGGCCCCGCGCAGGCGCGGCGCCGCCTGCACGCGATCGAAGCGCTCGGCGATGGCACGGCGTGACATGTCGATGCTGTCGAAGGTGGCCGACTCGGCCCGCGCATGGGCCTGCCCGGACAGGCTCTGCAGGCTGGCTGCCAGGCCCTCGCTGCCACCGCCGGTCCACTGCAGCGCACCGGCCGCCGTACCGAAGGCCGAGCCCTGCAGGGCGGGACTGCCATCGAGCGCGCTGAACGCACCTTCCAGTCGTTGCGCGGCGGACTGCGCCGAGGCCGTGAGCCCGGTCGCCGCCGCCGTGACGCTCACCTGGGTCAGGTTCAACCAGGCATTGTTGCTGTCATAGCCATAGCTGCTCTGCAGCAGCGACAGGCCCTGCAGGCCGCTGGAGGTGGCCGGGCTGCTGAAGGTGCCGCTCAGGCCGCCGGCCGCATGGACCAGGTCCTGGCGGCTGCCGTTCTGCGGCACATAGCCGGAGACGAAGCCATGCACGCGCACGCCGCCATTGATCGAGGCGGTGCCGGTCACCTGCAGCGCATTGGCACCGAGCGCGATCATCAACTGGCCACCTGCCTGCTGCGTGTAGTTGCCCTCGATGGTGCCGGTGGTGCTGCCGGTGGTCAGGAACACGCTGCTGCCGTTGACCACGTTGCCGATCACGCGCGGCGTGCCACCATTGAACTGCAGGCCGGTCGAATCCGGATCGGGCTGGCCGAGGATGGTCACGTTGGAACGGATGACAGCGCCGTTCTGCAGCGACAGGATGCCGCGCTCGATGCGGGTGGCGCCGCTGTAGCTGTTGTTGCCTGCGAGCACCAGGGTGCCCCCGCCCTGCTTGACCAGTCCGCCGCTGCCGACGATGTCGTTGCTCCACAGCGAGCCACTCGATGGCGCATCGACATTGGCCACCACATCGCCCCAGTCGAAGCGGCCCGGGCCCTTGATCGCCCGCGAGATGTCGAGCAGGCCGTAGCCGAACACCGCATCCACGCCGGGCGCGCCGATGTCCTTGGCGGTGCCCAGCAGGGTCTGCCGCACCAGGTTGTTGTCGAAGTACGGGTAGCGCTGCCAGACCAGTGCGGCGGCGCCGGAGATCAACGGGGCGGCGAAGGATGTGCCGTAGTTCCAGTAGTAGGTGCTGCCATTGGCGTCGGGATAGACCGCGCTGCCCGGCGCCGCCAGGCAGTAGCGCGCGGCCTGGCCACAGGCATTGGCGTAGCTGGCCAGCGTGCCCGGTGCATACGGGTCCACGGCGGTCGCCACCAGCCAGCCGCGCTCCAGGTCGGCCGCCGGCAGCGAGCCGGCAACGCCCTGCTGGCTGGGCAGGGCGGCCAGGCTGCTCGGTTCGGTGCGCGCGTCGTTGCCGGCTGCGAACACCACCAGGCCGCCATGGTTGATGACGAATGGACGGTACTCGGCCGCCACCTGCGCGGTGGTCGGCAGGTCGGTCCAGTACAGGCCGCCCCACGAGTTGTTCATCACCTTCACGTTGTAGCTGATCAGGTCCTGGTGGACCTGCGCCACGCCCAGCGGGCCACTGAAGGAATTGCCCTTGCCGCTGCCGTCATCGACGGGCGGCTTGTCGGCGATGATCCGCGCCGAGACGATCTGCGCACCGGGGGCGATGCCACCCGGCCAGGATCCCACCGACGCGCCGGCAGCCAGGCTGGCGACCGCCGTGCCGTGGCCCACCACGTCGTCCACCAGCAGGTTGTTGCGCGCCGGATCGATGTAGTTGAGGTTGGCGATCACGCGCCCGTTCAGCGCCGCGGCGTTGCGCTGCACACCCGAGTCGACGATGCCGATGCGCACGGCCTGCCCGGTCAGGCCGGCGGCCTGTGCGGCACGCGCATTGGTCACTGACAGGTGCGCGTCGAAGGCCGGTTCCTGCGGCTTGGCCGGCGGCGGCGTCGTCGGAGGGGGCGTGGTTGGAGGTGTCGGGGTGGTCGGGGGGGGATCGATGCGGACATTGCCGCCGCCTCCGCCGCCACCACATGCCGTCATTGCCATCGCCAGCGCCGTTGCCAGCGCGGACCTCACCATCATCGTGCGTTCCATCGATTCCTTCCCATGAACGTTGGCCTGCCTACATCCCGGCAGGCGTGCGGTGCCGCCCAGCGGCGGCCCTCCCCGACCCTCTATACTTGGGCCGACCCCCACGCAGTCTGCCGGGAAACCGCGGCGCTTCCAACGTCCGCGGTCTCCTTTCCGAACATTGCTTACGCATCAACGAGATTGCCATGTCCAACATCGTCATCGCCGCCGCCAAGCGCACCGCCATCGGCTCCTTCCTCGGCCAGTTCAACGGCGTGCCGACCCCCACCCTCGGCGCGGCCGCCATCGCGGCCGCCCTGGAACAGTCGGGCGTACCGGCCAGCGACGTCTCCGAGGTCCTCATGGGCTGCGTGCTGCCGGCCAACCTCGGCCAGGCGCCCGCCCGCCAGGCAGCGATCGCCGCCGGCATTCCGCTGTCGACCGGTGCCACCACCCTCAACAAGGTGTGCGGTTCGGGCATGAAGACCATCATGCTCGGCCATGACCTGATCAAGGCTGGTTCGGCCAGCATCGTGGTCGCCGGTGGCATGGAATCGATGTCCAACGCCCCGCACCTGCTGCCGAACTCGCGTACCGGCAACCGCTTCGGCAACTTCCAGGCGGTCGACCACATGGCCCACGACGGCCTGGTCAACGCCTACGACGGCAAGGCCATGGGCGAATTCGCCGAATGCGCCGTGGACAAGTACCAGTTCAGCCGCGAGGAGCAGGACGCCTACGCGATCGAATCGGTCAAGCGCGCGCAGGCCGCACAGGCCAACGGTGCGTTCGCCGACGAGATCGTCGCGGTGAAGGTGGCCACCCGCAAGGGTGACGTCGAGGTCGCCACCGACGAACAGCCGGGACGCTCGGACATCGCCAAGATCCCGACCCTTCGCCCGGCCTTCAAGAAGGACGGCAGCGTCACCGCCGCCAGTTCCTCCAGCATCTCCGACGGCGCCGCCGCGGTGGTGCTGCTGACCGAGGAAGACGCGGCCGCACGTGGCATCACCCCGCTGGCCCGCATCGTCGGCCACGCCACCCATTCGCAGGAACCGGAGTGGTTCACCACCGCCCCGATCGGCGCGATCCACACGCTGCTGGCCAAGACTGGCTGGTCGCTGGACCAGATCGACCTGTTCGAAATCAACGAAGCCTTTGCCGTGGTGGCAATGGCGCCGATGCGTGAGCTGGGCATCCCGCACGACAAGCTCAACGTGAATGGCGGTGCCTGCGCGCTGGGTCATCCCATCGGTGCCTCCGGTGCACGTCTGGTGGTGACCCTGGTCAACGCCCTGCGCACGCGCGGTGGCAAGCGCGGCATTGCCACCCTGTGCATCGGTGGCGGCGAAGCAACGGCAATCGCCATCGAATTGATTTAAAAAGATTTAACGATGATTTCGCAAAAATGAATGCGGGATCGCTTGACACCCAATCTTGGCTTGTCATCATGTTGTCGGCGCGCAGCATGCGCGTTGCCTAATTCTAACGACGAGGATTTACACAATGAGCATCAACAAGCTGCTGGTCGCGATGTCCCTGGCTCTGGCCCTGGCCGCCTGCTCGAAGCAGGAAGCTGCCCAGGACGCCGCTGCTTCGGCCAACGAAGCCGCCACCGAAGCCCAGGCTGCTGCCGACCAGGCCGCCGCTGCCGGCGCCCAGACCGCCGACGCTGCCCAGCAGGCCGCCAACACCGCCGCCACCGCTGCTGACGCTTCGGTCGACGCCGCTGCCCAGGCTGGCGCTGCTGCCACCGACGCTGCTGCCGGCGCTGCTGCCGACGCTGCCAAGGCTGCCGAAGGCACCGCCGAGAAGGCCAAGGACGCTGCTGAAGAAGCCAAGAAGTAATAACTTCTTTCTTCACGCTGTTCTGGAAAAGCCGCTGGTTCGCCAGCGGCTTTTTCTTTGCGCCGATGCCACCGCCTACCACTGGCATCGCGACCCCGCCTTCACAACGGCATGAATAGGCTGGCGTCCCCATCCATTGCAGTACCGGAGACCGCCATGAAGATTCGCCCGATCACCACCACCCTGCTGGCCGCCTCCCTGCTGCTGGCCCTGGCCGCCTGCAAGGGCCCGGAAGCCGAACAGGCCAAGCAGGACGCGCAGCAGGCCGCTGACAGCGCCGGCGCGGCTGCCCGCGACGCCGTCGACAAGGCAGCAGAGGCCACCCGTGACGCCGCCGACAAGACTGCGGCAGCCTCCGAGCAGGCCGCCGCCGATACCCAGCAGGCGCTGGACAAGGCTGCAGACGCCACCGCCAACGCCGCTGACAAGGCCAAGGACGCCGCGACCGACGCCGCTGCACACGCCAGCGACGCCACCGCCAACGCCGCGCAGAAGGTGGCCGACAAGGCCCGCGACGTCGCCAATGACGCGAAGGCGAACGCGGCCAAGGAAGAAGCCAAGCACTAACGGTTCGTTCGCCGGGCATGGCCCGGCGCTACCGACCAGCCGAGCATCGGCTCGGCTCCACAGGAAAAGCCGCGGCATTGCCGCGGCTTTTCTGCTTTTCGCTCTCCGCTCTTTCTGTTGATCCGTGGTGGACGGCACGGAAACCGTCCAAGGCCGCGCGGGTGGGTTGCGCAGGGGCGTGAGCCGCATGGATGCGGCGACCGAGCTTACATGGACGTACTTGCAGCGCCCCCTGCGCAACCCACCCGCGCGGCCCGCTCACGACGCAGACTCCGCGCCGCTCAGCACGAGGGGCTCCGCCGTTGGCCGCCTCCTACGGCAGCGCGCGCGCCAGCATCGCCGACAGGTCCACGCCCGCCGGCAGCGTCCCGAACACCAGCCCATGCTCCCCGTGCAGCCGGCTGCGCACGAACGCCTCCGCCATCGGACTGCGCGCACGCAACAGCAGCGCGGCCTGCAGCAGCAGCGCAGTGCGCTCGCAGAACAGCCGCGCCTGCGACTCATCCGGTGGCGGCGCCGCTGCCCAACGCTGCAAAGCCGCTGCGTAGCGCGCATCACGATCGGCCACCGCCGCCAGCTCAGCGCGCAGCGCCGCCAGCGCCTCCGGTTCGCGCGCCAGTGCGCGCAGCACGTCCAGGCACTGGATGTTGCCGCTGCCTTCCCAGATCGAATTCAACGGTGCCTGCCGGTACAACCGCGGCAGCATCGATTCCTCCACATAGCCCGCACCGCCCAGGCATTCCTGCGCTTCATTGACGAAGGCCGGCGCGCGCTTGCACAACCAGTACTTGCCCAGCGCCGTCCCCACACGCGCCAACGCGGCTTCGTTGGCATCCACGCCGGCCCGGTCCACCGCACGCGCGATGCGCATCGACAGCACCGTGGCCGCTTCCGACTCCAGTGCCAGGTCGGCCAGCACATTGGTCATCAACGGGTGCTCGACCAGCAGCTTGCCGAACGTGCGGCGATGACGTGCGTGATGCAGGGCCTGCGCCAGCGCCATGCGCATTTCCGCCGCCGCACCCAGCATGCAGTCCAGGCGGGTCATCATCACCATGCCGATGATGGTGGCCACGCCGCGTCCCTCCTCGCCCACCCGCCACGCCTGCGCCCCGCAGAACTCGACTTCGCTGGAGGCGTTGGCCCAATCGCCGAGCTTGTCCTTCAAGCGCATCAACCGGAATGCGTTGCGGTCTCCGTCGGCCAACCGGCGCGGCATCAACAGGCAGGTGAGTCCTCCCGGCGCCTGCGCCAGCACCAGGAAGCCATCGCACATCGGTGCCGAAAAGAACCACTTGTGACCGACCAGGCGATAGCGTTCGCCATCGATTGGTTCGGCGCGCGTGCCGTTGGCGCGCACATCCGAGCCTCCCTGCTTTTCGGTCATGCCCATGCCCAGGGTAATGCCGTCCTTGTCCGCCACCGGCACATCGCGCGGGTCATAGACCGGCGCGGCGGCCTTGCGCGCCCACTCGGCCAGATGCGGCTGCGATCGCAGCACCGCCACTGCCGCATGGGTCATGGTCAATGGGCAGCTGGTGCCCGCCTCAGCCTGGTGATGCAGATAGCTCAGCACCGCCCGCGCCACATGCGCACCCGGCTGCGGCTCGTGCCAGGACAGGCCCGCCACGCCATGTTGCTTCGCTGCGCCCATCAACTGGTGATAGGCCGGATGGAACTCCACCGTATCGATGCGATGGCCCTGCGCATCATGCGTGCGCAGGCGCGGCCGATCGCGGTTGGCATCGAAGCCGAGCCGGTAGAGCTCGTCACCCGCCAACGCGCCATAGACAGCCAGTCGCGGCACGAAGCTGCCAGCGCCTTCGCGCTGCACGGCATCCATCAATGCCACGTCGTCGGTCCACAACTGGCGCCCCGCGAACGGCGGCGGCTGGTTGAGCACCACATGGGTTTCGTACGGCGCGTTGCTGCTGAAGCTGGGTCCACTCATCCGGTCCGTCCTGGCGGCAAGAGGTGTGCGGTTCGATTGTGCCGCATCGCCTGCCAAGCCCGTGTTCAGGCCGATTCTCACCCTGTGCACGAGCGGCCGGCCAAAGTGATCGCATGGCAGCCAACGACGATCTGGTGGTCCTGCGCCCCGAAGGGCTGTACTGCGCCGCCGGTGATTTCCACATCGATCCCTGGCGACCGGTAGCGCGCGCGGTCATCACCCATGGCCACGGCGATCACGCACGCCCGGGCATGGGCGAGTACCACTGCAGCGACGGCAGCCTGCCGATCCTGCGCTGGCGCCTGGGCGATGTACCGGTGCAGGCACATGCCGAGGGCGTACCGTTCCGACTGGGCCAGGTGCAGGTATCGCTGCATCCAGCCGGCCATGTACTGGGGTCTTCGCAGGTGCGCATCGACGACGGGCAACAGGTGTGGGTGGCGTCCGGCGACTACAAGCGCCAGCCTGATCCAACCTGTGCGCCATTCGAAGTGGTGCCCTGCGATACCTTCATCACCGAGGCCACCTTCGCCCTGCCGATCTACCGTTGGCCGGACACCCCCGCCGTCGCTGCGGAGATCGTGGCGTGGCGGCGCGAATGCGAACAGCGCGGCGAAGCTGCGATCCTGCTGTGCTATGCACTGGGCAAGGCGCAACGGGTGCTGGCCGAACTGCTGCCGCTGGACGATCGCCCGGCCTGGCTGCACGGAGCCATCGCCAATGGTGTGGCGGTGTACCGGCAGGCCAACGTGCCAATGCTGGAGACGCTTGCGGTGGCCGAGCAGGGTCGCCAGCCGGATGCCGCCGGCCAGTTGATCCTCGCCCCACCCTCGGCCGCCGGCACACCGTGGATGCGCCGCTTCGGCCGCCACCAGTTGGGCTTCGCCTCGGGCTGGATGCAGTTGCGCGGCAACCGGCGTCGCCGCAACGTCGATCGTGGCTTCGTCATTTCCGATCACGCCGATTGGCCCGCGCTGCTGCAGACCATCGAACAGACGGGCGCGCAGCGGGTGATCGCCACCCATGGCAATACCGATGCGTTGATTCCCTTCCTGCGCGAGCGTGGCGTAGCGGCTGAAGCCTTCCGTACCGACTTCGGGAGCGAGGAATGAAGGCCTTCGCGGCGCTCTACCAGCGCCTGGACCGCAGCACCGCCACGCTGGACAAGCGTGCAGCGTTGATCGACTACTTCAGCCAGGCAGGCGCGCATGATGCGGCGTGGGCGCTGTACCTGCTCAGCGGTGGCAAGGTGGGCGGTGCACGCCGCAAGATCGCCGCCAGTGGCGAACTGCGCACCTGGATCGCCGAGGAATCGGGGCTGCCACCGTGGCTGGTGGAAGACAGCTATGCGCAGGTCGGTGACCTCGCCGAGACACTGACCCTGCTGCTGGATGATCCACCACAGCCTTCGCCCGACCGCCCCTTGGCCGAATGGATCGAACAGCACCTGCTGGCGGTGGCCAACCAGCCCGAAGCGGTGCGCCGTACGGCGGTCGTCGCCGGCTGGCGGCAGCTTTGCAGCGGCGAACGCCTGGTGTTCAACAAGCTGCTGACCGGCGCCTTGCGCGTCGGCGTCTCGCAGCGCCTGGTGCAGCAGGCACTGGCGGAGTGGTCCGGCCTGGACATCGCACGCATCGCCCAGCGCATGCTGGGCGAATGGGTGCCCTCGCCCGGGCTGCTGGGCCAGCTGCTGTCGCCGGATGAGCTGCCACTGGACCGGCAGCAACCCTACCCGTTCTTCCTCGCCTCGCCATTGGAAAGCGATCCTGCCGAGCGCCTCGGCCCTATCGAAGATTGGCTGCTGGAATGGAAGTGGGATGGCATCCGCCTGCAGCTGCTGCGCCGGCGTGGCGAGGTCGCATTGTGGTCACGCGGCGAAGAGCGGCTGGATGGCCGCTTCCCCGAAATCGAGCAGGCCGCGATGGCGCTTCCCGATGGCTGCGTACTGGACGGCGAGCTGCTGGCCTGGGACGACGCCACCGACCTGCCGCGTGCATTCACCGCACTGCAGACCCGCATCCAGCGCCGCAAACCCGGTGCGGCCACCCTGCGCAACACGCCGGTGCGCGTGCTCGCCTATGACCTGCTGGAACTCGATGGCGCGGACCTGCGTGAGCATCCGTTGCAGGAACGGCGTGCACGGCTTGCCGAGATCGTCGGTGCCCTGGGTGATGCACGGATCCGGCTGTCACCCGACGTTGCCGCCGAAGACTGGCCGCAGGCTGCCGCGATGCGGGAAACAGCGCGCGAACGCGGCGTGGAAGGGCTGATGCTGAAACGACGTGGCTCGCCCTACCAGGCCGGGCGACGCCGCGGCGACTGGTGGAAATGGAAGGTCGATCCGCTCACCATCGATGCGGTGCTCTTGTATGCGCAGGCCGGCCATGGGCGGCGCAGCACGCTGTATACCGACTACACGTTCGGCGTCTGGGACGGCGACGCGCTGGTACCGGTGGCCAAGGCCTATTCGGGCCTGGATGACAAGGAAATCCTCGCGCTCGACCGCTGGATCCGCGCCAACACCCGCGAGCGCTTCGGACCGGTGCGCGGCGTGCGCGCCGAACAGGTGTTCGAGCTGGGCTTCGAGGCAGTCAACCGCAGCAGCCGGCACAAGTCCGGTATCGCCGTGCGCTTTCCGCGCATCCTGCGTTGGCGCCACGACAAGCCGGCCAGCGAGGCCGATCAGCTGGCCGCCCTGCAGGCGCTGGCGCGATGAACCGCAGCCAGGCACTACGCCGGCTGGAAGACTGGTTCGCGTCGAAAGGCTGGCGCTCGCTGCCGTTCCAGCGCGCGATGTGGCGGCACTATCTCGCCGGCGGATCCGGGTTGCTGCACACCCCCACGGGCAGCGGCAAGACCATGGCGATGTTCGGCGGTCCGCTGCTGCAGGCCATGATCGATCCACCGCCCCCGCCCCGCCGCGCCAGCGCGGTGCGCCCGCTGCAGGTGCTGTGGGTGACGCCCTTGCGCGCATTGGCCAGCGACACCGCGCGCGCACTGCAGGCCGTGGTTGATGGGGTGGGGCTTGGATGGCGCGTCGGCCTGCGCAGTGGTGACGCCAGCAACCGCGAACGACGACAGGCGCGCGAGGGCCGCATCGACGTACTGGTCACCACGCCGGAATCGTTGGCGCTGCTGCTGAGCTATCCGGATACGCTGCCGCGCATGCGCCAGCTGCGCTGCGTGGTGGTGGACGAATGGCACGAGCTGCTGGGCAGCAAGCGTGGAGTGCTGCTGCAGTTGAACCTGGCGGTGTTGCGCGAGGCCGCGCCTGCATTGCAGCTGTGGGGACTATCGGCCACGCTGGGAAACCTGCAGGAAGCGCGCGACGTGCTGCTGCCCGGGCAGCCCGACGCGCCGATCGTGCAGGGCGTGCGCCCGCGCGCAATCAGCGTGCGCAGTCTGCTGCCGGACCCCGGCGAACGTTTCCCCTGGGCCGGGCATCTCGGCCTGGCGCAGCTGCCGCGCGTGCTGGATGCATTGATGCAGGCGCGCAGCAGCCTGCTGTTCACCAACACCCGTGCGCAGGCAGAACTGTGGCATCAGGCGCTGGCCGCGGTCTGGCCGGAAGACCCGGCCACGTTGGCGCTGCACCACGGCTCGCTGGATCCGGTGCTGCGCCAGCAGGTGGAAGACGGGCTGCGCGCGGGCGCGCTGCGCTGCGTCGTTGCCACCTCCAGCCTCGACCTCGGCGTGGACTTCCCCGAGGTTGAGCAGGTACTGCAGCTGGGCAGCCCGAAGGGCGTGGCGCGCCTGCGCCAACGCGCCGGACGCGCACGCCATCGTCCGGGTGCCAGCGGCTCAATTCTGTGCGTCCCCAGCCATGCGCTGGAGCTGGCCGAGTACGCTGCGGTACGCCGTGCATTGGCCGAAGGCGTGGTCGAAGCACGCAGGCCACCAACGCTGTCGCTGGATGTGCTGGCCCAGCATGCGGTCAGCCGCGCCCTGGCGGGCGGCTTCGACAGCGCCGCGCTGCTGGCACAGGTAAGGCGTACCCATGCCTTCGCGTCTCTCGGCGACGATCAATGGCAGGCCGTGCTCACGTTCATCGTGCAAGGCGGCCAGGCGCTGGCCCAGTACCCCGATTTCCACAAGGTCGTGCGTGATGCCGATGGGCGGTACCGCATGCACGACCGTCGCCAGGCGCTGCGTCATCGGCTGTCGATCGGCACCATCAGCAGCGATGGCAGTGTGCGCGTGCAGTTCCTGCGCGGCGGTAGCCTGGGCGCCGTGGAGGAGCAGTTCGCCAGCCGCCTGCGCCGTGGCGATCGCTTCCAGTTCGCCGGACGCCTGCTGGAGCTGGTGCAGCTGCGCGACATGACCGCCTTCGTGCGGTTGGCACGAGGGCGCGGTGACGGTGTCGTCCCCCGCTGGCAGGGCGGCCAGTTGCCGCTGTCGATGCCGCTCGGCCGCGAGCTGGAGTGGGTCCTGTCCGGCGCCGACGACAGCGCCGAATCACGCTGGCTGTCCCCCTTGCTGGCACTGCAGCAGCAGTTGTCGGCGCTTCCCGGCCCTGGCCACCTTCTGGTGGAAGAGGTGCGACGCCGCGAAGGCCAGTTCCTGTTCGTCTACCTCTTTGCCGGCCGCCACGTGCACGAGGCGCTGGCCGCCTTGCTGGCGCTGCGCTGTACCCGCCGGCAGCGCAACAGCATCGGCTATGCGGTGAACGATCACGGCCTGGTACTGGCACCGGCGCAGGCGATCGATCTGGATGCGGCGGAATGGAAGGCGCTGTTCACCACCGATCGGCTGCTTGACGATCTGCGTGCCGCGGTGAACCTGGGCGAGCTGGCGCGCCGCCAGTTCCGTGGCATCGCGCGCGTAGCGGGCCTGCTGGTACCCAGCCTGCCCGGCGGCATGCCGCGATCACTGCGCCAGCTGCAGGCCTCGGCAGGCCTGCTCTTCGACGTGCTGCGCGAGCACGATCCTGACCATCTGCTGCTGGCGCTGGCCGAACGCGAGGTGCTGCACGACAGCCTCGATCTGGCTGGGTTACAGCAGGTACTGGCAAGGATCGGCACGCAGATTCTCTCGATGCAGCGTCCATCGTCACTTACGCCACTGGGCTTCCCGTTGTGGGCCGAACGCCTGCGTGGGCAGTTCAGCAACGAGGACTGGCGTACCCGCGTGCAACGCGCGGCCCAGCAGCTGGAGCGTCGCCATGGCCGATGAACTGCCACTGCTGCGCGCAGGCGAATCGCTGATTCTGCTTGGCGCGCGTGCGCTTTACTGGCCCGCGCGGCAGGCGCTGTTGATTGCCGACCTGCACCTGGGCAAGGCCGATGTGTTCCGCCGCGCCGGCATCGCCCTGCCCAGCGGCGGCACCGGCGAAGACCTGCAACGCCTGCAGGGTCTGCAGGACAGGCATGGCTGCCGCGAGCTGTGGATCCTGGGCGACATCCTGCATGGGCCGGCGCATCGCGCCGCCTGGTACCAGCAATGGCTGGGATGGCGCGAACGCAACGCTGCACTGGATGTGCATGTCCTGCGCGGGAATCACGACCGGCAGCTGCCGCATGCCCAGCTGCAGGTACAGGTCCACGACGAAGTACGGCTGCCGCCGTTCCTGCTTCGCCATGAGCCGACACCCGATGCAGAGCTGCATGTGATTGCCGGGCACCTGCATCCGCAGGTCGCCTTGAGGCCATTGCGAAGGCGTTTCCCCGCATTCTGGCTGCGTGACAGGATGACGGTGCTGCCGGCCTTTTCTGCGTTCACCGCCGGAATCGTGCCTGTTCCCGCCGACGGCGATCAGATGGTCGCCTGCGTGGAAAACGGCCTGGTGGAACTGCCAGTGGTTTGAATCAGGCCGGACGGATGCCCAGCTGCGGCATCAACTGGAACTCGGGCGTGTCATCTTCACGTCGCCGCGGCAAGGCCTGGATCGCCGCCAGCATTTCCTGCGCGCAGGCGCGGATGCGTGCATGGTGCTCCGGCGATGCATGACTGATCAGGCTGCCCACATGGAATTCGAACACGTCCTCCAGTACGTCGGGCTGGTCCTCGTGCAGCATCTGCAACAGTCCGCGCAGCTTGCAGATTTCCGATTCCAGCTCCTCGACCGCGAACAACATGGCGTCCTCCTCTTCAACAACAGGCGGCACGTCCGGGCCGCGACAGGCCGCAACGGCAACGCCGCCCGGGCCACGCGCGATGTTGATCACGGAAAGGAAAACGGGCGCCGCGCAATCGCGTGCAACCTACTTCTCGCATATCCACGGTGAGGCAACCGTTAATTCACGTGACAGCGCGCTTCACGCATTGGCCGTGATCGCGTTGATGCGAGGCATCTCCGCTGCGGTGGCCAGTGCGTCGACGAAAGCCGGATCCAGCGCAAGCGAACCGAACCAGCCATGCTGGGTACCGCTGAGCACGCGCAGCATGTGGCCACGCCCTCCGGGCAGGCGCCCCATCGGGCCGAGCAATACGTCACGCGCCTTGGCCCAGGCGTCACGGTCGGACTGGAACAGCGGTGTCAGCCAACGACTCCAGCGCTGGTACACCGCAACGTGTGCCCTGCGTTGCGCCTGGTAGGCCTGCAGTGCAGCGGCACCGCCGCCATGCGTGCGCACGGCATCGCGCAGTGCCAACGCATCAAGCAGCGCCATGTTCACGCCCTGCCCCAGCTGCGGGCTCATCGCATGTGCGGCATCACCGGCCAATACCATGCGGCCGCAATGCCAGCGCGTCATCACAGCGTCACGGTAGACCGCGCGCGCCAGCTGGCCGGCATCACGCAGATGGGCGAAGCGTGCACTGGCCTGTGGCCACAACGCATGCAGCTCATCCAGCCAGGGGGCCATGCCGTCGGCCTGCCAGCGCTCGAAGTCGGCGCGTGGCAGGCTCCAGAAGAAGCTCAGGCGCGGCGTGTCGTCACCGGGGCGCGTACCGACCGGCAGCAGCCCGATCATCTTGCGCGCGGCCACGTAGCGCTGGCGCAGCTCCTGCAGGTGCGGCCAGTCCTCGGCCGGCAGCAGGCACCACAGCGCCCCCCAGGGATACACCCGGTCCAGCCCGGTACCGCCGGCGATCGTGCCGCGCAGCGTCGACGCGGCGCCATCAGCGGCCACCACCAGGTCGAACGGGCCATGCGCGCGCCCGGCGCTGTCGCGCAGACGGCCGTGTTCGGCATCCACCCCGGTAATGGTGGTACCCGCATGCAGCTGGCCCTCGCCTGCGCGCGCCTCGTCCAGCAGCGAGAACAAGGCCCCGCGCTGCATGCCCAGGCCATGCAGGCGCGCGTCCAGGCCGTCGTAGCGCATGTCCATCACCGCGCGCTCGCACGGCGTGTCGCCATACAGGCGGTGCACCGGCGCGGCATGTGCGCGCACCGCATCAAGCAGGCCCATCTGCCACAGCACCTGCAGGCCGCTGGGCTGCAGCAGGAAGCCGGCGCCAACCGGCCCGGGGGTGGGCACGCGTTCGAAGATCTCAACCTCGTGGCCATCACGGGAGAGCAGGATGGACAATGCCTGTCCGGCGGTGCCGTAGCCGATCACGGCGATGCGCAGTCGTTCCTTCATGGACGCATTGTGCCCGAGCGCAAATCCGGATGGCCATCTGCACTCCGGCCCCCGGCAGCACAATCCTTGCCGTGACGCAAAAAAAAACCCCGCCGAAGCGGGGTTTTCAACGCACTGTCGAGTGGATCACTCGGCCGGCGTGATGTTCGAAGCCTGGGCGCCCTTCGGGCCCTGGGTCACGTCATAGGTGACACGCTGGCCTTCCTGCAGGCTGCGGAAGCCCTTGGAGTTGATGGCGGAGAAGTGCGCGAACACGTCGGCGCTGCCATCCTCCGGCGAGATGAAGCCAAATCCCTTGGCGTCGTTGAACCACTTGACGGTACCGTTCGGCATGGTGATGCGAGACCTTATGCAATGAATGGGTGGTGTACGCTGAACCCGCGCACAAGCTGAGTATGCAAAGCTTGCTCGGGGAAGACAATCACCCCCGCGCCAATTCGCCCACCAGTTCCGGAAGTCCGTTGCTGGCCGCCTGCACATTGGCCAGCACTTCGGCCATCGTAATCTCCTCGCCATCACCGCAGCCGGCGGCCCAGTTGGCGATGATCGCCAGGCAGGCATAATCCAGGCCCAGCTCCCGTGCCAGTGCGGCCTCCGGCATGCCGGTCATGCCCACCAGGTCGCAGCCATCACGGCGCATGCGGGCGATTTCGGCGATGGTTTCCAGGCGCGGACCCTGCGTTGCTCCATAGCAGCCGCCGTCATGGACAGTGACACCGGTCACTTTGGCTGCCGCCAGGATCTTGCTGCGCAACATCGGCGTGTAGGGATGGCCGAAATCGACGTGAACCACGTCGGTGCCCTCTTCTTCACAGATCGTGCTGATGCGGCCCCAGGTGTAGTCGATGATCTGGTCGGGGCAGGCCAGCACGCGCGGACCAAAGTGTTCGGTGATGCCCCCCACCGTGTTCAACGCCAGCACCCGCTGCGCGCCCAGCTGCTGCAGCGCGGCCAGGTTGGCGCGGTAGTTGATCTTGTGCGGCGGCAGCGAATGCCCCTCGCCATGCCGCGCCAGGAACGCGACGCGATGGCCGAGCAGCGTCCCCACCCGCACCGGACCGGACGGGCGGCCGAAGCGGGTGTCGACCTCATGGGTCTGCACGTCGTCAAGCTTGGCCAGGTTGTAGACACCGGTACCGCCGATCACGGCCAGGGCGATCTGTTGCATTCGAAGCACTCCATGAAAAGACGAACGCCGGCACCCGAGGATGCCGGCGGTGGAAGAAGACGCGCTGTGGGCGGCTGCGCGGTTATTCCTTCATTGCGTAAATGGCCGGCACGCAGCGCAGGGTCTCGTTGACGTCCATGCCGAAGCCGAACACGTAGCGGTCCGGCAGTTCGATGCCGGCGTAGTCGGCAGTCACGTCCGGCAGTGCACGGTCGTGCTTCTTCACGGTCATCGCGGCGATGCGCACGTCGGTCGCGCCCTGCTCCAGGCACCAGGTGCGCACGCCCTGCAGGGTGTAGCCCTCGTCGAGGATGTCGTCGACCAGCAGCACGCGGCGGCCGAACAGCGAGGTGGCCGGCTTGTGCTTCCAGACCAGGTCACCGCCGGTGGTTTCGCCACGGTAGCGGGTGGCGTGCAGGTAATCGAACTGCACGTCCTGGCCGCGCGCGCCCAGTTCCAGCGCCAACTGGCCGGCGAACGGCAGCGCACCATGCATGATCGACAGGAACAGCGGCACCTCGCCCTTGTAATCGCGCGCGATGGCGTCGGCGATACCAGCGATGGCCTTGTCGATGGTGGGACGGTCGACCAGCAGGTCAGCCTGGGCCAGGGCCTGGGAAATGGTGAGGTTGGGCATCAGACGGTTCTTCCAAGAGTTTCAAGCAGACGGGATTGGGTGTCGCCATGGCGGGCATCGGCCAGCAGGCCGTCCCAGCCGAGCGCGCCGCGGCCAAGCAGGCCGAGCAGCGCAGCAGTATTGAGGGAGCGTCCCTGCACGGCGTGCAGGGCTTCATCGACCAGTTCCGCGTGGCAGACCAGCACCACATCGCAGCCGGCATCCAGGTGCGCGTGCACGCGTGCCGGCACGCCACCGGCGCTGTGCGAGGCGGCCATGCCGATGTCATCGGAGAACACCACGCCGCGGAAGCCGAGCTCGCCGCGCAGGATCTCCTGGATCCAGCGCGGCGAATAGCCGGCCGGCTCCGCTGCCACCTGCGGATAGATCACGTGCGCCATCATCACCGCATCGGCACCGGCGGCGATGCCGGCCTGGAACGGCACCAGGTCCTGCGCACGCAGTTCGTCCAGCGCGCGCGGGTCGATCGCGGTATCGACGTGGGTGTCTTCCAGCACGGTACCGTGGCCGGGGAAATGCTTGAGCGTTGCGGCCATGCCGACCGCATGCATACCACGCACATAAGCGGCGGTGAACGCCGCCACCACCTGCGGGTCTTCACTGAAGGCGCGGTTGCCGATGGCGCGGTTGCCACGGCCGAGGTCGACCACCGGCGCGAAGCTGAGATCCAGGCCGCTGGCGCGGACTTCGCTGGCCATCAGCCAGGCATGCTGCTCGGCCAGCGCGAGCGCCTGCTGCGGGTCGGTGGCGTACAGCGCACCGATGTCCTGCAGCGGCGGCAGCTCGCTGTAGCCCTCGCGGAAACGCTGCACGCGACCGCCTTCCTGGTCCACGCAGATCAATTGCGGGCGCGGGGCGGCGGCGCGGATCGCCGCGCTCAGATCGGTCACCTGCTGGCGCGAGGCGAAGTTGCGCTTGAACAGCACCACCCCGGCCACGGCATCGTGCTGCAGCCAGTCACGTTCCTGGGCGGTCAGTTCGGTGCCGGCAACGCCGATCAGCAGCATGGTCGATCTCCACAACGCGCGCCCGGATGGCGCAGTGCCGCATTGTCGCAGAACCGGCCGACAGGCGCAGTGGTCAAGGCGAAAGGGAGGTGTGGGGTCAGAGCCCCCTGCGGGGATCTGACCCCGATCTGCTCAGACCTTGCAGCCGTCCGGGCCGCAGGCCTCGTCGCCGCCAGCCGGGGTGGCCGGGGCGCCCTGTTCGGCCGCGATCTGCTGCAGGGCCTGGGCGAACGCTTCCGGCGGCTGGGCCCCGGAAATGGCCCACTTCCCATCGATGACGAAGGTCGGCACCGAGGAAATGCCCAATGCATGGGCCTGTGCAAGCTTGGCTTCGACCTCGGCCAGGCCGCGGTCGGAGGCCAGCATCTGCGCGATTTCACCACCGTCCAGGCCGCCCGCCACGCCGGCCTTCACCAGCACGGCGGTATCGGCCAGATTCTGGCCATGCTCGAAGTGGGCACGGAACAGTGCTTCGCCGACTGTATCCTGCACGCCGTGCTCGCCGGCCAGCCACAACACCCGATGGGCCGGCAGCGTGGTCACCCGCACCTGGCCCTGGCTGAAATCCATCGGCAGGCCCTCGGCCCGCGCGGTGGTCTGGGTCTGGCCGAGGATCTGCTCGGTGCGCTCGACGCCACCGAACTTGCGCACATAGGCCTCGCGCAGCGGCACCGGGGTATCGTCCGCGTCCGGGTCCAGCTGGAACGGCTGCCAGTGGATATCGAGTTCAGGCGCATTGGCGCCCAGCAACTGCACACCCTGCTGGAACCGGTGCTTGCCGATCCAGCACCAGGGGCAGACCACGTCGGAGTAGATGTCGATTCTCATCCCCACCACATGGGGCCCGCCTCCCTCGAAAAAAGGGGACGGAGGGGATTAAGTCGTTTCCAGCACAGCTGGGGTAAAGACGACTTGATCCCCTCCGTCCCCTTTTTGGGGCTTCACCACTGTGAATAGGGATGACTGGCCAGTGCGACGTTGTAGTAGCGCGCGTCGTCGGTGACTTCGGCACCCACCCAGTCCGGCAGGTCGATCGCCTGGTCGGCACTGTCCAGCTCGACTTCGGCCACCACCAGGCCGGCGTTGTCACCAAGGAACTCGTCCACTTCCCAGGTCAGGCCGGCGTGTTCGACCAGATGGCGGCGCTTGTCGATCAGGCCCCCCACGCACAACGCCAGCAGCGCGCGCGCGTCCTCCACCGGGATCGGGTAGTCGAACTCCTGGCGGGTATGGCCGATGGTGCGCGACTTCAGGTTCAACGCTGCGTGGTCGCCTTCGATGCGCACGCGCACCGAGGCGTTCTGGGTGCCGCGGTCGAGCGCGCCCATGTCGTTGATGTAGCCCTGCGCCATCGGGATCACCCGGTGCGCGGCGGTGCGCCAGCCATCACTGCTGACGAGGAATTTGCGTTCGATTTCAATGCCCATCGCGCCATTATGCGCGATGGGCATGACAGCCGATCAGCGCTTCTCGAACACCGCGATGCTTTCCACGTGCGCGGTGTGCGGGAACATGTCCATCGCACCGGCGCTGACCAGGGTGAAGCCCTGTTCGTTGACCAGGTAGCCGGCATCGCGCGCCAGCGAGCCGGGGTGGCAGCTGACGTAGACGATGCGCTTGAACTGCTTCAGCGGCAGCTGCTGCAGCACTTCGATCGCGCCCGAGCGCGGCGGGTCCAGCAGCAGCTTGTCGAAGCCCTGGCGCATCCACGGAGTGCTGCGCTGGTCCTGGGTCAGGTCGGCGCTGAAGAACTGCGCGTTGGCCAGGCCATTGCGCTCGGCGTTCTCACGCGCACGCGCGACCAGGCCGGCATCGCCTTCCACACCGACCACTTCGCGCACGCGGCGGGCCAGCGGCAGGGTGAAGTTGCCCAGGCCGCAGAACAGGTCCAGCACGCGCTCGTCCTCGCCCGGTTCCAGCAGGTCCAGGGCGTGGGCGATCATCTTCTCGTTGAGCTTGGCATTGACCTGGATGAAGTCCAGCGGGCGGAACGCCAGTTCGACATCCCACGGCGCCAGACGGAACGACAGCGGCACGCCCTGCCCGTCCAGCGGCTGCACGGTGTCCACGCCACCGGACTGCAGGTAGATCACGAAGCCATGCTGCTGGCCGAAGGCCGCCCAGGCCACGCGGTCGGCATCGCTTAGCGGCTGCAGATGGCGCACGGTCAGGACCACGGCCTGGTCACCAGCGATGAATTCGATCTGCGGGATGTCACGCTTGCCATCGAGTGACTCGATGAAGGTGGACAGCGCCTCGACCTTGGTGCCGATCTCGGGGATCACGGTCAGGCACTGGCTGAGGTCGGCGACGAAGCGCGGATCCTGTTCACGGAAGCCGACCAGGGTCTTGTCCTTCTTCTCGACCCGGCGCACCGAGAAGCGGCCCTTGCGGCGGTAGCCCCAGCTCTCACCGACCAGCGGCGCCAGCACGGTACCCGGCTTCACATGGCCGATCCGCTCCAGGTTGTCCATCAGCACGCGCTGCTTGGCGACGATCTGCTGGTCCTCGTCCAGGTGCTGCAGCACGCAACCGGCGCAGGTACCGAAATGGGGGCACTTGGGGGTCACCCGCTGCGGCGAGGCCTGCAGCACCTCCACGGTGCGCGCCTCGTCGAAATGGCGGCTGCGGGCGGTCTGTTCAGCCATCACCACCTCGCCGGGCAGCGCGCCACTGACGAAGGTGACCTTGCCGCCCTCGCCTTCACGGCGGGCGACACCGCGACCATCATGGCTGAGGTCGAGGATCTCGGTCTGGAATGGGGTACGGTCGGTGCGGGAACGGGATCGGGCCACGTGGCAACAGGCTGCGGGCAAAAATGGGGGCGTATTGTCGCAGATCCTGACCGGCGGGGCCCGGACCCGCTTGCGCCCGTGGCCGCCGTGCTTGATGATTGGGCCAGCTGACATGGAGGCAGCCCTGATGCAGATGACCCCGCGGGCCGCACGGCCCCGCTTCCTGCTTGTCGAGGACGACATCATCAGCCGCGGTTTTTTCAAGGCGGCGTTGGAAACGTTACCGGCGGATGTGGATACCGCAGATTCGCTGGCCAGTGCCCTGGCCAGTGCCGAGCCCGGCGCGCATGATCTGTGGCTGATCGACGTCAACCTGCCGGACGGCAATGGCGCGCAGCTGCTGCATGAGCTGCGCCGTTCACACCCCGACACGCCCGCGCTGGCACATACCGCCGACGGCGATACCTCCATCCACGCCCGCCTGCGCGAAGCCGGTTTCAGCGACACCCTGGTCAAGCCGCTGGGCCGCGACCAGCTGCTGAAGGCGGTGCGCCGTGCGCTGGTCAACAGTCCGGCGGGAATCTTCCTGGCACAGGCCCCGGCCGCAGTCGAGCTGGCCGTGCAGGACTGGGACGAGACCGCAGCCCTGGCCGCGCTCAATGGCCAGCGCAACCACCTGATCGCCCTGCGCGAGCTGTTCCTGGCCGAGTTGCCGGGCGTGCGCGACGCGGTAGAGCAGGCGGTGGACCAGCACGACGAGCGCCAGCTGCGCAGCCAGCTGCACCGGTTGCAGGCCAGCTGTGGCTTCGTGGGGGCGGCACGGTTGGGCCGGGCGGTGCGCCAACTGCATCATGCGCCCGAGTCCGGGCAGGCCCAGGCAGGGTTCCGCGACGCGGTAGCTGCCCTGCTGCATTGAGGGGTGTTCAGCAGGGCTGCGCCCTGCACCTGCAGAGGCGTTCAAGCCAGAGCAACACCAAAGGCCAGAGCCAGATCGGCTCTGGCTTTCTGCTTGTTGGGCGGGGCGGTGTGGATTGGCAGGACACGCCGTAAACCCGTCCATGGGGGCTCGATGGCGCCTTGCTCGTGTGCGCTGTCCTGCGCACACGGCAAGACCGGGGTTGGGCGTCCTGCCCAACCCGCCCGAGGCGTGCCTCGGGCCCATGGCGCCAACGGTCCTGCCAACCCACACCGCCCCACCCCCGACAGATTCCGTGTGACGGAGGGTAGATCCACGCCATGCGTGGATGAATCTCAATCGGAATCAAATATTTCGAATTGAAATCGAAACGCATCCACGCATGGCGTGGCTCTACTGTGTCGACCAAGGTCGACACCCACCAGAGCAGAGTGCCGTTCCGACAGCTCGCGAGAAACTGTCGAAGGCGGGGTGGGTCCGGTTGCGGGGGCGTGAGCCGCATGGATGCGGCGACCGAGCTTACATGGACGTACTTGCAGCGGCCCCCGCAACCGGCCCCCCCGCCTACCCACGGATAGCCAGCTTTTGCAGTTGACGTTGATTCGGCGGGTGCAGGGCTGCAAGCCCTGCCGAACACCCCTCAACGCCTGGGCGCGAGCTGCTCGAGCATTTCCCAGGACTTCAGGCCGCGCGGCCCCAGGTGATGGGCCAGCACCCGCCGCATCGGCAAGCGCAGGCTGGCCAGGCCGGCGGCATCGGGCTCTTCATCTGCCGCCAACGCCAGCAGCGCCGAGCCGGTGGCCGCTGCCCGGCGTTCCCCACCGCGCTCGCTCAGCAGGCGCTGCGCGCCCTCCTGCGGATCCAGTTCGTAGCGCGCCGCCGGATCGATCGGCTGGCCATCGCTGGCACTGTCCAGCTCGAAGCCCAGCCCCAGCGCGGACAACAGTTCGCGTTCGAAACGGCGCAGGGTCCAGGCCAGGCCGGCACCGACCGCCAGCCGCGCGCGTGCCTCGCCATAGGCGAGGTACAGCTCCGGCAGCGGGTCCTGGCGCGGGGCCAGGCGCAGGGTCAGTTCACTCAGGTAGAAGCCGGCCAGCATCGCCTGGCCGACCAGGCGTGGCGCGGCATCCAATGCCTCGGCACCACGCAGCTGGGCCAGTTCACCCCGCTGCCGGGCACTGAAGCGTATCCACTGCAACGGCTGCAGGGCGGCACGCAGCACCTGGCCCTTGGCGGTGGACACGCCACGCGCCAGCAGGCCAATGCGGCCATGCTGCGCGCTCAACACTTCGACCAGCAGGCTGGTCTCGCGGTAGGCCCGTGCGTGCAGCACGAAGCCGGTGTCGTCCTCGATCATCATCGAAGCGACTGCAACGCCTTACTCGTAACCGAAGGCCTTCAGCGCGGCCTCGTCGTCGGACCAGCCTTCACGCACGCGCACCCAGGTTTCCAGGAACACCTTGGCCCCGAACAGACGCTCCATCTGCAGGCGGGACTTGGCGCCGATCTCCTTCAGGCGGGCGCCGCCCTTGCCGATCACAATGGCCTTCTGGCCCTCGCGCTCGACCCAGATCACCGCACCGATACGCAGCAGGTTGCCGTCCTCGGTGAAGCGCTCGATCTCGACGGTGGTGGCGTACGGCAGTTCCTCGCCGAGTTGGCGCATCAGCTGCTCGCGCACCAGTTCACCAGCCAGGAAACGCTGGCTGCGGTCGGTGATCTCATCCTCGCCGAACATCGGCGGAGCTTCCGGCAGCAGCTTCAGCACATCGCGTACCAGCGCTTCCAGGCCGTTGCGCTTCTGCGCGGAGATCGGATGCACGGCGGCGAAATCACGCCCCTCGGTCACCTGCTGCAGGAACGGCAGCAGCGCGCCCTTTTCCTTCAGGCGATCGATCTTGTTGACCACCAGAACGACCGGAATGCCGGCGTCGCGCAGCACGTTGAACGCCAGGCTGTCCTCTTCATCCCAGCGCCCGGCTTCGATCACCAGCAGGCCGGCATCGACGCCTTCCAGCGAGCCGCGCGCGGCGCGGTTCATCACCCGGTTCATCGCCCGCTTCTGCACCTTGTGCAGGCCGGGGGTGTCGACCAGCACCAGCTGGCCTTCCGGATAGGTGGCGATGCCCAGCAGGCGATGGCGCGTGGTCTGCGGACGGTTGGAGACGATGCTGACCTTGGCGCCGACCAGGGCATTGGTCAGGGTCGACTTGCCCACGTTCGGGCGGCCGATGACGGCCACGCTGCCGCAATGATGGGGAGTTTGTTCGCTCACTTGGAATCCAGTTGTTCTAGGACGGCCGCAGCCGCCTGTTGTTCGGCAAGCCGCCGCGAGGCGCCTTCGCCCTCGGTGCTGGCGGCCGGGTCGGCTACGTTGCAGCGTACCCGGAAGTGTTTGGCGTGGTCGTCACCGGATTCTGACACCAGTTCGTACTGCGGCAACGCCTTCTGTCGGGCCTGCAGCCATTCCTGCAGGCGGGTCTTGGGGTCCTTTTCGGGCCGGCCGGAGGCCGGCAGTGCCTCGATCGAAGCGCTGAACCAGGGCAGTACCACCGCCCGGCAGGCCTCGAAGCCGGCATCCAGGTAGATCGCAGCCACCACGGCTTCCACCGCGTCGGCCAGGATCGAATCACGACGATGGCCGCCGGACTTCATTTCGCCCGGGCCCAGGATCAGCCGCTCGCCCAGTTCCAGGGTACGTCCGATCACCGCCAGCGCGCCCTCACGCACCAGCTCGGCGCGGGCACGGGTCATCGCGCCTTCGTCAGCCTTGGGCCAGCGTTGGTACAACGCCTCGGCCGCCATCATGTTGACGATGCTGTCGCCGAGGAATTCCAGGCGCTCGTTGTGTGGCGCACCCGCACTGCGATGCGTCAGCGCCTGCTTCAGCAGCGCCGGGTCGCGGAAGGGATGACCGATCAGGTCACCACGTTGGAAAGGTTTATTCGGCACCGCTTCGGGTCAGGTCCTGGGTTGAATCGAATTTGCCAACCACGTCCAGGTTGCCGACCAGCGGACGGCGCACTTCGTAGTTGACCTTGAGGGTCCAGCCATTGTCGCGACGGTCGAACTTCACGTTGGCCGGCTTCACGTTTTCCGAGTAGTTGATGTACAGCCGCTTGAAGAACAGATCCTGGATCCGGGCCGGCTCCATGCTGCCCACCCCCGGCTCCTTGGCCAGGCTCTTCATCGCCGAGCGCACCGCGTAATACTCCTGGTACATCGGGAACAGCTTCATGCCGATGTAAAGGAAGAAACCGACCACGATCAGGACCGCCAGGAACGAGGTCAGGGTCATGCCACGCTGCGTGTTCATCGTCTTCATTGCGTTCTCCCCAGATACGCGTTGGATGTGAAAATACTCGGTTGATGCCTGATCAGTTGATGCTCGAGCCGATCCGCGACGGCTCGAAGCCATCCTTGCAGAACCAGCCCTGGCAGTTCAGCCAGATCAGGAAGGCCTTGCCGCGCAGGTTTTCTTCCGGCAGCAGGCCCCAGAAACGGCCGTCGTCGCTGTTGTCACGGTTGTCGCCCATCACCAGGTACTTGCCGGCCGGCACGGTCCACTGGCCCTGGCCACGCGGATAGTCGGTCTCCAGCACGGTATGGGTGCGGCCCGGCAGGTGCTCGACCAGCAGGTTGGCGCCCTCGCCCTGGCCCTTGTGGCCGGCATAGATGCCCTTGTTGTCGTACTTCAGCGGTTCGCCGTTGAGGATCACGCCGTCGCCTTCAAAGACCACGGTGTCACCCGGCACGCCGATCACGCGCTTGATGAAGTTCTCGCCCTTGGCCGGGTCGTTGTCGCTGTGGCCGGGGAAGTGGAACACCACCACGTCTCCGCGCGACGGCTCGCCGAACGGCACGATCTTGGTGTTGCTGATCGGCAGGCGCAGGCCGTAGGAGAACTTGTTGACCAGGATGAAATCGCCGATCAGCAGGTTCGGCATCATCGAGCTGGACGGGATCTTGTACGGCTCGGCGATGAAACTGCGCACGATCAGCACGATCGCCAGCACCGGGAAGAACGCACGCGAGTAGTCCACCAGCACCGGCTCGGAATCGAGCAGGCCCGCGCGCTGGGCGCGACGCTTGGCGAGATACAGCTTGTCCGCGAGCAGGATCAGGCCCGAGGCCAGGGTCAGCACGACCAGGAGGATCTCAAACAGTTTCATTCAGGGTCCTTTGCAACGTCACCAGACGACCGGCCCCGCAGGGCCGGTGCGGGCTTACTTGTTGTCCATCTGCAGGACGGCCAGGAACGCTTCCTGCGGAATCTCCACGCGTCCGACCTGCTTCATGCGCTTCTTGCCTTCCTTCTGCTTTTCCAGAAGCTTCTTCTTGCGCGAAACGTCGCCACCATAGCACTTGGCCAGCACGTTCTTGCGCATGGCCTTGACCGTGGTGCGGGCGATGATCTGCGAGCCGACCGCGGCCTGGATGGCCACGTCGAACATCTGGCGCGGGATCAGGTCCTTCATCTTCTCGCACAGCTCGCGGCCGCGGCGATCGGCATGGCTGCGGTGCACGATCAGCGACAGCGCATCGACCTTGTCACCATTGATCAGCACGTCCACGCGCACGAACGGGCCCGCGTCGAAGCGCACGAAGTGGTAGTCCAGCGAGGCATAGCCACGGCTGACCGACTTCAGCTTGTCGAAGAAGTCCAGCACCACTTCGGCCATCGGCAGCTCGTAGCTGATCTGCACCTGGCTGCCCAGGTAGTTGATGCCGATCTGGCTGCCGCGCTTTTCTTCGCACAGCTTGATGATGTTGCCGATGTACTCCTCGGGGGTGAGCACGTTGGCACGGATGATCGGCTCGCGGATCTCCTCGACCTGGTTCACCGCCGGCAGCTTGGCCGGGTTGTCCATGTTGATGATCGAGCCATCGGTCTTCAGGACTTCATACACCACCGTCGGCGCGGTGCTGATCAGGTCCAGGTTGTATTCGCGCTCCAGGCGCTCCTGCACGATTTCCATGTGCAGCATGCCAAGGAAGCCGCAACGGAAGCCGAAGCCCATCGCCTCGGAGCTTTCCGGCTCGAAACGCAGCGCGGCATCGTTCAGGCGCAGCTTGTCCAGCGCTTCGCGCAGGTCCGGGTAGTCTTCGGCATCAACCGGGAACAGGCCGGCGAACACGCGCGGCTGCATTTCCTGGAAGCCCGGCAGCGGCTTCGGCGCCGGATCGCCGGCCAGGGTCAGGGTGTCGCCGACCGGCGCACCGTGCACGTCCTTGATGCTGGCGGTGACCCAGCCCACTTCACCGGCACGCAGCGCCGGCAGCACCTTGCGCTTCGGGGTGAACACGCCGACGTTGTCGACCTGGTGGTTGCGGCCGGTCGACATCACCTGCAGCTTGTCACCGGCCTTGATCTCACCCTGCATCACGCGCACCAGCGAGACCACGCCCAGGTAGTTGTCGAACCACGAGTCGATGATCAGCGCCTGCAGCTTGTCGGTGTCGCGCGGTGCCGGCGGCGGGATGCGATGGACGATCGCCTCCAGCACGTCCTGCACGTTGAGGCCGGTCTTGGCGCTGACCGGCACAGCGTCGGAGGCGTCGATGCCGATCACGGCCTCGATCTCGGCCTTGGCGCGCTCGATGTCGGCGGTGGGCAGGTCGATCTTGTTGATCACCGGCACCACTTCCAGGCCCTGTTCCACCGCGGTGTAGCAGTTGGCCACCGACTGCGCTTCCACGCCCTGCGCCGCATCGACCACCAGCAGCGCGCCTTCGCAGGCGGCCAGCGAGCGGCTGACTTCATAGGAGAAGTCGACGTGGCCGGGGGTGTCGATGAAGTTCAGGTGGTAGGTCTGCCCGTCCTTGGCCAGGTACGGCAGTGACACCGACTGCGCCTTGATCGTGATGCCACGCTCGCGCTCGATGGGATTGGAGTCGAGCACCTGCGCTTCCATCTCGCGGGCCTGCAGGCCACCGCAGAGCTGGATGATGCGGTCGGCCAGCGTGGACTTGCCGTGGTCGACATGGGCGATGATGGAGAAGTTGCGGATGTTCCGCATCGAATCAGAAGACATAGGTGGCGGCGGCGCGCGGCGTCGTCAGGGTAACGGTCGATTATCGCACGCCCGGCGCCCTGCCGCGAAAACTGCCTCATCGGGCCGGACGCTGAACGACCGAAGCCCCGCCGGGGCGGGGCTTCGGGGGAGACGCCGGGGCCGCCGCAGCGCCCCCGGCAGGGCCTTACTGGCCGGCCTTGACCGCCACGAAGGCGCTGTTGCCATTGGCCGTGCGGACCAGCAGCATCACCACGTCGTCCTTCTTGAAGCTGGACAGCGCCCGGTTCAGGGCATCCACGCTGCCGACCGCGACGCGACCGACCTGCAGGATCACCATCCCCGGCGACAGGCCGGCATCACGCGCCGCCTGGCCCTTGACCCCGGTGATGCGCACGCCTTCGTTGCCGTTGAGCCCGAACTGCTTGCGCTGGGCCGCGTTCAGGTCGCTGACATCCAGCCCCAGCAGGGCATTGGCGCCGGTCTGCGGAGCCGCCTCGGCACCGCCGGCCGACGGCCCGCGCGCATTGGTCTGCCCGTCTTCACTCAGCGCCGTCAGCGTGGCGCTGAGCTCATGCGGCTTGCCGTCGCGGTACACCACCAGGTTCACCTTGCTGCCCGGCGCCATCGCACCGATCAGCGGCGGCAGGTCGGACCAGCTGTTGACCGCGCTGCCGTTGACAGAGCGGATGACATCGCCCACCTGCACGCCGGCCTTGGCGGCCGCACTGCCGGCCACGATCTGGTTGACCAGCGCGCCGCGGCTGTCCGGCAGGCCCAGGCCCTGCGCCTTCAGCGAATCGATCGGTTCGACCACCGCGCCGAGCTGGCCGCGGGTGACCTTGCCGCTCTTCTTGATCTGCTCGACCGCGCTCATCGCCAGGTCGATCGGAATCGCGAAGCTGATGCCCATGTAGCCGCCGGAGGCGGAGAAGATCTGCGAGTTGATGCCGACCACTTCGCCGCGGGTGTTGAGCAGCGGGCCACCGGAATTGCCCTGGTTGATCGCCACGTCGGTCTGGATGAACGGCACGTAGCGCTGATCGGCACCGCCGGTGCTCCGGCCCAGCGCGCTGACGATACCGGCCGTGACCGAGTGGTCAAGGCCGAACGGCGAACCGATCGCGACAACCCACTGGCCCGGCTTCAGGGTGTTGGAGTCACCCACGCGCACGGTCGGCAGGTTCTTGCCGTCGATCTTCAGCAGGGCCACGTCGTACTGCTGGTCGCTGCCCACCACCTTGGCGGTGAACTCGCGGCTGTCGCCCAGCTTGACCTTCACCTCACTGGCGTCGGCCACCACGTGGTAGTTGGTCAGCACATAGCCATCGGGCGAGATGATGAAGCCCGAGCCCATGCCGCGGCCCTTGATGCTGGGACCGCCATCCTGCCCACCCGGCCCCTGCCCCGGCATCGGGAAGTCAGGGCCAAAGAAACGGCGGAAGAACTCCGGCATGTCATCGTCGCCGCCCATCGGGCCCCGCGAGGCCTGGCGATTGTTGCGGACGATGGTGGTGTCGACGTTGACCACGCCCGGACCGACCTGTTCGACCAGGTTGGTGAAGTCGGGCAGGCCGCTGACCAGCGGCTGCGCGGGCGCCCGCGGCGCCGCGGCCGGCGCAGGCAGGGTCTGGGCGGCAGGCGCCGGCGCCTGTGCACAGGCCATCAGGGGAAGGGTCAGGGCCAGCAGGCCAATGGCCTGCGTGCGGAGTCGGGGAGTCATCGGACGGCAACCTCCGGGTCGGATGGAAAGAGGAATACGGGCCCCGCCGACGGCGGGGCGTGAAGGCACCCAGCTCAGTCGCGCGGGCGCGGCGGCACCGGCAGGTCGTCCTGCAGGCGCGGCTCGAACGGGTAGAACGCGGCACCGCCGGCGTGGGCCGGGAAGCTGGCGTTGAGCGCACCACCGGCGGGCGCCAGGCTGGAGCGCGGCCATGGCCGGGCCTGCAACCCACCGACCTCACCAAACGGCAGGTTGCGGTTGGCATTGGCCGGCATGGTCGGGGTCAACGGTGCCTGTGTGGAAGCCACGGCACGCTGCGGAAGATCGTCACGCTGGGCGGCACGCGCGGCCTGCTGGCTGCGCGTGGCACTGGCGCGGCGGGCATCCTGGCGGCGGCTGGCGGCCATCGCCACGGCCGGCGCAGCCACCACGGCCATTGCCGCGGTATCCACCGATGCCTCGGTGACCGGCGCCGGCTGGGTCGGTGCCGGCGCCAGCCGGGCCTGGCTGGCGATCACCTGCGGTGCCAGTGGCTCTCCCGGCGTGGCTTCCTGCAGCTTCTCGCCGCCCATGAACAGCGCCACGGCCGCCACCGAGGCGGCCAGTGCGGCACCGCCGCCCCAGGCCCGCCAACCGCTGCGGCGCACCTGGCGACGGGACTCGGGCTGCGGCACGGGCTCGGCGGCAACAGCTGCGGCCACGGCGGCGCTGAAACCAGCCGGTGCCAATGCCGAGGCCTGCCCGCGCATCACGTCGCCCAGCAGCTGCCAGCGCTCCTGGCAGCCGGCCAGTTCGGGGTCGTGCTCCATCCGGCGCAGCAGGAAGCGCGCTTCATCGGCGCCCAGCTCGCCATCGACCAGGGCCGACAGCTGCTCACGATGGCGCTGGTCCAGGCGCTGCCCGGCGGGCGATTGATGGTTCTGCGATTCGTTGAACGGATTACTGGTCATACGCGGCTCTTCTCACGGGTGGCGCTGCCGATGTCCAACAGCGGCCGGAGTTCGGTGTCGATCGCCTCGCGCGCCCGGAAGATCCGTGAACGCACGGTGCCGATCGGGCACCCCATCTTCTGCGCGATATCCTCGTAGCTCAGGCCTTCCACCTCGCGCAGGGTGATCGCCGACCGGAGCTCTTCCGGCAGCGCGTTGACGGCCTTCATGACCGTCTGTTCCAGCTCCTGGCGCATCAACTCGCGCTCGGGCGTGTCGGTGTCCCGCAGGCGGGTACCACTGTCGAACTGCTCGGCGTCACCGATGTCGATGTCATCGGTCGGCGGACGTCGATTGTGTGAAGCCAGGTAGTTTTTGGCGGTATTCACGGCGATTCGATGCAACCAGGTTGAGAACTGGGCATCGCCACGGAAACTTCCGATCGCGCGGTAGGCACGGATGAAAGTGTCCTGGGCGACGTCCTGACATTCGCTCCAGTCGGCGATGTAGCGACCGACCAGGGCCACGACCCGATGCTGGTACTTGCGCACCAGGACATCGAACGCGGCACTCTCGCCGTGCTGCACGCGCCGGACCAGCTCCAGATCCAGCTCCTGAGGTGTATCAACATCGGCCATGAGGGGCCGCACTCCTGTCAGCCCAACCGACGTCGGGCAATGAGACTGCCAATCCCGGGAAAAGTTCAGTCGCCGATCACCTGGCGCCGCACCAGCTTTTAACCACCGTTCCGTTAGCGTCCCGGTCCACGGCCATGGATCCGGGGTCGCCACTCCCCTGCTATTGGGATTTGACGCGGGGGAAACAACCTCTGGATCATAGCCGCTTCTCCATACACAACCGGATGGAACGTCCATGCTCTCAGGCTTCGATGGTCTCCGCTTCAGCCACTGGCACCCCGAGATCCGCGACGACGGCGTGGTGGTTCTCTCCCTGGATCGTCAGGACAGCAGCGTCAACGCGATGTCGCAGGATGTGCTGCTGGAACTGGGCGACCTGCTTGAGCGCATCGCCCTGGACCCACCCAAGGGCGTGGTGATCCAGTCGCTGAAGAAAGCCGGCTTCATTGCCGGTGCCGATCTGAAGGAGTTCCAGGAATTCGACCGTCGCGGCACCGTCAACGACGCGATCCGTCGTGGCCAGGCCACCTACCAGAAGCTGGCCGAGCTGCCCTGCCCGACCGTGGCGGCCATCCACGGCCACTGCCTCGGCGGCGGCACCGAGCTTGCCCTGGCCTGCCGCTACCGCGTGGCCTCCAATGACAGCAGCACCCGCATCGGCCTGCCGGAAACCCAGCTGGGCATCTTCCCGGGCTGGGGCGGCAGCGCGCGCCTGCCGCAGCTGGTCGGCGCCCCGGCGGCGATGGACATGATGCTGACCGGCCGCACCCTGTCGGCCTCGGCCGCGCGTGGCATCGGCCTGGTCGACAAGGTGGTGGCACCGGCGGTGGTGCTCGACACCGCCGTCGCACTGGCGCTGTCCGGCACCACCCGCCCGTTCAAGCAGCGCGCGACGGCCTGGGCCACCAACACCTGGCTGGCACGCACGCTGCTGGCACCGCAGATGGTCAAGCAGGTCGCACGCAAGGCCAAGAAGGACCAGTACCCTGCGCCGTACGCGCTGATCAGCACCTGGCAGCGCAGCGGTGGCAAGCCGATCCAGGCACGCCTCGACGCCGAACGCCGGGCCGTGGTGAAGCTGGCCAGTACACCGACCGCGCGCAACCTGATCCGCATCTTCTTCCTGACCGAGCGCCTGAAGGGCCTCGGCGGTGGGGATTCCGGCATCCGCCACGTGCACGTGGTCGGCGCCGGCGTGATGGGCGGCGACATCGCCGCGTGGGCCGCCTACAAGGGCTTCGAAGTGACCCTGCAGGACCGTGAGCAGCGCTTCATCGACCCGGCCATGGAACGCGCGCAGGCGCTGTTCGCCAAGAAGGTGCGCGACGAGAGCAAGCGCCCTGCCGTGGCCGCGCGCCTGCGTGCCGACCTGGAAGGCAACGGCGTGGCCGAGGCCGACCTGGTGATCGAGGCGATCATCGAGAACCCGGAGGCCAAGCGTGCGCTGTACCAGACGCTGGAACCGAAGATGAAACTGGACGCGCTGCTGACCACCAATACCTCGTCGATTCCGTTGGTGGAACTGCGCGACCATATCCAGCGTCCGGCACAGTTCGCCGGCCTGCACTACTTCAATCCGGTCGCGCAGATGCCGTTGGTGGAGATCATCCATCACGACGGCATGGCGCCGGAGACCGAGCGCCGCCTGGCCGCGTTCTGCAAGGCGTTGGGCAAGTTCCCGGTACCGGTGGCCGGCAGCCCGGGATTCCTGGTCAACCGCGTGCTGTTCCCGTACATGCTGGAAGCCGCCACCGCCTATGCCGAAGGCATCCCGGGCCCGGTGATCGACAAGGCCGCCGTGAAGTTCGGCATGCCGATGGGGCCGATCGAACTGATCGATACCGTCGGCCTGGACGTGGCCGCCGGCGTCGGCCGCGAACTGGCGCCGTTCCTGGGCCTGCAGATTCCGGCCGCGCTGCAGACGGTGGAACCGGACAAGCGTGGCAAGAAGGATGGCCAGGGCATCTACACCTGGGAGAACGGCAAGCCGAAGAAACCGGACGTGGCCAGCGACTACCAGGCCCCGGCCGATCTGGAGGACCGCCTGATCCTGCCGCTGTTGAACGAGGCGGTGGCCTGCCTGCACGAAGGCGTGGTGGCGGATGCGGACCTGCTGGATGCCGGCGTGATCTTCGGCACTGGTTTTGCACCGTTCCGCGGCGGTCCCATCCAGCACATCCGTGCGGTGGGTGCCGATGCGATCGTCGAGCGGTTGAAGGCACTGCAGCAGCGCCACGGCGACCGTTTCGCCCCGCGCCCAGGCTGGGACAACCCCGCCCTGCGCGAACCGGTGGTGTGATCGGCCGGGCCTGCGGCCCGGCACCCGCGTTTCAAACCAAAGCCAAAGCCAGAGCCGGAGCAACAGCCGGCTCTGGCTTTTCTGTTTGTTGGTGGGGCGGTGTGGATCACTCCGAACTGGTGGGTGGCTACCTTGGTCGCCACCAGGAGCGAAGCGACCGGCGTTTGATTTTGATTTTCTTTTTTCTTCTCCGTGGCTGGACAGCACACGGAAACTGTCAGAGGCCGGGCGGGTGGGTTGCGCAGGACCGTTGGCGCCATGGACGGGTTTACGGCGTGTCCTGCGCAATCCACCCGCCCGGCCAAGCGCTGCTTTTGCTTTTGCTTTTGCCTTCAGCGACCAACCCACAGCCACGAGGGGCTGCGCCGTTGGCTGGAACAACCTGTTACCCATACGGGGCATGTCCCCGTCACAGCCGCATGCGATGCTGATCACCTGATCCCTGCCAGCGAGAACGCCCGCATGACCACCATCATCGCCCCGCGCGTGCACGACATCGGCGGCCTCGAAGTCCGTCGCGCCGTCCCTACCCTGCAGGCGCGCAGCATCGGCTCGTTCGTGTTCGTCGACCAGATGGGCCCGGCACTCATGCACCCCGGCACGGCCATCGACGTGCGCCCGCATCCGCATATCGGCCTGGCCACCGTCACCTACCTGTGGTCGGGCGCCATCGGCCACCGCGACACGCTGGGCTCGGACCAGGTGATCCGCCCCGGCGACGTCAACTGGATGACCGCTGGCCGCGGCATCGCCCATTCCGAGCGCACGCCGCAACCGGACCGCGACCACGACAACCCGATCCATGGCATGCAGACCTGGGTCGCACTGCCGAAGTCGCATGAGGAAATCGAGCCGGCGTTCTACCACCATGCCGCCGCCACCCTGCCCGAGCAGCGCCGCAATGGGGCCTGGCTGCGCGTGATCGCCGGCCGTGCCTATGGCGAGGAATCGCCGGTGAAGGTGTTCGCCGACACGCTCAACGTGGCGATCGATCTCGACCCGGATGCAGAGATCGATATCGACGACGGCCACCGCGAGCGCGCGTTGTACATCCTTGAAGGCGAGGCGCAGCTCGATGGCGTGGACATTCCCGCGCAGCACCTGGTGATCCCCGAAGCCGGTGCACGAGGGCGCCTGCGCGCGAAGACGCCGGTCAAGGCGATGCTGTTCGGTGGCGAGCCGTTGGATGGCCCGCGCCATCTGTGGTGGAACTTCGTGTCCAGCTCGAAGGAGCGTATCGAGCAGGCCAAGCACGACTGGGAGGCCGGCCGCTTCGGCACCATTCCGGGCGACGACAAGGAGTTCATTCCCCTGCCCCAGTACTGAACATCGCGTGTTGCACACATCCGAAGGTGTATCCCTGCACCCGGCGTTGACGCTACAGTCACCCGCTGATCACTGAAATGTGACATAAATCACACTTTAGACCGTCAAAGGAGTGCAACACATGAGCATGGGTAAACGCTTGTCCGCCGAGTTCCTCGGCACGTTCTGGCTGGTTCTGGGTGGCTGTGGCAGTGCGGTGCTGGCCGCCAAGTTCGGTGGTGACGGCAATCCGCTGGGTATCGGATTCCTCGGCGTGGCCCTGGCCTTCGGCCTGACCGTGGTGACCGGCGCCTATGCGTTCGGTCATATCTCCGGCGCGCACTTCAATCCGGCGGTCAGCGTCGGCCTGTGGGCCGGTGGTCGTTTCCCGGCCAAGGACCTGGTGCCGTACATCATCGCCCAGGTCGCCGGCGGCCTGTTGGCCGGTTTCATCCTGCTGCAGATTGCCTCCGGCGCCAGTGGCTTCGCCATCGATGGCAGCCAGGCCGGTGCGTTCGCCAGCAACGGCTACGGCGCACTGTCGCCCGGTGGTTACAGCGTGGCAGCGGCCTTCCTGTGCGAAGTGGTGCTGACGGCGGTGTTCCTGATCGTGATCATGGGGGCCACCCACGGCAAGGCACCGGCCGGTTTCGCCCCGCTGGCGATCGGCCTGTCACTGACCCTGATCCACCTGATCAGCATTCCGGTCACCAACACCTCGGTGAACCCGGCCCGCTCTACCGCCGTCGCGTTCTTCGCCGGCAGTGGCGCGGTCAGCCAGCTGTGGCTGTTCTGGGTCGCCCCGCTGCTGGGCGGCGCGATCGGCGGCATCATCTACAAGTGGATCGGCAGCGACCGCTGATCCACGCGGCACCATTGCGGCCGACGCTCGGCCGCAATGGTTACTTCTGTAACCGCGAATTGTGCGATTGCTCACGTTCCGTTAAGGTTGAGTTGACCACCCGTGCACATGCCGGATGGGGCGGCATCCGGGGATGGGATGCCATGGCCGCCGGCCCTGCTGGCGGAGCCAAACAACTCATCACCTTGGGGGATGCATGAAGTTCGTGCCTGTCATGTTGTCGAGCCTGCTGTTCGCCGCGGCCCAGGCCGCCGCGCAGGCGCCGTCCGAATGTCCTTCGCTGCCCGCCAGCAGTGGCCTGCAGTGGCAGCAGCAGGTGCAGGCCGATTTCCTGGTCTGCCGCGCCAGCACCACGGATGGCCGCGAAGTGCTGAGCCTGATGCTCAGCGCGCGTGATCCCGCCATTCCGCTGAGCCGCTCGCTGCGCCAGGAAAAAGGCAGTTTCGGCGGTGAATCGCTGTACTGGTACCAGCCCGACCTGGGCGGCCAGCAACCGCCGGGGTATGCCGAACGGCGCATCAGCGTGGTCAAGATCGACAAAGGGCGTTACGCGCAGATTTCGCTGTATCCGGACAGCCCGCAGGAACTGGGCTCACTGCAACAACTGGCGCAGGGCATGAGCCTGACCCCGTCAGCCGTGGCCGCCGGGCGCTGACGGTGATGGGGATGACTGCCTGGCAGCATCCCCGCAGGAACCGACGCGCGGGACGTCCGCCGGGCATCGCCCGGCGGTGTTACCGGTACCTTTCGCCGGGCATGGCCCGGCGCTACCCGTCAGAACCTGCCTTCCTGGAAATCGACGAAGGCCTGCATCAGTTCCTGCCGCGTGTTCATCACGAACGGGCCGTGGCGCATCACCGGCTCACGCAGCGGACGGCCTGCTACAAGGATCAGCCGCGCGCCTTCGCTGCCGGCCGAAACATGCAGCTGTTCGCCGCCGCCCAGCACCGCCAGTTCCTGGCGCGCGACATCGCGGGCAGCGTCCTGCTCACCTACCGTCAACGCTCCTTCGAAGACATAGGCGAAAGCGTTGTGGCCTTCCGGCAACGTATAGGTCCAGGCCCGGTCGGGCGCCAGCGTGATGTCCAGATAGAGCGGCTCGGTGGCGGGCTGCACGATCGGGCCGCGGGTGCCGCCGACCGTGCCGGCGATCACTTTCACTTCCACGCCGGCGTCCGGTTTCACCACGGGAATGCGCTCGGGCGCGAACTCCTGGTACTTCGGCTCGGTCATCTTCTCCTTCGCCGGCAGGTTCACCCACAGCTGGAAACCGCGCATCTGCCCGCTTTCCTGCTCGGGCATCTCCGAGTGCACCAGGCCACGGCCAGCGGTCATCCACTGCACGCTGCCCGGGGTCAGCAGGCCTTCGTTGCCGTGGTTGTCGCGATGCCGCATGCGCCCGTCGAGCATGTAGGTGACGGTCTCGAAACCGCGATGCGGATGCTCCGGGAAGCCTGCGATGTAGTCCTCGGCGCGGTCGGTACCGAATTCATCGAGCAGCAGGAACGGATCCAGGTCGGGCAGCGCGGGGCCGCCGATGACGCGGGTCAGGCGCACGCCGGCACCGTCGGAGGTGGGCATGCCACGGATGGTCCGCAGCACGCGGACCGGCTCGGGGAAGCTCATGGCGACTCCTGTTGGATGGATGCCACTGAAGATGGACGCCACATGGCCGTACGCCAATGGATGGCTCCGCAACCGATTGTTCCATCCCTGATGTTGGCTGCACGTCAGCGCAACCGCCGTACGACCAAAGTACTACCGCAGATTCGTCCTGTGCCAATTGACCCTGTCGTGGGCAAGCAGGACTCTTTGACTGTCTTTCCGGGAGAGAGCACCTCATGAAAGGGTTTTCCAAACTGGGCTGGGCGGTACTCGCTCTGCTCGGCGCGTTCTGTCTGGGCACCGTGGCGCTGCGCCGCGGCGAACACATCAATGCCCTGTGGATCGTCGTCGCGGCGGTTTCGCTGTATCTGGTCGCCTACCGCTTCTACAGCCTGTTCATCGCCAACAAGGTGATGCAGCTGGATCCGACCCGGGCCACCCCGGCGGTGATCAACAACGATGGCCTGGACTACGTGCCGACCAACAAGCACGTGCTGTTCGGCCACCACTTCGCCGCCATTGCCGGTGCCGGTCCGCTGGTCGGCCCGGTGCTGGCCGCACAGATGGGTTACCTGCCTGGCCTGTTGTGGCTGGTGGTGGGCGTGGTCCTGGCCGGCGCGGTGCAGGACTTCATGGTCCTGTTCCTGTCCAGCCGCCGCAACGGCCGCTCGCTGGGTGACCTGGTCCGCGAGGAGATGGGCCAGGTGCCCGGCACCATCGCGTTGTTCGGTGCATTCCTGATCATGATCATCATCCTGGCAGTGCTGGCGATGGTGGTGGTCAAGGCGCTGGCCGAAAGCCCGTGGGGCATGTTCACGGTGATCGCGACGATGCCCATCGCGATCCTGATGGGCGTGTACATGCGCTACATCCGCCCCGGCAAGATCGGCGAGATTTCAGTGGTTGGCCTGATCCTGCTGCTGGCCGCGATCTGGTACGGCGGCAAGGTCGCCGCCGACCCGGTGTGGGGCCCGGCGTTCACCTTCACCGGCACCCAGATCACCTGGATGCTGATCGGCTACGGCTTCGTCGCCTCGGTGCTGCCGGTGTGGCTGCTGCTGGCTCCGCGCGATTACCTGTCGACCTTCCTCAAGATCGGCACCATCATCGCGCTGGCCATCGGCATCCTGGTGGTGATGCCGGAACTGAAGATGCCGGCGCTGACCCAGTTCGCCGCCAGCGGTGATGGCCCGGTGTGGAAGGGCGGCATGTTCCCGTTCCTGTTCATCACCATCGCCTGCGGTGCGGTCTCCGGTTTCCATGCACTGATCTCCTCCGGCACCACGCCGAAGCTGCTGGCCAATGAAGCGCATATGCGTTACATCGGCTACGGCGGCATGCTGATGGAATCGTTCGTGGCGGTGATGGCACTGGTGGCGGCCTCGATCATCGATCCGGGCATCTACTTCGCGATGAACAGCCCGGCGGCGGTGATCGGTGCCGATGCAGCCTCGGCAGCGCACTACATCACCAACACCTGGGGCTTCACCATCACCCCCGAGCAGCTGACCGCGACCGCGGGCGCCATCGGTGAACCCACCATCCTGCACCGCGCCGGTGGTGCGCCGACACTGGCAGTGGGCATCGCGCAGATCCTGCACCAGGCGATACCGAGCAGCAGCGACGCGATGATGGCGTTCTGGTACCACTTCGCGATCCTGTTCGAAGCCTTGTTCATCCTGACCGCGGTGGACGCCGGTACCCGCGCCGGGCGCTTCATGCTGCAGGACCTGCTGGGCAACTTCGTGCCGGCCCTGAAGAAGACCGAATCGTGGACCGCCAACATCATCGGTACCGCCGGCTGCGTAGCGCTGTGGGGCTACCTGCTGTACACCGGCGTGGTCGATCCGTTCGGCGGCATCCAGACGCTGTGGCCGCTGTTCGGCATCTCCAACCAGATGCTGGCCGGCATCGCGCTGATGCTGGGCACGGTGGTGCTGTTCAAGATGAAGCGTGACCGCTATGCCTGGGTCACCGCGGTACCAGCGGTGTGGCTGCTGATCTGCACCACCTACGCTGGCTTCATCAAGATCTTCGACAGCAACCCGGCACAGGGCTTCCTGGCGCAGGCGCACAAGTTCCAGGCTGCGCTCGCCAGCGATACGATCACTGCACCGGCCAAGTCGGTGGCGCAGATGAAGCAGATCGTGGTCAACGCCTACGTCAACACCGGCCTGACCGCGCTGTTCCTGCTGGTGGTGGGCGCGGTGCTCGTGTATTCGATCAAGACCATCCTGGCGGCACGCCGCAATCCGCAGCGTACCGACCGCGAGACCCCGTACGTGGCGCTGAAGCCGCATGAAATGGTGGATCTGTGATGAGCACGCAACTGGTTCCCGCCGGCCAGTACCAGGCGCACCGCCGTATCTGGCGGCGCCTGGTGCAGACCGCACGACTGTGCTGTGGCATTCCTGATTACGACAACTACGTCCGGCACATGCTGGAAAAGCACCCGGACCAGGAGCCGATGGACTACAAGACGTTCTTCCGCGAGCGCCAGGAAGCGCGTTACGGCGGGCGCAACGGCGGCCGCTGCTGTTGAGCAGTGAGGTGGGTGCCGGGCTTGCAGCCCGGCACCCGCAGAGGCAACTGCAACTGCAACGGCGAAAGCGGCGGCTCTGGTTTTCCGTGAATTTGGCGGGGACGCCGTAAACCCGTCCTTGGGGGCTTGGCCGCGGCATCCATGCCGCGGACACCCCGCCATCCGACACCACCCCACCTTCGACAGATTTCCGGTGACGGCAAGAAGCATCAGGGGGCAGATCCGTTTCCGCGGGGAAACGGATCTGCCCTTTCTTTGTTCATGGATACCCATGAAGTGCATCCACGCATGACGTGGATCTATCTGGTGGCAGGCAAAAAGAAAGCCGAGCGTGGGCTCGGCTCTGCACGGGGAGAGCGTGTCCACGGCAATTGCCGTGAACACGCAACATGATCGTCAGCTCAGGACTCAGGCCCCGGCCATCCACTTCAGCATCAGGCCGGTGACATACGCCAGCCCGGTGCCGGTGGCATAACCGACCGTGCCCAGCAGCACACCCACCGGGGCCAGCGTCGGGTGGAAGGCTGCGGCCACCACCGGCGCCGACGCCGCAGCGCCGATGTTGCCCTGCGAACCGATCGCGAAGAAGAACAGCGGCGCGCGCAGCAGCTTGGCCACCACCCACAGCACCAGCACGTGCGTGGCCATCCAGATCGCGCCGAGCAGGAACAGCCACGGCCGATCCAGCAGCGACAGCAGGTTCATCTGCATGCCGATGCAGGCGATCAGGAAATACAGGAACACCGTGCCCAGCCGCGAAGCGCCGGCCGCTTCCAGCCGGCGCGCACGGGTGAAGCTCAGGCCCAGGCCCATCGCCGTGGACAGCAGGATCACCCAGACGAACTGGCTGTCCAGGTTGAACTGGCTGGCCCAGCTGACATTGGCCTTGAACCAGCCCGCCAGCGGCGCGGCGATGGCATGGGCCAGGCCGACGCCGCCCAGTGCCACGCCAACGATCACCATCAGGTCGGTCATGCTGGGAATGCGCGCGTTCTGTGCCTCGTAGGCACTGATGCGTGCCTTCATCTCGTCGATGGCACGGGTATCGGCACCGTTGCGGGTGTCGATCTGCTGCGCGCGGTTGGCCAGGAACAGCAGGATCGCCATCCACAGGCTGGCGCAGGCCACGTCGACCACCGCGAACTGGCCGAAGGTGGTGGCATCGGTGCCGAACACTTCGCGCATGGCGACCATGTTGGCGCCGCCGCCGATCCAGCTGCCGGCCAGCGCGGCCATCCCTGCCCAGGTGTCACCGGCCACGGTTTCCGGATGGATCAGCTTCATCAGCTGGAACGACACGATGGCGCCGAGCATGATGCCGGCGGTACCGGCGCAGAACACCAGCAGCAGCTTCGGGCCGAGCTTGATGACGCCCTTCAGGTCGATCGAAAGTGTCAGCAGGACCAGCGCGGCCGGCAGCAGCACGTCGCGCGCGACCGGGTTGTACAGCGAGGTGTTGTGTCCATCGATGACACCGGCGGTGTTGTAGATGGCGGGGATGAAATAGCACAGCAGCAGTGCCGGCACCCAGGCGAAGATCTTCTTCAACAACGGGGTCGGACCACTGGCAGCCCAGAAGATCAGGGCCAGGGTGGCGGCAATCAGGCCCAGTCCAACGATGTCGTTGCTGATCAGGGCAGTAGCGGGTTCGGTCGGCATGGGATCCTCTGTCGATCGAAAGAGCGGAGAAAAAAAAGCGCCGCTTAAAGCGGCGCGGATCGAGATTAACATTGTCTTCACGCCGGGTCATGCTGCAGTGCCGACTACGGCCACATTCCCCTCAGGGAGCCCACCCATGCAGCTTGGCGCCTTTTCGGTCAGCCTCTCGGTGAAGGATCTCGCGGTCTCCCGCGCGTTCTACGAAGCGCTGGGCTTCTCGGTCACCGGTGGCGATCCCACGCAGAACTGGCTGGTGATGCGTAGCAACGGCACGGTGATCGGGCTGTTCCAGGGCATGTTCGAGGGCAACCTGCTGACCTTCAACCCCGGCTGGGACCAGCACAAGCAGGAACTTCCCCATTTCCAGGACGTGCGTGAGCTGCAGGCCGAGCTGGATGCCAAGGGCATCGAACTGGCAGTGCGGACCGATCCCGATGGCCAGGGTACCGGCTACCTGCAGCTGGCCGATCCCGACGGCAACGTGATCCTGATCGACCAGCACGTGGCGCGACCGAACGGGCGGTAATGCGAACAGCCATTGCGTGGGTAGGCGTCGACCTTGGTCGACGGGCAGCATGCCAACCAAAGTTGGCATCTACCAGGACGGCCGGCTCAGGCCGGGCGCGAGGCACTGAAATCGAGCGTGACACGCGTTCCGCGCGGCTCGCAGGGCTGCAGCTGCAGGGTCCAGCCCAGGTGCTCGCACAACCGCGCGATCAGGTCCAGGCCGATGCCGCCGCCACGATCGGCGCGCTCGCCGCGGGCCATGCGCGCGTGGATGGCCGCGATCTCCTCCGGGCTCATGCCATGCCCCGGGTCCTGCAGCGTCAGTACCGCCAACGAATCCAGCTGCAGCTCGATATGGCCGCGGCCGCTGTTCTCGATGGCATTGCGCAGCAGGTTGCCGATCGCCGCCTGCACCACCGCCAGCGGCGCAACGATATCCACCGGCGCCGCCTGGATGCCGATGCTCAGGTCCTTGTCACCGAGCAGGTGGCGATGGTCGTCGACGATCTCCGGCAGCAGCTGGTCCAGGGCGATGCGCTCGGCACGCGCGGCCAGGCGCGCCGGATCACGCGCCAGTACCAGCAGCAGCTCGATCAGCTGCTCCACGCTCTGCGCCGTGCGCAGCACCCGCTGCATCTGCTGGCGGGCACGTTCTGTCAGGCCTGGTTGTTCCAGTGCCAACTCGGCGGCACCGGTCATCACCGCGATTGGCGTGCGCAGTTCGTGGCTGGCGGTGCTGATGAAGACCCGTTCGCGCTCGACGAACTGCTCATTGCGGTCGAGGTAGTCGTTCAGCGCATCGGCAATGGTGTGCAGCTCGGAACTGCCACGCGGGTCGACGTCGATGCGCTGGCCCTGTACGCCCGGCCGCAGGGCGCCGATGTGCTGTGCCAGCAGGCTCAAGGGGCGCACCATGCGCTCCATGCCGAAAGACGCCATCAACACGGTGACGAAGATCATGATCACCCCGGCCAGCATCACCCAGCGCGTGGCGAACTGTTCCAGGTCATGGAAATCGGAGATGTCCAGCGCCAGTGCTACCCGTCCCATCGACTGGGTTTCACGCACCATCACCGCCGTCTCGCGGCCCTTGACCATCACTCCGTCATGCAACCCCGGATGCAGGGAACGCAGGCTCTCCGGCAGATTGACCGCGTCAAAGCGGTACAGGCTCAGCGTGTCCGAGTCCTGCCAGCGATAGTGAGGTTCGTGCTCGACATGCTCGACGATGCTGTCCAGTTCGGAATTGAGCAGCGCGCGCCACGCAGCGTGCTCGGCGTGTTCGTGCACGTAGTTGCCGACACTGAACACGGCAATCGACAGCAGGGCCAGGTAGCCCAGCAACCACCACACCACCCGCCGGTACAGCGGTCCCGGCTTACGCGCCCTCATCAGCATTCCTGCCGGCGTCGGCACCGTCCATCACCGCCAACCGATAGCCCACCCGCGGCAGCGTATGGATCAGCTTCTCGGCGAACGGTCCATCCACACTGCGGCGCAGCTCGTAGACATGCGAACGCAGCAGGTCGCCATCGGGTGGCTCGTCGCCCCACAGGGCGAATTCCAGCTGCTGGCGCGTGACCGCGCCCGGGCTGGCCCGCATCAGCACTTCAAGCAGCTTGCGGCAGGCCGGGTACAGATGCAGCACCTGGTTGCCGCGCTGCGCCTCCAGGGTCGCCAGGTCCAGCACGAGGTCGCCAACCTGCAGGCGCTTGCGCGGATTTCGGCCCTGCGCACGCAGCAGCAGCGCCTCCAGCCGCACCTCCAGCTCGGGAAGGGCGAACGGCTTGGTCAGGTAGTCGTCGGCGCCGGCGCGGAAGCCGGCGATCTTGTCCGGCAGCTCGTCGCGCGCGGTCAGCATGATCACCGGCACCTCCGAGGCGTGCTCGGCGCGCAGGCGGCGCAGCACCTCCGGCCCCTCCATGCGCGGCAGCATCCAGTCCAGGATCACCGCATCGTAGGGGTGGCTGCCGGCCAGGTGCAGGCCGGTGATGCCATCCGGGGCCACGTCGAGCACGTGCCCGCGCGACTCGAAATAGTCGAACAGGTTGGCCACCAGCTGGCGGTTGTCCTCGATCACCAACAGACGCATGCACGAAAGATCCACGGAAGTTCGTACCATGGTAGCGCCGACCATGTCGGAATGCGGTCGCCGCGCACCCGCTCCGACGCCTTTCCTACCCCTGCCACGTCAGAGTGGCCGTTTTGCTCCCGGAGCCTGCCGTGCCCGTAGCCCTGCCCCGCCGTTGGCGCCTGCCCCTGTTGTGGTTGCTGATCATCGCTGCACTGGCAGCGGGTATCGGCCTTCGGCAGCCACAGCCGCCGGACGAGCCGCGCTTCGTGCTGGCGGCCCGCACCATGGTCGAAAGCGGGCAATGGCTGCTGCCACACCGTGGCGGCGAGCTGTACGCCGAGAAGCCGCCGGTATTCATGTGGCTGCAGGCGGCCGCCTACGAGATCGTCGGCAGCTGGCAATGGTCGTTCCTGCTGCCGTCGTTGCTCGGCGCCCTGCTCAGCCTGTGGCTGGTGTCGGATCTGGCACGGCGGCTGTGGTCGCCGCGGCATTCCCTGTACGCCCTGGCGGCGCTGTTCTGCACCCTGCAGTTCGGGCTGATGGCCAAGCGTGCGCAGATCGACATGGTGCTGGTGGGGATGACCACCGTGGCCCTGTGGGGATTGATGCGCCACCTGTGCGAGCGCCGCAACCTGCCCGCGCTGTGGCTGGCCGGTTTCGCCGCTGGCCTCGGCACGGTGACCAAGGGTGTGGGTTTCCTGCCGCTGCTGATGGTGCTGCCCTGGTTCGGCTGGTGGCTGTACCAGCGTCGCCGCGGGCGCAGCGTGGACGGTCCGCACCCGGCAACGCTGCTGTGGCTGATCCCGGCCTTCCTGCTGGGCGTGGCGGTGTGGCTTGCGCCGCTGGGCTGGGCATTGCTGCATGAGCCCAGCGCGTCCCTGCAGTCCTATGCCCACGAACTGCTGTTCAAGCAGACCGGCACCCGCTATGCCAACGCCTGGCACCACCGCCAGCCGGTCTGGTACTACCTGCAGGTGATCCTGACCTTGTGGCTGCCGGGCAGCCTGTTGTTGCCGATGCTGTTCAAACCCTGGTGGCGCCGCATCCGCCGTGGCGACCGCCGGCAGTGGCTGTTGCTGGGCTGGGCGCTGCTGGTGCTGGTGTTCTTCAGTGCCAGCCCCGGCAAGCGCGAGGTCTATGTGCTGCCGATGCTGCCGGCGATGGCGCTGGCGGTGGCCCCGCTGTTGCCGGGCCTGCTGCGCCGGCTCTGCGTGCGGCGCTACCTGTTCGGCTACAGCCTGGTGCTGATGCTGGCCACCGGGGTGCTGGGCGTGATGCTGATGACCGAGCATCCGTGGGCCGTGGCGCAGCTGGAACGGCGGGCGATGCCCGGTTCGCTGCTGCCGGTGCTGGGGGATGGCCTGCTGACGTTTGCCATTGCCTTGGCCACGTTGATCGTGTGGCTGCGGGTGCGCGGAGCCGCAACGCTGGTGCTGCTGACCCACGGCATGCTGTGGATGCTCTACGGCCTGGTGCTGATCCCGGCGCTGGATCCATACGCATCGGCGTCGGCGGTGATGCGCCGGGTGGGTGCGCGGATCGGCCCGGATGCGGAGCTGGCACTGGTCGCCTGGCGCGAACAGAACCTGCTGCAGGCAGATCGACCGGTGCGCGAGTTCGGCTTCAAGCGCCCGTGGGCCGAGCAGTGGCATGATGCCGGCCCGTGGCTGGCCGAGGCACCGGGCAAGCGCTGGCTGCTGGTGCTGGACGATGCGATGAGCCCCTGCGTGGACCCGGCCAAGGTGATCGACATCGGCATCGCCAACAGGAATCGTTGGCAACTGCTTCCCGGTACGGCCTGGGACCCGCAATGCCACGCCGAACGGGCCGGCTCGACCGCTGAAGAAGATTGAACGTAGGCACGCGCCGGGGACTCATTAACCCGGCGCGAACGAGCGTCCGACCCTTCTCCGACATCCAGGTGACGAGCATGGCCGCGGATTCCCGAACCGCCCCTTCCCAGCATGCCCGTTCGTCCCCTTGATGCGGTATCGCCGCTTGCGACATCGCCACTGGCGTCAAAATTTGCCGTAACTCACCTTTGGTTGCCTGTCGCAATCGGACTACCCGTGTTTACGCTGCTGATGGGTTTCGGCGGCGACCAGTGGGTGGCCGATCACCTGTTCCGCCTTGAGGGCGGCCATTGGGCGCTGCAGGACGCCTGGGCCACCCGCACGGTGGTGCACAAGGCAGGCAAATGGCTGAGCACGGCAGCGGCGCTGGTGGCGATCCTGCTGTGCTTCCACCACTGGCGCAAGGGGTGCGATCGCACCCTGCGTTGGGCGTTGCTTTATGTCGTAATTGCCATTGCGCTGGGCACCGGCGTGATCTCCCTGCTGAAGTCGCTGGTGCCGATGGAATGCCCCTGGGACCTGCTGCGCTACGGCGGCCACCAGCCGTTCATCGGGCTGTTCACGGCGCGCCCCGCAGGCATGGCCGCGCAGGCCTGCTTCCCGGCGGGCCACGCCAGCGCGGGCTATGCGTGGTTGTCCCTGTACTTTTTTGCCCTGCTGTGGCGCCCTTCATGGCGCTGGACCGGGTTGTGGATCGGTCTTGGCACCGGCCTGGTGTTCGGCATCAGCCAGCAGCTCCGGGGCGCGCACTTCCTTTCGCATGACGTCGCCACTGCACTGATATGTTGGCTGCTTTCGCTGGGCCTGTACCTGATCGTCAAACGCGTCCTGATCCGCCGTCAGCTGGACCGTCCCCACCGCCAGGAGGCAAACGCATGAGTGCATCGGTCCAACGCCCCGCCCGCCTTCCCGCGTTGGCGAACCTTCGCCGCTGGCGGCCGCAGCTGTCCACCGAAGCACTGATCGCACTGACCAGCCTGTTCTTCGCGGTGGCCGGCAACGGCCTGTTCTGGCACAGCGCCATGGCCAGCCATCCGGGCAGCCTGCGCTACGCGCTCTCGCTGCTGCTGTTGCTGCTGGGTGCGCACGGCGTGCTGCTGGGCCTTCTGGTCTGGCGCTGGAACGCCAGGGTGGTGATCAGCCTGTTGCTGCTGGTGACCGCATTCGCTGCGCATTACATGAGCCGTTACCACATCTACCTGGATGCGGACATGCTGCGCAACGTGCTGGCGACCGACCCCAAGGAAAGCCGCGAGCTGATGACCGTGTCACTGCTGTGGCCAGTCCTTCTGCTGGCGGTGCTGCCGATGATCGTGCTGTGGCGTGTGCAGCTGCGTCGCCGCAGCTGGGGCCGCAGCCTGCTGTGGCGGCTGGGCTTCCTGGTGGTGGCGGCGGTGACTGCTGTCGGCGGCGCGTTGATCTCGTTCCAGGATGTCTCGGCACTGATGCGCAACCAGCGCGAAGTGCGCTACCTCGCGACACCGGCCAATGTGCTGCTGGGCATGCCGCGTGCACTGCGCGGTGACAACCCGGTGCAGCGTGCGCCGAAGCTGCCGATCGGTACCGATGCCAAGGCCACCCCGCGCGCGCCGGCCAGCAAGCCACGCCTGCTGGTGATCGTCATGGGCGAGACCGTGCGCGCGCAGAACTGGGGGCTCAACGGTGGCCGCAACACCACCCCGGAGCTGGCGCAGGCCAGCGTGATCAATTTCCCGGACATGCACTCGTGCGGCACCAGCACCGAGGTTTCGCTACCGTGCCTGTTCTCGCCCTGGGGGCGCCACGACTACGACGAAAAGAAGATCCGCGCACACCAGTCGCTGCTGCACGTGCTGAACCGCGCCGGCATCGCGCCGTTGTGGCGCGACAACCAGTCCGGCTGCAAGGGCGTGTGCGAGGGCCTGGACTTCCAGTCGCTGTCCGACGCCACCACGCCGGGCCTGTGCGCCGATGGCCGCTGCATGGACGAGATCCTGCTGCAGGACCTCGCCACCCAGGTGCGGGCCAGGCCCGGCGACCGGGTGGTGGTGCTGCACCAGCTGGGCAACCACGGCCCGGCCTATTTCGAGCGCTATCCGCCCGCGTTCCGCCGTTTCACCCCGACCTGCGATACCCGTGACATCGGCCGTTGCTCGCGCGAAGAGATCACCAACAGCTACGACAATGCCGTGCTGTACACCGATCACTTCCTGACCAAGACGATCGGCACGCTGCAGGGCATGCAGGACTACGACACGGCGATGATCTACCTGTCCGACCACGGCGAGTCGCTGGGCGAGAAGGGCCTGTTCCTGCATGGCGTGCCCTACGCCATCGCCCCGGCCGAGCAGACCCGGGTACCGATGACGATGTGGTTCTCGCCGGGCTTTGCCAGCAGCCGCGGGCTGGACCTGCAGTGCGTGCGCAAGCGTTCGGCAGCCTACACCGACCATGACAACCTGTTCCCGTCGGTGCTGGGCCTGATGCAGGTGAAGACCTCGCTGTACGAGCGCGACCGCGACGTGTTCGCCAGCTGCGAAGGTTGAGGGTTGTTCGGCAGGGCTTGCAGCCCTGCACCTGCAGAGGCAACTGCAACTGCAACCGCAAGGGCCGAAGCAACAGCAACAGCGTGCGTTCCGTGGGATGGCGGGGTGGGTCCGGTGGCGGGAGACGCCGTAAACCCCTCCCTGGGGGCTTGGCCGCGGCATCCATGCCGCGGACACTCCCGCCACCGGACCCACCCCGCCTTCGACAGTTTTCCGCGATCTGTTGGAATGACCTTGGGGTCAGATCCGTTTTCCTCCGGAAAACGGATCTGACCCCATTTTGATTATCGATATCTGACAGATGTGTCGACCAAGGTCGACACCCACCAACAGCCACCGCGATCTGTCAGAGGTGGGGCGGTATCGGAGTGCGGGGTGTCAGCCGCATGGATGCGGCTGCCAAGCCTACAGGGACGTACTTGCGGCGTCCCCGCAGTCCGACACCGCCCCGCCACCCCACGGAATCCTCGCTTTTGAAGTTGACGTTGCCCTTGCTTGAAAGCCTCTGCGGGTGCCGGGCGCCGCCCGGCCGACTTCCGCCACTTGCGGTAGCAGCGACTGCCCACTAGCCTTCGGCCGTCGTTCACCACCCAAGGACCGCCCGTGAAACACCGTCATCTCCTGCTGGCCTCGGCAATCGCCGCCGCCACGCTGGCCCTGGCCGCCTGCAAGAAGGAAGCTGCCCCAGGTACCGATACCGCCAGCAGCAGCGCCCCGGCCGGCGAAACCGCCGATCAGTTCGTGGCCCGCATCAATGCCGAGTTCAAGGCCGCCTACCCGGAGATGACCTCGGCGCAGTGGCTGTCCTCCACCTACATCAACAGTGACTCGGAACGCATTGCGGCCAAGGCCAACGAGCGTTCGCTGACCCAGCTCAACAGCTGGATCGAACAGGCCGCCACGTTCGACGGCAAGCCGATGAGCGAGGACAGCAAGCGCGCGATCCACCTGCTGAAGCTGATGTCGTCGATGCCGGCACCGCGTGACCCGGCCAAGCTGGCCGAGCTGACCCAGATCGCCACCCGCATGGAAGGCAGCTACGGCGCCGGCAAGTACTGCACCGATGCCAACGATCCGAACTCCTGCCGCCAGCTGGGCGAGCTGGAGCAGGTGCTGGCACGCAGCCGCGATTACGACAAGCAGCTCGACGCCTGGCAGGGCTGGCACAGCACCACCAAGAGCATGCGCGGCGACTACCAGAAGTTCGTCGGCCTGGTGAATGAAGGCGCCAAGGGCATGGGCTTCACCGATGCCGGCCAGATGTGGCGCAGCGGCTATGACATGCCGCCGGAACAGATCGGCCCGGAAACCGATCGCCTGTGGGAACAGGTCAAGCCGATGTACGAGCAGCTGCACTGCTACGCACGCGGCAAGCTGGACAAAACCTACGGCAAGGACAAGGCCGAAGTGGGCAACGGCCTGATCGCCGCGCACCTGCTGGGCAACATGTGGCAGCAGGACTGGTCGAACCTGTGGGACCAGCTGGAACCGTACCCGGGTGCCGGCAGCCTGGACATCACCGCGGCGCTTGAGAAGCAGTACCAGACCAACCTGAGCGCCGCGCTGGCCAAGGCCGGCAAGGACGCCAACGTGGCCGCGCAGTACAAGGCGCAGCGCGAGGCCGAACTGCGTACCGCCAGGCAGATGACCGAACGCGCGCAGGACTTCTATGTGTCGCTGGGCATGCCGTCGCTGCCGCAGTCGTACTGGGAACGCACCCAGTTCATCAAGCCCGACGACCGCGACGTGGTCTGCCACGCCAGCGCCTGGGACATGAACATGGAAGGCGATGTGCGCACCAAGATGTGCATCAAGCCGAACGAAGAGAACTTCACCACCATCTACCACGAGCTGGGCCACATCTATTACGACCTGGCCTACAACCCGCTGCCGCCGCTGTTCCAGGGCGGTGCCAACGATGGCTTCCATGAAGCGATCGGCGACACCATCGTGCTGGCGATGACGCCCAAGTACCTCAGCTCGATCGGCCTGGTCGACGCACCGACCGAGAGCCGCGAGGCGGTCATCAACAACCAGATGCGCATGGCGCTGTCGGGCGTATCGTTCCTGCCGTTCGGGCTGATGATCGACCGCTGGCGCTGGGGCGTGTTCGATGGCTCGATCACCGCCGACAACTACAACAAGGCGTGGTGGGACCTGAAGGCCAAGTACCAGGGCGTGGCGCCGGCAAGCACCCGTGGCGAAGAATTCTTCGACCCGGGCGCGAAGTACCACGTGCCGGGCAACACTCCGTACACGCGCTACTTCCTGGCACGCATCCTGCAGTTCCAGTTCTACAAGGGCCTGTGCGACGCGGCCGGCTACAAGGGCCCGCTGCATGAGTGCACCTTCTACGGCAACAAGGAAGCCGGCCAGAAGTACTGGGCGATGCTGAGCAAGGGTGCCAGCCAGCCGTGGCAGGCCACGCTGAAGGAGCTGACCGGCACCGACAAGCTCGATGCCGGCCCGATGATCGAGTACTTCACCCCGGTCAACGAGTGGTTGAAGCAGCAGAACGAAGGCCAGATGTGCGGCTGGCAGGCCAGCGCGGCACCGGCGGCGAAATGAAAAAGGGGCGGATCCGCGAGGATCCGCCCCTTTCTGGTAGTGCCGGCCGCTGGCCGGCAACTGCGCGACGAAGACCCAACGGGCAGCCGGCCAGCGGCCGGCTCTACCGAAACGCCTGTCAGCTGTTCTTCTTCGCGGCCATCGCCGCGGCCAGCTCGGCCTTGAACTCCTCGAAAGTCTGGCCCTTTTCCTTCGCTTCGGCCTGTGCGGCATCGCGCAGCGCATCGGAGTACATCAGGCGCACCGGCGTGCCGTTGCGCTCGTGCAGTTCACCGGCCTGCATGATCAGCGCCAGCACCTGCGCAGCGCTCTCGCTGTGGCCAGCGATGCGGCCGTCCATGCCCAGCACCCATTCGCCGTCGCGGCGCACGACACCGGCCAGCAGGGTGCGCTGCGCGTCGCGCAGTTCGGCATGCGGCTCCACCGGCGAGGCCTGGGCAGCAGCCTTGTTGGCGGCCTGCTTTTCCTGGCGACGGCGCTGGTCGCGGCGGGTCTTGGAGCTGGTGGACATGGTGCGGTACCGCTGCGAGGGGGGCGCAAGGATAGCGCACCCCGCCCGCAGCGCTGCTTCACGTCGCCTCAGTCCAGCACTTTGCCGTGCCGCCAGTAACCCATGAAGGTGATCGCACGGCGGTCCAACCCGCAATCGCGCACCAGGTGGCGGCGGATCGCCATCACCGCCCCCGCCTCGCCCGCCACCCAGGCATACAGCGGCCCCGCCACGCGGGTATCGGCCTGCTCCCAGAGGATCTGCGCATCGACGTCGATCTCCTCCAGCGCGTCGCCGGCAGCCACACCCGAGGCCGCAGCCAACCTTGCCTGGACTGCCTGCAGCAAGGGCTGCCCGTACGCCGCCTGCCCGCGCGGCAACCAGACCAGCTCGGCCGTGGCCGGCGCCTTGAGCGGAACCGCGTCACCGGCCTGCGCCACTTCCAGCAGGGCCAGCGTGCGCGGCGGATCCACCATGGCCGCCAGTTCCTCGAGAATGCCGGCCACTGCCGGCAGCGCGGTCTCGTCAGCCACCAGCAGCACCTGGCCAACGCCGGCCGGCGGCTTCCATTCCCAGCCCTCGCTGCTGTCGGCGCAGTCGGCATCCGGGGCCAGCAGCACCACGCGGTCGCCCGGCCGGGCATGCATGGCCCAGCGCGAAGCGGGGCCGGTCACGCCGTGGATGACGAAATCGACATCGACCTCGCCCTGCTCGGCGCGCAGCTGGCGGATCGTGTAGGTGCGCATCGGCGGGCGCTGATCGTCCGGCAGGGCCCGGTAGCGCGGGTACCAGTCCTCGCCGCTGGGGACCTGCGGCACCTCCTGGCCGGGCAAGGGGAAGAACACCTTGATGCGCTGGTCCGGGCCTTCGGACTTCATCCGTGCCACGTCGGCACCGGTGAACACCATGCGGTCCAGGGAGGGGGAAAGGACGCGGCGCTCCTTCAGCGCCACCTCGAACAGGCGGTAGGTCTGCTGCGCAGCCATGGGGGTACCTCATGCAACGACAGTGGATCGGCTGGCTGTCGTGCACCTGTGCACCGGCTGGCTGGAGTACCCAGCCTAGTCCGGTGGTTTCCCGTCGCAAGTGCTGCGGGCGTCACGGCCCGCCCTACCCCTGCACGCTGCTCAATGGCCCGTGCAGGCCGCCTGCGCCGCGCGTTCGCGCCGGTGTTCCCAGTACCAGAACACGAAGCCGGCGCCGAAGAACGCCGCCTGGCCCAGCGCCAGGTGCAGCGGGCTGGCGCTGAGCAGCGGTGACACCACGCCGGCCACCACGGTGCTGATCATCAGCTGCACGAAGGCCTGCAGCGACGAGGCCAGGCCGCGCTGGTGCGGGTACATGTCCAGCACCGCCAGCGCCAGGATCGGGAAGATCAGCGCCATGCCCATGCCGCCCAGGAAGATCGGCATCACCGCCCACGGCAGGGCGAACTGTGGCGCCAGGCCGACATAGCCGATGTTCAGCAGCACCGACAGCGCGCACAGGGCGAAACCGATGGAGACCTGTCGCGTGGGGCTGCTGTGCCCGGCCATGCGCCCGGACAGGAACGAGCCGGTGGTCATGCCGCCGATGGTGGGGATGAACAGCCAGGCGAAGCCGCCCTCGCCCAGGTGCAGGTGCTGCATCACGAACACCGGCGCCGAGGAGATGTACAGGAACACGCCACCGAAGCCGATGCTGCCGGCCAACGCAAGGCGCAGGAAACGCGGATTGAAGCCGATGCCCACGTAGTTGCGCATCAGCACGCGCGGTGACAACGGCACGCGCGCCTCGACCGGATGGGTTTCCGGCAGGTAGCGCGCGGTGGCCGCCAGCAGCACCAGCGCGAACACCACCAGGAACCAGAAGATCAGCGGCCAGCCGGCGCCGCTGAGCAGGATCCAGCCACCGATGATCGGTGCGATCGCCGGGGCGATGCCGAACAGCATCGACACCTGGCTCATCAGCCGCTGTGCATCGTGGCCGTGGTACAGGTCGCGGATCACCGCACGGCCGACAATCATGCCGACGCCTGCGGACAGACCCTGCAGCGCGCGGAACGCCAGCAGCGTGGTCAGGTCGGTGGACAGCGCACAGCCGACCGAGGCACCGACGAACACCACCAGGCCGCCGAGGATCACCCGCTTGCGGCCCCAGGCATCGGACAGCGGGCCGTGTGCCAGGCTCATCAGGCCGTAGAACAGCAGGTACACGCTGATGGTCTGCTGCACCGCCACCTCGTCCACCGCCAGGCGCTGGGCCAGCTGCGGGAACGCCGGGAAGATGGTGTCGATCGAGAACGGACCGAACATGGCCAGGCCGGCGAGCAGCAGGGCCATGCGGCGGGTGGAGGGAGCAACAGCGGCGGTCATGGGGAAGGCGTCCGGCAGGGCCATGCGTTGCACGCACGGCGGGCGCCGGTCCCCCTGCAGCAGGGACGGCGCCAGATGAATTCGGGTATCCCGCCATCATAGGTGGGGATTGCGCCCGATGCCATGCAGCGGTGCACAAAACGCACGACCGGGCCATCGGCCATTCAGGCGCAGCGGCCGGGCCCGGAGGCGGCTGGCGCGCCCGCAACGGGCTATAATCGGCGGGCAACACGGTGGGAGAAGCGGAACACCGCTGCCGAAGGCGCAACGCCCGTAATCGCTCAGGCCCGATACCACCCGTAACACAACTCTGGAGAGACCGGTTCGATCCGGCGCCGAAGGGGCACGAAGCCGCGGTTTTCCGCGCTTCCAAACTCTCAGGCAAAAGGACAGAGGGGCGCCCCGCAGACCGCCGACCGGCGGCTTGTGCCCGTGCGTGTGCCCTTTCCTGACGGATCCTTCGCCATGTCCCAGAACACCCCTTCCCTGCGTGAGCTCGAGCACCACAATGCGTTCGTCGAGCGCCACATCGGCCCCAACGATGCCGAGATCGCGCAGATGCTCGACGTCGTCGGCCACGCATCGCTGGATGCGATGTCCGATGCCATCGTACCGGCCAAGATCAAGTCGCCGGCGCCGCTGGCACTGCCTGAATCGATGACCGAAGTGCAGGCACTGGCGAAGATCCGTGCGATCGCCGACAAGAACACCGTGCTGCGCAGCTTCATCGGCCAGGGCTACTACGGTACCCACACGCCGAACGTGATCCTGCGCAATATCCTGGAAAACCCGGCCTGGTACACCGCCTACACCCCGTACCAGGCGGAAATCTCGCAGGGCCGCATGGAAGCGCTGATCAACTTCCAGACCCTGTGCGCCGACCTCACCGGCATGGAAATCGCCAACGCCTCGCTGCTGGACGAAGCCACCGCCGCTGCCGAAGCGATGACCCTGGCCAAGCGTTCGGCCAAGTCGAAGTCGGACACCTTCTTCGTGCACGACGCCGTGCACCCGCAGACCCTGGAACTGCTGCGCACGCGCGCCGAACCGATGGGCATCGTGCTGCGCGTGGGCACCCCGGCCGAAGCACTGGAAGCGGAAGCCTTCGGCCTGCTGCTGCAGTACCCGGACACCTTCGGCCAGGTCGGCGACTACAAGGCGCTGGTCGATGCCGTGCACGCGCGCGGCGGCCTGGTGGCCGTGGCCACCGACCTGCTGGCACTGACCCTGCTGGCCGCCCCGGGCGAATGGGGCGCGGACATCGTGGTCGGCAACAGCCAGCGATTCGGCGTGCCATTCGGCTTCGGCGGCCCGCACGCCGCGTTCATGGCCTGCCGTGACGCCTACAAGCGCTCGATGCCGGGCCGCCTGATCGGCGTCTCGGTCGATGCGCAGGGCAACCCGGCCTACCGCCTGACCCTGCAGACCCGCGAGCAGCACATCCGCCGCGAGAAGGCCACCTCCAACATCTGTACCGCACAGGTGCTGCTGGCGGTGATGGCCTCGATGTATGCCGTCTACCACGGCCCGGAAGGCCTGACCCGCATCGCCCGCCGCACCCACCGCCTGGCCTCGATCCTGGCCGCGGCGCTGCGCAAGGCCGGCGTGCAGGTCGGTAGTGACTTCTTCGACACCCTGCATGTCACCGGCGTGCATGCCGATGAGATCCACGCCAAGGCCCGCGCTGCGGGTTACAACCTGCGCGCGATCGACAGCGACTCGGTCGGCATCAGCCTGGACGAGACCGCCACCCGCGCCGACGTGGTCGCGCTGGCCGCCGTGTTCGGTGCGCAGGCCGACGTCGACGCGCTGGATGCCAGCACCGCCGATGCGCTGCCGGCCGGCCTGCTGCGCCAGTCCGCGTTCCTGACCCACCCGGTGTTCAACACCCACCACAGCGAGCACGAACTGCTGCGCTACCTGCGCTCGCTGGCCGACAAGGACCTGGCGATGGACCGCACGATGATCCCGCTGGGCTCGTGCACCATGAAGCTCAACGCCACCGCCGAGATGATCCCGGTGACCTGGCCGGAGTTCTCGCAGATCCACCCGCTGGTGCCGGCCGACCAGGCGCTGGGCTACAAGGAACTGATCGACACGCTGGAAGCGATGCTGGTCGAATGCACCGGCTATGACGCGGTCAGCCTGCAGCCGAACTCCGGCGCGCAGGGCGAGTACGCCGGCCTGCTGGCGATCCGCGCCTACCACCGCTCGCGCGGCGAAGACCACCGCGACATCTGCCTGATCCCGGACTCGGCGCACGGCACCAACCCGGCCTCGGCGCAGATGTGCGGCATGAAGGTGGTGGTGACCAAGACCGATGCCAACGGCAACGTCGACGTCGAGGACATCCGCCTCAACGCCGAGAAGTACAGCGACCGCCTGGCCGCGATCATGATGACCTACCCGTCCACGCACGGCGTGTTCGAGGAAGAGGTGGTGGAGATCTGCGAGATCATCCACAAGCACGGCGGCCAGGTGTACACCGACGGTGCCAACATGAACGCCCTGGTCGGCGTGGCCAAGCCGGGCAAGTGGGGGTCGGATGTTTCGCACCTGAACCTGCACAAGACCTTCTGCATCCCGCACGGCGGTGGCGGCCCGGGCGTCGGCCCGTGCGCGGTCAAGGAGCACCTGGCCCCGTTCCTGCCCGGCAAGCTGGGTGACAACGGCCCGGTCGGCATGGTCAGCGCGGCCAGCTTCGGCAGCGCCTCGATCCTGCCGATCAGCTGGATGTACATCGCGATGATGGGCCGCGACGGCCTGCGCAAGGCCACCCAGGTCGCGCAGCTCAACGCCAACTACATCGCCAAGCGCCTGGCCCCGCACTTCAAGACCCTGTACACCGGCCGCAACGGCCTGGTGGCGCACGAGTGCATCCTCGACGTGCGCCCGCTGGAAAAGACCAGCGGCATCGGCGCCGAGGACGTGGCCAAGCGCCTGATCGACTTCGGCTTCCACGCCCCGACCCTGAGCTTCCCGGTGGCCGGCACGCTGATGGTGGAGCCGACCGAGAGCGAATCGCTGCACGAACTGGATCGCTTCATCAACGCGATGATCCAGATCCGCGAGGAAATCACTGCGATCGAAGACGGCCGCCTGGACCGCGAGGACAACCCGCTGAAGAACGCGCCGCACACTGCCACCGCAGTGACCGCCAGCGAGTGGACCCACGCCTACCCGCGCGAACTGGCCGCTTTCCCGCTGGCCAGCCTGAAGCAGAGCAAGTACTGGCCGCCGGTGGCGCGCGTGGACAACGTGTACGGCGACAAGAACGTGATGTGCGCCTGCATCCCGGTCGATGCCTACAAGGATGATGAAGTCGAGGCGTGATTCCTCCCTGCATCGGTAAAGAAAACGGCCCGCGCAAGCGGGCCGTTTTCATAAGGACGTGTGGACCAGGGGCCACACCCACATACTTCCGATCACGGATCCGGCATCTGCCCCAGGCTCAACTGCCACGACACGCCGAAGCGGTCCTGCACCCAGCCATAGCGGTTGCTGAAATCGTAATCGCCCACCGGCATCAGCCAATGGCCGCCCTCGCCCAGCACGCGTGCGGCTCGTTCGAACTGCTCGGCGCCGGAACACTCGACGAACAGCGAGATCGACGGCGAGAAGGTGAAGTCGTGCACGTCCAGGCTGTCGAAGCACAGGTAGTGGGTGCCACCGAGCAGGAAAATGGCCTGGCGCACCTGCCCGGGCACGCCGGCGCCGGCGCCCTCGGGGTGGCGTTGCAGGGCCAGCAGGCGGAAATCGGCAAAGGCTTCGGCGTACAGGGCCAGCGCGGCCTCGGCCTGGCCGGTGAACATCAGGAAGGGACGGCTGCGCAGCATGCGGTGCTCCTGTTCGACGGGCCGATGACGGCCCACGCGATCAGGATGGCACGGCGGATGTATGCCTGCTGTAGAGCCGAGCCCGCGCTCGGCTGGCGGCCACGCGAACAGCAGCCGACCGTGGGGTCGGCTCTACAACAGCAATCAGGCCTCGCGCATGCGCCGCGCGATGGCGCTGCTGGCGGCGATCGTGGCGGTCAACGCCACCATCGACAGGAACTGCAGCCGGGTATGCGCTTCACTCAGCAGCAGGCCGAAGATCAGCGCCAGGATCGCCAGTGCACAGCAGGTCAGCCACGGGAAGCCGGCCATGCGGAACGGCAGGCGGGTGCCCAGGCGATCCGCGCGCCGGCGCAGCACCAGCTGCGAGACCAGCGACAGCGTCCACACCAGCAGGCAGGTGGAACCGACGATGTTCAGCAGCACCGGCAGCACCCGGTCCGGGAACAGCAGTTCCATCACCGTGGCGGCAAAGCCGAACAGCACGCTGGCCAGCACGGCGATCACCGGCACCTGGCGCGGGTCGGTCCAGCCGAGCACAGCCGGCGCTTCGCGGCGCTGCGCCAGCGAATACATCATGCGCGAGGCGCCATAGAGGTTGGCATTGAGCGCCGACAGCAGCGCAATCACGGCGATCAGGGTGATCGCAGTACCGGCGCCCGGGATGCGGGCGATGTCCAGCACGGCGGCGAACGGCGACTTCAGCGCCTCGCTGGTCCACGGCACCACGGCGATGATCACGCTCAGCGAGCCGATGTAGAACACCAGGATGCGCCAGGCCACGGTGCGGATGGCACGGGCGATGCTGCGCTCGGGATCTTCGGTTTCGGCCGCTGCCACGGCCACGATCTCGGTGCCACCGAAGGCAAAAACGACAACCAGCAGCGCCGCACCGATCCCGGCCAGGCCCTTCGGTGCGAAGCCACCATGCTCGGTGAAGTTGCTCAGGCCCGGCGAGGTCACCTGCGGCAGCCAGCCCATCAGCAGCGCCACGCCAATGGCGATGAAGGCCAGGATCGCCGCCACCTTGAGGATGGCGAACCAGAATTCGAACTCGCCGAAGTTCTTCACTCCGAGCAGGTTGATCGCGGTGAAGAACAGCATGAAGGCCAATGCCGCCATCGGTACCGGTATCGCCGGCCAGACCGTGGCCAGCAGCCCCGCTGCGCCCACTGCTTCAGCGGCGATCACGATCACCAGCTGCACCCACCACAGCCAGCCCACGGTGGCACCGGCGGTAGCGCCCATGGCGTCGGCTGCATACACCGAGAACGCGCCGCTGGTGGGCTTGGCCGCCGCCATCTCACCCAGCGCGTTCATCACGATGATCACCAGCGCGCCAGCCACCAGGTACGACACCAGCACCGCCGGACCGGCCGCCTGCACACCCACGCCCGAGCCGAGGAACAGGCCGGCGCCGATGGCGCTGCCCAGGCCCATCATGATCAGCTGGCGGGGCTTGAGCGAATGTCCGAGGCGGGACGGCGAAGCGGTCGGAATCGAGTTGGGCATCGGCGGGGCTGGCGGCGGGCTACAGGGGCGACACCTTACCCTGTCCCGTGCCCACGGGGATAGGCACAGCGCAGCAGGCGGCTCAGGCCAGCGCCGGCTCGCCGACGTTCCCACCGATACGGGCGCGGTAGGCGCGCGGCGAGAAACCGGTTTCAGCCTTGAACTTGCGGGTAAAGGCGCTCTGGTCGCTGAAACCACAGGCCTGGCCGATGCAGGCGATGCTGTCGTCGCCATGCAGCAGATGCATGGCCATCTGGATCCGCAGCCGGGTCAGCACCTGCTGCGGGGTCATCTGGAACACCTTGCGGAAGCTGCGCTCCAGCTTCGACAGCGAGAAACCGGTGATGTCCAGCAGGGTCTGCATGCGCACGTTCTCGGCGTAGTGCGCGTTGAGGTGGGCCAGCGCCAGCCGCAGCTGCTCGTACTGGGTGCCGAGGCTGTCCTTCTGGCCGAGGTCGCGGGAAATGCCGATCAGGCCCTCGATGGCTCCATCGACCACCAGCGGGCGCTTGCAGGTCAGGCACCAGCCCGGTTCGCGGTTGGCGAACAGGTGCAGCTCCATCAGGTTCTCGATCACTTCGCCGGACAGCACGCGGGCGTCCTGGTCGACGTAGTCCGCACTGAGGCCGGTCGGGTAGATCTCGGCCGCGGTGCGCCCGATCACGTCCTTGCGCGCGCGCAGGCCCAGCCGTCGCAGCATGGTCTGGTTGACGTGGGTGTAACGCCCCTGAAGGTCCTTGATGAAGAACAGCACATCCGGGATGGCGTCGAATAGGGCTTCGATGTCGGCGGGCTCGACTCGCATGGGGCAAGCATACCCGAGCCTGCTTTTGCCTGTACGTTCACCTTTGCCGGACCTGGGTTTAACGGGTCCGGTTCCAGTGTCGTGGTTCTCTTTGATGATCCGGAGCCACCATCCATGGCCGCCAGCAAGCCGACCGGCAAGCGCGCAACCGCCCAGACCGAGAACCATCGCCGGGGCAATGGCGATGAACTGCACCAGCAGGCCGGGGGCAGCCACCCGACGATGACCACCGACCAGGGCATCCCGGTGGCGGACAACCAGAACTCCCTGCGGCAGGGACCTCGAGGGCCCACGCTGCTGGAGGACTTCATCCTGCGCGAGAAGATCACCCACTTCGATCACGAACGCATTCCCGAGCGCATCGTGCACGCACGTGGCAGCGCAGCCCATGGCTACTTCGAGCTGACCCGATCGCTGAAGGCGCATACCCGAGCGCGCGTCTTGACCGAGGTAGGCGTGAAGACACCCGTGTTCACCCGCTTCTCGACGGTAGCCGGTGGCGCAGGCTCGGTGGACACCCCGCGCGACGTTCGCGGCTTCGCGGTCAAGTTCTATACCAGGGAAGGCAACTGGGATCTGGTCGGTAACAACATCCCGGTGTTCTTCATCCAGGACGCGATGAAATTCCCGGACCTGGTGCACGCGGTGAAGATGGAACCGGACCGTGCGTTTCCACAGGCGGCCACGGCCCACGACACCTTCTGGGATTTCATCTCGCTGATGCCCGAGTCGATGCACATGATCATGTGGGCAATGAGCGACCGTGCCATTCCGCGTTCGCTGCGCATGATCGAAGGCTTCGGCGTGCACAGCTTCCGCCTGCTGAACGAGGCGGGTGACTCGACCTTCGTAAAGTTCCACTGGCGGCCAAAGCTGGGCATCCAGTCCACGGTGTGGGACGAAGCGCTGAAACTGCAGTCGGCCGACAACGACTTCCATCGCCGCGACCTGTTCGAGGCCATCCAGCGCGGCGACTTCCCGGAATGGGAACTGGCAGTGCAGCTGTTCACCGAAGAGCAGGCAGACAGTTTCCCGTTCGATCACCTGGATCCGACCAAGATCATTCCCGAATCGCTGGTGCCGTTGCAGGTGATCGGGCGCATGGTGCTGGACCGCTGGCCGGACAACTTCTTCGCCGAGACCGAACAGGTGGCGTTCTGCCCGGCCAACGTGCCGCCGGGCATCGACTTCAGCAACGACCCGCTGCTGCAGGGCCGTCTGTTCTCCTACCTGGACACCCAGCTGCTGCGCCTGGGCGGCCCGAACTTCCACCAGATCCCGGTGAATGCGCCCAAGTGCCCGTTTGCCAATCATCAGCGCGACGGCCACATGCAGATGCAGGTGCCCAAGGGCCGGGTGGCGTACGACCCCAGTTCGCTGCAGGACGACACACCGCGCGAGACCCCGAGCGGCTTCCGTAGCCACGCCACTGCGGACGACGGTCGCAAGGGGCGGACACGCGCGGAGAGCTTCGCCGACCACTACAGCCAGGCGCGCATGTTCTTCCGCAGCCTTGAAAAGCCGGAGCAGGCGCACCTGGCATCGGCGCTGGTGTTCGAACTGTCGAAGGTGGAAACGCTGAAGGTGCGGGTACGCACCGTCAGCCATCTGCGCAACATCGATGACGCGTTGGCGCAGCGCGTGGCCGATGGACTGGCACTGCCTGCGCTGCCCGACCCGGCGCCTACCGCCACCCCGGCACGCGACATGCCGCCGGCCCCCGAGGTGCGCGTGATCGGCCGCACCAAACCCACCCTGCAGGGGCGCTGCATCGGCATCCTGTTCGACGAAGGTTCTGACGCCCGCATGATCGCTGGCCTGAGCAAGGCCGCACGGAAGGCAGGTGCAGACGTGAAGCTGGTCGCGCCGAAAGTGGGCGGCGCCACGCTCAGCGACGGCACGTTGCAGGCGGCGGATGGGCAACTGGCGGGCACCCCATCGGCCGTGTTCGATGCGGTAGCCGTGGTGCTCAGCCTTGACGCCGCGAAGGCCTTGTCGAAAGAGAGTGCCGCCATCGAGTTCGCCAGCCAGGCGTGGGCTCACCTGAAGGCCATCGCCAGCGATGCCGGCGGCCATGCACTGCTGAAGGCAGCAAGGGTCGGCAACGATGCCGGCATCGTCGAAGCGGAAGACGCCAAGGCCTTCCTGACGGTCGCCGCCACCCGCCAATGGGCGCGTGAGCCCAAGCTGCGCCTGCTGGCGTGAATACAACAACAGGAGAACCTGTCATGCCCCGTGGTGACAAATCTGCATATACCGACAAACAGAAGCGCCAGGCCGAGCACATCGAGGAAAGCGAGCGCGAGCGCGGTGCCAGCGAAGGCACGGCCGAGCGTATTGCCTGGGCTACCGTGAACAAGCAGGATGGCGGCGGCAAGCGTAGCGGCAGCGCGCGCAAGGGTACGAAGAAGGCGACCCGCAAGACAGCTGCCAAGAAGGCGCCTGCCAGGAAGTCCGCTACAAAGAAGGCCACACCCAAGACGGCAGCGAAGAAGGCACCTGCGAAGAAGGCGGCGGCAAAGAAGGCACCGGCTCGCAAGACAGCCACAAAGAAGGCGACAAAGAAGACGACAAAGAAGACGGTGGCCAAGAAGACCAGCACTCCCGCCTCGCGTAGTGCTGCCGCAAAGAAGGCGGCCAAGACGCGTGCGGCGAAGAAGACCGTGCGCAAGGTGGCGGCGAAGAAGGCAGCGCGTACCCGCGCGCGCGGCTGATCCTGCCGATCAGGACGACAGCGTCCTCATCCACGCGGCGACTTCGGCTGCAGCTGCGTCAGCGCGTGCCTGCAGCAGCAAGTGTGGCCCCTCCAGCGAAACATGCCGGGCATCGGGCAACAACGCCTGCAGCTCGGCCACGCTGGGTGGCCACAGCAGGTGGTCCTGCAGGGCATGCAGGCATAGCGTCGGCACCACCAGTTCCGGCAGCAACGTACGAACATCCGCGCGCAGCGTCGTCGCAGCACGCTGGCGCAGGGTTGCCGCCGGCACCTGCGCGATTGCCAGGCCCAGCTCACGCAGGCTCCCGCGCGTTCGCCATCGCCCCAGCAGCAACCGGACCATCAACCCGAGTGGCGGCAACGGCCACGCCGGAGCCAGCATCCGTGCGCTCGCCGCAGGCAGCGGCACCGGCCGCCGTGCGAAGGTCGTACTCAGTACCAGCCCTCGCAATCCAGGCTGCCCGGCCACCGCCAGTTCGATGGCCAGTGGCCCGGCGAACGATTCGGCCAGCAGCACAAAAGGAGATGCCGGAAGCTGCGGGCGCAGGATCGACGCCAACGTGGTGTAGTCCTGTGGCCCCCGCGCGGGCATCGGCAGCACCTGCATCTGGATGCCCCGCGCCTGCATCGCCTCTACGAAGTGCGCCGACAGCAGGCCGGTGCCATCCAGGCCTGGCAGCATCACGACCGGCAGCATCACGGCACTCATCACGCTGATCACCCTTCAGGTCTGTTCGCACTATTCCCTGCCTGCAGCATCACTCATGGGCTCGGCCCAAGGAAGTGCACGGCGGCGCACGCCGCGCTACGCTGGTGGCCCCGACGGAACGGAGAAGGCGGCATGCGCAAGCCACGCTGGATCAGCTGGACCGGCATTGCCGTATGCACACTCTATCTCGCGCTGACCGCCTGGCTGGTACTCGATGCCCAGGCCCACAGTGACCCCAAGAGCGCCTACATCCTCATGCAGCTGCCGGTAATGCTGCAGACCGCAGCACTCAACGTCATCGGCATGGGTGGGTGGCTTTCCGGAAAGACCTGGACGACCGTTTACCTGCTGGTGATGCCCCCTACCCTGGTCGCGCTGTATGCCGTGGGGGCCATGCTCGGCAGTGTTCTGGAGCAATGATGGCCATGCTTCCCACTGCCTGAGCCGGCCATTGAAATACGGCCGCCCAAGGCGGCCGTATTCCTGTCACTGCGGTGGCAGCAGCTCAGGCTGCGCGACGCGGCACAACCGACGCTGCTTCGCCCTCCACCTTGAACACCGACACCGACGTGGTCAGTGCATGCGCCTGTTCTTCCAGCGCGCGGCTGGCGGCGGTGGCTTCTTCCACCAACGCCGCGTTCTGCTGGGTCACCTGGTCCATCTGAACCACCACCTGGTTGACCTGTTCGATACCGGCTGCCTGCTCCTTGCTCGCCGCAGCGATGTCGCTCATCAGCTGGGTCGTGCGCGAACTTGCCTGTGCCACGCGCGCGATCGCGGCTTCCGATTCAACCGTCACTGCCAGGCCGCTCTTCACCTTGGCAGCGGCATCTTCGATCAGTTCCTTGATCTCCTTGGCGGCGACACCGGCACGCTGCGCGAGCGTGCGCACTTCACTGGCGACCACGGCGAAACCACGGCCCTGCTCACCTGCACGCGCAGCTTCCACCGCAGCATTCAGCGCCAGGATGTTGGTCTGGAACGCGATGCCGTCGATCACCGTGGAGATTTCCGAGATGCGTGCCGAGGACTGGTCGATCTCACCCATGACCGACGCCATCTGTGCCATCGCTTGTTCGGTCTCGCGTACGGCTGCACCGGCCGCATGCGCTTCACTGTCGGCCTGGCGCGCCAGCTCGGCATTCTGGCGCACGGTGGAAGTCAGTTCCTCCATCGATGCAGCGGCTTCTTCCAGGTTGGCCGCCTGCTGCTCGGTGCGGCGCGACAGGTCGTTGTTACCGGCGGCCAGTTCCTGCGCCGCGTTGTTGATGCTGTCGGCAGCCACCTGGATGCCCCGCACGATGCCGGTCAGCTGTGCGGTGGTGGTGTTGGCATCGTCGCGCATACGGGCGAACACGCCGTCGTACTCGCCGTCCATGCGTGCGGTCAGGTCGCCGTGCGAGATCGCGCGCAGCACGTCGGAGACATCGGCGATGCTGGCCTGCGAACTGGCCATCATGCCGTTGAGGTGCTCGACCATCGCCTTGAACTGGTACTGGAACGCATCGGCATCGCCACGCATGCTGAAATCACCGGCGCGCGCGGCGCGAGCCAGTTCATCAATCTGCGCGTTGATCGCCATCAGGCTCTGCTTCACCGCGGCCAGGGTGCGGGTCAGCGTGCCCTTCTCGCCCGGGTAGTCCGGCAGGTCGCGGCTGAGGTCACCGATGGCGTAGCGCTGCATCACCTCGGCCATCAGCAGTTCCACCTCCACGTGCGATTCGACCAGGCTGTTGGTGGCCTGCACCATGCGGCCGAAATCACCGGGGAAGGCGCTGGCGTCCATGCGATAGCGGATCGCACCGGCCTCGTGCTGTTCGGCCATCTGCAGCTGCGCGCCGATCGCCGCCTGCACGCTCTGGCGCACGCTGGCCATGGCCTCGCCCAGCTGGGTCAGCTCGTCGCGGCCACCGAGGCGGAACTCCTGGTCCAGCTGGCCCTTGGACAGGCGCTCGGCCAGGTTCACCGCGCGGGCCAGTGGGCCGGTCAGGCTGCGGCCGATCATCACCGAGGCACCGATGCCGACCAGCAGCGCGACGCCGCCCAGCACCAGCAGCTGCAGCAGGCTGCGCTCGCCCAGGCGGATCGCCTCGGCGGCTGCATCGCGGCTTTCCTTCTCTTCGAAGTCCACGCCATCGGAAAGCGCCTTGTTCCAGCCGTTGGCCGCCTCCTGCACCGGGCCCAGGGTCAGCGCCACAGCGCCCGGGTAGTCGCCCTGCTCCATCAGCTCGCTGGTCTGCTTGTTGAGCGGGCGGGCGATGGCACGCTTGGCCGCGATGGTTTCCGCGATGGCCTTGCCGTCTGCATCACCCGGTAGTGCCTGATAAGCGGTCCAGCTGGCCTCGTAGCGCTTGACCAGATCGGCGATGCGCTGCTCGTCGCTACCGCGGTCTTCGCCCTGGCGGATCAGCATTTCGCGGCGCACGACCATCATCTGGTTGTTGGCATCGAGCATCTGCGATAGCAGGCGCACCTTGGCCACGCTGACGTCGACCACCTGCTGCATCGCGCGCTTCTGCACGACACTGGCGGTGGCGCCGGTGGCCACCACGGCAGCAACCAGCAACAGCAGCAGGCCAAAGCCCAGCCCAAGACGCCAGGCAACCCTGACGTTCCTCAAGTAGTTCATCGGTACATCCAAAACGGGGGGATGAGGCCTTATCGGCCGCTACCCGATGTGGCTTGATGGCGGCCGCAGCGTTCGGCCGGACACGGTTCAGGCAGATGACGACTACCCACAAGAATTGACCGATTGAAATCGGTTGCATGACAGCTTCAGTCAGCCCGCGTCCGATCTTCCGGTGGTCGATCAAAATCGACGTTGCGCAGAAACAGCAGTATGAACACCACCATATGCGTCATTCCCAATAACGATTCGAACACCACCATCCATCGCCCATGTACTGTAATCGGTACGATGTCACCAAAGCCAAGTGTGGTGAACGTCGCTGTCGAGAAGTAGAAGGCCTCGGCCAATCCGGTGATGATTCGATCATCCTTGCTGTAGGCGACCCAACTTAGTTTCGCGTAGTAGGCAGACAAGACCAGAATCAACAGAACAGACGTGACGACGAAGATCAACGGGGTGAGTACCAGCTCTGCCCTCGTATATCTCAAGTGACGATGGCTTACCAGGGCGAAACTGATGTAACCCGCCAATATCAGCAACACTCCAAACCAGAGAATCGCCGTATGGGACAGATGCTTTTCCTGAAATGGCAACAAAACGGCCGGCAGGAAAAATACTGCACCGATATACATCCGTGCGCGTCCGGCCGGATCCTTCACATCGATCCAGTTGATTAGCCTCAGCAGATGCTTTCTCACACCATCCCTCCTTGAATTGTGACGTCACGGGACGAGATATCGGAAGTTCTGCACAGTACTTGAGCACTGGCGCTCTTTATCTGGCGCCCATCGATTCCCAGTCTCCCATCATCTACGTATCAGGAATTTTTCACGGAGCTTCTGCGGGGTTTCAGGGCAATGTGGATCTGCTTGTCATTGGAGTCGTCAATGCCGTCAATCCGCGCAACTGTATTGTCCCTCGCCCTGCTGGCCCCCGCCGCCTTCGCACAGGCTGCAATACCCAGCCTTCCCACGCCGATCCCCGAGAAAGCCGGGCCGGATGTGGCCCCACGCTCCGACCTGCACGCCCAGGTGCTGCTGGATCGCGCGAATTTCTCCCCTGGCCAGATCGATGGCGAGGTGGGCAGCAACCAGCGACGCGCAGTGTCGGGTTTTCAGGCGGCGCATGGGCTTACCGTAACCGGCGAACTGGACGACGCCACCTGGAAGGCTCTGCAGGTTGATACGGTGGGGCCGCTGGCCAGCTACACGCTGACTGCTGAGGATGTTGCCGGTCCGTTCCAGCCCATACCGAAAGGACCCGCCGCCCAGGCCAAGCTCAAATCGCTGGGCTACGGCAGTGTGGAGGAAGCCCTGGGTGAGCGTTTCCACGCGTCTCCTGAGCTGCTGAAGCTGCTCAATCCGGGCGTGGATCTGGCCAAGGCTGGCAGCCGCATCCAGGTCCCCAACATTGCGCCGGCCGCATTGCCAAAGGCGGCGAAGATCGTGGTCGATAAATCCGACTCCACCCTGCAGTTGCTGGATGCGCAGGGCAAGGTGATTGCTCAGGTCCCGGTGTCGTCGGGCAGCCAGCACGACCCGTTGCCAATCGGCGAATGGAAGATTCTGGGCGTGTACCGCGACCCGCCGTTCCACTACAACCCGAAGCTGTTCTGGGATGCACGCAAGGGCGAGAAGAAGGCCACGCTGCCGCCGGGCCCGAACAATCCGGTCGGCCGGGTCTGGATCGACCTGTCCAAACCGCATTACGGCCTGCACGGCACGCCTGAACCCGGCCATGTCGGCAAGACCGAATCGCATGGCTGCGTACGCATGACCAACTGGGATGCGGTGCGTGTGGCCGATGCAGTGGATACTTCGGTACCCGTGGTGATGCAGGAGTGAGCCGATGCGTCTTCCGCACCTGATCGTACTGGGCGTGGTGTTGGGACTGGGCCTGGGTTGGTGGCTGCACCGTGATGGGCAACCAGCACCGGCAACAACGGCCTTGTCTTCCACAACCGCGACTGCGGTGCAGCGCGCAGCATCACCGACACCCACCGCCGCGCTGTCGGCCCAGAAGGCTGTGGACGCACCATCCGGGCTGCTGCTACCGGTGCAGGGCGTAGCTGCCTCGCAGCTGCGCGACACCTTCACCGATGCGCGCAGCGAAGGGCGCGTACACGATGCCATCGACATCATGGCCGACGCCGGTACGCCGGTGCTGGCGGTGGCCGATGGCACGGTCGAAAAACTGTTCGACAGTGCGCGCGGCGGCTTGACGATCTACCAGTTCGAACCCAGCGGACGCTGGTGCTACTACTACGCACACCTGCAGCGCTATGCCGATGGCCTGGCGGAAAAACAGGTGATCAAACGCGGGGATGTGATCGGTTACGTCGGCAGCACAGGCAATGCCAGTGCCGACGCGCCGCACCTGCATTTCGAAGTACATGTGCTCGGACCGGAAAAACAGTGGTGGAAGGGAGAGTCGATCAACCCCTATCCCCTGCTGAAGTCGGCGGCGTTGATGCCCGGCGCTGCCAGCGCCGCAACGCCAGAGTAAAGACAGCCAGCACTACCCCTGGAATCAGCAGGAACAGTGCCGCCATCTTCCAGAAGAAGAACGGCCACAGCCAGATGTAATCCAGATCGGTCAGCTTCAGCAGATCCAGCGGTGGCTGCAGCTCGATGTCTGCCACATGCCCCACCAGTGCCGGGTCCACCTCCAGCACGGTGACCCGCAGCCATGAGCGCCCGCGTGGCAATGCATCGCCGCGGCCATGACCAAAGTAGGACGCCATGAGGCCGCTGGACTCAACCGATACCAGCGCGCGGTTGATGCCCTGCCCGACCACTCCCGAGCGCTCCCCTGCGCGGAAGTCTCCATGATCGGTGGGAGTTTCGATGCGCAGCAGCACTTCAGGGTCAACCCCGGTACCGTCTGCTGCATACCGCAGGCGCAGCCGCAGACGATCATCGATGAGGCGGTAGACGGTGATCTGGGCGGTTGCACCAGGACTCATCGCCAGCGGCACCGTCTGCGTGCGCGAAGCCAGGGCATTGGCGGCTGCACCCAACAAGAGTGCCAGGCAGGCGATGCCCCACAGGCTCCACGACACCCAGAGGGTGACCCGCACTACCGTCTCGCCCTTCACGCTGACATCCTGGTCATCGCGTCGCTTTCCCGCTGGCCCTGGCGACACAGTAACGAAAAAGCCCCGCTTTCGCGGGGCGGGGCTCTTCCTGTCACCTACGCCGGGCAGCGCCCGGCGCTACCTCAGGCGAACGGATCCTGCAGGACCATGGTGTGGTCGCGGTCCGGACCGGTGGAGACGATGCTGATCGGGCAGCCGGCCAGCTCTTCCAGCGAACGCAGGTAGGCGCGAGCAGCCGGCGGCAGGTCGTCCCAGTTGGTGATGCCGTGGGTGTTCTCGCTCCAGCCCGGGAACTCCAGGTACACCGGGGTGCAGTCTTCCCAGCCCTGCGCATCCAGCGGCGCGTACTCGGTGCGCTTGCCGTTGTATTCATACGCGATGCAGACCTTCAGCTTTTCCATGCCATCCAGCACGTCCAGCTTGGTGATGCACAGACCGCTGATGCCGTTGATGGCCACGGCGCGCTTCAGCGCAACGATGTCCATCCAGCCGCAACGACGCGGACGGCCGGTCGAGGCACCGTACTCGGCGCCGCGATCACGGATGCCCTGGCCGACTTCGTCGTCCAGCTCGGTCGGGAACGGGCCGCCGCCGACGCGGGTGGCGTAGGCCTTGGCGATGCCCAGCACGTAGTCGATCGAATCGGCACCAACGCCGGAACCGGCCAGCGCACCACCGACGGTGGTGTTGGAGCTGGTGACGTACGGGTAGGTGCCGTGGTCGATGTCCAGCAGCGCGCCCTGCGCGCCTTCGAACAGCACGCGCTTACCCTGCTTGCGCAGGTCGTGCAGGATGCCGGCCACGTCGGACTTCATCGGCTGCACGTATTCGCCGAAGGCCAGTGCTTCGTCGAAGGTCTTCTGGAAATCGACCGCATCGGTGTTCAGATACTTGGTCAGCACGAAGTTGTGGTAATCCAGCGCGGTGCGCAGCAGCTCTTCCAGCTGCTTCGGGTAGTGCAGGTCGGCGATGCGGATGCCGCGACGCGCCACCTTGTCTTCGTAGGCCGGGCCGATGCCACGGCCGGTGGTGCCGATCGCCTTGCCGCCGGCAGCGCGTTCGCGCGCCTGGTCCAGGGCGATGTGGTACGGCATGATCAGCGGCGCGGCCGGGGAGATCTTCAGGCGCGAACGCACTTCCACGCCGGAGGCTTCCAGCTCGGCGATTTCCTTCTGCAGCGCGGCCGGCGAGATCACCACGCCGTTGCCGATCAGGCACAGCGCATCGTCACGCAGGATGCCCGACGGGATCAGGTGCAGGACGGTCTTCTTACCGTTGATGACCAGGGTATGGCCGGCATTGTGGCCGCCCTGGAAGCGCACGACGGCGCCGATTTCCTCAGTGAGCAGATCGACGATCTTGCCCTTGCCTTCATCGCCCCACTGGGCACCCAACACTACGACAGACTGACCCATGACGGGCTCCTCGATTTGTTGCGGCCATCGGGGCCGCGGACGGTTGAACCGTGGCGGGGCTGGCCAGCACCTGGAGGGCGGCTCCAAACGGGGAGCGGCCGGCGATGGAAGGCCCAGACACGGAAAAAGCCGAACGGGGAGGCCCGTCCGGCTTTTGTGCATTATCCGGGTTTCCGGGGTCCGCTGCCACCTTTCCGACGGACGGCTTCACCGGCCGGTCAGCCGCCCTCCGGTGGTGCCGGCCGCTGGCCGGCAATGCCGGGTCGCCGGCCAGCGGCCGGCACACCCCTTTCAATGCCGCACCCACCACAGCAGGCTCAGGCCGGCCAGCAGCACCAGCCCGCCGAAGCTGCGCAGGGCCGGGCTGGGCAGGTCCAGCAGGCGTTCGGCCATGCGCTTCCAGGCAAACGGGGCGACGAACAGGAACAGGCCTTCCAGCACCGCCACCAGGCAGACGGCGGCGAACAGATCTTTCATGGGGGACTCCGGAAAAAGCACGGGGCCCGGCGTCTGGCCGGGCCCCGTGGGGTACTGCCCTGCGACCTCAGCGGTCGTTCTTCAGGTACTGCAGGAACGGGTCGTTCTTGTCGAGCACGATCACGCCGTTGCCGTCTGTCATGGAGCCACGGTAGGCCTCCAGGCTGCGGTAGAACGCATAGAACGACGGATCGGCCGAACCGGCCTTGCCGTAGATGCGGGCCGCATCGGCATCGCCTTCACCGCGCAGGCGCTGGGCATCACGCTCGGCCTCGGCGATCAGCACGGTGCTGTCACGGTCGGCCTGGGCGCGGATGGTCAGCGACTGCTCCTCGCCTTCGGCGCGCAGCTTGGCGGCCTCCTGCTTGCGCTGCGCGCGCATGCGCTCGTACACGTCGTTGATCACCTGGCTGTCAGTCGGCAGGTCCACCTGCTTGATGCGCAGGTCGATCATCTGCATGCCAAGGCCGGCCACCGCTTCGTTGATCCCCTTCAGCTGCTCGGCGATCAGCTCGCTGCGGTCGCCGGACACCAGCTGCTGCAGCGTGCGCGAGTTGATCTGGTTGCGCAGGGAGTCGGTGATGATCGGTGCAAGGCGGGCATTGGCGATGCGCGGATCGCCGCCAGTGGCACGGAAGTAGTCACCCACGTTGGAGATGTAGCCGATGGCGAAGAAGTCGACGCTGACGTCCTTCTGCTCGGCGGTGAAGTAGCGCGCCGGCGCGGTGTCGAGCACCTGGAAGCGGCGGTCGAAGACCTTCACCGTTTCCACCACCGGCACCTTGAAGTGCAGGCCCGGCTTGATGTCCGAACGCACCACCTTGCCCAGGTTCAGGACCATGGCGGTCTGGTCCTCGCGGACCACGTACACCGAGCCGAGCAGGCCCAGCACCACCGCCACGATCACGGCGATCCAGATAGGACTCTTCATCGGCTGCCCTCCTCACGGCCGCTCGGTCGCCCGGTCGGGCGGCCCACCGGCCGGCCCGGATCACGGGAAGCTTCCACCGCTGCACCCGGCAGCGACGGCATCACCACGTCCGGGTTGGCCACTACGGCCGGGGCCGACGTGGTGGGACGGGTGTCGCCGGTCATCGGCACGTAGATCAGCTGGCGGCCATCGCCACCGATCACCTTGCGGTTCTCGCTCAGCACCTGCTGCACGGTCTCCAGCCACAGGCGCTTGCGGGTCACTTCCGGGGCGTCCTTGTACTGGGCCTGCAACAGGCTGAAGCGCTGCGCGTCACCCTCGGCCTTGGACACCACGGCCTGCTTGTAGCCTTCGGCGGTGGTACGGGCGCGCGAGGCCTGGCCTCGGGCTTCCGGCACGACCTTGGCGGCGTAGGCCTGGGCTTCGTTGATCAGGCGTTCCTTGACCTGCTGGGCACCGTTGACCTCATCGAAGGCCGGCTTCACTTCCTCCGGCGGACGGGCGTCCTGCAGGGTCAGGCCGGTCACGGTCAGGCCGGTCTTGAACGCCTTCAGCAGCGCCTGCAGGCGCTCCTCGGCGGCCACGGCCAGCGGGCCACGGTTGTTCAATACCGCGTTGAGGTCGGCGCGGCCGACTTCCTCGCGCACCGCGCTCTGCGCCGACTGCTCCAGCACCTGGTTGGCATCGACGGTGCCGAACAGGTACAGCTGCGGGTCGTCGATGCGGTACTGGACGTTCAGCGAGACGTTGACGATGTTCTCGTCGCGGGTCAGCACCGGCACCTGGATCGAGAAGGTTTTGATCTCGGTGGCATTGACCTTGGTGACCGATTCGATCGGCCAGGGCAGCTTGAAGTTCGGGCCGGGCTGCAGGATGCGCGAGAACTGGCCGAAGCGCAGCACCACGCCGCGCTGCTGTTCGCCGATCAGCTGGAAGCTGGAGAACAGCACCAGCAGCACCACGGCCGCCACCACCCAACGCATGATGCCGCCGTCGAACAGGTCCTTCAGCGGCCCGGGCAATCCGCCCCAGCCACCACCATTGCCACCGCCGCGCGACCCGAACGGCCCGCGTCGATTGTCCTCGGGGCCTTGTCCGCCCTTGTTGCCGCCGGGTGTATTCCAGGCCATGCACGCTCCATCAAGATGTGGGCTGCGGCGCGGGCCCTTCCCGCGGCGCCAGCCGTGAAACCATTACCGATCATACAAGATGGGGCGGATCGGCAGGATCGAAAGGGGGGCGACGGGGTAAGGTGGCGTTTTCCTCGAAGTCAGGCAACGCCGATGGCCCCCACCACCCCGTTCACCGCCTTCCGCATCGAAAACGACGACGCCGGCTACCGTAGCGGCCTGGCCCAGCTCGGTGTCGACGACCTCAACCCCGGCCAGGTGCTGATCCGCGCCCACTGGTCCTCGGTCAACTACAAGGACGCCCTGGCCGGCACCGGCAAAGGCAGGATCCTGCGCCGCTTCCCGCTGGTGGGCGGCATCGACGTGGCCGGCACCGTGGTCGCCAGCACCGATCCGACCTGGCGTGAAGGCGACGCAGTGCTGGCCACCGGCTGCGGCCTCAGCGAGACCCGTGACGGCGGTTACAGCCAGTATGTGCGGCTGGAGTCGCGTGCGGTGATTGCCCAACCGGCCGGGTTGAGCCCGCGCGAGGCAATGGTGCTGGGCACCGCCGGCTTCACGGCGGCGCTGGCCCTGCTGCGCATGCAGGACAACCGCCAAACCCCGGAACTCGGCCCGCTGGCGGTCACCGGCGCCAGCGGCGGCGTCGGTGCGCTGGCGCTGTCGATCTTCAGCCGTGCCGGCTATACCGTGCACGCGATCAGCGGCAAACCCGACCAGACCGATTTCCTGCGCGCCATCGGCGCCAGCGAGGTGCTGCCGCGCGAGGCGCTGTCCGACACCGGTCCGCTGCAGTCGGCGCGCTTCGGCGGAGGCCTGGACAATGCCGGCGGCGGAATGCTGGCCAGTCTGCTGGCGCAGACCGTGCCCTACGGCAGCGTGGTCAGTGCCGGCCTGGCGGCCAGTCCGGCGCTGGACATGACGGTGATGCCCTTCATCCTGCGCGGCGTGTCGCTGCTGGGGGTCTCTTCGGCCAATGCACCGCGTGCACTGCGCGAAGAGGTGTGGTCGCGCCTGGGCGGCGAATGGAAGCCACAGCACCTGGACCGCATCTGTACCGCCGAGGTCGGCCTTGATGGCCTGCCGGCGGTGTTCGAGCGGATGCTGGCCGGTGGCTCGCTGGGCCGCACCGTGGTGCGGATCGACTGAACGTCGCAGGCAGGCGACGGACGGCAGATGCGCCCCTCCCGCCGGTAATGAGCCCGCACTACACTGCGGGCATTACATGGGGAACAACATGGCACGCATTCTGATTGTCGACGACTCACCGTCGCAGCTGTTGGGGATACAGCGCATCGTCGAGAAGCTCGGGCACCAGATCCTGACCGCCACCGATGGCGCCGCCGGGGTCGAAACCGCCAAGGCCGAGCTGCCCGACCTGGTCCTGATGGACGTGGTGATGCCCAACCTCAACGGCTTCCAGGCCACCCGCACCCTCGCCCGCGACGAGGCGACCCGGCATATCCCGGTGATCCTGGTGACCACCAAGGACCAGGACACCGACCGCATGTGGGGCATGCGCCAGGGCGCCAAGGCCTACATCACCAAGCCGTTCTCGGAAGACGAGCTGTCCGAGGTGCTGGAGCGCGTGTTCGCCGGGCAGGGCTGAGACCGCCCTGGTAGGTGCCAACCTTGGTTGGCACGCGTTTGAAACCGCCGGGCATGGCCCGGAGCTACCGCACACGTGGTCAGATTGACTCGCCGAACGCCTTGGCCAGATTCCGGTACGCCTTCTTCTGCGCCTCGTCGGTCGCGGCCGGAGCCACGATCTCGATCTCGACGATCTGGTCGCCCTCCGGATTGCCCGGCAGGCCACGACCGCGCAGGCGCAGCTTGCGACCGGCATCGGAATCGGCCGGGATCTTCAACTCCACCGCACCGCCCAGGGTCGGCACGCTGATGCTGGTACCCAGCGCGGCCTGCCACGGCGTCACCGGCAACGTATAGAGGATGTTGCGGCCATCGACTTCGAACTGCGGGTGTGCGGCGTACTCCACTTCCAGCAGCAGGTTGCCGCCATGGTTGCCCTGCCCGGCCAGGCGGATCACCTGGCCCGGACGGATGCCCTTGGGCACGCGCACGTCCAGCTGCTTGCCATTGACGGTGATGCGCAGGCTGTCGCCGCTGTAGGCCGCTTCCAGCGGTACCGACAGCTTGGCGCGGGTATCGCGGTTGGGCGCATGTCCCTGGCTGCTGAAGCCCGGCCCCGGACCAGCGCCACCACCGCCACGCTGGCGCGCGAACAGGCTTTCGAAGAAGTCGCTGAAGCCGCCGTTGGGGCCACCACCGCCGAACACTTCCTCGAAATTGAAACCACCGGCGCCGCCGTAGTTCGGCGGCACGTTGAACTCCTCGCCCGGGCGATAGCCCTGCGCGCGCAGCTGGTCGTAGGCCGCGCGCTTTTCCGGATCGCGCAGCGCCTCGTAGGCCTCGTTGACCGCCTTGAACTTGTCTTCCGCCCCGGCCTCCTTGCTGACGTCCGGGTGGTACTTGCGTGCCAGCCGGCGGTAGGCGGTCTTGATCTCCGCCTCGCCCGCGCTCGGTTCCACCCCCAGGGTGGCGTAGTAATCCTTGAATTCCATCCAGCTACCTCGATCTGCTTCGGCCGCGCCGGTGGCGCCGCCCCGGGTTCATTCTACGCGCCGGCGATGCTACGCCGCCCCTCGTGCGGCCCCGGTGAGGCCGACTGATCCTGCGCAATGCGGCTGCCATCCCGATGCCCCAGGCTGTGGCTGGAAGCCGGCGCTTCAAAGCCTGAAGATGGGGCCTGCACACCGGTTTTCCAATGTCTTGACGTCCCTGTCCCATCCGGCCCACTAGCCTGCCCCAGCAAGGAGTTCCCCATGACCATCCATGTCGGCGACCGCATTCCGGAAGTGACCCTCAAGCGCATCCGCGAGGGCATCGAAACGCTCGATACGCATTCGCTGTTCGACGCGCGCAAGGTGGTGCTGTTCGCCGTGCCCGGCGCGTTCACCCCGACCTGCTCGGCGCGCCACCTGCCCGGCTACGTCGAGACGTTCCAGGCGTTCCGCCAGCGCGGCATCGACGTCTACTGCATGGCCGTCAACGATCCGTTCGTGATGAAGGCCTGGGCCGCCGACCAGAGCGTGCCCGAGGGCCTGCTGATGCTGTCCGACGGCAATGCCGAACTGACCCGCGCGCTTGGCCTGGAACTCGATGCCAGCGCCTCGGGCATGGGCATCCGCTCGCGGCGCTTCGCGCTCTACGTGGTCGATGGCGTGGTGCGCGCAGCCTGGATCGAGCAGCCGGGCCAGTTCGAGGTGTCTTCGGCCGAGTACGTGCTGGAGCACCTGCCTACCTGATTCCCCCACCGCAAGAGGAAACGGCCAGCCATGTCCAGCAAGCCAGCCAAAACCGCAAAGCCCGCCGCAATGGTGCCCGGCATCAGTGACCGCAAGACCCTGCGCGACCGCGCCCGGCGCAACATCGAAGACGGGGCGATCACCGACAGCTACAGCGCCGACCGCAAGGTGGTGATCAAGCTGCTCAACGACGCACTGGCCACCGAATACGTGTGCGTGCTGCGCTACTACCGGCACTACTTCATGGCCAAGGGCATGCTGGCCGACGCGGTCAAGGCCGAGTTCCTCGAGCATGCGCAGCAGGAACAGGCGCATGCCAGCAAGCTGGCCGAGCGCATCGTCCAGCTTGGCGGCGAGCCGGATCTCAACCCCGACACGCTGACCGCGCGCTCGCATGCCGAATACAAGGAGGGCAGCGACCTGCGCGACATGGTCCGCGAGAACCTGGTGGCCGAACGCATCGCCATCGACAGCTACCGCGAGATGATCAACTTCATCGGCGACCGCGATACCACCACCAAGCGTATCCTCGAAGAGATCCTGGCGCAGGAAGAGGAACACGCCGACGAGTTTGCCGACCTGCTGGATGGATGGATCGGGGAATGAGCTGGCAGATGCCCACCTTGGGGGGGCGCCTTTGCCGCGTGCCAACCAGGGTTGCCACCTACCGGAGGACGTTGAACCGCACCTGCGTCCACGCGCCGTCGGCCGCCAGTGCGGTCAGCGTATGTGCACCCGGTTCGGCGAATTCGCGCTGCATCAACTGCGCACCGTGGGTCTGCGCGATCCAGCGTCCATCCAGCAACCAGTCCACCGCCTGCTCGCTACCCAGCGCGCGCAGCTGCAGGCGTACGCCATGTTCCGAATTCGGCGCGCGCGCCAGGGTAGCGCCATCATTGAGCCCGTCCACATGCAGCGCCACGCTCGCCTCACGCCCATCGTCGCGGCAGTCCGGCGACAGCGCCGGCAGCTGCGAAGCCTCGCGCATGGCCTTGGGCAGCCACGGTGACAACAACGCCGGCCAACGCGCGATCTCTCGCGCGACTTCCTCATGCGGCAAACGGCAATCAGCGGATACACGCAGACCGGTCCGCGCGTCGGCCAGGTAACGCTGCCGCCCCGGCTGCCAGCGCCGCGCTTCGCGCTCGGGGAAGGTCGGCGGCACCGCGCCGTCCAGCAGATAGGCCGACATCCGCCGTTGGCACAGCGCCGCCGGGAGACCCTCGGCGCGTTCGCCGGTGGGCCAGCAGATGTCTTCCTGGCTGACACTGGCCGGCATCGGTGCGGCCGCAGAATCACCACGTTGGCGCGGCAGGCTGTCCACCACCTCGAACATCAGCGGCAGCGCAGTGACCGCGCCGTACTGGCCCGGCAACGGCGTGCCGTCCGGCCGGCCCACCCACACGCCCACGGTGTAGTGGCGGGTACTGCCGATCGCCCACGCATCGCGATAGCCATAGCTGGTGCCGGTCTTCCACGCTACCCGCGGACGGCCACCGACATCGAAGGTGCCGACGCTGTAGCCCGGGCGCGGGTTCGATTCCAGCATCTCGCGCACGATCCAATTGGCGCCCGGCGAGGCAAGTCGCCGCTCGATCATCGGCTCGTCGTTGGTGTAACGCACACGGCCGGCGATGCCGTTGCGGTTGAGCGCGGCGAAGGCGCCAACCAGATCCTCCAACCGCGCGCCGGTACCGCCCAGGATCAGCGACAGGTTGGGCGTGCTGCCGGGTGGGAAGCGCAGCTGGATGCCAGCGTGCGACAGGCGAGCAGCGAAGCGCGCCGCGCCCACCCGCTGCAGCAGGTCCACCGAGGGCACGTTGAGCGACAGCCGCAATGCGCTGGAGGCACCAATCGGCCCATTGAAGGCCATGTCGAAGTTGCCGGGGCGGTAGCTGCCGAAACTCTGCGGCGCATCGACCAGCAGGCTTTCCGAATGGATCAGGCCATCGTCCAGCGCCATCGCATACAGGAACGGCTTGAGCGTGGAGCCCGGCGAACGCCAGGCCTGCACCATGTCCACGTGGCCCAGCCGCTGGCGGTCACCGAACGCCAAGGTGCCAACATAGGCACGCGCCTGCAGGGTCTGGTTGTCGACCACCAGCAAGGCGGCCGAGGTGCGCTCGGGCAGCGTCGAGAAATAGCTGGCCACGCGTTCTTCCAGCGTGCGTTGCAGGCCGATGTCGATGCTGCTCTGGATGCGTGCCTGGCCGGGGTACGCCGAATGCAGTCGCTGCGCCAGCAGTGCGGCATGCAGTGGCGGCCGCAGCGAGCGCGCCACCACATTCTCGATGCGCGCGTCCTCCACCTCCTCCGGTGTCCACGCGCCCAGTTCGGCCATGCGTGACAGCACCTTGTCACGCGCCTTCTGCGCCGCTTCCGGGTGACGATCCGGGCGCAGCCGGCTCGGCGCCTGTGGCAGCACCGCCAGCAACGCGGCTTCGGCATGCGACAGCTGCGCCGCCGGCTTGCCCAGATAGGCCCAGCTGGCCGCTTCCACGCCCTCGATGGTGCCGCCGTAGGGCGCGCGCTCCAGATACAGGGCCAGGATCTGCTGCTTGCTCAGGTGCACTTCCAGCTGCACCGCGCGCAGCATCTGCTTGAGCTTGCCCCAGGGCGTGCGCGTATGCGGATCGAGGATGCGGGCGACCTGCATGGTCAGGGTCGAGCCACCGGACACAATGCGGCCGCCGCGCAGCAGCTGGCCGCTGGCACGCAGGATCGCCAGCGGGTTGATGCCCGGATGGCGCCAGAACCAGCGGTCCTCGTAGGTCAGCAGCGCCTGCAGGTACAGCGGCGAGACGCTGTCGATCGATGCCGGATAGCGCCACACGCCCTCGGCATCGGCAAACGCGCGCAATGGCGTGCCGTCGGCAGCCACCACCAGGGTGCTGGTATCGCGCTGCTTCGGCAGCGGCGGCGGGAAGGCGAAATCCAGCACCAGCAGCAGCGCCAGCGTGGCGGCCGTGCCCCAGCGCAGCCACGGCCACAGCGGCCGCAGCCGGCGGCGCAGGGCCGCCAGCCGGGTCGTCATCGTGTTGTTCATTGCGGCGTGCCGGATTGGAGCTTGCCAGCAGGACGGGCCGCGCCGTCGCGGCCCGTCCGCGCGGTCACGGCTGTACCACCGTGATCGTGGTCGGGTTGCTGCGGCCGACGCCGCGCAGCTGCGGCCGGTACATGTCCTCCACCAGCGGCGGCGGCACCGAGTAGGTCCCCGGCGTCACCGCGCGCACCAGGTAGAACACGTTGGCCTTGCTGCCACGCGAGAGCTTCAGCGCGGCCACGTAACGGTCGTCGCGGAACTCCTCGTGCTTGGTATCGGCGGCTTCACCACGATCGCTGATGGTGATGCCATCGACCACCACGTCGGCCCACTGCTTGGCATCGCCCAGGTTGAAGTTCTCGATCTCCAGGCCCGCCGGCAGCAGGTCGGTCAGCAGTGCATCGGGCATCGTGGTGTCGGCGGTGACGGTGACGCGCACGATCAGTGCTTCGCCCTCCTTCAGTGGGCGCGGCGACCACGGCTTGCCATCGGTGCCGTAGTAGCTGCGCTCGACGCCCAGCACGCTGTTGTCCGGCGCCGGTGCGCTGCGCGGAATGCCGGCCACGTCGATGCTGGCGAACATCGGCGGCTGCCCCTGCGGGGTGAAACGCACGCCGCTGGCCAGCTCGCTGGCGCTGAAGTTGCGGCCGAACAGCTTGCGCTCGCCGATGGCTTCGGTGTTGCCACCGATCACCAGCTCACCGGCCACCAGCGCCTTCTGGTTGGCAGCAAGCGCCTTGCCGAGGCGGGCAATCGCCACCTGTTCCTGCGTGCTCAGCCACATCCAGCCGGCACTGCGGCGGGCATCCAGGCCACGGCCGAGATCCACCGCACGCGCGTCCCACGCCGGCTTGGCCAGCTTGTTTTCGTGGGTCAGCGCGATCATCAGCGCGTCATCACGGATCGCACTGCCGTAGTCGCCGAAGTACGAGGGGCGTTCGCTGCTGGACTTGGCGAAGGCCGCCGCCAACGCGGCCTGGCCACGCTTGGCATCGCCCTGCAACGACAGCGCCACGCCCAGGTGGACCAACGACAGGCCGCCGACCGCCTTGCTGCGCTCGTTGTCGTACAGCGTGCGCAGGGTACCCAGCGGCGCACGGTTGACCCGGGCCAGCACGTAGCCCGAATACGCCTGGTTGGCGAACTTCAGCTTCTCGCGGTCGTCCTGGCCGTAGAACTGGTTGCCGCCGGAAAGCAGATCCTCGCTGAGACGGTTGAGCGCCTTCTGCAGCACGTTGTCGGGCACCGCGAAACCGGCGTCCTTGGCATCGAGCAGGAACTCGGTGATGTACGGGGTCAGCCACGGGTTCACGTAGCCGTCGTCACCCCACATCGAGAAGTTGCCATTGGCCACCTGCATCGACGCCAGGCGACCGAACGCACCTTCCATGCGTTCGCGACGGGTCTTGGCATCCAGGCCGTCGGCACCGAGCATCGACGACGTCGCCTGGTCCAGGATCAGCGCGGCGTAGCCCTTGCTGGTGGTCTGCTCGGCACAGCCGTACGGGTAGTTCAGCGCGCCCTGCAGCGCACTGGCGAACGGGATCGGCGGCAGCGGGCTGACCAGCAGGCGGGCATTCACCGACTCGGACATCAGGCCATCGGTCAGGCTGTTGTCGAGACTGACCGCGGCCAGCGGATCAAGCGTGCGCACCTGCGAACGCAGCACCTGCGGCCACGCCGCACGCACCGGCAGGTCGTAGCGGCGGTCGGCCTTGAAGCCGTTGCCATCCACCCGCACGCGCACCTTGGCCACGCTGTGGCCCTCGCGCGCCGACAACGGGAAGCTCAGCGTGGTCTTGGCATCGGCATTCAACTGCACGCTGCGGCTGCCCTCGCCCAGGTTCAACGGGCCTTCGCTCTCTACCTTCACGTTGAACTGGCCCGGCTTGCCGGTGAAGTTCTGCACGTCCAGTGTCACCGTGCTGCGGTCGCCCGGGGCCAGCACGCGCGGCATGCTGGCTTCGGCCAGGATCGGCGCGCGCACAATGGTTTCCACGTCGCGCTTGCCGTACTGGTCATCGCTGTAGACCAGCGCCGACACGCGCAGGGTGCCGTTGAAGTCCGGCACCTTCAGGCGGATGCGGGCATTGCCCTTGGCATCGAGCTGCACCGGGCCGGAGAACAGGTCCACGGTCTGCACGCGTGCCGTTGGGCGCTTGGCCTGCGGCAATGCCTGCAGCGCCATGTCGCCACCGAACTTCAGCTTGCCGCTGCCACCATCGAAGCTTTCGATCACGCGGCTGTAGATGTCATAGGCATCGATGCCGAGGCGACGCTGGGCGAAGAAGTGCGCGCCAGCGTCGGGCACCGGGAAACGGGTGATGTTGAGGATGCCCACGTCCACCGCCGAGACGGTCACGTGCGCGGTCTTGCCGGCCAGCTGCGGCGCGCTGACCGTCACCGGCAGGTCCTGTTCCGGCCGCATCTGCTTGGGTGCGACCAGGCCGACGGCCACGGTGCGGCCCTTGCGGTCCATCGGCACATGCACCACGCCCACGGCACGGGCCGGGGTGATCTTGCTCGGCGCACTGCCGCCGCGGAACACCAGCGCGGTGATGTAGACATCGTGGCGTTCCCAGTCGGCGGTGACCGGAATCTTGAAGGTCGAACCCGGCTTGGCCTCGATGTCCTGCACGTACAGCATGCGATCGGTCTCGACCATCAGGATGCCCTTGCCGGCATGCGGCGGGGTCACCGTCACTTCCAGGGTGTCACCGGCTTTGTAGCCGGTCTTGTCCAGGCCCAGCTTGACCTTGTCCGGACGTGCATCCAGGCCACGGTTGTCATCGCCCCAGCTCCAGCCGGCGCGGAACGGGTAGCGGCTGGTCAGGCCGGTGGACGGATCGAACACGTCCACCCGGTACTCGCCCCACTCCACCGGGAAATCGAAGGCGACCGCGCTGCTGCCGGCATCGACGGTGCGGGTTTCCTTGTTCTCGAAACGGCGGGTGAAATCGTAATCCCAGCGATTGTCGTTGAAGGTCCAGTGGTAGTCGCGCAGTTCGCGCACCAGGGTGATCTTCAGGCCCTTGGCTGGCTGCGGCGCACCGGCAGCATCCACACGCATCAGCTCGAAGCGCGCGTTGCCGTTGGAATCGGCACCATCGTCAGGGTTGAACAACGGGCGTACACCGACCAGCGCGTTGGCCGGCCACATCACCCGCTTCAGGGTACGGGTGACCGTGCGGCCACCGGTTTCATACAGGCTGCCGGACAGCACCACGGCGATCGGTGCCTTGGCCTTGGCCGCCTCTTCCGGCAACGCCACGTCCTCACGCAGCTGGCCATTGGCCGGCAGCGTGGTATCGATCACGTCCTTGGCCTCGCGCGGCAGCTGCAGGGTCGGGTCACCGAAGAAATAGCCCGGCAGGCCGTCCACCGGCTTCTGCTCGGCGGCCACCGCCATGCGCGCGGTGAAGCGGTTGCCATCGGCCGGCGCCCCATACAGATAGGCGCCATTGGCCTGCAGGCGCAGGTCCTCACCCGGCTTCAGCGTCTTCTGCGCGCTGTCCAGGTCAAGCTTCATGCGCTCGGGCAGGAACTCTTCGATGCGCAGGGTCATGCCTTGGATCGCTTCCTTGCTGGCAGGGTCGGTGCGGAACTCGACCTGCCAGCGCCCGGTCGGCGCCTCGGCGGGGATGACCTGCTCGAAATTGATGTAGCCCTGGTCACCCGGCTGCAGCCGGGTCTCGCGGAAGGTCTTGCCATCGGGCTGCTTCAGGCGCAGGAACACCGGCTGAGCCTTGACCGGCTTGCCGTCGTTGTCGCGCAGCAGCGCGGACAGGCGCACGGTTTCGCCCGGCCGGTACAGGTCGCGCCCGGACCAGGCATAGACGTCGAACCAGGCATTGTCACGGCCGGCCACGGCGAATTCGCTCAGGTCCAGCGCCGGCTGGTTGAACGGCAGGAAGCTGGTGTCCTTGCCACTGCTGGCGACCAGCACGTGGGTGGCATCCAGAGTGTAGTTCAGCAGCGCATTGCCATTGCCGTCGGTGCTGCCCTTCATTACCACCTCGCCCTTGGCGTCGAGCACGCGCAGGTCGATGCCCTTCAGCGGCGCACCGTCCTTGAGGCCGGCGGTGTGCACGAACAGCTTGTCCTTGTAGGCGCGGGTATGCAGGCCGATGTCGCTGACCGAGAAGAACGCGGTATCGAACTCGCCTTCGTAGTCACCGGTGCGCTTGAGCAGGGCGAAGTACAGGCCCGGCTCCTGCAGCTCCTTGATGTCCTGGGTCGGCAGGTAGGTCAGCACCCGCTCGTTCTTCTTGCCGCCGAGGATGAAGCGGTTGACGTAGACCGGCTCGGCCAGCTTGTTGATCGGGCTGCGCTCGTAGTCGCTGCTCAGCTCCCAGCTGCCGCGGCGGCCGCCGCGCTGGTACTGGCTGAAGAAGGTCGGCAGGTCCTTCTCGCGCACGCGCAGGAACTCGACGTCGACCTCGGGCACGTTCACCGACACCACCGGCAGGCCGCGGCTGTCCTTGGCCGGCAGCACGCTGCCCTGCGAGGCGAAGCCCACCACCGGCTTCAGCTCGCCGCTGAACACCTTCTGCTTCAGTTCCTTGCCCAGCCGGCTGCCATCGGCGGCCAGCAGGTCGGGCGAGACCACCAGGCTGAACTCCTTGCCGGCCTCGACGAACGGATAGCGCAGGGTCAGGCCGTCATCGGACAGCGTCCAGCTGCTGTCGTCGGTGCCGACCTTCTCCTCGAAGCGCACCAGCTTGTCGAAATCCTGGGTGCCGACCAGTGGGCGCGAGAACTCCAGCGCGAGCGACAGGCCGTCATTCTTCTGGTCCGGGTAGGCGCGCAGCAGGGTGAACTCCTTCACCTGCTCGGCCTTGGTGGTGATGGCTTCACCACTGGCCTTGGGCAGCTGCCCGCTGTCATTGCGGCAGCCGGCCAGGCCCAGCAACAGGCCTCCTGCCAGTATCGCCGCCGCCCATCCCCACCGCTTCCGCCGTGCCGGACCGCTCATGTCGTCACTCCTTGATCGAGGCGGCCATTATAGGCAGGCCGCGTCAAGGTGTTGGCGCGAATCCGGCAATTGCCCGGGGCGGGTAGTGCCGGCCGCTGGCCGGCAGGACCGGTAGCCGCCAACCTCGGTTGGCGATAGCCGTGGCAACCAAGGTTGGCACCTACCCAAGCGCCCCTCCCCCGCCGCGCCAGGCACAGGCCGATGCCGGCAACCTGTCTGGCTTGGGATCGGGCGCCCCTCCCAATCGTGGCCCGCAACGTCCCGGCGGAGAGAAGGCCGAAGTCGCCCCAAAGTGACGGGTTCAACCCTCGATTGAGCGACTTCCCAATCGGCCTTCAGTCGCCGCTGTAGCATCGGCATCAGGCCTTCTGAACAGCAGTGAACATTGCAATGACACGAGTACGCATGATTCAGGATCCAGCGACCGGTAAGGTCTGGGGTACGCGATGTGACCGAGGTACTGTCGAAGTCACCTCCGGAAGCCCCGGGAAGCTGAAGTCACAGTTGAAAGACTTCCCGAGTCCCGACGAGGCACTGAAATGGGCCATCAAACAGGAGTGGTCGCGGCTGAAAAAGGGCTTCGTACTCGTGAACCCTGCTGCTGCCGCAGGCGAACCCTGCATGCATCGTTACATTGGCGGGGGGTACACGGGAGCCCTGATGATTGCGGGTTGCAATGGGAAGCTGGCGACCAATCAGCACCAGGACGAAGACACGCATGGTGCGGCAACCGACATGTTGCTGCTCATTGGTGAAGACGCTGAGATCATCCATGGTTGGCGATCAAGCAAAACGGACCTTGCCTGGTCGGCACTACCTACGGATGACCGGACAGGATTCCTGATTCGATTCGACTCTGGAATCTACCTTTGGACTTCAGATGGCAGTCCTCCCCAGCGGATCAGCGATGCATCCGTACTGTCATCGCCCTTCCTGACAAGGTCCAACGGGCATGCCGCATGGCATGACGGTGAGCAGGTAACGGTAATGAGACTCGACGATGGAAGGCACATCATGCAGCTGGCGCGCTCCCCTGCGATGGTTGGCGGGCATTCCGAGCAGATGATGGGCACGCTCTCAGCGGATGCCACGATGCTTGCCTGCTGTGCCAATCCCGGTGAGATCGAGTACATCGATGTCGCCCAGGCCAAGACCGTGCGCCGACATCAGGCTGATTTTGAAATGATCGTCAAGATGGAGTGGAGCGCGGATGGACGCTGGTTGTTGGCCTTGGAAGAGTATGGACGGTGGCGCCTGCTGTGCCTGGACGCGGCAACAGGCGAATCCCGCCCCGGGTGGCCGGAGTTCACTGATATGACACGAACTGACTTTGCACTGGACTGCGATAGCAAGCGATTGGCCGTCATGCACCGCGGTCATATTGCACTTTATGACTTTGCAGACATGAGGGAAATTCGACGCTTTCCCGTCGATCATGTGGTCCGTACCGCGCATATTGCATGGACGGGAGACAATGCCATTTCGGTACGCACCGACTATGGATGCCTTTCCACATATGCGATCTGATCCGGCTTAGTCGATCGCTATCGCGGGATTACACTATCTCTGAGGAACCTCTGCAGACTGCAGCGTGGACCAAAGCATCCCGGTAGATGCCAACCCTGGTTGGCGTCGGCCGTGCCAACCAAGGTTGGCACCTACCAAAGCAGGTGCAGCCACGTGCCCAGCAAGCAGGCGCAGCGCCATATCCGGCGAAGCCCCCTACCCCGGCAGGTACAGGTCCACGTAGTCGGTCACCGGCATTGCCGCCAGCGCCACCGGGTCCAGCGATGCGGCCAGGATGCGTTGCTGCTGGGCGGTCGGGAAGCGGTGGGCCAGGTGCCGGCGGAACTTGTCCATCAGCAAGGGGATTCCCTCCTCGCGGCGACGGGCGTGGCCAAGTGGATATTCCACCAGCACCTCCGGCAGTTCGCTGCCATCGCTGAAGCGGACGCTCAGGCCATTGGCGATACTGCGCTTGTCCGGGTCCAGATAGTCGGCACTGAGCTGCGGATCCTCATGGCAGGCCATCTTCGCACGCAGTGCGTCGATGCGTGGATCCGCCGCCACGTCGTCCTCATAGTCCTCGGCCACCAGCCGCCCATGCAGCAGCGCGATGGCGACCATGTACTGCACGCAGTGGTCGCGGTCGGCCGGGTTGTGCAGCGGCCCCTGCTTGTCGATGATGCGGATGCAGGCTTCCTGGGTCCGGATCGCGATATGCGCGATGTCCTCGACCCGCCGCCCCATCGCACGCAGCTGCTGGTGCAGCACGATCGCTGCCTCCACTGCGGTCTGCCCGTGGAACTCGGCCGGGTAGCTGATCTTGAACAGCACGTTCTCCATCACGTAGCTGCCCAGCGGTCGCCCCAGCGTCAACCTCTGGCCATGCATGGACACCGCCTCGAAACCCCAGGTCGGCGCGCTCAGCACGCTGGGGTAGCCCATCTCGCCGCTGGCCGCCATCAGCGCCAGGCGCACGCCACGGCTGGTGGCGTCGCCGGCCGCCCAGCTCTTGCGCGAACCGGTGTTGGGCGCATGCCGGTAGGTTCGCAGCGCCTGGCCATCGACCCAGGCCAGCGACAGCGCATTGAGCATGCGTTCGCGATCCAGCCCGAGCAGCTGCGCCACCACCGCGGTGGTGGCCACCTTGACCAGCACCACGTGGTCCAGCCCAACCCGGTTGAAGGAATTCTGCAGGGCCAGCACGCCCTGGATCTCGTGTGCCTTGATCATCGCCAGCAGCACGTCATGCAGGGTCGGCGCCGGGCGATGCAGGGCCTGCGCGTTGCGCCCCAGCCAATCGCAGACAGACAGGATGCCGCCCAGGTTGTCCGACGGGTGGCCCCATTCGGCGGCCAGCCAGGTGTCGTTGAAATCCAGCCAGCGCACCATCGCGCCCAGGTTGAAGGCCGCCTGCACCGGGTCCAGCACGTAGTGCGTACCCGGCACGCGCGCACCGTTGACCACGCTGATGCCCGGCACCAGTGGACCGAGCAGCTTGCTGCAGGCCGGGAAGGACAGCGCTTCCAAACCGCAGCCCAGCGTGTCGAGCAGGCAATGGTGCGCGGTCTGGAAAGCAAGCGGTGAGTCGATGCGCGCGTCGCGCACGTAGTCGACGATGTCCACCAGCAGCGCATCCCACGCTGCACGCTCGTTGGAGGGGGTGTGGCTGTCGGACATCGTCGATCTCCTCTTCAGAAAGCAGGTCAGGCCGCGCATCCCGGTAGTCGCCAACCTTGGTTGGCGCTGGACGTTGCCCAGCGGGTGCCGATGCCATGCCAACCAAGGTTGGCATCTACCGAAGCGTGTGATGCCAGCGCCGACCGCCTGGTTACTCGACCGGCACCCGCACCTTGCCTTCCATCAGCACACGAGCGCTGCGGCTCATGATGGCCTTGGTCACTGTCCACTGGCCGTCAACGAGCCCTGCCTGCGCGCCGACACGCAGCGTGCCGGAGGGGTGACCGAAGGTCACCGCTTCGCGTTCACCACCACCGGCCGCACGATTGACCAGGGTGCCCGGAATCGCCGCTGCGGTGCCGATCGCCACGGCCGCAGTGCCCATCATCGCGTGGTGCAGCTTGCCCATCGACAGCGCACGTGCGTGCAGGTCGATGGCTGAGGCCGGAATGGCCTTGCCGCTGGACGACACGTAGTCCTGCGCCGGCGCCACGAAGGCCACCTTCGGCGTGTGCTGGCGGGTCGCTGCGTCTTCCAGGCTCTTGATCAGCCCCATGCGCAGCGCGCCATGTGCGCGGATGGTCTCGAATTTCTGCAGTGCGGCCTTGTCCTCGTTGATCGCCGGCTGCAGTTCGGTGCCGGTGTAGCCCAGGTCGGCGGCGTTGAGGAAGATGGTCGGGATGCCGGCGGTGATCATCGTCACCTCGAAGTTGCCCACGTCGGGGACCTCGAGGGTATCGACCAGGTTGCCGGTCGGGAACATCGCGCCCGCATCGCCGTCATCGGACGGATCGATGAATTCCAGCTGGATCTCGGCCGCCGGGAAGGTCACGCCATCCAGCTCGAAATCGCCGATCTCCTGCACTTCGCCATCGCGCATCGGCACGTGGGCGATGATGGTCTTGCCGATGTTGGCCTGCCAGATGCGCACGGTGCACAGGCCATCGCGCGGTATGCGGGCCGGATCGATCAGCCCATTGGCGATCGCGAACGGACCCACCGCAGTGCTGAGATTGCCGCAGTTGCCGCTCCAGTCGACGAAGGCGGTGTCGATCGACACCTGGCCATACAGGTAGTCCACGTCGTGGTCAGGCACCGAGGCGGTGGAAATGATCACGCACTTGCTGGTGCTGGAGGTGGCGCCGCCCATGCCATCGGTCTGCTTTCCATACGGATCGGGCGAGCCGATCACGCGCATCAGCAGCGCATCGCGCGCGGCGCCGGGCACCTGTGCGGCTTCGGGCAGGTCCTGCAGGCGAAAGAACACGCCCTTGCTGGTGCCGCCGCGCATGTAGGTGGCGGGAATACGGAGTTGCGGGAGGAAGGTCATGGATCAGTATCCTGGGTGCGACGAACCAATATCGGGGTTGAGCTCCTCGTCTTCGAACAGTGCTTCCATGCCCCGCGAAGCATTCCAGATGCGCACGATGGAAACGTGCGCAGGTAGCTCCACGTAGTAAACCAGGTAGCCGTCGAAGCGACGAACCGGATGAAAACGCAACGGCGCTGGCAGCAAGGTCAACAGACCCGCATGCAGTGCGGAACCAGCACCTGGGTGGGCCTCGATCAGCTTTACAACGGATTCCACCGCATCGATGAAGCCGATTTCCAGCACTTCTCCGCCTTGATCTGCATACCAGCCTGCTGCCTGGTCAAGATCTCGAACCGCTGCGGGGGACCAGTGCGAGGGCTTCACTTGCGGTTCCGTGCACGCTCACGCAGCTTGTCGAAGTGATCCGGCGGCAGAGGCGCCGAAGGCCCCGACGCCAGCCCCTCGGCTATCAACTGCTTGAGCAGCTCTTCAGCCTTGCTGCGCTGACGCTGGCGGATCAGGTCACGCACGTAGTCCGACGTACTGGAGTAGCCGCCTTCGCGCACTTCTTCGTCCACGAACTGCTTGAGCGGATCAGTCAGCGAAATGTTCATGGTGGCCATGGAACTCTCCTTTGGCAGTTTTTGCCAAGTCAGTGTGCGCCCCGCCCTGGTGTCGGACAAGCCCGCCCCCGGCCGCCGGGGGCAGGCATTCAGCCCGGCATCACGCCACCTTGGCCCCTTCCAGGAAGTCCTGGGCGAAGCGCTGCAGCACGCCGCCGGCTTCGTAGATCGCCACTTCCTCGTCGCTGTCCAGGCGGCAGGTGACCGGCACGATCACGTCCTGGCCGTCGCGGCGGTGGATGACCAGGGTCAGGTCGGCACGCGGGGTGCGCTCGCCGATCACATCGAAGGTCTCGGTGCCGTCGATGCCCAGGGTCAGGCGGGTGGTGCCCGGCTTGAACTCCAGCGGCAGCACGCCCATGCCGATCAGGTTGGTACGGTGAATCCGCTCGAAGCCTTCGGCCACGATCGCCTCCACGCCAGCCAGGCGCACGCCCTTGGCGGCCCAGTCACGCGAGCTGCCCTGGCCATAGTCGGCACCGGCAATGATGATGAGCGGCTGCTTGCGGTCCATGTAGGTCTCGATCGCCTCCCACATGCGCATCACCTTGCCTTCCGGCTCCACGCGCGCCAGCGAACCCTGCTTCACGCTGCCGTCGTCGTTGCGCACCATCTCGTTGAACAGCTTCGGGTTGGCGAAGGTGGCGCGCTGCGCGGTCAGGTGGTCACCGCGGTGGGTGGCGTAGGAATTGAAGTCCTCTTCCGGCAGGCCCATCTTCGCCAGGTACTCACCGGCGGCACTGGACGCCAGGATCGCGTTGGACGGCGACAGGTGGTCGGTGGTGATGTTGTCCGGCAGCACCGCCAGCGCGCGCATGCCAGACAGCGTGCGCTCACCGGCCAGTGCGCCCTCCCAGTACGGCGGACGGCGGATGTAGGTGCTCTGCGGGCGCCAGTCATACAGCGGGCTGACCGCTGCGCCATGCTCCACGCGCACGTTGAACATCGGGTTGTAGACCTTGCGGAACTGCTCCGGCTTCACCGAAGCCTTCACCACCGCATCGATCTCGGCGTCACTCGGCCAGATGTCCTTCAGGCGCACTTCGTTGCCATCGGCATCCACGCCCAGCACGTCCTTCTCGATATCGAAGCGCACGGTGCCGGCGATGGCATAGGCGATCACCAGCGGCGGCGAGGCCAGGAAGGCCTGCTTCGCGTACGGGTGGATGCGGCCATCGAAGTTGCGGTTGCCCGACAGCACGGCGGTGGAATACAGGTCGCGATCGATGATCTCCTGCTGGATCGCCGGATCCAGCGCGCCACTCATGCCGTTGCAGGTGGTGCAGGCGAAGGCGACGATGCCGAAGCCGAGCTTTTCCAGGTCCGGCAGCAGGCCCGCCTCTTCCAGGTACAGCTGCACCGCCTTCGAGCCCGGCGCCAGCGACGACTTCACCCACGGCTTGCGCAGCAGGCCACGCTCGTTGGCCTTGCGCGCCAGCAGTGCGGCGGCGATCACGTTGCGCGGATTGGACGTATTGGTGCAGCTGGTGATGGCGGCGATGATCACCGCGCCATCGGGCATCAGCCCCTGCGCCTGCTCGGCCTTGCCCGCTTCCAGCTTGGCTTCGTCGGCAATGCCGCGCTCGGCCAGCTCGGCGGTGGCCACGCGCTTGTGCGGGTTGGACGGGCCGGCCATGTTGCGCACCACGCTGGACAGGTCGAAGCGCAGCACGCGCTCGTACTGCGCGGTGGCCAGATCATCAGCCCACAGGCCGGTGGTACGCGCGTAGTTCTCCACCAGCGCCACCTGCGATTCCTCGCGGCCGGTCAGGCGCAGGTAATCGATGGTCTGCCCGTCGATGTAGAACATCGCGGCGGTCGCGCCGTACTCCGGGCACATGTTGGAGATGGTGGCGCGGTCACCGATGGTCAGCGCCGCGGCACCCTCGCCGAAGAATTCAAGATACGCACCCACCACGCGTTCCTTGCGCAGGAACTCGGTCAGTGCCAGTACCACGTCGGTGGCAGTGATGCCCGGCTGCGGCCTGCCGGTCAGCTCGACACCGATGATGTCCGGCAGGCGCATCCATGACGCGCGCCCCAGCATCACGTTCTCGGCTTCCAGGCCGCCAACACCAATCGCGATCACGCCCAGCGCATCCACGTGCGGGGTATGGCTGTCGGTACCCACGCAGGTATCCGGGAAGGCCACGCCGTCCTGCACGTAGACCACCGGCGACATTTTCTCCAGGTTGATCTGGTGCATGATGCCGTTGCCCGGCGGAATCACGTCCACGTTCTCGAACGCCAGCTTGGTCCAGTCGATGAAGTGGAAACGGTCTTCATTGCGGCGATCTTCGATGGCGCGGTTCTTCTCGAACGCCTGCGGATCGAAACCTCCGCACTCCACCGCCAGCGAGTGATCGACGATCAGCTGCACCGGCACCACCGGATTCACCTTGGCCGGGTCACCGCCCTTGTCGGCGATCGCATCACGCAGGCCGGCCAGGTCGACCAGTGCGGTCTGGCCGAGGATGTCGTGGCACACAACGCGCGCCGGAAACCACGGGAAATCGAGGTCCCGGCGGCGCTCGATCAGCTGCTTCAGCGAATCCCCGAGCGTGGCCGGATCGCAGCGGCGCACCAGGTTCTCGGCCAGCACGCGCGAGGTGTACGGCAGGGTGGCATAGGCGCCGGGCTGGATCGCATCGACAGCGGCGCGCGCGTCGAAATAATCCAGCGCGCTGCCGGGGAGGTTCTTGCGGTAATCGGTATTCATGGGCTGGCGGAGTGCTTGGGGCGGGCCGGGTGCCGGCGGTGCGGCGGCGAAAGCATCCGGCCGGCACGCGGCCGGCCGGATGGGTACAGCAGGTGGATCAGACGCGCTTGTCGATGGCGACGAAGTCGCGGTCTTCCGGACCGATGTAGTTGGCGCTCGGGCGGATGATCTTGCCGTCGATGCGCTGCTCGACGATGTGCGCGCTCCAGCCGGCGGTGCGGGCGATCACGAACAGGGGAGTGAACATCGCGGTCGGCACGCCCATCATGTGGTAGCTGACGGCACTGAACCAGTCCAGGTTCGGGAACATCTTCTTGATGTCCCACATCACCGATTCCAGGCGCTCGGCGATGTCGTACATCTTCATGCTCGACTGCTCTTCGGACAGCTCGCGGGCCACGTCCTTGATCACCTTGTTGCGCGGATCGGAGACGGTGTAGACCGGGTGGCCGAAACCGATCACCACTTCCTTGCGCTCGACGCGGGCCTTGATGTCTTCCTCGGCCTCATCGGGAGTGTCGTAGCGCTTCTGCACTTCGAACGCCACTTCGTTGGCGCCGCCATGCTTCGGGCCGCGCAGCGCGCCGATGCCACCGCAGATCGCGCTGTACATGTCGCTGCCGGTGCCGGCGATGACGCGGCAGGTGAAGGTCGAGGCGTTGAACTCGTGCTCGGCGTACAGGATCAGCGAGGTGTGCATCGCCTTCACCCACGACTCCTGCGGCTTCTCGCCGTGCAGCAGGTGCAGGAAGTGGCCACCGATCGAGTCGTCGTCGGTTTCCACGTCGATGGCGCGGCCGTTGTGGCTCCAGTGGTACCAGTACAGCAGCATCGAACCGAGGCAGGCCATCAGCTTGTCGGCGATGTCACGCGCGCCCGGATGGTTGTGGTCGTCCTTCTCCGGCGCCACGCAGCCGAGCACGGACACGCCAGTGCGCATCACGTCCATCGGGTGCGCCGACGGCGGCAGTTCTTCCAGCGCGGCCTTCACCGCGGCCGGGATGCCACGCAGCGACTTCAGCTTGGCCTTGTACGAAACCAGCTCGGCGCGGGTCGGCAGCTTGCCGTGCACCAGCAGGTAGGCGATTTCCTCGAACTCGCTGGTGTTGGCCAGGTCCAGGATGTCGTAGCCACGGTAGTGCAGGTCGTTGCCACTGCGGCCCACGCTGCACAGCGCGGTGTTGCCGGCAGCGGTGCCGGACAGGGCGACGGACTTCTTCGGCTTGAAGGTCGGGGTTGCGGTCGTATCGTTCATGTTTCCCTCCGAAAACTTGATGGTGCAGGGTACTGCTTATTTCTTGGCGGCGAACAGTGCGTCGAGCTGCTGCTCGAAGGCGTGGTAGCCGATGCGGTCGTACAGTTCTTCGCGGGTCTGCATGGTTTCCACCACGCTGCGCTGGTGTCCATCGCGGCGCACCGCTTGGTAGACGTTTTCGGCGGCCTTGTTGGCCGCACGGAACGCCGACAGCGGGAACAGCTGGATGGCGACGCCAGCCGAGGCCAGTTCGTCGCGGCTGAACAGCGGGGTGGCACCGAATTCGGTGATGTTGGCCAGCACCGGCACCTTCACCGCGTCGACGAAGCGGCGGTAGGTATCCAGGTCGTAGGCGGCCTCGGCGAAGATGCCATCGGCACCGGCCTCGACACAGGCGATGGCGCGCTCGATGGCCTTGTCCACGCCGTCCACCTGGATGGCGTCGGTACGTGCGATCAGGAAGAAGTCCGGATCGGTCTTGGCATCGGCGGCCGCCTTCACCCGGTCGACCATTTCACCCTGCGAGACGATCTCCTTGCCCGGGCGGTGACCGCAGCGCTTGGCGCCGACCTGGTCCTCGATGTGGCAGGCGGCCGCGCCGGCCTTGATCAGCGACTTCACGGTACGCGCGATGTTGAACGCGCTCGGGCCAAAGCCGGTGTCGATGTCGACCATCAGCGGCAAGTCGCAGACATCGGTGATGCGGCGCACGTCCACCAGCACGTCTTCCAGGGTGTTGATGCCCAGGTCCGGCAGGCCCAGCGAGCCCGCGGCAACGCCGCCACCCGACAGGTAGATGGCGCGGAAGCCGGCGCGCTTGGCCAGCAGGGCGTGGTTGGCGTTGATCGCGCCGATCACCTGCAGCGGCGATTCGGCAGCCAGCGCCTCACGGAAGCGGGCACCGGCGGAAAAAGGAGTGGAAGCAGTCATGCGGCAATCCAGGTTGAAGAACGGATGGGTAGGCGCAAGCACCATGCCAAGCTGCAAGCCGTTGATTTCACTGGAATGACCGTCGCACCATGGTGAAACATATGAAACACTGAAACAGATGTATCATGAAACATTCCACCCGACCCCACCCGCCATGTACCTGCCCCGCTCACCCCTGCGCCATGCCGATGCCGACCCCGGCCGCCCGGTGATCTGGACGGTCAGCGTCTCGCGGCTGACTGGCCTGCTCGGCGACGTCATTCCCGAGTTCGACCGCCGCGCGCGCATCGAGCAGATCAATCTCGGCTTCGAGGAAGCGGTGGAGGTGATCGGCCAGCGCCTGCGCCGCGAGCATTGCGATGTGGTGATTGCCGGCGGCTCCAACGCCGCCTGGCTGCGCGGCCGGCTGGAGCTGCCGCTGGTGCCGATCCAGGCCAACGGCTTCGACCTGATGGAAGCACTGGCCCGTGCCCGCCGCATCGCCAGCCGCATCGGCCTGGTCACCCACGCCAGCGACGTGCCGGTGTTCAGCAACTTCCAGCAGAGTTTCGGCCTGGATATCGAGCATCGCCGTTTCGTCACCCGCGAGGACGCGCGCGACTGCATCGCCGATCTGCGCGCCAACGGCATCGAAGTGATCGTCGGCACCGGCATGGCCATCGACCATGCCGAGCAGGCCGGGCTGCCCGGGGTGCTGCTGTATTCGGCCGACTCGGTGCGGCAGGCGTTCGAACATGCGCTGGAACTGACCCAGACCCTGGCACGTTCCGGCAGCAACCGCCCTGCCCCGCGCCGGCGCCCGGCAGCGCGTGCCGATGCGCATGAACTGCTCGGCGACAGCGACGCGATGGCGCAGGTGCGCGCGCAGATCGCGCTCTACGCCCCACATGACAGCACCGTGCTGGTCAGCGGCGAAACCGGCACCGGCAAGGAACTGGTGGCGCGCCAGCTGCACGCCGCCAGCGGTCGTCGCGGACGCTTCGTGGCACTGAACTGCGGCGCGATCAGCGAATCGCTGCTGGAAGCGGAGCTGTTCGGCTACAGCGATGGCGCCTTCACCGGCGCACGCCGTGGCGGCCGCGTCGGCCTGGTTGAAGCCGCAGACGGCGGTACGCTGTTCCTGGATGAGATCGGCGAACTGCCGCTACCACTGCAGACCCGCCTGCTACGTGTGCTGGAGGAACGTGAAGTGCTGCGTGTGGGTGCCACCGAACCGACACCGGTGGACCTGCGCGTGGTCGCCGCCACCCTGCAGTCGCTGGAGCAGCGCGCGGCCGTCGGCAGCTTCCGCCGCGACCTGTACTACCGCTTGGCAGCGCTACGCATTGCCCTGCCCTCGCTACGTGCCCGGCGCGGTGACATCCCGCTGCTGGCACAACATTTCTTCCGCCAGCTGCGTGGCATCGACGCGCCATTGGATGAGGATGCGCTGGCGGTGCTGACCGCCGCCGAGTGGCCAGGCAACGTGCGTGAGCTGCGTAATCTGGTGGATCGCCTGCGCATCCACTGGCAGCCAGGAGAAGGCCTGATTGATGCCGCGCGACTGCTGCAGCTGGCACCCGAGCTTGTGAATGAAGGTGTCGCGGCATTGACGGTGGAAAGCAACGGCAAGCGGCCACCGCGTGCGCAGCTGGAAACACTGCTGCAGGAACACCGCAATGACCGCGAGGGGATGGCGCAGGCGCTGGGCGTCTCACGCACCACGCTATGGCGCTGGCTGCGCGCGGAGGGCTTGTAACCACTCGTTGTCTGGTGGGTGCGAACCCTGGTTCGCACCGCTCTTCCGTCAAGCATCTCGTCCACGCATGGCGTGGATCTACCGGAACACACCAGATGCTACAGACGCGCTCCGGCTGCGTGCGGACGAGGAACGCTCACCGCGCCCAACGCGCCTCGAAGGCGAACCGACCGCTCCCCACCGCAGCAATCCACAGCAACAGCACGCCCAGCGGCACTTCGCTGAGGTAGAAGAACCAGCTCAACCAGTCCGGCACGCTCAGCCCCGCAGGAATGCGCGCTATGCCATCGGTAAGCGCCGCCACCGCGCAGATCCCCGCCAGCAGCAGGGCCGAAGGCCGGCTGAGCAGGCCCAGCACCAACATCCCGCCGGCGATCCATTCGATGCCGCCGAGGACCGGCGCACTGAACAGCGGGAACGGAATGCCCGCATCAACCAGCGTGTGCACCATGCGCTCGCGCCCCGCGTCGGTGAACACCTTGTTCCAGCCGGATACGCAGAACATCACGCCGGCGACGATGCGGGCAAGCAGCAGCAGGAAGGCTTCCACGCCGCGGCGCGGTGGAGGCACGGCAAACAGACAACGCCAGGAAGGCACGGCAATTCCGGAAGTCGAGAACATTCGTTGGAGTGTGCCGGTTGGTTGCCTGCCGGCAGATGAAGCGCATGGGCCCGAATGCGACAATCCGCTCTTGTAGAGTCGAGCCATGCTCGACTGCTTTACGCGCCAGAGCAAAAGCAGCCGAGCATGGCTCGGCTCTACAACAGCCGCCCGTCGGCCAGCAGCAGCTCGATTTCCTCCACCTGCACCACCGGCACCTGCCACGGGTGATGCGGCACGATGCCCTGTTCGAAGATGCGCTGCAGCCGCTGCGGATTACGAGGCAGGCAGAACTCCAGACGCACGCTGTCGACCACCTCGGTGCGACCCGCCTCACCCTGCCCGGGCGACGCGCCCACGCGCGGACGGAACTGCTCGAACCCCGGCGCCGACCACCACATTCCGTGCTCGTAGTCGCCGGCCGCCAGCGCGTCCACTGCGAGGATGCCCTGCTTCACCGCATCCAGTGCTGCCGGCGGCACGAACACCACCACACGGTACAGCGGCAGGCGTTGCATCGCGCAGCCTTACGGATACAGCAGGCGCTTGCTCCAACGCCCTTCGGCACCGGCTTCATAGCACCAGCGTTCATGCAGGCGGAACTGCGCGCCGTACCAGAACTCGATGCGGTCGGGCACCACGCGCAGGCCGCTCCAGCCATCCGGGCGCGGCACGTCCTTGCCCTCGAAGCGGGCTTCGATCTCGGCCACGCGCGCGTCGAATTCCTCGCGCGTCGACAGCGTCTTCGACTGCTGCGAGGCCCAGGCGCCGATCTGGCTCATGCGCGGGCGGCTGGCGAAATAGGCGTCGGCCTCGGCGTCGGCAACCTGCTCGACACGGCCTTCGATCCGCACCTGGATGCCGGCCTCGCGCAGGCTGCGCCACAGGAACAGCAGTGCAGCCTGCGGATTGGCCTGCAGTTCCTGGCCCTTGTGGCTGTCCAGGTGGGTGTAGAAGACGAAGCCGCGCTCGTCGAAGGCCTTCAGCAGCACGGTACGCGCCGAGGGACGGCCCTGCGTATCGGCGGTGGCCACGGTCATCGCGTTCGGCTCGACCTCGCGGCTCTGCTTGGCCTCTTCGAACAGGCCGGCAAACGTGGACAGGGCTTCGGCGTACAGGTCGCTCATGATTGCGTTCTTCTCACACGGATTGGGCTATTGTGGCTGCATGGCCGCTGCTGCGTATATGCCCCAGGTGAAAGGATTCCCCGAAACATTGGCCGAGCAGGCGCTGGATGATGCGCTGGACAGCGGTGCAGCGGTTCCAGTATTGGCGATCAGCGGCCTGCAGGGGAGTGGCAAATCGACGCTGGCCGCGCAGGTGGTGGCGCGCGCCCAGGCACGCGGCCTGAACGCGGCCACGCTGTCGATCGATGACGTCTACCTCACCCGTGCACAGCGCCAACGGCTGGCCCGCCAGGTGCACCCGTTGCTGATCACCCGCGGCCCGCCCGGCACCCACGACCTGCCGCTGGCCCACGCCGTGCTGGACGCCGTGGCCGCACGCAAGCTCTTCGCCATGCCGCGCTTCGACAAGCTGGCCGATGAACGCCTGTCCGAAGCGCAATGGCCGCAGCTGCAGCAACCATTGGACCTGCTGGTATTCGAGGGCTGGTTCCTGGGCACGCCCGCGCAGCATGACGATGCGCTGGACAGCCCGCTGAACGCGCTGGAACGCGAGGCCGACGCCGATGGCCGATGGCGTCGCTGGTGCAACCAGGCACTGGCCCGTGACTACCCGGCGCTGTGGCAGCGCTGCGACCGCCTGTGGTTCCTGCAGCCGCCGGATTTTTCGGTGGTGCCGCGCTGGCGCTGGCAGCAGGAGCAGAACCTGCAGGCCGCGCAGCCGGGCCGGCACGGAATGAGCCGGCCACAGCTGGAGCGCTTCGTGCAGTACTACGAGCGGGTCAGCCGGCAGGCACTGCGCGCCCTGCCCGGCCTGGCCGACCACGTGGTGGTGCTGGACGGCCAGCGCCAGGTGCAGGACGTGCGCTGAGCGCGCCTACTCCACCAGGAAGGTCACCCGCAGGTTGACCCGCCATTCGGTGATCTCGCCGCTGCCGTTGGTGACCACCTTGGTCTCGTTCACCCAGGCGCCCTGGATGCCCTTGACCGTCTCGGAGACCTTCTTCAGCCCGCTGCGTACGGCGTCTTCCACGCTCTTCGGCGAGGAGGCGGTGATTTCGATGACCTTGGCGACCGTCATGGCCTGTACTCCGGCTGGCGCGGGAGACCCCGCAGGAACGCCTACCCTGACGTGAAGAACGTAAAGGCCAGGGCACGGAGGTGTTAGCATCAGAGGGCATGAATCCTGCTCCGAACCTGATCCTGATCGGCCCGATGGGCGCCGGCAAAACCTGCATCGGCCGTCGCCTGGCCGAGCGATTCACGCTGGACTTCGTCGATGTCGACCAGGCCATCGTCGATGCCGCCGGCGCCAGCATTCCGACCATCTTCGAGCACTCCGGCGAAGCCGGCTTCCGCAGCCATGAACGCCAGGCGCTTGCGCGGGTGCTGGAAGGCCGCGGCCAGCTGGTCTCCACCGGTGGTGGCGCGGTACTGGATCCGGACAACCGTGCACTGATCGCCCGGCGCGGCTTCGTGGTCTATCTGCGGGTCAGCGTGGCCGAACAGCTGGAGCGCCTGGCCCGCGACAAGGGCCGGCCGCTGCTGCAGCGTCCGGACCGCGAGCAGGTGCTGCACGATCTGGCCGCACACCGCGACCCGCTGTACCGCGAGCTGGCCGACCTCATCCTCGACACCGACCCGTACACCGCTGCCGATGCGACCGCCCAGCTGGTGGTCAAGCTGGCCACGCAATGGCAGCGCCAGGACCTGACCGCATGACCTCCCCCGCCCTGCTGCAGGTCGCCGTTGGCGGCGACCGCCCCTACTCCATCACCATCGGCGCCGGTGCCCAGGCCGACGGCACCGCGCTGGCCTCGCACGTGCGCGGCCGTCATGTGCTGCTGCTCAGCGACAGCGAAGTCGCCCCGCGCTATCTGGCGTCGGTCAAACAGACGCTGCTGGCCGCACGCCCGGACCTGATCATCGGCGAGCACGTGCTGGCCGCCGGCGAAGCCTCCAAGACCCTGGCCGAGTTCGGCCGCGCGATCGAAGCGCTGGCCGCGCTTGGCGCCACCCGCGACGCCTGCGTGTTCGCCCTGGGCGGCGGCGTGGTCGGTGACCTTGCCGGTTTCGCTGCCGCCTGCTGGATGCGCGGGGTGGACTGTCTGCAGCTGCCGACCACCCTGCTGGCGATGGTTGATTCGTCGGTGGGCGGCAAGACCGCGGTCGACATCCCGGCCGGCAAGAACCTGGTCGGCGCCTTCCATCCTCCGCGTGCGGTCATCGCCGATACCCGCGTACTGACCACCCTGCCGCCGCGCGAGCTGCGCGCCGGCCTGGCCGAAGTGGTGAAGTACGGTGCACTGGGCGACGCGGTGTTCTTCGAATGGCTACAGCAGCATGCCGATGCACTGCTGGCCAGCGAAGACGCAGTGCTGGCCGAAGCCATCGCGCGCAGCTGCCGGCACAAGGCCGCCATCGTCGAACGCGATCCGTTCGAGAAGGGCGAGCGTGCCCTGCTCAACCTCGGCCACACCTTCGGCCACGCCATCGAGACCGAACAGGGCTATTCGGCCCCGGGCCGCGATGCGCTGAACCATGGCGAGGCGGTGGCGGTGGGCATGGTGCTGGCGGCGAAGCTGTCCACCGACCTGGGCCTGGCCGACGATGCCGACCGCGCACGCCTGCAGGCCCTGCTTGAGCGCCTCGGCCTGCCGGTGGCGATCCCGGCCGGGCTGGACCCGCAGGCCCTGCTCGGCCGCATGCGTCTGGACAAGAAGAACGTGGCTGGCCGCCTGCGCCTGGTGCTGTGGCGCGGCATGGGCCGCGCCGAAGTGGTGCCGGACGTGGATGAGGCGGCGGTGCTGAAGGTGCTGGGCGCGGCCTGACCGTTTCCGCGTTCGCCGGGCATGGCCCGGCGCTACCGGGGAGGTTTCATGACGTTGCCGGCCAGCGGCCGGCACGACCGCGTTGCGGCCGGGGTCACCCTGGCCCCGCTACAATCTGCACCATGCACGTCTACCTGCAACATCCCGGCGCCGGTGCGCAGGCACCGCGCTTCCTGCGCCTGAGCCTGCTGCCGGACCTGTTCGGCGGCTGGGAGCTGCTGCGCGAGAGCGGCCGCGTCGGCAGCCGCTCGCAGCTGCGGCGCGAACTGTTCCTGCAGGCCGACGAAGCCCGCCGCGCCTTCGAGAAGGCCCGCGATGCCGAACTGCATCGCGGCTTCCAGATCCTTTCGCACGGCGACTGACGCCGCTGCCAACTTTCGTCCAAGGAATGCCCATCGTGACCAGCCCTCTCCGCAACGATCGCCTGCTGCGCGCCCTGCGCCGCGAACCGGTGGACTGCACCCCCGTCTGGCTGATGCGCCAGGCCGGACGCTACCTGCCGGAGTACCGCGCGACCCGGGCCAAGGCCGGCAGCTTCCTGGCCATGGCCAAGAATCCGGAGATCGCCTGCGAAGTCACCCTGCAGCCGCTGCGCCGCTTCCCGCTGGACGCGGCCATCCTGTTCTCGGACATCCTCACCATTCCCGATGCGATGGGCCTGGAGCTGTACTTCGTCGAAGGCGAAGGCCCGAAGTTCCGCCATCCGGTACGTGATGAAGCGGCCATCGCCAAGCTGGCGGTGCCGGACATGGAACAGGACCTGGGCTACGTGATGGATGCGGTTCGCCTGATCCGCCGCGAGCTGGACGGCCAGGTGCCGCTGATCGGCTTCTCCGGCAGCCCGTGGACGCTGGCCTGCTACATGGTGGAAGGTGGCGGCAGCAAGGATTTCGCACGCATCAAGGCGATGGCGCTGAACCATCCGCAGGCCCTGCACCGCCTGCTGGAGGTCACCACCGACGCGGTGATCGCCTACCTCGGCGCGCAGCGCGCGGCCGGTGCGCAGGCGCTGCAGGTGTTCGACACCTGGGGCGGCGTGCTGTCACCGGCGATGTACCGCGAGTTCTCGCTGCGGTACCTGCAGCGGATTGCGCAGGGCCTGGACCGTGGCGAGGGCAGCGAGCGCACGCCGTTGATCCTGTTCGGCAAGGGCACCGGCCTGCACCTGGAAGCGCTGTCGCAGACCGGCGCCGATGCACTCGGCCTGGACTGGACGCTGGACCTGGACGAAGCGATGCGCCGTACCGGTGGCCGCGTCGCCCTGCAGGGCAACCTTGACCCGACCACGCTGTACGCCTCGCCGGATGCGATCGCCGCAGCCGCCGCGCGCGTGCTCGACACCTATGCGGCCGGCAACGGCGGTTCGCGCGAGGGCCATGTGTTCAACCTCGGCCATGGCATGTCACCGGACATGGACCCTGCGCACGTACAGGTCCTGGTCGACGCGGTGCACGCGCACAGCCAACGCTGAGCATTCCGCATGCAGGTACGGCGCGACCTTGATCGCGCCGTGACCCGCATTGCGCGATCATGACGACCCCCACGCTGCACCGGCCGCACGCCATGCCTACATCGTCATCGACCTACAACCGCCACCGCCCCCTGCTGTGGCTGGTGTCCTTGGCGATCTTCATGCAGATGCTGGACTCGACCATCGTCAACACGGCGTTGCCGGCGATGGCGGCCAGCCTGGGCGAGAGCCCGCTGCAGATGCAATCGGTGGTGTTCAGCTATGCGCTGGCGGTCGCGACCTTCATTCCCGCCTCGGGCTGGATCGCCGACCGCTACGGCACCCGGCGCACCTTCCTGGTGGCGATCATCCTGTTCACCCTCGGCTCGCTGGCCTGCGCGCTGGCCCAGCACCTGCACCAGCTGGTCGGCGCGCGCGTGCTGCAGGGCATCGGCGGTGCGATGCTGCTGCCGGTCGGCCGGCTGGCGGTGATGCGTTCGGTGCCGCGCGAGGATTTTCTGCGCGCGATGAGCTTCATCGCCATCCCCGCGCTGGTCGGTCCGCTGATCGGCCCGACACTCGGCGGCTGGCTGGTCGAGATCGCCTCATGGCACTGGGTGTTCCTGATCAACCTGCCGATCGGCGTGATCGGTTTCATCGCCGCGATGAAGATCATGCCCGATCACTACGCCAGCCATCGCACCCGCTTCGACCTGCGCGGCTACATCATGCTGGCCTTCGCGATGGTGGTGCTGTCACTGGCACTGGACGGCATCTCCGGGCTCGGCACGCCACACGCACTGGTGATGCTGATGACCGTGGCCGGCCTGGCCGCACTGGTCGGCTACTGGCTGCACGCGGCAAACTCGACTGCGCCGTTGTTCTCGCTGGCCCTGTTCCGCGTGCCCAGCTACCGCATCGGCATTCTCGGCAACCTGTTCTCGCGCATCGGCAGCAGCGCCATGCCGATGCTGATTCCGCTGCTGCTGCAGGTCGGCCTCGGCCTGGGCCCGATGCATGCCGGCCTGATGATGGTGCCGGTGGCGGCGGCCGGCATGGTCTCGAAGAAGCTGGCGGTCAAGCTGGTTGAGCGCTATGGCTACCGCCGCGTGCTGATGGTCAACACCATGCTGGTGGGCCTGGCGATGGCCAGCTTCATCCTGATGACACCCGGCCAGCACCTGGCCTGGCGCCTGCTGCAGCTGGCGTTCTTCGGTGCGGTCAATTCCCTGCAGTTCACCGTGATGAACACCGTGACCCTGCGCGATCTTGACCGCGAATTCGCCAGTTCCGGCAACAGCCTGCTGTCGATGGTGATGATGCTGGCCGCCGGTTTCGGCGCAGCCGCCGCCGGCAGCCTGCTGGCCGCGTTCGGCACCCACCTGGACAGCACCGATGCTACTGCGGCGTTGCATGCCACGTTCCTGTGCGTGGGCGCGATCACGCTGACTTCGACGATGATCTTCTGGCAGCTGCCCGACACCAAGCCCGAACCGCGGCAGGTCGAACACGTTGCGGAGTGAGGGTGGTTCGGCAGGACCTGCGGCCCTGCACCCGCAGAGGCCGAAGCCGAAGCAACAGCAACAGCAACAGCGAGCATTCCGTGGGTTGGCGAGGCGGTGTGGGCTTGCAGGACACGCCGTAAACCCGTCCATGGGGGCTCGATGGCGCCATCCATGGCGCCAACGGTCCTGCAAGCCCACACCGCCCCACCTCTGACAGATGGTCGCTGCTGTTGGTGGGTGTCGACCTTGGTCGACACATCTGTCAGATATCGAAATACATCTGGGGTCAGATCCGTTTTCCGAAGGAAAACGGATCTGACCCCGAGAGTCGTTCCAACAGATCGCGGAAAACTGTCGAAGGCGGGGTGGGTCCGGTTGCGGGAGTGTCCGCGGCATGGATGCCGCGGCCAAGCCCCCAGGGAGGGGTTTACGGCGTCTCCCGCCACCGGGCCCACCCCGCCATCCCACGGATTGCACGCTTTTGACGTTGATCCGGCAGGTGCAGGGCTGCAAGCCCTGCAATAATCCCTACCTTCCCATCACCCTGGCGATCGCTTCCACCAGCAGTTCGCCGGTCACCGGCTTGCGCAGGAAGCCGCCGATGCCGGCCGCTTCCACCTGCTGCTGAAGGTCCGGATCGGTGCGCGCGGTCACCGCCAGCAACGGCAGCATGTAGCCCTGGTTGCGCAGGTGCTGGGCCAGTTCGAAGCCGCTCAGGCCCGGCAGGTCCAGATCCAGCAGGCCGACGTCGAAATCGCCGGCACTGATCTCGCGCAGCGCCGCCAGCGCATGGCCGGCATGCACCACCTCGTGGCCGCGTGCACTCAGCAGCCCCCGCACCACATCGGCCACGGTGGCATCGTCCTCGACCAGCAGCACCCGCAGCGGTGGCATGTTCGCCGCCTCGTCGCGATGCCCCTCCCCGGACGCCTCGGCATCACTGTCCACCACCAGTGGCAACGGCAGGGTCACGCCGAAACAGGTGCCTCGGCCCAGCTGGCTCTCCACCTGGATCCGCCCCTGCATCGCATGTGCCAGCTCGCGGCAGATCGCCAGGCCGAGGCCGCTGCCACCGTACTGCGCTGCGGTACGTGCACCGTCGGCCTGCTCGAAGCGGCGGAACAGGCGCTGCTGCTGTTCCTGGCTGATGCCGGGGCCGGTATCGCGCACTTCGAAATGCAGCGCGCGCAGCTCGCCATCGCAACGTGCGTGCAGGGTGATGGTGCCGCGGCTGGTGAATTTCACTGCGTTCGACAGCAGGTTGAGCAGGATCTGCCGCACGCGCATGGCATCACCAGTGGCCTGCAGGCCCGGCGGCAGCTGGTTGTCGAGGGTGAAGCGCAGGCCCTTCTGTGCGGCCAGTGGGCCCATCAGCGCCGCCAGATCCTGCAACAGGCCATTCAACGCAAACGACTGCGACTGCAGTTCCAGGCGCCCGGACTCGATCCGCGCCAGGTCCAGCGCATCGTTCACCAGGTGCAGCAGGTGCTCGCCAGCATGCCGGATCGACTGCGTGTAGCCGCGCTGCTGCGGGTCCAGTGGCGAGGCCAGCAGCAGTTCGCTCATGCCCAGCACGCCGGTCATCGGCGTACGGATCTCATGGCCAAGGTTGGCCAGGAAGCGGGTCTTGGCCGCCGAGGCCTGCTCGGCCAGTTCCTGCTTGTGCAGCGCCAGCTGGTAGGCGTGGCGCCGCTGCAGGCGGCGTCGGTACAACCAGGCGAACCAGCTGGTCAGCAGCAGCCCGACCGACGCCAGCACCAGCAGGCCCGACAGGCTGCGCCACCACGGCGGCTGCACGCGGAATTCCAGGCTCTGCACCCGCGACCACACATGGTCGGCCGAGCGTGCCTGCACCTCCAGCCGGTAGCTGCCCGGCGCCAGGCGCGAGAACAGGCGCTCGCCAGCCGGCCCGACTTCGACCCAATCCGGGTCGTAGCCGGCCAGGCGGTAGCGATAGGTATTGGACGCCGAGTCGGCGAAGGACAACAGTCGCGCGACGATGCGCAGGTCGCGGTCGCCATCGGCGATCTGCAACGGCGCATCGTGGGTCATGTCCAGCACCTGCTCGTTGCGGCGCACTTCCACCCGCTCGATCACCAGTGGCGCGCGACGTACCGAAGGCCGCACCTGCTCCGGATCGAACACCACCGCGCCTGCCGCCGTTCCAGCCACCAGGTGGCCATCGGCCGCTGCAATCAAAGTGTGTTCGCGGAATTCCTGGCTTGGCAGGCCGTCGTGCACGCCGTACAGGCGCACGCTCTGCCCATCGGCACTGACACGGACCAGGCCGCGTGCGCTGGTCGCCCAGGCCACACCCTGCGCATCCACCACCAAGCCGGAGGCGGAGATCGCCGGATAGCCCTGTTCGGCACCGACCACCGCCTGCCGTTCCAGGCGCCCCTGGCTCCAGCGGTATCGCGACAGGCGCCCGTCCTCGGACAACCAGACCTGGCCGTCGCGGCCTACGTGCAGCGCATGGATGGCCGTTGCCGGCGCACCCGGCACCGGCTGGAAGCGCTCGCTTTCCGGCAGCCACTGCAGCAGGCCACGGCTGCTGGCCAGCCAGATATGGTCCTGCGGACCGCATTCCACATCGAGGTTGAGCTGGCCCTGCTGCAGGCCACGCTGGCCATTGTCCAGCTCGCGCCGCACGCGCCCGTCGAGGTCGCGCTGCTGCAGGCCCGCAGGCAGCATCAGCCAGAGGCTGTCGCCGTCGCAGGTCATCATCGCTTCGATGACACCTTCCATCGCCGCATCGGCGCCAGCGTCACGCCCCCAGCGGCGCAGCTCGCGCCGTTGCGGGTCGTAGCGCACCAGCGCATCGGTCGAGCCGATCCAGACCTGGCCACGCCGGTCCTCGCGCACCGACGACAGCCAGTGCATGCCGTTGACCCAGGTACGGTGCTGCTCGATCCTGCCGGTTTTCGGATCGAAGCGATCCAGCGCACCATGGCTGCCCACCGTCCAGACGCCGCCATTGCTGGATGGGCTGGTGCCCAGCACGAGCGCATTGCGCAGCGAGCTGGGGTCGTCCTCCAGGCGCGACAGCACCGAGAACTGCCACCAGCGTGGCAGCAGGTGCCACAGCCCGGCATTGGTGCTGGCCAACCAGATGCCACCTTCGCGGTCCTCGTAGGCACCGGTCCAGTTCGGCCGCACCGGACCGCGCGCGATCGCGCTGTACAGCGGCACGGTCTGGTACTGGCCATCAACCGCCCGCCCCAGACCGGTGCGCGTGTCCAGCCAGTGCCCGCCCTGCTCGTCGCGCAGCATCATGCCCAGCACCTGCTCGCCCGCCGGCAGCTTCCACGGGGGGGCTTCGAAGCGCCCATCCGGGCGGCGCACGGTGGCCCCGGCCAGCGTGCTGATCCACAGGCTGCCATCCGGTTCGGCGGTCAGCCCGTTGATCAGCAGGCTGGGAATGACGTCCGTACCGACACGCTCGAAGTCGGTCCCGGTCCAGCGCGCCACGCCATGCTTGGTCCCGATCCACAGGCTGCCATCGGCCAGCGTGGCCAGGTAGGGCACCGACGACGAGGGCAGGCTGCGCGGATTGTTCGGCTCAGGCAGGAAGCGCTGCAGGCGGTCCTGGCTGTCCAGGCGGTACAGGCCGCCTTCGTGGGTGCCAAACCAGATCGAGCCATCGGGCGTGCTGGCCAGGCTCCAGACCGTGTTGGTGCCCATCAACGGCTGGCTGCTGCGGTCGTAGAAGTGCAGCTGCCGGCGGTCGGCGGACATGCGCACCAGGCCGGCATTCTCGGTCCCTATCCACAGCTGGTTGCGGGCATCGACCAGCACCGTCCAGATGCGGTTGTCCCGCAGCCCGTCCTCCGAGCGCCACACCCGGTAGGTACGACCGTCATAACGGGCCAGGCCATCGTTGGTGGCGATCCACAGGTAGCCGTACCGGTCCTCGGCCATGCGGTTGACGGTATTGGACGGCAGGCCATCGAACACCGTCACCTGCCGCGGGCTCGGAGGCACCGGCTGTGCCGCAGCGGGCAACGCGCAGCACAGAAGGACCAGCAGCAGCATCGCCGCCCGCAGATACACCACCGATTGCCTCCTCACGCTGGTCCTGATCATTCCCGCGCTGCGGGCGTCGGCATGGTAAACCGAAAGTCGCGCCGTTCACGCCCGGCGCCGGCGCAGTCACGCAGTCGCCTGTCGTTTCGCACGCGCCTGGGCGATGGCCGCCACCAGCAGGTCGCCGGTCACCGGCTTGCGCAGGAAGCCATCGAAGCCTGCGGCCAGCACCTGGGTTTCGGCGTAGGCATCGGAACGGGCGGTCACTGCCACCAGCGGCAGTTCATAGCCCATGGTGCGCAGCTGGCGGGCGATGGCCGTACCGTCCAGCGCGGGCAGATCGAGATCGAGCAGGCCGACGTCGAAACCATCGGTGGCGATCTCCGACAGCGCGCCCAGGCCATGCAGCACGTGGACCACCTCATGCCCGCGCACCCGCAGCAGGCCGGCGATGACCTCGGCCACCGTGGCATCGTCCTCGACCAGCAGGATGCGCAGCGGCGGCAGTTCCGGCAGGGCCGCCACCTCGCCCGCGGTGCTGGCGGCCTGGCGCGTCCACGGCAATGGCAGCCGCACGCGGAACCGCGCGCCTTTGCCTGGCTGGCTGTCCACTTCGATGCATCCGCCCATCGCCATCGCCAGCTCCTGGCAGATCGCCAGCCCCAGCCCGCTGCCACCGTAGCGCGACGCGGTGCGCGGGCCGTCGGCCTGTTCAAAACGATGGAACAGGCGCTGCTGCTGCTCGGCATTGATGCCCGGGCCACTGTCATGCACTTCGAAACACAGCCCGCCCTTTTCTTCCAGGCGCACGGCCAGGCCGACGTGACCACGCTCGGTAAACTTGATGGCGTTGCCGAGCAGGTTCAGCAGGATCTGGCGCACGCGCATCTCGTCGCCGCTGACACTGACCGGCCCGGGCGGGTCTTCGCCGCGCTGGAACTCCAGCTGGCGCTGCTGCGCCATCGGCTGCATCAGGCCCTGCACCTGGTCGAGCAGCTCCCCCAGGTCGAACGGACGCAGGTCCAGTTCAAGCCGCCCGGCTTCGATGCGGGCCAGGTCCAGCGCATCGTTGACCAGCCGCAGCAGATGGCTGCCGGCCTGCTGGATCGACCCCGCATAGCCGCGCTGCACGGGATCCAGTGGGGTCGCCAGCAGCAGCTCGCTCATGCCCAGCACGCCAGTCATCGGCGTGCGTACTTCGTGGCCCAGCGTGGCCAGGAAACGGCTCTTGGCCTGCGAGGCCTGCTCGGCCAGCTGCTGCTTGTGCACCGTCAGCTGCCATTGCTGGCGACGGCGCAGCCGCGCGCGGATCGACCAGACCAGGACCACCAGCAGCAGCGACCCCAGCAGGATGTAGCCGAAGATCGCCATGCCACTTCGCCACCACGGCGGCAGCACCTTCACCTGCAACTGCTGCGAAGGTGTCCACGCGCCCCGGGCGGTCGCCGCCTGCACCTCGATGACATAGCTGCCGGTCGGTAGCCGCGACAGGGTGCGCTGGCCATCGCCGCCCTGCTCCACCCAGTCCTGATCGTAGCCCTGCACGCGGAAGCGGTAACGGTTGCCCTGCGGGCTGGCATAGGACAGCAGCCGCGCATCGATCTGCAGATCGCGGTCATCCGGTCCCAGCAACAGGGTGCCGGTGAGCGGCAACGGTTGCCAGCCGCGCGCATCGTCTCGGCGTACCCGCACTTCGGCGATCACCAGCGATGAAGACGGCAGCACGGTGTCGTCGGCATTCACATCGAAGGCTACCAACCCGGTCTGGGTGACGGCCAGCACGCGGCCATCGGCATTCACTGCCGGTGGCCGGCCGGTGAACTCCGCATCGGACAGGCCATCGCGCTCGTTGAACTGCTGCAGCCGCCGCGTTTTCGGGTCCCACCGCAGCAGGCCGCGCGGCGTCGTGGCCCACAACTGGCCATTCTCGGCCAGCGCCAGCCCACCCATGGTGACCGGCGGCACGCCTGCACTGCCGTCGATGCGCTGGATCAGGCGCAGGCTCATGCCATCCCACTGGTAGCGCTCGAACGCGCCTTGGCGCGCCAGCCACAACTGCTGCGGATCGATCCACACCAGGTCGTAGATGGGCCCGCGCGAAATACCCGGCACTGCCTCGAAGCGTCCAGCCTGCTCGCGCCAGATGCCCATGTCGCCCATCACCCAGGGCCGGCCATGGGCGTCGAAGCGGATCTGCTCGATCGGTGCATCGGCGGTCCCGCGGAAATGCTCCAGCGGATAGCTGTGCAGCAACCGACCCTCTGCATTGCGCTGCTGCAGGTCCAGTCCCATCACCGACACCCACACCGTGCCGTCAGGCGCCTGTCGCATCAGGTCGATGCGCTGGCGAAGATCCGCACTGCCATCGATCCGCAGATCGCGCAGCGCGCCGGTGGCCGGATCGTAGACGGTGATGCGACCGCCGCGTCCCAGCCACAGGCGACCATCCGGGCGCGGCAGCACCGACCACACCACGCCGTTGCCCAGCTGCCGGTCGCTGGCCAGCAGGCGCAGGGTGCCCTGCGCATCCAGCTGGTAGACCCCTCGCGCCGAGCCGACGTAGTAGTTCTTGCCGTCGCTGGCCGCGCTCAACAGGTACTGGCTGTCCAGCGGCTTGCCGTCGAGCTGGTTCCAGATCGAGAAGCGCCGCCAGTCCGGTGGCAGATAGGCCAGGCCCTGGGTCAGCAGCGCCACCCACAATCCGCCCTCGTGGTCCTGCAGCAGATCGAGCACACCGCTGTGCGCGGTCAGGAAGCCGCTGCCGCGGTCGCCCTCCAGCCGGCGCAGCGCCGCCGCATCCCCCCGCAACAGACCATCGGAGGTGCCGGCCCAGTACCCCCCCTGGCGATCGGCCAGGACCAGGGCCGAGCGCAGCTGGGCGCTGTCGGCCCATCGCGGACGACTCACCCGGTCCTGCCCATCGATGCGGTACAGGCCATCGTTCTGGCTGCCCACCCAGATCGAACCCTCCGCATCACGGCTCAACCGGAGCACGCTCAGCGTGCCCAGTTCCCGCGCGCCCACCGGCTCGAACCTGCTGCCGTTCCAACGCGCCACGCCGGCTTCGGTGCCCACCCACAGGCGGCCCCGCGTATCGACCAGGCTGGTGAAGATGCTGTTGCTGGGCAGCCCCCCCGGCTGCGCTGGATCATGGGTGTAGAGGCGCACGCTGCCGTCTTCGCCAAGCCGGCAGACGCCATGGTTGTTGGTCCCGATCCACAAGGCGTCGTCGACATAGGCCAGTGCCCAGAACTGCCCCTGGCAGGTGGAGTTGACCATGTCGAAGGTCCGGAAGCGCTCGCGGTCGGCATCCAGGCGGGCCACGCCCTTGCCGTTGATGCCCACCCAGATCCGGTCCAGCGGATCGATCAGCAGGGTCTCGATCTCGTTGCCAGGCAGCGAGCCCGGCTGCTCCGGGTCGTGCTCCCAGACCCGCAGGCTGTTGCCGTCATAACGGGCGAGCCCACCATCGGTGGCGGCCCAGATGTGGCCCTGGCGGTCCTCGGCCAGCGCCACCACCATGCGCGACGGCAAGCCTTCGGCGGCACCGAAGCGGCGCAGGCGCGGTGTTTCTGCCATGTCCAGGGTCGCAGCCGCCGTGGCCATCGCCATCAGCAGCAGTCCCATACCTGCGATGCCACGGCACCACCGGCGCCAGCCGCTCGTCATCCTGAACCCCCTGTCCTGGACCGATTGTCACACAGGGCCGGGTTCATGGCTGCAACAGCCCGTTTCCAGCGGTGGCACCACCACGAACTGTTGCAGCCATGCACGCAACGTTGGCAGGGGGCTGTGCGTATGATCACAGCGTCCCCTTCCGGAGCCCGCCATCGATGCGTCCCTGCCTGGCCCTGCTGCCGATGCTGCTCGCCACCGCCCCCGCCTGGGCGGCCACCGACACCTATCGCCTCGATCCGGTGCACACGCGGGTGCTGTTCTCCATCGACCACGCGGGCTACTCGCAGGCCATGGGCACGGTGTCCGGCAGCGAAGGCCGCGTGCAGTTCGATCCCGACAACTGGCGCGACGCCACCCTGCAAGTGGACATCCCGGTGTCGCGTCTGGACCTTGGCGACGCCAAGTGGAACCAGGCCACGCTGGCCCGCAGCCTGCTCGACGGCGAGCGATTCCCCAGCGCACGCTTCGTCTCCAGCCGGGTCGAGCCGATCGACGCCAAGCGTGCGCATGTGATCGGCACGCTGACCCTGCGCGGGGTCAGCCAGGAAGTCACCCTGGACGTGACCCTCAACGCGCTCAAGCGCTACCCGCTCCCTCCATTCCGACGCACCGCCGGGTTTTCCGCCAGCACGACGCTGAGCCGGCGCGCGTTCGGCATCACCGCCTGGCCGGGCGTCATCGGTAATGCGGTACAGGTGCGGATCGAGGCTGAGGCCACCCTCGACCGCAGCGACGCGCCGGGAACTCCGGCTCCCGTTCCACACTCCGACCACACGACGGCCCCCAAGGACCCTTCATGACCGCCAAGAACACCCCCGCCGCCTGGGGGAGTGTCAGCCAGATACTGCACTGGTTGATCGCACTGCTGATCCTCGCCCTGGGCGTGGTCGGCCTGACCATGGGCGAACTGCCCAAGACGCCCAAGTACTTCTGGGTCTACACCGCGCACAAGTCGATCGGCATCACCGTGCTGGCGCTGGTGCTGTTCCGTCTCGGCTGGCGCCTGTATGCCGGGGCACCGAAGCCGGTGCCGGGCGTGCCCAGCTGGCAGGAACGCATCGCCAGTGCCACCCACGTGCTGTTGTATGTGCTGATGTTCGCCATCCCGCTGTCGGGCTGGCTGTACGATTCGGCCAGTGGCCTGCGCCCGTTCCGTTGGTTCGGCCTGGTCGACGTGCCCAAGCTGAGCGGCCCCGACCCGCAGGTCGTCGCGGTGTCCCATGCCCTCCACGAATACGGCTTCTGGCTGTTGATCGCGGTGGTGCTGGCCCATGCCGGCGCTGCTTTCTACCACCACCTGTTCCAGCGCGATGCAACGCTGTCCCGCATGTTGCCGCGCGGCTGGCTCGCCTCCCCTCAGAAGGACTGACCGATGAACCTGAAACTGACCACTCCGGCCGCCGTGGCCGCCGCCCTGGCCGGCATGCTGGCAACCGCCCCGGCGCTCGCTGCGGACTATGCGCAGGCCCCGGGTGCCGGCTCGATCCTGGTGTTCGCCACCAAGTACGACGGCGAAGTGTTCACCGGCAGCTTCCCGGGCTTCGCCACCAAGCTCAGCTTCGATCCGGCCAACCCGGCCGCCGGTTCGCTGGATGTGGTGATTCCGCTGGCAGGCGCCAAGAGCGGCAACAGCGACCGTGACTCGACCCTGCAGGGCGCCGACTTTTTCAATGTCGGCAAGTTCGCCACTGCGCGTTACACCGCCAAGGGCTTCCGCGCCGTGGGCAACGATCAGTTCGCCGCCGATGGCACCCTGGAGCTGCGCGGCGTCAGCAAGCCGGTCACCCTGACCTTCACCTGGAAGCCGGGCACCCAGCCGGTGCTGACCGGCAAGGCCACGGTCAAGCGCCTGGACTTCGGCGTCGGCGGTGGTGACTGGGCTGATACCAAGACCATTCCGGACGACACCGCGATCAGCACGATCGTGAAGTTCGACGCGAAGTAAGACGCTTCCGGTTGTGCCGGCCGCTGGCCGGCATTAACGGATATCGGGTGGTTGCCGGCCAGCGGCCGGCACTACCTGACCGCCTTCGGCCAACCACGCCTGCACCGTGGCCGCATCGAACGGCCAGTCCAGCTCGCGCTCGCCGCGCTCGTCACGCAGCACCGGCACCCGCGCGCCATAGCGCGCTTCCAGCGCCGGCTGGTCATCCAGGAACACCGATTCGAACTCCGGCGTCCGCGCTTTGGCCAGTTCGGCCAGGGCCAGGTCGCACAGGTGGCAATCGTCACGCTGGATCAGGGTCAACACCAGTCAGGCTCCCGTGGCGGAAATGCTGCGCCGCAGCCATCGGATGGCCCGGCAAGCCGCTAGAATAGCCGCTTGTCCGGTACCCGCAGTTTGGCATCCATGGCTGTCAGCACGTTCGACGTTTTCAAGATCGGCATTGGCCCGAGTTCCTCGCACACCGTCGGGCCGATGAAGGCCGCCGAGCGATTCATCCATCGCTGGCTGCTCGATCCGGGCCGCCTGCACGAGGTCGCACGCATCCGCGCCGATGTCTATGGCTCGCTGGCGCTGACCGGCCGCGGCCATGGCACCGACAAGGCGATCCTGCTGGGCCTGGAGGGCCAGCGGCCGAACCTGATCGACCCGGACATCATCCCGGCCACTCTGGAGCGCATCCGCAGCAGCAAGCGCATCCAGTTGATGGGCCAGCATGAGATCGCCTTCGACGAGAAGCGCGACCTCGGCATGAACAAGCGCCAGAAGCTGCCGTACCACACCAACGGCATGCGCTTCACCGCGTACAACGCCGAGGACGAAGTGATCGCCACCCGCGATTACTACTCGGTCGGTGGCGGCTTCGTGGTCAACCAGGACGACGCCGCCGATGACCGCATCGTGCCCGACGAGACTCCGCTGCCCTATCCGTTCAAGAGCGGCGACGAGCTGCTGGCGCAGACCGCACGCAGCGGCCTGAGCATCGCCCAGCTGATGTTCGAGAACGAGAAGTGCTGGCGCAGCGAAGACGAGATCCGCGCCAACCTGCGCGAGATCTGGAGCGCGATGCAGTCGTGCGTCGCGCGTGGCATCCGCGAGGAAGGCGTGCTGCCGGGTGGCCTGAAGGTCGGCCGTCGCGCACCGGCGCTGTACCGTGAGCTGTCGTCGAAGCCGGAAGCGGCGATGCGCGATCCGCTCACCACGCTGGACTGGGTCAACCTGTACGCACTGGCGGTGAACGAAGAGAACGCCGCCGGTGGCCGCGTGGTGACCGCACCGACCAACGGCGCCGCTGGCGTGCTGCCGGCGGTGCTGCATTACTTCGACCGTTTCTGCCCCGGCGCCAACGAGCAGCGCGTGTTCGACTTCCTGCTGACCTCGGCGGCGATCGGCATCCTGTACAAGGAAAACGCTTCGATTTCCGGCGCCGAGGTGGGCTGCCAGGGCGAAGTGGGCGTGGCCTGCTCGATGGCGGCCGGTGGCCTGGTCGCGGCGCTGGGTGGCAACCCGAGCCAGATCGAGAACGCCGCGGAAATCGGCATGGAACACAACCTCGGCCTGACCTGCGACCCGATCGGCGGCCTGGTGCAGATTCCGTGCATCGAGCGCAACGCGATGGGCGCGGTGAAGGCGATCAATGCCTCGCGCATGGCGATGCGTGGCGACGGCAAGCACAAGGTGTCGCTGGACAAGGTCATCAAGACCATGCGCGATACCGGCCGCGACATGCAGGACAAGTACAAGGAAACCAGCCGCGGTGGCCTGGCGGTGAACGTCATCGAGTGCTGAGTTGTAGCGCCGGGCCCATGCCCGGCTCTACATCGAACGACACCGTCACCGCGTTCCGGTTAGGCTCGGGGCTCCCTCGCCCCGGATTGCCCCATGCGCGTGATCGCTGCCGCCCTGATTGCCTGCCTTCCGCTGCCTGCCCTGGCCGCGCCCACTTACGGGCCGCGGCTGGAGGGTTTCGATTACGGCTATCCGGTGAAGACCTTCGCGCTGGAGTCGCAGCGGCAGCCGCTGGAGATGGCGTACCTGGACATCGCGCCTAAGAAGGCGCCCATCGGCGTGGTGGTGCTGCTGCACGGCAAGAACTTCTGTGCCGCCACCTGGAAAGAATCCATCAAGCCGCTGGTTGCCGCTGGCTACCGGGTGATCGCCCCGGACCAGGTGGGTTTCTGCAAGTCCAGCAAGCCGGAGCGCTATCAGTACACGTTCGCGCAGCTGGCGGCCAATACCCATGCGCTGTTGCAGCAACTGCAGCTGGGGAATGTACCGGTGCACCTGGTCGGGCACTCGATGGGCGGCATGCTGGCGGTGCGCTACGCGCTGATGTTCCCGCAGGACCTGCGCAGCCTGTCGCTGGTCAATCCGATCGGCCTGGAAGACTGGAAGGCGCTGGGCGTCCCCTGGCGCAGCGTGGACGCGTGGTACGCCGGCGAAATGAACATCAGCTATGACAGCATCCGCCGCTACCAGCTGGAGGTGTACTACGACGGCAAATGGAAGCCGGCGTATGAGCCGTGGGCGCGGATGCAGTCGGGCATGTACGAAGGCCCAGGCAGGCAGGCCGTTGCATGGAGCCAGGCGCTGGCCTCGGACATGGTGTTCAACCAACCGGTGGTGTACGAACTGAAGAACCTGCAGGTGCCGACCACGCTGTTCATCGGCCAGAAAGACCGCACCGCGATCGGCCGCGACCAGGCACCGCCTGCGGTGAAGGCGGCGCTGGGCAACTATCCGGTACTCGGCAAGGCGGCGGCCGCAGCGATTCCCGGCGCGACGCTGGTCGAGTTCGCCGAACTGGGCCATTCGCCGCAGGTGCAGGACCCGAAGCAGTTCAACGCCGCATTGTTGAAGGCCTTGAAGTCCCGCTGACCGACGGCTCCCTTGTAGAGCCGAGCCCATGCTCGGCTCTACACAAGCGATGCGATCAACCCTTGATCCGCAGCACGTCATCCAGCAACGCGGCCGCAGTGACTTCCGCGCCGGCGCCCGGTCCCTGGATCAACAACGGCTGGCGGCGGTAGCGATCGCTGTGGATGGCCACGCGGTTGTCGGTGCCCGCGCCCTGCGCCAGGGGATGATCGGCCGGCAGCTCGCGCAGGCCTACCTGCGCACCTTCATCGTCAACACGGCCAACGAAACGCAGCACGCGACCGTTGTCACGTGCCTGCTGCCAACGCGCCTGCAGCGGCGCATCCAGCTGCTCCAAGGCAGCCACGGCATCTTCCAGCGGCAACGCCGCCAGCGCATCAGGCACCAGCGAATCCACCTGCACCTGCGACGCATCCAGTGCCAGCCCGCTGCTGCGCGCCAGGATCAACAGCTTGCGGCGCACATCCTCGCCGGACAGATCCAGGCGCGGATCGGGTTCGGTGTAACCGGCCGCCAGCGCCTCGCGCACCGCCGCCGAGAACGGCGACTGGCCGTCATAGCGATGGAACAGCCACGCCAGCGAACCGGACAGCACGCCCTCGATGGCATGGATGTGATCGCCACCGGCCACCAGCGCGCGCAGGCTGCTCAACAGCGGCAGGCCGGCGCCCACCGTGGCGCTGTCGCCATAACGTGCGCCACTGTCGGCACAGCTTTCGGCAATGGCCTGCGCGCGGGCGAGCTGCGCGCCTCGGCCCAGCTTGTTGGCGGTCACCACGTGCACGCCGCGCGCCAGCCATTGCACGTGGCGGGCGGCCACGTCTTCACTGGCCGTGGCATCAACCACCACGTCGCCACGCTCCAGCCCCTCGGCACTCGCCCACGGTGGCGAACTGTGGCCATCGCGTGGTGCCCGGCGTGCCAGTTCCAAGGGCAGCGCCAGGTCGCGATCGATCTCCAGCGCCGTGCGCGAGTTGGCCAGCCACTGCACGCTGGGCAGCTCCAACCCGCGTGCCTGCAGCGCCTGGTAGCGCTGTACGAAGGCCGTACCCACCGTACCTGTACCGAGCAGTGCCAGGCGCCCCGCGCCCAGCACGGGAATGTCAGCGGCGAGCGCGCTCATGCATCCACCACCTGTTTGCGACGCGCCGCTGCATCGATCACGACTTCGGCACGCTGCAGCGCAGCGCTCAGATCGGCCAGCAGGTCACGCTCGGCCTCGATGCCGACCGACAGGCGCAGCAGGCCTTCGCTGATGCCGGCCGCCGCGCGTGCTTCGGCGGTCATCGCTGCATGGGTCATGGTGGCCGGATGCGCGATCAGGCTTTCGACGCCGCCCAGCGATTCGGCCAGGGTGAAACAGCGCAGGCCATCGACAAACGCACGCACCGCCGCATGCGGATCATCACCGGCGCAGTGCGCCAGTTCGAACGACAGCATCGCGCCGAAGCCATGCTGCTGGCGCGCGGCGATGGCGTGGCCCGGGTGATCGGCCAGGCCCGGGTAGTACACCGCGCCGACCGCCGGATGCTGGTCCAGCAGGGCAACGATCGACGCAGTGTTTTCCTGGTGCACGCGCAGGCGCGCATCCAGCGTGCGCAGGCCGCGCAGGGTCAGGAAGGCATCGAACGGCGAACCGGTCAGGCCCAGCGCATTGCCCCACCACACCAGCTGCTCGTGCAGCGCCGGATCGCGCGCGACCACCGCGCCGCCCACCACATCGCTGTGGCCATTGATGTACTTGGTGGTGGAATGCAGCACCAGGTCCGCGCCAAACGACAGCGGCTGCTGCAGCGCCGGCGACAGGAAGGTGTTGTCGACCACCACGAGTGCACCGGCCTTGTGCGCGGCATCGATCACGAAGCGCAGGTCGGTGACGCGCAGCAGCGGATTGGACGGGGTTTCCACCAGCACCAGCTTCGGTTGCGTGGCCAGCGCCTGCGCCAGTGCGCGCGGATCGGTCAGGTCGGCGGTGACCAGTTCGAAGTGGCCCTTCTTCGCCAGCGCGTTGAACAGGCGCCAGCTGCCGCCGTAGGCATCGTGCGGCACCACCAGGGTATCGCCCGGCTGCAGCAACGCGTTCAGCACCAGGTTGATCGCACCCATCCCGGTCGCGGTGATGACGCCACCGGCGCCGCCTTCCAGTTCGGCCAGCGCTTCGCCCAGCAGGTCGCGGGTGGGGTTGCCGCTGCGCGTGTAGTCGTACTGGCGCTTGTTGCCGAAGCCTTCAAAACTGAAGTTCGACGACAGCACGATCGGCGGCGTGACCGCGCCATGTGCGGTGTCCCGATCGATGCCGGCACGGACGGCGGCAGTGGTGCGACTACAGGACGGCTCGTTGGCGTGCAGGCTCATGCGGACTCTCCAGAAGTGCGGAAGGCGGTGGCGAGGATCGCGTCGATGCGATCGGTTTCTTTGAGGAAGGCGTCGTGGCCATAGGGCGAGCGCAGCACGCGCAGGCTGCCGCGCGGGCCCAGCCCTTCGACCAGGCCGACCAGGTCGGCCAGCGGCACCAGGCGGTCGCCCTCCACCGCCACCACCACGGTCGGCGGCAGGATCGCGGTGGGATCGACGCGGTGCAGGTCGATCGATTCGGACAGGCGCAGGTAGGCGGTCACCGGCGTGCGCGCGACGTACTGCGCACCGGCCGCGTCGAGATAGTCTTCGGCAGCCACGCGCACGCGGCCATTGATGACCTCCGGCGCAGCATCGAAGCGCTCGCCGAACTCTTCCGGCGTGCGGTAGCTGAGCATGGCGAACTGCCGGGCCAACGCCAGCCCGTGGTCTTCACCGCACTGCAGCTGGCCCAGCGCAACCGCACGGCGTTGCAGTGCGCGCCAGGCGGCGGCATACGGATGCGGGCGATGTGCACCGCTGGCCAGCACCAGCTGGCGCACGCGGGCACGGTGGCGGATCGCAAACTGCTGGCCGACCAGCGCGCCATAGGAGTAGCCCACGAATGCCTTCAGCGCGCGGATGCCGAGGTGGTCCAGCAGCAGCGCCAATGCATCGGCCTGGTCGGCGGTATCGATCGGCACATCCAGTGCACCGTCGGCACCGATGAAATCGAAGGCCAGCACCCGCAACTGCTGCGGATCCAGCGCGCGCCCGCTGCCCACCAGGTCTTCGGCCCAGCCCTTCTCGCTGAACTGTGCGTTGGACGCCACATGGCGGTGGGCGGAAATGCCACCGGCCAGCACCACCACCGGTGCACTGGCCGGGCCGACCCACTCATAGCGCAGGCGCACCGGGCTGAGGCCGGCGTGGCGCATCGACAGCACCGCGGCGAACTCACCGCGCTCGGCATGCACGCAGTCTTCGACCGACACGCTGACGGGGACAAAGGGTTCGGGGCGATGCGCGGTACTGGCGGCGAAACTCATGGCGGGATCCGGTTGGGGAATCGGCCATCGAGCCTTCGCGGGGCCCGCGTTCGAGATGCACGTGTGGTGCATGGTTCGAACCATCTTTCGGTGGACGCCACGGTCCCCGCAGGATTTGGCACCTACGCAGACGCTTGCGCGCCTGCGGGCTGCCCCGGCTTCAAAGGGCCTGTCCCTCTGCCGGTCTCGATGGTGGGGCCACGATGCCAGCCCTTTTCCGCACTGTCAATCCCTTCATGCGGATAAAGCGATGAATATTTTTGGAGCCGCTATGCGAAGGCCGTCCCGGTCGTCCCGTTCAGGATCAGCTACAGTCCCGGCGGTCCTTTTCGCTGGAAACGCTGATGCCGCGCCTGCCCCTGTCCTGCCTGCTGTTGACTCTGCTGGCGAGCGCGACCGCACACGCCGGCGACTGGCGCCAGGGCTGGGGACTGGTTTCCTCGCCTGCCCCGGCAACCCGTGCAGGCAGCGCCGAGGGGCCCCCCCCCATGGCCCGGCTGCGCCTGCAAGCGGTCGGCGGGCAATGGCAGGCCCGGATCGATAACGGGCTGGCAGGGCCGCTGCAGATCCAGCTGCGCGCCGCCCCCGGACACCCGGTCGAAGGCCTGCCGGTCGAGTCGCTGATCCAAGGCGACAGCAGCCTGGTGGTCGGCCACCTGCCCGCCCCGAACGATGGCCGCATGCTCGATCTGCGCCTGCAGTCGGTGCCGGGCAACCCGGCCGCACAGGCCGAAGATGTCGCCTACCGCCTGCCGTTCGACGCGGCCCGCCTGCGCGTGGACCAGGCGCCGCAGGGACGCTTCAGCCATGACGACGAGGAGAACCGCGACGCGGTCGACTTCGCGCTGCCGGAGGGCACCCTGGTGCTGGCCGCGCGCGAGGGCACGGTGATGCAGATCCAGGATGGCTTCCGTGGCAACGGCCAGGACCGCGAGCGCGATGGTGCCCGCGCCAACTTCATCCGCGTGCTGCACAGCGACGGCAGCATGGCCCTGTACGGCCACCTGCAGGCCGGCGGCATGCGCGTGCGCCGCGGCCAGGCGATAGGGGCCGGACAGCCGATTGGCCTGTCCGGCAACAGCGGCTACAGCAGTGCCCCGCACCTGCACTTCGTGGTGCAGGTCAACCGCGGCATGGGCCTGCGTTCGGTGCCGGTGCGCATCTTCGCCGAGCAGGGGCAGCTGCAGTTCGCCCGCCAGGGCGACCCCAACGGCGGTACCGGGCGCTGACCGGCCCCGGCCGGTATAATCGGGCGCTTATCTCTTTGAAAAGCGCCCCGGGCGGGCGCCACTGCCATGTCCGAAGTCGCCAACGAAGCGTCGCGTCGCCGCACCTTCGCCATCATTTCCCACCCTGACGCCGGCAAGACCACGCTGACCGAAAAGCTGCTGCTGTTCGGAGGCGCGATCCAGATGGCCGGTTCGGTCAAGGGCCGCAAGGCCGCCCGCCACGCCACGTCCGACTGGATGGCGCTGGAAAAGGAACGCGGCATCTCCGTCACCTCCTCGGTGATGCAGTTCCCGTACGAAGGCAAGATCGTCAACCTGCTCGACACCCCTGGCCACGCCGACTTCGGCGAGGACACCTACCGCGTGCTGACTGCGGTGGACTCGGCGCTGATGGTGATCGACGTGGCCAAGGGCGTGGAAGAGCGCACCATCAAGCTGATGGAAGTCTGCCGCCTGCGCGACACCCCGATCATGACCTTCATCAACAAGCTCGACCGCGAGGGCAAGGACCCGATCGAGCTGCTGGATGAAGTGGAAACCGTGCTCGGCGTCCAGTGCGCGCCGGTGACCTGGCCGATCGGCATGGGCCAGCGCCTGAAGGGCGTGGTCCACCTGCTGACCGGCGAAGTGCACCTGTACGAACCGGGCCGCAACTTCACCCGCCAGGACTCGACCATCTTCCCGTCCATCGATGCCCCCGGCCTGGCCGAGAAGATCGGTGCACAGATGCTGGCCGACCTGCGCGACGAGCTGGAACTGGTGCAGGGCGCCAGCCATCCGTTCGACCTGGATGCCTACCGCGCCGGCAAGCAGACCCCGGTGTTCTTCGGTTCCGGCGTGAACAACTTCGGCGTGCAGCCGCTGCTGGACTTCTTCGTCGAGCATGCTCCGTCGCCGCAGGCACGCTCCACCACCGGCCGCGAGATCGCCCCGGAGGAAAACAAGCTGACCGGCTTCGTGTTCAAGATCCAGGCCAACATGGACCCGCAGCACCGCGACCGCGTGGCCTTCATGCGGGTCTGCTCGGGCCGCTTCAGCGCCGGCATGAAGACCTTCCACGTGCGCACCGGCAAGGACATGAAGCTGGCCAACGCGCTGACCTTCATGGCCAGCGACCGCGAAATCGCCGCCGAGGCGTGGCCGGGCGATGTGATCGGTATCCACAACCACGGCACCATCTCCATCGGCGACACCTTCACCGAAGGCGAAGCGGTGACCTTCACCGGCATCCCCAACTTTGCCCCGGAACTGTTCCGCCGCGCCCGCCTGCGCGATCCGCTCAAGCTCAAGCAGTTGCAGAAGGGCCTGGCCCAGTTGTCCGAGGAAGGCGCGACCCAGTTCTTCCGCCCACTCACCAGCAACGACCTGATCCTGGGTGCGGTCGGCGTGCTGCAGTTCGACGTGGCCGCCTACCGCCTGAAGGACGAATACGGCGTGGAAGCCACCTTCGAGCCGGTCAGCGTGACCACTGCGCGTTGGGTCCACTGCAGCAACGAGAAGAAGCTGGAAGAGTTCCGCGAGAAGAACGCGCTCAACCTGGCGCTGGATGCGGCCGGCCACCTGGTCTACCTGGCACCGACCCGGGTCAACCTGCAACTGGCCCAGGAACGCTCGCCGGACGTGCGCTTCTCGGCCACCCGCGAAGCGGCACATACCGTTTCGGTGGGCTGATGCCACGGGGTCGGATCCCTTTCCGGCAGGAAAGGGCTCTGACCCTGGCCGTCGCGGGCGGTTCATCCACGCAACACAGGGATTCACCGACCATACGGTGACGGGCGTGCACATGTCGCCCATCGCGGCGATGATAGGGGGGTGCGGGTCCCCCTCCCCGCGAACGATGCCTACGTCATGTCCACGACTTCCGTTGCTTCGATCCGCGAAGAAATCGCCAGCGCCCTGACCCACGGCCTCGGTGCCGTGTTCGCCCTGGGTGCCGGCGCTGTGCTGATCACCCTGGCCGCCATCTACAGCGATGGCTGGCAGCTGGCCGGTGCCATCGTGTTCGGCATCGCGCTGCTGCTGCTGTACACCGCCTCCACCCTCTACCACGCCATCCAGCACCCGGTCGCCAAGGGGCGGCTCAAGGTGTTCGACCACTGCGCGATCTACGTGCTGATCGCCGGCACCTACACCCCATTCACCCTGATCGGCCTGCGCGGCCCGTGGGGCTGGGGCCTGTTCGCCGCGATCTGGACCCTGGCCCTGGCCGGCGTGGTGTTCAAGCTGTTCTACACCGGCCGTTTCAAGCGCCTGTCCACCGCCATCTACGTCGCCATGGGCTGGCTGGTGATCGTCGCGGTCAAGCCGATGCTGGCCTCGATCGACGGCTGGACGCTGGGCTGGCTGCTGGCCGGCGGCCTGTCGTACACGCTGGGCACCTATTTCTACCACCGTGAATCGATCCCCTACTCGCATGCCATCTGGCACCTGTTCGTGATCGGTGGCAGCGTCTGTCACTTCGTCGCGGTCACCATGCAGGTGCTGTAGCACCGGCCCGCGCGTGGCGTGTGCACGCCACGCACATGGACGCTTCGCGCCCCGTCCACGATGAGGGGGCAACCATGGCAGCGTGAATGCTGCCGCCTCCCCTGCTGCAAAGCGCACGTCCCGCTGGCGCCTCCGCCGCCCCGGCCCACGAGGCCGGCGCTGGCTGACGCTGCTGATCTTCCTGCTGGCGGCGATCCTGGTACTGATCGCGCTGTGGGACTGGAACTGGTTCAAGGGCCCGGTTGAGCGTGCGGTGCAGGCCCGTACTGGCCGTGCGCTGCACATCGGCCACCTGGATGTCGACCTCGGCCGCACCAGTACGATCCGTGCCGATGCGATCACCTTCGCCAATGCAGGCTGGGCGAAGCAGCCGGACATGGCCAGCGCCGACCGCGTCGAGATCGACCTGCGGGTCTGGCCCCTGCTGCGCGGCAGCGTCCAGCTGCCCGAAGTGCGCCTGACCCGGCCGGACGTGCTGCTGGAAACCGCCCCGCGCAAGGGCGAACCGGGCAACTGGGATTTCCTCGGTGACCGCGCCGGCGGGGCAAGCCTCCAGCTCAAACGGTTGCGCATCGATGACGGTCGCCTGCAGTTCCTCGATGCGCTCGGACGCACCGATATCCGCGTGGACGTGCGCAGCGGGCAGCCGAAGCAGGCCGACGCCGCGCCACCGCTGCTGGTGCAGGGCAAGGGACACTGGCAGGGTAATCCATTCACCCTGCGCGGCGGCACTGAATCACCGCTGGAGCTGACCGACAGCGACCACCCGTTCCGCATCCACCTCGACGGCCGCGCCGGCGCCACTCACGCCGTCGCCAGCGGCACATTGACCAACCCCTTCCAGCTGCGCGTGTTCGACCTGCAGTTCGCGCTCAGCGGCCAGGACCTGGCCGACCTCTACCCCTTGCTCGGCATCGCCATTCCGCCGTCCCCGCCCTACGCGTTGAATGGTCGGCTCAAGCGTGACCACAACCTCTGGCGTTACGAGCAGTTCACCGGCAAGGTCGGCGACAGCGACCTAGGTGGCAACCTGCAGTTCGAAGTGGGCGGCGCGCGCCCGCGGCTGACCGCTACGCTGGAATCCAAACGCCTGGACTTCGACGATCTGGCCGGCTTTATCGGCGCCCCACCAAAGACTGGTGGCGGTGAAACCGCGAACGCAGAACAGAAAGCAGAAGCTGCGCGCATCACCGCAAGCGCGCGGGTATTGCCCGATACCCCCTACAACCTCGGCAAACTGCGTGCGATGGATGCCGACGTGCGCTGGAAGGCGCATCGCATCAACGCACCCTCGCTGCCGCTTGACGACATGGATGCACACCTGTTGCTGGATGACGGCGTGCTGCGGCTGGACCCGCTGAACTTCGGCGTCGCCGGCGGCGATATCCGCAGCACGATCCGCATGGACGCGCGCCACCCGCAGATCAGCACCGCGCTGAAGGCCAGCGTGCGCGGCGTGCAGTTGGGCCAGCTGTTCCCCGACGCGAAGCTGGCCGAGCAGGCCAAGGGCGGCATCGGCGGCGAAGTGGACCTGAGTGGCCGTGGCAATTCGATCGCCGCGATGCTCGGCAGCAGCAACGGCAAGGTCGGCCTGGCGATGGGCCGCGGCCATGTCGGCAACCTGGTGATGGAGCTGGCCGGCCTGGACATCACCGAGTCGCTGAAATTCCTGGTGACCGGCGACAAGCAGATCCCCCTGCGCTGCGCCTTCGCCGACTTCGGCGTGCGCGACGGCCTGATGACCAGCCAGGCGCTGGCGGTGGATACCACCGACACGATCCTCATCGGCGAAGGCACGGTCAGCCTGCGCGATGAGACCCTGGACCTGCTGTTGAAGCCACGCCCGAAGGACAGGAGCATCCTGGTACTGCGCTCGCCGTTGCACATCGCCGGCACCTTCAAGGACCCGTCATTCCGCCCTGACTTCAAGGCGCTGGGCATCCGCGGCGCGGTGGCCCTGGCACTGGGCAGCATCGCCCCGCCGGCGGCGTTGCTGGCGACCATCGAACTGGGGCCGGGCAAGGACGCCGACTGCGGTGGGCAGTATGCGAAGTAGGAGCGGGTGTTCGCGGCGCTTGGATTGATCGTGGTTTGAGGGGGACGGGTGACAATTTCCTGCGCGCGCGGAACGAGAGCGGAAATTCAAAGTCAAAAGAAAAAAGCAAAGTCAAAAGCTGTTGCCAACCAAGGTTGGCAGCTACCAAAGGCAGTCAACCGACGCTGCAATCCACCGCACTCGCGGGACGAGTCCAGAGGCGGAGAGGGTATGGCCGTGCAGCACCGTTGGCGCCATGGGCCCGAGGCATGCCTCGGGCGGGTTGGGCAGGACGCCCAACCCAGGTCTTGCCGTGTGCGCAGGACAGCGCACACGAGCAAGGCGCCATCGAGCCCCCATGGATGGGTTTACGGCGTGTCCTGCACGGCCATGCCCTCCGCCTGCCGACGTATCAGATAGGCGCTGCTTTGGCTTTGGCTTTGGCTTTGGCTTTGCCTTTGGCTTTGAGCTTCAAAAAGCGGGCCGGCGGGCCGCAGGCCCGCCAGCAACACCTCACCCTGCCACGATGTACTGCTGCAGCTGATCCAGCTCCCGCCGCTGCGCATCGATCACCGACTTCACCAGGTCGCCGATGGAGATCACACCCAGCACCTGCGCGCCCTCGACCACCGGCAGGTGGCGGATGCGGTAGTCAGTCACCAGTTGCAGGCAGTGCTCCACCTTCTCGCCCGGCGACACGGTTACCACCTGCGCCGTCATGATCTCCGCCACCGCGGTATCGCGCGACGAACGATCACGCAGCACGATCTTGCGCGCGTAATCACGCTCGGACAGGATCCCGACCAGCCGCGGCCCGTCCATCACCAGCACCGCACCGATGCCCTTTTCCGCCATCAACCGGATCGCATCGATCACCGCCGCATCCGGCGCGACCGCATGTACTTCAGGAGACTTGCCGTCCAACAGTTGCCGTACCGTCGTCATCTGCCTGCCCTCCGAGGGTGGGTTGCAGGGCCGAGTCTGCCACGGCGGATGCTAGCCACGCGTCAACCAGGTACAACGGCCGCTGCTTGGACTCTTCGTACAGCCGCCCCAGGTACTCACCGATCAGGCCCAGCGCGATCAGCTGCACCCCGCCAAGGAACAGGATCACCGCCATCATCGTCGGCCAGCCCGCCACCCGGTCGCCATACAGCGCCGCCTTCGCGATCACCCACAGGCCGAACACGAACGCGACTGCTGCGGTTGCCAGGCCCAGGTAGGTGGCGGTCCGCAGCGGCACGGTCGAGAAGCCGGTGATGCCTTCGAGGGCGAAATTCCACAGCCGCCACAGGCTGAACTTGCTGGTGCCGGCCACGCGCGCGTGGCGGTGATAGGGCACGGCAATCCGTTTGAAGCCTACCCAGCTGAAAAGCCCTTTCATGAAGCGGTGGCGCTCACGCATCCCGCGCAGGGCGCTCAGCGCGCGCGGCGACAGCAGGCGGAAATCTCCGGTATCGGCCGGAATCGGCGTACGCGACAGGCGGCCCATCACCCGATAGAACATCGCTGCCGTGGCGCGCTTGATCCAGGACTCGCCATCGCGGGCCATGCGCGTGCCGTACACGTTGTCATGGCCCTCGCGCCAGCGGGCGACGAACTGCGGCACCAGCTCCGGCGGGTCCTGGCCGTCGGCATCGAGGATCATCGCTGCCCCCTCGTGCACCAGATCCAGGCCTGCGGTCAGCGCCGCCTCCTTGCCGAAGTTGCGCGACAGTTTCAGCGCCGACACGCGCGCATCGGCCTGGGCCAGCCCCGCGATCACCTCCCATGTGCGGTCATGACTGCCGTCATCCACATAGAGGATGTGGCCGTCGATGTCGGGCATGCCGTCCAGCACCGCGCACAGCCGTGGATGCAGCAGCGGCAGTGCCAGGGCCTCGTTGTAGGCGGCGATGACGAAAGTAAGGCGTTCGCGGTTCATGCCCGGATTGTACGTTGCCTGCAGGCGCATGGCCCGCCGCCCCGAGGGCATCTGCCCTCAATCTTCCGACAGGTATGACGCGCCACCCAGCTGGCGTGCCTGGCGCTGGATCCATGCCGCGCGCCGCTGCACATACGGCCCTGGTTTTGCCGCGTTGTAGCGCCTCGGTGCCGGCAGTACCGCCGCCAGTCGCGCGCTCTCGGCCGGACTCAGCCGGGCCGCGTCCTTGCCCCAGAATTTCCGGGCTGCCGCCTGCGCGCCGTACACACCATCACCGAACTCGGCGATGTTGGCGTACATCTCCAGGATGCGCTCCTTCGGCCACAGCGCCTCGATCAGCACCGTGTACCAGACCTCCAGGCCCTTGCGGATCCAGCTGCGGCCCTGCCACAGGAACAGGTTCTTGGCCACCTGCTGGCTGATCGTGCTGGCGCCGCGCAGGCGCCCGCCCCTGGCATTGTGGTCGCGGGCCTTTTCGATGGCCTGCAGGTCGAAGCCATTGTGGTCGGGGAAGCGCTGGTCCTCGGCCGCCACCAGCGAGATGGGCAGGCTCGGGGCCATCTGGTCGAGGTCGCGCCACTGGTAATGCAGCCGATAGGACCAGTCGGCCTCGCCCAGCGCCTCGCCATAGCGCCACAGCATCACCATGGACACCGGCGGGTCGATGAACCGCAGCACCAGCACCTGCAGACAGCTGAAGGCGGCCAGCAGCACCGGCAGCCACAGCAGCCGCTTCCAGCGCCAGCGCCGCCGGCGCGGCGTGGCGACCACTGCCTCTACCTTGTGCTGCTCTCCCGCTGCCCCCATTACTGGTGCATCCTTCTTCTGTCTGGTTGTCGGCGCATTATCCGGCAACCGCCCCCGTTTACGCGCGATGTGAGCCGATGACCGCCAACTCCGATTCCCTGATCCGTTTCCTGCTTCCCGACGCCGGCGTCCGCGGCGTGCATGTGCACCTGCAGGCCACCTGGCAGGAAATCCTGTCCCACGCCGCATACCCGGACGCCGCTGCCGAGCTGCTCGGCGAGGCCTGTGTCGCCTCGGCACTGTTCACCGGCCACACCAAGATCGACGGCCGCCTGTCGGTGCAGCTGCGCAGCAGCACTGCCCTGCGCACCCTGTTTGCCGAATGCACCGCCGCCGGCACCCTGCGCGGCATCGCCCAGCTCAGCGAGGGCGCCGACGCGCCGCGTGACCTGTCCAGCCTCGGCGAGGATGCCATCCTCGCCATCACCATCGAGAACCCTGGCCTCGACCCGCGCGAGCCGCAGCGCTACCAGAGCCTGGTCGCGCTGACCGCGCCGGAACTGGACGAAGCCTTCGAGGACTACTTCCGCCAGTCGGAGCAGCTGCCGACCCGCCTGCTGCTGGCGGCCGACCGCAAGGGTGCCGCTGGCCTGCTGCTGCAGAAGCTGCCGGGCGACGAAGGCGACGAGGATGGCTGGGCCCGTGCCAGCGCCCTGTTCGAGACCCTGGGCAAGGCCGAACTGCTGGCCACCCCGGCCGAGCAGCTGCTGCACCGCCTGTTCCACGAGGAGCGACCGGAAATGCTGGGCGACAAGCCGCTGTCCTTCGCCTGCTCCTGCTCGCGCGAGCGGGTGGCCGGCATGCTGCAGTCGCTGGGGGAAGAGGAGGCCCGTGCGGCCGCCGAGGACACCGGCGCCGTCGAGGTGCGTTGCGAATTCTGCGGGCGTGAGTATCACTTTCCATTGACGGAGTTCGGCATACTGTTCCACGGCGCCCAGGGGGCTGTACCGGCGCCTGAACGACTTCAGTAAACGGCAGTCTTGTACCTGGGGAGGATCAAGGCTTGTTAAGAATTCATAAACACCCTAGGATCAGGTTCCCGTCCCCACGGGAACTTCCGTTGTCCGTCCCTGTCTGAACTGGTCCGATGCGTACCTACCTGCGTCTACCGCTGGCCCTGCTGATCGCCCTTGGCGCGATCACGGGCGTGCATGCGCAGAGCAAGGACACCCGCACCGTCCTGCCGGTATGGAACAAGGGGAGTGGCAAGGTCGAGGCGCTGCTGTACCTGGAGCCGACCGGTGAACAGGCAGCCGGCGCCCGCTGGCATTTCGGCCGCAATTCGCTGGACGCGGCCTTTGGCCTGTCCTCCGGCGATTCGCTGGGCCTGCTCTGCAACAGCAGCAGCGGTACCAGCATCAGCGGCCTGGCCAGCCATTGCATGCTGGCCAGCCTGGGCGACGAGGATGATCTGAACAGCCGTCGTTTCAGCGGTACCGCCGCGCTGAACCGCGGCAACAGCCGCCTGGGCATCACCGCCGGCACCGGCCGTGAAACCCTGCCCGCCTGGTTGTCTGGCCCGAACAAGACGCCCTCGCTGCGCGCCGAGCAGAACGATCTGACCGTGTTCGCGCAGAAGAACATCGGTCGCGAAGGCTTCGTCTCCATTGCCGGTACCTATGCCAAGGCGCGCCTGGTTCCGCTGGCCGACGCCTCGCCGGCCATCGTCGATCGCTGGGACAGCAAGAGCCTGAGCATCGGCGCCGGTTACGGCAACTTCACCGGCAGCATCATCGGCCGCGTGGTCGACGTCCCGGGCAAGCCCGGCAAGTGGGAAGGCCTGGGCATCGGCCTGACCTGGCGTACCCCGTGGTCCGGCCAGCTCACCGTCGGTGCCGAGAATGTGATCAGCCGCGGCAAGAATCCGTTCTCCCCGCGCAACGAAAGCAACGACGACGGCACCGTGCCGTATGTGCGCTACGAACAGGATCTCTGATCCGCTCACGCCGCTTCCGCAACGATTCCCGAAGGCGCCGTAAGGCGCCTTTTGCATATGCGTGCCTGCCACCGACCAATGGAAGCGATATCGCCGCAGGGTGATGAAATAGAACGCGTTGACATAGTGAGATACATATCAATCGAAACTTTTTTCATCATTCTGCGTTAACAAACGAGGCATAACGACATGACCATGCCAGCAACCTGTTGATTGGAATGACAAAAGCATGTTTTTACCAAAATCACAGACTTCATTAACACAGCTTTAATTCTTGGCGAGCGCCCGTTACTATCGGGTCAGCCTCGCGATTTGGGAGCGCTTTTTCGCTCCCCCGCCGGGCATTAACCCCAGCCAAGATTTCTTGGAGAGAGAGAGCCAATGAAACTCAAGTCCAGCCAGCTGCGTGACGCAGTTGTGATCGCGCTTGTCGCCGGTGCCACCACCGCGACGGCCCACGCCCAGGAAGCCACCAACCTCGACCGTATCGAGGTCACCGGTTCGCGCATCCGTCAGGTCGATACCGAAACCGCCCAGCCCGTCCTGAGCATCAGCCGTGCTTCGATCGAGAAGAGCGGCTTCAAGACGGTTGCCGACGTCCTGCAGAACATCGCTGCCGCCGGCAGCCCGGCCATCAGCCGTTCCGAGCCGCTGTCCTCCGGTGAAGCCGTCGGTGGCTTCTACATCGACCTGCGCAACCTCGGTGCCGAGCGCACCCTGGTGCTGGTCGACGGCAAGCGCCTCGGCGCCAGCGTCAGCGGCCTGCAGGACGTGTCGCAGATCCCGTCGGCCATCGTCGAGCGCATCGACGTGCTGAAGGACGGCGCCTCGTCGATCTACGGCTCCGACGCGATCGCCGGCGTGATCAACATCATCACCCGCAAGAACTTCCAGGGCCTGGAAGCCAACGCCTACGTCGGCCAGTACGGCGAAGGCGACGGCCAGAAGACCAGCTACGACTTCGTGGCCGGCTTCACCGGTGACCGTGGCTCGATCACCATCGGCGCCGAGTACGCCGAAGAAAAGGAAGTGTGGGCCAAGGACCGCTGGTTCAGCCGTTATCCGCGCACCACCTTCCACCCGGCCCAGAACTGGAGCCCGGTCAGCCAGTGGGGCACCATCATCGATCCGGACACCGATGACTGGCTGGTGCTGAATCGCGGTGGCGATTACCGCGACGTCAACCAGTACCACGACCAGGACTTCGCCGGCATCACCGGTGACACCAGCAACTCCAATACGCAGATGCACCTGCTGACGCCGACCAAGCGTCGCTCGGTGTTCGCCAACGTGCAGTACGACCTGACCGACAACATCCGCTTCGTCTCCGACCTGCTGTACACCCGTCGTGAGTCGCAGGCCCAGGTCGCCGGCTATCCGTTGCAGTCCGCGTCGTATGAGCGCCTGGGTGCCAAGTGGGACGCCGACAGCTACTACAACCCCTTCGGCAAGGACATGGGCTTCATGCGCCGTGGCTGGGAAGTGCCGCGCCTGTCGACCAACAAGCTGACCACCTTCCGCTTCACCGGCGCCCTGCAGGGCAGCTTCCAGTTCAATGACAAGTACTTCGACTGGGAAGCCGGCTACATCTACCAGAACTCGGAGAACCAGCAGAGCCAGACCGGCAACTACAACGTGCTGGCGGTCAATGCCGCCACCGGTCCGTCGTTCTTCAACCCGGCCACCGGCCGCGTCGAGTGCGGCACCGCCGCAGGCCTGGTCGACGGTTCCAATCCGATCTACGGCCCGGGCGCCGGCGGCTGCCTGCCGTGGAACCCGGCCATTCCGTACGGCCGTACCGGTGACGGTGGCCTGACCGGCAACCCGGATCTGCAGCAGTTCCTGTTCCCGACCACCAAGAACACCGGTGAAGTCACCACCAAGACCTACTACGCGAACATCGCCGGCAGCCTGTTCACCCTGCCCGCCGGCGACCTGGGCTTCGCGCTGGGTTACGAGTACCGCGAAGACAAGGGCTCGTACAATCCGGACGCCCTGTCGCAGACCGGCTACTCGACCGACCTGGCCGCCGGCCCGACCGGTGGTGGCTACAACGTCAACGAAGTGTATCTGGAGCTGAATGTTCCGATCCTGGCCGACCTGCCGGGTGCCAAGGAACTGAGCTTCAACGCCGCGACGCGCTACTCGAAGTACAACACCTTCGGCAACACCACCAACAACAAGTTCGGCCTGAAGTGGAAGCCGATCGACCAGTTGCTGGTGCGTGCGACCTACGCCGAAGGCTTCCGTGCGCCGACCATCGACAATCTGTACGGTGGCAGCTCGCAGACCTTCGCGTACTTCACCGATCCGTGCGACACCTCGTTCGGCTCAACTGATCAGCCGGGTGTCGCGGCCCGTTGTGCCGCGGCCATCGGCCCGACCGCCAGCACCTTCCGCCAGCTGCGCCAGGGCTATGTGCCGGCCAGCGGTCCGGATGAGCAGACGCCGGATCCGTTCAATGCCGTCTCCAATCCTGACCTGACCCCGGAGAAGTCGAAGTCCAAGACCGTCGGCCTGGTGTGGAGCCCGACCTTCGCCCAGGGCCTGAACATGAGCCTGGACTGGTGGAACATCAAGATCACCAACACCATCGTCGTTGACAGCCCGGATGACCAGTTGAACGACTGCTACGTACTCGGCATCGCCGAGCGCTGCAACTCGTTCACCCGTGATCCGAACCGTCACAACGTGACCAACCTGACCTACGCCCCGCGTAACGCCGGTTACCAGGAAACCGAAGGCTTCGACTTCGACGTGGCATACCGCTTCGAGACCGACAGCTGGGGTACCTTCAACGCCAACCTGCAGAACAGCTACGTTACCAAGAACGTGTTGAAGACCACCAACGCGCAGCAGGTGCCGGTGTCGATCCTCAACGGCTTCGGCAGCAACTTCCGCCTGCGTTCGAACCTGGTGCTGGGCTGGGAGCGTGGCGACTGGGGCGTGACCTGGGGCACCCGTTACTTCTCCAGCGTCAAGGAGCGTTGCTACTACAGCGACGAGTGCAGCCTGCCGGACTTCGGTTCGCCGGATCCGGTGCGCGACCAGGCGATGAACAAGCGTGGTTCGACCATGTTCCACGACGTCCAGGTCTCCTGGAACGCACCGTGGAATGCGACCATCGCCGTCGGTGCGCGCAACGTGTTCGACCACTACGGCCCGCAGATGTACTCGGCACCGAACTCGCAGTTCTCCTACTACGGTGGCTACGACATCGGTCGCTTCATGTACATGCAGTACAAGCAGAAGTTCTGATCGGCAGTCTGATCAGCTGATGCAGCAACGGCCCCGCAAGGGGCCGTTGTTCTTTGTACGCCATGGAAGGAGGCTGGCCGACGCGCAAAAAAAAGGCCGCGGCATCGCCGCGGCCTTGCTTCGGCATCATTCCCGGGCGCTCATCCGTTCGGAATCAGCGTCTCGATCAGATGCTCGACGTACGCTTCGAAATCCTCGCGCGCCTGCTTGGGCTGCTGCAGCTGCAACGACAACTGCAGGAAGCCGACGTAGGCGGCATAGGCCAGGCGCGCGCGATGGCGTGCATCGGTCGAGCTGAGCCCGGCCTGGCGGAACGAGGCGACCAGATAATCGAGGCGGCGCTGCGAGACGCGGTCGATCACCGGCCGCACCATCGGATGGTCCAACGCCTTCAGCAGCTCGCTGTAGATGATGTGCGGCTGCACTTCATGCGCCACCATCTGGAACAGCTGGCGCAGGCGCACGCGCGGATCCGGCACGTCTTCCAGGCTGCCGAACACCTGTTCCTGTTCGAACAGTTCCCAGCGCTCCAGCGCCGCCTGCAGCAATGCATCGCGCGAAGGGAAATGCCAGTAGAAACTGCCCTTGGTGACACCAAGCCGCCGTGCCAGCGGCTCCACCGCGACGGCGCCGACACCTTGTTCAGCAATCAGATCGAGGGCCGCCTGGGCCCAGTCTTCGGCACTCAGGCGGCTGTTGCGGCCGGCGCGCGGTTCGCCGGCGGAAGCGTCAGGTTGATTCATGGGCTGATTTAACCATACGCCGGGGTTCGTTGCAGTACGCGGTTGCGGTCGAAACCGTCGCAGGGGCTCCGGGGCGGTCCATTCAGGCGCCTTCCGCAGTGCACCATACCGTACAGTATTGACTTCCCCCCGAAGCAATCCATACTAGCAAGTATGGTTACGTCCCCACCTCCCGCTGCGTTCCATGACCTGCGCCTGGACGCCGCCCATGGCGCCCGCCTGGCAGCCACCGCCAGCGACCATGGCCGACGCGGCCGGGTGCTGTTCGCGCATGGCTTCGGCCAGACCCGCCACGCCTGGAATGCCACCGCCCGCGCACTGAACGCGGCCGGCCTGCAGACGCTGGCCTATGACGCCCGCGGCCACGGCGATTCGGACTGGAATGCCGCCGACCTGCCCTATCACGGCGAACAGTTCGCCGATGACCTGATCGTGCTGGCCGGCGAGCAGCCGCGCCCGCCGGTACTGGTTGCAGCATCGATGGGCGGGCTGTTCGGCCTGTTGGCCGAATCACGCTGGCCGGGCCTGTTCTCGGCGATGGTGCTGGTCGACATCACCCCGCGCTGGGACACGGCAGGCGTCGAGCGCATCCTGGCCTTCATGACCGCCCATCCCGACGGCTTCGCCTCGCTGACCCAGGCCGCTGACGTGATTTCGGCGTACATGCCGCACCGTCCGCGCAAATCCGAGCAGTCGCTGCGTGCACTGCTGCGCGAGGACGGCCATGGCCGCTGGCGCTGGCATTGGGACCCGCGCCTGGTGGCCGAGCTGGCCCGCGACAGCGAGCAGCACCAGGACGCACTGGCCGAGGCCGCGCGCCAGGTGAAGTGCCCGCTGCTGCTGGTCAGTGGCGGACGCAGCGACCTGGTCACGCCGCAGACCGTGGCCGAATTCCTGGCGTTGGCGCCGCATGCGCGCCATGTGCAGCTGCCGCAGGCCACTCACATGGTCGCGGGCGATGACAACGACGCCTTTACCGCTACTGTGTTGGACTATCTGGACGTGTTGCCCGCAGCGGACGCTGCGGCTTCGTCCGCCACAAACGAGCACGTCACCGGAGCACGCTCATGAGCATCGTTCTTCCCTTCCTCGCCCTGCTGCTGGCAGGCGCGTTCGTCGCCTACCACCGCATGCGGCTGGTTACCTGGACGCTGATCAGCGTGGCCCTGCTGGCCGCCTGCTGGTTCATTCCCTACGTCAACCAGACCGCCACGATCGTCGCGGCCGCCGTGCTGGCCGTCATCGCCGTGCCGCTGCTGCTGCCGTTCATCCGCAAGCCGCTGCTGACCGGCCCGATGATGAAGGTGTTCCGCAAGGTGCTGCCGCCGCTGTCGCAGACCGAGCGCATCGCACTGGAAACCGGTTCGGTCGGTTTCGAGGGCGAACTGTTCACCGGTGATCCGGACTGGAACATCCTGCTCAACTATCCCAAGCCGCAGCTGACCGCCGAAGAACAGGCCTTCCTTGATGGCCCGGTCGAAGAGCTGTGCACGATGGTCAACGACTGGGAAATCACCCACGTCCACGCGGACCTGCCGCCGGAGCTGTGGGCCTTCATCAAGAAGAACAAGTTCTTCGGCATGATCATCCCGAAGGAATATGGCGGCCTGGGCTTCTCCGCGCTGGCCCACCACAAGGTGATCCAGAAGCTGGCCTCGGTGTCCTCGGTGGTCAGCTCCACCGTCGGCGTGCCCAACTCGCTGGGCCCGGGTGAACTGCTGGTGCATTACGGTACCCAGGAACAGAAGGACCAGTACCTGCCGCGCCTGGCCGATGGCCGCGAAGTGCCCTGCTTCGGCCTGACCGGCCCGTTCGCCGGTTCCGACGCCACCTCGATTCCGGACTACGGCATCGTCTGCAAGGGCGAGTGGAACGGCGAGCAGGTGCTCGGCGTCAAGCTAACCTTCGACAAGCGCTACATCACCCTGGCTCCGGTCGCTTCGCTGATCGGCCTGGCCTTCCGCATGTACGACCCGGATGGCCTGATCGGCGATACCCGCGACATCGGCATCACCCTCGGCCTGCTGCCGCGCGACACCGCCGGTGTTGAAATCGGCCGTCGCCACTTCCCGCTGAACTCGACGTTCCAGAACGGCCCGATCCGCGGCAAGGACGTGTTCATTCCGCTGACCCAGCTGATCGGTGGCGCAGCCATGGCCGGCAAGGGCTGGAACATGCTCAACGAGTGCCTGGCCGTAGGCCGCTCGATCACCCTGCCGTCCACCGCCAGCGGCGGTGCCAAGGCCGGTGCCGCCGTGACCGGCGCCTATGCGCGCATCCGCAAGCAGTTCGGCCTGTCGGTTGGCCGCTTCGAGGGCGTGGAAGAAGCACTGGCCCGCATCGGCGGCAAGGCCTACAAGATCAGCGCGCTGTCGCAGGCCACCGCCGCCGCGGTTGACCGTGGCGATGTTCCGTCGGTGCCGTCGGCGATCGCCAAGTACCACTGCACCAGCATGAGCCGCGAAGTGATCTCGGACATGATGGACGTGATCGGCGGCAAGGGCATCATCCTGGGGCCGCGCAACTTCGCCGGCCGCAGCTGGCAGGCCGCGCCGATCGCGATCACCGTGGAAGGCGCCAACATCATGACCCGCAGCCTGCTGATCTTCGGCCAGGGTGCGATCCTCTGCCACCCGTGGGTGCTGAAGGAAATGAAGGCCGCGCAGGATCCGGATACCCGTGCCGGCCTGCAGGACTTCGACCGCAGCCTGTTCGGCCACATCCGCTTCGGCATCTCCAATGCCGTGCGTTCGTTCTGGTTCGGCCTGACCGGCGCGCGCTTCGGTGCCGCCCCGGGCGATGCCTATACCCGCCGCTACTTCCGCAAGCTGGACCGCTACTCGGCCAACCTGGCGCTGATGGCCGACATCTCGATGATGACCCTCGGCGGCAAGCTGAAGTTCAAGGAATCGCTGTCCGGCCGCCTGGGTGACGTGCTGAGCCATGTCTACATGACCAGCGCCATGCTCAAGCGCTACCACGACGAAGGCGCACCGCAGGCCGACCAGCCGCTGCTGGCCTGGGCCTTCCATGACAGCGTGCACAAGATCGAAGAGTCGCTGTCGGCCGCACTGCGCAACTTCCCGATCCGTCCGATCGGCTGGCTGATGTGGGCGCTGATCTTCCCGCTGGGCCGTCGCGCCGAGGCCCCGGGCGACCGCCTGAGCCGCCGTGTTGCCGCCCTGCTGATGGCACCGAATGAAGCCCGCGACCGTCTGGCCAGTGGCGTGTTCCTGACCCCGTGCGAGAACAACCCGGGCGGACGCATCAACAGCTACCTGAGCAAGGCGATCATGGCCGAGCCGGTGGAGCGCAAGTTCCTGAAGGCGCTGAAGAGCAAGGGCATCGAAGCGCTGGACTTCAAGAGCCAGCTGGATGAAGCCGTGGCCGAGGGCGTGATCACCCAGGACGAGCGCAGCCTGCTGGAAGAGCTGCGTACGCTGACCCTGGACACCATCACCGTGGACGACTTCGACACCCACGAACTGCGCGCGGCCAGCTACTACGACCGCCAGCACAAGGATCCGCACTCGCAGGCGGCCTGATCGCCCGCGACACGCGTTGCCTCGACGGCGGGCCTCGGCCCGCCGTCGCTTTATCCGCCGACCGGAATATCCACCATGTCCACGCCCCTGCTCTCGCTTTACCACCGCCTGCAGCGCTGGCCCGCCGGCAACTGGCTGTTCTCGCGTGCGGTGTGCTTCAAGGCGCCCTACTTCGCCAGCATCGCGCCGCGCATCACCCGCCTGGAACACGGCCGCTGCGAAGGCACGCTGGCCGACCGCCGCAGGGTGCGCAACCACATCGGCACGGTGCACGCCATCGCGATGTGCAACCTGGCCGAACTGACCGCCGGGCTGATGGTCGACGCCTCGCTGCCGAAGGGCATGCGCTGGATCCCGAAAGGAATGCAGGTTCAGTACCTGGCCAAGGCACGTGGCACGCTGCAGGCGGTGGCGTTGCCAGCGCAGCCGATTGCCGTTGCGGCCGAGGGCTATGCGCTGCCGGTGACGGTGAGCGTGCGCGACCGTGCGGGCACCGAGGTGTTCAGCGCGGTCATCGACATGTGGATGTCGCCGGCGAAGTAGGGTTCCCGCGAACGGCGCAGCCCCTCGTGGGTGGACGGTTGGTCACGGAAAGCCTGGGTTTGGCTGGGGGCGGTGGTTTCGCGGGGGACGCCGTGAACCCGTCCGTGGGGGCTTGGCCGCGGCATCCATGCCGCGGACACCCCCGCGAACCCACCGCCCCCAGCCTCTGACAGATCTCTGCGGCGTCCAGCCCACGGAAGAGAAAAAAGAAGAGCAACAGCAAAAGCGGCCCACCGGCCGCATTTTTTCATGCACGCAGAACCCACGAGCGCAGCGACCCGCTGTTGCCCTTGATCTTCTCTTTTCTTCTCCGTGGGCTGGCCGCGCACGGAACCTGTCAGGGGTGTGGCGGGTGGGCCGTGCAGGGGCGTTGGCGCCACGGATGGCGCCATCGAGCTTACATGGACGTACTTGCAGCGTCCCCTGCACGGCCCGCCCGCCACACCCATCACATGACCCGCTCTACGCGACCACCCCACGAGGGGCTGCGCCGTTGGCTGGAAACTACGCTACCGCGCGAAACACCAACGCCAGGATCGCCGGCACCGCCTGGATCATGAAAATGCGGCGGCTCACGCTGTAGGCGCCATAGCACCCGGCCACCACCACGCAGGCCAGCGAGAACGTCACCAGCACCGGCTGATCGATCAGCAGCCCCACCACGATGCCCGCCGCCAGGAAGCCGTTGTACAAGCCCTGGTTGGCCGCCAGCACGCGCGTGGTCTCGGCCTTCTCCGGCGTGTTGCGGAAGGTCTTCAGGCCCAGTGGACGGGCCCACAGGAACATCTCCAGCACCAGGAAGTACAGGTGCAGCACCGCGACCAGCACGGTCAGCAGCAGCGCGATCAGCGACATCGTTTCTCTCCTCGGGAAGATGGGGCCGCGTCAGCGGTCGCGCGGCAGTTTCTTTTCTTCGCGCAGCACGCCGAACGCGGCCAGGGTCATGAAGCCGGCCACCAGCACGCCGCCGATGAACACCACGTGCGAACCGAACAGGGTCAGCGCCTTGTGGACCCAGGTGAAACCCAGGTCCGCGCCGCGGTACACCACGGTATCGATCGCCGCGCCGGCCTTGTAGCGCCACTGCCGGTCCACGCGCGTGTAGATCGTCTCGCGTGCCGGCTTGGCCAGCGCGAACTCGCTGGCGCGGGTCATCACCTGTACCACCGCGACCATCAGCGGCATGGGCGAGGCCGCCAGTACCGAGAAGCCGATCAGGATCGCGAAACCGGGAATCAGCAGCGCCGGCGCGATGCCATGGCGCGACAGCAGCCAGCGGGTCAGGCCCACCTGCATCAGCAGCGCCAGCGCGTTCACCGCCAGGTCGATGCGCGAGAAGAACGCGGTACTGGCCGCCGGGTCAGTGAAGGCCGCGCGCACGATGCTGGCCTGCTGGTTGTACAGCAGCGTGCCGACGCCCACGCCGAACACCACCATCACCGCCAGCCAGCGCAGCAGCGGCTCGCGCACGATCAATTTCAGGCCGTCGAGCACGCTGCCGCCCATCGGCTGCTCGCCGGACACCAGCTGCTGCTCGCGTTCGCGCAGCAGCGCCCAGTGCCGCAGTCGCCAGATGCATAACAGGCACACGACCAGGAATCCCGCCGAGACCAGCATCAGGTTGGCGATGCCCACGCGCTGCACCAACGCACTGGTGATCAACGGACCCAGGAAGGCACCGAGGGTACCGGCGGCGCCGATGTAGCCGTAGTAGGCACGCGCCTGCGTGTTGGAGAACACATCGGCCATGAAGCTCCAGAACACCGCCACCGCGAACAGGTTGAACACCATGACCCAGAAGAAGAAGGCCATGCCCCGGCCGGGTACGCCGCTGTCGAACAGCACGTAGAACCCCAGCAGGGTGACGATGAAGAAGCCATATACCGCCGGCAGGAACACCCGCCGCGGGAAGCGGCTGACCAGCCAGCCGTACACCGGCTGCAGCACCAGCATGATCACGAACACGCAGGAGAACAGGAACTGCAGGACGAAGTCCTTCAACGCGATGCCGTGGCTGGCGAACCAGGCGATCAGCACGGGCGGGAACACCGTTTCCAGGTCTGCCGAGGCGGCCATGGCCTCACGCACCGGGCGCAGCACGTAGTAGCCGCTGAGCAGGCAGAAGAAATACAGGAACGACCACCACAGCGCAGGCGACTCGCGGAGCGCCGCCGTCAGCCCCCGCAGCGGCCCCTTGCCCGGTGCAGCGCTCACGCAGCGCCCCTCGCCCACAGACGGCGGTTGGACAGCAGCATGGCAGGCTCCGGGGCAGTGAAGCGCGTACGTTAGCCAATGCACTGCAACATCGCCAGCGTAACGCGCCATCGCGCCTGCGGATGGGTGCGACGACCGGCCGGGATGACACGTTCCGATACACACTTTCGGAGCGTCAAAATTCCAACTTTTTCAACGAGATGCGCATTCATCTTCGCTTTGTTTGTGCACAAGGGAAAAGCGGCGCTAGAATCGCCATCAGCAGTCGCGCACGGGTCCAACCGATGAAAAAGAACAGCCTGCGTCGTCCGATCCGTTCGGCGGCCACCGGTTTGCTGGGCATGTTGATGCCCGTTGCCTTGTCCACCACCGCGCAGACACCGCCGGCATTGCCGCCGATGCCGACCAACATCGAATCCGCGACGGCTCCCTCCGTCGCCCACACCCAGCCGGCGGCCTACCGCACCGGCCTGGTGCCGCACGTCCAGGCGCCGGCCGCCGGCTTCAACGTCGCCAACATCGAATCGATGGCGCAGCAGCTGACCTATGGCGAGCGCGTGCCGGGCATGGCGGTGGCGATCGTGCAGGGCGGTCGCATCCTCAGCGCGCGCGGCTATGGCGTCACCGACGTCAACAACCCGCTGCCGGTCGATGCGCACACCGTGTTCCGCCTGGCCTCGCTGTCCAAGGCTTTTGCCGGCACCATGGCCGGCCTGCTGGTCAACGACGGCACGCTGCGCTGGGACAGCAAGGTCACCGACTACGTGCCGGGCTTTCGCTTGAACTCGCCGGAAGCCACCGACCGCCTGACCGTGGCCGACGTGCTCAGCCATCGCGTCGGCCTGCCGTACAACGCCTACGACCGCGACATCGAAGGCAACGCCGAGTACTACTCGCTGACCCAGAAACTGGCCAACACCAGCCTGAAGTGCCTGCCGGGCGACTGCTACGCCTACCAGAACGTGGCCTTCAGCCTGATCGGCGACGTTGTCTATGCGGCCTCCGGCAGCTTCTACGAGCAGTCGGTCGAGCGCCGCATCTTCAAGCCGCTGGGCATGAATGATGCCAGCCTCGGCCTGGCCGGCATCCAGGCCAGCTCGCGCTGGGCGCGTCCGCACGTGCGCAGCCGCAACGGCTGGGTCTCGCTGACGCCCAAGCCCACCTATTACCGCGTTGCCCCGGCCGCTGGCGTCAACGCCAGCGCCAGCGACATGGCGCAGTGGCTGCTGGCCCACACCGGCCATCGCCCCGACGTGCTGCCGGCACCACTGCTGGCCACGCTGCATTCGAGCCTGATCAACACGCCAGGCGAGATGCGTTCGGGCTGGCGCCGTGAGCGCCTGCACTCGGCCGGCTATGCATTGGGCTGGCGTACCTTCGACTACGCCGGCCACGACGTGGTGTTCCATGCCGGTGCCGTGCAGGGCTATCGCGGCCTGGTGGCGCTGGTGCCGGAACGCGATCTCGGCATCGCCATCCTCTGGAATGGCGAAAGCGGCCTGCCAAGCGGCCTGTTGCCGACCGTGCTCGACTCGGCACTCGGCCTGCCGGCGCAGCGCTGGCTGGACGTCGACACCGACTTCGGCAGCGACAACCTGATGGCCGAGGGCGCAAGCCCGGCGCAGCAGGACAAGCGCAAGGGCAAGGGCGCCTCGGGCAATCGCGCGGTGGCTTCGCCGCGCTGATCAGGCGGGCCCGACCGTGAACGTAAAGGGCGGCCTGCGGGCCGCCTTTTTCATGCTTTTGACCCGTCCTGAATTGAGTTGACACCTTTTCCCACAGGAAGAGGAATGTTCAATGAATTCAACACTCAGGCGCAGCCAGCGGGATTACTCACTGGCCTTCAAATTGGCGGTGGTCGACCAGATCGAGCGTGGGGAGCTGACCTATCGTCAGGCCCAGGATCGGTACGGCATCCAAGGCAGCAGTACCGTGCTGAAGTGGCTTCGCCGACATGGTCGGCAGGACTGGTCGGGTGGTGCATCATCTGCCCCCATGACCACGTCACCCAAAAGCGGGGCGGCCAAGCCGCTGACGCCGGAACAACAGATCAAGGCCTTGCAGGTGCAACTGCGGGAAGCCAACGAGAAAGCGCAGCTTTTCGAAGCCATCGTCGATGTTCTCAAAGAGGACTACGGGGTACGCATCGTAAAAAAGCCTTCCGGCAAGTCCTCACGCAAGGGCGCCTCCAAGGCCTAAGCGTTGCGAGGGCTTGCCGACATTTCGGCATTAGTCGACAGGCGTACTACCAAGCCGGCCATCGCCAGCAACGGCAGCTGGTCCAGGGCGCACGGGCGATCGCTTTGGTGCGTGGCTATCGGGCGCGACAGCCCCGCATCGGCACTCGCAAGCTCCATGGTCTGATCAGGCCGGCACTGCAGGCATCGGGGATAGCGATGGGACGGGACCGCCTGTTTGGAGTCCTTCGTGATGCCCGGCTCCTGGTTCCGATGCGGCGGGCGTATCACAAGACAACCGACAGCCATCACCGCTTCCGGCGTCACCCCAACCTGCTCAAGGCTGGCGAGGGGCGCGTGGCGCCCACTGGCAGCGAACAAGTCTGGGTAGCCGACATCACCTACCTGCCGACGCAAGGGAAATTCGTGTATCTGAGCCTGATTACAGATGCGTGGTCACGCAAGATCGTAGGCTGGAGCGTGCATGACACGTTGCAGACAGAGCAGGTCGCCCAAGCCCTGCAAATGGCGTTGAAGGGGCGAAAAACGCGCCAACGGCTGGTCCACCACTCCGACCGAGGCATCCAATATTGCTCGGACTACTACCAGAAGATCCACGCCAAGCACGGCGTGACCTGCTCGATGACCGATGGCTACGACTGCTACCAGAACGCTCTCGCAGAGCGGGTAAATGGGATCTTGAAAGGCGAATTCCTGCTGTATCGGCCTCGAGACCTCGCGCAGGCACGCCAGATGGTGGCCGAGTCGGTAGAGATCTATAACGCCGAGCGGCCACATCTGTCCCTTAAAATGCAGACGCCCAATGCGGTGCATCGAGCGTCTTTGGCCGCCTGACGGCGGTCAGTCCATCCGCCACAGGTGTCAACCTATGGCAGGACGGGTCATTTTCTAGATCTGCGGCGCTAGTGCGCGAAGTAGTGCATGCCGCCATCCACCGGAATCACCGCACCGGTGATGTAGCCGGCCAGCGGCGAGGCCAGGAACGCCACCAGCGGCGCCACTTCCTCCGGTTCACCGAAACGTCCGATCGGGATGTTGCGGGCGATGAACGTGCGTCGGCTTCCCTCGGTGGGGTGCAGGCGCTCCAGGATCTGCGCGCTATTGATGCGCCCCGGTGCAATCGCGTTCACCGTGATGCCCTGCCCGGCCACCTCCGACGACAGGCCCTTGCTCCACAGGTGCAATGCCGCCTTCGCCGCGGTGGCGGCGTTCACCGCACGCGGTTCCATCGAACCGCTGAAATTGATCACCCGTCCCCATGCCTGCGCCTGCATGCCGGGCAACAGCGCCTGGGTCAGCCGTCGCGCGGCGGAGAAGTTCAGGGCGATCGCTTCCTCCCAGATATCATCATCGGCATCGACCGTGGTCGGCCGGGAACCGCCTGCGGCATTGACCAGGATGTCGACACGCTGCAATGCCTCACGGGATGCGTCCGCGATGTACCGGACGTCGCCGGCAACCGTGACATCGCCGGCCACGATGACCGGTGCAGCGCCGCCTTCGGCTTCGATCCGCGCCGCCAGCGCCTGCAGGGGTGCGCGCTGCCGCGAGGTGATGGCAACACGTACGCCCTGGGCCGCCAGCTGCCTGGCGACGGCGGCACCGATGCCGCTGGCCGCGCCCGTCACCAACGCGGTACGGCCTGCAAGATTCAAGTCCACGGTGTTCTCCTGTCAGCGCGGCCGGGGAATCCGGCCCGTGCACGACATGCTGTTTGATCACCCCTGATTGATAAACTCCGCGCAGGTTTCAGCATTCAACACCCGGGGTGTCAGATGAACCTGCTGGAAAGCATGCAGGTCTACGTGCTGATCGTGGACAAGGGCAGCCTCAGTGCGGCAGCCGCGGCGATGGACATCTCGGCGACGATGGCCGGCAAGCACCTGCGTGCATTGGAAGCACGGCTGGGCATGCAGCTGTTGAGCCGTACCACGCGCCGCCAGCACATGACGCCGTTCGGCGAGGACTACTACACCCGCTGCAGGGAGATCCTGCGCCTGGTAGAGGAAACCGACGCGCAGGCGCAGCACCAGCACCTGGCACCGGCAGGCACGCTGCGCATCAGTGCACCGGTGATCTTCGGCACGCATGCGCTGGTACCGGCACTGGCCGAGTACATGGCGCGCCATCCGGATGTCCGGGTCGACGCTACGTTGACGGATCGCGTGGTCGACCTTGCCGAAGAGGGCTTCGAAGCGGCGCTGCGCATCGGCACGCTGGCCGACAGCAGCATGCTGGTGGCGCGTGCGCTGACCCCTTATCGCCTGATGATGTGCGCCTCGCCGGCGTACCTGGCCAGGCATGGCACGCCACTCAGCGTGCAGGCACTTGCCGGCCATCAATGCCTGTCGTTCGAACCCAGCGCACTTGCACAGTGGCTGCAGGCCGATGCTGGCGGGCTCGACCGCGTGCCCGACGGCCGGCTGCAGATCAACAATGGCGAAGCGCTGCGTTCGGCGGCGCTGCAGGGTCTGGGCATCGTCCTGCAATCGACGTTGCTGCTGGCCGCCGATGTCGAGGCTGGGCGTCTGGTGCAGCTGCTTCCGGAACATGGCCAGGCCGGTCGGCCGATGCACGTGGTCTATGCGCACGACCGTTACCACTCCACCCGCCTGCGCAGCTTTCTCGACTTCCTGGTGGAGCGTTTTCCAGCGGCGCCGCACCGCTAGCGCCGCTACAGGCAGACCATAAAAAAACCCCCTCCCCGCTGGGCAGCCAGGGAAGGGGGTTTCAGGATGCGGCTATCGGGAAGTACTTAGATCAGCGGCGCCGGGGTTGCCGGCAGAGCGACCGGAGCGGCCTTCTTCTTGCGGGCGGCCGGCTTGCGCTTGGCAACCTTCTTCGCTGCCTTCTTCGGGGCAGCCTTCTTGGTGGCCTTCTTCGCGGTCTTCTTTACTGCCTTCTTGGCGGTCTTCTTGACGGCCTTCTTGGCAGTCGCCTTCTTCGCGACCTTCTTGGCCGGCTTGCGGGCCGTGGCCTTCTTGGCAGTCTTCTTGGTGGCCTTCTTGGCTACCTTCTTGACGGCCTTCTTCGCGGTCTTCTTGACGGCCTTCTTGGCAGTGGACTTCTTGGCTACCTTCTTCGCCGCCTTCTTCACTGCCTTCTTCGCAGTGGTCTTCTTGGCGACCTTCTTCGCAGCCTTCTTCACTGCCTTCTTGGCGGTCGCCTTCTTCGCGACCTTCTTCACTGCCTTCTTGGCAGCGGCCTTCTTCGCGACCTTCTTCACCGCTTTCTTGGCGGCGGGCTTCTTTTTCGCAGCTTTCTTGGTTGCCATGGGATGGCTCCTCGTCAGTGATAGGGAGTTGAAACGCCCAGTTGGATCAAACCCGCTGATGCTGCGTGCGGGGACCGCCGGCGCGTCAGGCGCGCCGTTACGGATGCGGCAATGCCCGCCTCGATCGGCGGAGCGGGCATCGGAACGGGAGTTGCCTTGCATTTCTCCGGGGGAAGCGGGGCCATATCCACCGTCATCAGGGTCGCGGTGGTCTTGAAGGGGCTGCTTCGCATCGGACGATTGATTCTGCGCACTCGGTTGGGCAGGCAAGGTCTGCTGAGGCGAAACCTAATCACGGTTTTTTTTACTGTCAACAACCCCCGCGAAAAATTTTCACATCCGCGCCGTTCCGGGCGCCTTCGGCGCCACCACTCTGCACGGCCTGCAACGACGGTGGAAGCGGCGCGCACGCGCGTTGCCTGCATTGATGCCAACGCAGGCGTTGATCAAAAAACACTTGAAATAAGCACTCCGCGCAGATAGGCGCAGGTTGGGCGCGACGGCGTGCGCGCATCGTCGATGGTCACCGGCACCGCCGCCAACGCCAGCACAACGGCGCCGCAACAGGGGGCGAAAAGTTTTCACATTCGAACGCCTCGGCGCGGGGCTGAAACGCGGATTTGCGCAAAACTGCGCACGTCCATCGGCACCGTTCGTCTGTCGGCTGATGCCACGCCGAGGGTGTGCAGCGAACCCCGCGTCATGAGTCCGACGCGGTCGCCAAAACAAAAACGGCCACCCGAAGGTGGCCGTTCCAGAATCCGGAAACGACGACTCAGTGGTCGTCGTTCTCCAGGACTCCAGCGTACGCGTCCGGGTCCAGCAGCTCGTTGAGCTCTTCGGCGTTGGTCAGTTCGACCACGAAGATCCAGCCTTCGCCGTAAGCATCTTCGTTGATGGTTTCCGGCTTGTCGGACAGGGCCGAGTTGACCTCGACGACCTTGCCGCTGATCGGGCTGTAGACGTCCGAGGCGGCCTTCACCGACTCGACGACGGCGATCTGTTCGCCGGCCTTGGCGTCGGCGCCGACTTCCGGCAGTTCGACGTAGACCAGGTCACCCAGCAGGCCCTGGGCGTGGTCGGAAATACCGACGGTGACGCGGCCATTGCCTTCGACACGGGCCCACTCATGGGACTTGAGGAACTTGAGGTCGCCGGGGATCTCGCTCATGGGACTGCTCCAGAGATATGCAGGGGTGGAAAAAACGGGGCTAGTGTAACCAACCGGCCGCCACTGCTGTCAGTGACGACCGGCACGTACGGATCAGGCGTCGGCGAGCACGCCGGGCTGGGCCTGGCCTTCGCGCACGAACGGGAACTTGACCACGCGCACCGGCACCTGCCGGCCGCGGATGTCGACGGTGACCTCGCCGAGTTCACCGGCCGGCACGCGGGCGAAGGCGATGCCCTTGGCCAGGGTCGGCGAGAAGGTGCCGGACAGGATCTCGCCCTGGCCGCCCGCGGTGGTCACCGCCTGGCCGTGGCGCAGCACGCCCTTCTCGTCCATCACCAGGCCGATCATCTGGCGCGCGGTGCCGGCGGCCTTCTGCGCCTCCAGCACGTCGCGGCCGATGAAGTCGCGGCCTTCGTCCAGCGACACGGTCCAGGCCAGCGCCGCTTCATACGGGCTGATCGCTTCGTCCATGTCCTGGCCGTACAGGTTCATGCCGGCTTCCAGGCGCAGGGTGTCGCGCGCACCGAGGCCGGCCGGCTTCACGCCTTTCGCCAGCAGGCGGTTCCAGAAGGCGACCACGGCATCCTGCGGCAGCAGGATCTCGAAACCGTCTTCACCGGTGTAGCCGGTGCGGGCGACAAACAGCTCGACGCCGTCGTCGGACTGCGCCTTCAGGGCGGCGAAGCGGCCCAGCTTGGTCAGCGCTGCACGGTCGGCTTCGCGGGCGAGGCGGATCACGTTGTCGCGCGCCTGCGGGCCCTGCACGGCGAGGATGGCCAGGTCCGGACGCTGCTCGACGGAAACGCCGAACGGCGCCGCCTGCTCGCGCAGCCAGGCCAGGTCCTTCTCGCGGGTGGAGGCGTTGACCACCATGCGGAAGAAGTCGTCGTCCAGGTAGTAGACGATCAGGTCGTCGATGACGCCGCCGCTCGGATTCAGCATGCACGAGTACAGCGCCTTGCCGGTCACCTTCAGCTTGTCGATCGAGTTGGCCAGCAGGCGGCGCAGGAACGGTTTGACCTGCTCACCGCGCAGGTCGACCACGGTCATGTGGCTGACGTCGAACACACCGGACTCACGGCGCACCAGGTGGTGCTCGTCCAGCTGCGAGCCGTAGTGGATGGGCATGTCCCAACCCCCGAAATCGACCATCTTGGCGCCAAGGGCGCGGTGGGTATCGTTGAGCAGCGTCTTCTGGGTCATGACCGGGTCCGGCAGCAGAGGAAACAAGAACCCCCATTATCCCAGATCGGTCGCCCGCAGGCGTGCCGCAGCGCAGCGGTGCGTGGAGGCGGAAGCGCGGCCCGCCCCGCCCTTTCCCTTTCGGGCGAGGCAATGGCTGCGCCCCTCCGCAACCGCCTGCTACAGGCGCACCCGCCCACGCAGGATGTCGGCGAACATGACCCAGTCACCCATGAATGAATACAGCGGATGCCGGAAGGTCGCCGGGCGGTTCTTCTCGAAGAAGAAATGGCCGACCCAGGCGAATCCGTAACCGCAGAACAGCGCGGCCAGCAGGAGCAGCGGCTGGCCGCGCAGCACGGCAGCAGCCACCAGCAGCAGCACCCCGCAGCTGCCGATGAAATGCAGGCGCCGCGAGACCGGGTGGCGGTGCTCGCTGAGATAGAACGGATAGAACTCGCGGAAGCTGGCGAAGCGGGACATGCGCGTGCTCCGGGGGCCGTGGTCACCGCCATCATGCGCCTTCCGGGGAGGTGGCGCTGCGCGCTTGCCGGGCATGGCCCGGCGGCCGTTGCAAAGCCTGGTTCGACGCTACACCGAAGGTGCGCGCGGACCGAACATGATCACCGCCATGCCGGCCAGGCACAGGGCTGCACCGAACAGGTCCCAGCGGCTGGGGCGGATGCCGTCGACCAGCCACAACCAGAACAGCGCGGTGCCGATGTAGACGCCACCGTAGGCGGCATAGACCCGTCCACTGGCGGTGGGGTGCAGGGTCAGCAGCCACGCGAACAGGGCCAGGCTGGCCGCCGCCGGCAGCAGCAACCAGGCGCTGCCCCCTTTGCGCAGCCACAGCCACGGCAGATAGCAACCGATGATCTCGGCCAGCGCGGTCAGCAGGAACAGGCCGAGCGTCTTCACGCCTTTTCCGCTGCCTTGGCGTGCTGCCACAGCGCTTCCTGCGCATCCAGGTCCAGTGCGGCCAGCGCCTCGCCCTGCGCGGCGGCCTGCGCTTCCATCGCGCGGAAGCGCCGTTCGAACTTGTGGTTGGCCCCGCGCAGTGCGGCGCCCAGATCGATATCGGCGTGCCGGGCCAGGTTGGCGCAGACGAACAGCAGGTCGCCCAGTTCTTCCTGCAGACGCGCCTTGTTGCCCGCGATATCGCCGCGCTCGAATTCCTCACGCAGCTCCTGCAGCTCCTCGGCCGCCTTGTCCAGCACCGGCAGCGGGCCCGGCCAGTCGAAACCGACCTTGGCCGCGCGCGACTGCAGCTTCACCGCCCGCTGCCATTCCGGCAGGCCACGCGAGATACCGGCCAGTGCGGAAGTGTCCTGATCGCCCTTGGCGGCACGCTCGGCGCGCTTGATCGCCTCCCAGTTGCGCATCACCCCGTCGGCATCGTCGACGCTGACATCGGCGAACACGTGCGGGTGGCGGCGCTGCATCTTGTCGCTGATCGCACGGGCGACCTCGGCGAAGGTAAATGCCCCCTGCTCCTCGGCCATGCGTGCATGGAACACCACCTGCAGCAGCAGGTCGCCGAGCTCGTCGCAGAGATCGTCCAGGTCACCCCGGTCGATCGCATCGGCGACCTCGTAGGCTTCCTCGATGGTGTACGGGGCGATGGTCGCGAAGTTCTGTTCCAGGTCCCACGGGCAGCCGCCCTGCGGGTCGCGCAGGCGCGCCATGATCGACAGCAGGCGCTCGAGTTCGTTGCTGGCGGCGCTGCCGGTGGTGGGGGTGTCGTGCGCGCTCATGCGGCCTCCAGGATCAGTCGGACAACCAGTCGCGCCACGGCAGGCTGGTATCACCAAGGGCAATGAAATCGCCGTTCAACAGGGTCTCGCGGCGGTTGTAGCGGAACGGCTTGCCGGTCGCGGCCGACAGCACCGCACCACCGGCGGCGTGCAGCACGCACTGGCCGGCGGCGGTATCCCATTCAGAGGTCGGGCCGAGCCGCGGATAGACATCCAGGCCGCCTTCGGCGATCCGGCAGAATTTCAGCGACGAGCCCTGCGCGATGGTCTCGATGCGGCCCATGCGCGCCAGCAGCGCCTCGGTTTCCGGCGAGCGGTGCGAACGACTGGCGGCGACGCGCAGCGGGGCAGTGGCCGGCGTGCGGGTGCGCAGCACGGTGTCGTGCAGGCCCTGCCGCCGATAGGCCAGTTCGCCGCGCATGGCATGCCAGACGATGCCGGTGACCGGCGCCAGCACCACGCCGAAGGCCGGCGCGCCCTGGTAGATCAAGGCGATGTTGACGCTGAACTCACCGTTGCGCTTGACGAACTCGCGGGTGCCGTCGAGTGGATCCACCAGCCAGTACGCGCCCCAGTGGCGGCGCTGCTCCCAGCCCACCTGCGCCGATTCCTCGGACAGGATCGGCAGGTCCGGGGTCAGCTGGCCCAGGCCCAGCTCAATGACCTGGTTGGCGGCCAGGTCGGCCGCGGTGACCGGGCTGTTGTCGTCCTTGATCTGCACGTCGAAGCCATCGGCATACACCTGCATGATGGCCTGGCCGGCTTCCTGGGCGATGGCGATGGCGGTCTCGCGCAGGTCCGTCGTCAGCTTGATCATCGCGTTCCCTGCAGCCACTGGCGGGCAATGAACAGCGCCGCCAGCGAGCGTCCCTCGGAGAAGTCCTCGCGCAGCATCAGCTGGTCCAGTTCGGCCAGCTTCCACGGCACCACTTCCAGCTCCTCCGGCTCGTCGCCGGCCAGTTTTTCCGGGTACAGGTCGCGCGCCACCACCAGCCACGACTGGTGGCTCATGTAGGTTGGGGCCAGGGTCATCGCGCGCAGCACGTCGACCCGGCGCGCACCATAGCCGGCCTCTTCCTTCAGTTCGCGGTCGGCCGCCTGCTCAGGCGTCTCGCCGGCATCGATCCGGCCTTTCACCAGCCCCAGTTCGTAACGGTGCATGCCGGCGGCGTATTCACGTACCAGCAGCACGGTTTCGTCGTCGAGCATCGGCACCACCACCACAGCACCGTGCCCACGGCTGACCAGGCGCTCGAAGCGGCGGCGTTCACCGTTGGAGAACTCCAGGTCCAGATGCTGGCGCTGGAAGGGGCCGTTCTCCTCATCGGTGATGCGATGGATGATCGGCAAGCGACGGCCGGCACGGTCATCGTTCATGCGGAACCTCCGCGGCGACCGGCGACTGCGCCGGGGCCGATAGAATGTGCAGGCAGCAACATGTTCATGAGCCCGAAATGCTAGCAGACCCAACCCCCTCCCCGCTGGCCCGCCACTGGCGGCAGCGCGACCTGCAGGTGCTGTGGCACCCGTGCACGCAGATGCGTGAGCATCCGGACACCCTGCCGCTGGTGCCGATCGCCCGTGGCGAAGGCGCGTGGCTGATCGACCACGACGGCAACCGCTATCTGGATGCTGTCAGCAGCTGGTGGACCAATCTGTTCGGCCACGCCGAACCACGCATCGGTGGCGCCATCGCCGCCCAGGCCGGGCAGCTGGAACAGGTGATGCTGGCCGGCTTCGGCCACGAACCTGCGATCACCCTGGCCGAGCGCCTGCTGGCACTGGCACCTCGCCAGCCCGGCCGCGAGCCGCTGGCCAAGGTGTTCTATGCCGACAATGGTTCGGCCGGCGTGGAAGTGGCGCTGAAGATGGCGTTCCAGTACTTCCAGAACCGGGGGGAGCCGCGGCGCACGCGCTTCATCGCGCTCGAGAACGGCTACCACGGCGAGACCCTGGGCGCGCTGGCGCTGGGCGACATTCCGCTGTATCGCCGCGTCTATGCACCGCTGCTGGCCGAAGGCCTGTTTGCCCCCTCGCCCGATGCCTACCTGGCCGAACCCGGCCAGAGCGCGGCCGATCGCGCGCGGCAGGCCGCCGATGGCCTGGCCACGCTGTTCGACCAGCACCCGGGCGAGATCTGCGCGGTGATCCTGGAACCGCGCCTGCAGTGTGCCGGCGGCATGCGCATGCATGACCCGGTCTACCTGCAGCGCGTGCGCGAACTGTGCGATGCCCATGGCGCGTTCATGATCGCCGACGAGATCGCCACCGGCTTCGGCCGCACCGGCACCCTGTTCGCCTGCGAGCAGGCCGGGGTGATGCCGGACCTGATGTGCCTGTCCAAGGGCCTGACCGGTGGCTTCCTGCCACTGGCCGCCGTGCTGGCGACGCAGGCGCTGTATGACGCCTTCCTCGACGACTCGCGCGAGCGCGCCTTCCTGCATTCGCACAGTTACACCGGCAACCCGCTGGCCTGCGCTGCGGCGCTGGCGACGCTGGACATCTTCCGCGACGACGATGTGATCGCGCGCAACCGGGACATCGCCTCGGTGATGGGCACGCTGGCGGCACCGTTTGCCGACCACCCGCACGTGGCCGACGTGCGCCAGGCCGGCATGGTGGTGGCGTTCGAGCTGTCGCGCGACGGCAACAAGCGCACGCCGTTCGACCCGGGCCTGCGGCTGGGCCTGCAGGCCTACAAGGCCGCCCTCAGGCGCGGCGTGGTGCTGCGCCCGCTGGGCGACGTGCTGTACTGGATGCCACCCTACTGCGTGGATGACGAACAACTGGAGCTGCTGGCACACACCACGCTGGCGGCCATCGACGAGGCGATTGCATGCGCGTGACCCGCTGCCCCATCGACCTGGCGCTGCACAGCGGCCAGACCGTGACCCTGCCGGAAGAGACCGCCAACCATCTGGTGCGGGTGATGCGCCTGCGCGAGGGAGACACCTGCGTGCTGTTCAACGGCGACGGCCATGACTACAGCGCAACGCTGACCGTGGCCGGCAAGCGCGAGGTGCAGGTGCGCATCGACGCGGTGCAGGCCATCGGCAACGAATCCCCACTGGCGATCACCCTGCTGCAGGGCATCGCCCGTGGCGAGAAGATGGACCTGATCCTGCAGAAGGCGACCGAGCTGGGCGTGGCCGCGATCCTTCCGGTCAACGCCGAGCGCACCGAGGTGAAGCTGGATGCGGCACGGGCCGAGAAGCGCGTGGCGCACTGGAACAACGTGGTGACCTCGGCCTGCGGACAATCCGGGCGTGCGCGCATTCCGCAGGTGGGCTCCCCGCTGTCGCTGGCGCAGGCTGCAGCGGCACTGCCAGCCGATTCGCTGCGGCTGACCCTGGATCCGCAGGGGGCGCATCGCCTGTCGACGCTGGAAGCCGCTCCCGCCGGCGGCATCGTGATTGCGATCGGCCCGGAAGGCGGCTGGTCGCCGCGCGACCGCGATCAACTGGCCGCGGCAGGATTCCAGGGGTTGCAGCTGGGGCCGCGGATCCTGCGCACGGAAACGGCCGGACTGGCCGCGATCGCGGCGTTGCAGGCGCGGTTGGGCGATCTGGGGTAAGGCTGGTTCGTAGTTGTGCCGGCCGCTGGCCGGCATCCACCGGATCATGAGGTTGCCGGCCAGCGGCCGGCATTACCGGGAATCCGACCGGCGGGTTCCCGATCAGGCCGCCAGCGAATCCAGCGCCGCTTCCAGCGCATCCAGGTTCGGCAGCAGCGCGCTCTGCTCACCCAGCAGCACGCGCATGTGCACGATCTGCGGCAGGGTTTCTTCGGAAGCGTCGGCCAACAGGCCGTCGCGCGGCACCGAGATCAGCTGCGGGAAGTTCTGCGTCAGCAGCGCGTAGTACGGGCGCTGCGCATTGCCGCTGAGGGACTTCAGTACCACCACTTTGTTGTGGCCGGCCACCGTCTCTTCGCCCAGCCCGGAAAGACGTGCGAACGACACCAGCGGTACCTGCCAGCCATGCCAGCCGATTTCACCAACCAGCCAGCGCGGGGCATCGGAGACCGGCTGCACCGGGACGCGCGACATCATTTCAGCCACGGTGGCATTGGGCAGCAGCACGCGCTCGTTGCCGGCCTGGATCAGGACGCCGCGGATTTCGTCATTGCTGGCGTAGCTCATGGTGCTTCTCCGTTGTCGTCCTGCTCACCCCAGCGCGCGGCAATCGCCTGCGCCAGTTCCTGCGGTTCACCAGCCACCATGCCGGCAGCAACCACCGCAGTGGCTGCAGCCGGGTCGTAGCAGCCCTCGCCCACCTGCCCGGCCACCCACGCACCGGCAGCCGCCAGGTCCAGCGCCGGGCCGACGTGGGCCAGGTCGGCGCCGCTGAGCAGCACCAGCGCGGTGTGTTCGGCCGGCAATGCAGCGAGCGAAATGCCAGTGGCATCGCTCTGGAAATGCAGGCCATCGCTGGCCGCGCGCACGCCAATATCATCGGCCAGCACGTGGACCTCGCCCGGTATGGCGTGCTGGCCGGCCTCGGCCAGCTGCACCGGCAACGGCGAAACGCGCGACATCTGCTTGACCAGGTTGCCGTAGCGGCCACCATCCAGGCGCATGTGCACCAGCACCGGCACGCTCAACGACGCGGGCAGCGCGCCGAGCAGGCGACGCAAGGCATCCGGGCCACCGATGCCGGCCAGCACCAGCAGCGATGCGGCGCGCGCACCGGCCGGGGCGGCGGCATCCAGATCGACCAGGCTCAGATGATCGGTATCGAAGGAGGGCTGCGGCGCGGCGACCGGCGCCACGGCTTCTGCCGGTACCGGCGCGTCGATCGATTCCTCGACCAGCGACCAGGCGGTGTGATCGAAGGAGACCGGCGGAGCCGCAGGCATCGCCGGTTCGGCCAGCGCCTGCGGCGGCGGCGAAGGCGGCTCCAGGGATTCGGGCAGGACCGGCTGCAGCGCCGCCAGGGCCTGCTCCAGCGCGATCGGTTCGTGCAGGTGTGCCGGAGGCGAATACAGGCCGTCTGCCGGAACCTCATCGGCCCAGCTCAGCGCCTGCTCCAGGTGCGGCTGCAGGGCTTCTTCCTGCGGCGCCGGCGCGGGCGCCGGATGGCCGGGCTCCAGCTGCAGGCTGGGCTCTTCCTCGGCACCCGGCGGCAACACCTGCTGGTGGCCATGCAGCTTGGCGGCCAGATGGCGCCCCCAGCGCTGGGCCTCCCAGCCGTCGCGGCGTGCGGCGAGCTCGGCCTCATCGAACACCAGGGTCAGCCCCGGTGCCGAGAGCACGGCTTCCAGCCGTTCCAGTGCGTCCTCGATGGCAGCTTCCAGCGCGATCACCACGAACTGCGGATCTGCCGCCTGCAGCACCTGTGGCTCCAGGCCGTTCGGATCATCTTCCAGGACCAGCTGCACATCTGCATGCGACAGCGCCTCGCGCAGGCGTTCGCGCGCCGCACCGGGGCGGGCCAGCAGGGCAACGGCCGGAGCCGGATGGGTTTCACTCACGGACACGGGCGATCCCCAGCAGGTCGTACACGTTACGCATCAGGTCCAGTTCCTGGTACGGCTTGCCCAGATAACGCTGGACACCGATCTCGAAGGCGCGCTGGCGGTGCTTGTCGCCGCTGCGCGAGGTGATCATCACGATCGGCACATCCTTGTAGCGCGGGTCGGCGCGCATCGCGGTGGCCAGCTCGTAGCCATCCATGCGTGGCATCTCGATATCCAGCAGCATCAGGTCCGGCACGCGCTCTTCCAGCCGCTCCAGCGCTTCCACGCCATCGCGGGCAACACTGACTTCGAAGTTGTGACGTTCGAGGATGCGGCCGGTCACCTTGCGCATGGTCAGCGAGTCATCGACCACCATCACCAGCGGCACCTGGCGTTCGTCGCGCGGCGCATTGGCCAGCACCGGTGCGGTCGGATTGGCCAGGAAACGGCGCACCAGCGGCGCGACGTCCAGGATCACCACCACGCGGCCATCGCCGGTGATGGTGGCACCGTAGATGCCCGGTACCGATGCGATCTGCAAGCCGACCGGCTTGACCACGATTTCGCGGTTGCCCAGCACCTGGTCGATCGCCACGGCAGCGCGCAGGTCACCGGCACGCACCAGCAGCAGCGGCACCTGGTCCTGGCCATCGGCACGTGCCGGGGCCTGCCCGACCAGGCTGCCGAGGTCATACAGCGGATAGTCTTCGCCGCTGTAGCGGTAGCTGCTGTCGGCGGCCTCGAAGCGCTCGCGCGACAGGCGGCCGATACCACTGACCGAGGCCACCGGCACGGCAAAGGTGGTTTCGCCGATCTGCACGAACACCGCCTGGGTGACGGCCAGCGTCTGCGGCAGGCGCAGGGTGAAGCGCACGCCCTGGCCACGCACCGACTGGATGTCGACCGAGCCGCCGAGCTGGCGCACTTCGTTGCGCACCACGTCCATGCCCACACCGCGACCGGCCAGCTGGCTGACCTGGTCGGCGGTCGAGAAACCGGAGGCGAAGATCAGGTTGTCCAGTTCCTGCTCGTTCGGCTGCGCGTCGGCGGCCAGCAGGCCACGATCGATGGCGCGGCGGCGGATCGCTTCACGGTCCAGACCGGCACCGTCATCGGCCACTTCCAGCACGATTTCCGAGCCTTCACGGTGCAGGCGGATGGCGACTTCGCCCTCTTCCGGCTTGCCGGCGGCACGACGCTGTTCCGGCGCTTCCAGGCCGTGGGCCACGGAGTTGCGCAGCATGTGCTCCAGCGGCGCGACCATGCGGTCGAGGACGTTGCGGTCCAGTTCGCCGTGGGTGCCTTCCAGGGTCAGGTGCACCTGCTTGCCGGTATCCATGCCGGACTGGCGGACCACGCGGCGCAGGCGCGGCACCAGGCCATCGAACGGCACCATGCGCGCGCGCATCAGGCCGTCCTGCAGCTCGGAGCTGACGCGCGACTGCTGTTGCAGCAGCGAGTCGTACTGGCGCGACAGGTCGTCGAGCACGCCCTGCAGGCCCCCGAGATCGGCCGCCGACTCGTTCAGCGCGCGGCTGAGCTGCTGCAGGGTGGAGAAGCGGTCCAGTTCCAGCGGATCGAACTTCTGATCGGCCTGGTCCTGCTCACGCTGGTAGCGGGCGACGATCTGCGCTTCGGTTTCCAGGTCGAGGCGGCGCAGCTGGTCGCGCAGTCGTGCATTGGTGCGCTCCAGTTCGCCCATCGCACCGCGGAAGGCGCCGAGCTGCTGTTCCAAGCGCGAGCGGTAGATCGCCACTTCACCGGCATGGTTGACCAGGCGGTCGAGCAGATCCGCGCGCACGCGCACCTGTTCCTGCTGCGGGCGCGCCAGCGGGTCTTCATCGACCACGCCTTCGGCCGGCAGCGGTGCCGACAACGGCGCATCGAGCAGTGCCGGCGCCGGGCTGGCGACCGGTGCCGACGCGGCTTCTGCGACGTTCGCCACGTTGGCGGCCGCTGCCGCGGCTGCCGCCGCAGCGGCGATATCGGTCGTGGTACGCACTTCGAACGCGTCGACCAGATCCTGCGCCGGTTCCACCACGCGGTGGTCACCGGTGCGGGTCAGCAGCTGGTGCAGGCGATCGAATCCGCGTTCCAGCAACTGCACATCGCGGCGTTCGATCTCGGTGCGACCGGCGGCGACGGCTTCCAGCAACGATTCGATGCTGTGGCCGAGATCGCCGATGGCGTTGATGCCGGCCATGCGTGCACCACCCTTCAGGGTGTGCAGGTCACGCTGCAGGCCGGCCAGCACCTCGCGGTCCTGCGGTGCATCACGCAGCTCGCTGATCAGGCCATCGCAGTGGTCGAGCAGGTCCTTGCCTTCCTCGACGAAGATGTCGACCAGCTCGCGATCGTAGACGCTGAAGTCGAGCGCATCGGCCCTGTCTTCCGGCACCGGGATGGCATGGACGTCAGGTGCCACGGTTTCAGGCACGTCGGCTTCAGGCACGCCGATTGCTGCGGCATCCGGCACGGCAACCGCATTGACGTCGGCGGCTTCGGCTTCGGCGTGGACATCCGCCTGGCCCGGCGCGTCTTCCAGTTCGAAGAAGCGCACCGGTTCGGCGGTGGCGGGCGCAGCGGCCTCCGCGATCTCCTCATTCACCGTCGCCGGGGACGGCTGATCGGCGCTCTCTCCTTCACCGATCGCCGCCTCCCCGCCGACGTCCGCATCCTCGGCAAAGGCTTCCGCCTCGCCCGGCGCGAGTTCGCTGGCCTGCAGGCCGAGCACGGGCCATTGCCCGTCGTCGGCCAGGGGCTGCTCTTCGTCGATCACGTGCAGGCCGGCCTCGAGCGCGGCTTCCAGCGAGACCGGTTCTGCAAACCCCGGCGCAGCCATTTCATCCTGCAGGCTCGACAGCTCGCTGTCGAGCGGCAGTGCAGCAGGCATTTCGAACGCCACGGCATCAGCGACGTACGCGTGATCGACCGATGGCGCATTCAGGTCAGATGCGACGGCTTCGACAGCAGCCGGGATCTCTTCGGCGTCGCGGTCGTCGACCGGCAGCGCACTGGCATCCAGGTATGGCGACAGATCATCTACGACGGTCAAACCGGCATCGTCGGACAACGGCGGCACGCCTTCGGACTCCGCCTCGACGCCGGCTACGGCAACGCCTGGCACATCGTCGGCCACCTGGATCGATTCGACCACCGACGGCCATCCGGCATCGAAGTAGCGCGAAAGATCGTCGCTGGCGGTCAGCTCACCGACCTCCAGCCCGGCCTCGATCGCCACGTCGGCGACCGGGGCTTGCGCAGCATCGGCATGTACCTCCGGTTCCTGCTCCGGTGCCACAAACGAAAGCGGCACGGCATCGGTTCCGGACGCAATGGCCGTCGATGCGTCCACATCCGATTCCGCTGCGGGTTCGTCATCCAACGCCAGGTCGTCTTCTTCGTCTTCCAGGCCTGCCATCGGCCAGCGCGCTTCCGGCAGCGCGCCGGCCAGCGCCTGCAGACGCTGTGCCAGTACCTGTTGCGGCGCAATGCGCGGCTGTTCGGCCTGCAATGCTTCCATGGTGGCGGTGATCGCCTGCGCGGTCGCATCCAGGGCGGCCACGCCTTCATCACCCGGTACCACCTCGGCGGCCAGTGCACGCTTGATGTAAGACTCGGCGCCGCCGGTCACAGCCGTGATCTCGGGCACTTCGGTCATCGCGAAGGCGCCGTTCATGGTATGCACCGCACGCAGCAGTGCATCGCTGACCGGTTGCGGTGCCTGCTGTGCCGAACGCAGCCAGTCCTGCAGGGTGGCCTGGTGGACTTCCACCTCGGCCTCGAGAATCTCGCGCAGCACGCTGTCGATGTTCGCCGGCGTGCCGGCGACTTCGGCCTCCACGGCGGCATCGGTCGGCGCCGAAGCGGCGGACTCGGCGTCGAGAATGCGGCTGATCTCGTCTTCACCGTCGGCTTCGGCAACCGGTACAACCGGCGCGCCCGCACCCGGCAGCGGTACGTAGTAGGTTTCCTCGCCTGCACCGACACGATCGGCAATGGCCTGCATGGCCTGCAGGTCGACGCTGATGCGCTGGCCGTGGCGCAGCGCTGCGTTCAGCTGTGGCAGCGCCGCATGTGCGTTGTCGACCATCGCCAGCACCGCCGGCGACGCGGCGCGGCTGCCATCCAGCACGCGGTTGAGCATGCCTTCGATTTTCCACGCGAACTCGCCCAGCGTGCGTGCGCCCACCAGGCGGCCACTGCCCTTCAGGGTATGGAAGATGCGGCGGATCGGACGCAGCCGGTCCATGTTGTCCGGCTGCATGCGCCACGCCGGCAGCAGCGTGCCGAGATTGGCCAGCTCGTCGTCAAACTCTTCCAGGAACACCTCGCGGATGTCCTCGTCGATGTTCTCGGCGTCGTCGTCGAAGCCGGCGTCGAAGCCCGCATTCGCGTCGGCATTGGCGTCGGCGTCGGTCGCAACCATCGCCTCCGGTGCCGCCGCAGCGGGCATCGCCTGCGGATTGAAGCCGGCAGCGGCTGCACTCAGCTCGGCAAAGAACTGGGCATCGGCCTCGCTGAAATCGATCGGCGCGATGGTGTCGATATCGATCATCGACACGGCCGGTGCCGAGGTTTCCGCTGCCTGGGCGGGTGCTTCGATCGACGGCGGTGTGATCGACGATGCCGGCAGGTCATCCGGAGCCTCACCCACATCCACCTCGACCTCTGCCGCTGGCGATGCATCGGCCGGCGGCGGCGCCACGGCGTCCACGATCTCCAGCGACGGATGCAACCCGGCGTCATCGTCCAGCGACAGCGTTTCCATCGCATGCAGCGACAGCACGTCGTCAGCGTTGTCCAATGCATCGGCGTCGAAGCGGAACACCACGTCGTCGGCCTCGGCAACCGCATCCTGCTCGGCCGCCACCGGATCGAACACCGGTGCAGCATCGAATCCGGTCGCGGACGAAACCACGGCGTCCGTCGTCTCGTCGATCGCAGGCGCTGCGCTTTCCTCAAGCACCTGCGGCGCCTCGGACAGCGACCACTGCGGTGCATCGGAGTGACCGCTGTCAGCCAGCTCGAAGCTGACTGGATCGAAACTGGCGAAGGTCGGGCTGCGCTCGTCATCGGCAGGCGCGACCGCGTCGGCCTCCGGATGGAACGGCGCCAGCTCCCATTGTGGGACATCCGGCGCAGGTGCGCTGGACGCCGCAAAGACCAGCGCTGCCTCCGCATCATCGTGCGTCGGCAACGGCGAGGCATCGGTATCAGCCGTGCTGGCAGCCACGGCTGCGACAGTGCCCAGTGCGCCGAACATCAGGCGGTTGTCGGACACCATCGGCGCCGGCGTGGCCGGCGGCGGATCAAAGGTGAAGTCCGGCAGCGGCACCGGCACGTCGCCGGCGGCGGGCGCGGCAGACTGCACCGGAATCTCGATGCGCTCCGGCTGCAGCGGTTCGGCCTGCAGGGTGACCGGCTCCGGTTCGACCGGCAGTACCGCCAGCGCTTCCGGCGCGACGGCATTGCGCTCGGGCAGCGGCCAGTAGCGCAGTGCCTCGAGGCTGCTGCGGGTGATTTCGAGGATATCTTCGCGGCCCGGGCGGCGGTCGCGCAGGGCTTCCAGGTAGTACTCCAGGCTGGCCATGGCATCGGCCAGGGTGTCCAGCTGGCGGCCGCTGGGCACGCGCTGGCGGCCGATCAGTTCGGCCTCGATGTATTGCTGTACGCCACGCAGGTAATCGGCGGCGGTGCCCAGGTCGAGCATTCGCAGCGCGCCGGACACATCGCCCAGCAGGCGCGGCACGTCCTGCAGCTCGGCATGGTTCCAGCTGGTTTCGATGAAGGCGACGAAATGCTCGCGGGCGGCGGCGAAGTTGGCGATGGCTTCATGGGCCAGCACTTCCACCGTGCGCCGGTTCTCGACCGCGCTCGGGTCGTCCTCGCCACTGCCGCCGGCGCCCAGATGGGCGACCTGGTCGTCCAACGAGGCATCGACGTACAGCAGTGCACCGGCAATATCCAGCAGCAGGTTCTCGTCGATCTGCTGACGGCCCTCGACCACGCCACGCAGCGCGTCGCGCTGCTGCACGACGACGCCGCGGGCCACGCCCAGGCCCATCATGCCCAGCGTATCGGCCACGGCGCCAAGCTCGTTGGCCTGGGTCTGCAGCTGTTCCGGCGCACCGCCGGTGCGCAGGTGCAGGTCAAGCGCATCCTTGATACGCAGCAGTTCTTCCTTCACCGCGCTGCCGACCGTATCGAGCAGCTCGCGGTTGCGCCCGCTCAGGCTGCCACGAGCATGGTCCAGCTCGGCCTCGGTGGCGGTGACGCTGTCCGGCGCAAAGGCCAGCAGCACGCTGTCAGTGACGCCCTCTTCGCCACGCGACGCGCGGATCTCGTTGAGCAGCGGCATCAGCACGATCGGAATGTCGCGATGGCCGTTCTGCAGGCGTTCCAGATAGTCCGGCAGCAGCACGCTGCCGCGCATCAGGGTCGCGCAGGCCTCATCACGGTCGGTCACGCGGCCGGCGCCGATGGCGTTGGCGAGCTGCTCCAGTTCCTCGGCCACCATCGCCGGGGCATACAGCTCGACCATGCGCAGGGTGCCCTGCACCTGGTGCAGGTAGCCGGCACAGATGCGCATGCGGCTGGCATCGGTCGGATCTTCCGCGTAGTACTCGACCTCGTTGCGCACCTGGCGCAGGGTCTCGTCCAGCTCGGGCTTGACCCAACCCAGCGCTGCATGGCTCATCGCATCGCGCAGACTGCTCATGGACGCGCTCCGTTCGCCGCCGCGCGGAAGCCGCGCGAGTTCTGGCGTGGGGAATGGAAATGCTTCATCGACTGGTTCCTTGCTCGCCGCCCTGCCCGCGTCACGCCGGCAGCTTGAAGTCGGCGACCGAACGGCGCAGGTCCGCCGCCAGCTGCGCGAGGTGGCCGATCGACTCTGCCGTCTGCCCTGCACCCTGCGAAGTCTGGCCGGTGATCTGCCGGATCACGCCCATCGTGCGGGTGATGTCCGAGGCGGCGGCCGACTGCTGCTGGGCGGCGATGGAGATGTTCTTGATGAGGGTGTTCAGGGCGTTGGACACGCGCTCGATCTCGGTCAGCGCGGTACCGGCGTCCTCGGCCAGGCGCGCACCGGACACCACTTCGGCCGTGGTCTGCTCCATCGAGGTAACCGCTTCGTTGGTGTCGGCCTGAATGGCCTGGACCAGGTTTTCGATGCGTCGGGTCGCGCCCGAGGTACGTTCTGCCAGGCGCTGCACTTCGTCGGCCACGACCGCGAAACCGCGGCCCGCTTCACCGGCCGACGCCGCCTGCACCGCCGCGTTCAACGCCAGGATGTTGGTCTGCTCGGAAATGTCGTTGATCAGTTCCACGATCGAGCCGATTTCCTGCGACGACTCGCCCAGGCGCTTGATGCGCTTGGAGGTTTCCTGGATCTGGTCACGGATCTGGTCCATGCCCTGGATGGTTTCGCGCACCACGCCGGCACCTTCGGCGGCGATCACCACCGAACGTTGTGCCACGTCGGCCGACTCGGCCGAGTTGCGCGACACCTGCTCGATGCTCGCCGCGATTTCGCCGATGCGGTCCGAGGCCGAGGTGATCTGGTTGGCCTGGTGGCCCGCCGCCTCTGCCAGCTGCATGGCGGTGGCCTGCGTTTCCTGGGTGGACATCGCGACCTTGGCCGAGGTGTCGTTGATGGTGGTCACCAGGTGGCGCAGCTCGTCGACGGCGTAGTTGATCGCGTCGGCGATCGCGCCGGTCATGTCCTCGGTCACCGAGGCCTTCACCGTCAGGTCGCCCTCACCGAGCGAGGAGATTTCGTCCAGCAGCCGCATGATCGCCTGCTGGTTGCGGCTGTTGAATTCCACCTGGGTCTGGTAGCGCAGTTCCTGCTCCCGCGAGCGGCTGCGCACGTTGGTGGAGACGAAGCCGATGATCGCGATCAGCGACAGCGCACCGGACACCACGCCGATCCAGAAATTCGGGAACAGGCGAGTGTCGGACACCGAGCCGAACGAGGAGAACGCGTCGAACAGCTTGCGGCTGTCATCCAGCATGTGGGCCGAGCCCTGGCCCAGCGCGGTGGCGGCGGACTGCGCCGCGAACAGCTGGCGCGAGCTGGCCAGGATCGCGTCGGCGTCCTGCTTCATCGCTTCCCACTTCTGCTGCGACTGCTCCAGCGCGGCCACGGCGGCGGCACCGCGCACGGCGGTGATGCCCAGTTCCTCGTTGCCGTTGCGCAGGCCGTCGAGCACCTGCGAGAACACGGTGATGTCACGCGCCAGTGCATCGCCGGAGGTCGCCGCGGCGCTGCCACCGGCACGCATTTCGGTCACGCGGCGGGCCATCGAACCGGCTACCACGACCTGCTGCAGTGCGCTGTACACCTGCGACGACGGCGCGCCGGAGGCGGACATCGCGCGCACCAGCTCGTTCAGCTGGGCCTGCAGGCCCGGCACCGCACCGGTGAAGTTGTTGGCATTGCCGGCCAGCGCCAGCACGGCCGGCTCACTGGCCACCAGCTGCCCGGCCTGCTTGCCCAGCGGCGCCCAGGTCTCGCCCAGGGTGGCGATGGCACCGGACACGCCCGGCTCCTTGCCATAGCGGCCCTGCAGCGTCGACACGTTCTGTTCGATCGCGTTGCGGGTGGCCTTGAAGGCGGTGAAGGCCTGGGCGTTGCCGCCGACCGCGTCACGTCCCTGGTTGGCCAGCTGCTGTGACAGCACCTGCAGGTCGGCGGCCTTGGAGCCGGCGTCGGCAAGGCGGCTGCCCTGCCAGGTGGCGACGCCGGTGTTGACGCCGAACAGGATCATCGATGCCAGCAGCAGGAACAGCCAGAGGTTGCTGCCGCCCAGCCGCAGCTTGCCGGTCTTGGTGGCGTCCGAAGCAGTACTCATCGTTCAACCTCGATCTTCAATGCAGGGGGCGATGCCCGGCCTCAGGCCGCGGCTTGCCGGAATTCAGGGGTGCGCGACAGCAGCGAGAGCGAGAACACGCCCCAGTCATGGCCGTCGGCATGGAAGGCACGGTCAACGAAATGGCCGTAGCGACCTTCGGCCAGGGTGCCGGCCTCGATCTGCTGGTCCAGCTCGAAGCTGCGCTGGCCGAACAGTTCATCGATGGTCAGTGCGACGTCGCCGCCGGCCTGGCGCATGATCAGCACGCGCTGGCCTTCCTGCTGCACGGTGCGCGTGCCTTCCAGGAAGTACTTCAGGTCGACCACCGGGAACAGGTTGCCGCGCAGGTTGCCCACGCCCAGCAGCCAGGGCTGCGCGCAGGGCACCGGGGTCACCGGCGGCATCGGCACGATTTCCACCACTTCGCGGAAATCGGACACCAGCCGGCGCTGGCCGACGCGGAAACCGACGCCACGCCACAGGTCCTGGGCGAACTGCCGCCCGGGCAGCTGCACCGCGTGGGCCAGGCTGCGCCGTTCGTAGGCTTCAAGGATGTCGAAGGGCGAGCGCATCAGGCCACCAGTTCGTTGATCCGCGCGATCAGTTCATCCTCGCGCGGCGGCTTGACGATGTAATCGGCTGCGCCCTGGCGCAGGCCCCAGGCCTTGTCGGTTTCCATCGCCTTGGTGCTGACGATGATCACCGGGATGTGCTTGATCGCTGCATCACGGGCCATTGCACGGGTGGCCTGGAACCCGCTCATGCCGGGCAGGACCACGTCCATCAGCACCAGCTGCGGCACCTGGTCGCGGACCAGCTGCAGGCCATCCTCGGCGTTGTCCGCTTCCAGCACCTCGTGGCCGGCACGGCGCAGCCACTGGGTGAACACCGCGCGGTCGGTCGGTGAATCCTCGATCAGGACGATACGAGCCATTGTGCCTTTCCCCCCTGGTCAGGCGTTGACGTATGTGCGGATGGCACCCAGCAGTTCTTCGCGCGTGAAAGGCTTGGTCAGGTATTGCTCCGAGCCGACAATGCGCCCCCGCGCCTTGTCGAACAGACCATCCTTGGATGACAGCATGATCACCGGGGTTGCCTTGAACAGCTGGTTGCCCTTGATCAGCGCGCAGGTCTGGTAGCCATCCAGGCGCGGCATCATGATGTCGACGAAGATGATCTGCGGCTGCTGGTCTGCGATCTTGGCAAGCGCTTCGAAGCCGTCGGTGGCGGTGACCACCTCGCAGCCTTCGCGCTTGAGCAGCGTTTCCGCAGTCCTGCGGATGGTCTTCGAATCATCGATGACCATCACCCGGAGTCCTGCGAGTTCCCCGCCCGCAGTCGTGTTTTCAGTCATTGCCTATCCCCAAGCGCACGGCCCAATCTCTGGCGGGAGCCGCTGCGAAAGCGTATCTATATCGCACTTTCCGCGCCCGCTTCAAGGCCGGCTTACCGCGCAGGGGGTGGCGCCCGGCTGAACGTGACCGGGTTCGCAATGACTGCGCCGCCGGCAGGCGGACGCTGCGTTGCAGTACGGCGGGGAGGCGCGCGGCCGGCGTTGCCGCTACCATCAACGCCTTGCCTGACAGGTGCGCCCATGCCGTTGAACGTCATCGTGGTGATGGACCCCATCGCCCACATCAAGATCGCCAAGGACACCACCTTCGCCATGCTGCTGGAAGCCCAGCGCCGCGGCCATGCCCTGCACTACGTGCGGCCGGGCGGGCTGGCCCTGGAAGGTGGCGTGGCGGTGGCCCAGACCGCACCGCTGCAGGTGCGCGACGACCCGGCCGGCTGGTATGAGCTGGGGGCGTTCAGCCGTACCGAGTTCGGTCCCGGCCAGATCGTGCTGATGCGCAAGGACCCGCCGGTCGACGCCGAGTACATCTACGACACCCAGGTGCTGGACGTGGCCGCCGCTGCCGGTGCCTGCGTGGTCAACAACCCGCAGGGCCTGCGCGACTACAACGAGAAGCTGGCCGCCCTGCTGTTCCCGCAGTGCTGCCCGCCGACCCTGGTCAGCCGCGATGCCAAGGCATTGAAGGCCTTCGCCCTGGAACACGGCCAGGCCGTGCTGAAGCCGCTGGATGGCATGGGCGGCCGCTCGATCTTCCGCAGCGGCCAGGGCGATCCGAACCTGAATGTGATCCTGGAAACCCTGACCGATGGCGGCCGCAAGCTGGCGCTGGCCCAGAGGTTCATTCCCGACATCACGGCCGGCGACAAGCGCATCCTGCTGGTCGACGGCGAACCGGTCGACTACTGCCTGGCGCGCATTCCCCAGGGTGACGAGTTCCGCGGCAACCTGGCGGCCGGTGGCCGTGGCGAAGGTCGCCCGCTGAGCGAGCGTGACCGCTGGATCGCCGGCCAGGTGGGCCCGGAGATGAAGCGTCGTGGCATGCGTTTCGTCGGCCTGGACGTGATCGGCGATTACCTGACCGAGGTCAACGTGACCAGCCCGACCTGCGTGCGCGAGCTGGACGCGCAGTACGGCCTGAACATCGCCGGCACCCTGTTCGACGCGCTCGAGGCCGGCCTGCGCTGATGGCGGCCGCACCTGCCGTCCTGCCCCCGCCGCCGCGTGAAGCGCAACGGCTGGGCGCGACCATCGCGCTGTCGGTCGTGGTCCACGCCCTGCTGATCGTGGGCGTGGGCTTTGCGGTGAAGGGCGACGCACCGCTGGTGCCGACGCTGGAGGTGATCTTCAGCCAGACCCGCACCGCACTGACGCCGAAGCAGGCCGATTTCCTTGCCGCCGCCAGCCAGCAAGGTGGTGGCGAGCACGACCGTGCGCAGCGCCCGCGCGACAACCAGGCCGGCATCGTGCCGCAGGCGCAGGCGGGGCTGAGCCCAGTGCCACAACAGCAGCAGTCGGCCGCACCGGTTCCGCCGCCGCAGGCGCGCGTGGTAAGCAGCCGCAATGGCGAAGAGACGGTGGCCCAGGCCCAGCCGCGGCCGACACCGGAGCAGCCCGAACCGGATGCACCGCTGACCGCGCGCGAACAGCGCGACGCCGAGATGGCACGACTGGCGGCGGAGGTGCATCTGCGTTCCGCGCAGTACGCCAAGCGCCCGAACCGCAAGTTCGTGTCGGCCAGCACGCGCGAATATGCCTATGCCAACTACCTGCGCGCCTGGGTCGACCGCGCCGAGCGCGTCGGCAACCTGAACTACCCGGACGAGGCCCGGCAGCGCCGGCTCGGCGGCCAGGTGGTGATCAGCGTGGGCGTGCGCCGCGATGGCAGCGTGGAAAGCAGCCGGATCCTGCGTTCAAGCGGGACGCCGTTGCTGGATGAGGCGGCGCTGCGGGTGGTGCAGCTCGCGCAGCCGTTCCCGCCGCTGCCGAAGACCGAGGACGAGATCGACATCCTGCAGGTGACCCGCACGTGGGTGTTCCTGCCCGGCGGCACCCTGCACGACGACCGGTAGGTTTTTGTTGCCCGGGCCTGCGGCCCGGGACCCGCAGAGGCGACGGCCACAACCGAAGCAACAGCAGAAGCGGCGGCGGAGATGCCGGACCTGGCGGGGCGGTGTGGGCTTGCAGGACACGCCGTAAACCCGTCCATGGGGGCTCGTTGGCGCCTTGCTCGTCTGCGCTGTCCTGCGCACACGGCAAGACCGGGGTTGGGCGTCCTGCCCAACCCGCCCGAGGCGTGCCTCGGGCCCATGGCGCCAACGGTCCTGCAAGCCCACACCGCCCCACCTCTGACAGATCCCGGCGCATCATTGCTATTGGTAGGTGTCGACCTTGGTCGACACACATCCACGCCAACCGTGGATGCTAGCGAAGCGACCCGCTTTTGACTTTGATTTTCTTTTGATTTTCCGTGGCGAACGCACACGGAAACTGTCAGAGGCCGGGCGGGGGGGGCGCGGGGGTGTCCGCGGCATGGATGCCGCGGCCAAGCCCCCAGGGACGGGTTCACGGCGTCCCCCGCGAACCCACCCCGCCCGGCCAAGCGCGGCTTTTGATTTACGCGATCAACCAACCCCGCCACGAGGGGCTCAGCCGTTGGCCTTCGCCTTCGCTTCGCGCGCCGCCTGCTGCTCGACCAGGGTCAGTGCCACGTTGTCGCGCAGGTAGGCCGGCTCGACCTTCTCCGGTGCGATGGCTTCACCGCGCGCGAAGGCCGGCACCGCCAGTGCCAGTACGTCCGACGCGCGCGGCAATGCGGCGGCATCGAATCCACGCAGGCCAGCACCAAGCTGCGCCACCAGTGCGCCCTCGGCTGCGCCGAAACCGGTACCCACACCGTAGGCGGACAGCCCATCCGGCAGCGCCACCGCGGCAGGCGCACAAACGCGCTCGGCATCCCGCGCGACCGGCAGGCCGTCCACCCGCTCGAAACGCGCGACATAGAGTTCGCCCATCCGCGCATCGATCGCTGACAGGATCTGCGTTTCTTCCGCCGGTGCCCGCAGCGCCAGCACCTGCAGCGTCGAGACCGGCAGCAGCGGGCGGTCCAGTGCCAGTGCGATGCCCTGGGCGATGGCAATCGCCAGGCGCACGCCGGTGAACGCACCCGGACCGCGACTGAGCGCGATGCCATCAAGCTGGCGACGGCTGATGCCGGCGTCGGCCAGCAGCGCCTCGGCCCACGGCAGGCTCAGTTCGGCGTGCCGGCGCGGGGCGATCTCGAAGCGTTCCAGCACCTGCCCATCGACGTGCAGGGCAACGGAGCAGGCTTCGGTGGCGGTTTCAAAGGCGAGCAGTTTCATCGGATCAGGTCAGAACAAGGGGAACGTGGCACCGGGAGCCGGCTCCGGCCCTGCCGCAACGGCGGCCGGGGCAGCTGCATCATCGGCCACGGGCAGCCATTGTGGCGCAAAGAAGGCCTGCACATCGGCCAGGCTGCGGGTGCGCCGGAACGGCGGCAGCGACTCAAGGAAGACCCGGCCATAGCCGCGGTTGAGCAGGCGCGGGTCGCACAGCACCAGCACGCCCCGGTCGCTTTCGCTGCGGATCAGGCGACCGACGCCCTGCTTCAGCGCGATCACCGCCTGCGGCAGCTGCTCGTCGCGGAAAGGATTGCCGCCCTGGCTGCGGATCGCCTCCAGCCGCGCCTCGTATACCGGGTCATCCGGTGCTGCGAAAGGCAGCTTGTCGATCACCACCACGCTCAGCGCTTCGCCGACCACGTCCACGCCCTCGCGGAAACTGGCCGAGCCCAGCAGCACGCCATTGCCCGATTCGCGGAAGCGCTGCAGCAGCGTCGCGCGCGGCGCCTCACCCTGCACGAACAACGGCCACGGCCCGTCGCGCAGTGCCTCGGCGGCCTCACGCAATGCACGGTGCGAGGCGAACAACAGGAACGCCCTGCCCTGCGAGGCCTGCAACACCGGCCGCAGGGTCTGGATCAGCGCGGTGCCGAACCCGCGCGCCGCCGGATCGGGCAGCCCTTCGGGCAGGTAGCACAACGCCTGCTCCGGCCAATTGAACGGGCTCGGCTGGACCAGCGTGTGCGGATCGTCCAGGCCCAGGCGCGTGGCGATGTGGTCGAAGCCACCGCCCACGGTCAGCGTGGCCGAGGTGAATATCCATGCCGCGCGGCTGCGCTCGCGATGCTCGCGCAGCGGGCCGGACACATCCATCGGCGTGCGCTGGCAACGGAAACCACGCGGCGTGAGCTCGTACCAGAGCACATCGGCGGCACGGGGGGCCTCTGCAGGATCGGCATCGAAATCGAGGGCAGGCTCATCATCGCCCAGCCAGCGCTGGAGCCGCGACACAGCTTCGCGCGCCCGCGCATGACAGGCATCAAGACCCGCCGCCGCTTCGCGCAGCGGCTGCAATGCCTGCTCCAGCGCCACCAGGCTGGCCATCACCGTATCGAATCCATCGCGCACCTGTGGCATCGCCAGCGCGCGCCACTGCGTACCACGTGGCGGCAGCCCCTCCATCGCCGAACGCAACGCCAGCAACGCCTGCTGCAACTGGTCGACCGGCTCCTGCAGGGCCGACTGCGCACCGCCCACGCCGCGTGCTTCGGCCAGGCAGTCACGGCCCAGTTCCTGCCACGGGCGCATGCCGAAGCCTTCGCCGAAGAACTGCGCGGCCAACTCGGGCAGCTGATGCGCCTCGTCGATGACAAAGGCCTGCGCCCCCGGCAGCAACTCACCGAAGCCATCCTGCTTCAGGGCCAGGTCAGCCAGCAGCAGGTGATGGTTGACCACCACCACGTCGGCGGCCTGCGCACGTTGGCGCGCACGCACCACGAAGCAGTCGTCCCAGAACGGGCAATCGGTGCCCAGGCAGTTGTCGACCGTGGAGGTGACCATCGGCAGCAGCGGCGAGTCATCGGCCAGGCCTTCCAGTTCTGCGATGTCACCGAACTCCGAACGACCGGACCAGGCCAGGATGCGTTGGAACTGCGCAGCCTGCTCCGGGCTGGAAAAACGCGGTTCGCCCCGCGCCTGCTGCAGTCGGTAGCGGCACAGGTAGTTCGCGCGCCCTTTCAGCAGCGCGCTGCGCAGGCCGACGCCCAGCGCCTGGCGCACGCGCGGCAGATCGCGGTGGTAGAGCTGGTCCTGCAGCGCGCGGGTGCCGGTGGAGATGATGGTGCGCAGCCCGGACAGCAGCACCGGCACCAGATAGGCGAAGGTCTTGCCGGTGCCGGTACCGGCCTCAGCCAACAGCAGGTCCCGCTGCTGCAGCGCATCGGCGATGGCCTCGGTCAGGTGCAGCTGTGCCGGACGCGGGACAAAGGCATCCAGGTGCGAGGCGAGCGCGCCGCCTTCGCTGAGGGCTTCGCGGCTGGCATGGACAAGGTCGGACATCAGAGGGAAAGGATACCCGGCCGGGCGCTGCCCGGCACCCGTTTCAAGCCAGAGCCAGAGCAACAACAACGGCAACGGCGTTGTTCACGGCTCTGGGTTTCTACGTGCTGGGTGGGGCGGGAGGGGCAGGCAGGACACGCCGTAAACCCATCCCTGGGGGCTCGATGGCGCCATCCATGGCGCCAACGGTCCTGCCTGCCCCACCCGCCCCACCCTCGACAGTTTCCCAGTGACGGATGCACGCGCGGCGTAGCGTCGAGCTTGCTCGACTGCCATTTCAGAAGCGGTTGGTGGAACGGGGAAGGAAAAGGAAAATGGCAAGTGCGCGCAGCGCGCGACCCGCTTTTGATTTTCTTTTTCTCTTCCGTGGCTGGCAGCACACGGAAACTGTCAGAGGTCGGGCGGGGTGGGTTCGCGGGGGTGTCCGCGGCATGGATGCCGCGGCCAAGCCCCCAGGGACGGGTTCACGGCGTCCCCCGCGAACCCACCCCGCCCGGCCAAGCGCGGCTTCTGCTTCTGGCTTCAGCGACCAACCCACAGCCACGAGGGGCTGCGCCGTTGGCTGAAAACTCAGTACCGCTTGATCCCCGGCACCGTGCAGCCTTCAATCTGCGCATGCGCCGACACCGCATTTTCCTTCTCGCCGCGCGCCAGGCGCGACTGCTCGATCGTCGCCCAGTGCCGGCGGCACAGCGGCCCGGTCTTCGAGCCCAGATCCACCGCCTTGCGCGCGAACGTTTCCGCCTGTGCCCACTGGCCCTGCAGCAGCGCCAGTTCGGCACGTTCCTGCAGCACCGCCGGGTCGCCGGCGACGATTTCCAGCGCATGGTCCAGGCTGCTGGCGGCACCGGCCAGATCGTTGGCCTGGCGCTGCGCCTGTGCGGTCAACCGCAGGTCTTCCACCTGCGAATCACGCAGCGGCTGCACCGACAGTTCCTTGTCGTCCGGGCCTGCTGCTGCATCCACCGCAGCCAGGCGCTGCGCCGGCGTGGTGGTATCGACCGGCTTGACCACTGGCGGTGCGCTGCTCACGCAGGCAGAAAGGGCCAGGCTGAGGCCGGTCAGGAACAGGGGCTGCAACAGGGATCGCATGTTCATCGGCATCATCGGCTCGGGGGAGGAGTAGCGGCGGCAGGTTCGGCAGGTGCATCCGGCTTGCGGTCCAGGCCGAACCAGCTGCGCCAGCCACCGCCCTCGCCTTCTGCCTCGCCCTGCCCGTCCGGCGACACCGCCGGTGCGCACGGCGCATAGGCCGGTGCATAGCCCACCACGAACGGGAAACGACGCGCGCCGGGGCAGCCTTCATCGGTGCTGTTGAGCCCGGTGGGCGCCACCGACTGCCAGTCCAGGCCCTTGTTGCTGACCCGCAGCGGCGCGCTCGGCAGGCGCTGGAAGATGCCCGACCAGACCCGCATCGCGCCGGTGGCGCCATACAGGCCGGCCTGTTCGTTCTGATCGTTGCCGATCCAGATCACCGCCAGATGATCACCGGTGTAGCCGGCATACCAGCTGTCACGGCCATCATTGGTGGTGCCGGTCTTGCCCGCGGGCTGCAGGCGGCCGAGGCCATCGGCATTGAGCCGCTGCGCGGTGCCGCTGGCAACCACCTGCTGCAGGCCGACACTGATCAGGTTGGCGGCAATCGAATCGCCTTCCTGTGCCGGTGCCGGGGTCTTGTCGTAGCGCTTGAGCAGCTTGCCCTGCGGATCGAGCACGCCACGCACCGCGTGCAGCGGCTGGATCTCTCCGCCGGACGCGAGGAACTGGTACAGCTGCGCCATCGCGTACGGACTCTGGTCGGTCGAGCCGAGGATCACCGCAGGGTTGGCCTCGGCCTTGATGCCGGCCAGTACGTGGATCAGCTGGGTCACGCGCTCGGGGCCAACCTGCATGCCCACGCGCACCGTGGCCTGGTTGTAGGAATGCGCCAGCGCGTCGATCAAGCGCACCGTACCGTGGCTGCGGTTGTCCGCGTTGCCTGGATTCCAGTTGCGGCCGCGGCCGAGCTGCACCGTGACCGGCGAATCATCGACCCAGCTGGCCAGCGAGTAGCGGTCCGGCTGCGCCAGCGCCAGCAGGTACACGAACGGCTTGAGCAGCGAACCGACCGGACGCTGCGCCTCGATCGCGCGGTTGAAGCCGACCTCGGACACCTCGCGGCTGCCGATCACTGCCAGCACGTCACCGTTGTGCACGTCGGTCAGCACCATGCCGGCCTGCAGTTCAGGACGACGCTGGCTTTCCAGCGACTTGATGGTGCGGGTCACCGCGCCTTCGGCATAGGCCTGCGCGGACGGCGACATGCCGGTCATCACGCTCAGGCCCGCGCCCTGCAGCGCCGATTCCGGATAGTCATGGCCGAGCTGGCGGCGGACCAGGTCAACGTAGGCGGGGAAGCGGTTGGCCGCCACCAGGCCCGGCGTCTTGGGCACGCCCAGCGGTGCCTTCAGCGCGCGCTGGTACTCGGCATCGTCGATCAGCGTGGCCTCGTGCAGCTTGCCCAGCACGAAGTTGCGGCGATCCAGCGCGCGCTCCGGGTTGCGCCGCGGGTCGTAGAAGGACGGACCCTTGACCAGGCCGATCAGCAGTGCGATCTGCTCGGTCTCCAGTGACTGCAGGTCACGCCCGAACCAGAACTCGGCGCCGGAGGACATGCCATGGATCGCCTGGCTGCCGCGCTGGCCCAGGTACACCTGGTTGAGATAGGCCTCGAAGATGGTGCGCTTGTCGTAACGCGCTTCCATGATCAGCGCGTACAGCACCTCATTGAACTTGCGGGTGACCGTCTGTTCCTTGCCGATGCCGAGCAGGCCGCTGCGCGCCAGCTGCTGGGTCAGCGTCGAAGCGCCCTGGCGGCTCTGGCCACCGGAACGGATCGTCACCCACACCGCGCGCGCAATGCCGGACAGGTCGATGCCGTGGTGGCGGTTGAAATCCTTATCTTCCACTGCCTGCAGGCCGGTCACCAGCAGGTCCGGCGCCTCGTCCATGCGGATCAGGCGACGCTCTTCCTGCTTCTGGCCGTACAGGGTGGCGATGCGCGCCGGATCCAGCCGCGCGGCCTTCAGCGCCTTGCGGTTGTCAGCGTCGCGCAGCGAGGCCACGCCGCCATCGGCCAGCGACAGCTCCACCCGGCGCGGGGCCACCCGGCCATCGACGTCGTTGTAGCCGCGGCTGGAGATGACAAAGCGCCCGCCGTTCACCGCATAGGTGGCCGGCTCCTTGCCCTGCCCGTCATCGCGGTAGGCAGAGGCGGCCAGCTCGGTCTTCAGCGTGGACGCATCCATCGCCTTGCCGGGGGTGAGCACCAGCGGGCGCGCGTACACGCGCGTCGGGATCTGCCAGCGCAGTTCACCGAAACGCTGGGTCACCTGTTGGTTCAGGTACAGCGTATAGGGAATGAGGAAACCCAATCCCAACGCGACCGCAGCCATGCTCCAGGTGATCAGCCGGCGCCGCCACAGCGGACCGTTGTCCTGCTGGTCGTCGTCGTCGAAATCGTCGATGTCGTCGGAATCGTAGCGTCGGGGCACGGGAGAAACATGGCAGGGGCGTCAGCGGAGTCTACCCCAGCCCATTTCCCCAAGGCAGGTTCACCAAACCGCCTGTTCAGTGACTTACCGGAGGCAGAGGCCCGGCTTTGCCCCGAATCCCATCCCACAGCCCTTTCAACATGAACCGCAACCGAACCCGGCGAGGGGCGAGGAACACGCTGTTGCCTATCAGCTTCAGCAGCAGACGCGGCACATCCTGGGCAATCCACACCCGTGGGGTATAGGCACGTCCATAGAGCAGGACACGATTGCGCATGATGAAGTAAAGGCGGAAGGGCTTGTGGACAATCACGCCATCCGACTTCGTGCGTGATGGCAGCAGCTCCTCGCCGATGCTATGGGTCATCTGCGCATCGCAGATGCCATACAGCGCATGGCCGCTGCGCTTGGCGCGGAAGCACCAGTCCATATCCAGATTGTCGATGAACAAGGCCTCGTCCATTGCGCCGATGTCCCGCAGTGCGGTCATCGGAATCAGCGAGCCGGATGTGATGAGGAAATCGCAGAAAATGCGTTGACCAGGCCCACCACGCAGCTTGTGATTGAACGGAAAGCCAAAGCGCACGAACGGCGCAAGCATGCCACTGCGTGAGTCCCGGAATTGTGGACCAACCGCCGCCACGCGCTCATCACTAGACAGTTCGACCAGTGCGGTACCCAGCAGATCGACCATTCCCGGGGCCAACAGGCTGTCCTGGTCCATCAGCAGCACATAGTCGAAACCCAGCACCTGTGCCCGCTCGTAGGCCCGGTTCAAAGCGCTACCCAGCCCGACATTGCACACCGAAACCACAATGCTGACCCCCTCTCGATTTCCCAGCAATGCCGCAACGTCAACGCTGCTGCTGCCATTGTCGAACACTACCAGATGCCCGACCTGCTGGAGTACGCTGTCGACCACCCTGCGCAGCAAAGCCGGATCGGGCCCATAGGTGACGATCACAGCGCAGACACGGGTGGCATCGAAGGCAGTCCCGGGCGTGGGCTTCTTCGGGATCACTGGATTCATGGCATCAGATCACTGGCTGCAGATCGCAGGCCGTTTGAAAAACGATGGTAGCGGCCGCTGGCCGCTTCGCGGAAAACCTGCAGCAACCGCACCGGCAACGAGGCAGCCAGTCCGGCGCGTGCCTGCGCGTGGTGCAGGCGTTGCTCAAGCGTCGCAGACTGCGCGGCGTCCAACAGTGGGCGTCCACTCTGCGCGCGCGCCTGCAATGAGCGCAGGCGCCGCAGTGCCGCCCTGAGGTAGTTGCGACGCACCGTTCCACTGCCCAGCGCGCGCTCGAGCACGCCCCGCCGATGTGCTCCCACCTGGTTGCCACCGTGCTGCCGGTAGTCGGTGGTGATGGCTTCGATGCAGTCCAGTCCACCGCCGACGGCAGCGACCAACGCCAGCCATTCGTCGTGGATCCAGCCATCGGCCACTGGCAGCGCCTCGGCGATCAGATCACGACGCAGCGCGGTGACTGCGCCGGTAACGATATTCCGGCCCATGAGCACCTCAAAGCCTTCGCCGCGATGCTCACGCTCGATATCACGGCTATCAATGGCCAACGCCTGGAACAAAGTCTCGCCCAGAGGCACACCATTACCATCAACCAGCTGCGCATCGCTGTGCAGGAGCTGCACGTCCGGGCGCGCATCAAAGGCATCCAGGAAGGTGGCGATCTTGTTGCCGCGCCAGAGGTCGTCCTGATCGCAAAGGAAAACGATCCCGCCACGGCACTGCGACAACGCGCTCTCGAAGTTGCGGACGTAGCCGACGTTCTGCGGCTGCTGGAAGAGCACCACCTCGATGCCCCGCGCACGCAGGGCGGCGGCCTCATGCCCGAGCACCGCCCATGTGCCATCGGTAGAGGCGTCATCGGCCACCACCACCTGCGCAGGCAGTATGCTCTGCGCACCGATGCTGCGCAGCTGGGCGGCGACGTAGCGCTCCCCCTGCCAGGTACACAAGGCAACAGAGACGGTGGGTGCGACGCTGGACATGATCACAAGAGCGGCCGGAGCGGCTGGACTATACCCGACTGGCACGACCTGCACGAATGGCGACACCATCAGTGTGACCTTGATTCGCCACCGGCGCGACGCAGGCGATCTTCGAACGCCGGCAGTTCGGCCAGATCCGGTTGCAGCAACCGCGCCTGTTCGGCGGCGTGCGCAGCGAAGGCCAGGTCGCCATTGCCGAGCCGTTCGCTGCCGATCGCCAGCCAGCGCTGGGCCAACCGCAGCCGCGCCGAGGGCAGGCCCGCTGCGGTCGGTGACAGCGTCTGCCAGGCCTGCAGGCAGGCGCCTGCCGCCTGTACCCGGTTCTGCCGCAGATTGTCGTCGAAGCAGCGGCGGCTGGCGGGCAGCAGGCGTGCTGCGGCGGCCTTCACCCGCGCGTCGCGGGGGGCCAGTGACTGGGCTTCGCGCAGTGCGTCGAACGCGCTGTGCCCCGGTGGGCTGATCCACTGCCCTGCACGCTCGGCACGCTCGATCTTGCGCAGGTGGTCGCGCAGCTGGCGTTCGCGCTGCGCCGTACTGATCGCGGGCTGCTGCAGGGCCTGTTGCGCCTGCTGCGCACGCTGCAGGCGCTGCGCCAGTTGTTGGCGTATGCCCTGCGATGCCCCCAGCTCCGCCGCCATGGCCGAATCGCGTTGTGCCGCATCGAACTGGAAGTCGTCGGCGGATTTCTGGCTGCGCGCCACCACCGCCTGCAGCGCCTGCTCACGCCCCCGCTGGGCGTTGGGATCATCGGCAGCCACCGCCAGCACTGCCAGGAAGCCCTTGGCCGCGGCTTCCAGCTGCTGCCGTTGCAGCGCCCGCTGCGCCTGCCGCAAGCGCTGGTCCACCGCGTGCGCCAGGGCTTCCTCGCTGGCCGGCAGATCGGCATGACCGGCATCGAACTGGCGGGCACGGCGCAGGATCGCGGCCGCCTCGGCCAGCTCTCCGCGCCCCGCCAGCGTGCGCGCCTGCAGCAGCAGGTCGCTCAGCGCATCTTCGCGCCCTTCCAGCGCCGGCAGGTTGTCCGGCTGCAAGGCGAGGATGCGCTGGAACAAGGGCAACGCACTGCTGTCGCCGTCATCCAGGCGTCCGGCCGCGAACGCGTTGCGCGCCTGTGCCAACAACGCACCAATACCCGCTCCGGCACTGCGTCGCGCCTGCAGCTGGCGGGCGACCGAATCGGCTTCACCCTGTGGCACCTGCAGCTCACGGGCCAGTGCCAGCGCCTGCGCGCTGCCATCCAGGTCATCGGCCTGCAGGCGATCGCGCGCCTGTTGCAGCGCTGCCGCGCCGGTATTGGCCAGTCCCTGGCGCGCCTGCGGGCGATCACCATCCAGCGCCAGCACCGCCTGGTAGCGCTCGCGCGCACCACTGCCATCGGCATCACTCAGGCGACCGGCAGCCAATGCACGGTCCCCCTCGGCCAGCAGTTGTTCGATCTGCGGCTCATCCCAGAACCAGTCGGCCAGCGGCTTGCGCAGCAGCACCAGCAGCACGAACACGGCCAGCGCGGCGAGCAGCGCCCAGCGCCAGATCCGGCGCGCATGGCGCGCCTGCAGCCACCACCACCGCCCCTCTCGACGGACGCGGTCCAGCGCAGGATGTTCAGCGCCATGCGGGCGATGCGGGGGCTCGCGTTCCATGCGTGCAGGGTAGCCGGGGCAGCGTGAAGCTCAGCCGAGGCGACGCGCCTCGCTCACGCCCGGCAGCGCATCCAGTTTGCCAAGCAGGGTCGACAACTGCCCGTAGTCGCTGACCTTCAGCCGCAGCCGCAGGTGGGCACGGCCACTGTTGCGCACGTTGTCACTATGGATGTCGAGCACGTAGGCGTCTTCCTGGGCGATCAGGTTGGTGATGTCCTTCAGCAGCCACCGGCGGTCAACGGCAGTCACCACCACGTCCACTTCGTAGCCGCCGCCGGCCTGGCCCCATTCCACCGGCAGGATGCGCTGCGGGCTGGTAGCGGCCAGCCGGGCCAGCGCGGCACAGTCTGCACGATGCACGGTGACACCACGGCTACGGGTCAGGTAGCCGACAATCGGCTCGCCGGCCACCGGCTGGCAGCAGCGTGCCAGCTGCACCAGCAGATTGCCCACGCCCTGCACGGTGAACTTGGACTTGCCCAGGTTCTCGCGGCGCGCGGTCGGCCGCGGCAGGGTCGGCGCGGGTGCGGGCTGGCTGGCGGCACGCTCTGCTTCCAGCAGCGTACGGCTGACCTGGTTCGGGCCGGTATCGCCCAGCGCCACCTGGATGTACAGGTCATCGACGCTGTCAGCATGGAACTTCTTCGCCGCTACCGCCAGGTCCGAGTGCTGCAGGCCCAGCCGCTTCAGTTCGCGCTCGAGCAGCTCGCGACCGGCCTGTACGTTGCGCGCACGGTCGAGCTTGTGGAACCAGCTGCGCACCTTCTCGCGCGAGCGGTTGCTGGCCAGGAAGCCGTTGGCCGGCATCAGCCAGTCGCGGCGCGGATCGGCCTCCTTGCCGGTCAGGATCTCGACGCGGTCGCCGCTGCGCAGCCGATAGGTCAGCGGCACGATACGGCCGTTGACCTTGGCGCCGCGGCAGCGGTGCCCGACCATGGTGTGCACCTGGTAGGCGAAATCGAGCGGCGTAGCACCCTGCGGCAGGTCCAGCACCTCGTCCTTCGGGCTCAGCGCATAGACCCGGTCCTCGGTCAGCTCGGCATCGAGCGCCCCGGCCAGTTCATTGCCCTGCCCGTCCTGCGCCTGTTCCAGCAGCTGGCGCATCCAGGTGATCTTGCGGTCGAAGGACTTCTCCGCGCCCTTGCCACCTTCCTTGTATTTCCAGTGCGCGGCCACGCCCAGCTCGGCCTGCGAGTGCATCTCGTGGGTACGGATCTGCACTTCGATGGTGCGCCCTTCCGGGCCGACCACGGCGGTGTGCAGCGAGCGATAGTCGTTGGCCTTGGGCCGGGCGATGTAATCATCGAATTCGCTCGGCACCGGCGCCCACAATGCATGCACCACGCCCAGCGCGGCGTAGCAGGCGGCGACGTCGTCCACCATCACCCGCACCGCACGGATGTCGTACAGCTGGTCGAAGGCCAGCCGCTTCTTCTGCATCTTCCGCCAGATGCTGTAGATGTGCTTCGGGCGGCCGCTGACTTCGGCCTTGATGCCCTGGGCAACCAGCTCGCGCGACAACACCTTCTTGACGTTCTCGACGTAACGCTCGCGGGCGATGCGGGTTTCGTCCACCTCCCGTGCGATGCGGCGGTAGGTCTCCGGTTCCAGGTGGCGGAACGCCAGGTCCTCCAGCTCCCACTTCAGCTGCCAGATGCCCAGGCGGTTGGCCAGGGGCGCGTGGATGTCGCGGGTCAGCTGGGCCAGCGCACGGCGCTGCTCTTCGTCCAGCTTGTCGGCCGCACGCATCCGCGCCAGCTGGCGTGCCAGCAGGATCGGCACCACGCGCAGGTCGCGGATGATGGCCAGCAGCAGCCGGCGCAGGCCTTCACTGTTGCGTCCGGCCTCACGGCCGGCATGCAGCGCCCACACCGGATCGGCGGCATCCTGGCCATCGAGCAGGCCGATCACCGCCGCCTTGTGGCTGCCCAGCGGCAGCTGGTCCAGGCTGGCGCGCAGGCCCGGCAGGTCGAACAGCAATGCTGCCACCACCGCTCCCTCGTCGGCCGAGAGCATCGACAGCGCATCAAGGGTATCGCCCAGTACCGACCAGGTAGCGCGCATCTGGTGGTCGCACTCCGGCGCTTCCCAATGCTCGCGCAGGGCCTGGCGCAACGGAGCAGGCAGCACTGCTGCCGAAGGACGGTTCAACAAGGCATCCAGGCCAGGGACGGAAGCGCGGTTCACAGCATCGAGCAGGCAAGACAGAGGCCTCTACACTAGCGCCGGCGCCGTTCAGGGACAATCACCGCGGCCACCATCACCCGGCATGAAGACATGCCGCTACACTCGCCAGCACACCCAGGAGAGACCTGCCATGCCTTCGATTGCCCTGCGCATCCATCCCCGGATGCTGGCCTGTGCCGCCGTGCTGCTGTCCCTTTCCGCGCCAGCGCTGGCCCAGCGCGTGGTGGAGGGCGACCTGCAGCAGCAGATGTCGCCCGCCGAGTTCAAGGCCGCCGGCCTGGAAAAGCTCAGTGCCAACGAACTGGCCACGCTCAATCGCTGGCTGCAGGGCAAAGTGGAGGCGGCCACCACCCAGGCCGTCGCCGCAGCGCGCGAAGAAGGCCGCCAGGAAGTGATCAAGAAGAACCGCGGCTTCCTCGACTTCGGCAGCAGCGAGCCGATCGAAAGCAACCTGCAGGGCGAATTCCGTGGCTTCAGCCAGGGCCGCCGCTACGTGCTGCAGAACGGCCAGGAGTGGGAGCAGATCGATGCCACGCACTATTCCGGTAGCCGCAAGGAAGCCCCCAGCGTCAGCATGCGCCCCGGCGTGATGGGGGCGTGGTACATGAAGGTGGACGGCGTGAACGTGCAGCCGAAGGTTCGCCGCACCAAGTAATACCCGGGCATTCCGGCCGCGCCGGATCCATGCCCGGCGGCAATGGCCGCCCGATGGGCGGCCATTGCACGCGTTTACGCCTGGCGCAGTGCGGCCACCCGCTGCGCCAGCTTCTTCGCTGAGATGCCGGTACGTGCGCCCAGCTCCTGGGCGAACAGCGATACCCGCAGCTCTTCCAGGTCCCAGCGCAGGGCCTGCCACTGCGGCCGCTCGCGCAGCCCCTGCTGCTCGCCCGTCTCCAGCGCCTCCAGGAACGGATGCAGTTCCAGCATGCGCGCCTGGTCGCGCGGCGGATCACGCTTGGCGCGCTCGGTGCGCAGGATCATCGCCTTCAGGTAGCGCGGGTACTGCGCCAGCGCATCGGCCGGCGTATCACGCAGGAACCCGGGGTGGATCAGGCCGGCCAGCTGCGCTTCCATATCGTCCAGGTTGCCGCGCGCCCAGCCCATCAACGGTGCTTCCAGCATCGGCTTCAGTTCCGCCACCAGCGCCAGGATGCTCTCGGCCAGCTTCAGTCGCGACATCGCCTCGCCGAACAGGGCCTTGGCGGCATGCTCGCGGCGCTGCTCGAAGGCCGCCGCATCGCGGATGTCTTCCAGGCCCTCGGCCAGCACTGCGTTCATCGCCGCATCGACCAGGTCACCGCGCAGGCGCTCCTGCGATTCGATGGCGGCATACAGCAGTCCGGTCTTGGCACCGACCGGCAACTGCTTGCGTGCCTGCTTCACCTTCTCGGCCAACGCGATCTCCAGCAGGCGGCGCACACCCAGCGGGTGGGCCTCCTGCGCCTGCTGGCGGTCGGCGAAGATACGCAGCGCCACGCTGTCGCCCTCGTCCAGCAACGCCGGATAGGCAGGTACACCCGCTTCACCGGGCACCTGCAGCGGAATCGGCGCGGCCGGGAAGGTGCGCAGGCCATCGGCCGCCATCTCGCGGCCGGCACGTGCAGCGAAGGCATCGCCGGCACGGCCGCCGAACTTCGCGCGCAGTGCGTCCAGATCGCGCGAAGTCGCCAGCACCTTGCCCTGTTCGTCGCGCAGGCGCAGGTTCATGTGCAGGTGCGGTTCGATCGAACCGGGTTCGAAATCGAGCGCGGTCACAGTGGCGCCGGTGGCGCGTGACAGGAAGCGCGCCAGTTCGCCGGTGATGGCATCGGCCCTGGGCTGCGGGAACGCCTCGTAGAACGCGTGGCCGAAGTCCGGCGCCGGCACGTAGTTGCGGCGCATCGCCTTGGGCAGGCTGCGGATCAGTGCCGAGGCCTTGTCGGCGACGAAGCCCGGCGCCAGCCAGCCCAGCTGCACCGGGTCCAGCGCATTGAGCAGGTGCAGCGGCACGTCCAGGGTGACGCCGTCATCGTCGGCCCCCGGCTCGAAGCGGTAATGCAGCGGCAGGCGTGCCTGGCCCAACGCCAGGTACTTCGGGTAGCGCTCCTGCTCGCTGCCCTCGCCCGGCAACAGGTCGACCAGTGACCACTGCAGGGTCTTGCGCTGTTCCGGCGCCAGCCCCTTCCACCAGGTATCCAGTCCTGCGGCCGAATGGATCTGCGGCGGCACCCGGTCCAGGTACCAGCGCGCCTGCCAGTCCTCGTCGGCCACGATGCCGGCGCGGCGCAGCTTCGCTTCTTCCTCGCGGGCGATCTCCAGCACTTTCTGGTTGTCGGCCACGAAACTGGCGCGGGTGTTGATCTCGCCGGTCACCAGCGCCTGGCGCACGAAGATGTCATGCGCTTCGCCCGGCGCGATGCGGCCGTAGTGCACCGGCTTCTTTGGCGCCAGCACCAGGCCGAACAGGCTGATCTGCTCGGAGGCCAGCACCTGGCCCTGCGCGCGCGACCAGTGCGGGTCGAAGTGCTTGCGCAGCAGCAGATGCGGCAGTTCAGCGATCACCCAGTCCGGCTCGATCGCGGCCAGGGTCATGCCCCACACCTTCTGCGTATCGAGCAGATTGGCCACCAGCAGCCACGGCGGCGGCCGCTTGGACAGCGCCGAACCCGGGAACGGCAGGAAGCGACGCTGGCGCGGCGCCTGGAAATCGCCCTTCTCGGTGCGGTGGCCGATCTGCGTCGGCAGGCCCGCCACCAGCGCGCGGTGCAGGGTCTGGTACGCAGCGGCACGCACGCGCTCGCTGAAACCGCCGCCCACCGGCGCCTGTTCCTTCTGTGCACGCACGGCCACTGGCGCCGGCGCCGCTTCGGCCTTGCCTTCGCGGGCCAGGCGCGCGGCACGGTGCAGCTGGCCACGGGTGGCTTTCACTGCGGCGGCATCATCACGCGCCGGGGCCGGTGCACTGCTGCCGGCCAGCAGCGGGGCCATCGAGGCATCACTTGCTTCTTCCTTCCAACCCAGTTCCTCGCACAGCAGGCGCAGCTGGCGGTGCAGCTCGCGCCACTCGCGCATGCGCAGGAAGCCGAGGAAATGACGGCCGCACCAGTCACGCAGCTTGGACTGGGTCAGGTCTTCATGGGCCTGCCGGTAGGCATCCCACAGGCGCAGCACGCCGACGAACTCGGAACGACCATCGGCGAACTGCGCATGCGCGCTGTCGGCTGCACCGCGGGCTTCGGGCGGGCGTTCGCGCGGGTCCTGGATGCCCAGGAACGAGGCGATCACCAGCATCGGCCGCAGGCAGCCGGCAGCCTGCGCGGCGACCAGCATGCGCGCCAGCTTCACGTCCACCGGCAGGCGTGCCATCTGCTTGCCGATGGTGGTCATGCGCCGCTCGGCGTCGATCGCGCCCAGTTCGGTCAGTTGCTGCCAGCCATCGGCCACCGCGCGCTCGTCCGGCGCCTCCAGGAACGGAAACTCCTCGATGCGGCCCAGCCCCAGCTGCAGCATGCGCAGGATCACCCCGGCCAGGCTGGAGCGGCGGATTTCCGGATCGGTGAACTCCGGTCGCGCCTGGAAATCGGCTTCGGCGTACAGGCGGTAGCAGATGCCCTCGGCGATACGTCCGCAGCGGCCCTTGCGCTGGTTGGCGCTGGCCTGCGAGATCGGCTCGATGTGCAGGCGGTCCAGCTTGTTGCGCGGACTGTAGCGCTTGACGCGGGCGAAGCCCGGATCGACCACGTAACGGATGCGCGGCACCGTCAGCGAGGTTTCCGCCACGTTGGTGGCCAGCACGATGCGCCGGTTCGGCCCGGGATTGAACACCCGGTCCTGGTCCTGGTTGGACAGGCGCGCGTACAGCGGCAGTACCTCGGTATTACGGTACTTGCGCCGTTCCAGCGACTGGTGCGCATCGCGGATCTCGCGTTCACCCGGCAGGAAGATCAGCACGTCGCCGCGCGCATCCAGGCGGGTGATTTCGTCGATGGCCGACACGATGGCGTCGTTGACGGTGCGTTCGCCCTGGTCTTCGCCCTCGCCTTCCAGCGCGCGATAGCGCACTTCCACCGGGTAGGTACGGCCTTCGACGCTGATCACCGGCGCATTGTCGAAATGCTGGGCGAAGCGTTCGGTGTCGATGGTGGCCGAGGTGACGATCAGCTTCAGGTCCGGGCGCTTGCGCAGCAGCTGCTTCAAATAGCCCAGCAGGAAGTCGATGTTGAGGCTGCGTTCGTGCGCCTCGTCGACGATGATCGTGTCGTAGTTCGACAACCAGCGATCGCTGGCGATCTCCGCCAGCAGGATGCCGTCGGTCATGAACTTGATGCGGCTGTCTTCGCTGACCTTGTCGTTGAAGCGCACCTGGTAGCCGACCAGCTGGCCCAGTTCGCTCTGCAGCTCCTGCGCCACGCGGCTGGCCACCGCACGTGCGGCAATCCGTCGCGGCTGGGTGCAGCCGATCATGCCGGCCTGGCCACGGCCTGCGGCCAGGCACAGTTTCGGCAGCTGGGTGGTCTTGCCCGAGCCGGTTTCACCGGCGATCACCACGACCTGGTGGTCGCGGATCAGCCCGATGATGGCGTCGGCTTCACGCGCAATCGGCAGCTGCGGGTCCAGAGTAATGGACGGCTGCTGCTGCGCCCGTGTCATCCGGCGCTGCACCGACGCCTGCAAGGCCTGCTCGAAGGTGGCGGCCAGTGCCGCATCCTTTGGCTTGGCCTGGCAACGCGAGAGCATCCCCAGCAAACGGCCCCGGTCGCGGCTCATGGCGCCGTCGATGGCGGCGCGCTGTTGGCGCAGGCGGGGCGATGGATTTTTATCGATAGAGTTCATCAATCGGTTCGTTCAAAACTTTGAAAGCGACCGGTCATCACGACCGGTTTATTGTGAAGGCCAACGATTCCACAAGGAGGAACCCCATGGCGAAGACCAAGAGCACGACCAAGGCCAAGACCGGCAAGCAGAAGCTTGCAGCGGCGGCACCGTCGGCGCCGAACATCGATATCGGGATCACCCAGGGCGACCGCAAGAAGATCGCCGACGGTCTGTCGCGCTTCCAGGCCGATGCGTTCACGCTCTACCTGAAGACGCACAACTTCCACTGGAACGTGACCGGGTCGATGTTCAACTCGCTGCACACCATGTTCGAGACGCAGTACACCGAGCAGTGGGCGGCGCTGGACGACGTGGCCGAGCGCATCCGCGCGCTGGGCTTCAATGCCCCGGGCTCCTACCGGGAATTCGCTGCGTTGACCTCGATCGCCGAGGAACCGGGCCTGACCGACAGTGCGGACTGGCGTGAAATGGTACGCCAGTTGGTGGTCGCCAACGAAGCGGTCTGCCGTACGGCACGTGAAGTGCTGGATGTGGCGGCCAAGGGGGACGACGCCCCGACCGAGGATCTGATGACCCAGCGTCTGCAGACGCACGAGAAGTACGCCTGGATGCTGCGCTCGCTGCTCCAGTAAGGATTGAGGGGGTCGGCAGGGCTTGCAGCCCTGCACCCGCCGAATCAACGTCAACATCAACGTCAAAAGCTGGTTTCCTGTGGGTAGGCGGGGTGGGTCCGGTGGCAGGGGACGCCGTAAACCCGTCCATGGGGGCTTGGCCGCGGCATCCATGCCGCGGACACCCCTGCCACCGGACCCACCCCGCCTTCGACAGGTCTCCGCGATCTGCCGGCAAAGCCATTGGGGTCAGATCCGTTTTCCTGCGGAAAGCGGACCTGACCCCATTTTGTTTGTCGATATCTGACAGATTTCATCCACGCATGGCGTGGATGGCCCCACCGTCACCGGGAATCGGTCAGGGGTGGGGCGGTGTGGGCTTGCAGGACCGTTGGCGCCATGGATGGCGCCATCGAGCCCCCATGGGTGAGGGCGCTTTGCTTGCGAAGCACTGCTTCGCAAGCGCCCGAACGCACAGCCGCCAGCGGCTGGGCCGGACCCCGGAGGGGGGTTTACGGCGTGTCCTGCAAGCCCACACCGCCCCGCCTAACCAGCAGACACCCCAGAGCCGGCTGTTGCCTTTGACGTTGCTCTGGCTTCTAGCAGGTGCAGGGCGCAGCCCTGCCGAGACACCCCCGCCGGGGTAAACTAGCCGGATGGCTTCCCGTCCCGCGCACGACCTGCTCCAACGCGTCTTTGGTTACGACGATTTCCGTGGTCCCCAGCAGGACATCGTGGAGCATGTGGCTGCCGGTCACGATGCCCTGGTGCTGATGCCCACCGGCGGCGGCAAGTCGCTGTGCTACCAGGTGCCGGCCCTGCTGCGTGATGGTTGCGGCATCGTCATCTCGCCGCTGATCGCGCTGATGCAGGACCAGGTCGAAGCCCTGCGCCAGCTCGGCGTGCGTGCCGAGTACCTGAACTCGACCCTTGATGCCGACACTGCCGGCCGCGTCGAGCGCGAACTGCTCGCCGGCGAGCTGGACATGCTCTATGTCGCCCCGGAGCGGCTGCTGACCGGTCGTTTCCTGTCGCTGCTGTCGCGCAGCCAGATCGCCCTGTTCGCCATCGACGAAGCACACTGCGTGTCGCAGTGGGGCCATGACTTCCGCCCCGAGTACCGCCAGCTGACCGTGCTGCACGAGCGCTGGCCGCAGATCCCGCGCATTGCGCTGACCGCGACGGCCGATCCGCCGACCCAGCGCGAGATCGCCGAGCGCCTCGACCTGCAGGAAGCGCGCCACTTCGTCAGCTCCTTCGATCGCCCCAACATCCGCTACACCGTGGTGCAGAAGGACAACGCCCGCAAGCAGCTGACCGATTTCCTGCGCGGCCACCGTGGCGAGGCCGGCATCGTCTACTGCATGTCGCGGCGCAAGGTCGAGGAGACAGCCGAATTCCTCTGCGGACAGGGCTTCAACGCCCTGCCCTACCATGCCGGCCTGCCGCCGGACGTGCGCGCCAGCAACCAGCGCCGCTTCCTGCGCGAGGACGGCATCGTGATGTGCGCCACCATCGCCTTCGGCATGGGCATCGACAAGCCGGATGTGCGCTTCGTGGCGCATACCGACCTGCCGAAGTCGATGGAGGGCTACTACCAGGAAACCGGCCGCGCCGGCCGCGATGGCGAAGCCGCCGAGGCCTGGCTGTGCTATGGCCTCGGCGACGTGGTGCTGCTCAAGCAGATGATCGAGCAGTCCGAGGCCGGTGAAGAGCGCAAGCAGCTCGAGCGGGCCAAGCTCGACCACCTGCTGGGCTACTGCGAATCCATGCAGTGCCGCCGCCAGGTGCTGCTGGCCGGCTTCGGTGAGACCTATCCCCGGCCCTGCGGCAACTGCGACAACTGCCTGACCCCGCCCGCCTCCTGGGACGCGACCATTCCTGCGCAGAAAGCCCTGAGCTGTGTCTACCGCAGCGGCCAGCGCTTCGGCGTCGGCCACCTGATCGCCATCCTGCGTGGCAGCGAGAACGAGAAGGTGAAGCAGCAGGGCCATGACAAGCTCAGCACCTATGCGATCGGCCGTGACCTGGATGCACGCACCTGGCGCAGCGTGTTCCGCCAGCTGGTCGCCGCCAGCCTGCTGGAAGTGGACAGCGAGGGCCACGGCGGCCTGCGCCTGACCGATGCCAGCCGCGACGTGCTGACCGGCCGTCGCCAGATCAGCATGCGCCGCGATCCCGCCAGCAGCTCCAGTGGCCGTGAGCGCAGTGCGCAGCGTACCGGGCTGTCCGTGCTGCCGCAGGACCTGGCACTGTTCAACGCCCTGCGCGGCCTGCGTGCCGAACTGGCCCGCGAACAGAACGTACCGGCCTTCGTGATCTTCCACGACAGCACCCTGCGCAACATCGCCGAGCAGCGCCCGACCAGCCTGGATGCGCTGGCCCGGGTCGGCGGCATCGGTGGCACCAAGCTGAGCCGCTACGGCCCGCGCCTGGTCGAGATCGTGCGCGAAGAGGGTTAGCGGCGGGCTGGGCTCTACATTGGTGTAGCTCCAACCTTGAACCGGCCATTCAGCCGGAAGTGCATCCGCGCCCACTTGCAGCTAGATTAGCGCCATGTCCCTGGCCTCGACCCTGCTCCGTGTCGTGCTCATGCTCAGCCTGTTGCTCAACGGGCTGAACGCGGCCATGGCCAGCGGTCACGAGGAAATGGGCCGGATGGCCCACGCCGTGGCCACTGCGGTTGATGGCGGCACTGCCGACTGCCACCACCACGCCGGCATGCAGGCCGACCCGGCCCCGCAGGCCAAGGCCCCGGCCCACGACGCCCACTGCCAGATCAAGGACTGCGTGCGCAGCTGCGCCCAGCACCCGCTGCTGGTGGTGCAGCCGCTGCCGTTCATGGCCGGCCCCGCACTGTCGCTGGCACCGCAGCCGATGCCGGCCACTGGCCGTCCGGCGCCGCCGCTGCCGCCGATCTCGCGTCCTCCCATCGGCTGATTCCACACGCACCGTGCGCCCTGCGCACCGTAGCCGGCCGCCTGCCGGCGTCTTTACGTGTCTGGAGTCACCACCATGAATACCCGCATTCCCCCCGGTCCGGGCGCTGTGCCCATGCCGTCGCGCCGCCTGTTCGTACAGGGCCTGGCCGCCGGTGGCGTAGTTGCCGGCATCGCCGCTGTCGGTGTGCCGCAGCGCGCGCTCGCCACCGCCACGGCCGCCCCACGCCTGGCCGGCGCCCCCGCCGTGCTCAGCGACACCCACATCGAACTGGCCATCGGTGAATCGCTGGCCAATTTCACTGGCCGCACCCGCCCGGCGATCACCGTCAACGGCTCGCTGCCGGCCCCGATCCTGCGCTGGCGCGAAGGCCAGACCGTGGACGTGTTCGTGCGCAATACGCTGGAACGCCACCCGACGTCGATCCACTGGCACGGCATCCTGCTACCGGCCAACATGGACGGCGTGCCGGGCCTGAGCTTCAACGGCATCGGCCCCGGTGAGACCTACCACTACCACTTCGAGCTGAAGCAGTCGGGCACCTACTGGTACCACAGCCACTCCATGTTCCAGGAGCAGGCCGGCCTGTACGGCGCGCTGATCATCGACCCGGCCGAGCCGGCGCCGTACCACCACGACCGCGAGCATGTGATCATGCTGTCCGACTGGACCGACATGGACCCGGGCGCGCTGTTCCGCCGCATGAAGAAGCTGGCGGCCTACGACAACTACTACATGCGCACGCTGCCGGACTTCCTGCGCGACGCGAAGCGCGACGGCTGGTCAGCGGCGCTGTCCGACCGCGGCATGTGGGGACGGATGCGGATGACGCCGACCGACCTGTCCGACGTCAACGCCAACACCTATACGTACCTGATGAACGGCACCGCCCCGGCCGGCAACTGGACCGGGCTGTTCCGCAGTGGCGAGAAGGTGCTGCTGCGCTTCATCAATGGCGGGTCGATGACTTACTTCGACGTGCGCATTCCCGGTCTGAAGATGACCGTGGTCGCCGCCGATGGCCAGTACATCCACCCGGTGAGCATCGATGAATTCCGCATCGCCCCGGCCGAAACCTACGATGTGATCGTCGAACCGAGCGGCCAGGATGCCTACACCATCTTCTGCCAGGACATGGGCCGCACCGGCTACGCCGCCGGCACGCTGGCGGTTCGCCACGGCCTGCAGGCGCCGATTCCCGAGCGCGACCCACGCGTGCTGCTGACCATGGCAGACATGGGCCATGGCATGTCGGGCCATGACATGGGTGGTGGTGGCCACGGCGGCCACGACATGGCCGCGATGAAGGGCATGGAAGGCGGCTGCGGCGCCAGCATGGGCCACGGCGCGCGCGCCGGCGGCGATACCGCCAGCAAGGCACCGAAGCATCCGGCCAGCGAGCACAACAACCCGCTGGTGGACATGCAGAGTTCGGCCACCGAACCGAAGCTGGACGACCCCGGCATCGGCCTGCGCGACAACGGCCGCCAGGTGTTGACCTACGGTGCGATGCGCAGCCTGTTCGAGGATCCCGATGGCCGCGAGCCGAGCCGCGAGATCGAGCTGCACCTGACCGGCCACATGGAGAAATTCTCCTGGTCGTTCGATGGCATTCCGTTCGCCAGCGCCGAACCGCTGCGGCTGAACTACGGCGAGCGCATGCGCATCGTGCTGGTCAACGACACCATGATGCAGCACCCGATCCACCTGCACGGCGTGTGGAGCGATCTGGAAAACGCGCAGGGCGAGTTCCAGCTGCGCAAGCACACCATCGACATGCCCCCGGGCACACGCCGCAGCTACCGCGTGCGCGCCGATGCACTCGGCCGCTGGGCCTACCACTGCCATCTGCTGTACCACATGGAAGCGGGCATGATGCGCGAAGTGAGGATCGAAGAATGAGCCGCTCGCTGTTTTCCCCCAGCCTGCTGGCGCTGGGCCTGGCCGCCGCGCTGCCGGTGTTCGCGCAGTCGCACGAAGGTCATGACATGGCCGTGATGGATCTGCCGGCAAAGACCGCGAAGGCACCCGTCGATCCGGTCGATCATTCGAAGATGGATCATTCGAAGATGGATTCGGGCGCAATGGACCACTCAGCCATGGATCACTCGAAGATGGACCATGGCGCGACGCGGCCGGCGGCGATGGACCACGCCGCGATGGGCCACCGCACGCCTGCGCCTACCGAACCGCGCGAACCCATCCCGGTGCCGACCGATGCCGACCGCGCCGCGGCCTTCCCGCCCATCGCCCATGGTGCGATGGAGCATGCGCCGGAGATCAACAGCCTGCTGCTAATCGACCGCCTCGAACACTGGGATGGCAAGAGCAGCAATGGCCAGGCCTGGGAGGCGACCGGCTGGATCGGCGGCAACATCAACCGCCTGTGGCTGCGTACCGATGGCGAACGCAGTCGTGGCCGCACCGAATCGTCGTCACTGGAAGCGCTGTACGGCCGCAGCGTGTCGCCGTGGTGGGACGTGCTGGTCGGCGTGCGCCAGGACTTCCGCCCGGCCGACTCACGCACGTGGGCAGCCGTCGGCATCCAGGGCCTGGCGCCGTACAAGTTCGAAAGCTCGGCCACGCTGTACATGGGCTCCGGTGGCCAGGTGCTGGCCAAGGCCGAGGTCGAGTACGACGTGCTGCTGACCAACCGTTTGATCCTGCAACCGCTGCTGGAAGCAACCGTCGCGGCCAAGGATGAACCGGAATATGGCATCGGCCGTGGCCTGAACAAGGTGGAGGCCGGTCTGCGCCTGCGCTATGAGTTCAGCCGCCGCTTCGCACCGTACATCGGCATCAGCCACGAACGCACGTTTGGCGACACCGCCGACCACGCCGGTGACCACGCGCGCGACACGCGCTGGGTGGCCGGCGTGCGCATGTGGTTCTGAGCAGCGGTTTGTGAGCAATGGCCAGCCCCGGCTGCCGCCGGGGCCGGCTACACTGCGCCACGCTCCGTTGCAGGCCCCGCCATGTCGTTGCAGATCCGCCGCGCCACCCTTGCCGATGTCGACGCCCTGTCGGCGATCGCCATCGCCACCTACAACGAAACCTGGGGCGACTCGTACCCAGCGCAGGAGCTGCAGGATTTCCTGCAGGCGCACTACAGCAGCGAACCGCAGCGGATCGAACTGTCCGACCCACGCAGTGCCATCTGGCTGCTGATGGATGGTGAAACCGTGGTCGGCTATCTGGCGGCCGGTGCCAATACCCTGCCGCATGCGGATGCGCGCGAAGGCGACGTCGAACTGAAGCGGTTCTACATCCTTGCCGCGCACCAGAACGGCGGCCACGGCGCACGCCTGATGGACGCGTTCATGGCCTGGCTGGACCAGCCGCAGCGCCGCACCCTGTGGGTGGGCGTGTGGGAAGAGAACTTCGGTGCGCAGCGCTTCTATGCACGCTATGGCTGCCGCAAGGTCGGCGAGTACGACTTCATCGTCGGCGACACCCACGACCGCGAGTTCATCCTGCGCCGGGCGTGATCTCGACGCTACAGACTAGAAGTCGAACAGCTCCGACAGGAAGCTGTCCTTCTTCTTTTTCCTGTACCCGTGGCCACGGTTGTCCTCGTAGCGCTGGCCGAGGTGGCGGGTATCACGATGCATCACCGGTGGCGGCACAGACGCCGGCTGAGCCTGCACGGGCGCTGGCGGCGGCACGGCCGCACCGGCACCGGCGCGCTCGATGATCTTGTCCAGCTCGCCACGATCCAGCCACACGCCCCGGCAACCCGGGCAATAGTCGATCTCGATGCCATGGCGTTCGGCCATCTGCAGGGTCTGGGTCTTGCACACGGGGCACAGCATCGGCGTCGCTCCTGTCGGTCTGGCTTCGACTGTACCTGCGTGGTGATGACTGTGCGGCAACGCATGACCGAAGGCACAGGGACTTCCGGCGCGTGCCCGCCTGCATGCTGCGCAGCACACTGCGGCCTCACCCCGCAGGAAGTACGTACATGACAGTGCTGTCCCGCCTGCCTGCCGCCGCACGCCTGTTGCTGGTCCTGCTGGGCGTTGGCCTGGGCCTGAACCTGCGCGATATCGCCGCAGCCGCAGGAACGCCGATTCCTGCTCTGCCGATACCCTACGGCGGCAGCCTGCTCGACAACGCACTGGCGATGCTGCTCGCCGTACTGCTGGCACTGCTGCTGCGCCCCCGAGGAACGGGCCTGCTGGCCAGCCTCGGGCTGCGCGGAAATGGCTGGGCCGGACCGATGTGGGTGCTGCTGGCCAGCCTGCCCTGCTGGCTGGGACTGGCGCTGCTCGGTACCCCGAACACGGCGCTGACCACGCTGGATGCCACGATGCTGGCCGTGCTGTTCCCACTGGCCGAGGAAGTGCTGTTCCGTGGCCTCGGCTTCGTGCTGCTGGTGAAGATCGTGCGCGGTCCGTGGCCGCTGCTCGCGCTGCCGCAGGCACTGCTGTTCGGCATGGTGCACTGGCTCGGCTTCGGCGGGTTCGACGGCGGCGGCATCGCACTGTTCATTGGCGCGGTGATCGCGCTGGGCGGCTTCATCTTCGCCTGGCTCGACCACCTCGACGGCGACACCCTGTGGTGCGGCCTGGTCCTGCATGTTTCGATGAACCTCGCCTGGAACGTGTTCAGCCTCGACGACGCCGTCGCACTGGGTTGGCAGGCCACCAGCCTGCGCATCGGCACCGCACTGCTGGCGGTCGCGGTACTGGCCTGGCACGTGCGACGTAGGCGCCAGACACGCCTGTAACGCCCACTTAGCCTGCCGTGCACGCCGGGCTCACTACTGGCTTGCGCATACTTGCGCGCCTTTTGCTCCCCCTGTTGTCCGGAGTTGCCGCGTCATGTTGCTGTCCAAGCGCTTTGTGGAACCACGCGTCCTGCTGATCGAGGACGCCGAGGAAACCCAGGAACTCAGTCGCCTCGCCCTGGAAAGCCAGGCCTGCCAGGTCACCGCTGTCAGCAGCGCCGAGGCCGCGCTGGGCCTGCTCAACGCAGGTGAACCGTTCGACCTGCTGTTCACCGACGTCTGCCTGGGCGGCATCAGCGGCATCGAAACCGCCAACCGCGTGCGCGAGCACCTGCCGCAGCTGCCGATCCTGGTCACCTCCGGCATGGACCAGCACCGCGTGCTGCCGCAGCTGCGCGCCGGCATCCACTTCCTGCCCAAGCCGTACAGCATGAGCGAACTGCTCGATGCCATCCGTCTGTGCTTCCGCCATGCAGCGGATGCCACGTTGATGCCGCCGCCGCAGGCCAGCGCGGCCTGAGGCAATCATCCACGCAGGGCGTGGATGCAACCGGCCGTCAACCGCTGCTGTACGGCCCGGTACCCGGGAACACCTTCATCAACGCACGGGTGATCATGTCCGGGTAGACCGTGAAGTGGTCCTCGTCGTCGATCACCATGTTGTCCACCGTCAGCGAGCGGCCACTGCCGCGCAGCTGCTCGGCGAACTCGGCATTGTGGCGCAGCATGTCGTTGCGGGTGAAATAGCGCGGCTCCGGCTTGACCGTTTCGAAGCTGCCGATCGACAGCACCACCGTGGTCGGCTGCGTGGGCACCTTGGCCTCGGCCTGCAGTCGCGGCACAAGGTGGTTGTCGAACCACAGCGACGGGCTGGACAGAATGTAGGTACGGAACATGTCCGGACGCGTGGTCAGCACGTAGGCGCCGAACAGGCCGCCATAGGAATGGCCGGCATAGGCACGCCGTGCCGGATCGGTGCGGTAGCGCGCATCGATCATCGGCAGCACGCGCTCGGCGAGGAAGTCGCGGTAATGCGCGGCGCCGCCGTAGCTGACGTCATCGCTGTAGTCACGCGGATCGCTACGCGCCGGATCGCTGGGCGTGTAATCCCGCGAGCGGCTCTGCTTGGACGTCAGGCCTTCCTGCGGCGGCAGCCCGACCAGGATGAAATCCTCGATGTTGACGCCCTTCTGCCCGACCATGTTGCGCACGCTGCGCACCAGCGGGAAGCTGTACAGCGCATCGGTCACGTACAGCACCGGATAGTGCTTTTCCGGATGTGCGGCGTAGTCGGCCGGCAACGCCACCCAGATCGGGTAATCGCGGCCGACCGGATCGTGCGCGCGCAGCGCCTCGGTATCCGGCAGCACCACGCCCGGCGCGGCGGTGGCCGCGCTTTCCTTCGCTTCATTCTGGGTTGCCGGTGGCGCCACCGACATCGCACAGCCACTCACGGCCAGGCAGGCCGCCACACTCCATCCACGCACACGCTGCATCCACACTCTCCCGTTGCGGGCGACGCACCCGGGTGGCGCCGCCACCGCATCCTCACACGTCGCGCGGCGCCGCGCCACGCGCGGTCAGGGCGAGGCCGGCGGCGGTGCCGGGAACAGAGTGCGCAGCGCCTGCAATGCGGCCGGGTGGTAGATCGTCGCGTGGGTTTCCTCCGGCAGCGGCAGGTACTTCACCAGCGGCGACGGCGAAGCCTGCTGCAGCAGCGCAGCCAGTCGTGCCGTGGAGGCGGCCAGTTCCGGCTGCCCGCTGCTGGCCAGGAACACGTGCGGCTGTGCACGCGCCACCGCCGGTAGCTGCTTGGCCGCCCCGGCCAGCATCGCGCCACGGTTCCACCACAGGCTGGGGTCCAGCGCGATATAGCTGTTGAACAGCGTCGGCTCCTGCAGCAATGTCTCGACCACGAACAGCCCGGCCAGCGACTCACCGATCAGCGCGCGCTCGTCGGTGGTCGGATAGCGCTGGCGTACCTGTGGCATCAGTTCATCGCGCAGGAAGCTGCGGTAGGCCGCCGAGCCACCGATGCGCGGCGCGATCTTCTGGTCCTGCGGGTCGCTGCTGGGGCCGGTCATGTCGCGGCGGCGCTCGGTGTTCTCGATGCCGACCAGCAGGAACGGACGCATGCTGCCATTGCCGGTCAGCACCTGCACCAGCCCTGCCACATGCAGGAAGTCCTCGCCGATACCGCCATCGGCCATGTACAGCACCGGCAGCGGCGCCTTCGGGTCCAGGCCCCAGGGCTGCGGCCGATAGACATTGATACGGCGAGTCTCGCCCAGTGCCTTCGACTGCACGGTGAAGGTCTCGCCGATCACCAATGGTGCGGCCGTAGCGGACGATGCCGGCGGCGCCTCCTGCGCAGCAGGACCCGCTGCAAGGGCCGGCCACGCGGTGGCCAGCAGGATCAGGGCGGAGAGAGCGACGACGCGCATGCGAACTTCCATTTTCGAGAGGACGGCCAGCATAACTGCGCCGGCGCCCTCAACGGCGATCCAGTTCGATCACGGCCTGGCAGGCACGGAGCTGGTCGTCGGCATCGCGTCCGATTCGAACAAGCGCTGCCGCAACCTCTGCTCGTAACTGGGCGCCCGCATCACGTTCGCCGGTGCGGGCGGCGGCTTCGGACAGACGGCCGGTGTGGCACGCGGCGAGGTCGTCGCGCAGGCGGAGAGTGCCAGCACGCAGGGCAGCCACCACATCAGCATCCACCTCGGCCGCGCGCTCACGATCTTGTTCATGTTGCTCCCCCAATGAGGCCATCGCCTCGCTCCGTTCTTCCTGTTCCCGGCGCAACCGTTGTTCGGACAGAACCGCGCCGGCGTGACGTGCCGCATCGGCCCGCACCATTGCCAGATCACTGCGATCACCGCGCCAGCGCCAGCCGGCCATGAACATCAGCAGCGACCACAGCAGCAGCGACGCCATCACCATCAACATGCGTGGCATATGTCACTGCTCCGCCAGGCAACGCGCATGGCGCTGCTGCTGGCGCTCCCACACGCCCCAGCACACGGTGTTGGGACGGCCATCGATGCGGGCCGAACAGTCATAGCCCCCTGCCCGCTTCCACAGCAGCAACGCATCGCAGGCCTGGCGATACTCACCCTGCAGCAGATGCCGGCGCATTGACGACGCGCGCCAGTTGCCGATGCCGTACTGGTAGAGGAAGTCGACATAGACGTCATACTCGCCCTGGCTGAGCGCCACGCCTGGCAGCGACGCGCGGAACTGCCCTTCCTCCCTGGCCAGATGGGCCTGCACGGTATGCAGCGCGCGTACCGGCGTGGTGCGGTCGCCCATCCTCACCGGGGTGCCATCCTCGCGAACGGTCGAGCCGAAGCCATAGGTTGGTCGGTCATTGCGCGTCGGTACCACTGCGGCGTCGGTGTATCCCTCGCGGTCAACGATGGCGATCAGGCCCGCAGCACTCAGCGCAAGCGCGGCGACCAGGCTGCGCACCGGCAATGTACTGCTGGGCCGGCTCATTCGCGCTCCCTGCGGCGCCATTCGCGCAGCCAGCGCCAGCCCAGATAGGCAATCTGCGCCGCCAGGTAGATGATGGTGAGGACCACGACTAGGCGGTCCAGGGTGATGCCGGCTGCAAGCGCACCGGCGACGGTGACCGGCGGCGCCGACTTGATGGCCGCCGCGCCGGCCGTACTGATGATTTCTTCTTTCATGATGGGTCCTGGAGGGAATGCAGGCCGCGTCGCATCGACATGGCCCGAAGAGATGCCCGCCCCGCTGCCGGCTCGGCACGAGGGTTGTTCCGGTCGGGAGGCGGGCGAAAGATCGGTTCCGCCGCTCATGCGGCCTGGGCGATACCCTCCATCCAACCGCGCACGCGCTGGAAGCCAAGTTCGACCAGGTTGAGGTAATGCCGGTTGGATACCGGTCGCTGCCCGCTGTTGGCCAGCAGCAGATTCGCCGTTTCGAATCGTTCGACCTTGCGTCGGCCACGGCCGCAGTAGTAGCCGCGCAGCGCACAGGCCATCGCCACGTTGTCACGCGCGACCGCCGTGATGATGTCTTCGATCTGCTGCGCCAGCTGATCGGTTTCCAGAGGCTTGTAGCCCTGGGCCCGCCCCGGCATGTCACCACGATGCTCGATCAGCACCGCCAGCAGGTTGCGCGACTGGAAGCCGAGGTATTCGCAGTCCCGATGCAGCGCATATTCGCCGCCCCAGTGCTCCAGGCGGCTGCGGACATACTCACCGAACGTATCAAGCTGCATGGGGGGCTTCTCCTTTGAGGGACGACGGGGCCGGACCGAACACATCCGGGCGCAGGGATTCGCGGCGCACGACGCCCGCAGTGGCCAGCTCGATGCGGCGGCACAGTCGCGCGCCGGGCAGCTTGTGGCCGCGGGCGATCATGTAGAGGGTCCGCAGTGCGCAACCGGTCTGGTGGGCCAGGCGGCGCATGACGGGGCAGCTGGGGGTGCCGTAGCCCCCTTGGGAGATGGCGTAGTCGATGAGGTTCATGGGCCACACATTACCGTCAAGGTAATGTGCAGTCAATACCGTTTTGGTCATTTGCTGGATTGGTAATGCAGCGCACCATCTACAGATGGACGCCAGTACTGCTCGCACCCTCAACATGCGCCTTCGCGTGGCCGCCGCCGGTGGCCCGGCCGAATGGGCCCGCCTGTTCGGTGGCACCCGCTGGGCGCAGCCCCAGGTCAGCCAGTGGATTTCCGAGAGCAACCCGAAGAGCATCGGCCATCGTCTTGCGCGCGATCTTGAATCAGTGATGCAGCTTCCACATGGAACGCTGGATCGCGTCGATCAGGACGGAGACGTGTCGCTTCAGTCTCAATCTACGGGACTGGATTTCGCGAAAATGAGCGCTGCGGTCAAGGTGCTTTCGCACTACCTGGAGCTGGTCGGCGATCCACCGGAATGGATCTACGATCCCGTGCTGCTGGAGACCGCATTCATGGTCGTGGACGAGTTCGGTCAGCCCTCTGCGCCGGACAATGTGCTCGACCTGACGAAGCTTCTGGCAAGACGGATCAGGGAGGCAAAGGATGACTCACACGCGACTCGAGGAGCTCGCACAGCGGTTGGCCGCTAGGACCCAGGAACTGCGCGGCGAGCGCACCCCGGCCCCGGCATTGCGGGTGGTGGCGGGAGACGCGCATGGGGTTCGCGGGGAGAGGCGCATGGACGCGATCATGCGCGAGTGGCATTGCCGCATGATCCGCAACGTACGCCGGCGCTGGGGCGAGCCCATGCAGCATGTGATCGACCAGGCCTGTTGCGGTGTGGTCAACATCGAGCAGCTCGCCGACGACGCACTGATCCAGCTGCACAAGGACATGGAGCGCGCCGAGGAGTGCATCCGCGAAGGCATTTCCTTCCATGACGCCGGGCTGCTGCGCGCGCATTACGGCTGAAAGAGGCCCTGGCCGGTCGGCGAGGACCGGCCAGAGGTGAATTTTAGTTACCAATTATTCCCAAATAACTACCTTTAAGGTAATTGCAAAGCTGTACCCGAGGCGGTTGATACGCCTCGCCCTCACCGCCAGACCCACAAGGAAGTACACATCATGCTGAGCGCCTTGATTGCTACCGTTCTCGCGGCCGCAGCGCCTGCGGTACCTGCGGCCGAGGCTGCATCGGCGCGCTACGCCGATTGCCTGCTGGGCCACCTGCAGGCGGGAATGTCCGACCAGACCGCGCAGCTGGTGCAGCAGGCATGCGCTGCCAAGTACCCGCAGGAGCGTGCCGATGCGGCGATTCTGGAAATGGAGGCGGGCAAGAGGCGCGAGGCCGAGTTCCAGCGGATCAACGCTGATGCGGTGAAGTCCGCCAACGAAGCGGCTGCCGCCGCCGCACAACAGGCCAACCAGGACGCTGCGGCAACATGGGAAGATGTTTCGCGCGGGAAGTGATGTCGATGGCGGTGCGTCGGCTGCGTGCTGGGGGTATCGATCAGGATTCAGCACGCATGCCGCTCGTGCACGTGGAACCACATTGGTTCTTCCGGCATTTTTTCCGACGGCACGAAAAAGGCGCCCATTGGGCGCCTAAGTCGTTGATGCAATGGTGGGCCGTGATGGATTCGAACCATCGACCAAAAGATTAAAAGTCTTCTGCTCTACCGACTGAGCTAACGGCCCATGCATGGCCCCAGCCTTTCGGCGGGGTGGGCATTCTACCCCACTTTGCCGGGCTGGGTGAAGCCGGGCATCTGCGAGGTTGCCGGCCAGCGGCCGGCACTACCTGGCAACGGGCCTCTAAACCCTTTCGCCGCGCGTCGCATCCCTACTGCAACCCGATCCCGGAGCAACGGATGCGCCTGCTACTGCCGCTGATTCTCGCCCTGCTGCTGCCAGCCACTGCCACCGCCGCGACGCCCACCCACGTGCGTACTGACGACATCACCCGCTTCTGGGCCACCTACGATGCGGTTCGCGCCGAATCCGATGCAGCCAGACAGGTGGCCCTGGTGCAGCAGCGCTACATCGATCCGGGAAGCCCGGGCCTGCAGGCGTTGATGCAGGTCCGCAACTACACCGCCCGCGAATATGCCGAGGCCATGCGCGCCTGGCCACGCTTCTGGTCTTCGGTACGGCCGTTGACCGCCAACGCGCAGCAGGCCAGCGCCACGTTGGAGCGGGACCTCGCCGCCTTCCGCGCGCTCTACCCAGCCCTGCGCCCTGCCACCATCACCTATGCGGTCGGCGTGCTGCGTACCGGTGGCACCACGCTGGGCGACAAGGTGCTGATCGGGGCGGAGATGGCGCTGGGCGACGAGCGCGTGGACGTGAGCGAGCTGCCCGAGCCGATGCGCAGCCGGCTGCGGATCTTCTACGACAGCCGACCCGGTGCGAACAACGCGCAGAACAACCTGCACGAATACGTGCATACCCAGCAGCGCGAGACCACCGGCAACCTGGCCCAGTATGCGGTGCGCGAAGGCGTGGCCGAGTACGTGGCGGAGCGCATCAGCGGGCGTCGGCCGGCGCTGCCCTTCTATGACTATGGTGCAACCCACGAGGCGGGGATCCGCGCGCGCTTCATCGCCGAGATGGACAGCGATGACCTGGACAACTGGCTCTACAACAGCGCCCGCAATCCGTTCGGTGTCAGTGATGTGGGCTACTACGCCGGCTATCGCATCGCGCAGGAGTACATGCGCCGGCAGTCGGACGAGAAGGCGGGTATCGCGCGGATGATCGAGCTGGATTATGCCGATCCGGAGGCGGTGCGTGCGTTCATCGAGACGTCGGGGTGGTTGCGGCAGCGGTAGCGCTGGGCCATGCCCGGCGCACAGTGCCAACCAAGGTTGGCACCCACCAAGGACGGTTCACCCCCACCGATGAAGCCGGCCAGCGGCCGGCTCTACCGCAAGGTCAGGCGTACAGCGTCGGGTCGGCGACGCCGGCCTCGGCGAAGCCCTGCGCGCGCAGGCGGCAGGCGTCGCAGTGGCCGCAAGCGGCGCCGTTGGCGTCGGCGTTGTAGCAGGACACGGTCAGGCCGAAGTCCACGCCCAGGCGCACGCCTTCGCTGACGATCTGGCCCTTGCTGAGGAACTGCAGCGGTGCGTGCACCTTGATGCCCGCACCTTCCACGCCCGACTTGGTGGCCAGGTTGGCCAGTGCCTGGAAGGCCGCGACGAACTCGGGACGGCAGTCCGGATAACCGGAGTAATCCACGGCGTTGACGCCGCAGAAGATGTCGTTGGCGCCGAGCACTTCGGCCCAGCCCAGGGCCAGCGACAGCATGATGGTGTTGCGTGCCGGCACGTAGGTGACTGGGATGCCGGCACCACCGGCCTCGGGCACGTCGATATCGTCGGTCAGTGCCGAACCGCCGATGCTGCGCAGGTCCACGTCCACGGTCTTGTGCGCGACCACGCCCTGGGCCTTTGCAACGCGGGCGGCGGCATCCAGTTCGGAGGTATGGCGCTGGCCATAGCGCACGCTCAGTGCATGCACGGCGAAGCCCTGTTCCTGGGCCATGGCGATGACGGCGGCTGAATCCATGCCGCCGGAGAGAAGCACGACTGCCTTCTTCATGGGAAAACGTCCGGTTGGGAGGGGAAAGCCAGCACGCTGTCCCGCGCCGGAGGTACATCAGGGAACGCTGCGCGGGCTCATCGGCCCGGCTCGTCGTTCCACAGGATTTTATGCAACTGCATCTGGAAGCGCACCGGCAGCCGGTCTTCGACGATCCAGTCGGCCAGCTGCCGCGCGGTGATCTCGCCCTTGCTCGGCGAGAAGAACACGGTGCAGCGCTTCACCAGACCGTGCTCGGCGACCATGGCCTTGGCCCAGTCGTAATCCTCACGGTTGCAGATGACGAACTTGATCTGATCGCGCGCGGTCAGCAGCGGCAGGTTTTCCAGGCGGTTGCGGGCGGCTTCGGCCGAGCCTGGCGTCTTGATGTCGACCACGCGCGACACGCGCGGGTCCACAGCGCTGACATCCAGCGCACCCGAGGTTTCCAGCGAGACGTCCATGCCGGCGTCGCACAGCTTCTGCAACAGCACCAGGCAACGCTTCTGCGCCAGCGGCTCGCCACCGGTCACGCAGACGTGGCGCACGCCCTGGGCCAGCACCTCGGCCACGATGTCGTCGATATCCCACCAGGTGCCGCCGTGGAAGGCATAGGCGGTGTCGCAGTACTGGCAGCGGAGCGGGCAGCCGGTCAGGCGCACGAACACGGTCGGCCAGCCGGCGGTATCGGCTTCGCCCTGCAGCGAGGTGAAGATCTCGGTGATCTTCAGGCGTGGCAGGGGCGACTGCACGATCTCACTGGGCGTGGCGGCGGCGCTGGACGGGGTAACGGCGGTCATGGGCGGGTACTTCTTGGTGGGACACGTGGCGGGGGAGCTACCGTGGCCGGTAACGAACGCAGCCGAGCATGGCTCGGCGCTACAGAGAACAACCGGTCCGGGCATGGCCCGGCGCTGCCGGATCCGGGCGGGTTTGCCGAGCCGGAAACGAAAGCAGCCGAGCGTGGGCTCGGCTCTACAGGACACGTAGTGTAAGCCCGGTCAGCGGATCAGCGGATCTGCCTGCCGAGGCGGATCGACTGCAGGCGGTCCTGCGCGGTGCGAGCGGCGTCCGAGCCGGGGTACTGCGCCACGACGGCCTCCAGCGTCTGCTGGGCCTGGTCGACCTTGCCCTCGCCATACTGCGAGAGGCCGACCTTGAGCAGGCCGCCTGCGGCCTTGTCGTGGGTCGGATAGCGCGAGAGCAGTTCACGGAACTGGGCCTCGGCCATCGGGAAATTGCGGGTGGCGTAGTAGCTCTCGCCCAGCCAGTACAGCGCGTTCGGCGCGTACACGCCGTTCGGGTACAGCTGCAGGAAGCTCAGGAACAGCTGCGCCGAATCATCGTACTTGCCAGCCTTCAGCGAATCGAAGGCGACGTTGTAGGAGGTGCGCTCGTCGCCGGTGGCGGCAAGGCTGCCGGCATCACCGTGGACGGAAGGCGGCCGCTCGGAAGTGGCCGCCACTGCGGGTTTTGCCGGGGCCGGGGCGGCCTTCGGCGCGCTGGCCGGAACGGGCGGCAGGGCCGGGGCGGCATTGCCCCCTTCCAACCGGTTCAGGCGGCTGTCCAGATCCAGGTACTGGTCCTGGGCGGACTGCTTGAGCTGGGCGTTGTCGTGCTGCAACTGCTCGATCGAGGCCTGCAGGCTGGTGACCTGCTGCCGCAGCTGATTGATCTGGTTCAACAGGTCCTGGTTGGCACTGTTGTTGTACATCTGCTGCTCGAGCGCGCCGACACGGTCGGCCAGGCTCTGTCGCTGTGCATGTGCCGGTGCGGCAGCCACGAGGGCTGCCGCAACGACCAGCATCAATTTGATGCCAATGCGCATGGATTACTGCGCGGTGTAGACGATTTCGACGCGACGGTTCTGCGACCAGCAGGACTCGTTCGACTCGGTGCAGACCGGACGCTCTTCACCGTAGGACACGACGGTCAGCTGCGAAGCCGAGCCACCGTTGGCCTGCAGGGCCGAGTTGACGCCGTTGCCACGACGCTCGCCCAGGGCCTGGTTGTACGCGCGCGAACCGCGCTCGTCGGTGTGGCCCTGCAGGGTGATGCGCGAGGACGGACGGTCACGCAGGTACTTGGCGTGGCAAGCCATGATGGCCTGGAATTCCGGCTTCACGTCTTCCTTGTCCAGGTCGAAGTAGACAACGCGCTGGCGCAGGCAAGCGTCGGTGTCCAGGTCGCCCGGGCCGTACAGGCCGGAGGTCGACGGACCGGTCGGGGTGGTGGTCGAGGTGCCGGTGTCAACCGGGGCTGCCGGCTCTTCCTTCACCTTCTTCGAGCAACCGGCCAGGACGGCCACAGACAGCAGGGAAACAAGCAGAACGCGGGTGGACTTGTTCATGGCGATACCTTTGTGGCTCCTAGGCCGATGAGGGGTTCAAGACAGCGAAAATATTAACACTCTTTTAGCGCTGGGTACGGTATGGGGACCATGCCGGTTCGCGCACATCTCCGTCAGCCAGAACCAACCGCTGGCGCACGCGCGCATCGGCGGAAACGGCGTACAGCACACCACGGCCACCCTCGCGGGCGGCGTACAACACCATGCTTGCGTTGGGCGCAAAGCTCGGAGATTCATCCAGCGAACCCGGGGACAGCGTGCTCCAGCGGGGCGAACCCAGCGAGCTGTCCATCATCGCGATCTTGTAGCTGTTGCCCGAGCCTTGTGCGACGGCGATCTTCTTGCCGTCGTAGGACACCGAGGGCTTGGCATTGTAGTTGCCCTGGAACGTCACGCGCTCGGCGCTGCCGCCACCGGCGCCGACCTTGTAGACCTGCGGACGGCCGCCACGGTCGGAGGTGAAGTACACCGCGCTGCCGTCCGGCGCCCAGGTCGGCTCGGTATCGATGGCGAAGTGGTTGGTCAGCTGGGTCAGCTGCTTGCTGCCAAGGTCCATCACGTAGATTTCCGGGTTGCCCGAACGCGACAGGGTCAGGGCCAGCTTGCGGCCGTCCGGCGAGAACGCCGGTGCGCTGTTGATGCCACGGAAGCTGGTGACCAGCTCGCGCGCGCCGGTGCCGATGTTTTGGATGTAGATCGCCGAATTGCCACGCTCGAAGCTGACGTAGGCCAGCTTGCTGCCATCCGGGCTCCACGACGGCGACAGCAGCGGCTCGGCCGAACGCACGATGGTCTGCGGGTTGTAGCCGTCGGAGTCGGCCACCATCAGCGCATAGCGCATGGCGTCGCCCTTGCCGCTGGCGGTCACGTAGGCGATGCGGGTCCAGAAGGCGCCGCGCACACCGGTGATCTTCTCGTAGATGGCGTCGGCCATCTGGTGGGCAACGTCGCGCATGGCGTTGCCTCGGGCGGTCATCGCCAGGCCCAGCAGGCGCTCGCCCTTGGGCACGTCGAACAGTTCGTACTCGACGCGGTAGGCGCCGGCACCGGCGTCAAGCACGCGGCCGACCACGATGTAGTTCTGCTTCAGCGCGCGCCAGGTGGCGAACTGGATGTCGCCGCCACGCACGGGCTTCTCGACGATCTGCGCTTCCGGCAGCGTGCGGAACTGGCCCGAACGCTCCAGGTCGGCGCGGACCACGCCGGCGACGTCGGTCTGCGGAGCGGCCGACGAACCCTGGTAGGGCATCGGCACGATGGTGATCGGCAGGGCGGAGGCATTGCCGCCGATGATGTCGATATCCAGCCCCTTCTGCTGCGCGACGGCAGCAAAGGGCAGCAACAGGGCCGCAAACACGGCAAGCCAGCGAGGCATCTTTTTCATGGAGCGCTCAATAGGGGGAAACCGGAACGAGGGATAACAAAGCGGGAGTGAACCGCTTCGCAATCATGAACCAAGGGTACGTGAATTCCGGGTCAGTTCCAGCCCGTTTTCTCACGCACCGTTAACGTCGTGGCTAACATCGCACCTGCCTGCCCCGGCCACACCGCCCCTACAAGGCAGTGTTCGACAGCAACCCACAGCCTGCCCGGTCGAAACCGAGCGCACCAGAGGCAAGCGCGACAGTCGTGGGCGCGGGTGGCCTGACGACCGCCCTGCCCCGCTCGATCAATCCTGCGCAGTAAAGGTCAGGTTGAGCGTGCGGTTGAACACTGACTCGAAGCCCCGGTACGGCAGCGGCTGGGCATTGAGCACGGCGGCCTCGATCGAGCGCTTGCCGGCCTCGTCATAGGGGCAGTTCGCACCAACCTTGGCCTGCAGCACCTGCCCACCCGGGATCTGGGTGATGGTCACCTGGCACTTCTGCCCCAGCGGCACGCTGTCCGGGCGGGTCCAGGTGTCGCGCACCTTGGCCTGGATCGCCGCAGCGTACTTGGCGGTCAGATCATCGCTGCTGCCACCCCCACCGGCGGCCGGCCGGGAGGCACCACTGGCACCGGCAGCGGCACTGCCGGCCGCGTTGCGCGCGGCGGCGACCTGGCGCAGCTTCTGCTCGGCCAGCTTGGCTTCCTTCTCGGCCTGCTCGCGGCGGGCACGGATCTCGGCGATCTTCTTCTGCTTCTCGGCCTCGGCCTTGTCAGCGGCCACGCGCTCCTGCTCGGCCTGCTTCTTCTTCTCGTCCGCTTCCTGCTGCTTGGCCAGGCGCAGCTTCTGCTCCGCTTCTTCCTGGCGCTTGCGTTCGGTCAGGTCGATCTGCTCCTGGCGGCGCTTGGCTTCCTGTTCCTGCTTGGCCTTCTCCTGCGAGATGGCCAGCGCACTCACCGCTTCCTGGTCCTTGGTATCCGGCTGCGCGACACGCTCCTGCGCTTGTTGCTGCTGGGGCGTGGGGGCATCCTGCGGGCGCGGCTCGGGAATCGGCTGCGGCGGCGGGATGGTGTCTTCCGGCACGGGGATCGGCTCGGCGACCGGCGGCGGCAGGTCCTCCAGCTTCTCCGACTGGCGCAGGGCCTGGCGTGCGGCGGAGGCCTCGGACGCGGACAGCGCCAGGCTGGCCTCGACCGACGGGTCGCCAGCGGCGGCGTCGGTGTTGCGCTCGGGCGACCAGAACCAGGCCACGATGAACACCAGCGCGACCAGCAGGTGCACCAGCAACGCCAGCGCCAAGGGCAGGCCCCAGCCGGGTTCGCGCTGATGCGGGGGTGGCAGGGCGTCAGCGTGCATCGGTGGCCAGGCCTACCTTGTCTACCTTGGCGCGCTTGATCACATCCATCGCGGCGATGACCTTTTCATAGGCCACGGCGCGGTCGGCGGCGACGATCACGCGCACGCCCTTGTCCTGGGCGGCGATGCCGGCCAGGCGGCCTTCCAGTTCCTCGGCCGACACGGCGGCCGGTTCCTTGGCGTCGGGCAGCTTCAGGCTGAGCTGGCCGTCCTGGCGCACCGAGACGATCACCGGGTCCTGCTTGCTCTCCAGCGCCTTGGCGTTGGACTGCGGCAGGTCGACGTCGAAGCTCAGGGTGAGCAGCGGTGCGGTGACCATGAAGATGATCAGCAGCACCAGCATGACGTCGATGTAGGGAACGACGTTGATTTCCGATTTCAGCTTGCGGCGCTTGCGGCGACCGATGGCAGCGGACATGGCATGGACTCCCGGGTCAGGCGCTTACTCGTCGCCAGCGCTCTGGCGCTGCAGGATGGAGCTGAACTCTTCGGCGAAGGTCTCGAACCGCACCGACATGCGCTCCACGCGGGTGGTGAAGCGGTTGTAGGCCCACACCGCCGGGATCGCCACGAACAGGCCGATGGCGGTGGCGAACAGCGCTTCGGAAATGCCCGGCGCGACAGCGGCGATACCGGCCTGCGCACCACTGCTGATCATGTCGTGCATGGTCACCATGATGCCGAACACGGTACCGACCAGGCCCACGTAAGGCGCGGTCGAGCCGATGTTGGCCAGCAGCTCCAGGTTGCGCTCGAGCTGGTCCACTTCGCGGGTGTAGGTGGTGCGCATGGCGCGCTGCGCGCCTTCCAGCTGCGCGCGGCCATCCAGGCGGCGCTTGTCGCGCAGGCGGGTGTACTCGCGGAAACCGGCCTCGAAGATGGCTTCCAGGCCGCCGACATTGCGGCTGCGGTCGGTGGCCGAGCTGTACAGCTTGCCCAGGTCGGCGCCGGACCAGAAGCGGTTCTCGAACTCGTCGGCTTCGCGGGTGGCCTGCTTGAACACGCGGGCCTTGCGGAAAATGATCACCCAGCTGACGAACGAGCCGACCAGCAGCAGCAGCACGATGATCTTCACCGGCAGGCTGGCCTTGGCCATCAGTTCGAGGTAGTTGATGCCGCCGCCGGTGGTGGCCTGGGCAAGGGTCTGTGTCGCGGCGTTGCTGACGTCGGCCGGCAGTGCCTCGGTGACCGTGGCCTGCAGGGCCAGGAGCGTTGCGATCATCCGTTGTTCCTCAGTGTTCGGATTCGGGGTGGAGGTGGGGTTGCAGCACGGCAAGGACGGCCTCGTCCATGCCACGCGGGCGGAAACTGGCCGCTTCCAGTGCGGCGATGCGGACCTGCGCCGACAGCAGCAGCTCGCCGTCGCGCAGGATCTGCTGGTCGAAGACCATGCTGGCCTTCTTCAGCTGGACCAGGCGGGCGCTCACCTGCAGGGTGTCATCCAGCCGTGCCGGCCTGATGAAATCCATCTGCATCGAGCGCACCGCGAAGACCATCCCGTGCTCGGCGCGCATGCGCTCCTGGCCGTAACCCAGCGCACGCATCCATTCGGTCCTGGCCCGTTCCATGAAGGCCACGTAGCGGGCGTGGTAGACCACGCCACCAGCGTCGGTATCTTCCCAGTAAATGCGTGTCGGCCAACTGAATCGGGGCTCAACCGACATCGGGAACCTCCGCGAACAGGTCCTGCGGCGGGTTCTTCGGCTTCAGGCCCATGTGCCGGTAGGCCTTGTGGGTGGCCATGCGGCCGCGCGCGGTGCGCACCAGGAAGCCCTGCTGGATCAGGTAGGGCTCGACCACGTCTTCCAGCGTGCCGCGCTCTTCGGACAGCGCCGCCGCCAGCGATTCGATGCCGACCGGGCCGCCATCGAAGTAGTCGACCATGGTCTTGAGCAGGCGCCGGTCGAGCTCGTCGAAGCCCTCCGGATCGACCTTGAGCATTTTCATCGCGGCCTGTGCCACGGCCTCGTCGATGTGGCCGCCGGCCTTGACCTGTGCGTAGTCGCGCACGCGGCGCAGCAGGCGGTTGGCGATACGCGGGGTGCCGCGCGCGCGGCGCGCGATCTCGCCGGCACCATCGGCGGTGCAGTCGATGGCCAGGATGGCCGCCGATCGGCGCACGATGCGGGTCAGCTCTTCAACGCTGTAGAACTCCAGCCGCTGGACGATGCCGAAGCGGTCGCGCAGCGGCGCAGTCAACAGGCCGGCACGCGTGGTGGCGCCGATCAGGGTGAACGGCGGCAGGTCGATCTTGATCGAACGGGCCGCAGGGCCCTCGCCGATCATGATGTCGATCTGGAAGTCTTCCATCGCCGGGTACAGCACTTCCTCGACCACCGGCGACAGGCGATGGATTTCGTCGATGAACAGCACATCGTGCGGCTGCAGGTTGGTGAGCAGTGCGGCGAGGTCACCGGCCTTCTCGATCACCGGGCCGGAGGTGACCCGCAGGGCCACGCCCAGTTCATTGGCGATGACGTGGCTGAGGGTGGTCTTGCCCAGGCCGGGCGGGCCGAAGATCAGCACATGGTCGAGCGCGTCGCCACGGGCCTTGGCCGCTTCGATGTAGATCTCCATCTGCTCGCGCACCGGGGCCTGGCCGAGGTAGTCGGCCAAGCGCTTGGGGCGGATGCTGGCGTCGGCGGCGTCATCCTCGCGGGTGGCGCCGGCGCCGATGATGCGGTCGTCGGTCATGTGCTGATTATGCGGCAAAAGCGCGGGTTTCGGCCGGGCTGCGCCCGGCACCCGCAGAAGCAACGGCAAAGGCCGAAGCAGAAGCGGGCATGCCGTGGAATGGCGGGGTGGGTCCGGTTGCGGGGGACGCCGTAAATACGTCCATGTAGGCTCGGTCGCGCCATCCATGGCGCTCACGCCCCCGCAACCGGACCCACCCCGCCTTCGACAGTTTCCTGCGGTCTGTCGTAACGGCATTCTGCTTTGGCGGGTGCCGACCGTTGGTCGGCACAGTAGATCCAGGCGTGGAGGAAACTGGAGAGCAGAGTGGGCCAAGCTTCAAGCGCGCGGCGCCTCCGCAAGTGGAGCCCCCTTGTTGTTCAAGGGGGCGCGCCGACAGGCGCGGGGATAAGGTGGAATGCGCGCGGGGCCCACGGTTTGCGCAGCAAATCGTGGGACGTAGCGCAGGTGGAGATTAAATCTCCACCTGCGCGCCCAGTTCCACCAATCTGTTGCCCGGAATCCGGAAGAAGCCGGTCGCCGGGGCGGCATTCCGGTGCATCAGCGCGAACAGCTTGTCGCGCCAGATCGGCATGCCGCGGTTGGCGGTGGCGACGATGGTCTCGCGGCTGGCGAAGAAGGTGGTATCCATCGGGTCGAAATAGATGCCGCCGTGGTCGCACGAGCGCATCAGCGCCAGCGGTACGTCCGGGGTTTCCATGAAACCGAAGCGCACGTAGACGCGATAGAACTCGTCGCCCACCGATTCGATCTTCAGTCGCTGCCCTTCCATCGCATACGGGATCGGCAGGGTTTCCACGTGCAGGAACACGTTGCGCTCGTGCAGCACCTTGTTGTGCTTGAGGTTGTGCATCAGCGCATGCGGCGCCACGGTCGGGTCGGCGGTGAGGAAGACCGCGGTGCCCGGCACGCGTACCGGCGGCGCCAGCATCAGGCCCGGCAGGAAGGTATCCAGGCGGATGCCGTCCTTGCGGATCTCATCGCGCAGCAGCTCGCGGCCACGGCGCCAGGTGCGCATCATGGTGAACAGGAAGATGCCCAGCACCACCGGGAACCATGCGCCCTGCAGCAGCTTGGCGCCGTTGGCGATGACGAAGCCGAGGTCGATGATGAAGAACACCACGCACAGCGGCAGGATCCACTTGCGGGCCTTCGGCCACAGCGAACGCGCGACCAGTGCCAGCAGCAGGGTGTCGATCAGCATCGTGGCCGACACCGAGATGCCGTAGGCCACGGCCAGGTTCGACGAGCTGCGGAAGGCAAGTACCAGGCCGATCACCATCACCGCGATACCCCAGTTGATGCCCGGGATGTAGATCTGGCCGATGGTGTCGTGCGAGGTGTGCTTGATGCGCATGCGCGGGATGTAACCCAGCTGCATGGCCTGGCGCGAGACCGAGAACGCACCGGTGATGACCGACTGCGACGCGATCACCGCCGCCATCGTGGCCAGGATGATCATCGGGTAGAGCGCCCACGGCGGCACCGCCTCGAAGAACGGGTTCTTCAGCGCCTCGGGGTGGTTGAGCACCAGTGCGCCCTGCCCCAGGTAGTTCAGCACCAGGCACGGCAGCACGAAGAAATACCAGGCGTGGCGGATGGGTTTGGCGCCGAAGTGGCCCATGTCGGCGTACAGCGCCTCGCCACCGGTCACCGCCAGCACCACCGCGCCAAGGATGAAGATGCCGTGCCAGCTGTGCTCCATGAAGAAGCGGATCGCCCACCACGGGTTGAAGGCCTTCAGCACTTCCGGCGCGTCGACGATGTTGTAGATGCCGATCGCGGCCAGCGAGATGAACCAGACCGAGGTGATCGGGCCGAACGCCTTGCCGATCTTTTCGGTACCAAAGCGCTGCGCGGCAAACACCATCAGCAGCACCACCACGGTGATCGGCACGATGAAGGCATGCAGGCCGGGCGCGGCCACCTCCAGGCCCTCGACCGCGCCAAGCACGGAGATCGCCGGGGTAATCACGCCGTCACCGAAGAACAGCGAGGCACCGAAGATACCGAGGATGCCGACCACGTAAGCCGAGCGCGACCCGTTGCGCAGCGTGCGCTGGGTCAGCGCCATCAGCGCCATGATGCCGCCCTCGCCGTCATTGTCGGCGCGCATGATGATGGTCACGTACTTCAGCGTGACCACGATGTTCAGCGCCCAGAACGCCAGCGACAGCACGCCCAGCACGGTGTCGTGGTCACTGTTGAGCCCGTAGTGCGGCGAGAACGCCTCCTTCAGGGTATACAGCGGGCTGGTACCGATATCGCCGAAGACCACGCCGATCGCACCGATGATCAGCGCCATGCCTCCGGCGGGAGGGGCGTGACCGTGGCCGCCGGGGGCAGCTGCGTGCGGGGTTTGACTGCTGGACATGGGACTCCTGGCGAAGCTCAGGCGGTTCGTTGAGGGAAAGGGAGGTAGGTCAGCGCAGCGCCGACTGCAGCGCCTTGCGGATCACGGTGGCCACTTCGTCGCCTTCATTGAAGGCGTCGCGGGCCATGCGTGCGGCTTCGGCCGGCTTGTAACCGAGCTGCTGCAGGGCCACGGTGGCATCGGACAGCGGGTCGGCCGGGGCCGGGCCACTGCCGGTGGGCAGCGCGCCACCGGCACCGAACTGGGCGGCGCGGTCACGCAGCTCCAGGACCATGCGTTCGGCGGTCTTCTTGCCGATGCCCGGAATGCGGGTCAGCGCGGTGATGTCACCGGCCTGGACCATGCGCGCGAACTCTTCGACGCTGACGCCGGACAGCACGGCCAGCGCGATCTTCGCGCCGATGCCGCTGACCTTCTGCACGTCGCGGAACAGGCGCCGCTCACCCTCGCGCAGGAAGCCGTACAGCGAGACGCTGTCTTCTTTCTGCGAGTAATGGGTGTACAGGGTGACCTCGCGGCCGAGCTCGGGCAGGTCGTAGAAGGTGCTCATCGGCGCCTCCAGTTCGTAGCCCACTCCGTTCACGTCCACCACCAGCCACGGCGGCCCCTTGTAGGCGATGATGCCGCGCAGTCGACCGATCATTGCGTGCAGCTCCTCATTTGCGGCCCCACGCCTGGCGGGCACTGAGCCCCAGGCGGTTGGCCGTTGCCCTTACGTGGGCATGGGTGATCGCCACCGCCAACGCGTCGGCCGCGTCGGCCTGCAGCTTGGTTTTCAGGTTGAGCATGAGCCCGACCATGTGTTGAACCTGTTGCTTTTCGGCGCCACCGCGCCCGACCACCGCGAGCTTGATCTCGCTGGCGGCGTATTCGTGCACCGGCAGGTCGCGCAGCACCACGGCCGAGATCGCCGCGCCACGGGCCTGGCCCAGCTTCAGCGCCGAATCGGGATTGCGGGCCATGAACACCTTTTCGATGGCCACTTCATTGGGCTGGTATTCCCGGCACAGGTCGGCCAGGCCCAGCACCAGCAGCTTCATGCGCTGCGGGAAATCGTCGGCGCCCAGCAGCACCAGCGGCTGGTGGTGCACGTGGCTGACGCGGCCGGCGGCGTCGACATCAATGATGCCGACCCCGGTCCGCTGCGAACCGGGGTCGATGCCGAGGATGCGGGTCATGCTGCGCTCCTGGCGGGGCGGAACGGGAGGCGCTGGCAGGCGTATGGGCTCATGACTGTCCGCGGTGACCGTTCAACGGCCCGCGCCCAAGCCGTCGAAGACGGCTCAGGCGTAGGCGTCGGCGCCGAGTTCGGCGTTGGAATACACGTCCTGCACGTCGTCCAGGTCTTCGAGCATGTCCAGCAGCTTCTTGACCTGAAGGGCAACGTCGCCTTCGACCTTGATGTCGTTGTCCGCGCGGAAGGTGACCTCGGCGTGGTCGGCGACATGGCCGGCGGCGGCCATTGCGTCCTTGACCGCGTTGAACGCGTCAGGGCTGGTGACCACGTCGATCGAGCCGTCGTCCGGGTAGACCACGATGTCATCGGCGCCGGCCTCGATGGCCGCTTCGGTGATGGCTTCCTCGTCGGCACCCGGGGCGAAGCTGAGTACGCCCAGGCGCTTGAACATGAAGGCGACCGAGCCTTCGGTGCCCATGTTGCCGCCGCACTTGCTGAACGCATGGCGGACATCGGCCACGGTGCGCACGCGGTTGTCGGTCAGGCAGTCGACGATCACGGCCACGCCACCCGGGGCGTAGCCCTCGTAGCGGATTTCCTCGTAATCGACGCCTTCCAGTTCACCGGTGGCCTTCTTGATGGCGCGCTCGATCACGTCCTTGGACATGTTCACGGCCAGGCCCTTGTCCACGGCCACGCGCAGGCGCGGGTTGTTGTTGGGGTCGCCTCCACCGCCGCGCGCGGCCACGCCGATCTCGCGGATGATCTTGGTGAAAATCTTGCCGCGCTTCGCGTCGGACGCGTTCTTGCGGGCTTCGATGGAGGGGCCTCTACCCATGGGTGCTACCGTCTGGCTGCTTCAGGATCAAGGCGCGGATTCTACCTGATCGGGCGCTGCAACCGTGTCTAGGGCGGAGGGATATCGGGAAGGCGCCATCCACGCATGGCGTGGATCTACTGCCGCCGGGCATGGCCCGGCGCTACCGAGAGTGCACCGCCCTGCCCGGCGAACCGCCTTACGCGGCGGCGGCGTCGCGGCTGTGGTCGAACTGGCCGTGGCGCAGGAAATGCGCGGTCTGCCGCGCGGCATCGGGCGACACCACCAGGCCACTGTGGCTGGTACGCACCACGCAATGGTCGGCCAGGCCCGGCAGGCGGGTCTCGGCCAGGGCCACGGTGCCGTCGGAGGCATCGTCGATCGCCCCCAGCAGGCTGCCCAGCCCATGCGGCACCGAGCCGGCGATCAACCCGACTTCGGCCTTGCCCTGCCAGTCCGGCAGCCCATCGAGCAACAGTTCGCTGCTGCGCCCCAGCGCCAGTCCCCAGCCGTGCTCGGACAACGAGCGCGCGGTGCCGCTGCCGCGCAGCGGCGAGCCCAGGCAGACCACGCGCTGCACGTCCAGCTGCGGCTGGCGGCGCAAGGCCTCCAGCGCGAGCAATCCGCCCAGGCTGTGGCCGACCAGCGACAGCGGCCCGGCATCGGCCAGGCGTTCCAGCAGCTGTGGCACGGCCACGTCGGGGCCACCGAACACCGAGGAATAGCCGAACGCGTGCACCTGGAAACCGCGCGCGCGCAGGCGCCAGGCCAGCGGCCCGACCCAGGCACGGGCATTCCAGATGCCATGCAGCAGCAATACGGGGGGAGTCATGCAAACAGCCTGGCGGTCAGCGGGGCAGGAACGTGAGGTGATTGAACACGCGCGCGCAGCAAGCGGCGGTGAACGTCAGGCCGCGCGCGGTGCGCGGCGCAGGATGAACTCGAGGTCCTGGGTGTCACCAACCGGGAACAGGTACTCGCCGGCCTTCTCGAAACCGTAGCGGGCGTAGAAGCGTTGCGCGCCGAAGTTCTCCGACCACACGCCCAGCCACAACGTGCGCGGGCCTTCGTGTTCCAGCCAGGCCAGCGCGGTTTCCAGCAGGCGGCTGCCCCAGCCGCAGCTCTGCTGCGTCTTGATCAGGTACAGGCGCTTGAGTTCGCCGTCACCGGGTTTCACATCCGGATGCGGCAGGCCGCAAGGGCCGGCGGCGGCATGGCCGACCGCCTCCCCATCCAGTTCCAGCAGCCACACCGCGTAGTCCGGGTGGGCCAGGATCACGCGCTGGCGCTCGACCGTGTAGGCCTCCTCGAGGAAGGCCTGCAGGTCCTGCGGCGGATACAGATGGCCGAAGGTTTCGGTGAACGTGCGTGCAGCCAGCGCCGACAGGGTCGGCGCGTCGTCCAAGGTGGCGCGGCGGATCGAATACATGCAGGAAGTTGACGTCAGGGCGAAGCGCGGGTCAAGCCTTTTCAGGCGATTCCGATTCCGCTTCTTCTTCCTCGTCCTCTTCCTCGTATTCCTCTTCGTCCTCGTCCTCTTCTTCCCCGCCTTCCTCGTCCTCGTCGTACTCTTCCTCTTCGTCGTCCTCGTAATCCTCGACGCCGAAGTCTTCACCGTCCCAACGGCCTTCGCCATCGGCGACGAAGGTCAGGGCCATCGCCGCCGGGTTGGTACCGACGCGGACCAGCCAACCACCGAACACGCGTGCACGCTCGGTGACCAGGGTGGCCTCGGAGCCTTCATTGCCCAGCATTTCCCACTCCAGCGAAAACGCAAACTCGGTCATTGCCTGGATCTCCTGATCAGTTGGTCTTGGGGCGAACCTGGATGTGCACTTCGGCCAGCTGCGCGTCGACGATCGGCGACGGCGCGTCGGTCATCAGATCCTGTGCACCGGTGGTCTTCGGGAACGGGATGACGTCGCGGATCGATTCGGTGCCGGCCATCAGCGCGGCGATGCGGTCGATGCCGAAGGCGATGCCACCGTGCGGCGGCGCACCGTAGTTCAGCGCGTCGAGCAGGAAGCCGAACTTGGCGCGGGCTTCCTCGGCACCGATGCCGAGCAGCTCGAACACCGCGCTCTGCATGTCCGGACGATGGATACGGATGGAACCGCCGCCGATCTCATTGCCGTTGAGCACCATGTCGTAGCCGCGCGAGACGGCGGTACGGGCGTTGGCGCGCAGGTCGGCGATGTCGTCCACGGCCGGTGCGGTGAAGGGGTGATGCAGGGCGACGTAACGCTGTTCTTCCTCGTCCCACTCGAACATCGGGAAGTCGGTGACCCACAGCGGCGCCCAGCCGTCGGCGACCAGGCCGAAGTCCTTGCCGGCCTTCAGGCGCAGCGCGCCCATGAAGTCGGAGACCTTGTTGTAGCCACCGGCACCGAAGAACACGATGTCGCCATTGCCGGCGCCGACGTGGGCCACCAGCGCAGCGAAGGATTCCTCGCTGAAGAACTTCTGGATCGGCGAGCTGACTTCGCCGTTGTCGGCGATCTTGATGTAGGCCAGGCCCTTGGCGCCGTACTTGGCGGCATGCGCGGCATACTCGTCGATCTGCTTGCGGCTCAGTGACGCACCGCCCGGAATGCGCAGCGCGGCGACGCGGCCTTCGGCATCGTTGGCCGGGCCGGTGAACACCGGGAACTCACTGTTCCTGACCAGCTCGGCCACGTCGACCAGTTCCAGCGCGATGCGCAGGTCGGGCTTGTCCGAACCGTAGCGACGCATCGCCTCGGCCCAGGTCATGCGCGGGAAGCTGGCATCCAGCTGGACGTCGACCACTTCCTTGAAGATGGCGCGGATCATGTCTTCGACGAAGTCCTGCACGTCGCGTTCGCGGACGAAGGCGAACTCCATGTCCAGCTGGGTGAATTCCAGCTGGCGATCGGCACGCAGGGCCTCGTCGCGGAAGCAGCGCGCGATCTGGTAGTAGCGGTCGAAGCCGGCCACCATCAGGATCTGCTTGAACAGCTGCGGGCTCTGCGGCAGGGCGTAGAACTCGCCCGGATGCATGCGCGCCGGCACCAGGAAGTCGCGCGCGCCCTCCGGGGTGGCCTTGGTCAGGATCGGGGTCTCGATGTCCTGGAAGCCCTTCTCGTCCAGGTGGCGGCGCAGCGCCTGCACCAGCTTGATGCGGGTGCGCTGCATGCGCTGCATTTCCGGGCGGCGCAGGTCCAGGTAACGGTACTTCAGGCGGGTTTCCTCGCCCGGGTTCTCGTGGGCGTGGAACGGCAGCGGCGCGGCCTTGTTCAGCACGGTGATGGCGGTGGCGATCACTTCCACCTTGCCGGTGCGCATCTTGTCGTTCACCGCATGGCGGGCGCGCACGACGCCTTCCACCTGCAGCACGTCCTCATAGCCCAGCGACGCGGCCACGGCGAACACGTCGGCGTTGTCGACTTCCACGGTCACCTGCACGATGCCTTCATGATCCCGGAGATCGATGAAGCAGACGCCGCCCTGGTTACGGGCCACGTCGGTCCAGCCGGCGAGGGTGACAGTCTGGCCAATCAGGGTCTCATCGACCAGGCCGCAGAAGTGGGTACGCATGGGGGGAAGCTCCGCTGGAGAACGCCGGCACCGGATGGGGGCCGGAAAGCTCCGTATTCTGCGGCCGAGGCCCCGGCCGGGGCAAATCCGGCCAGTCACACCGGCTTGATCGCCCCCTTCCCTATAGTCAGGCACCTGCCACCGTATGGGATGCCGCCATGAAACCGCTGTCCCTGGCCCGCCTGGCCGTGACCCTGAGCCTGGGCACCATCGCCACGTTCGCCCTGCCCTCCGCCCCGGCCGCCGCGCAGAACGGAGTGATCCGCTGCGAGAGCCAGAACAACCGAGAACGCGTCTGCACTACCGGCTGGCGCAATGCGCAGCTGGTCCGCCAGCTGTCCGGCAGCGCCTGCGACGAAGGCCGCACCTGGGGCAGCCGCAATGGCAGCATCTGGGTCACCAATGGCTGCCGTGCCGAATTCGTCGAGGCCCGTGGTGGCTGGAGCGGCGGCAATGGCGGTGGCTGGGGTGGCAACAACGGCCGGCCCGGCGAAACCATCCGCTGCGAGAGCCAGAACAACCGCGAGCGCAGCTGCCCGGTCGGCTGGCGCAATGCCCGCCTGGTCCGCCAGCTGTCCGGCAGCCCCTGCAACGAAGGCCGCACCTGGGGCGTGCGCAATGGCGCGATCTGGGTCAGTGGCGGCTGCCGCGCCGAATTCGCCGAGGCCCGCGGCTGGGGCGGTGGCGGTGGTGGATGGGGCGGCGGCAACAGCAACTACTCGATCACCTGCAGCAGCAACAACAACCGCACGCAGAACTGCGACTGGGATGAGCGCCAGGGTCGGCCGGTGCTGCAGCAGCAGCTGTCCGGCAGCGCCTGCCAGGAGGGCCGCAGCTGGGGCTACGCACGCGGCCAGGTGTGGGTGAGCAACGGCTGCCGGGCACGCTTCGGCACGCGCTGAGTGAAGGGTCGGTTCCCTGGCCCATGGCCAGGGCCCTGCCCCCCTGCCGGGTATCCCGCATCCACGCATGGCGTGGATCTACCGGGAATCTTTCTGGGGTCGGAGCCCTCCGCAGGAGGTATCCGACCCGAAGATCAGGGTGCGGGCGCCTTCTCGTCGCCCCACGGTGCGGGCGGCAGGTCGACCGGCTTGCTCAGGTCGAACTTCACGCGGAATCGGCGGCCCTCCGGGCGCGTCAGTTCGTAGACGAAGGTCTGGTCGGGGTCGATCTCCATCGCCCAGGTGTTGTGCGTGGACGCCAGCATGTCGGCACGCCGGAACATCGCCACCGAATCGGAGTCGGCCGGGAACTGCTGGCGCTCGGCGGTGCCCGGTGGCGTGCTGTCGCCGCCGTAGAGGGTGATGGCATCCGCGCTGCCATCCTGATGGCGGTGATCGTGCTTCAGGCGCAGGCCGTTTTCGGTGCGGGTCAGCACCCAGGTGCGTGAGTGGTCATCGCCGACATGGAAGGGAATCCGCAGTTCATGGGCGGGATCGGCACAGCCTCGCACATGCATGACCAGGCGCTGCCCGGCGAACGGGTCCTTGCCGGTCGGTGCCGGCGTGTCCTCCACCACCCGGCCCTCAAAGGCCTGGCCGCAATGCGCGGCGATGGCGGCCATGAAGGCATCGGCCGGTGCGGTCGCCAGATCATGGGCGACCGTATCGGAACGCTGCGAGCAGGCAGCGAGGCTGAGCAGGAGGGCGGAAGCGGCAACAACGGCAGGCAGTCTCATGCCCCAACCCTAACGGTCATGGCCGACGGGCGCAAACCGCGCGCGACAACCGATCAGCGTTCGGCGATGTGCGGTTCCGGCAGCGTCTCGGTGGCCGCCACCGGCGCGGACTCGCCCTCGCCCGCCGGCTCCTGTTCCACCGGATCGACATCGAACGGTGTGCGGAACACCAGCGACGGCAACAGCGTGGTCAGTGCGGCGTACAGCAGCAGCGCGCCGAACAGCACCGCCGGAATCTGGAAACGCTCGCGCATGATCGCCGCCAGCACCAGGGTGAAGATCAGGGTCGGGGCCAGCGCCAGCGAGACCCGCAGGCTGCTGCGGAAGCTCTCGCCGAACATCACCCGGCGCTGCAGCCAGACTACGCCGATGCGCAGCGGCAGCACCACCAGGGTGATCACGATGCCCAGCCCCAGCGCTTCGAAGCTCAGTGCTTCGCTGGGCACCTTGGTGCCGGCGTTGAAGAAATAGAACGGCACGAAGAACGAGGCGAACAGGCGCAGCGCATGCAGGTTCTCGTGCGAGGCCAGCAGCGGCATGCGCTGGTGCAGCAGGCGCGCGACCAGGCCGGCGATGAAGGCACCGACCAGGTAATACACACCCAGCAGATAGGTGATATAGGCGGCCACCATGCCGACCATCACCAGCAGCGAGAACTCCGAGCCCGGCGCGTGCGGCGCCACCCAGCGGCCCAGCGCGATGAACAGCAGCGGCAGGCCGATCATCATCGCCAGCAGCGCCAGACTGGACAGCGCCATGTGGCCAGGGTCGCCGGCCTGCAGCACGATGAACAAGGCGGCCAGCGCCAGCAGTTCGCCGGCGATGGCCTTGCTGGTCACCCAGAATCGCTCGTCCTCGCTCAGGCCCAGTCGCGACAGCGAGTCCATGATGAAGCCGGTGGAGGGCGTCAGCAGCGCCAGCGCCAGCAGCCCGGCGGCCTGCCACGGCAATCCCGCGTAACGCCAGGCCAGCCAGCCCACGCCGAACAGCGTGCCGGTACGGATCACCAGATGCGCCAGCAGCGGCCACATGCCACGGCGCAGGGCCTGCAGATCCACTTCCAGGCCGGCAAACAGGAACAGCGAGGAAATGCCCAGCGTGGCCAGCAGGCCGATCACCGCATCGTGCGCCTGGTCGCCCAGCCAGAGCATGCCGATGATGCCGAACAGCAGGCAGGTCAGCGGCGCGGGCAGGCTGAAGCGCTGCAGCGCGCGCGGGATCACCAGCAGCGCGAAGATCAGCAGCAGGTAGATCAACTCATGGCTCATCGGGGTCTTCCGTGGGGTGCGAACGCGCGCAGGATGCGCGTGCCCGACCGATCCGGCAAGCCATTTCCGAATGACCCCGGTTACCTCATCCGATCATCGCGTCGGCCAGCGCCCCCACCCGTGCAAGCACCGCTGCACGCTGGTCGTCATCGACCGACGCGCCCTGCAGATAGGCGGTGACCACCCACGCTGCGCCGCCCGCATGCGGCCACAGCACGGCGATGTCGTTGCGCGTGTCATCACCGTTGCTGCCGGTCTTGTCCCCCACCCGCCAGCGCTTGCCCAGCCCGGCGCGCAGGCAGGCATCGCCGGTCTGGTTGTCGATGAGCCAATCGGCGAACTGCTGGCGCGATGCGGGCTGCAGGCCATTGCCCACCGCGAAGCGGGCCAGGCTGGTGGCCATCGCGGCCGGGCTGGTGGTATCGCGCGGGTCTCCCTTCGCGAACAGATTCACGTCCGGCTCGTTGCGGTCATTGCGGGTAACGCTGTCGCCCTGCCCGCGCAGGAATGCCGTCAGCGCCGACGGCCCGCCCACCACCTCCAGCAGCAGGTTGGCCGCCGTGTTGTCACTGGTGGTCAGCGTGCCCCGGCACAGGTCGCGCACCGTCAGGTCCTTGTCCACATGGCGGCGCGCCACCGGGGCATAGGACAGCAGATCCTTCCCGGCGATGGGCACACGGGTGTCGAGCGAAACGCGGCCTGCATCGGCAAGGCTCAGCACATGGGCAACCAGCATCGACTTGAACGTGCTGCACATCGGGAAGCGCTCGTCCTGCCGATGCCCGCCGATGCGACGGCCATCACCGGTGTTCAGCACGGTGACGCCCAGGCGGCCACCGCTGGCTTTTTCCAGCGCGGCGAAATCGGCGGCGCCAGCAATGGCGGCGTTCGCGGCGGGTGTGCCGGACGAAGGGGCAACGTCCCGCGCCAGCGCCGGGACAAGCAGCGAGGAAGCAACGGCAGCACCACTGAACTGCAGGAATCGGCGACGGGCGAGCATAGGGGTTCTCCTGGTGACCGCCCGATTATTGAAGCCCCGCCCAGCGCCTACCAGCGCGAAAAATCAGCGAGAGCCATGAGCTGAATTCATACCTGCCGCAATCAACTCGTTGCAATTTACGAAATTCCTCATTGAACGGTAGGATCAGCCATCACCCTGGCTCACGGCTTCCCGATGCTGCACCCCACCCTGCCGCTGAACGCGCTGCGCGCTTTCGAAGCCGCCGCCCGCCACCAGAACTTCACCCGCGCCGCGCTGGAGCTGTGCGTCAGCCAGGCCGCGCTGAGCCACCAGATCCGCGGGCTGGAGGACCGGCTCGGCATCCGCCTGTTCCATCGCCTGCCGCGCGGCGTGGCGTTGACCGAAGAGGGCGCGGCGCTGTATCCGGTCCTCAACGAATCATTCGAGCGCATCTCGGCCAGCATCGCGCGCTACACCGGCGGGCCGGCCCGCGAAGTACTGACGCTGGGCGTGGTCGGCACCTTCGCCACCGGTTGGCTGCTGCCACGGCTGGCCGCGTTCGAAGCGACGCACCCGGACATCGAGCTGCGCCTGCAGACCCACAACAACCGCATCGACCTGGCCGGCGAAGGGCTGGACCTGGCCATCCGCTTCGGTGATGGCGACTGGCAGGGCCAGGCCTGCACGGCAATCCTCGATGCGCCCTTCGCACCGCTGTGCGCCCCGGCATTGGCGCGGCGGCTGAAGCAACCGCGCGACCTCGCCACACTGCCGTTGTTGCGCTCCTACCGCAGCGACGAATGGCCGCGCTGGCTTCAGGCAGCCGGGGTCAGCGGCGTGGAAGCCCGCGGGCCGGTGTTTGATTCGTCGCTGACGGTGGCGATGGCCGCCGCCGGGGGGGCCGGGGTGGCCTTGCTGCCCTTGCGCATGTTCGAGCAGGAACTGGCCGAAGGCCGCCTGCTGCAGCCCTTCGGCACCACTCTGGAGCTGGGCCGCTACTGGCTGACGCGGCTGCGCTCGCGCGCCGAGCGCGAGCCGGCCAAGCGCTTCCGCGAGTGGCTGCAGGCGCAGGGCGCATAACAAAAAGGAGTCAGGACTCCAGCAGCTCCATCCACGCCGCTTCGGCCTTCTCCAGCTGTGCGGCGGCGGTTTCGCGGTCGCGGCCGATCACTGCCATGCGGGTGGCGTCGGCGTAGTTGGCCGGGTCGGCCAGCTGGCGGTCCAGCTCGGCCACTGCGCCTTCCAGCTCGGCCACCTTTGCTTCGGCGGCAGCCAGCTTGTGCGGGTTCACCGGCTTCTTCTGCACCACCTGCGCCACCGGGGCGGTCTTGACCACCACCGGCTCTTCCACCTGTTCCATGCGCGCCTTGGTGCCCTGCGCCTGCGGACGGGTGCGCAGCCATGCGGCGTACGCGTCCAGGTCGCCGTCGAAGGGCTCGACCACGCCATCGGCCACGCGCCAGTAGGTATCGCAGACCAGGCCGATCAGGTGGCGGTCATGCGAGACCATCACGATCGCGCCTTCGAAGGTGGCCAGTGCTTCGGCCAGCGCTTCGCGCATTTCCAGGTCAAGGTGGTTGGTCGGTTCGTCCAGCAGCAGCACGTTCGGCTGCTGCCAGGCGATCAGCGCCAGCGCCAGGCGCGCACGCTCACCACCGGAGAAGCCATCGACCGGCTCGAATGCACGGTCGCCCGGGAAGTTCCACTTGCCGAGGAAATCGCGGAACGACTGGTTCGGTGCGTCCGGGGCGATCTCGCGGAAGTGCTCCATCGGCGACTGGCCTTCGTGCAGCGACTCCACCGTGTGCTGGGCGAAGTAGCCGATCTTCAGGTCCGGATGCGCCATGCGCTCACCGACGATCGGCGCCAGCTCGCCCACCAGGGTCTTCACCAGGGTGGTCTTACCGGCACCGTTCGGGCCGAGCAGGCCGATGCGCTGGCCCGCTTCCAGGCCGAAGCCGACGTTGTGCAGGATCACCGCGTCCTTGCCGTAGCCGGCCTCGACGTGGTTCAGGCGGATCAGCGAGAACGGCAGCTTGGCCGGCGGCGCGAACTCGATGCGGAACTCGCGCTCGGCGCGCACCGCTTCGGTGCCGGCCAGCTTGGCCAGGCGCTTCATGCGGCTCTGCGCCTGCGCCGCCTTGCTGGCCTGCGCCTTGAAGCGGTCGATGAAGCTCTGCAGGTGGGCGCGCTCGGCCTGCTCCTTCTCGTGCGCGATCTGCTGCTGGCGCAGCTGTTCGGCGCGCTGGCGCTCGAAGTCGGTGTAGCCGCCCGGGTAGAGCTTGGCGCCACCGCCGTGCAGATGCAGGGTGTGGGTAGCCACGTTGTCGAGGAACTCGCGGTCATGCGAGATCAGCAGCAGGGTGCCCGGGTACTTCAGCAGCCACTGTTCCAGCCAGTACACCGCGTCCAGGTCCAGGTGGTTGGTCGGTTCGTCCAGCAGCAGCAGGTCGCTGGGCATCATCAGCGCGCGCGCCAGGTTCAGGCGCACGCGCCAGCCACCGGAGAACGAGGACACCGCGCGGTGGTGAGTCTCGGCCGGGAAACCGAGGCCGTGCAGCAGCTTGCCGGCGCGCGCTTCGGCGTCGTAGGCATTGAGCTCGGCCATCTTCGTGTGCGCCTCGGCCACCGCTTCCCAGTCCTCGCGAGCGGTCGCCTCGGCCTCGGCGGCCAGCACCGCGGCCACTTCGATGTCACCGCCGAGCACGAAGCTCAGCGCCGGGTCGGGCAGCGACGGGGTTTCCTGGGCAACGCTGGCGATGCGCACCTTGCCGGGTAGGTCGACATCGCCCTTGTCCGCCTCCAGCTCGCCCTTCACCGCCGCGAACAGGCTGGACTTGCCAGCACCGTTGCGGCCGACCACACCCACCCGGTAACCGGCGTGCAGGGTCAGGTCGACATTGGACAACAGCAGCCGCTCGCCGCGGCGCAAGGCGAAATTACGAAGCGAAATCATGGGGGAAGGCGTCCATATAACCGAATGGAATGTGCTGGTGAGCACTGTTCCTGCGACGCAATTCTAGCGTTAACGAATACTTGACGCGCCCCGGGATGCGCGGCGGCCGGCGTTCCTCTCTCCCACGTCCTCGCCGCGCGCCTCCCGGGCCCCCTCCCCGCGAGTGCCAATCCGGGCTAAATGGTTGCTGCTGCAACGTTTTTCCCGATGACCGGCATTTGACAGCCACTGAATATCCCGTTAATTCCTGCTTTGCGCACCGCAACAACCGCCGTCCGCCTCACCCCCGTGATGTCGATTCCGGTGCCGCCCCCGCCAACCGGAGCCCCATCCCGATGACCCGCAAGACCAGCCTGATCGCCGCCGCCGTCGCTGTCGCACTCGGTGGCTCTCCGTTCGTCGCCGCTGCCCAGCAGACCGGCACCGCCGCCAACACCCTGGACACGGTGATCGTCACCGGCACCCGCGTGGCCGACCGCACGGTCGCCGAATCGCAGTCGCCAATCGACATCATCACCCCCGAAGCCCTGCAGTCCACCGGCACCAGTGAACTGGCCACCGCGCTGTCGCGCGCGCTGCCCTCGCTGAACTTCCCGCGCCCGGCCCTGACCGACGGCACCAGCGGCGTGCGCCCAGCACAGCTGCGCGGCCTGTCGCCGGACCAGGTGCTGGTGCTGGTCAACGGCAAGCGCCGCCATACCTCGGCGATGATCAACGTCAACGGCAGCATCGGCCGTGGTTCGTCGGCGGTGGACATCAACGCGATCCCGATCGCCGCCATCGAGCGCGTGGAGGTGCTGCGTGACGGCGCGTCGGCGCAGTACGGTTCGGACGCCATCGCCGGCGTCATCAACATCGTGCTCAAGGGCAGCGGCAGTGGCGGCAGCCTGGCGGTGGACTACGGCCAGTACTCGGCCGGTGACGGCAACAAGTACCAGCTCTCCGGCGATACCGGCGTCGAGTTCGGCAACGGCCGTGGCCGCGTGCACGTAGCCGGCCAGATCAGCCAGCAGGACGAGAGCAATCGTGCCGGCCCGTACCGCGGCACCACCCCGAACACCGGCAACTACCCGAGCATCGGCCAGAAGACCTTCATCGTCGGCGACCCGCGCGTGGATGCCACCGCTGCCTCGATCAATGCCAGCTTCGATTTCAGCGACCGCGTGACCGGCTACGCCAGCGCGCTGCTCAGCAACCGCGACATCACCTCGTTCGCGTTCTACCGCTCGCGCAACCACAACGGGCAGACCGCGCTGCTGGCGCAGACCTACCCGGACGGCTTCGTGCCGGAGATCAACCAGTACTCCAAGGACCGCTCGCTGGTGGCCGGGGTCAAGGGCAGCACCGACAACGGCTGGGCCTGGGACCTGAGCCTGAACCATGGCGAGAACACCCTGGACTTCCACACCCGCAACAGCATCAACTACAGCCTGGGTGCGACCAGCCCGCGCTCGTTCTACGACGGTACGCTGAAGTACCAGCAGGACATCTTCAATGCCGACCTGACCAAGTCGCTGGACTGGGGCCTGGCCTACCCGGTCACGCTGTCCTTCGGCGGTGAATACCGCAAGGAGAAGTGGGACCAGAAGCCGGGCGAGCTGAACTCGTACACCGGCAGTGGCGCGCAGGGCTTCGGTGGCTTCACCCCGACCAATGAAGTGCATGCCGACCGTCACAACTACGCGGTCTACGCCGGGCTGGAAGCGGACCTGACCGAGAAGTTCTCGGCCGGCATCACCGGCCGCTACGAGGATTACTCGGACTTCGGCGACCGCTTCTCCGGCAAGCTGTCGGCGCGCTACGCATTCACCGACAAGGTCGCGCTGCGGGCCACCGCCTCCAGCGGGTTCCGCGCACCGTCGCTGGCGCAGCAGGGCTACCAGGCGGTCACCAGCCAGTTCACCAACGGCGTGTTCGTCGAGCGCGGCACCTTCCCTACCACCAGCCAGGCCGCGCAGGCACTGGGCGCCTCACCGCTGAAGGCCGAGACCTCCACCTCCTACAGCCTGGGCCTGGTGCTGCAACCGGTCGATCGCCTGTACATCACCGTTGATGCGTATCAGATCGACATCGACGACCGCATCGCGCTGTCGTCGAGCATCACCACCAATGCCGCCAGCAGCGCGTTGCTGACCACGCTCGGCCTGCCGCAGGTGACCGCGTTCTCGTACTTCACTAACGGCCTGGATACGCGCACCCGCGGTGTCGACTTCGTGTCCAGCTACACGGTGCCGTTCAGTGCCAGCAGCCTGGAACTGACCGCTGCATACAGCTACAACGACACCGAAGTGCGCCGCGTTGGTGGCACCCCGGCGGTGTTCGGGACGCTGGGCCTGAACCAGTCGCTGATCGGCCGCGATGAGATCGGCCGCATCGAGGACAGCTACCCGCGCGACAAGGCGATCCTGAGCGGCACCTGGCGTTCGGACCACTGGGAACTGGGCCTGGCGGCGACCCGCTACGGCAAATTCACCGTGCGCAACTCGGCCACCGCACTGCGCGACCAGACCTACGGCGACGCCTGGGTGGTGGATGCCTCGGCCAGCTACAAGCCGAGCAGCAACTGGACCCTGACCGTGGGCGCCGACAACCTGCTGGACAAGTACCCGGACCGCACCGAAGACCTGCAGAACTCCACCTTCGGCATGCTGCCTTACAGCAACTACTCGCCGTTCGGCTTCAACGGCGCGTATGTGTACGGCCGGGTCAAGTACACCTGGTAAGCGAGGCTCTGGTAGTGCCGGCCGCTGGCCGGCAACCCCGCGCCGCATCTGGAGGAGAGCCCCTTCTTGTTGAAGGGGCGCGCCGAAGGCGGGGGTAGAGGAGAAATGCGTGGGCAAACCCGCCGGCCACGGCGCGTGGACGGCGGGTTTGCCGTATCTGGCCTCATCGGTGAAAATCGGGATACCCCCGATTGCCTGCGAGTGCCGATGCACCATGACACCGACCTGATCAACATCGTTGCCGTTGGCCTCGGGCTCGCCTTCATCTTCGGCGCGCTGGCCAACAAGCTCCGCTTGTCTCCCCTGGTCGGTTACCTGGTTGCTGGCATCTGCGTAGGCCCGTTCACCCCCGGCTTCGTCGCCGACCAGGCGCTGGCCAACCAGCTGGCCGAACTGGGCGTGATGCTGCTGATGTTCGGCGTCGGCCTGCACTTCTCGCTGAAGGACCTGATGGCGGTCAAGGCCATTGCCATCCCCGGTGCCATTGGGCAGATCGCGGTCGCTACCCTGCTCGGCTGGGGCGTGGCCTCGCTGATGGGATGGCCCGCCATCCATGGCGTCATCTTCGGTTTCTCGCTGGCCACCGCCAGTACCGTGGTGCTGCTGCGGGCGATGGAAGAACGCCGCCTTCTGGAGACCATGCGCGGCAAGATCGCGGTCGGCTGGCTGATCGTGGAAGACCTGGCCTGTGTGCTGGCGCTGGTGATGATGCCGGTGATGGCCGGTGTGTTCGGCCCCGATGCGGCGAAGGAGTCGCACTCGCTGGGCAGCGTGCTCGCCGACATCGGCTGGACCTTCGTGCAGCTGGGCCTGTTCGTAGCGGTGATGCTGGTGGTCGGCCGGAGGGTCATCCCGTGGATCCTCGAACGCATCGCCGGTACCGGTTCGCGCGAACTGTTCACCCTGTCGGTGCTGGCGATCGCGCTGGGCGTGGCGTTCGGCTCGGCGATGCTGTTCGGCGTCTCGTTCGCGTTGGGCGCGTTCTTCGCCGGCATGCTGCTCAACGAATCGGAGCTGAGCCACAAGGCCGCGCATGATTCGCTGCCGCTGCGCGATGCGTTCGCGGTGCTGTTCTTCGTCTCGGTCGGCATGCTGTTCGACCCGAACATCCTCATCCAGCACCCGTGGCAGGTGCTGGCCACCGTGCTGATCATCATGTTCGGCAAGTCGGCCGCCGCCTTCTTCATCGTGCGCGCGTTCGGCCACCCGACCAGCACTGCGCTGACCATCTCGGCCAGCCTGGCGCAGATCGGCGAATTCGCCTTCATCATCGCCGGCCTCGGCGTGGCGCTGCAGATCCTGCCGAAGGAAGGCCAGTCGCTGGTGCTTGCCGGCGCGCTGGTGTCGATCATGCTCAACCCGCTGGTGTTCGGCCTGCTCGACCGTTGGCAGGCCAAGCAGGAGCAGCAGCCCCAGCCGGCCGAGCCGGAAGAGGCGACCGGTCCCTCGCGCGATCTGCATGACCATGCCATCGTGATCGGTTACGGCCGGGTCGGCAGCGAGCTGGCGCAGGTGCTGCGCGATCGTGGCGTGCCGGTGCTGGTGATCGATGACAACAAGGAACATGTCGAGCAGGCACATGCCAAGGGCCTGGCGGCGATCCGCGGCAGTGCCGCCGCCGACCGGGTACTGGCCGAGGCCCATCCCGAGCGCGCGAAGATCGCAGTGCTGGCCATTCCGCAGCCGCTGGAGGCCGGTGAGGCACTGGCCAAGCTGCGGGCGATCAACCCGGAGTTGACCCTGCTGGCGCGCGCGCACAGCGATGCGGAGGTGAAGCATCTGTTGGAGCACGGTGCTGATGGCACGGTGATGGCCGAGCGCGAGCTGGCGTATTCGTTGGCGGAGATGGTGATGTCCACGCCGCCATACCGGAATCTGGGGCAGCACAGCATTCCGGTGGTGTAAGACGGGCGTGCGGCAGGGCTTGCAGCCCTGCACCTGCCGAAGCAACGGCAACAGCAAAAGCTGGCATAGCGTGGGATGGCGGGGTGGGTCCGGTTGCGGGGGCCGCTGCAAGTACGTCCATGTAAGCTCGGTCGCCGCATCCATGCGGCTCACGCCCCCGCAACCGGACCCACCCCGCCTTCGACAGTTTCTTGCGAGCTGTCGGAACGGCGCCCTGCTCTGGTAGGTGTCGACCTTGGTCGACACGGCGACGCATGGGGTCAGATCCGTTTTCCACAGGAAAACGGATCTGACCCCGGAAACAAAAAAATCCCCGGTCGACCCGCATCGACCGGGGATCTGGATCGCCACGTTGCCACTGCCTTGGAGAGGCAGATCCACCGTAGCGCATCGCGCTGCCAGTGGTGATCGCCTGTGGCGATATGCACCAAGCGTGCGGCTATCAGGCGCCGGCCAGTGCCTGCTCCAGGTCGGCGCGCAGGTCGCCGATGTGTTCGATGCCGATCGACAGCCGCACGGTGTCCTCGCTGACACCGGCCTTTGCCAGCTCCGCTGCATCCAGCTGGCGATGGGTGGTCGAGGCCGGATGGGTGGCCAGTGACTTCGCATCGCCCAGGTTGACCAGGCGGGTGAACAGCTTCAGTGCATCGAGGAAGCGCGCGCCGGCTTCTCGACCACCCGGCAGGCCGAAGGTCAACACGCCCGAGCCGTGCCCACCCAGGTAGCGCTGCGCGGCGGTATGCTCCGGGTCGTCGGCCAGTCCGGCGTAGCGCACCCAGGCCACCTTGGCATGCGCCTTCAGGAACTGCGCGACGGCCAGTGCGTTGGCGTTGATGCGTTCCATGCGCAAGGCCAGGGTCTCGATGCCCTGCAGGATCAGGAAGGCATTGAACGGCGACAGTGCCGCGCCGGTGTTGCGCAGCGGCACTACCCTCGCGCGGCCGATATAGGCCGCCGGCCCCAGCGCTTCGGTGTAGACCACGCCGTGGTAGCTCGGGTCAGGCTGGTTGAGGCGGGCGAAGCGTTGGGGCTGTGCGGCCCAGTCGAAGCGGCCCGAATCGATGATCGCACCGCCCAGGCTGTTGCCGTGGCCCCCGAGGTACTTGGTCAGCGAATGCACCACGATGTCGGCGCCGTGCTCGAACGGGCGCAGCAGGAACGGGGTGGCCACCGTGTTGTCGACGATCAGTGGCACGCCGGCGGCATGCGCGACCTCAGCAATGGCGGCAATGTCGGTGACGTTGCCGCGCGGGTTGCCGATCGATTCGACGAACACCGCCTTGGTGCGGTCGTCGATCAGCGCGGCGAACGCGGCAGGATCGGCCGGATCGGCGAAACGCGCCTGGATGCCGTACTGCGGCAGCGTGTGCGCCAGCAGGTTGAGGCTGCCGCCATACAGCGCACTGGAGGCGACGATGTTGTCGCCGGCCTCGGCGATGGTCTGGAGGGCATAGGTGATCGCGGCCTGCCCCGAGGCCAGCGCCAACGCGCCGATGCCGCCTTCCAGCGCGGCCAGGCGCTGCTCCAGCACGTCGGTGGTGGGGTTCATGATGCGGGTGTAGATGTTGCCCGGCACCTTCAGGTCGAACAGGTCGGCACCGTGCTGGGTGTCATCGAACGCATACGCCACGGTCTGGTAGATCGGCACCGCCACCGCGCGCGTGGTCGGGTCGGGACGGTAGCCGCCGTGCACGGCCAGGGTTTCCAGTTGCCACTGCGGGTCACTCATTGCACCAGGTTCCATCCGGGGAAACCGCCACCATAGGCCAGCCGGGGCCGGCCGCTGAAAGCCGCTGGCGATGACGTCCGTACCCGCGGTTATCAGGTTGGCCGCGATTCAGGCAGCCGTCATGGGCCGTTGCTAGGCTTCGCCGCCGGGCGCTCCTGCCCGGGCACGGAGGCCCCACGCATGCAGCCATCCCCTTGGACTCCCCCTGCCAGCAGTTCGCCCACGTCGGTCCTGCTGGTGGAGGACGACCGTCGCCTGGCCGAACTGGTCAGCGACTACCTGCACGAACATGGCTTCGCCGTGCAGCACGTGGCCCGCGGCGACCTTGCCGGTGCGGCCTGCCGCCAGCATGCCCCGGAACTGGTGGTGCTGGACCTGATGCTGCCCGGCCTCGGTGGCATCGATGTGTGCCGGCAGATCCGGAGCTTCTCCGATGTGCCGATCCTGATGCTGACCGCCTGCGAGGACGACATCGAACAGGTGCTGGGCCTGGAATCGGGTGCCGATGACTATGTGCACAAGCCGATCGAACCACGCCTGCTGCTGGCGCGCCTGCGCGCCCTGCTGCGCCGCCGCCATGGCAGCAGCAACACCGGCACCCCCTGCCGCCTGATGCACGGCGAGCTGCTGATCGACCGCATGCAGCGCGAGGTGCATCTGCACGGCCAGCCGGTGGACATGGGCACCACCGAATTCGAGATCCTGTGGCTGCTGGCCAGCCAGCCCGGGCAGATCCTGTCGCGTGACCAGATCCTGCAGGCGGTGCGCGGCATCGGCTTCGACGGCCTGGACCGCAGCGTTGACGTCTGCATCGGCAAGCTGCGCCGCAAGCTCGGCGATGATGCGCGCGAGCCACGGCGGATCAAGACCGTGTGGGGGCGCGGCTACCAGTTCAATCCTGCGGCCTGGTCGGAATGAAGCGCCTCTTCCTGTGGCTATGGTTCGTCACCGGCGCCTGCTTCCTGGTATCGGTGTTCTTCCTCAACCACATCCTGGATGGCATCTACACGCCCGTGCAGGATCGCGTGTTCGTGCAGCAGGTTCGCGGGCAGGTGTACGCCCTGCGCAGTGGCCTTGCCGGCCTGGACGCCGGCCAGCAGCGTGAGCGCCTGCGGCAGTGGCAACCACACTACGGCATCGCCCTGACCCTGCTCGACAATCCTCCCGCGCTCGAGCGGCAGGAACAGGCGGCCGTGCAGGCCGATGGCTTCATCGTGCGCGATCAGTACCAGCAGGTCCTGCTGCCCATCGATGGCGTCGGCGGCCGATGGCTGCACCTGCACCTGCCCGGCGCGGTGCAGATGACGATGTACATGACCATCGCCGCCTACCTCAGCATCCTGCTGCTGGTCGGCGCCAGCCTGTATGCCTGGGTACGCCTGCTCTGGCGCGACCTGGAAGCGCTGCGCCGGCACGCCGATCGCATCGGTGCCGGCGACCTGCAGGCGCGCGCGCAGGTTTCGCCACGCTCGCAGATACGCGTCATCGTCGACCATTCCAACCGCATGGCCGCACGCGTGGCCGAGCTGGTGCAGCGCCAGCGCGACCTCACGCATGCCATTTCGCACGAACTGCGCACGCCCATCGCACGCGTGGCCTTCGGCCTGGACCTGATGCAGGACAGCGACGATCGCGAACGCCGCGCGCGGCTGGCCCAGGGCCTGCATGGCGACCTGGCCGAGCTCAACCGGCTGGTCAGCGAACTGCTGGCCTACGAACGGCTGGAGCATCCCAATGAGGGCGAACCGATGCAGCGGATTGAAGCCAACGACTGGCTGCAGGCCTGCCTGGCCGATGCCCGCCGCGATGCCGAACGTGCCGGCCTGGCGCTGCGTGTGCAGCCTAGCGCCCTGCCGCGCGTGGATGCCGAGCCACGCCTGCTGCAGCTGGCGCTGAGCAACCTGCTCGGCAACGCACTGCGTCATGCGCGCTCGCAGGTCGAAGTCTCGCTGGTGGGTGTTGGCGGCCGCGCCTGCCTGCGCGTGGACGATGACGGCCCCGGCATCGCCGAGGCTGACCACGAAAAGGTGATGCGCCCGTTCACCCGCCTGGATGACAGCCGCAGCCGTGACACCGGCGGCTTCGGCCTGGGCCTGGCCATCGTCGGCCGTATTGCAGCCCGCCACGGCGGCGAGCTGCGCATCAGCCGCGCCACGCTGGGCGGCGCACGCCTGGAAATGCACTGGCCGCTGGCTGCCAGCTGAACGCGCTGGGCCGCGATTACAGTTGATTACAACTCCCGCACAACTGCGGACGGATCGGTCGCCGGCGTATCGCCACGCTGGCGACCCTGCAGCACTCGCCGGATGCGCGCGCTGCTTTCCTCCCATTGTCGAGAGTTTCCATGTCCCAGCTTCGCCGTTCCCCCACCCTGCTCTGCCTGGCCCTGCTGCCGCTGTTTGCCGCCCCGATCGCCCACGCCAAGGATGACCACTGGACCTTCGAGCTCGCCGCCGGTGGTGGCGTGACGCCGCGCTACAGCGGCAGCGAGGAGTATCGTGCGACGCCGTCACTCTCCTTCGATGTCACCTCGCCGGGGGGCTGGTTTCTGGGCACCAGTGGCATCGGCTGGGGCACCGCCCTCGGCGAGCACACCCGCGTGCGCGCCTACGTCGGCGGCAGCGGCATCCGCAAGGACAAGGACTCCCTGCTCGGCGGCTCGGACTTCCTGCGCGGCATGGGCGATATCGATACCCGTCCCCTGGTCGGCGTCTCGGCTGGTTATACGCTGGGCGAGGCCGTGCTGAGCGGCTCCTGGCAGTTCACCCGCAAGGACGAGGACAAGGCCGAGAACGGCCTGGCCACCCAGCAGATCCATCTGAACCTGACCCTGCCGCTGTTCGACCTGGCTGGCGGTGTGGTCAGCGGCAGCGTGTCCACCGACTACGGCAACCGCGGCTACATGCAGACCTGGTACGGCGTCAGCCCGGAACAGGCGGCGCGAACCGGCTTCGCCGAGCACAAACCGAAGGCCGGCCTGGTCAGCGCCGGTGTCGGCCTGAAGTGGAGCCACCGCGTGGGCCGCAACGGCAACTGGTATATCTCGGCCGAAGGCACGCGCCTGCTCGGCGATGCGGCCAACAGCCCGATCGTGCAGAAGCCCAACCAGTTCGGGCTGATGAGCGGGTACACGCACCGCTTCTGAGAAGTCGCCGGGCTGGGCGTTACTCACAGGAAACGGGGCGCTGCGGTCAGGCAGCGCCCCGATTGACTCACGCCTTGGCGAACACCAGGTGGCCGCCATCGTTTCCGACTTCGATGGTGTCACCGTTGACGAAGGCACCGGACAGGATCTGCTGCGCCAGCGGATTCTCCAGCTGCGACTGGATCGCGCGCTTCAGCGGGCGCGCGCCATACACCGGATCGAAGCCAACATTGCCGAGCAGGTCGAACGCCGCATCGGATACCTCCAGCTTCAGCCCGCGCTCGGCCAGGCGCTTTTCCAGGCCACGCATCTGGATGCGTGCGATCTGCTTGATCTGCTGCTTGTCCAGCGGGTGGAACACCACGATGTCGTCCAGGCGGTTGATGAACTCCGGGCGGAAATGCGCCTGCACCACGCCCATCACCGCCGCCTTCATCTGCGTGTAGGCCTCCGGGCTGTCATCAGCACTCATGTCCTGGATCTGGTGCGAACCCAGGTTCGAGGTCATCACGATGACGGTGTTGCGGAAGTCCACGGTGCGGCCCTGTCCATCGGTCAGGCGGCCATCGTCCAGCACCTGCAGCAGGATGTTGAACACATCCGGATGCGCCTTCTCCACTTCGTCCAGCAGGATCAGCGAATACGGACGGCGACGCACCGCCTCGGTCAGGTAGCCACCCTCTTCGTAACCGACGTAGCCCGGGGGCGCACCGATCAGGCGGGCGACGCTGTGCTTCTCCATGAACTCGCTCATGTCGATGCGGATCATCGCGTCGGCACTGTCGAACAGGAACTCGGCCAGCGACTTGCACAGCTCGGTCTTGCCGACGCCGGTCGGGCCGAGGAACAGGAACGAACCGGCCGGGCGATTCGGATCGGACAGGCCCGCACGCGAACGACGCACGGCATCGGAGACGACCCTGATCGCTTCCTCCTGGCCGACCACGCGGTTGTGCAGCACCTCTTCCATGCGCAGCAGCTTGTCGCGCTCGCCTTCGAGCATCTTGTTGACCGGGATGCCGGTCCAGCGCGACACGACCTCGGCGATCTCCTCGTCGGTGACCCGGTCCTGCACCAGCTTGAAGTCCTTGTGCTCGGCTTCCTGGGCGGCGGCCAGCTGCTTTTCCAGCTGCGGCAGCAGGCCGTACTGGATCTCGCTCATCTTGGCGAAATCCTGGCGGCGCTGCGCCGATTCCAGCTCCAGCTTGGCCTGCTCGACCTGCTCCTTGATCTTGGTTGCACCCTGCAGCGCGGCCTTCTCCGACTTCCAGATTTCATTGAGGTCGGAGAACTCGCGCTCCAGCGCATCGATGTCGTTTTCCAGGTCGGCCAGGCGCTGCCGCGAGGCCTCGTCCTTCTCCTTCTTCAGCATCTCGCGCTGGATCTTCAGCTGGATCACCCGGCGTTCCAGGCGGTCCAGTTCTTCCGGCTTGGAGTCGATCTCCATGCGCAGGCGCGAAGCGGCCTCGTCCATCAGGTCGATCGCCTTGTCCGGCAACTGGCGGTCGGTGATGTAGCGGTTGGACAGCGTCGCAGCGGCGACGATGGCCGGATCGGTGATCTCCACCCCGTGGTGCACCGCATACTTTTCCTTCAGCCCGCGCAGGATGGCGATGGTGTCCTCCACCGACGGCTCACCCACGAACACCTTCTGGAAACGGCGCTCCAGCGCAGCATCCTTTTCGATGTACTTGCGGTACTCATCCAGCGTGGTTGCACCCACGCAGTGCAGTTCGCCACGTGCCAGCGCCGGCTTGAGCATGTTGCCGGCATCCATCGCGCCGTCGGCCTTGCCGGCGCCAACCATGGTGTGCAGCTCATCGATGAACAGGATGATCTGCCCTTCGCTCTTGGCCAGGTCGTTGAGCACGCCCTTCAGGCGTTCCTCGAATTCACCACGGAACTTGGCGCCGGCGATCAGCGCGCCCATGTCCAGCGACAGCACGCGCTTGCCGCGCAGGCCCTCGGGCACTTCGTCGTTGATGATGCGCTGGGCCAGGCCTTCCACGATCGCGGTCTTGCCCACGCCGGGTTCGCCGATCAGCACCGGGTTGTTCTTGGTCCGGCGCTGCAGCACCTGGATGGTGCGGCGGATTTCCTCGTCACGGCCGATCACCGGATCGAGCTTGCCGCTCTCGGCACGCGCGGTCAGGTCGATGGTGTACTTCTCCAGCGCCTGCCGCTGTTCCTCGGCATTCTCCGACTGCACGTTCTCGCCGCCACGCAGCTTGTCGATGGCGGCCTGCAGGCGGGTCTTGTCGGCACCGGCGGCGCGCAGCGCCATGCCCAGCGTGCCGCCGTCGTCCAGCGCTGCCAGCACGAACCACTCGCTGGCGATAAAGGCATCGCCATTCTGCTGGGCCAGCTTGTCGGTCTGGTTCAGCAGGCGCCCCAGGTCATTGCCCATCGAGACGTTGCCGGCCTGCCCGGACACCTTCGGCAGTGCGTCCAGCGCCTCGGTCAGGCGCTCGCGCAGCACCGGCACGTTCACCCCGGCCTGGGCCAGCAACGGGCGCGTGCTGCCGCCCTGCTGGTCCAGCAGCGCGCTGAACAGGTGAACCGGTTCGATGATGCTGTTGTCGCGGCCCACGGCCAGCGACTGTGCGTCTGCCAGCGCCTGCTGGAAACGCGAGGTGAGCTTGTCCATCCGCATTGCGAATCCTCATCGGTCATCAGGGCCGGCCCGCGCCGGCGATGCTGGAAAGATGCGGTTGCCCCACCCCGTTTCAAGGGTGGCTGCGACTGCACCCCGAGGCCAGTCAGCCTGCGGCCAGCATGCCGGAACGGGTGTGGTCGGCGCGTTGATCCCGATCAGTTGCGCGCGTTGGGCGGGTTCAGCGTGTGATCGCGCTGCGGATTGCCCGCAGCTGCTGTTTGACCGCCCGCGCCTGCGCGGCGTCCATGCGCAGCAGGGCCTTCTGCCCGATCGAGCGGGACTGCAGGGTGGGATCGACGAAGCGATAGCGGCCGCGGTCATCGCGCTGTACCAGCGGCGCCTGGACCAGCTCCGGGGTCTCCAGCAGGTGGTCGATCACCGTGACTAGGCGGTCATTGAAATAGCCCTCGGGTCGACCAAGGTCGACATAGGCCTGCTGGATCAGCGGATAGAAGCGCTTGTAAGCCGTGGCCGTTGCCGCCGGGTCGAGTGCAGTGAACGCCTGCACGTAGGGCGCATAGCGCGCCGCATTGCTGGCGGCGATGCGTTCACCGCCTTCGCCTGGCTCGGCCTGCAGGTTGCCCGGCAGCGGGCGCGCGGCCAGCGCGGTCGGCGGCACGCTGGGCTTGTCCAGATTGTCGACCTGGGTAACCAGGCGCTGGATCAGATGATCACGCAGCAGCAGGGTCAGCGGACCCTCGCCCTGGAACAGCTGGCCCAGTGCGCCCCAGGCCGCGGCATCGCTGTCAGCCAGCTTCGGCAGTGCCGGGTCGGCGGCGGCCTCGGTATCCAGCGGATGTTTGATCGGGGGTGGTGCTGGCGCGGGTTCTGCGGCGGCCGTGGGTTGTGGCGGTGCGGCAGTACTGGCGGGAGTTGATTGCACCGGCACCGAGACACCGTCTGCCAGGCTCTTGAGCTGATCGCGGAACAACCAACCGCCCGCGCCACCGATCACCACAACGCCCAATATCCAGGGCCATACTGCCTTTCCACTCTGCATGATGCAGTCCCTCATCTATTCACCTGCATGGAGAAGGTGTGACCCGGCTGATTCCAGCCGGTTCCCCGCCTGTTCCGCTGCCGTTCGGGTTCAGGCCTGCACCAGAACCGCGCTCACGCCTGCTTTGCACTGCCCGCGCGAGGCTATGAGTTCTGTCCTGTGGAGACGCTGCCATGCAGTACGCGCTGTACTACTGGACCGGCATCCAGGGCCGTGGCGAGTTCGTGCGCTTGGCGCTGGAAGATGCCGGCGCCGACTACATCGACATGGCACGGGTGCACGGCGATGCGGTGATGCAGCCGTTTCTCGATGGCAGCAGTGACGGTGCGCAGCCCTTCGCACCACCATTCCTGAAGGCCGGTCGCCAGGTCATTGCGCAGGTCGCAGCGATCCTGGATTTCCTGGGCCCTACGTTGGACCTGGTGCCGCAGGCGGCCTCGCGTCGGATGCAGGCGTTGCAACTGCAGCTGACCATCGCCGACCTGGTGGCCGAGGTGCATGACACCCACCATCCGATCGCCGCATCGAAGTACTACGAACAGCAGAAGACCGAGGCCAAGGCACGTGCCACGTCCCTGCGCAGCGAACGGCTGCCGAAGTTCCTGGGCTACTTCGAACACGTGCTGGCCGCCAACGGTGGCCGCCATGCGCTTCGCGAGCATTCCTATGTGGACCTGTCACTGTTCCAGCTGCTGAGCGGGCTGGACTACATGTTCCCGCGCCGCATGCAGGCGCTCGGCCCCACCCTGCCCCTGCTGCGCGCGCTGCAGGAGCGGGTGGCGAAACGACCCAACATTGCCACCTATCTGGCCTCGGCGCGGCGGTTGCCGTTCAACACCAACGGCATCTTCCGCCACTACCCGGAGCTGGATGGGGAACGGTAGTGCCGGCCGCTGGCCGGCAATCGCACGATGTGTCCAAGTTCCATGAACATGCCGGCCAGCGGCCGGCAACTACCGTGGGGTCAGCTGCCCCCACCCAGCGGTTTCACCGCCTGCTTCTGCAGCGACAGCAGGCCCAGCAGCAGTGCCAGTGCCACGTAGGCGCCGGCGAACTGCCAGCTGATGATGCGTGCCAGCCCGTCCAGGTCCCACGGCAGGTAGATGCCACCGCGCGGATCCACCGAATGGATCAGGCCGAACAGGGTCAGACCCGCGGCAACCAGCAGGAAGCCGCAGGCACGGCGCAGGCGCCCATCGACCATCGCCGCCACCGCCGAAATCCACAGCATGGAGGTGATGATGAAGCCGTTGCCGAGGGTGAAGATCACCGCCAGCTCAGGCAGGCCGTGGCCGTCGAGCTTGGTCAGCAGCTGCGGCAGCTGGTCGGGCGCGATCCAGCCCGGCGCTTTGATCGCCAGCAGGTACGCCACTGACGGCAGGAAACCGAACACCATCGCGCCGGTGTGGTGGCGCGGCGTTGCCTGGAAGGCCTGCGTGGTGATGTCGATGGCCACGTACACGATGATCGGTGCCAGCACCGCCAGCGGCAGCCACTGCACCAGCCCGGAGATGATGCCGAGCATGCCGCCGATGCCGACGAACAGGCCGGTCAGTAGCGTGTAGCCGCTGCGCGCGCCCATGTGCTTGTACGCCGGCTGGCCGATGTACGGTGTGGTCTGCGCCACGCCGCCGCAGACACCGGCCACCAGCGTGGCCACCGCTTCCACCAGCAGGATGTCGCGGGTGCGGTAGTCATCACCGGCCGCGCGCGCGCTTTCGGACACGTTGATGCCACCGACCACCATCAGCAGGCCGAACGGCAGCAGCAGCGGCAGGTAGGTCATCGCAGTGGGCAGGCCGTCGAGGAAGCCCAGCGTCGGCAGCGGAAGCACCACCTGCGGCGGCACCCACTCCGGCACATGGAAGCCGGGTGCGCCCAGCCCGGCCAGGCCGAGGCCGTAATACAGCACGGTGCCGAACACGAAGGCCAGCAGCACGCCCGGGCCACGCACCGGCAGCTTGCCCTTGGCGATCAGCACGTACAGCAGCAAACCGAGCGTAGTGAAGCCGACCAGCGGCGAACGCAGCGTTTCCAGCAGCGGCAGCAGGCCCATCAGCACCAGCGCGATACCCGCGATGGAACCCAGCAGCGCGGCACGCGGCAGCGCGCGGGTAACCGCTTCGCCGAAGAACGACAGCACGAACTTGAGCACGCCCATGATGACCAGCGCGGCCATGCCCAGCTGCCAGGTGGCGATACCCGCCGCATGCGGGTCCATGCCATGCTGCTTGAAGGCGATGAAGGCCGGGCCGAGCACCAGCAACGCCATGCCGATGCTGGTCGGTGCATCCAGGCCCAGCGGCATGGCGGTGACATCGTCGCGGCCGGTACGCGCGGCCAGCCGGCGCGCCATCAGGGTGTACAGCAGGTTGCCGACCAGCACGCCAAAGGCGGTGCCGGGGAACATGCGGCCGAACACCACATCTGCGGGGAACTGGAAGATCCCGACCAGGGCCATGGCGATGAAGCCGAGGATGGAGAGGTTGTCGACGACCAGGCCGAAGAAGCCGTTGAAGTCGCCGGCGACAAACCAGCGACGCGGTGCGGCGGAAGCGGGAGCGGACATGGAAGGGGCGGTGGGGGTGGGGACCGCCGATGGTAGGCCCAGCGGGGCCGGCGCGCCAATTCCGTCGTGGAATGATGGGTTCCAGCCAACGGCGGAGCCCCTCGTGGCTGGGTTGGTCGCGGACAGCGATTTCTGGGTTGGGCCGGTCGGGATGGGCTGCGCAGGACACGCCGTAAACCCATCCTTGGGGGCTCGATGGCGCCATCCATGGCGCCAACGGTCCTGCACAGCCCGTCCCGCCCGGCCCCTGACAGTTTGCTGCGCGCGGCGGCCACGGAAGAGAATCAAAAGATCAAAAGCAAAGGCAGGCGCTCGTTGTAGAGCCGAGCCCATGCTCGGCTGCTGTACGCGAAGCCTCTGAGCCGAGCATGGCTCGGCTCTACAGAAGATCATTTCGATCATTCTTGCGTTATCCACGCATCGCGTGGATCTACCGGCAGATCGCGATGATCTGTCGAAGGCGGGGTGGATCCGGTTGCGGGGGCGTGAGCGCCATGGATGCGGCGACCGAGCTTACATGGACGTACTTGCAGCGCCCCCCGCTACCGGACCCACCCCGCCCACTCACGGTAAACCAGCTTTTGACCTTGCTTCGGCGGTTGCCGTGGTTTCGGCGGGTGCAGGGCGCAGCCCTGCATCGACCAACCACTACTTCTTCAGGAAGTTGTCCACCAGCAGATGCTTCACGTCGTCGAAGCGGCCATTCAACACCGCTTTGGCGGCATACAGCGCCGTACCGGCCACCTGCTTGGCCTCGATCTGCGGCGGCATCACCAGCTCGGCGCGGCTGGTATGCACGTCCAGCAACGCCGGACCGCGCTGGGACAGGAAATCCTGCACCGCCTCCTCCAGATCCTCGCTGCGGGTAACCGTGCGGCCATGGAAGCCGATCACCTCGGCGAGGCGGCCGAAGTCCGGGTTCTTCAGGTCGGTGTAGTTGTCCAGCAAGCCTTCCACTTTCTGCTCCAGCTCGACGAAATTCAGCGAGCCGTTGTTGAACACCACCACCTTGATCGGCAGATTCTCCTGTACCGCCGTCAGCAGGTCGCCCAACAGCATTGCCAGACCGCCATCGCCGGACAGCGAGATCACCTGCCGGCCGGGGAACGCCTTCTGCAGGCCCAGCGCCTGCGGCATCGCGTTGGCCATCGTGCCGTGCAGCAAGCTGGTCAGCGTGCGGCGGCGGCCATTCACCCGGATATGCCGCAGCACCCACACCATCGGCGAGCCGCCGTCGGCGGTGAACAGCGCATCGTCGCTGGCATGCTTCGACAGCAGCGCGGTCAGGTGCTGCGGATGGATCAATTCGCCTTCACCCGGCTGTTCTTCCTTTTCGCGCTTGTTCAGTGCCTTGTCACGACGCTCGATGCATTCGTCCAGGAAGCTGCTGTCCTCGCGTGGCGGCAGCATCGGCAGCAAGGCGTCCAGCGTTGGTGCGACATCACCGACCACGCCCAGATTCACCGGATGGCGGCGGCCGAGGTGACTGCCATCGCGGTCGACCTGGATGATCGTGGCCTTGTCCGGGTAGAACTGGCCCCACGCGAAATCGGCACCGAGCAGCAGCAGCGTGTCGCACTCCATCAGCGTGTGGAAGCCGGATTCGATGCCGAAGATGCCGGTCATGCCCATGTTGTACGGGTTGTCCGGCTCGACGAAATCCTTGGCGCGTGAGGTATGCGCGACCGGGGCCTGCAGGCGCCGGGCCAGTTCCAGCAGTTGCGCGTGCGCACCCTGGCAACCGGCACCGGCGTAGACACCAATGCGCTTGCCCTGCCCCAACAACTCGGCGATCCGCTGCAGTTCAGCGTCGGAAGGTCGCAGCACCGGGTGGGTGTAGTGCACCGAGAACGGCACATCGTGCTTCACCTCGGCCTGGCTGATATCGGCCGGCAGGATCACCACCGCCACGCCGCGGCGACTGATTGCGGCCTGGCAGGCCAGTGTCACCACGCGGCGCGCCTGTTCGGCGCTGTGCACCTGCTCGCAGAACACCGAACAACTGGCGTACACCGCCTTGAAGTCCACTTCCTGCGGGAATTCCATGCCCAGCTCGCTGGTCACCACCTGGCTGGCGATCAGTACCATCGGCGCACGGTTGCGGTTGCTCTCGAAGACGCCGTTGATGAAATGCAGGCTGCCGGGGCCGCAGGAACCGGCGCAGGCGGTCAGCTCGCCGCTCACCAGCGAATCGGCGCCGGCAGCGAATGCGGCCACTTCCTCATGGCGTACATGCACCCAGGCGATCTCACTGCCATGCATCGCATCGGTCACATGGTTGAGCGTATCGCCCACGATGCCGTAGCAACGGCGGACACCGGCCTGCTGCAGGGCATCCACCACGATTTCGGCCACGCGCTTGCTCATCGGATACATCCTCGAACGGGGGAACGTCCGAGGCTAGACCCCGCGAAGTGATGCCCCCGTGGGCAAGACGCGCATCGCCTCGTTCTGCAAACCCGGGGCGGATCCCTCGTCAATCGTTGACGTTGATCCAGCCCACCACCGCGCCCTGCTTCGGGTTGCGGTAGCGCAGCTTCATCCAGCCATCCTGTTCATCCAGCATTTCCACGCGGTCGCCCTGCACCAGGTAACGCTTGGTGCTGGACGCGCCGGGCCGGTCGAACAGGAACAGGCGCGCGGGTACCACGGTGGCCTGCTGACCACGCAGCGGCCCGTCGGGCGGTGCGCCCAGGCCATCGGCAATCGCGCTCTCCAGCACGCGACCGGCAGGATCGTAAGTACGCCAGACCGCCAGCGGCCCCTGCTCGTCGGTCTGTTCCCAATGCAGCGCGGCGTTCAGCGTGTCGCCCAGCATCAACACGCTCTCGGAGCGGTACAGATAGAGCTTCGTACCTGCAAACCGGTACTGATCGGTGTACCACATCGGGCCACTGCGGCAGCTGCTGGTCAGGGTGCGGCTCGAACGATCAACCGTCAGCCCCATCAGGTCACCGCAGCTGTCCTTGCCATGGGTGTCGGCCTGCAGCGCGCGGAACCCGGCACTGGCCGGGTCGAAGCGGTACACCGCCACCGCCTCGTTGACCATGCCCACCGAAGCGCGTGCGACCAGTTCCGGGTAGCCATCGAAATCGGCGTCCTCCAGACCCCAGCGCGAATTGCCGTCGGCGTCCGCCGCGCCCGCCAGCGTCTGACGCTTGCCCGACGGTGACAGCTGCACCGCGATGCTGCCGTCCTGCTGGGGATCCGCGTGCGCCTGTACGTGCGCGGCCACTTGGAACCGCAGCGTTTCGCCGTCATCCCCACGCGCCTGCGCCGACGCTGCCAGCACGCCTGCCAACACCAGGCCCAGCATGCACTCCATGTAGTTCATCATCGCTCCCTGCGGCACCGCACTGGCACCTTCACCTCAGAACGATACGTCAACCGCCTGCCGCGACCACAGCACCGACTGATGCTTGGTCTGCTGCTTCCAAGCCAGGCGGATCGCTTCGATGTCGGCGCGGCGCTGGGGGGTGTCCTCGTGCAGCACCACCAGCACCTTGGTGCGCAGGCGGTTGGGCGCGGCATCGCCGCGGAACAGCCACTGGCCGTAGGCATCGAACACGGTCAGGCCATCCGGGAAGCGCGGGGTCACTTCCTTGTCCAGGAAGGTGCGCCACTGCGCCTCGCTGATGGTGTCGGCCTGCGGGCGGTTGCCGGCGCCCTGCTCCTCGCCCACGCCGAAGTACAGCTCACTGCGCACCCAGCCGTGGCCGGCGGACGGGCGTGCGGCATCACCCTTCAGTTCGGCGGTGGTGGCTGTGGCATAGGCACTGGGCGCCTGCGAAGAGAGGCTGGCGCAGCCGCTGGTGGCCAGCAGCACGGCGAAGACGAGGCCAAGGTGTTTCATCGGTACAGCTCCGGGGAAGGGGGACAAGGCGAGCCGGCAGCGTACAGCGCCACCGGCCCGGCATGCTGATGCCAGCAGGACATCAACTCATGCCGGACCGGCAGGGGCTTGCATCCGCAGCGGTCATCACGCGAAGATAATATATCGCTTCATCCGGATGGATGTAAGTGAAACTACCCCCCCCTTCCCCGTCGTCGTTGTTGCCGGAGCCCCTCAATGTCCGCCCGCCTGCCCGCGTCGCCGCTCGGCCTCGCCATTGCCCTCGCGCTTTCCTCTGCCGCCGTCCCGGCCCTGGCCCAGGACGCCACCAACCTGGACACGGTGATCGTCACCGGCACCCGTGCCGCCGACCGCACTGTGCTCGAATCCACCTCGCCGGTGGATGTACTCACCGCCGAGGACATCCGCAAGGCCGGCGTGGTCAATGGTGAACTGGGCAGTGCGCTGCAGGCATTGCTGCCCTCGTTCAACTTCCCGCGCCAGTCCAACTCCGGCGGCGCCGACCACGTGCGCGCGGCGCAGCTGCGTGGCCTGTCGCCGGACCAGGTGCTGGTGCTGGTCAATGGCAAGCGCCGCCACCACACTGCGCTGGTCAACACCGACAGCAAGATCGGCAAGGGCACCACGCCGGTCGACTTCAACTCGATCCCGGTCAGTGCGATCAAGCGCATCGAAGTGCTGCGTGACGGCGCTGGTGCGCTGTACGGCTCGGATGCGGTGGCCGGCGTGATCAACGTGATCCTCGACAACGGCGGTGACGGCGGCGAGATCGAGGCCAGCTACGGTTCCAACCACACCGACCTCAAGCCGATCGGCCGCACTCTCACCGACGGCCAGACCGGCAACATCAGCGCCAAGGTCGGCACCTCGCTGGGCGAAGATGGCGGCTTCCTGCGCGTCGGCCTGGAGTACAAGCACCGCAACGGCACCAACCGCGCCGGCTTCGACCAGATTCCGCCGTGGGACCAGACGCCGGACAACCTGGCGCTGCAGGGCAAGCGCAACTATGTGCTGGGCGATGGCAAGAGCAAGGACATCAACCTGTGGCTGAACACCGAGATCCCGGTGGGCCAGACGTCGACGTTCTACGCGTTCGGCACCTTCAACCAGCGGGATACCGAAGGCGCGAACTACTTCCGCTATCCCGATGGCGATGCCAACTGGAAGCAGGTCTATCCGAACGGTTACCGACCGATCTCCGAAGGCGAGAACCGCGACGTGCAGGCCGTGGCCGGCGTACGCGGCCAGTGGGGTGAATGGAGCTACGACGGCAGCCTGGATTACGGCCAGAACGACTTCACCTACCGACTGCGTGATTCGCTCAACGCCTCGCTGGGCCCGACCAGCCCGACCCGCTTCAAGACCGCCGACTACGAGTACGCGCAGACCGTGGGCAACCTCGACCTGAGCCGCGTGTTCACCCAGAGCGACAGCATCAGCCACACCCTGGGCCTGGGCGTGGAAGCGCGCCATGAGCGCTACCAGACCCGTCCCGGCGACCCGGCCAGCTACGCCGCCGGCCCCTACACCGATCGCCCGACCGGCTCGCAGGCCGGTGGTGGCCTGACGCCGCAGGATGCGGCCCGCCTGTCGCGCGACGTGGCCAGTGCCTACGCCAGCCTGTCCAGCCAGTTCGGCGAGAAGTTCTCCACCGATCTGGCCGCGCGCTACGAGCACAACGACGACTTCGGCGGTGAACTGACCGGCAAGCTCGGCCTGCGCTATGAATTCACCCCGGCGTTCGCGTTGCGCGGTGCCATCTCCAACAACTTCCGTGCTCCGTCGCTGGCGCAGATCGGCTACGAGTCCACGTCCACCGGCTACAACGCCGGCGGACAGCTGGTGCAGGGCCGCCTGTTGTCGGTCAACAATCCGATCGCGCGTGGCTTGGGTGCGCAGAACCTGCAGCCGGAGAAGTCGATCAACACCTCGCTCGGCTTCACCAGCCGCATCGGCGAGCACCTCGACCTGTCGCTGGACTTCTTCCAGATCGATATCGATGACCGCATCGCGCTGTCGGAGAGCATCACCGGTGACGCACTGACCGATTACGTGGCCGCCAACTACGGCGTCAGCGGCCTGCAGAGCGCCAGCTTCTTCGTCAATGCCGCCGATACCCGCACCCGTGGCGCCGAGCTTGTCACCAACTGGCGCCAGTCGCTGGGCGATGGCCAGCTGCTGCTGACCGGCACCTATGCGTACACCAAAACCACGCTGAAGAACGTGCTGGCCACGCCGGCGCAGCTGCGCGCGCTGAACCCGGACTACGTGCTGTTCGGCATCGAAGAGACCAACACCCTCACCGATGCCACGCCGCGCACGCGTGGCAGTTTCTCGGCCGCATGGAGCAACGACCACTGGTCGCTGAGCACCCGCGTGAACCGCTATGGCAGCGCCACCCGCGTGTTCAACTTCGGTGATGGCTACATCCCGCGCCAGACCTACCAGGCCGAATGGCAGCTGGATGCGGAAGTGGAGTACCGCATCACCCCGCGCTTGAGCGTGGCCATCGGCGGGCAGAACCTGACCGACAACTACCCGGATCGATCCAACAGCGATATCCACTACTTCGGCAACCTGCCATATGACGTGCTGTCGCCGATCGGCAGCAACGGCGCGTACTACTACGGCCGCGTCCGCTACACGTTCTGATTGCATTGGGTGTAACTGCCTTGGGTGGGTGCGGACCGTTGGTCGGCACTACCCAATCCGTAGCCTGCCCTCGACCCGACGTACACGCCCACGCTGGCAAGCTGGGCGTCATGGCTGAACCGCTCCCCCTGCGTCCGCCACCGCCATTGCTGGACGACGCCTGTGCGTTGTTCCTCGATGTCGACGGCACCCTGATCGAATTCGCTGCACGCCCGGATGCCGTGCAGTTGCTGCCGGATGTGCGTGAAGCCATCGGCCGCATCAGCGACCGCCTGGAAGGTGCCGTGGCACTGGTCAGTGGTCGCCCACTTGAACAGCTGGATCAACTGTTCGCGCCTTTGAAGCTGCCCGCCGCCGGCCTGCATGGCCACGAACTGCGTGGCGAAGACGGTCGCGTACTGCGTGACGAACATGACGACGACACCGCCGAGTGGCTGCACGCGCTGCACCAGCAGGCGATGCGCTTTGCCCACGGCCATCCCGGCGTGCTGGTGGAAGACAAGGGCGTCGGCCTGGCACTGCACTGGCGCGGTGCGCCGCACGCGGCAAGTGATGTGCGCGCCTTCGCCGACCGCCACGTGCGTGGCCGTGCCAGCTACCGCCTGCAACCGGGCGACCACGTCGTTGAGTTCGTTCCCGTCGGCACCGACAAGGGCCGCGCCGTGCGGCGGATGATGCAGTACCTGCCGTTCCGTGGCCGCCTGCCGGTGTTCCTCGGCGATGACCTGACCGATGAGTTCGGCTTCGACGCCGCCAACGTCCAGCATGGCTGGAGTGTGCTGGTGGGCGAACGTGAACCCAGCAAGGCGGTGTTCGCGCTGCCTGACATACGCAGCGTGCACGCCTGGCTGCGTGAGAATGCCTATTGACCCGGCCAACCCCACGGCCGCAACCGAGATGTACCGCGTGATGACCCAACCCGATCTTGATCTGGGCGTGGTCGGCAACGGCAGCTTCGGCGCCCTGGTCGACAAGCGCGCCCGCGTTGTCTGGAGCTGCCTGCCCACCTTCGACGGCGACCCCACCTTCTGTGCCCTGCTCGGCCCCAACCAGCAGACCGGTGGCGACTTCGCCATCGAGCTGGAGGACTTCGCCAGCAGCGAGCAGGAATACCTGACCAACACGGCGATCCTGCGCACCGTGCTGCGCGACGCGCACGGCGGCGAACTGGAAATCCTCGATTTCGCCCCGCGCTGGCGGCAGAACGACCGCTTCTACCGCCCGGTCAGCCTGATCCGCCAGGTGCGCCCGCTGGCCGGCAGCCCACGCATCACCGTGCGCGCACGGCCGCTGGCCGACTGGGGCGCGCGCGTGCCCGAGTCCACCTGGGGCAGCAACCATGTGCGCTGGATCCTGCCCGAGCACGTGCTGCGGTTGACCACCGACGTACCGGTACGCTTCATCCGCGATGGCCTGCCGTTCGTGCTCAACCACCCCATCCACCTGATCCTGGGCGTGGATGAATCGCTCAACCGCTCGATCAGCGGCTACGTACAGGAAGCCTTCCAGCGCACCCGCGACTACTGGCGTGAATGGGTGCGTTACCTGTCCATTCCGCTGGAATGGCAGGACGCAGTGATCCGCAGTGCGATCACGTTGAAGCTGTGCCAGTACGAGGACAGCGGCGCGATCATCGCGGCGATGACCACCTCCATACCGGAAGCCCCCGGCAGCGTGCGCAACTGGGACTACCGCTACTGCTGGCTGCGCGATGCAGCGTTCGTGGTGCGTGCACTGAACCGCCTCGGCGCGACGCGCACGATGGAGCAGTTCCTCGGCTATATCTTCAACCTGGCCACCACCGATGGCACGCTGCAGCCGCTGTACGGCATCGGCTTCGAGGCCAAGCTGGACGAAGACGAAGTACCCAGCCTGTCGGGCTATCGCGGCATGGGCCCGGTGCGGCGCGGCAACCTGGCCTGGGTGCAGCGCCAGCACGATGTCTACGGCAGCGTAGTGCTGGCCTCCACCCAGCTGTTCTTCGACCGGCGCCTGCAGGACCCGGGTGATGCGCACACCTTTGCCCGCCTGGAGCCCCTCGGCGAGCAGGCCTTCGCCCTGCACGACGTACCCGATGCCGGCCTGTGGGAGTTCCGTGGCCGCACCGAAGTGCACACCTACACCAGCGCGATGTGCTGGGCCGCCTGCGACCGCCTGTGCAAGATCGCCGTGCGCCTGAAGCGCGACGACCGCGCCCATTACTGGCGCGAGCGCGCAGACACCATCCACGCGCGCATCATGGCCGAGTCCTGGAGCGAAGAACGGGGCCACTTCACCGATACCTTCGGCGGCCATCGGCTGGACGCTTCGCTGCTGCTGCTGGCCGACATCGGCTTCATCGATGCGCTGGACGCGCGCTTCATCGCCACCGTCGAAGCCATCGGCCGCGACCTCAAGCATGGCAATTCGCTGTACCGCTATGTCGCACCAGATGACTTCGGTGAGCCGGAAACCAGCTTCACCATCTGCACCTTCTGGTACATCGATGCGCTGGCCGCCATCGGGCGCCTCGACGAGGCACGCGGGATGTTCGAACTGCTGTTGAAGCAGCGCAACCACCTGGGCCTGCTGTCGGAGGACCTGGCCTTCGACAGCGGCGAAGCCTGGGGCAACTTCCCGCAGACCTATTCGCACGTCGGCCTGATCACCGCCGCGATGCGCCTGTCGCGGTCCTGGCAGGAGGCATCGTGAGTCGTCTGGTAGTGGTTTCAAACCGCGTGGCCGTGCCGGGTGAAAATCGTGCCGGCGGCCTGGCCGTCGGCCTGCTGGCCGCGCTGAAGGAGCGCGGCGGCATGTGGTTCGGCTGGAGTGGCAAAAGCGTGCGCGAGGGTAGTGGCACGCTGCACACGCAGAAGGACGGCGACATCGAGTTCGTCACCCTGGACCTGAGCAAGCGCGAGGTCGATGGCTACTACAACGGCTTCGCCAACCGCACGCTGTGGCCGCTGCTGCACTTCCGCCTCGATCTGGTCGACTACGACCGTGGCACCCGCGAGACCTATCACAAGGTCAATGCGCTGTTCGCCGACAAGCTCGCGCCGCTGCTGCGCGAAGATGACATCGTCTGGATCCACGACTACCACCTGATCCCGCTTGGCGCGCTGCTGCGCGAGCGTGGCATCGGCTGCCGCATCGGCTTCTTCCTGCACATCCCGATGCCGTCGGCCGACCTGCTGCAGGCGATGCCGGACCACCTGCGCCTGTTCTCCGCCCTGTATGCCTACGATCTGGTCGGTTTCCAGACCCAGCGCGATGCCGATCGCTTCCAGACCTACCTGCGCCTGTTCGGCGGTGGCCGCGTACTCGACAACGGCGAACTGGAAGCACCGGGCGGGCGCCGTTTCCGCGCCGCGGCCTTCCCGATCGGCATCGACACCGAACTGATCGCACGCCAGGCCGGCACCGCCGCCACCAAGGCCGCCGTAAAGAACCTGCGCGCCAGCCTGCGTGATCGCCAGCTGGCGATCGGCGTCGATCGCCTGGATTATTCCAAGGGCCTGCCCGAACGCTTCCTCGGCTTCGAACGGTATCTTGAGCGCCATCCCGACCAGCGCGGCTCGCTGACCTACCTGCAGATCGCTCCGGTCTCGCGCGGCGATGTCACCGAGTACCGGCAGCTGCGCAGCCAGCTGGAGCAGATCGCCGGCCACATCAACGGTGGCCACGCCGAGCCTGACTGGACACCGCTGCGCTACGTCAACCAGAACTTCACCCATGCCACCCTCACTGGTTTCTACCGAGCGGCGGCCGTCGGCCTGGTCACGCCGCTGCGCGATGGCATGAACCTGGTGGCCAAGGAATACGTAGCCTCGCAGGACCCGGAGGATCCCGGCGTGCTGGTGCTGTCGCTGCTGGCCGGTGCCGCCGACGAGATGAAGCAGGCGCTGCTGGTGAATCCGCACGACCTGGACGGCGTGGCCGACGCCATCGCCACCGCGGCAACCATGTCGCTGCACAGGCGCAAGGAACGCTGGCACGCGATGATGGAGCACCTGCGCACTTACGACATCAACCACTGGCGACGCAGCTACCTGGACGCACTGGAAGGTTGAGGCACGCGTTCCTGTAGCCGAGCCATGCTCGGCTGCATTTTGTAGAGTCGAGCTTGCTCAACTGTTGTCGGCAGGCAGTCAAGCAAGCTCGACGCTACAGGGAATGCCAGCCGAGCATGGGCTCGGCTCTACAACAGGCGGTCAATCCAAAAACCGCCCAGCCTGCTCGGGTGCGGGCAGATGGCAGGCGTCATGCCGCCCGAACCAGCGATAGCGGTTGCGCGCCAGCGCGCGGTACGCCGCGTCGCGCAAGCCGCGCGGCAGCGCCTTCAGTACGCCGCTCAGGCGCCAGGCGCCGCCCAGCCCCGCCAGTACGCGCAGGATGGCATCGGTATCGGTCCAGGCGCCCTGCGCGTCCAGCAGCAGGAACGACGCGGGATCCTGCGGGTCCAACCCGTGCGAACGCAGCAGCGCACTGCCCTGCTCGCCCTGCATCGCCGCAAAGCGGTAGCGCCCTCTGCGGTCGAAACGCAGCAGGAAGCGCACCCAGCGGTTGCACAGTGCGCACACGCCATCGAACACGATCACCGCGCTGCCAGCCTCGGCGGTGCCGTCACTGCGGTTCGAGCCAGCCTTCATAGCGGATCAGGGCTCCGGCCCAGGGCAGCGTCACATCGACCAGGAAAGTGTAACGCTCGCCCTGCCAGGCTTCACGGCAGCGCACACCACCAAACCAGCGCCTCGGCAGCGGCAACAGCCCGAACGCCCAGACCCGCCGCACCGACCAGTCGATGCCACCCTCGCGGGCCTGCAGGTCGAACTCGAACCGCACCGCACCCAATTGCTCGCGCAGAAACCCTTCGTGCGCCCACAGCCGCGACACCATCGGCCAGCAGCCAAACCGCCGCGCCCACTGCTCGCCCTCCCCACGTGCACTGAACGCCACTTCGGTGGGCAGCGCGTCGCCGTCCTTCGGCAACCGCGCCAACGCGGCCAGCAGCGGCACCAGCCAGTGCCGTCCCCTCACGATGCGCGCCTGCCCAACGTAGCGGCAGGGCAACGGCGCGGCATGCAGGGCCTGTACCGGCGCTGCCAGGGTGGCGAAGGCCGGCCCCAGCACGCGCGCGAACAGCGGCGGGGTCAGGGCGCGATCCAGGCCAGGGTCGCCATGCGCCCGGTACGACGGTCGCGCCGGTGCGAATACAGGTCAGGATCGGCCATGGTCGACACCGTGCCGCCATACACCTGCGCCGGGTCCATCCCCGCCGCCTGCAAGCGCTGCCGCGCCAGCCCGAACAGGTCCACCTTCCAGTGGCCTGCGCGGGTGGCCACGAACGCCGCCTCGGCGGCCGGATCATGCCCGACGAAGGCGTGGTAGACCTCCTCGCCGATCTCGTAGTCGGCCGGCCCGGCGGCCGGCCCCAGCCAGGCCCGCAGCTGCGCAGGCGGCGTCTGCATGGCGGCCACCGTGGCCTCCAGCATGCCGTCGGCCAGCCCACGCCAACCTGCATGGGCCGCGCCCACCTCGCTGCCATCGGCCGCAGCAAACACCACCGGCAGGCAGTCGGCGGTCAGGATCGCCAGCACCACGCCCGGCACCGAAGTCACCGCAGCGTCGGCCACCGGTTCGCTGGCGCCGGCCACCGGCGGCGCGGTGAAGCGCAGCACGGTGCTGCTGTGCACCTGGCGCAGCCAATGCGGTGCCGAGGGCAGCGCCAGACCCTGCTGCAGCAGCTGGCGGTTGTGTTCCACATTGGCGGGGGTATCACCATCGGCCGCGTGCCGGTTGCCCAGGTTGAACTGCGCGAACGGCGCCGGCGAAATGCCCGCACCGTGCCGACGCGTGGTCAGCGCATGGACGCCCGGAGGTGCCGGCCAGTCCGCCTGCAGCAACGGCAGCGCGGCCGCCATCACCAGCGATCCCGCTCGCGGGCAGCGAAGGCTTCGCTGTCTTCGCGCAGCACCTTCATCAGGTGCAGCATGTCCTCCGGCACCGGCGCGGTATTGCGCACCGGCTCACCGGTGATCGGGTGCATGAACTCCAGGGTCTCGGCGTGCAGGGCCTGGCGCTTGAAGCCGCGCAGCGCAGCCACCAGCTCGTCGCTGGCGCCCTTGGGCAGCTTCAGCGCGCCGCCGTACAGCGGGTCACCGATGATCGGGTGGCGCACGTGCGCCATGTGCACGCGGATCTGGTGGGTACGGCCGGTTTCCAGGCGGCACTCCAGCGCGGTGTGCGCACGGAAGCGCTCGCGCAGGCGGTAATGGGTCACCGCTTCCTTGCCGTCCTCGCGCACCGCCATCTTCAGGCGGTCGCGCGGGTGGCGGTCGATCGGGGCATCGGCGGTACCGCCGGCCACCAGCGCGCCCATCACGATGGCCAGGTACTGGCGGTGCACGTCACGGGCCGCCAGCTGCTCGACCAGCGCGGTCTGCGCTTCCAGGGTCTTGGCCACCACCATCACGCCGCTGGTGTCCTTGTCCAGGCGGTGCACGATGCCCGCGCGCGGCAGCACCGCCACCGACGGGTCGCGGAACAGCAGGGCGTTGACCAGGGTGCCGCTGTGGTTGCCGGCACCGGGGTGGACCACCAGGCCGACCGGCTTGTTGATCACCAGCACGTGCTCGTCCTCGAACAGCACGTCCAGCGGGATGTCCTCCGGCTGGGCGTCGGTCTGGGTTTCCAGCACCACCTGGAGGGTCACCACCTCGCCGCCGCGCAGCGGATCGCGCGGGCGCACCTGGGCGCCGTCCAGCAGGACGTCACCGGACTTGATCCACTCGGTCAGGCGCGAACGCGAGTATTCGGGGAACAGTTCGGCCACGACGGCGTCGAAACGGCGGCCGGCAGCGGTGTCGGGGACGATGGCTTGGCGGGCCGATTCAGAGGGTTGTTCAGACATGGCAGGGGGCATTCTTTGAAATTTTGGGGTCCCGGCGGCCGGTTTCAGTCGCTGGACAGGACACTAGGCTATCATCGACCCTTCGTATTCCAGCCGCGTCCCGCCTCGACCCCATGATCCGACGCTCCGCCATGCTCTCCGCGCCCGTCCGCCTCACCGCCCTGCTGCTGGTGCTGGTCATCGCCGCCACCGGCTGCCACCGCGGCGCCAAGAAGGGTGATCGCCCCGATGAAGGCGTGCCGGTCGAACAGCTGTACGAGAAAAGCCACAAGCTGATGCAGGGCGGCAACTGGAGCGGCGCCGAGGCCAGCTTCCGCCGCCTGGTGGCCCAGTATCCGTACGGTCCGTACACCGAGCAGGCGATGATCGAAACCGCCTACGCCCAGTACAAGGCCGGCAAGCACGATGACGCGGTGTCCAGCATCGACCGCTTCATCCGTACCTACCCGACCCACCGCAACATTGCCTATCTGTACTACCTGCGCGGCCTGGCCAACTCCAACCGCAGTACGGTTTTCCTGCGCCGCGTATGGTCGCTGGATGCCAGCCGCCGCGATCTGTCCACGCCGCACCAGGCGTACTCGGACTTCAACATCGTGGTTGATCGTTACCCGAACAGCCGCTACGCCGCCGATGCGCGCCAGCGCATGCTGGAGCTGCGTGACGTGTTCGCCCAGCACGAGCTGGACAACGCCCTGTACTACATGCGCCGCGGCGCCTGGGTCTCGGCCGTGGGCCGCGCCAACTACCTGCTGGAAACCTACCCGCAGAGCGCCTTCCAGTACGACGCCGTAGCCGTGCTGGCCGATTCCTACACCCACCTGGGTAACAAGACCCTGGCCGACGACGCCCGTCGCGTCCTGCAGCTGAACCAGCCGGACCACCCGTGGCTGGAAGGCAAGTGGCCGAAGTACCCGTGGATGATCCGCAAGCTGAACCCGTTCGCCGGCGAGAAGTCCGCCAGCACCGGCCAGCGCAACGCGCGACTGGAAAAGAAGTAAGAGAGGGCCCCGAAAGGGGCCTTTTCTTTGTCTGCAGATCCACGCCATGCGTGGATGATTCGTGCGCCAATGGACCACGACACTAGGAATGCTACGAATCCCCGGCGGATGCGACGCCGGTCGCAACCCGCCCGGGCGAGGCGCTCCACACTGCGGCGCAACGGCCATTCCGGCCGTCAAGGAGCGCCCATGTCCCCACTGCCCCTTCGTTTCCGGCCTTTCTCGTGCGTCATCGCCAGCGCCCTGCTGGCGCTGTCGTCGGCCCCCCTGACAGCTGCACCGGTCGCACCGGGCGACCTGCTGTCTGCTGCCCCCTATCGCGCGTCATGGGTGCCGTCCAAGGCCGCGCAGGCTTACAAACTGCACTACCGCACCCCGGACCATCGCGGCCAGCTGGCCGAAGGCACTGGCCTGCTGTACCTGCCCGCCGGCGCGGCACCTGCTGGCGGATGGCCGGTGGTGTCCTGGGCACATGGCACCCAGGGCATTGCGGATCGCTGTGCGCCCTCGGTGTCCGGCCCCTACCAGCCCGAACGCGATGGGCGTTTCCTCGATCAGTTCCTGGCCCAGGGCTATGCGGTGGTCGCTGCGGACTACCAGGGGCTCGGAAGTCCAGGCGACCATGCCTATCTGCACGTCCGCACCGCCGCGCGCAATTCCATCGATCTGGTCAAGGCCAGCCGCCAGTACCTGGGCAACGCAACGCTGTCGCCACGCTGGGTCTCGGTCGGCCATTCGCAGGGAGGTGCCGCCGCGCTCACCGCAGGCCACATCGCACCCACCTATGGTGGTTCTTCCCTGCACTACCGCGGCAGCTTCACCACCGGTACGCCCACCGCAGTCGAGCTGACCGCGCTGGTGATGAAGCCCGACAACCGCACCGCCAATCCCGGCGCCCTCAATGCGTATCACGCGTATCTGCTCGACGGGCTGCTGCAGGTCGCACCGCAGATCGATCGCGTCCTCAGCGACACGGGCCGCGCCCGCGTGGCAGTGGCACGCGAGCAGTGCCTGGGCGAATTGGCCACCACGCTGGACGGCGCGGACACCGGCAGCATGTTCACCGCACCGCTGACCGGCGTGCCGGGCATCTGGGCGGTGCTCTACGACTATCTCGGCGTACCCCGCCGCGGCTTCAGCCAACCGCTGATGCTGGGCCACGGCAGCGAGGACCGCGATGTGCCCTATCTGACCACCCTGCTGTATGCCGCAGGCCTGGCCCTGCGTGGCGAGCCGGTCGGGTTCCGGCGCTACCCGGTCGACCATCGCGGCACACTGGACGCAGCGGCGGCCGATGGCCTGGCGTTCGTGCGTGCACGACTGGAGGATGGTCACTTCGACGAAGCCGCCGAAACCGCCGGCCTCGAACAACTGCTCGACGACGTTCGGTAGATCCATGCCATGCGTGGATGATCTTCGACCATCGTGCGGACCAAGGTCCGCACCCACCGGAGAGGGGCCAACGGCCGGCACTACCTGCCAACCGCTGCCTCAGCCCTTGTAACCGTTGCTGATCGGGTAACGCCGCTCGCGGCCAAATGCGCGGCGCGAGACCTTCGGCCCCGGCGCGGCCTGGTGCCGCTTCCACTCGCTGATGCGCACCAGGCGCAGCACGCGGTCGACCACCGCCGCGTCGTAGCCGGCGGCCACGATCTCCGTGCGCGACTGCTCCTGGTCGATGTAGCGGTACAGGATGCCGTCCAGCACGTCATACGCCGGCAACGAATCCTGGTCCAGCTGGTTCTCGCGCAGCTCGGCCGACGGCGGGCGGCTGATCACCGCCGGCGGGATCACCGGCGCGCCGCCCACGGTATTGCGCCACTTGGACAGGCCGAACACCTCGGTCTTGTACAGATCCTTCAGCGGCGCATAGCCACCGCACATGTCGCCGTAGATGGTGGCGTAGCCGACCGCATACTCGCTCTTGTTGCCGGTGGTCAGCAGCAGGCCACCGAACTTGTTGGCCAGCGCCATCAGGATCACGCCACGGCTGCGCGACTGCAGGTTCTCTTCGGTCACGTCCGGCGCGGTGCCCTCGAACATCGGCGCCAACGCTTCCATCAGGCCCTTGAATGCCGGCTCGATCGACACCGCCTCCAGCTTCACGCCCAGCGCCTGGCACTGCTCGGCCGCCAGGTCGTTGGACAGGCCCGCGGTGTAGCGCGAGGGCAGGCGCACGGCGGTCACGTTTTCCGCGCCCATCGCGTCCACCGCCATGGCCAGCACGATCGCCGAGTCGATGCCGCCGGACAAGCCCAGCCACACCTTCTTGAAGCCGTTCTTGCGGCAATAGTCCTGGATGCCACGGGTCACCGCGCGCCAGGCCAGCGCGTCCATGCTCTCGTCGCCGTCGTCCATCCACACGTGCGGCATGAAGCGGCGGGTTTCACCGTCGTACTCCACCACCAGCCACTGGTCGACGAAGGCGGCGGCGGCCGGGTGCACCGTGCCGTCACCGTCGGCCACCACCGAAGCGCCGTCGAACACCAGCGCGTCCTGGCCGCCGACCACGTTGAGATAGGCGATCGCCGCCCCGCTTTCGCGGGTGCGCGCGGCCAGCACCGCGTCACGCTGCGCGTGCTTGCCACGCTCGTAGGGCGAAGCATTCGGCACCACCACCAGCTGTGCACCGGCGCGCATGGTGTCGGCCAGCGGCTCGGCAAACCACAGGTCCTCGCAGATCAGCAGGCCGACCGGAATGCCGTTGACCTCGAACACGCAGCTGCCGCCATCCGGATCGACGTCGAAGTAGCGGCGCTCGTCGAACACCGCGTAGTTGGGCAGCTCGCGCTTGCGGTAGGTCCGCTCCACCAGGCCATCACGCAACACGCTGGCGGCGTTGTAGACCACCGCGCCGGCGGCCTGCGGCCAGCCGACCACGGCGGTGATGCCACGGCAGGCGGCAGCGATGCGGGCCATCGCCTGCTCGCACTCGTACAGGAAGCCCGGGCGCAGCAGCAGGTCTTCCGGCGGGTAGCCGCTCACCGCCAGCTCGGGGAACATCACCAGCTCGGCGCCGTACTCATCGCGCGCCTGGCCGATCATCTCGATGATGCGCTCAGTGTTGCCGGCGACATCGCCGACCGGGAAGTCGAACTGCGCCATCGCGATGCGGATCGAAGCCATGGGATTCCAGCCTGTGGTTGCAATGCGCCCATTGTAGCGCCGCGCCATGCGCGCGCCGGGCGCGCCCACTGCGTGGACAGCCCCGGCTCAGTAGATCCACGCCACGCGTGGATGGGCTTGCCCGGATGGCCGGGCGCAAGATGCAGAAAGGCCGCCCGGAGGCGGCCCTTCTGTTTAGAGCGTGCCGGCCGAGGGCCGGCAACACTCTTATTTCACCAGCTTGGCGATGGCAGCGCCCAGGTCGCCCGGCGAACGGACGGTGACGACGCCAGCGGCTTCCATCGCGGCGAACTTGCCTTCGGCAGTACCCTTGCCGCCCGAAGCAATCGCACCGGCGTGGCCCATGCGCTTGCCGGCCGGAGCCGACGCACCGGCGATGAAACCGACGACCGGCTTCTTCACGTGGTTCTTGATGTACTCGGCGCCGGCTTCTTCGGCGTCACCGCCGATTTCGCCCACCATGATGATGCCTTCGGTCTGCGGATCTTCGTTGAACAGCTTCAGGCAGTCGACGAAGTTCAGGCCGTTGATCGGGTCACCACCGATGCCGATGCAGGTGGACTGGCCCAGGCCGACTTCGGTGGTCTGCTTGACCGCTTCATAGGTCAGGGTGCCCGAACGCGACACGATACCGATCTTGCCCGGCTGGTGGATGTGGCCCGGCATGATGCCGATCTTGCACTCACCCGGGGTGATGACGCCCGGGCAGTTCGGCCCGATCAGCACGGTGTCCGGATGCGAACGGGTCAGCACGTTCTTGACGCGCAGCATGTCCAGCACCGGGATGCCTTCGGTGATGCAGACGATGACCTTGATGCCGGCAGCAGCGGCTTCCAGGATCGCGTCGGCCGCGTACGGCGGCGGCACGTAGATGACCGAAGCGTTGGCGCCGGTGCTCTGCACGGCGTCGGCAACGGTATTGAAGACCGGCAGGTCGATGTGGGTGGTGCCCCCCTTGCCCGGGGTCACGCCGCCAACAACCTGGGTGCCGTACTCAATCATCTGAGTGGCGTGGAAGGTGCCCTGCTGGCCGGTGAAGCCCTGCACGATCACCTTGGTGTTCTTGTTAATCAAAACAGACATGGGAATTCCTTGGTGTCGAATCAGGCAGCGTTCTTGACAGCTTCAACGATCTTCTTGGCGCCATCGTTGATGTTGTCAGCCGGGATGATGGCCATGCCGCTGTCGCGCAGCAGCTGCTTGCCTTCTTCCACGTTGGTGCCTTCCAGGCGCACCACGACCGGAACCTTGACGCCCACTTCCTTCACGGCGGCGATGATGCCTTCGGCAATCATGTCGCAGCGGACGATGCCGCCGAAGATGTTGACGAAGATGCCTTCAACCTTGTCCGAGGACAGGATCAGCTTGAACGCTTCGATGACGCGCTGCTTGTTGGCACCGCCGCCCACGTCCAGGAAGTTCGCCGGCTCGCCGCCGTTGAGCTTGATGACGTCCATGGTGGCCATGGCCAGGCCGGCGCCGTTCACCATGCAGCCGATGTTGCCGTCCATGGTGACGTAGTTGATGTCCAGCTCCGAAGCGATCACTTCGGTCGGATCTTCCTGGGTCTTGTCGCGCATGGCGACCAGGGCCTTCTGGCGGAACGCGGCGTTGTCGTCGCTGTCGAACTTGCCGTCCAGCGCGTACAGGTTGCCGTCGTCCAGGATGGCCAGCGGGTTGATTTCAACCAGGGCCAGGTCCTTTTCGTTGAACAGGCGGTACAGGTTCACCATGATGCTGGCGAACTGGCCGGCCTGCTTGGCGGTCAGGCCCAGCTTGAAGCCGAAATCACGGCCGTGGTAACCCTGCACGCCTTCGACGAAGTCGACGTTCAGCGAGTGGATCAGCTCCGGGGTTTCAGCAGCAACCTGCTCGATTTCCACGCCGCCTTCCGAAGAGGCGATGTAGGTGATGGTCTTGGTGCCACGGTCGACCAGCACCGACAGGTACAGTTCCTTGACGATCTCGCCGGCGGTGGTCACCAGCACCAGGTTGACCGGCAGTTCAACGCCAGCGGTCTGGTAGGTGGCCATCTTGGTGCCGAGCATCTTGGCCGCAGCGGCCTTCACGTCGTCGGTGGTCTTGCAGAACTTGACGCCGCCAGCCTTGCCGCGGCCGCCAGCGTGGATCTGCGCCTTGACCATCCAGGGGCCCTGGCCCAGGGAGTTGGCAGCGGCAACCGCTTCGTCCGGGGTCGCAGCGACCTTGCCGGCCGGGACCGGGATGCCGTACTCGGCAAGCAGTTGTTTTGACTGGTATTCGTGGAAATTCATGCGTCACCGTGGGAATAGGAACGACCGCACGCAATTCCTCAGGGCCCCGGCGGGGCGCCGGCATGGACCGCGGCGGGCCCACTATTGTGGCCGAGCCAGCGCCGGGGCGCAAAGAAGTCTGTACAAAACGCCAGACCCGGCCAGATTTCCGCCGCCATTCAGGCAGTTGCGCCCAGCGGCCTGCTGGCCACCGGTATCCATCCCGGGCCAAATGCGCGATCCGGGCCGCTCCGGCGGCGCCGTGCCGGGGGCCCTATACTGGTCAACCAGGGTGTGTAGAGTCGAGCCAGCTCGACGGCTTCCACCGCAGGCCACATCGAAGCGACGTGCCCGCCCGGCCTCAGGGGACGCCAGGCAGGCCCGCCGCAGATTCCAGACCCAGGCAGCCAGAAGGGGAGTTCCGGCGTGTCACCCAGTGCTTCATTGATCGACCGCATCGAATCGATTCCGCGGCGTGAGCTGTATTTCTTCGCGCTGTACCGGGTGCTGATCGCCTCGGTCATCGCCGCCCTGCTCTACAGCCCGCTGTCGGCCATGGTCGGCGAAGCCCACCACCCGCGGCTGGCCGACACCGTCGCCGCCATTTACCTGGTGCTTTCGCTGCTGGCCCTGGTGATCGGCCGCAACGAACGCTGGCTGCGCCCGATCGTGGTCAGCGGCGTGCTGGTGGACATCGTCGCCGCCACCCTGCTGTCACATGCCCTGCCCGGTGCCAGCGCTGGCATCTCGATGTCGCTGCTGTTCAACATCGCCGCCGCCGCCACCCTGCTCCCGCTCAGCCTGGGGCTGGGCCTGGCGCTGGCCGCCAGCCTCGCCACCGGCGTGGAATACACCTGGAAGCTGCTGGAAGGCGGCGACCCCACCCGTACCCTGGCCGAACTGGCGATGTTCGCCACCAGCTACCTGGCGCTGGCCTTCATCAGTTACCAGGTCGGCAGCCGCGCGCGCCGCAACCAGCAGCTGGCCAACCAGCGCGGCGATGAAGTGGCCAACCTGTTCCAGATCAACGAGCTGATCATCCGCCGCATGCGTACCGGCGTGCTGGTGGTCGACGCCGACAACCGCGTCACCCTGGCCAACGAGGCCGCCTCGATGCTGCTCGGTGACAGCGATGGGAGTGGCGAAAGCGGCCGCCTGGACCTGGCCAGCGCCGCCCCGGAACTTGCCCGTCGCCTGCAGCGCTGGCGCAATGGCTGGGCGCAGGACGAACTGCCGCTGCAGCTCAACCCCGACCAGCCCGAAGTGCAGCCGCGTTTTGCCCGCCTGCTGGCCGGCAGCGAACTGGCCCTGGTGTTCCTGGACGACTCCAGCGTGGTCTCGCGCCGTGCCGAATCGCTCACCCTGTCAGCGATGGGGCGCTTCTCGGCCAGCCTCGCCCACGAGATCCGCAATCCGCTGGCCGCGATCAACTACGCAGTGCAGCTGCTGGAAGAAGGCACCGGCTTCAACGAAAGCGACCGCCGCCTGCTGCAGATCATCCGCCAGCAGTGCCAGCGCACCAACGGCATCGTCGAAAGCGTGCTGGGCCTGGCCCGGCGCGAGCGCGCCACGCCCGAGAACGTCGACCTGGCCGCTTTCGTGCGCCGCTTCGTGCTGGAGTACAAGCAGGGCCAGACGCTGGAAACCGACAGCATCGAGCCGATCATCAACGACACCTCGGTGCTGGCCCAGGTCGACACCAAGCACCTCTACCAGGTGCTGACCGTGCTGGTGCACAACGCCCTCAAGTACGGCCGCATCGGCCAGCAACCGGCACGGGTGCGCCTGCGCGTGGCCCAGCACGAGCGCAGTGCGGTCATCGACGTGATGGATCGTGGCCCCGGCATTCCCGAAAGCGTGGCCGCGCAGCTGTTCCGGCCGTTCTTCACCACTTCCGAGCATGGCACCGGACTGGGCCTGTACATCGCCCGCGAGCTGTGCCGGGCCAACCAGGCACGGCTGGACTACATCCCGGTGCCCGCCGGTGGCTCGTGCTTCCGCCTGGTACTGCCCGGCCCGCATACGTTGTTGCCCACCTGATCCCGATTCTGTGCGTCAAACATTTGTCGCTTCCAGCCCCCTCGTTTATCTTTCACGCCCATGAACGAAACCCGCAGCGCCCTCGTCGTCGACGACGAACGCGACATCCGCGAACTGCTGGTACTGACGCTCGGCCGCATGGGGCTGCGCATCAGTACGGCAGCCAACCTTGCCGAAGCGCGCGAACTGCTGGCCAGCAATCCGTACGACCTGTGCATCACCGACATGCGCCTGCCGGACGGCAACGGCATCGAGCTGGTCAGCGAGATCGCCCAGCACTACCCGCGCACGCCGGTAGCGATGATCACCGCCTTCGGCAGCATGGACCTGGCGGTGGAAGCGTTGAAGGCCGGTGCCTTCGACTTCGTCAGCAAGCCGGTGGACATCGCCGTGCTGCGTGGCCTGGTCAAGCACGCGCTGGAGCTCAACAACACCGAGCGCCCCGCGCCCGGTCCCGCCGCCGAACAGGGCGCGCGCCTGCTTGGCGACTCGCCGGCCATGGAGGTGCTGCGCACCACCATCGGCAAGGTCGCGCGCAGCCAGGCGCCGGTCTACATCCTCGGTGAATCCGGCGTGGGCAAGGAGCTGGTCGCACGCACCATCCACGCGCAGGGCGCGCGCGCGGCCGGCCCGTTCGTGCCGGTCAACTGCGGCGCCATTCCCGGCGAGCTGATGGAGAGCGAATTCTTCGGCCACCGCAAGGGCAGCTTCAGCGGCGCCCACGCCGACAAGCCCGGGCTGTTCCAGGCCGCGCATGGCGGCACCCTGTTCCTCGACGAAGTGGCCGAACTGCCGCTGCAGATGCAGGTGAAGCTGCTGCGCGCGATCCAGGAAAAGTCGGTGCGCGCGGTCGGCGCCGCCAACGAAGAGCCGGTGGACGTGCGCATCCTTTCGGCCACCCACAAGGACCTGGCCGAGCTGGTCGAGGACGGGCGCTTCCGCCACGACCTCTACTACCGCATCAACGTGATCGAACTGAAGGTGCCGCCGCTGCGCGAGCGTCGCCAGGACCTGCCGGAACTGGCCGCGTCGGTGCTGGCACGGCTGGCCCGCAGCCACGGCCGCCCGACGCCGCTGCTGGCGCCGTCTGCACTGGACGCGCTGGCCCAGTACGCCTTCCCCGGCAACGTGCGCGAACTGGAGAACATCCTGGAACGCGCGCTGGCCCTGGCCGAAGAAGACCGCATCGGCGCCGACGACCTGCGCCTGCCGCAGCACGCCCCGCGCACGCCCGGCAGCGCAGCGCACGCCGAAGCCGTGGTGGACCTGCAGCCCGGCAGCGCCGCCCTGCCCTCGTACATCGAACAGCTCGAGCGCAGCGCCATCCAGCGCGCGCTGGAGGAGAACCGCTGGAACAAGACCCGCACCGCCGCGCAGCTGGGCATCACCTTCCGCGCGCTGCGCTACAAGCTGAAGAAGCTGGGGATGGAGTAAGCGGTCGGGCACGAAGTCGGCCCCCTTTCCGAGGGAAAGGCCATCAAAAGGCCATCAGATGGTCCAACAAACTGAACAAATAAATGGACGCAACATCATTGATCAGGCCACCTTGTTGTCGCCCGAGTGATCTGATAGCGTCCGCCCCATGCCCCGGAAATCACCCCCGCAGCCATTCAGGCAAACGCTTGTGGTCGCCAACCGCGTTGCCGCCGCCCCCCAGAAGCCGGGTGCCAAGAAGGCCACGGACAACTGGCGCCAGATTCAGTTCGGCTCGGTGCTTATCAATAGTCCAGCGCTGGACGCCAAGGCTGGTCGGCAAGGCCGCGCGGAAAGCCAGCGCGCGCTACAAGCACTTGGCCAGGCACTAGGCCGCCCTGGCGTCACACTCAAGGAAACGCGGGGCGTTCCTTACTACAGTGCAGACCCACAGCACCCTGGCGTGATCATCCGCCGCCTCGATGGAAAGACAGTCCAAGGACGGTTTGTCAATGGCAAGTTCAAGGAAAACGCCGCCTGATCTGGCGAGTGCATTCGAACGCATAGAACGGGCAAGGGCGGAGACCAATCGTCCGCTTGCGGTCATTCTTGCCGGCCACAATGGATCTGGCAAATCAACGTTGTGGTATGAGCACCTCGCCGATTCGTTGAAGATTCCGCTGATCAATGCAGATCGCATGATGCTGTCCATCCTGCCGGATGCGAACAAGCAGGCGCTCCCACAATGGGCGGTGCAACTACGAGACGAAAATGCCGCGTGGATGAAGGTCGCACAACAAGGAGTCCAGGCTTTCGTCGGCCACGCGATGACGGCAAACGTGCCCTTTGCGCTTGAGACAGTGTTCTCGCACTGGCAACCTCGTGGCGACGGCACGTTTGAATCAAAAATTGATCAGATCCAACAACTGCAGATAGCGGGCTACTTCGTCATTCTGGTTTTTGTTGGGTTGGCCAATGATCAACTTTCCATTGCCCGGGTTCTGACGCGTGTTGCAAGCGGCGGACACAACGTCCAGCTGGGGAAGCTGACCACGCGCTTTCCTCGAACGCAAACGGCCATTGCAGCTGCTGCGGGCGTGGCTGATGCCTGTATTCTGACCGACAACAGCCTGAACGAGGAAGAAGCCTTTACGGTATGTCGGATACAACTCGGCAGTATCGAAGTTTTCGACTGCCGTACGGGCGACCAAGCAGTCGCCAAGCCCATCCTTGAATGGATGAACATCGTCAGTCCGATCGCTGCGTGACCACAGGAAGAGCTCCGCCATGCGGAGCTCTTCACTGATCACTCTCTACCTCAATCCTTGGTAACGCGATTGATCTCGGCCAGGCTGGTGACGCCCGCAGCCGCCTTCTTCAACGCCGACTGGCGCAGATCGTTCACCCCGATCTGCTGGGCAGCTTCAGCAATCTGCAACGCATTGCCACCGGCCAGCACGATCGTGGCGATCTCGTCGGTCATCGGCATCACCTGGTAGAGACCGGTACGGCCCTTGTAGCCCTCGGTGCACTCATCGCAGCCCACTGCCTCGTACAGTTCAATACCCGCATCCAGCTGCGCCTGGGTGAAGCCTTCGGCCAGCAACGCATGCTCGGGCAGATTGGACGGGCGCTTGCAGGTGTTGCACAGCCGGCGCGCCAGGCGCTGGGCGATCACCAGGGTCACCGAGCTGGTGATGTTGTACGGCGCGATGCCCATGTTCATCAGGCGCGCGATGGTCTGCGGCGCATCGTTGGTATGCAGCGTGGACAGCACCATGTGACCGGTCTGCGCCGCCTTGATCGCGATCTCGGCCGTCTCCAGGTCGCGGATTTCGCCGACCATGATGATGTCCGGATCCTGTCGCAGGAACGAACGCAGCGCCGCGGCGAAGGTCATGCCGCGCTTGTTGTTCTGCTGCACCTGGTTGACGCCGGGCAGGCGGATTTCCACCGGGTCTTCGGCGGTGGAGATGTTGCGCGTCTCGTCGTTGAGAATGCCCAGCGCGGTGTACAGCGACACCGTCTTGCCCGAACCGGTCGGGCCGGTCACCAGCACCATGCCGTACGGCTTGTGGATGGCTTCCAGGAACAGCTTCTGCTGGTCCGGCTCGTAACCCAGCTTGTCGATGCCCAGCTTGGCCGCGCTGCCGTCCAGGATACGCAGCACCACCTTCTCGCCGAACAGGGTCGGCAGCGTGCTCACGCGGAAATCGATCTGCTTGCTCTTGGACAGGTTGAGCTTGATGCGTCCGTCCTGCGGCACGCGCTTCTCGGCGATGTCCAGCTGCGCCATCACCTTCAGGCGCGCGGCGATGCGCTGGTTCAGCTTCACCGGCGCGCGCGCCACCATCTTCAGCAGGCCGTCGATGCGCAGGCGCACGCGGTAGTCGTCTTCATAGGGCTCGAAGTGGATGTCCGAGGCGCCCTTGCGGATCGCGTCCACCAGCACCTTGTTGACGAACTTCACCACCGGGGTGTCATCGCCCTTGGCATCGATGCCGGAGTCGCCACCGGCACCGAGATCCTCGTCTCCGGCCGCAACGTCCAGGTTGCCCATGCCATCGTCATCGCCCCCCAGCGCGTCGCCCAGCGTGTCGTGGCTGGCATGCCACTGCTCGAGCGTGCGGCGGATCTGGTCTTCATCCACCAGGATCGGCTCCACCACCAGGTTGGTGTGGAACTTGATCTCGTCCAGCGAATGGGTCGGGTTGCTGGTGCCCACGAACAGCTTGCCGCCGCGTTTGAACAGCGGCAGCACGTTGTGCTTGCGCAGCAGCTCCTCGCTGACCAGGCTCATCGCGTTCTGGCTGGCGTCGAACGTGGACACGTCGAACAGCGGCATGCCGAACTCGACCGCGTTGGCGGCCGCCAGCTGGGCCGCCCCAACCACCTTGTTCTGCGCGAACCAGGTCGGCAGCGGCTGCCGGGCGGCAGCGGCCTTGGCCATGGCATCGCGGGCGGAAGCCTCGTCCAGCGCACCATCCTGGACCAGGCGACGGGCCAGGCCGGTGATGCCGACGAGATTGGCGGTGGTTACGGCGTTCATATGGATCCTTGGCTCATCATGGGTCAGGCAGTGCGGCGCGCCTTCCAGGGGCACCGCACAGGGCAGCAGAACCTGCCGCGACCCGATGGCCGACGACGACGCCAATCCTTCAGCATGACTGCCTCGCCCGGCACTCCCAGCCCGGCAGGCACGATCCTGACTCCCCCGGGGATGATAGCCCCGTCAACGGCCCGCCAACATCCCATTGGCAGGCCGAAGTGTGATCAACAGCCGGTTGGACGATAGCGCGCTTCGAAGGCGCTGCCGTCGCAGGTCCAGGTGCCGTCGGCTGCGCGGCGGAGGATGAGGTCTTTGCCGTTAACGGCAGGCCCACCAATGACGGTACAGCCTATGCTGGCCACGCCACTGGCCGCGAGCTCTGCCGATACATCCGAACAGCGCACAGTAGGCCTCAAGCCCACGTAGGTCGCGTCAATCAACGAACTATCGCGGTTGTCCTGCACTGTCGTTTCAATTGTCGTCTTGCCCGGACGGATATCGGCGAAAGCTGCCGACAACTGCGCCCTCGCAACATAGTCCTGATAGATCGGCAATGCAATTGCCGCAAGGATCGCAATGATCGCCACGGCAATCATTAACTCAATCAAAGAAAACCCACGCTCCCGGCTCATATGGAACGCTCCCCAATGGTTCCAGACCTACTGCAACAATTCTGACTGCCCAGGCAATCAGCCCCAAAAAAGAGGCCCCGACGAGCGGGGCCTCTGATCAATCAATGTGGGTCACATTAACCGGTGACGCAGCCGCTCGGGATGTACTTCTTTTCCGCTGCGGTGATATCGGTCTTGCAAGCCCAGGTGCCATCAGCAGCACGCTCCACACGGATCTTCTTGCCGACGATCTTCGTGTTGCCCGCAAGGGTGCACTCGATCGAGCCAGTCTCGCTCAGCGCAGTGATCGGGGTGATGGTGCAGCGATCGGAATCCTTCAGACCCAGCTCGGCAATATCAGCAACAGTGGTCTTGCCTTCGTTCAAGGCAACTTCGTACTGGGTCTTGCCAGGGGTGATTTCAGCCAGGCCAGCAGTAACCTGCGACTTGGCCACATAGTCCTGATACATCGGCAGGGCGATGGCGGCCAGGATGGCGATGATCGCAACGACGATCATCAGTTCGATAAGGGTGAAGCCCTTCTGGTTCTTCATTTGGTACATCCCCAAGATAAGTGGTGGTTGATATCAGAAGACAGGATCGGTCTGACCAGCGGCCAGCTGAGCGGGTCCTGCCCCCTGCGGGTGGATCAACGCAGGTTGCGTGCCAACCCCGGCACGCCTCCCCCTGGATTTCCCCGCACCCATGATGGCAGCTATTTCACGGATGGGAACCCCCTGAATGCGAATCTGCGATGGACGCGGCAATGTGACGCAGTGCGTCACCTTTGGTCGGCAACCGGCACGAATTCGCATGATGGCGCCTCCAACAACTGCCCAGACGGGCGTGAACCCGCTACCATCAACGGCTAGACGCCCGCCTGGGGATGGCGGGTCTTGGGGAGCCGATATGTCTGTCAGTCGCAGTGCGATCAAGAAGGAGCCCGTGGCTCGCAACACCACGGACTTGCAGCCGTTTGTCTGGGTGGGGACCGACAAGCGGGGTGTGAAGATGAAAGGCGAGCAGGCCGCGAAAAATGCGAACCTGCTGCGGGCTGAGTTGCGCCGCCAAGGCATTACGCCAGGCACGGTCAAACTCAAGCCCAAGCCGTTGTTCGGCGGCTCCGGGAGCCGAATCTCGCCGAAGGACATCGCGTTCTTCAGCCGGCAGATGGCCACCATGATGAAGTCCGGTGTGCCTATCGTCAGTTCGCTGGAAATCATCGCCAGCGGGCACAAGAACCCGCGCATGAAGAAGATGGTGGATGGCCTGCGCACTGATATCGAAGGCGGATCATCGCTCTACGAAGCGGTCAGCAAGCATCCGGTTCAATTCGACGAGCTCTACCGCAATCTGGTCAAGGCCGGCGAAGGCGCAGGTGTTCTGGAGACGGTGCTGGACACCGTCGCCAACTACAAAGAGAACATTGAAGCGCTGAAGGGCAAGATCAAGAAGGCGATGTTCTATCCCGCCATGGTACTGGCGGTTGCCCTGTTGGTCAGCGGAATCCTGCTGGTCTGGGTGGTGCCGCAGTTCGAGGACGTATTCAAAGGCTTCGGCGCGGACCTACCCGCTTTCACCCAGATGATCGTGAATCTGTCCCGCTTCATGGTCTCGTGGTGGTGGCTGATCCTGCTGGTCATCATCGGATCGATCGTCGGCTTCATCGCGGCCTACAAACGCTCGCCCAAGATGCAGCACAGCATGGACCGACTGGTGCTCAAGGTGCCTGTCATCGGGCAGATCATGCACAACAGCTCCATCGCCCGCTTTGCCCGTACCACCGCCGTCACCTTCAAGGCCGGCGTGCCTTTGGTGGAGGCTTTGGGGATCGTGGCCGGCGCCACCGGCAATACGGTTTACGAACATGCCGTATTGCGCATGCGCGATGACGTGTCGGTCGGTTACCCAGTCAACATGGCCATGAAGCAGACCGCCCTGTTCCCGCACATGGTCATCCAGATGACCGGCATCGGTGAAGAGGCCGGTGCCCTGGACGCCATGCTGTTCAAGGTGGCCGAGTACTATGAGCAGGAGGTCAACAATGCCGTTGACGCCCTCAGCAGCCTGCTGGAACCGATCATCATGGTGATCATTGGTACCATCGTCGGCGGCATGGTCATCGGCATGTACCTGCCGATCTTCAAGCTCGCTTCCGTCGTCGGATAATCACTACATGGCATTTCTCGACCAGCATCCCGGCCTCGGCTACCCCGCCGCGGCCGCCCTGGGGCTGCTGCTGGGCAGTTTCCTCAACGTCGTCATCCTGCGCCTGCCCAAGCGGCTGGAGTGGCAGTGGAAGCGCGATGCGCGCGAGGTCCTGGAGGAACCGGACTTCTACGAGCCCCCGCCACCGGGGATCGTGGTCGAGCCCTCGCACTGCCCGCACTGCAAGCACAAGCTGAGCTGGTACGAGAACATCCCGCTGTTCAGCTGGATCATCCAGGGCGGCAAGTGCCGCCACTGCAAGGCGCCGATCTCGCTGCAGTACCCGCTGGTCGAGGCCCTGACCTCGGTGCTGGTACTGGCCTGCGTCTGGCAGTTCGGCTTCGGCTGGCAGGGCTTCGGTGCCATCGTGCTGACCTGCTTCCTGATCGCCCTGTCCGGCATCGACCTGCGCACCCAGCTGCTGCCCGACCAGTTGACCCTGCCACTGATGTGGCTGGGCCTGATAGGCAACATCGACAACCTGTACATGCCCGCCAAGCCGGCATTGGTCGGCGCGGCGGTGGGCTACCTGTCGCTGTGGATGGTCTGGTGGCTGTTCAAGCAGCTGACCGGCAAGGAAGGCATGGGCCACGGCGATTTCAAGCTGCTGGCCGCCCTCGGTGCCTGGTGCGGGCTGAAGGGCATCCTGCCGATCATCCTGCTGTCGTCGGTGCTGGGCGCCATCATCGGCTCGATCTGGCTGTACACCCGGGGCCGTGACCGCGCCACGCCGATCCCGTTCGGCCCCTACCTGGCCATCGCGGGCTGGCTGTACTTCATGTGGGGCGCTCCCGTGGTGGAGCAGTACCTGGTGTTGAGCGGACTGCGCTGAGGGGAATCCCCATGAGCCGGTATGTGGTTGGCCTGACCGGCGGCATTGCCGCCGGCAAGAGCGAGGTGACCCGGCGCTTCGAGGCGCTGGGCATCGTGGTGGCCGACGCCGATCTGGCAGCCCGCGCGGTGGTCGCTGCCGGCAGCCCCGCCCTGGGCCGCATTGCCGAGCGCTTCGGCACCGACATGCTGCAGGCGGACGGCAGCCTGGACCGGACGCGCCTGCGGGCCCACGTGTTCGCCGATCCGGCCGAACGGACGGCATTGGAAGCGATCACCCACCCGGCCATCCGCCTGCTGATGCAACAGCAGTGCGAGCAGGCCACCAGCCCCTATGCGATTGCCGCCATTCCGCTGCTGACCGAGGTCGGTGGGCGGCAGGCCTACCCGTGGTTGGACCGGGTACTGCTGGTGGATGCGCCCGAAGCCGTGCAGCACGCCCGGCTGATGCAGCGCGACGGCATCGACGCCGCGCTGGCCGACAAGATGATCGCCGCCCAGGCCAGCCGCACGCAGCGGTTGGCACTGGCTGATGATGTGGTGGTCAACGATGGTCACCCGGAAGATCTGCAGGCGCAGGTGGAAGCGCTGCATGAGCGGTATCTGGGGTTGGCTGGGGATTGAGTCCTAGTGTTGCGCGGGAATGCATTCGCGCATGGCTTGGATCCACTGAGACATTGCCACCCCCTCATCTCGATCAACGTCGACGTTGCCTTTTCCGCCTACGCCTATCCGCCGATCCTTTTCCGTGCCAAACCACAACGGAAACAAAAATGAACATCACTCCCGCGACAGCCCAGGAAAAGCCCATCAGTTTGTTATAGGCCGACTGCCCGAACAGACGAATCAAGGCGCTGTACAGGCTGCAGTTCGCTCGGCAAGGCCCCGTTCCAATCAATGCATCGTCCATGACCGCCGCGCCATAGACGACCATCAGCACACCCACGAGACATCCGAAAATACGCACGGCAAGCATCTGTCTTCCTGCGTGGGCGTCATAGACTCTGCAACGGGCGCAAAGAACTCCAACCCTTTGGCGGATTACTCAAGCACCTCAGCTCTACGACTCAGAACTTCCTGATCGACCCCGCTCGATCAAAGTGAAGTCTTGATCTGTATCTAGACAATGCAGTAGACCGAATCCAGGCGCTCGCAACAACGCACCTCGTCCGAGGTGCTGCCATTCTTCCGCGGAAAAGCCAACTGCATAAGAATCATCATCGATCACGGCAACCACGATCCCGCGCGCTCCGCCACCAAGATCAACGGTGTCGCCACGCAGCACCTTTTCCCCATCCGGGTAGTTCATAGGAGGCACTCAGGCAAGTCCATGAGCGCCGACGAGATCAGAGCGCGCTTCGAGCTCAAGCATGCCTTCGGATAGCACCATACGGGGCGGTCGATTCGGATTTCCAATTGTCGGCCACCAACAGGACCACGCTAGACATACGGATCGAAATCCAATGAGACCCCACCAGACGCCATCAGTCTGATCACGTCACAAGAGAGATTAAAACCCGGCCACACCCCGCGCTGACTCGACAGGCGTATTCCCACCTGCAGCGCCCACAGCTTTGCCTTTCCCTCCACCTTCTCGAGGCCGCGCTGCAACGCTTCATGAACTCCTCCCTGGATGTCGCCAGTTCTGTATTGCTGGCGCTCGACTCTGGAAAGGATGACTTCTTCACCACTTACAGGAGAGTCACCAACGAGAACGACAACCAGCTCAGGTCGCGTAGATGGAGCACTTTCCTCCTCCAATTCCAATCCATCTGCGCCACCGTCTCCAGCCAACTCGGGATCGAAATTCAATGAAGCGAATATAGACGCCATCTTTTCAACGGTTACGGAAGAGAGGTTTAGACACGCCCTCGCCCCCCCCTCGCCAATCCGAACTCGCACATCGACCTCAAGAGCCTGATGAGTCGGCTCGGCGAGGCTTGCCGCTCCGCGACAATCAATGACGTTCCTGATCAGTACATCCGCAGCATCCACCTCATTCACTTCGCGCGAAAGCTGCGCCATCAAGTCATAGCTCGCACAGCCAGCTGCCGAAGCCGTCAATTTCACTTCAATCTCAGGATGCATCACTTCCACCGACAATTGGCAACTTCCACGAATAGAGCAGCGAATTATACGAATACCAGAATGATGCATTCGTAGGTTCGCTGGGGACCGAGCCGCTTGCAATGCGCAGAAGCGCTTTCACGCATGACTTGGACCTCCTGAGATATTTCATCCACTCATCTCTATCGACGCCGACGTCCCTTGTTCCGCCTACGCCTTCCCGCGGATCCTTTTCCGCGCCAAACCACGACGGAAACAAAAATGAATATCACTCCCGCGACAATCCAGGAAAGGCCCATCAGCTTGTTATAGGCCGACTGCCCGAACAAACGGATTAGGGCGCTGTACAGACCGCAGTTCGCCCGGCAAGGCCCCGTTCCAATCAATGCATCGTCCATGACTGCAACGCCATAGACGACCATCAATAGACCCACAAGAAAGCCAAATATCCGTAGGAACACCACTTACCTGCGCCCCTTCCAATTGATTAACGTGTCGCGCACTACCTCAATGATATCGGCAGACTCGACCTCGGGCCTTGAGAGAAGTGGCGGATACGGATTTATACAGTAGGCGCTCGCACAAGAGCAGCCGCGCGCATGAACCTGCGCCACAAACGATGGCCAGCCCGAGGACCTGCAGGCGCAGGTGGAAGCGCTGCATGAGCGGCATCTGGGGTTGGCTGGGGGCTGAGGCCTAGCTACCGGCCAGCGGCCGGCACTACCAAAGCAAATCCACGCATGGCGTGGATCTACTGGACGGCTCGATTGCCGGCCAGCGGCCGGCACTACCGGAGCGAATCCACGCATGGCGTGGATCTACTGGACGGTTTGGTTGCCGGCCAGCGGCCGGCACTACCGAAGCCAATCCACGCGCTACCGAAGCGCATCCACGCATGGCGTGAACCTACTCCAGCTGCAGGCGGGCATAGCGGGCCAGTTCTCGTGCGCCGAGCAGCAGGCCGTCGACGACATCCGGGCTGAGCTGCTGATGGGCACCGCCCTGCTCGCGGGCGGCTTCGGCGGCGTGCAGCACCTGCATGAGTGCATTCAAGCCGGCCAGGGTGCGGCTGAGGCCGGCCATGGTGGCCGCCTGTGCCGGGCTGAGGCCCGCAGCTTCCAGCCGCCGGCCGTCGGCGGCATCGCGGCCGTCCATGCGGGCCAGCAGCGCAGGCAGCAGATCCTTGGGATCATCGAGCAGGGTTTCGATGCGCTCGGCGACGTCGGCTGGCAGCAGGTCGGCGGCTTCGCCGATCAGGGCGTGAAGTTGAGGGAACAGTGGGCGTGCGGACATGGTGTGGCTCCTCGCAGTCGGCAGGCCACCTGCGGATGCAAGGTGGCGGACGGTGCGGGTTGGCGTACCGGAGGCCCAACAACTCAAGCGCGAGGAAAAAACTCCAGCGGATTCTGATGAATCCCCACGCACCGTCCGCCGAAAGAGGCAGGCGATGCATTTTCCATGATGAGCCGCAGCACACCCGGAGCGCTTGAGTCGAAGGATTTTTTCAGGACGCCAATCCCGGCCAGGGCACCTGCCCCAGCCGCTCCATCTGGCCATCCCGCAGCACCGTGATCTGTAAGGAAATTCTCAAGCCACAGTTGGGTGCACGAATGCGTGCATGCGGACACGCGCGCGGCGTGGCGGCGATCACGGTGATGTCGTGTTGGGCTTCTGGCCGATCATTCCTGCGAGGGGGATACGGTGGCACAAGCGACACAGGGCGCGATGCGAGGTCGGCAGGATTTGTGCCGACCAAGGTCGGCACCCACCAAAGCAGGGGCTCTTACAACGGCTTCGGCGAGAACGTCAGGGTGGCGATCACGCCGCGCTCGCCACCGGGGCGCACGCTCACCTGCCAGCCGTACAGATCACACAGGCGGCTGACGATCGACAGGCCGATGCCACCGCCCTGCGAATGGCCAGCATGCGTACCGCGATAGCCACGCTGGAACAGCTTGGCGGCGTCTTCTTCGCTCAGGCCCGGGCCACTGTCAGTCACCGACACCGAATTGCTGCCGACAAAGACGCGCACTTCCCCATCCTGCGAGTACTTCACCGCGTTGCCGATCAGGTTGCCCAACGCCACCGACAACGCCGCCTCGGGCGCATCGATCACCAGGTTGCGCTCGCCTTCCAGCGCCAGCTCCAGCGGCTTGCCACCCAACTGGGCGCGGTGCGCGTCCAGCAGCTGTTCGGCCACGCGGGCAACATTGCTGGTGCCCTGCCCGCGCTCGTTGCGCGACAGCAGCAGCAGCGCGCCGATCAGGTCGCTGCACTGCTGTTCGGCACGCTGGATGCGCTGCAGGCGCTGCAGCACCTTCTCATCCAGGCCGGGCCGGGTCAGCAGCAGCTCGGTGGCGCCACGGATCACCGCCAGCGGCGTGCGCAGCTCGTGGCTGACGTCGGCATTGAACTCACGGTCGCGCTGCACCACTTCGGTCAGCCGCGACGAATAATCATCCAGCGCCTGTGCCAGCTGCCCCACTTCGTCATCGGGGAAACGCGGTGCCAGCGGCTCGGGATCACTGGTGCCGCCGCGATAGGCACGCAACCGCGCGGCCAGGTCCGAGACCGGCTTCATCACCTTTGATGCCGACCACCAGCCCAGCACCAGCGACAACAGGCTGAACACCAGCACCGACAGCACCAGTGCGCGGTTGAGCTGCTGCCCACCGCGCACGCTGTCGGTCATGTCGTAGGCCAGGAACGCCCAGGCGTCGGGCGTCTTGCGCACGGCCAGCTTGTAGGAATAGCGCTGACCACGCTCGTCCACGCCGCCCATGTTGTACAGGCCATCCTTGAACTCGTACCAGTCCGGCTCTTCCTCGCGCAGCGCATCAAACTTGTCAGGCTTGATCAGGCGCGCGCGCATCTGCTGCACGGGCAGGTCGGGGTTGCGATCCGGGCTCTCGTAGAACCGCCGCACATACTCGTTGATGTTGCGGTTCATCACGTCTTCCACCAGCTGGTTTTCCACGCGCATGCGGGCCCAGTTGGTGGCGAACGCAAACAGGGTCGTCAGGCAGAAGCCCAACAACACGAACGAGACGATGATGCGGCTGCGCAGGCGCCGCCGATACGGCGAACGCCGGCGCTCCCCCTTGGTTGCCACGGAATCAGGCTTCCGGGGTGGCGATGCGGTATCCGATGCCATGGCGGGTCTGGATCAGCGGTACTTCAAACGGCTTGTCGACCACCGCACGCAGGCCGTGGATGTGGACACGCAGCGAATCCGAGTCGGGCAGTTCTTCGCCCCAGACGCGGGTTTCCAGCTCCTGGCGGGTCACCACGGCCGGCGCGGCCTCCATCAGGGCCTGCAGGATCTTCAGCGCGGTCGGGTTGAGCTGCAGCAGCTTGCCCTGGCGGCGCACTTCCAGCGTGTCCAGGTTGTATTCCAGGTCGCCGGTTTCCAGCACGCGGGTCTGCACGCCCTTGCCGCGGCGCGACAGTGCGTTCAAGCGCACTTCCACTTCCTGCAGCGCGAACGGCTTGATCAGGTAGTCATCGGCGCCGGAATCGAAACCGGCCAGCTTGTTGTCCAGCGAGTCGCGGGCGGTCAGCATCAACACCGGCGTCTGCTTGCGCGCTTCGTTGCGCAGCTTGCGGCACACTTCGATGCCATCCATGCCCGGCAGGTTCAGGTCCAGCACGATGGCGTCGAACTCGTGGACCACGGCCAGGTGCAGGCCGGTCACGCCGTCGGCGGCGAAGTCCACGGTGTGGCCACGATCCTCAAGGTAGTCGCCAAGGTTGGCGGCGATGTCGCTGTTGTCTTCGATTACGAGAATGCGCACTGGGACCTCTGGTTCTTGAAGGGTCGTCGGGGGGCCAGGCCCACCTGCTCAGGATGCCCCTGTGCGGGTGGACGCGACGTCTACCTGCTGAACGATACAGGTTCCATTCTTAACATTTCGTACCGAAGGGGCGACACCGGCAGAAGCCCCGGGGCGAGCGGTCAGCGGCTGATGCGCTGCTGGTCGGTCAGCGCCCGGCGACTGTCTTCCTGGGCCTTGCGACGCTGGGCCACGGTCAGGCAGACGCTGGTCGGCAAGTTGCTGCCGGTAAGGCGCTCGCGGCGGCAGATCATGCGGCTGTCGGCCTGGGCGCGGGTCATGATGGTGTTGACGATCTCCTGCTCGTTGAACAGGTCGTTGCGCTCCTGCGGTGCGAGCTCATCCACCTTCTCGCGGCCATTCATCTTGATCCGGATCCTGTTCAGTGCCTGCTGCACGCGGCTCTTGTCCTCCAGCCCGATCTCGCTGTAATCCTCGCTGCCCATGGCCGTTTCAACGCGGCGGATCTGTTCGGACACCGGGGTGAAGGAATCCATCTGCACGGTGTCCTTCTGCGCCTTGGCCTGCACGGTGGCAACCAGGCCCAACGACAGCATCAGGGTGAGCGCAGTCTTGCGGTACATGACGAGCTCCATGTTCGTCCATGAATAGGGTCTGGACTTTACGGTTCCGCCAATGCGTCCACAAGGGACGCACGGCAGGGTGACCGGTGGCGGCGTGCAATCGGTCCGGCAGCGATCAGGGCTTGTAGTTGTTGAAGCGCTGGTTGTCGTTGAGCGCCTTGCGGCTGTCTTCCTGCGCCTTGCGGCGCTGGGCCACGGTCAGGCAGACGCTCTGCGGCATGTTGCTGCCGGTGGTGCGCTCGCGGCGGCAGACCATGCGGCTGTCGGCGTGGGCGCGGGTCATGATCGTGTTGATCACTTCCTGGTCGTTGAAGATCTCGGTGCGGTCGTGCGGACTCAGCTGCTCCACACGCTCGTGGTCGCCCATCTTGATCTTGATGCGGCCCAGCGCCTGCTGCACACGGCTCTTGTCTTCCAGCCCGATCTCGCTGTAGTCCTCGGTGTTGATCGCCGCTTCAACGTTGCGGATCTGTTCGGCCACCGGGGCGTTGGCGTCGAACTTCACCTGCCCTTTCTCGGGCTTGGCGTGGGCGGTGGTGGCCAGGGCCAGGCCCAGCATCAGGGCGACGGGGATCATGCGCTGCATCGTTACCTCCAGGTTCTTCCATGAGTGGAACATCGACCCTGCGGTGCCACCGATACGCCGTCACGGCACGTTCGGTGGGCCGAAAGGCAGTGCGGTCAACGCCCTGCGGGCGGTGGGCTGAGCGTGTTGTAGCTGCGCTGGTCGTTGATCAGCGCCTTGCCTTTCTCTTCGATCCGGCGCCGTTCGGCCACGGTCAGGCAGCGGCTCTTGGGCATGTTGCTGCCGGTGGTGCGTTCGTACCTGCAGATCTGGCGGCTGTCTTCATGGCCACGCGCCAACAGGGTGTTGATGCGTTCCTGCTCGTTGAAGACCTCGGCCTGCAGCTGCGGCGGCAGCTCCTGCACGGTCTGGCGCTCGCCCATGTGCTGGCGGATGCGCGACAGCGACTGCTGAACCTGGCTGCGATCGTCGGCAGACAGTTCGGCATAGTCGGGGGCGGCCAGGGCGGTTTCCACCTGGCGCATCTGCTCGGCGACCGACCCCTGCCGGTCCATCTGTACAGCGGCCTTCTCCGGCTTGGCGGCAACAGCGCCAGACAGGCCCAGCAGCAACGCGATCGTCATGATGCGGTACATCGCCAACCTCCCGATCCATCCCGGAACGAAGGGCCAACTCTACGACCGTCACGCGGCGTCCACAAGAGACCTTGGGCACAGGGCCGAGCAGGCATAAAAAAGGCCCAGACGGTGCACCCGCCTGGGCCTGAAGTCGTATCCCGATACCGATCCTGCTGAGAGGCAGAGCTGCGGTTCGCTGAAGCCTACGCCGGGGCCGATTAAAGCCTCGTTAAAGCGCCGGATCATTTCGCCATGAGAATCATAACCGACTGAATGATCAGGGCTTTTTCAACTTTTCCACGTGCTCGATGATGCGTGTGGCCACGTCGACGCCGCAGGCCGCTTCGATGCCCTCCAGGCCCGGCGTGGAGTTGACCTCCAGCACCAGCGGGCCACGCGCAGAGCGGATCAGGTCCACGCCGCACACCGACAGGCCCAGCGCCTTGGCCGAACGCACCGCCACCTGCTGCTCGGCGCGGCTGGCCTTGGCGGCCACGGCGGTACCGCCGGCGTGCAGGTTGGAGCGGAAGTCCCCCTCCGGTGCCTGCCGCTGCATCGACGCCACCACCTGGTCGCCCACCACGAAGCAGCGCAGGTCCGCGCCCTTGGCCTCGCCGATGAATTCCTGCATCAGGAAGTTGGCGTACAGGCCGCGCAGCGCTTCGACGATGCCGCGCGAGGCACTGGCCTTCTCGGTCAGGATCACGCCGCGCCCCTGGGTGCCTTCATTGAGCTTCACCACATGCGGCGGCGGGCCGAGCATGGACAGCAGATCGACGGTGTCGTCGGGGTTGTCGCCGAACACGGTGACCGGCATGTCGATGCCCTTGGCCGCCAGCAGCTGGTGCGCGCGCAGCTTGTCGCGCGAACGCAGGATGGCATCGGACGGATTGGGCGTGCGCGCGCCCATCAGCTCGAACTGGCGCAGCACCGCGGTGCCGTAGCGGGTGATCGAGGCACCGATGCGCGGAATGACCATGTCCACGCCGGTCATTGGCCGGCCCTTGTAGTGCATGGAAAAGCCATCGGCGGCGATGCGCATGTAGCAGCGCAACGGGTCCAGGATGCGCACGGTGTGGCCGCGCGCGCGCGCCGCCTCGACCAGCCGACGGGTGGAATACAGAGAGCTGTTGCGGGACAGGATGGCGAGCTTCATCGCAGTGGGATCGGTCGGCAGGCGCGCAGCATAGCGCGGGCGTGTGGCGGGTGGATGATGCCCTGCCGGCAGGCGCATCTGCGTGCCTGCCGGGGCTGTGCGAAGATGCCTGTCGCCGGCTGCAGGACAGGACACGGCCGGCTTACACAACCCAAGGAGAACCACAGATGCGAATGGGAATTCCGCTGTTGTTGCTGTTTGGCCTGGTGGGAAGCGCCGCTGGAGTGCAGGCCGCGCCGACCCACGCAGTCTCCCGGCTCTACTTCGATGCCAACAGCACCCTGATCGGCCAGGGCCTGCGCTACTGCACGGGCAAGACCCAGCACCAGGGCATTGCCTCACACGCCAATACCCGCTGGATCGATGTGTCCTACGCCTGCCAGGGTGACTCGACCGACGTCTCCTACGGCAGCTGGGTACCTGCGCAACTGCGGCAGGACTTCTGCACGCTGTATGACGCCTGCACGTCACTGATGCCGTGGCCGGAACCCGGCCTGCCCGGCACGCTCGGCAACGGCTTCTACTCGGACTGACGGCCGGTAGCGCTGTGCCATCTCCGGCGATGGCAGCACCGTCGCCGGGGACTCCACCCGCTATGCCCCGGAGACTTCATGCCACTGACGATCCTTCCGCGCTTCTCCGAAGTGGATGTACTCGGCCACGTCACCAACACCGCCCTTCCCGTCTGGTTCGAGGAAGGTCGCCAGGAGATCTTCCGGCATTTCAGCCGCGAGGCCAGCATGCGCGACCTGACGCTGATCCTGCGCCGCTACGAGATCGACTTCCTGCAGCAGATACAACCGGGACACGAAGTGCGCATCGAGACCCGCATCGAGAACATTGGCCGCTCCTCGCTGTCGATCGTGCAGCAGGCGTTCCAGTTCGAGGCCCTGGTGGCCAGCGGGCGCTGCGTGATGGTGCATTTCGACTACACAACCAACGCCTCGCGCGCCATCGATGCGGAGCAGCGCCGGGCGTTGTCAGGGCTGTTTACCGAGGAGTATGCGCAGCGGGTGCAGGCGGCAGGCGCATGAGCCATGCGGAAATCCGGTCATCCGCGTTCGGTACTGCCCGCAGCCCACTCTTCAGCGCTTCCAGCACTTTCCCGGCATGCATCCTGGTGTGCAACGTGAGCGTCATGATGCCTTCCACTTGCCCGTCTCCGGCGGTGGGAAGGCCATCGCCGGAGACGTCCCCATGACTCATCCAGGGGATACGTGCCGCTGATCCGCGCGGGGAAGGCGCAGCGAGAAGCATCCATCGCGGACACGCACGGCCAGTGCGGTTTCCCGCCATTCCACAGGCAGTGCCAACGCCGTGTGGGGCGTGGGGATGCGTGTGATCGCCTCGAACGTCCAGCGTTCCTCATAGGCTCCGCAGCGAAGCGTTCCGTCATCGCCGACCTCGATCACATCGATCCAGGCCCCACTCCGGGCCTTGCCGCTGCCGCCCATCGCACGGCGGCCAATGGCCTGCCAATGCCCCTGCCAGTGCACGAGCCATACGCCCTCGATGGGACGCAGATCTCCATCAAGCACGCTGCCCGCTACTACCACGCATCGTCCGGACGGGCTGGCGATGACCGTTTCCAGATCGCAGGCGTGACGGTCACTGCGCTCGCCATCAAGACAGAGGGCGTACGGACAGATGCGTGTAAAGAGAGTCGGATGCGCGGTCAGGCGCAGGTCGTCGGGAAGCAGCGGGATGGCCTGCAGCACCCGGGCATCAGGCAGGACATGCCGCACTACCTGCGGCAACCCGGCGGCCAGCGCCGGGTGCTCCTGTTCCAGCCATAGACCCCGGCAGGGGCGCAGCGTGGTTGATCGACCGGGAAGATCCCTCAACCACATCGCGGCTTCGGCATCCCCGCCAAGCTGCCGGCGCTCGTGCAGTTCCTGCCAGAACAGACTGGGAACAATCGCCAGCAGGTGGATCACCCTCTTGTCCGCTTCGTCGTAGACGATCACCGCTTCGCTGCGATCGCTGTAGCCACTGGCCACACGCAGCGCGCTGCCCGCCAGCGCCTGCCACTCGCCGCTGGCATCGTGGCTGCCTGCGGTGGATACACCCTCGACAATGGCGCCATCGCGCAGCATCACGGTGCCGTAGGCTGGCCCACCCATGCCCAGCTCGCCCCAATCCAACAGGACATCATGCGTGGGCGGCCGGACGGCGAAGGGCAGCTTCGCCCGTGAGCGCAGCAGTGCGCCACCTACGGCATCGCCGACCAGATCCAAGCGCTGCAGCACGCCGCCCAGGGCAAGGCATGCGGCCAGGCCAACGACCACACCCCAAGGCGACCACCACGCCACGCAGATGGCGACCCATATCAGGAATGGCAGCCACTGGGTGAAACGGCGGAGGGCGATTCGATCAACGGTCATGCGGTCTTGGTGGCGGCGACTGCGCACCATTCAAACCTTCAACGCTGTGCCAGGCAATGGGGCTTGAACCGGCAATGCCGCTAGACTCTCCCTGATGATGGAATCGATGACTGCCGTGAAGCGCCGGAATCGGCTGCAGGAAATCTTGCCGCGATGGAGAGCACTGGCCAAGGCCCCGGGCCTACCGCGCCGCACGCTTCGGCTGCCTGATTGGCAGGCGGACTGGAACGCAGGCATGGCCTTGCTTGCACGCCATGCGCGCAATGGCGGTGAATCTGCGGAGGAACCGCTGCAGGGGCATGCGGCCCTGGAGCATGCCTACGGCTGGGAAACGGCCGCACAGACCGGCAGCAACCTGCTGCTGAAAGGCATCGACCGGGGCTTCGCCCCCGCCGCATTGCAGCAGATGCATGCCGACGTAGCAGATCTCTGGCTCGAGCATGCGCGTTTGCTGGCCATTGCCCGGGGCAGCCTGCAACAGCAAGGCCACGACATCGCGCTGGCTGCGCCGTTGCAATCGCGCACAACGCAGCACTACGAGTACGCGCTGCAACTGTTATCACTGGGCGTGCTGCTGGATGCGCAGGAGCGCCTGCCGGCGCTGGTGGAGAAGGTGCTCTGCTTCGACACCGACCGCGTGCTGGACTACCTCACCGCGCCGGCGCTGGGCCTGGTGGAAGCCAGTGATGAGGTCTTTCATCCGCGACCGTTCGCCGAGCTGTTCGCACCGCTGCGCGACGATGAAGCGTTCGACCCTTCGCTGCTGGCCGGCTACCTGCAGGTGCAGTACCGCGACTTCTTCCTGCTGGCGCCAAAGGCCCAGAAGCGGACCCGACGCCTGACTGGACCGAATGCATGGGGATACTGGGCGCTTGAGGTGGCAGCGCTGGTGGTGCTGTATGGCGGTGACGACGCCACACTGCGCACCTGCCCGCACTACCCTTCCGACCTGGTGGACTTCGCCCGGCGCTGAGTCACGCACCCGGCAGGCCGGAAACATCGCCGAATCGATTCTCTTCCTCGTTGCCCGGCAGGAGCATGAGAGGGAAGAGGACGAATACACCCAGCGGGATGAAGGCGATCACAACGTACCAGCCAGACTCGTCGATGTCGTGCAGTCGTCGAACGGCCAGGGCCAGCATCGGCGGAAGAAGGACGATGACCGCGCAAACCGTCATCACGCTTCCCAGTGTCCGGAACGGCCCGAAGGCCTCCCAATCGAGCAGCACGGTGCCTGTCAGCCAGTATCCGCTGTCCATCAAGGTGTAGCCCACTGCCACCGCAAGCGCAGCAAACAGAGAGTACGACCAGAACTCCTTCCGGTTGGATCGCCCTGAAAAATCAAAGCAACGCCTGATGGGCACGAGTGTGGCGATCATTCACGCTCCGGGCAGCGGACGAGGAGGCAGGGGTTAACGATCTTTTAGCATCCCCAAACCCAGCATCAACTGAACCCTGCGGCACGACGGGCGCGGCAGACAGCGGAAGTTGCAAGAGCCCGCGTCGACGATTCAAACGCGATTGCAATGCGCCTTGTAAACAAGTCACTCGGCCGTGGTTCGGAGAAGCCACAGTCCAACGCATTGAAGAGAGAAATCAGGGCGTTGCCGCCACACGCTGGACTTCGGCGCGGTTCAGCGAGTGCGCCGCGTCTGCTTGGGGGTGAATACCCCGGAGACATGGAGCGGGCGATGGGAATCGAACCCACGTCAGTAGCTTGGGAAGCTACAGCTCTACCATTGAGCTACGCCCGCATTGCGGGTGAAAGTCTATGCGGAGCGGCCGGTGTTGCGCAATGGCACCATGCCGCGAGGGGTCAGAGCCCTTTCCTTGCGGAAAGGGATCCGACCCCGGCGGTTGCTGCTTAGAACGTGCCGCTGAAGTTGGCGAACAGGGTGGCGTCCTGCGCGCGCTTCTGGCCGGTCGATGCGCTCAGGCCGAAGTTGCTCTGCAGGCCGAACAGTTCGGTACGGGCACCCAGCACGACGGTGGCGTAGTTCTTGTCGAAGTTCAGGCCCGGCACGCGGTAGTTGCCCAGTTCCGGCAGGGTCTGCAGCCAGGCGCTGGCCTGCTTGGTGTCCTCGAACTCGTGATCGTAGGTCACCTGCGCGTACGGCTTGACGGTGCCGCCATCGAAGCGGGCCTGCCAGCCGATGCGGCCGACGGTCGAATCGACGTTCTGGCGGTCGTAGCCCAGCGCGGTGGCCAGGGTGCCGGCCGCAGCGCTTTCGGTGTAGCCGTCGATCTTCACCTTCTGCCAGATCACCGAGGCGATCGGGCCGTGGCGGAAGCCGCCTTCGGTGCCGAACTCGTAACCGGCGTTCAGGGCGGCGGTCAGGTTGCTGCCGTCCGGCGAACCGCCGTGTTCGCGGGTGGCCGGGCCCAGCTGGACCTTGCGGTTCACGTCATAGGACAGCCAGGTGTAGCTGACCTGGCCGTTGACCCAGATGCGGTCGCCGTACCAGCCGGCGAACAGACCGGCGGTGGTGTCCTTCTGGGTGAAGTCGCCGCGGCTGTTGCCGAAGTCGGCATTGAGGCGGCCGAAGCCGGCGAAGCCGCCGAACACCATGCCGTCGCGCGCCCAGTCGATACCGAACAGGCCGGCCGGGGCCAGGCCGTCGTACAGATCGGCGTGGTCGTAGCGCTGCAGGTCACCCCGCACGCCACCCCACCAGGACAGGCCGTCAGCCGGACGACCGCCCAGGTGCATGCTGACCTGGTCCGCACGCGAACGGCCGATGGTCTGTGCCGAGTGGCTCAGCACCTGCTGCAGGCGCGGGCCTTCCAGCACCGAGACCGCGTACTGGCCCAGCAGCTGATGACCGGCGGTGGTCGGGTGCACGCCATCGGCGAACAGGTAGGTGTTGGCCGCATCCGGGCTGACGTAGCTGGTCGGATTGCAGGTCAGGATGCTCTGCGTCGAGTTGGCCGGATCAATCTTGCAGGCGGTGCTGGTGACATTGGTGAAGCCATACATGGCCGGATTGGCGGTCACTTCACGCAGGATGCTGAAGGTGTCGAGCGGAATGAACTCGATGCCCGCCTGCTTCAGGCCACCGTACAGGGCCTTGTTGTAACCGGCCGACAGTGCGGTGGCGGCGGCGGCGTTGGGGCCGCGGAACTGCGGAGTGATGCCCACGTCCGGCAGATTCGGCACCAGCACGTACTGGGCACCGGCCTGCTTCAACGCGCCCACCAGCGCGATCTGGTCGGTGACCGCGGCGCCGATGATGCCCTGCACCTGCGCCTGCGATGCACCACCGGCCGCTGCGCGCGTGGCCGCGAACAGATCATTGGCACCGCCCCAGACGGTGTACAGGGCATTGGCGTCAGCCTTGCCACCATTTGCGGCAAGGTAACGGGTCGCCTGCGACTTCAGCGACGGAATGGCTCCCAGGCCACCGGCTTCGTCGACCGATACACGGGCGCCGCCAACGGCGTAGTTGTCACCGTTCTGGCCATTGCCATTGGGCGTGCCGTTGACGCCGTAGTAGTTGGCGACCTGCTGCGACCACACCCAGCCCGGGTTGGTGGTGAACTGGCCGGTGACCGGCTGCACGCCGGGCGGCAGCAGCGGGCGGAAATAGCCGGCATCGGTGAGGCTGTCACCGAAGAACACGGCCTTGGAATACGGGGATTCGCCTGCCATGGCCGGAAGCGCGGCCAGCGCGATCGCGGCCGCCATCAGGGAGCGGATCGGGCGTTTGCTGAGCAGCATGTAAGAAACTCCTGTGGGGAAATCGTTGAGGACCCGGCGGACGTACGCCGGCGCACGGTGAATGGTTTCACTGCGCCGCGTTTTGCTCACGCTGCGCCGCCGCATGGATTGTCGCCCGACCACGTCAAAACAGGCTGTGCCAGAGCTGGCGCCCGGTTCAAATTGCAAACGTTCCGATCCCGGCGGGCTATCAGCGACAATGCGCGGATGAACATCCAGCTCAATGGCGAATCCCGCACCCTGCCCGCTTCGGCGACCCTCCATGACCTGCTGCTGGCCGAGCAGCTGCTGCAGCGCCGGGTGGCGGTGGAGGTCAACGGCGAGATCGTCAGCCGCAGCCGCCACGGCGAGCACGTCCTGGCCGAAGGCGATGTGGTGGAGATCGTGCACGCGCTGGGCGGGGGTTGAGGCCTGCGCGGGTGTTCAGGGGTCAGACCCCTTTGCCGGTGGCAAAGGGATCTGACCCCACACTCGACCCCGCCCTCCACGTGACCCCATCTTCAGGCGGATAGGCGATAATCGCGCCATGAACGTTCATGTCTCCCCCGATTCGCTGGTGATCGCCGGCAAGACCTATGGCTCGCGGCTGCTGACCGGCACCGGCAAGTTCAAGGACCTGGAAGAAACCCGCCTGGCCACCGAGGCCGCTGGCGCCCAGATCGTCACCGTGGCCATCCGCCGCACCAACATCGGGCAGAACCCGGGCGAGCCGAACCTGCTGGACGTGCTGCCGCCGGAGCGCTTCACCATCCTGCCCAACACCGCCGGCTGCTACACCGCCGAGGACGCGGTGCGCACCTGCCGCCTGGCCCGTGAGCTGCTGGACGGCCACAACCTGACCAAGCTGGAAGTGCTGGGCGACCAGAAGACCCTCTACCCGGACGTGATGCAGACCCTCAAGGCGGCCGAGCAGCTGGTCAAGGACGGCTTCGAGGTGATGGTCTACACCTCCGACGACCCGATCCTGGCCAAGCGCCTGGAAGAGATCGGCTGCGCTGCGGTGATGCCGCTGGCCGCGCCGATCGGCTCGGGCCTGGGCATCCAGAACAAGTACAACCTGCTGCAGATCATCGAAGACGCCAAGGTGCCGATCATTGTTGACGCTGGCGTGGGCACCGCGTCGGACGCGGCGATCGCGATGGAGCTGGGCTGCGACGGCGTGCTGATGAATACCGCCATCGCCGGCGCGCGCAGCCCGGTGCTGATGGCCAGTGCGATGCGCAAGGCGGTCGAGGCCGGCCGCGAGGCCTTCCTGGCCGGGCGCATTCCGCGCAAGCGCTACGCCAGCGCTTCCTCCCCGGTGGATGGGCTGATCGGCTGATGACCAATCCTTTCGACAGCGCCGGTTCCAAGGCTCCGCCCAAGCCCTTCACCGTGAGCGAGGGCCGCCGCGAGGTGCGCAGCTTCGTGTTGCGCCAGGGACGCTTCACTCCCGCCCAGCAGCGCGCGTTCGACGAACGCTGGCCGCGCTTCGGCATCGACTACAACGGCCAGCCGCGTGACCTGGACGCCACCTTCGGCCGCCCAGCGCACAAGGTGCTGGAAATCGGCTTCGGCAACGGTGCCGCGCTGCGCTTCGCCGCCCAACACGACCCGTCACGCGACTACATCGGCATCGAAGTGCACGCGCCCGGCGTGGGCCGGCTGCTGAACGCGCTGGCCGACGACAACGCCGACCACGTGCGCCTGTACCACCACGATGCGGTGGAAGTGCTGCAGAACGAGATCGCCGACGGCGCGCTCGATGAAGTGCGCATCTACTTCCCGGACCCGTGGCACAAGAAGCGCCACAACAAGCGCCGCCTGCTGCAGCCGGCGTTCGCCGACCTGCTGGTGCGCAAGCTGCGCCCGGGTGGCCGCCTGCACTGCGCGACCGACTGGGAAGACTACGCTGAGCAGATGTGGGACGTGCTCGATGCCACCGCCGGCCTGGTCAACCGCGCCGGCCCGCGTGGCAGCGTGCCGCGCCCGGACTGGCGCCCGCAGACCCACTTCGAGACCCGCGGCCAGAAGCTCGGCCACGGCGTCTGGGACCTGCTGTACGACCGCACCTGACGATCGCCTGAGGACACTGCGCCCCACATGGATACCGCGCTGACGCTGACCAACGACATGAAGCTCGTGCTCGGGCTGGTCGGCTTCACGATGGCGATGTTCCTGTTCGAGCGCATCCGCGCCGACGTGGTGGCGCTGGTGGTGCTGGTGGTGCTCGGCGTCACCGGCCTGATCGCGCCGGAGGAGATCTTCGGCGGTTTCTCCGGTAACGCGGTGATGAGCATCATCGCCACCACCATCCTCGGTGCGGGCCTGGACCGCACCGGGGCGCTGAACCGGCTGGCCGCCTGGCTGCTGCGGCGCGGCCACGGTGTCGAGCAGCGTCTGCTGATGATGACCACGGCCATTGCCGGCCTGAATTCCTCTTTCATGCAGAACCCGTCGGTAATGGCGCTGTACCTGCCGGTCGCCTCGCGACTGGCGGCGCGCACCGGGCTGACGATGCAGCGCCTGCTGCTGCCGATCTCGGCGGCGATCGTGATGGGCGGCGCGCTGACCATGGTCGGCAATTCGCCGCTGATCCTGCTGAACGATCTGCTGGCCTCCGCCAACAACAACCTGCCTTCCGGCCTGGCCACCATCGAGCCGCTGCGCATGTTCGCGCCGCTGCCGATCGGCGTGGCGCTGCTGATCGCCTCGTTGCTGTACTTCCGCTACTACGGCGACCGCAAGCTGATCGAAGAGGAAAGCCTGGTCAACGACGGGGTCACCCCGGCGCGCACCGAGAGCTACTTCGCCAAGACCTATGGCATCGAAGGCGATGTGTTCGAGCTGGTGGTGACCGCCGAAAGCCCGCTGGTCGGCATGACCCTGGGCGAAGCCGAAACCTTGCACGACGCGCCGCTGCTGCTGGCCCTGAAGACCGGCAATGACACCCGCCTCGCGCCGCCGGCGGAGATGCGCATCTGGGTCGGCAGCGTGCTCGGTGCGATGGGCCCGCGCGGGCAGATCAGCGACTTCGCGCAGAACCAGTTCCTGCGCATGTCCTCGCGCCTGAAGCACCTGGGCGACCTGTTCAACCCCAGCCGCGCCGGCATTTCCGAGGCGGTGGTGCCGCCGACCTCGAACGTGATCGGCAAGAGTGCGGCCGACCTGCGCCTGCGCAAGGAGCGCGGCATCAGCCTGCTGGCGATCAACCGCGACAAGCAGGTGATCCGCGAGGACGTGCGCGACGTGCAGCTGCGTGCCGGTGACATGCTGGTGTTCCACAGCATCTGGACTGACCTGGCGCAGGCCGCCCGCAGCCGCGACTTCGTGGTGGTGACCGACTACCCGACTGGCGAGCAGCGCCCGCACAAGTTCAAGATCGCGATGGCGATCTTCGCGCTGACCATCCTGATCGCGCTGACCAGCAAGCTGCCGGTGGCGCTGACGCTGATGACCGGCGTGGCCGGCATGCTGCTGACCGGCGTGCTGCGCATGGACGAGGCCTATGCCTCGATCAACTGGAAGACGGTGTTCATGATGGCCGGGCTGATTCCGCTCGGCTGGGCGATGGACTCCAGTGGCGCGGCGGCGTGGGTGGCCGGCCACACCATCGACAAGCTGCCGACCGGCATACCGGTGTGGGTACTGGAGGTGGCGCTGGCGCTGCTGACCACGGCGTTCTCGCTGGTGATCAGCCATGTGGGCGCGACCATCGTGATGGTGCCGATCGCGGTGAACCTGGCGTTGGCGGCCGGTGGCAACCCGACCGCGTTCGCGCTGATCGTGGCGCTGTCGGCGTCCAACAACCTGATGACGGCCTCCAACCCGGTGATCTCGATGATCACCGGCCCGGCCAACTACACCCCACGCGAGATGTGGCGGGTCGGCGGACCGTTGTCGCTGATCTACACCTGCGTGGTGGTGTTGATGATCAACCTGATGTTTTGAGGTTGGGGTTTGTTGGCAGGGCTGCGCCCTGCACCTGCAGAAGCAACGTCAACGTCAAAAGCTAGTTTCCTGGGGGATGGCGGGGCGTGTCCGGTTGCGGGGGACGCCGTAAACCCATCCATGGGGGCTTGGTCGCGGCATCCATGCCGCTCACACCCCCGCAACCGGACCCACCCCGCCTTCGACAATTTCCGTCGATCTGTCGGTGGATGAATCTCTGGATACCCATTGATGTGGATACCCATTGATCCTGTGGGGGCGAACCTTGGTTCGCACCAGGCTTGTCCGCAGCAGGGCGTGCGGACCAACGGTCCGCACCCACCTCAAGCAATATCGCCTGGCATCAGGCCAGGTACACCTGCCCGTCGCGCACGTCCACCGGCACCGCGCGCAGGCGGTCGCCCTTGCACGGGCCGGCGATGCAGTCGCCGCTGTCCAGCGCGAACGAGGCGCCATGCGCGGCGCACACCAGGTGGCCCTCGCGGCTCTTCAGGAACTGGCCCGGGGCCCAGTCCAGGCGGCGGCCAGCGTGCGGGCAGATGTTCAGGAACGCGCGCACCTGCGCGCCGTCGCGGTACAGCACCAACGATTCGGCATCGCCATCGACCACCGCTTCGACCTCGGCAAACGCGCCATCGGCAATGGCTTCAAGGGCGATCAAGGCAGCAGCGGCAGTCATGGCGAAGGCTCGGACAATAAACCCACATTGTCGCACGCCCACTCAGGTGACTGGCTGCGACATGAACACAAGTCATTGATCCGTAATAAGCACAGGCTATATTTAACGAGTTTTTCACTCAATGACAGTGGCGCGTCCCGATACTCTGGTTTCGCTGATCCCAGCCTATCGAGCCGCCATGTTCAATCGCGCATCCGCCTTCAACCAGTTCCGCACCCTGTTCGCGCCGCGCAAGCCGCGCCACCCGCTGGTGCGCGTAGCCGTGGGCCTGCTTGGCCTGGCGATCCTGGCGGCAATGGTGTTCATCGGTGTGTTCGTCGGTGCGGCAATGATCTTGGTCGGCCTGGCGTGGAAGCTGCTGGCCTCGCGCAAGCCGGGCGTTGCCCGTCCGGTCGACCCGACCGTGGTCGAAGGCGAGTACCGCGTGGTGCGCAAGCCGGTGTTGCCGGCCTCGCGTTGATCCAGGCCTTCCGCGCCCGCTGACGGCGGGCGCCATGCGTTCTAGACTGCGGGCACGCCCTTCCTGGATGCCCGCATGTCCGATGTCTCCGATGTGATTCCTGCCGTAGCCCTGCCGCGTGTTCCGGTAGCCGGCGGCGGCAGTTTCCCCGTACACCGCATCTACTGTGTCGGCCGCAACTTTGCCGACCACGCCCGCGAAATGGGCGCGGCGGTGCCGGCAGCCGATGACCGCGGCCGCCCGATGTTCTTCAGCAAGCCGGCCGACGCCATCGTGGTCGGCCACGACGATGCCATCCCTTACCCGCCGGCAACTGCCAACCTGCACCACGAAGTGGAGCTGGTGGTGGCGATCGGCCGCGATGCGCCCGCCGGCGAGCTGGCCGTGGCCGACGCCGATGCGCTGGTCTATGGCTACGCCGTCGGCCTGGACCTGACCCGCCGCGACCTGCAGGCCGCGGCCAAGGACAAGGGCCACCCGTGGGATGCGGCCAAGGGCTTCGATGCCTCCGCGCCGATCAGCGAAATCGTCCACGCCGAGGAAGTCGGCGATCTGGCCGCGCTGAACCTGTCGCTGGAGGTCAACGGCGAGGTGCGCCAGCAGGCGCTGCTCGACCAGATGATCTGGAACGTGCCGGAGATCCTGCATGAGCTGTCCAAGCTGTGGCAGCTGCGTGCCGGCGACCTGGTGTTCATGGGCACCCCGTCCGGGGTGGCTGCACTGAAGCCCGGCGACCGCTTCAGTGCCCGCCTGGAAAACGTGGCCGAGCGCCACGGCGTGATCGCCGGCTGACACCACCTGCGTTACCCTGCGCGCTGTCCACTTCCCCACCGGAGAAAAACAACAATGGGAATGCTCACCGAGTTCAAGGAATTCGCGATGCGCGGCAACGTCATCGACCTCGCCGTCGGCGTGGTGATCGGCGCGGCCTTCGGCAAGATCGTGACCGCGCTGGTCGAGAAGATCATCATGCCGCCGCTGGGCTACCTGATCGGCCGCGTGGACTTCTCCAGCCTGGCCTGGACCCTGTCGCCGGCTCACCTGGGGCCTGATGGCAAGGAGATTCCGGCTGTGGTGGTTGGCTACGGCGACTTCATCAATACCGTCATCCAGTTCCTGATCGTGGCCTTCGCCATCTTCATCGTGGTCAAGGCGATCAACCGCCTGTCGCGCAAGCAGGAAGCCGCCCCGGCCGCACCGGCCGAGGAAGTGGTGCTGCTGCGCGAGATCCGCGACAGCCTGAAGAAATAAGGCGGTAGCGCCGGGCCATGCCCGGCGGGACGCCATCTTGCCGCTGCGCTCGCCGGGCATGGCCCGGCGCTACCGCAGAAGCATGGGAAAGCCCCGCCCCGGCGGGGCTTTCGCTTTGCCGGACATGGCGGAAAACAGCGTTCGCGCCAGCCATGACCTCCCGCCCATGCGCCGGACTGAACGACTGTTAAGCTCCAAGGCTTAGGTCCCTTCCCGGAGTTGTCCATGCGTCGCCGCCTCCTTGCCATCGCATCCTCCCTCGCCCTGCTGGCCGGCCCGGCCTTCGCGGCCCCGCACACCACCACCCTGCCCCCCGCCTCGCTGGCGACTGCCGCGCAGCTGCGCGACCAGGCGCTGGCCGATGACACCGGCTGGAAGGTGGTCGAATCGCTCACCACCGAGATCGGCCCACGCATCGCCGGCAGCGAGGCCGACGCCCGCGCCGTGGCCTGGGCCGAGGCCAAGTTCAAGGCCCTCGGCTTCGACAAGGTGTGGAAGGAGCCGGTGACGTTCCCGAAGTGGGAGCGCCGCAGCGAACAGGCCGCCGTGACCGGCAGGAACCCGCAGCCGCTGCAGATCACGGCACTGGGCGGCAGCCCGGGCGGCACCGTGGAAGCCGAGGTGGTGCGCTTCGCCGACCTGGCCGCGCTGCAGGCCGCACCGGCGGGTTCGCTGAAGGGCAAGATCGCCTTCGTCGATTACCAGATGCTGCCCTTCCGCGATGGCCGCGACTACGGCCGTGGCGGCGCGATCCGCAGCAAGGGCCCGTCCGAGGCGATCCGCAAGGGCGCGGTCGGCTTCCTGATGCGCTCGGCAGGTACCGACTCGCACCGCGTGCCGCACACCGGCATCACCCGCTTCGACGATGGCCTGACGCCGGTGCCATCGGCGGCGCTGTCGGTGCCGGATGCCGACCAGCTGGCGCGCCTGCTGGCCCGTGGCAGCACCACGGTGAAGGTGGCGCTGGATTGCGGCTGGGACGGCACCGCCACCTCGTACAACGTGATCGGCGAGATCACCGGCCGCAGCCTGCCGAAGGAAGTGGTGGTGATCGGTGGTCACCTGGATTCGTGGGACCTGGGCACCGGCGCGGTGGATGACGGCGCGGGCGTGGGCATCACCATGGCTGCCGGCCACCTGATCGGCCAGCTGAAGCAGGCGCCGAAGCGCACCATCCGCGTGATCGCCTTCGCCAACGAGGAACAGGGCCTGTACGGCGGCAAGGCCTATGCCGAGGCACACGCCAAGGACGTGGCCCTGCACCAGCTGGCTGCGGAGAGCGACTTCGGTGCCGGCCGCATCTATGCCTTCAACACCGGTTCGCCGAACCCGGAAGGCTCGCGCGAGGCAACGAAGCAGATTGCCGAGGTGATGAAGCCGCTGGGCATCGAGTACCAGGCCGACAAGGGCGGCCCTGGCCCGGACGTCGGCCCGCTGGCTGCCAAGGGCGGTGCGTGGGCGTGGCTGGCGCAGGATGGCTCGGACTACTTCCACCTGCACCACACCGCCGACGACACGCTGGACAAGATCGACCCGAAGGCGCTGGCGCAGAACGTGGCCGCATACACCGTGTTCGCGTACCTGGCGGCGGAAGCCGATGGCAGCTTCGGCAGCGAGGCCAAGGCGACCACGCCGCCGAACGAATGATGCGCTGCGCCGGGCCATGCCCGGCGAGCACAGCGGGAAGAGCGGTGCGAACCGAGGTTCGCACCCACAAGGCAAAGTCGCACCCACCGGGCAAAGACGCACTCACCGGGCCAAGGCGCGGGTCAGAGCCCTCGCCTTGGCGAGGGATCCGACCCCAGTCCTGTCAGCCTTGCCACACGCTGGTGTTGCGCACACCCAGCAGCTTCGGGTTGTACAGCGGATCCTTGCCGGCCTGGCGATGCTGCTCGTAATCGCGCAGCGCCGCCAACGCCGGCTTCTGCAGCAGCAGGATGGCAATGATGTTCAACCAGCTCATCAGGCCCACGCCGATATCGCCCAGCGACCAGGCCACCGTTGCACTGTTCACCGCCGAGTAGCCGGTCGCCGCCAGGAACAGCAGCTGGAACATGCTTACCACCCACGGCGCCGGACGATCACGGCACAGGTAGCTGATGTTGGTCTCTGCCATGTAGTACAGCGCCAGGATGGTGGTGAACGCGAACGGCAGGATCGCCAGCGCCACGAATGAGCGGCCGAAGCCAGGCAGCGCCGATTCCACCGCATGCTGCACGAAGCGCGGCCCGGCCTCGACGCCCGGCAGGTTGCCCAGCAGCAGGCGTGCCTCATCCGGAATGCCGTTCACCGCCGGGTCGTAGACGTTGTACAGGCCGGTGGACAGGATCAGGAACGCGGTGGCGCTGCACACCACCATGGTGTCGATGTAGACCGAGAACGACTGCACCAGCCCCTGCTTGACCGGATGCGAGACCTCCGCGGCAGCGGCCGGATGCGCGCCGCTGCCCATGCCGGCCTCGTTGGACAGCACGCCGCGACGCACGCCCCACTGGATGGCGGTACCGATCATTGCGCCGAACGCTGCATCCACGCCGAAGGCACTGCGCAGCACCAGCATGATCACCTCCGGCACCTTCTCCGCGTTGAGCACCATCACCAGCGCCGCGACCAGCAGGTAGGCCACGGCCATCAGCGGCACCACCCATTCGGCCACGCGCGCAATGCGGCGCACGCCGCCGATCAGGATCGCGCCCAGCACCACCAGCAATACCGCAGTAGTGGTCATCACCGGCACATCCCAGGCTTCGTTGACCGCACTGGTGATCGCGTTGGACTGCGTGCCGGCCAGCATCGCGCCCGCAAGCACGGTCACCAGTGCGAACAGCACCGCATACCAGCGCTGGCCGAGGCCTTTTTCGATGTAGTAGGCCGGGCCGCCGCGGTACTGGCCCTTGGCATCGCGATCCTTGTAGATCTGCGCAAGCGTGGATTCGACGAAGGCACTGGACGCACCGAGGAAGGCAACGATCCACATCCAGAAGATCGCGCCGGGGCCGCCGAAGGCGATGGCCATGGCGACGCCGGCGATGTTGCCGACGCCCACGCGGCTGGACAGCGAAAGGGACAACGCCTGGAACGGCGAGACGCCGGCATCGGAACGCTCATGACGGAACATCAGGCGCAGCATGTCCGGCAATGCCCGCAACTGGATGAAGCGCGTGCGCACGCTGAAGTACAGGCCGGTGAGCAGGCACAGCACCACCAGGTAGGGACTCCAGACGATGCCGAGGATCGCGTTGACGATGGATTCGATGTTCATCGGCGGCCCCTCAGAAGAACATGCCCAGGGCGACCTGGGGGCTGATGATGCGGCCGGTGTTGCGACCGGCCACGCTGAACTCGACACCGGCGATCAGGCCCAGTGACGGGCTGAAGTGGTACTCCACGGCCGGCGCCAGGGTGACGCTGCGGCTGGCCGGGCGATGCTCTTCGATCCGTTCGATCGCACCGCTGCTGTTGCGTGCGAAGCCGCTCAGGCGCTGGCCGGTCTCGCGGCTGGCGGCCACCTCCATCACGCCCACCCAGCGCGAATTGAAGCTGTACTCGGCACCCACCGACAGGCCCAGCACCGACCCGCGGGAGATATGCCCCTGGAAGCTGTCATCGGTGCCGTAGACGCTGGTGCCGGAAATGGCGGTGCGCGACGGAGCCGGCCCGGCACTGAGCTGAGCGCGCCAGCGCACGGGGCGGTCATTGCCCAGCCACACCACCTGCTGCACGCCCAGCGCTGCGGTGGTGCGCTGCACGCCGTCGCCCTGCGCATCGAGCGGATTGCCGGTGATGCGGTCATGGCTGCCGGTGCTGAAGCGCTGCACCAGTGCAACCGAGATGGCCGGACGGGTGCCATCGGCATTCGGCGCCTGCAGCAGGTACTGCAGCCGCGCGGTGGTATCACCGGCACGGAAGCCGCTACTGCGCGCACTGCCGGACTCCGAGCGCGAGGCACTGAGATTGACCTGGCCCATCACCCGGTCGCTGAAGCCATAGATGATCGGCACCACCGTGGCCCATGCGCCGCTGTGCTCGGCACTCCGGCGGCGATCACCGTTGTTGTCGTAGTGGGCACGGCTGTCGACCCGCACCAGATAGGGTTCGATGTACCAGTTGCCCTGCGGCAGGCCGGCCGGATTGGGGGTGATCAACGGCCCGGTGAAATTGACCCCGTCCAGGCTGCGCTCTTCGGCCTGCACCGCGGGGGCTGCAAGCGCGCACGCCACCAGCAGCACGGATGCGCGCATTGCGTGGTGTTGGATTCGATGCATGGGAACCACTCCTGTTCGACGTTGGATGGAGGTCCACCGTGCGATGCGGGATGCGGCTCAACAATGAGACAAATTCTAAAAGTGCGTACTCACGCATCAAGCATGCTTGATGCATCGTGATCGGTCGCAATCAGCATGTTTTGCAGGTGGCATCCAGAATGCGACCCGCGTGATCACACAGGGGTCCTGCAGGACCCGCGCAAAAAACCCGGCCACGAGGCCGGGTTCCAGGTCACCACGCCATGAAACAGCCGCGTCAATCGTCGCAACGGCTCGCCCATTGCGCCAGCAACACCGCCGTGGCCGAGGCGACGTTCAGGCTCTCCACCGCGCCGCTGCCGGGAATCGAGACCTGCAGGTCGCACGCACCCGCCAGGCTGCGGTCCATGCCCTCGCCTTCGGCGCCCATCACATACACCAGGCGTTGCGGCAGCGCGGTGCGGAACACGTCGTCACCGCCCTCCACCAGGGTCGCGGCCAGGCCGAAACCGGCGGCACGCAGCTGTGCCATCGCCTGAGCGGTCTCCGGCAGCTGTACCAGCGGCACCGCCTCGGCACCGCCCTCGGCCACGCGCGCGGCGGCACCGGACAGCGCCAGCGTGCTGCCGGCCGGCAGCAGCAGCGCCTTGGCACCGAAGTGCGCGGCCGAGCGCAGGATCGCGCCGAGGTTGTGCGGGTTGCCCACGCCATCCAGCCACAATGCCAGCGCCGGACCGTCACCGACCTGCTGCAGCCACTGCGCCAGCGGCAGTGCCGGTGCGCGCAGCACGTCAGCCACCACGCCTTCGTGGTGGGTGGTGCCGGCAAGCTTGTTCAGATCGCCGTCCTCAACCACGCGGTATCCGACGCGGTTGGCCACGCACCACTTCAGCAGCGGCTGCAGGCGCGGAATGCGCGCCTCCAGCAGGTACAGCTTGCGCAGTGCCTGCGGCCGCGCTTCGAACGCGGCCAGCACGGCATTCAGGCCATACAGGCGCAGCTCGTCGCTGCCACCGCGCCCACCACCGCCCGTTGCCGGCCCCTCCGGGCGCGGCAACGGTGTTGCGCGCGGCGGACGGGCGGACGGGCGGCGGTTGTTCCAAGGGTTGTTCACTTACACACTCTCCTGCTTGCGCTGGCGCCAGAAATCGGCGTTCTTGATGCCCAGGGCATCCGGGTCGAACACCGGATCCAGGCCCAGCTTCTTCTGTCGTTCGTAGTCACGCAGGGCCAGCATCGCCGGCTTCTGGATGATGAGGATGGCGATGATGTTCAGCCAAGCCATCAGGCCGACGCCGATGTCACCCAGCGCCCAGGCCAGGGTCGCATTGTGGAACGCGCCGAACACCACCATGCCGATGATGCCCAGGCGCAGCACCAGCACGGTCAGCGGGCGCTTCCTGTTGTGGTTCACATAGCTGAGGTTGGTCTCGGCCATGTAGTAGTACGCCATGATGGTGGTGAAGGCGAAGAAGAAGATGGCGATCGATACGAACGCCGAACCCCAGCCCGGCAGCACCGCTTCCACGCCGGCCTGCGCATAGCCCGCGCCTTCCGGAATGCCGGCCAGGCCCTGGAACAGCGGCGGCGCGCCTTCCACCGGCGAGTACACGTTGTAGGTGCCGCTGGCCAGGATCAGGAATGCGGTGGCGGTGCACACCATCATGGTGTCGAAGTAGATGGCAAAGGCCTGCACGTAACCCTGCTTGGCCGGGTGCGAAACCTCCGAAGCGGCCGCCGCATGCGGGCCCGAGCCCTGGCCGGCTTCGTTGGCATAGATGCCGCGCTTGATGCCCCACTCCACCGCCAGGCCCATCATCGCGCCGAACGCGGCGTGGGTACCGAAGGCACTCTTGAAGATGATGCCGAACATCTCCGGCACGCGGTCGTAGTTGATGACCATGATGACGATGGCGGTCAGGATGAAGGCCGCCGCCATGAACGGCACCACCACCTCGGCGAAGTTGGCGATGCGCTTGACGCCGCCGAAGATCACCACGCCCAGCAGCAGCGCGACCACGATGCCGATGCCCAGCTTCAGCGCCTGCACCGATTCCATGCCCAGCGTCTGGCCGTCCAACGGACCGCACAGCGCGGTGCCACGGCAGGCATTGATGATGCTGTCGGCGATGGCATTGGCCTGCACGCCCGGCATCAGGAAGCCGGCGGCGATGATCGTGGCGATGGCGAAGGCCAACGCGTACCACTTCAGGCCCATGGCTTTTTCGATGTAGTACGCCGGGCCACCGCGGTAACGGCCTTCGGCATCCTTGGTCTTGTAGATCTGCGCCAGGGTGCATTCCACGTACGACGTGGATGCGCCGAGGAAGCCCATCACCCACATCCAGAAGATCGCACCGGGGCCACCGAAGGCGATGGCGGTGGCCACGCCGGCGATGTTGCCGATGCCCATGCGGCCAGCCATCGACATGGCCAGCGCCTGGAACGAGGACACGCCGGCGTCGGACTTCTCGCCCTTGACGGTGAGGCGGCACATCTCGAGGAAACCGCGGATCTGCATGAAGCGCGTGCGCAGGCTGAAGAACAGGCCGGCGCCCAGGCACACGAAGATCAGTGCCTTGCTCCAGATGATGCTGTTGATGAAGTGTACGGTTGCTTCCACGCGCGCTCTCTCCAGTCGGCGGGTTGTAAGGACGTCCCGTCGGCTGGAAGGGACCGGTCGATTCTCCCTGATCGAAGGCCGCTGCGGTAGCGCTGTCTTGCAGGGCCGGGCCCATGCTCGGCGCCACAGCCGCCTGCGCGCGTGTTCAGGGCAGCTGCGTGCGCACCCGGGCGAAACGGCGCAGGTCGTGCAGCGCGCCGCGCTTGTAGACCGCACAACGGTCTACGCCCTCCTCCTGGAAGCCGTTCTTTTCCAGCACCCGGGCCGAGCCGAGATTGAAGTCGACCACCCCGGCCTGCAGCCTGAACAGGCGAAGTTCGTCCATCACCCAGGGGGCGAACAGGCCGACCACCCGGGTCATCACTCCTTGGCCCCAGTAGGCCTGGCCCAGCCAGTAGCCCAGCTCGGCCATGTGTCCGCGCTCGGCCACGCCCTGCTGGGCACCGACGCTGCCGCAGGCCTGGCCGTCGATCTCGATGGCCAGGTTCAGGGTGCCGGGGGCCAGCACGCGGCCGGCCAGGAAGGCCTCCCCATCCTCGCGCGTATACGGGTACGGGAAGCGATCACGCAGGCCGCGCGACACCTCGGCGTCGTTGGCATGGCGCAGCAGCGATTCCAGATCATCCGGGCGCCAGGGGCGCAGCTGGAAGCCGTCGCCCCGCAGCACTGTGGTCCGATCAGGCATGACCACCCACCGATGGCGATTCCGCTTCCTGCTTCTCCAGCTCGCGCTTCACCGCTTCCGGCGAGCGGGTATACGGCGCCAACCGCGCGTAGAACGCCGGCACCACGAACAGCGACAGGAACGTCGAGAGAGTCACGCCGAAGATGATCACGATGCCGATCGTGCCACGGCTGGCCGAACCCGGGCCGCCGGCCACGACCAGCGGAATGGCGCCGACCACGGTGGCGATCGAGGTCATCAGGATCGGGCGCAGTCGCACCATCGCCGATTCGATGATCGCCTCGCGCACGCTGCGGCCGTCGTCGCGCAGCTGGTTGGCGAATTCGACGATGAGGATGCCGTTCTTCGCGGCCAGGCCGACCAGCATCACGATGCCGATCTGGCTGAACAGGTTCACCGTACCGCCACTGACCCACAACCCGACCAGCGCACCGAGCACGCCCAGCGGCACGGTCAGCATGATGGTCAGCGGATGGATGAAGCTCTCGAACTGCGCAGCCAGCACCAGGTACACCACCAGCAGGGCCATGGCGAAGGTCAGCAGCACGGCGCCACCGGCGCTCTGGTACTCGCGCGATTCGCCCTTCCAGTTCACCTGCGCGTACTGCGGCAGCTCCTCGCGCGTGACCTGCTGCGCCCAGGCAATGGCCTCACCCAGCGGATACCCCGGCGCCAGGCCGGCGTTGATGGTGATCGAGCGCAGTCGGTTGAAGCGGTTCAGGGTGCCGGCCTCGGCCACTTCGCTCAGCGTAACCAGGTTGGACAGCGGCACCAGCTCGCCGGAAGTGGCACGCACGCGGATCGCCGCCAGGTCGGCCGGGCTGGCGCGACCGTCACGACCGGCCTGCACCAACACGTCGTATTCCTCGCCGTTGTCGACGAAGGTGGTGACGCGGCGCGAGCCCATCATGGTTTCCAGCGCCGAACCGATCGCGGTGACCGGCACGCCGAGGTCGGCCGCACGCTGGCGGTCGATGTTCACCCGCATCTGCGGCCGGGTTTCCTTGTAGTCCGAGTCCGGGCCGACAAGGCCGGGGTTGTCGGCCATGCGCAGCAGGATGCGGTCGCGCCATTGCGCGATCTCGGCGTATTCCGGCCCACCCAGCACGATCTGGAACGGCTGGCCGCCGCTGCGCACCAGGCCTCCGCCGACCTGCGTGCGCACGCGCACGCCACGGATGGTATCCAGTTCCTTCTGCAGCTCGTTGGCCACTTCCGGCGTGCCTTCGCTGCGCTGCCGCCACGGCTGCAGGAAGATGCTGACGCGACCGGTGTGCATTTCCTCGCTGGCGCCCCAGCCACCCGGCACGCGCGGGTTGGCGCGCACGATGGGCTTGTCCGGGCCGACATGCGGCGCCAGCATCGCTTCCACCTGCTGCACCTGCTGCACGGTGTAGTCGTAGCCGGCGCCTTCCGGGCCATCGATCATGATCTGGAATGATCCGCGGTCTTCGGCCGGTGCCAGTTCCGACGGCAGCAGCTTGAGCAGGCCCCAGCTCGCGGCCAGCGCAGCCACCATCACCAGCAGGTAGATCCAGGTGCGATCGACATGGTGCTGCAGCACGCGACCATAGGCGCCCGCCAGGCGTTCCAGGTTGCGGTTGACGAAGCCATGCAGGCCACGTGGCGCTTGCCCGGTGTGCGGCTTGAGCAGCTTGGAGGCCATCATCGGCGTCAGTGTCAGTGCCACGAACGCGGACAACGCCACGGCGGCGGCCAGCGCCACCGCCAGTTCGCGGAACAGGCGCCCGGTGTTGCCTTCCAGGAACCCGACCGGCAGGAACACCGCCACCAGCACGGCGGTGGTGGCGATCACCGCGAAGGCGACCTGCGCAGTGCCGCGCTTGGACGCCACCAGCGGTGGCTCGCCCAGGTCGATGCGGCGCTGCACGTTCTCCACCACCACGATCGCATCGTCCACCACCAGGCCGATGCACAGCACCAGGGCAAGCAGGGTCAGCAGGTTGATCGAGAAGTCGAACGCATACAGCGCGATGAACGCCGCGACCAGGCAGACCGGCACCGTCACCGCCGGAATCAACGCGGCACGGAAGCTGCCAAGGAACAGCCAGATCACTGCCAGCACCAGGATCATCGCCTCCACCAGCGTGGCGTAGACGCGATCCACGGCGGCTTCGATGAAGGTGGTGTTGTCGAAGGCGACGAAGATCTGCGTACCCTTGGGCAGGGTCAGCGCCACCCGCTCGGCTTCAGCGCGCGCAGTGCGCGCCACGTCCAGCGAGTTGGCGGTGGAGGTCTTGACGATGCCCAGGCCGATGCCCGGCTCGCCGTTGCTGCGGTAGTACGCGCGGCGTTCGGCCGAGGCCAGCTCGATCTTCGCCACGTCGCCCATGCGTACCACGTAGCCGTCGCGGCCCTTGCCCAGCGGGATGGTCGCGAAATCCTCGGGCTTGATGTAGTTGCGCTCCACGCGCAGGGTGAAGTCGCGGTCGGTCGACTCGATGCGGCCGGCCGGCAGCTCCACGTTCTCGTTGCGCAGCGCGGTTTCCACGTCGCCGGTGGTCAGGCCGCGTGCGGCCAGCTGGTCACGGTCCAGCCAGATCCGCATCGCATAGCGCTGGCGGCCACCGATACGGACCTGGGCCACGCCATCGAGGCTGGAGAAACGGTCGACCACGTAGCGGTCGGCGTAGTCGCTCAATTCCAGCGTGTCCATGGTCGAGGAAACCATGTTGAACCAGATGATCGGGTCTGCATCGCTTTCGACCTTGGCGATTTCCGGCGGCCGTGCTTCTTCCGGCATGCGGTCGGCCACGCGGCTGACCGCATCGCGCACGTCGTTGGCCGCCGCTTCGATATCGCGGTTGGAAGTGAATTCGATGCTGACCTGCGAGCGGCCGTTGGTGCTGCGCGCGTTGATCGTATCGATGCCTTCGATGCCGGCCAGTGCGTCTTCCAGCACCTGGGTGATGCGGCTTTCGATGACCGCCGCCGAGGCACCGGTGTAATCCACCGACACCGACACGATTGGCGGATCGATGGCCGGCAGTTCACGCAGGGTCAGGCGGGTGAAGGACATCACGCCCAGCACCAGCAGCAACAGGCTCATCACCACGGCGAACACCGGCCGCTGGATGGAGATGTCGGACAGCTTCATCCGCCGTGGCCCTCGGCCGCGATCGGTGCAGCGGCTTCAGCGGGCTTTGCACCACTGGCCGGTGCCGCGTCCTTCGCCGCGACCTTCAGGCCCGGGCGCAGCTTGCCGGTGCCATCCACCACGATGCGCTGGCCCGCTTCCAGGCCCTGCCTGATCTCGACCACGCCGGCACGGCGTGCGCCGGTCACCACGTCCACGCGCTCGACGCTGTCGTCTGCGGTGATGCGATACACGTAGGTATCGCGGCCGACCTGCACCACGGCGATTTCCGGAATCACCAGCGCCGGGCGCTCGGGGCGGAACAGGCGCACGTCCAGCAGCATGCCCGGGCGCAGCGCATGGTCGCCATTGGCGAAGTCGGCGCGCACGGTCACCGCACGGGTGGCCGGATCGATGCGCGCATCGATGGTGCTGACCACGCCCTCGAAGGTGCGGCCGGGCCACGCCACGCTGGTGGCACTGACCTTGTCACCGACGCCCAGCGCGGCCAGCTCCACTTCCGGCACCTGGAAATCGATGTGCATGTGCTCGATATCGTCGAGCGTGGCGATCACCGTGGTCGGCGTCAGCAGCGCGCCCGGACTGACCTGGCGGATGCCAAGCACACCGGCGAACGGCGCACGCACGCGGCGGTCACCGATGTCCGACTGCATCTGCGCCACGCGCGCTTCGGCGGCATCGCGGATCGACTTCTGCGTATCCAGCGTGGCGCTGGACACCAGTCGCTGGGTGGCCAGCTCACGCTGGCGCTTGTACAGCTGATCAGCTTCATGGAAGGTGGCCTGCGCCTGCACCAGCGCGGCCTCCTGGGCCTGGCCGCGCAGGGTCACGATCGGTGCACCGGCCGCAATGTGCTGGCCACTTTCGAAATGCACTTTCTCGACGATCTCGCTGACCTTGGCGGTCACGCTGATCGATTCGCGCGCTTTGGCCGTGCCCAGTGCCTGCAGGGTGTCGCTCCACTGACGGGACTGCACGACCTGCGCGGTGACCGGCACCGCTTCTCCCTGCCGACGTGCGGCGGCCTCCTGTTTGCCTGCGCACCCGGCCAGCACGGCCAGGCTGAGGCCAAGGGCCAGGGTCGAAGCGATACGAGCCAACATGAACGGTCCTGATTGATCCACGGCCGCCGAGTGTAGGCAAGCGCCCCCAAAAGCGGTATGTGCCAAGCGTTTACCAGCGTGGAACCGAAGCCGTGATAGCGCCTTGAACCCGTTCCGTGCAAGGCTGCCCTTGGCGGTGTCGGCGTGTGTCGGGTTGTATCCAGCCGTGCACCACGGGCGTTGCCATCGTAGAGTCGAATCTGCCCGACGGAGGGCGTCGGGCGGGGACGGATCCTGGCGGGGATCCGGCCCCGTTTTTTTGCCCGTTGCCTCAATACCGGTAATTCAGCTTCATCCAGACGCTGCGCCCCGGCTCATTGATGCGCACCGGATCGGCCGGGAAGCCGAAGTCGGCGCTGCCCGCCAGATTCAGGTGCTCGCTGTAGGCACGGTCGAACAGGTTGTCGACACCCGCGCTGAGCTGCAGCTGCGAACTGAAACGGTACGCGGCATTGAGCGCAAAGGTGGCAAAGCCAGCGCTCGGCCCGAGGTCCTGTGCGACCACATTGCCCTGGCCATTTGCGACACGATGCTGGTGGGTCACCGCACGCAGCAGCGCACCGGCGCTCCAGCGCTGGCCTTCCCAGTTCGCACTCAGCCGCGCTTCCAGCGGCGGCATCTGCGGCAGCGGACGCTGTTGGTCGCGGTTCTCGCCCCAGGCATAGGCCAGCGTGCCACCCAGCTTCCACTGTTCGGCCACACTCACTTCCAGCCCCGCCTCGGCACCGGCAATGCGCGCATCGACGTTGCTGGCCTGGCTCATGCCCATCATGCCGCTGCCGTGGTAGGTGAACAGGATGTAGTCCTGGATCTGCCCGGCGTACGCCGAAACCCATGCCTGCACGCGCGGCCCCTTGTACTGCAGGCCGACGTCAAGCTGGGTCGTACGCTCGGGCTGGATGCCGGCAAACGCGTTCACCGCACCGGCCGGGCCGTGGTCGGGCGAGAACAGCTCCCAGTAGTCGGGCATGCGTTCACTGTGGCCGAGGCCGGCATACCAGGTCAGGCCGTCGGCCAGGTCCTGCTCGTAGCGCAGGAAACCACTGCCGAGCCATTCCTTGCGACGCTGGCCGGCGGTCGGGTTCGGCCGGTTGCCCATCATCCCGCGGATCGACTGCCGCTCGTCGCGCACGCTGGCGCGATCAATGCGCAGGCCGCTGATCCAGCGCTGGCCGGTGCCAGCGCCGAGGGTCAACTCGGTGAACGCGCCGTAGCGGCGGAAGTTGGCATCGGTTTCCCACGCCGCCAGGCGGTAGGTGCCGCGGCCCATGCCCATGCGCCCACGATGGCGGCTGTCTTCGCCATCCACACCCGCCACCAGCTGCACGTCCTGCCAGCGCCACTCGGAACTGACCCGGCCACCCTGGGTACGGCGATCCACGTTCGAGGCCATCGGCATCGGCATCATGCTGTTCGGGTTCGGCGTGCGCAGCGTGTAGTTGTCCATCACGTGGTCGGCCTCGTTGTAGTACACGTTGGCCTGCACCGTGTCCCACGCGCCCGGCAGGTTGCGCTTCTCGAAGCGCGCGGCATAGCTGGTGCGTTCGAACGCGGCCCCGTCCATGCCGCGTCCCGCGTAGCGTGCGATGGCATCACCGGCACCGGCGGAGATTTCCAGCAGCGTGTCGGCATCCGGCGTCCAGCCGATAGCCACGTCACCGTTCCACTTGCGCCACTTCGACGGCACCACATCACCGTTGCCATCCTTGTAGTCATCGGCTTCGGAACGGTTGCCACTCGCGCGCACGTAACCGGTCGGGTTGCCCACGGTCAGGTCCAGCACCTGGTCGTTGCGGTTGCGCGAACCAACCAGCGCACTGGCATCGGCACGCAGGCCCGGTTCCTCGAAGCGCGGTGTGTCGCGCTCGAAGCGCACGGTGCCGGCCGAGGCACCTGCCCCCCAGCGCACGCTCTGCGGGCCCTTGATGATGGTCAGCCGGTCGAAGCTCTCCGGCGCGATGTAGGACAGCGGATTGTCCATGCGCGACGGGCAGGCACCGATCAGGTTGCCATCGTTGCTGAGGATGTTCAGGCGCGAACCGAACATGCCGCGCAGCACCGGGTCACCGTTGGTGCCGCCGTTGCGGATGGCGGAGAAACCGGGAACGGTCTTCAGGTAATCGGCGCCATCACTGGCGGGCACCGGCTGCCGCGGCAGGCGCGGGTCGGTCACCCAGTGCAGCGGCGAGGACGGTGCGGCGGCGGTCACCACCAGCGTGTCCAGGGTGCGCGCCTCTTCGGCTGGCGCGGCGTGGGCCAGTGATGCGGCCACGGCCAGGCCAAGGGCAACCGGCAGGCGCGCACAGGCGCCCGCAGGGCGGGAAGTCATTTTCATCGGAACAGCTCCAAAGTACGCATGCGCGCACGGCGCCCGGTCAGGCGTCGTGCGGCAGATTCGATAGGGACATCAGCGAACGATGGAGAAACGCGGTGGCCCGCGCGCGGCATGCGCCGGCCAGCGCAGCGCAGGCGGTACCTGTTGTGACCAGGGAAATACCAGCCGCGGTCGCCACAGCAGCGGCAACAGCAGTACCAGCACCGCCAGCCACGGCAGCAGGCGCATCGCCAGCACGCAGTATTCGCAGGCTTCGCCGTGCATGGCGTGGGGATCGGCCGGGCGGTTGCGCTCTGCCGGCGCGGTGCCGTGCTGATCGTGCCCGGCCATGGCCATGTCGTGCATGTCATGGCCCATCGCAGCGTGGTCCATGCCGGCCATCGCCGCGCGCTCCATCGGCTGCGCCTGCAGCGCGCGACTGACCAGCGGCGCAAGCATCATCAGCAGCGTCGCCAGAACGGCGAGCTGGAGCAGAAGGCGCTGCGGGCGGGACAGGCGGGTCACGCTGCTAGTGTAGAGCCGGGTCCCGGGTTGCCCGTGCGACGAACCGTCGCAGGCATTTGCGACACCCGTCGCGGGGGTGTTCGGCAGGGCTGCAAGCCCTGCCCGACCAACCTCACACCGTGATGGTCTGGGTGAGTGACTCCCACGTTGGTGGCACCGGCCACGCGGCGACCTGATTGCCATCCAGCACCCTGCGCAGATCGCGTGGATCGATCTGCGGTGCCAGCACATGCACCAGCTCCAGTGCGTAGTCACGCAGCACGCGGTCGCGCGGCAGCACCGCCCAGGCGATGCACTCGGCGATGGGGGCGGGCGCCGGCCACGCCTTCAGGTCTTCATCGTTGGAACTGACCGCCATCTCGGCCAGGAGGCCCACGCCCAGTCCAGTGCGCACATAGGTTTTGATCAGGTCGGCATCGAGCGCGGTCAAGGCTAGGTCGGGCACCAGGCCCTGTGCGGCAAAGGCGCGCTGCAGCGACGAATTCGGGCGGGTCGAGGATTCGTAGCTGATCAATGGTTGCCGGGCCAGCGCGGCCAGGTCCGGTGCGCGCCCGGCGCGATCCAGCGGGTGGCCCTTGGGCACCACCACCAGGCGTCGCCAACGGAACAGCGGCACCGCGATGCCATCGGTCGGCTCACCGCCAGCGGTGCTGATGATCGCAATGTCGGCATCACCCTGGTTCAAGCGATCCAGCGCATCGGCTTCACCGGCCTGCTGGAGGTGCACGCTCACCTGTGGGTAAGCCTGCTTGATCGCTGCCACCGCCGGCGGCAGCACGAAGCGCGCCTGGGTGTGGGTGGTGGTCAGGATCAGCTGACCCTGGCTCTCGCGCCGCTGGTTAGCCGCGTAGGTGCGGATGTTGTTGGCCTCGGCCAGCACCGCGCGGGCACGGGCGATCACCTCGGTGCCGGCCGGGGTGACCGACTCCAGGCTGCGGCCCTTGCGCACGAACAACAGGAAACCCAGCTCGTCCTCCAGCTGCTTGAGCTGCTTGGACAGGCCGGGCTGGGTGGCGTGCACGCGCGAGGCGGCCAGCGTGATGTTCAGCTCGGCGTCGGCGATGGCAACCAGGTAGCGCAGCTGGGTCAGCGTCATGGGCAGGCAGGCGGCGTGGGGCGGAGGTCCACTCTAGGGTCAATTGCCGTCACCAGCTTATAACCAAAGGTTGTTTAAGAAAGGTATCTGGTCATTTCCGGGCGTCATATGCCGGCGCTACGGTCAGCCGGCAGCCGCTGGCCTGAACAGCCAGCCCTCCCCCTTCGCCCGCCGAAGCCCGGCGCGGCCCCGTTTCCGGAGCGCTTCCATGGCCCTGTACGACTCCATTCTCGATACCGTCGGCAACACCCCCATCGTCAGGCTGCAGCGCCTGGCACCGCCACAGGTCAGCGTCTACGCCAAGGTCGAGTCATTCAACCCGGGCGGCTCGGTGAAGGACCGCCTGGCGCTGGCGATCATCCTCGACGCCGAAGCACGGGGCCTGCTCAAGCCGGGCGACACCATCGTGGAGGCCACCTCCGGCAACACCGGCGTGGCCCTGGCGATGGTCGCCGCCGCGCGCGGCTACAAGTTCGTGGCGACCATGGTCGAGACCTTCTCGGTCGAGCGCCGCAAGCTGATGCGTGCCTATGGTGCCAAGGTGATCCTGACCCCGGCCGCCGAGCGCGGCAGCGGCATGGTGCGCAAGGCAGCCGAGCTGGCCGAACAGCACGGTTGGTTCCTGGCCAGCCAGTTCGCCAACCCGGCCAACCCGGCCTATCACCGCAACACCACCGCCGCGGAAATCCTGCGCGACTTCGCTGGCAAGCGGCTGGACTATTTCGTCAGCGGCTGGGGCACCGGCGGCACGCTCACCGGTGTTGGCGAAGTGCTGAAGGTCGCGCGCCCGCAGACCCGCATCATCGCCACCGAGCCGGCCGGCGCCGCCCTGCTCAAGGGCGATGACTGGAAGCCGCACAAGATCCAGGGCTGGACCCCGGACTTCGTGCCGGACGTGCTCAACCGCGATGTGGTGGACGAACTGGTCTCGGTCGACGATGACCGCGCGATCGCCACCGCGCGCCGCCTGGCGGCCGAGGAAGGCATCTTCGTCGGCATCTCCGCCGGCGCCACCGTCGCCAGTGCGCTGGACGTGGCCGCGCGCGCTGAACCGGGCTCGGTGATCCTGGCGATGCTGCCGGACACCGGTGAACGCTATTTCTCCACGCCGCTGTTCGCCGATGTGAACGAAGGCTCCGACGACGACTGGCTGGCAGGCCTGCCGTGAGCCAGGGTCGGCTCCCGTTTTCGTTCAAGGTAGCGCCGGGCCATGCCCGGCGTTGCTGTTTCCGGCATTCGCTTCGTTCACCATCCGCCGGGCATGGCCCGGCGCTACCGTTTCGCCACATCCCCCTTCCTGCTTCAGCCTGCGTGAAGGCGCCGCCCGCCATCGTGCGTGAAGGCCGTCGGATCGCAGCGCGTGAGACGGTCATGACGCAGTATCGATGCGCTGTCCCCTACCGTGGGAACAGCCGGCGCAGATGCTGCGCGGATCACCTCACAGGCAGGAGACGGACGCATGAAGATCGAGGTTTGGCAGGGCGACATCACGACCCTGGCGGTGGATGCGATCGTCAACGCGGCCAATGAAACACTGCTCGGTGGCGGCGGTGTCGACGGCGCGATCCATCGTGCAGCCGGCCCCGCACTGCTGGCCGAGTGCGCGCAATTGCCGGAGCTGCGCCCGGGCGTGCGTTGCCCGACCGGCGAAGTGCGCGCCACCGACGCTTACGCATTGCCGGCGCGGCATGTACTGCACACAGTGGGCCCGGTCTGGCACGACGGCCAGCGCGACGAACCGGCCTTGCTGGCCAACTGCTACTGGAAGTCGCTGCAGCTGGCCGAGTCGCTGGGCGTGCAGTCGATCGCGTTTCCCGCGATCAGCTGCGGCGTGTATGGCTACCCGCTGTACCAGGCGGCGCAGATCGCAGTGACGGAAACACTGGCGTGGCAACGCAGCCACGCACAACCGATGCGCATCGTGCTGGTGGCGTTCAATACCGCTACGGCCAAGGCCTACCAGCAGGCGCTGAGCGCCGCCGGGCAAAGCGCGGACAGCGAACCGCGCGTGTCGATGCTGCCGCCCTTGGGTGATGCGGGCTTTGCCGCCGCGCATTGAACCCGGGTGCGCGACGTAAAGGAAAAGGCCGGGCATTGCCCGGCCTTTTCCGTTGCACCATTGTCCTCATCCACGCGCGGCGTGGATCACACTCAACGGCTGGCAGCTTCCACCGCGGCGGCCGCGTCGGCCGCCGCGCGTGCCGCCGAGGCCGCAGCCCCATCGGCGCTGGCGCCATCCACCTGCACGCGCACTTCCACCATGCCCGCGCCATTGTTCAGGCTGGACACGTCGACCGTGTAGTGACCCGCTGGCAGGGTCTCTTCCAGGCGCGAGTTGGTCCCGTTGCCACCGTCGTCGTCGGCCAGCTCGACATCGCCGCCGACCACGCGCAGCACGGTATCGACCTGGCTGGAGATCGCATCCAGGCGCACATCGGCCGGGCGATCCAGGGACAGCAGGAAGCGGCGGCGGCCATCGTTGTCAAGCATCGTGTACACGCTGCCCGACTTCGGCAGCGCCGTGCCATCGCGCTCGACCAGATTGCCCGGCAGCTCGATGCGTTTGGCCGACAGGGTGAACATGCCCGTGACGCCGTCGCCGAGGCCACGCGCGGTCAGGGTGTACTTGCCCGGCTTCAGTGACAGGGTCAGGCGCGAGTTGGTGCTGTCGCCGCCATCGTCATTCTCGGCGTCCACGCCCTGGCCCGACAGCTTCAGCACCGGATCGAAGACGTCCGACACCAGGCGGATCTCGTACAGGCCAGCCTTGTCCACCTGCAGGGTGTAATCCTGGGAACCACCGGCCAGCATGTCGGCGATCTCGCCACTGCCCGCCAGCGGCTTGCCGTCGTACGGCACCAGCTTCTCGGCGCGCAGGCGGTACGGACCGTAATCGGTCGAGCCATTGGCGTTGACCGCCACCTGGTAGGTGCCGCCGCCGTTGGCACGGAACGCCAGCGAGACGTCGCCTTCGCGCTCGTAGCCGGTGTTGCTGCTGGCCACCAGGCTGCCGTTGCTGAACACGGCGATCGAGCCGCTCAGCGAACCGGTCAGCTTCAGCCCGACCAGCTGCTTGTCTTCCAGCTTGATCTGGTAGAGCTGGTGGTGGCTGCCGTCGTTGTAGTTGATGCCGCTGCGCGAGGTGATCTCGCCGGACACCGGCTTGTCGAAATCGAGCGACGCGGCCTTGCCCGCGTCCGCGCCGCCGCCGATGCGGTTGCAACCGCCGGCGACCAGGACCGTGGCAACGGCCAGTGTGATTGCTGCCAAACGCATGTTGTTTCTCCTTGGCCTTCCATGTGGTTCCCGCACGCCGGCCGGGCATGCGGGGGCGGAAAAGATACCCGCAAAAGCAAACGCCGGCGTAAAGCCGGCGTTGCCCTGTTCATCCTGCAAGGGAACGGATCAACCGTTCCACTTGCCCAGCGCGGCCAGGCCATTGTCCTTGGCGCGCTCGTACACGGTCTTCTGGGCGGCGGCGTAGTTGCCCTTCATGTCCTTGGCCCACAGCTTCAGCGCGGCCTGCTGCATGGCGCGGCCGTAGGAGAAGCTCAGCGGCCACGGCAGGTTGCCCAGCTGGTTCATCGCGTTCAGGTGCTCGGTGGACTGCTCGTCGCTCTGGCCACCGGACAGGAACACCACGCCCGGCAGGATCGCCGGCACGGTGCTCTTCAGGCACATCACGGTCGACTCGGCCACTTCCTCGACGTCGGCCTGCTCATCGCAGCCCTTGCCGGAGATGACCATCGACGCCTTCAGGATGGTGCCTTCCAGCAGCACGTTCTGCTGGTACAGGGCGTCGAACAGCGAACGCAGGGTGGCTTCGGTGACTTCGTAGCAGGTCTCGATGTCGTGGTCGCCGTCCATGATCACTTCCGGCTCAACCATCGGCACCAGGCCGCATTCCTGGCACAGCGCTGCATAGCGGGCCAGCGCGTGGGCGTTGGACTCGATGCAGGTACCCGACGGGATGCTCTCGCCGATGTTGATGACCGCACGCCACTTGGCGAAGCGCGCGCCCAGCTTGTAGTACTCCTGCAGGCGCTCGCGCAGGCCATCGAGGCCTTCGGTCACCAGCTCGCCCGGGCAGCCGGCCAGCGGGTGCGCACCCTTGTCCACCTTGATGCCCGGAATCATGCCGTGGTCGGCCATGTACTTGGCGAACGGCACGCCGTCCCTGGTCGACTGGCGGATGGTTTCGTCGTACAGGATGGCGCCGGAAATGTGCTCGTTGAGCTTCGGCGTGGTCAGCAGCAGCTCGCGGTAGGCGCGACGGTTCTCCTCGGTGTTCTCGATACCGACGCCAGCGAAGCGCTTGGCGATGGTAGCGGTGGATTCGTCGATCGCGATGATGCCCTTGCCCGGGGCGACCATGGCCTGGGCGGTTTCAGCCAGCTGTTCGATGCTCATGTATTTCCTGTGGCGGGTGCGGGAAAAACGTAAGTATAGCCCCGCTGCCCGTTGCCTCGCCGTGGAGGACAGGATGGAAACGCTTCCACGCCGGCGCAGGACAAAAGATGTCCTGCGGCATGGGGTCAGAGCCCGTGCGGGGATCTGACTCTGGGGTCAGACCCGCAACGCGGCTCCGACCCCGGGCCAACACTCCTTACAGGTCGCCCAGGCCGCTGGCGCGGCCGTCTTCGCCCACTTCCAGCAGGCGCAGGGTGTTGGTCGCGCCCAGGGTTTCCATGTGCTCGCCGCTGGTGAACACGACGCGGTCGCCGGCCTGCAGCAGCTCGGATTCGACCAGCAGGCGGATGCTGCCGCGCGCGGCTTCGCGTGGGGTCAGGCCGCGGCTGTCGAAGTTGATCGGGTAGACATCACGCATCAGCGCCATCTGGCGACGCGCGCCGTCATGGCGGGTCACCGCGAACACCGGTGCCTTGGCGCGGAAACGCGACAGGTAGCGCGCGGTGCCACCGGATTCGGTCATCGCCACGATCGCACGCACGCCCACGTGTTGCGACAGGAACATGGTGGCCATGGCAATCGCCTGGTCGGCACGTTCCAGGTTGCGCGGCGAGGCGTTGAAGTCGGTCTCGGTCTGGAACTGGCGCTCGGCCCCCAGGCAGATGCGCGCCATCGCTTCCACGGCCTTGACCGGATAGGCGCCAGCGGCGGTTTCCGCCGACAGCATCACCGCATCGGTGCCGTCGATGACCGAGTTGGCCACGTCCAGCACTTCGGCACGGGTCGGGATCGGGCTTTCAACCATCGACTGCAGCATCTGCGTGGCGGTGATCACCACCTTGTTCTGCGCCAGCGAGGCCTTGATGATCTTCTTCTGCAGGCCCGGCAGCTCGGCATCGCCGATTTCCACGCCGAGGTCGCCGCGGGCGACCATCACCACGTCGCTGGCCTCGACGATTTCTTCCAGGTTCTCGATCGCTTCGGTACGTTCGATTTTCGACACCAGCGCGGCATCGCAGCCGTGCGAGCGGGCGATGTCACGCGCGTCGTTCATGTCCTGCGCGTTGCGGCAGAACGACACGGCGATGAAGTCGACGCCGATCTTGGCAACGATGCCGATCAGTTCCTTGTCGCGCTCGGTCAGCGCGCCCAGCGACAGGCCACCGCCCTGCTTGTTCAGGCCCTTGCGGTCGGACAGCACGCCATCGTTGAGCACGGTGTTGACGATGCGGTCGCCCTGCACTTCCACCACCTGCAACTGCATCAGGCCGTCGTCGAGCAGCAGCACATCACCCGGGCCCACGTCCTGCGGCAGGCCGAGGTAGCTCACGCCCACCTGGCTGGTCGTGCCCGGGCCGGCGTTCTCGCTGGCGATCAGGTCGAAGCGGTCGCCCGCCTTCAGCTGCACCTTGCCTTCGGCGAAGCGCTCGATGCGGATCTTCGGGCCCGGCAGGTCGGCCAGGATGCCCACTTCCACGCCCACGCGGGCCGCAGCGGCACGCACTTCGGCGGCACGCTTGGCCTGGCCGGACGGATCGCCATGGCTGAAGTTCAGGCGCACCACATTGACGCCGGCGCGGAACAGATCCTCCAGCACGCCCGGCGGATCAGTGGCCGGACCGAGGGTGGCAAGGATCTTGGTGCGACGCTGACGCTCGAACATGGTGGATGGGCCTCTCCCGTTAAAGAACGGAAATTAGCACATCCTTCACGCCGCATGTATACGGTTACAGCCTTGTGCTGCCTGACTCCGCGGGTCATGGAACGGACATGGTCCGGACATACGCTGGCGCAGGGTCGTAGTAGCGCCGGGCCATGCCCGGCGGTGCTGGGCAAAGCCGCCGGGCATGGCCCGGCGCTACCGATCAAAGGCGCATCACGCCAGCAGCGTTTCCAGCTGTACGGGCTCACGGGCGAGCTGGCCAGCACCGGCGGCAGTGAGTTCCTCCTCACCGCCAAAGCCCCACAGCACGCCGACATTGCGCAGGCCGTGGTGGCGCGCGCCTTCGATGTCCATGCGCCGGTCGCCGATCATCCAGCACCGCGCAGGCTGCACCTGCAGCCGACGCAGTGCCTCGCCAACCAGTTCCGGCTTGTGGCTGCGCGAGCCATCCAGGGTCGAACCGACGATCTCCTCGAACAGCCCACCGAAGGGCAGGTGGGCGAGGATGCGGCGCGCGTGCGGCTCGTTCTTGGCGGTGACCACCGCCAGGCGGTGGCCACGGCCATGCAGCGTGCGCAGGGTGTCTTCCACCTGCGGGTACACCGTGTGCTCGCGCCAGCCCTCGGCATCGAAGCGCTCACGGTAGTAGCCCACCGCCTGTTCCACCCGCGCCGGTTCGACGAACAGCGGCGCGAAGGTGGTGCGCAGCGATGGACCGATCCAGCCCAGCAGCGTCTCCTGCGGCGGCACCGGATGGTCCATCTTCTGCAGCGCATAGGCGATGCAGGCGGTGATGCCCACCTGCGAATCGATCAGCGTGCCGTCGAGGTCGAAGAACAGGACATCCTTGCTGCGGTCGGCACTCATGCGCCGCGCGCGTCGAGTGCGGCGACGGCCGGCAGGGTCTTGCCTTCCAGGAACTCCAGGAACGCACCACCGCCGGTGGAGATGTAGCTGACCTGCTTGGCGATATCGAACTTGTCCACCGCCGCCAGCGTGTCACCGCCGCCGGCGATGGAGAATGCCTTCGAGTTCGCGATGGCGCGGGCCAGCGCTTCGGTGCCCTTGCTGAAGGCTTCGAACTCGAACACACCGACCGGACCGTTCCAGACCACAGTGCCGGCCTTCTCGATCAGCTGTGCGTACTGCGCGGCGGTCTGCGGGCCGATGTCCAGGATCAGATCGTCTTCGGCAACAGCGTCGACCGCCTTCACTTCGGCAACAGCGTCCGGCATGAACTGCTTGGCGGTAACCACGTCGACCGGCAGCGGGATATCGGCGCCACGTGCCTTGGCATCAGCGACGATCTTCTTCGCGGTGTCCAGCAGGTCCGGCTCGTACAGCGACTTGCCGACGTTGTAGCCAGCAGCGGCGATGAAGGTGTTGGCGATGCCACCACCGACGATCAGCTGGTCGACCTTGCCGACCAGGTTGGCCAGCAGTTCCAGCTTGGTGCTGACCTTGCTGCCGGCGACGATGGCGAGCAGCGGCTTGGCCGGTGCATCCAGCGCCTGCGCCAGCGCGTCCAGCTCGGCCATCAGCAACGGGCCACCGGCCGCCACCGGGGCGAAGCGGATGACGCCATGGGTCGAGGCCTGCGCGCGGTGTGCGGTACCGAAGGCATCCATCACGAACACATCGCACAGGGCGGCGTACTTCTTCGACAGGGCTTCGTCGTCCTTGCCCTCGCCGACATTCATGCGGCAGTTTTCCAGCAGCACCAGCTGGCCAGGCTGCACGTCGACACCTTCGACCCAGTCACGCACCAGCGGAACCTCGCGGCCCAGCAGCTCGGACAGGCGCTGCGCGACCGGCGCCAGCGAGTCGGCCTCGCTCCACACGCCTTCCTTCGGGCGCCCCAGGTGCGAGGTGACCATCACCGCCGCGCCCTGCTCCAGCGCACGCTTGAGCGTCGGCAGCGAAGCAGTGATGCGCTGTTCGGAAGTGATGCGGCCATTCTCGATCGGCACGTTCAGATCCTGGCGGATCAGCACGCGCTTGCCGGAGAGGTCGAGGTCGGTCATGCGGACGATGGACATGGGCAACTCTTTGGCTCAGGGACGGGATGCCGGGGTACGGCAGGCGGCCATTGTATCGGGTGCGGCTGGCGGGAGGGTCGATGCCTGCGGCAGGCAGAGGCGCAGGGCAACAGCAACGGCAACGGCCAAAGCCAAAACGCTGGCGCTTCGTGGTGCTGTGAATGGGCCGGGGTGGTGTGGGCTGGCAGGGGACGCCGTAAACCCATCCATGGGGGCTTGGCCGCGGCATCCATGCCGCGGACACCCCTGCCAGCCCACACCGCCCCGGCCTCGACAGGTTCATGAGGCAGAGCGGATGGCAAAGGCACAAGCAGTGTGTGGTGTCGGATGAAGAACGAAGCGGTCAGATCCGTTTTCCTACGGAAAACGGATCTGGCCCCGAGGGTCGTCGAGCGAAGCGACCCGCTTCCGCTCTTGCTCTTCTTATTTCTCTTCCGTGGGTGGACGCACACGGAAACTGTCAGAGGCCGGGCGGGTGGGCTGGGCAGGGGTATCCGCGCCATGGATGGCGCGGCTAAGCCTACAGGGACGTACTTGCGGCGTCCCCCTGCCCAGCCCACCCGCCCGGCCAGGCGCGGCTTTTGCTTTACGCGACCACCCACAAGGGGCTGCGCCGTTCGCCGGAACCTATTCCGAAGGCGCCGGCTTCTGCCGAAGCAGGCTGACCGCCAGGCCACCAACAACCAACACACCCAGCCCCAGCAACGCCCACAGCAGCCACGACTTCCAGTCGTGCTGCGGTTTCAGTGCCGACTCGCCGGCCAGTGGCTCCGGGCTGCCTTCCAGACGAGCCAGCGTCGGCTGCCACGACGGATCATTGCGCTGCCGCAGCTCCTCGATCAGCACCCCGATCGGCGCGTCCGTGCGGCGCGCGGTCGCGCTGCCCACCGCCAGTGCGTAGGGCGCTGCACCCTGGCTCAGGAACACCAGCACTTCCGGCTGGTAACCCAGGCGCAGCGTCGGCGCGGTGGCGGTTTCCGCCGGATTCGCCACCAGCTTCCAATAGCGGTCGCGGTGCACGCCGCCCAGCGGCTGCGCCGCCGACTGCTGGCGCTGGCCCTGCGTGCCCTGTTGCACCTGGTAGGCGATCCACGGCGCGCTGCGGCGCTGCCACTCCGCGCCCTCGTCATCGCGACTGAACAGCGTCCATTGCACCAGGCTGTTGTCGGTGCTGGCCACATCGGCGCGCGCCACCGGGAACCGGCCATCCATCTCGAAGGTGTACTCGCCCTTGCCTTTCGACGTTGGCTCCAGCGACAGCCATTCCCACGGCACGGTCGCCGGCGCTGGCGGCAGTTCCGCCAGTACGCCGCGCAGGGTCGGCAGGCGCGAATCACCCTGCGCCAGGATGCGCAGGTAGCGTGCAGTGCCGTCCACCTGCAGGCGGCGCTGCAGCAGGCGCTTGCCCGCGCGCTGCAGATCCACCAGGGGCACATCGCGGCCAATCGAGCGCCAATGCTGCAGGTCGTCGCTCGCGTCCAGCTGCACCTGTGCCTGCAGTGGCTGGCCGCTGTCGGCCCAGTCCAGCACCAGCGCTGCCAACGGCTGCTGGTCGAGCATGCTGGCGTCGATCAACCAACCGCCGTGCCCGTTCGCCACCGCCCCGCCACTCACCCGTGCCTCGACCCGGCGTACCCGGCCATCGGCATCGCGCTCGGTCAGCAGCTGCAGGTCGTTGCGCTGGGCATCGGGCAGCGGCGGCAACACGAACCACGGCAGTTCACGCTGCACCGGCGGTTGCGCCAGCGGCTGGTCCGGTGCCAGCAGTGCCGACGGCAACAGCTGGCTGGCCGCATTGAACACCTGCAGGTCGCTGAGGTCGGGGCTCACGGCACGGCGGTAGATCGCCGGCTCCAGCACGATGCGGTAAGCACCGGACTGCGCGCTGGACAACGTCAGCGGCCATTGCTCGGCATACTGCGTGCGGTAATCGGCCGCCTGCACCACGACGGCGGCCAGCATGCCGAACATCGCCGGCAGCAGCGCCCTGCTCCACTTCCTCATTGTTTTTCCTCCACGGACGGCGCCGCGCTCGGCGGTGCCGGTGCCAGATAACCCACGACCGTGCACAGCAGGCCGTAGGCGATGAACGATGCGATGCCCAGCAGATTGCCCAGGTGCTGGCGATCGACAACAACCAGCTTGGCCAGCACCACGCCCATCAGCACGGCACCGACCATCCACAACACACGCTGGCCACGACGCGAACCCCACACCCAGGCGATCACGCCGAGCACGCTCCACAACACGGTCAGGCTGGTCTGCGCCAGGCTGAAGCGCATCATCGACGCGTTCCACGACAGGCCACCCCACTGGTGCACGCCATGCAGCACCAGGCTGGTCAGCGCGACGAAGGCCGCCAATGCCAGCAGCGGCATGCGGATGTTCAGCAGTGCCTGCGGTGCCTGCGGCCGCTGACCGCCATAAAGCCAGCGCGCCAGCAGAAGCAGGCTCAACCACTGGCCGATCTCGGCCGGATTCAGTATCGGCAGCCACAACAGCGGCGCGGCGTCGCCCGGCAGCAGCTGGCCGAACAGCCAACCGATCGACAGCAGGCCGAACAGCACGCATTGCAGTGGCACGCGCACGCTGTCGAAGGCCTGCCCCAGCGGCCAGCGCAGCGCGTTCCAGCGCCACAGCGACAGCGCCGCCATCAGCAGCCACGGCAAGGTCACCAGCAGGGTCGTCCAGCCCTGCGCCAGATCGGCTTCGCCACCGCCCCACAGGGCCAGCAGCGAAAGCAGCGACGGCCACAGCAGCCACCACAGGAACTGCGCGATGCGGGCCACGGTGTCGCCGCCCTGGCGCAGGCACAGCAGGGTACGCACGCCCAGCACCGCGAACACCGCCCAGGCCAGCGCGCCGTAGCCGGCGAACGGCTGGTGGTGCGCGTCGCTCTGCATCAGCGCCAGCGGGAAACCCAGCGCAAGCATGGCCAGTGCGGTCACACCCAGCGCACGCGCCGGCTGGCGACGCTGCACTTCGGCGGCCAGCCAGGCAGTGACCGCAGCCAGCACCAGCAACGCGTCCACTTCGGTGCGATAGGGGAAGAAGCGGGTGATCTCATGGACCAGGCCGCCCAGCCACCACAGCAGGCCCCACAGGTAGTACACCAGTGCGACCTCATGACGCGGCCTGCGCTGGTAGCTCCACGCCGACGCGAAGCCAGCCAGGGCCAGCAACAGCGCGCCAATGGCGGTCGGGTTGATCAGGAAGCGCAGGTCTTCGTGCCAGTGGTCGCCACCGGCGACGAAGGCGAATGCGGCGCCGATCTGCAGCAACGCGCCGGATACCTGCGGCAGCCAGCGCTTCTGGCGCAGACCCAGCCAGGCCAGGCCGGCACCTTCCAACGCAAACACCGCACCGGTGGCGCGCGCCGACAGTGCCAGCGGCACCGCCAGCGTGGCGAAGCCCACCGCAAGCACGGCATGCGACTGCGCCAGCACGGTGTACGACGCACGTGCGATCAGTGCCCGTGCCAGTACCGCGTAGATCGCGGCCAGGCCCAGCGCACACAGTGCCAGTGTCATCGGCTGCTCATGCAGCATGCCCGCCTGCAGCGAGAACGCGACCAGCGGCGTGCCGAACACCAGGCTGCCATCGATCAGGTCGCGTCGGCCGGCCGGCTGGCGGCGCGCGTACAGCAACGGTATCAGCAGGTAGAACACGAAGAACAACACCAGGAACGGCTCGGTGCTGCTGAACTTGTCCGGTGCGTACTGCAGTACGCCCCAGAAGGTGCCGATGCCGAAGGTGAAGGCGAAGCCCAGCAGGTTCAACGCGCGCCATGGGCGGAACCCGGCGATGGCGAAGATGCCCGCGTTGAGCACGGCGTAATAGCTGAACAGCCCCACGTGGTTGCCACTGCCGGTGGACAGCCACAGCGGTGCCATGAAGCCGGCCAGGATGCCCAGCACGGCCAGCGTGCGCGAGTTCTGCACCACCGCCAGCACGCACAGCCCGGCCACCAGTGCAATGGAGCTGACGAAGGCAACGCCCGGGGGAATCAGGTCGAAGCGCTTGAAAGCCGCGAAGATGGTCAGCAGCAGCACGCCGATGGCACCACCCTGCAACGCCAGCGCGAACAGGCGCCGGCGCTCGCGCTGGTGCCAACCGAAGGCCAGCAGGCCCAGCGCACCCACGGTGATGCCAGCCAGGCGCAGTTCGATCGGCAACACCAGCCAGCCCTGGTCGCTGACGTACTTCAGCAGTGCCGCGACACCGGCCAGCAGCACCAGCATGCCGATCTTGACCGGCACGTTGCCCTCGGTGAACCAGCGCTTGACCGCACCGATGCCGCGCTCGATGACGTTGGGCGGTGCAGGTTCGGAAGGCAGCGGCGGCTGCACCGGCACCGGTGGTACCGGCGGTGGCACAGCGGGACGGGGAACAGTCGACTCGGTCGGCGCTGCTTCACGCACCGGGGGCTGCGGGGGTTGCGGCGCGGCAGCGGCGACCGGCCGCAGGAACGGTGGATCGTCGCTGGCCGCAGGCGTGGCCACAGGCCGTTCAGGCGCGGGCGCGGTGGCGGCCGGCCTGGCGGTGGCAGGCGCGACGGCCATCGCGCTTTCCAGTGCAGCGACGCGGCGGCGCAGGCCAGCGATCATCACCAGCGCCACCACCAGCAGCAGCGGGATGGCCAACAGGACCAGTACGACCAGGGCGATCAGTGCTTCCATTGCGTGCTTCCATTGCGTTCCCGCGCCCCAGCGGCAGCGGTCGACCGCCCCATGCTACGACAGGGTGGGTCCCATAAACGACGAACCCCGGCCAGGCCGGGGTTCGTCTGCGATCTGCGCCGGCCTTACTTGGCGGCGATGACCTTGGCCATTTCCAGGCACTTGTTCGAGTAGCCCCACTCGTTGTCGTACCAGGTCACCAGCTTGACGAAAGTGCCGTCCAGGGCGATGCCGGCATCGGCGTCGAACACCGAGGTGCAGGTTTCGCCGCGGAAATCGGTGGCCACGACCTTGTCTTCGGTGTAGCCCAGGATGCCCTTCAACGGGCCTTCGCTCTGTGCCTTCACTTCAGCGCAGATCTCGGCGTAAGTGGCTTCCTTCTCCAGCTCGACGGTCAGGTCGACCACCGACACGTCCGAGGTCGGGACGCGGAAGCTCATGCCGGTCAGCTTCTTGTTCAGTTCCGGAATGACCACGCCGACGGCCTTGGCCGCACCAGTGGACGAGGGAATGATGTTTTCCAGGATGCCACGGCCGCCGCGCCAGTCCTTGTTGGACGGGCCATCGACGGTCTTCTGGGTGGCGGTGGCCGCATGCACGGTGGTCATCAGGCCGCGCTTGATGCCCCACTTGTCGTTGATGACCTTGGCCAGCGGCGCCAGGCAGTTGGTGGTGCACGACGCGTTGGAGATGATCGCCTGGCCAGCGTAGGTCTTGTCGTTCACGCCGTACACGAACATCGGCGTGTCGTCCTTCGACGGGGCCGACATGATGACCTTCCTGGCGCCGGCATCGATGTGCTTCTGCGCGGTTTCCTTGGTCAGGAACAGGCCGGTGGCTTCCAGCACCACATCGGCGCCGACTTCGTCCCACTTCAGGTTGGCCGGGTCGCGTTCCTGGGTCAGGCGGATCTTCTTGCCGTTGACCAGCAGGTCGTTGCCCTGCACCGCCACGTCGGCCTTGAAGCGGCCGTGCACGGAGTCGTACTTGAGCATGTACGCCAGGTAGTCCGGCTCCAGCAGATCGTTGATGGCCACGATTTCGATGTCGTCGCCGAAGTTCAGCACCGCCGAGCGCAGGACGTTACGCCCGATGCGACCGAAACCGTTGATACCAACCTTGATTGCCATTTCTCAAGCTCCTGCGGCCGCGACAGGTGCGGCGGGATGGATAGGGCCCACAAGTCTAGCAAACCGCCGCTGGCCACCGTGGGCCAGCCGGGACCGCCGGCCGGCCCACGGACAGGATTTGATCCGGATCAAAGCGTTAGCGCGGCGTGAGGCCGAGACTGTCGCCATCCACCCAGCAACGAGAACACCCCCATGCGCAAGACCTCCCCCCTGATCGTGGCCAGCCTGGCCGCCGCCCTGTCCCTCGCCGCCGCCCCGGCCATGGCCCAGTCCAAGGGCGACTGGACCGTTTCGGCCGGCGTGCACCAGGTGGCACCGAAGTCGAACAACGGCTGGCTGGCCGGCGGCACCCTGAAGGTCGACGTCGACAACGACGTCAAGCCGACCATCACCGGCGAGTACTTCATCGCTGACAACCTGGGCATCGAAGTGCTGGCCGCGCTGCCGTTCAAGCACGACATCAACATCAACGGCCTGGGCCGCGTGGGCAGCACCAAGCAGCTGCCGCCGGTGGTGACCCTGCAGTACCACTTCAACAGCAAGGGCAAGGTGTCGCCGTTCATCGGTGCGGGCGTGAACTACACCACCTTCTTCAGCGAAGACACCACTGGCGCGCTGGCCGGCAGCAAGCTGAAGCTGCAGGATTCGTGGGGCCTGGCCGCACACGCCGGCGTGGATTTCGCGATCGGCGAGAAGGGTGCCCTGCGCGTGGACATGCGCTGGATCGACATCGACAGCAAGGTGAAGTTGAACGGCGAGAAGATCGGCACGGTCAACATCGATCCGCTGGTCTACGGCGCTTCGTACGTCTTCAAGTTCTAAGCGGAGTGTTGAACGCGGGGGCCTCGCCCCCGCTCCCCTGCTACACGCAAAACCCTCGCAGCATGTTGCCCCGGTGATTGCCGGGGCTTTTTTTGTGCCTGGGACTGAAGCGGTTCCGGAGCTGGGGCAAGGCGGGGAGCGGAGCCGGGACACGCCGTAAACCCATCCCTGGGGGCTCGATGGCGCCATCCATGGCGCCAACGGTCCCGGCTCCGCTCCCCGCCTTGCCCCTTCCCATCACCGCGTGCGTACCAGCTCAAGCAAAGGCAAGGGCAGAGCCTGTACATCCGAGGCGTAATGATTGCCTGCAATTGCAGAAGGCGGATTTTGATCCTGCATTTGTTCTTGATGTTGCCTTTGACGTTTGCATCCGCCTCCGCGGCCATGTTGGATGGGGGCTGCAGGGGCAGGCGCTGCGGGACCGTCTGCGGCATGGATGCCGCGGCCGAGCTTACAGGGACGTACTTGCAGCGTGTCCCGCAGCGCCTGCCCCTGCAGCCAGCCCCCAGCAGACAGGAACGCGCCGCTCTTCAATCCACCTACCCCGCTAGAATGGGCGCATGAAAGCCCTGCAATCCCTCTCCCTCGCCGCCGCCCTGGCGCCGGCCCTGCTGTCCGTCTCCGCCCCCGCCTATGCCTGGGGCGCGCAAGGCCACCGCCTGGTCGCCGAAGTCGCCGACGCCCGCCTCACCCCCACCGCCCGTGCCGAAGTGGACCGCCTGCTGGCCACCGAACCGGACGCCACTCTGGCCAGCATCGCGCCATGGGCCGACCAGCTGCGTGCCAAGGACCCGGGCCTGGGCCGTCGCTCGGCCGGCTGGCACTACGTCAACATCGCCGAAGACAACTGCCATTACGAAGCACCGAAGCACTGCAGGAACGGCAACTGCATCGTCGAGGCACTGAAAGCACAGAGCGCCATCCTTGGCGACCGCAGCCTGACTGACGGCGAGCGCCTGCAGGCACTGAAGTTCGTCGTGCACCTGGTGGGCGACATCCACCAGCCGATGCACGCCGGCTACGCCCACGACAAGGGCGGCAACGATTTCCAGCTGCAGTTCGGCAACCGCGGCACCAACCTGCATTCGCTGTGGGACAGCGGCATGCTCAACACCCGCAAGCTGGACGATGCCGGCTACCTGCCGGTGCTGCAGAGCCAGCGCGCGCCGAAGCTGGCGCGCCAGGCCAACCCGCAACGCGACCCGCAGACGTGGGCCGAGGCCAGCTGCCGCATCTCCATGCAGGCTGGCGTTTATCCGGCGTCGCGTAAAATCGGTGACGAATACACCGAGCGCTACCGGCCGCTGGCCGAGGCGCAGCTGCGACTGGCCGGTGAAAACCTGGCGCAGTTGCTGAACCGCGTGCTCGGCACGCGCTGAGGAGGGTTCCGATGTCGGTCCAGGTGAAGTCGTTCTTCCACCGTGACAGCAATACCTTCAGCTACCTGGTCAGCGACCCGGCCAGCGGCGAGGCGGCGCTGATCGACCCGGTCCTGGACTACGACCCGGATACCGACGCCAGCAGTGAAGCGCCGCTGCATGCCGCGTTGCAGGCCATCGAACAACAAGGCCTGCAGCTGCGCTGGTTGCTGGAAACCCACGCCCACGCCGACCATGTGTCAGCCGGGCGCCGGCTCAAGCAGCGCTTTCCGCAGGCCACGCTGGCCATCGGTGAAGGCATCCGCGCGGTGCAGGCGACCTTCGCACCACGCTATGGCCTGCAGCTTCCAGCTGCGGATGAGATCTTCGACCATCTGTTCAGCGATGGCGAAACCTTTGCCGTTGGCGAACTGCTTGGACAGGTGATCGCCGTGCCCGGCCACACCAGCGACAGCATCGCCTACCTGATCGGCGATGCGCTGTTCACCGGCGACTCGCTGTTCATGCCCGACGGCGGCACTGCCCGCTGCGACTTCCCGGGCGGTGATGCCGCACAACTGTACCGTTCGATCCAGCGCCTGCTGGCCCTGCCCGATGCCACCCGCGTGTTCATCTGCCACGACTACGGCCCGGGCGGCCGTGATTTCGCCAACGAAACCACCATCGGCGAACAGCGCGCGCACAACATCCACGTGCATGACGGCGTGGCCGAGGCGGAGTTCGTCAGCGTGCGCGAGGCACGCGATGCCACACTGGCCGAACCGGTGCTGATGCAGCCCGCGGTGAAGGCCAATATCCAGGGCGGGGCCTGATACGCACCGGTGCGCTCGGGTAGGGCCCGGCGCTATCGGTTTCCATCACGGACCACGGGCGCTCATTTTCCCTGCGTCCGCACTACATGCTGCCCCTTCACGATCTCGAAGGTGAAGGCGTACTGCAGGGTGACCGCCACCGGCTCGACCCGTTCGGCGCCGCGACAGTCGCCGCGGTCGGCAGGCACCTTGCCAGCCGCGAAATGGCAGACCGCTGCGGACGAGTACTTCCACATCGCCACGGCGTCCTGGGCAGCCTGCAGCAGGGGCGCATTCTCGCGTGCAGCCCCTGCGGCGCAGTCCTGCCGATCGGTCAGCGGCATGCTGCGTTCGACGCTGCCCTGCGCATCCACTACCACCTGCAGGCAGATGGTGGTCGGCGCCAGTTCCGCGCGCGGATCACGATCGCCGACCTCCGGGTCCGGTGCCGCGTAGAGCTGCGGCATCCGGTAGCCCTCGGTCGCACCCAGCGAATACACCTGCAGCTGCCCACTGCCGCCGCCCGCCTGCGGCTGCAGGCGCTGGTGGCCGACATTCTCGCTGCGGGTATCCACCGTGGTCAGCCGCTCCTGGCTCGCGCATCCGGCCAACAGCGCCGCGGTCATCAGCAGCGGCGCGCACTTCACTTCGCGTCCTCGGTATCGTCCATGGCAAAGGTGATCGGAATCTTCACTGCGCCTGCCACCGGCTTGCCGTTCTTCATTGCCGGACGATAGGTCCAGCTGCGCGCTGCAGCGATCGACACCGCGTCGAACACGCCCGGATTGGTGGCACTGAGCACCTGGACATCAGTGGGACGCCCCTGCGCATCCACTTCCACGCGCAGGTTCACCACGCCTACCTGGCGCTGCTCGATCGCAGACTTCGGGTAGGACGGCGGTGGCATCTTGTCGACCTGTATCTCCCGATCCATGACCGCCGCTGCCGGGCTGCCGGCCATCGTAGTGCCCTGGCTGGCCCACGCCACCGCGCCCATTCCCAGGCACAGGCCGACCACCAGCACCTGACCCGACACCCACGGCAATGCCTTCCGCTTGGACTGCTTCAACATGGCGATACGCTCCTTCAACACGGGTTGGCTGCGCCAATGGCAGACCGCGGGCGCAACCGGGTGGACCAGCTGCGCCTTCAGCAGCGTGCCGGCATAAAGGCCACGCAGCGCAGGCTGCGGGGCGATGGTACGGGCATCGCAGGCCAGCTCCTGGTCGCGCAGGAAGCGGCCCGCAGCCCACGACAGAAGCGGGTGGAACCAGAACACCGCGCGCACCAGCAGCAGTGCACCGTTGGCCCAGTGATCGCCATTGCGCCGGTGGCTGCGCTCGTGCTGCAGGATCAGGCTCTGTTCCTGTGCACTGAACTGCTGGTCGAAGTCGGGGCCAACCACGATGCGGGGGCGCCACAGACCGACCAGTGCGGGCAAGCCGGGATCGCCACTGGCCTGCCAGCTGCCATCGGAGCGCGGCCTCAGTGGCCCCATGTTGCGTTCAAAGCGACGCTGCGCGCGCAGGTCGCGCAGAAGGCAGATGCCCATGCCCAACGCCCAGGCCATCAGCAACAACCACGCCCCAGGCAACGACCGCGCAGCCACACCGTCGGCAGCCCCCGGCACCACTTTCAACGGCAACGTCGGCACATGCTGCAACAGCGCAACCTGTGGCAGCGGCAGCAGCAGGGCCACCAGCAGCAGCGGCAGCAGCCACCAGCTGCGGTAGGCCAGCCCGGCCCCCCCCAACCGCACCAGCAGCGGTCGCAGCACCGCCAGCAGGACCACGCCCACTGCCAGCCACAGGCTGGCCTGCCACAGTCCGTCGAGCAGCTCAGTCATGGTCCAGCTCCTGGATCAGCTTCTTCAGTTCGGCGATGTCCTGCGCACTCAGCTGGCCCCGTTCGCTGAAGTGCGCGACCAGCGGCGCCACACGCCCTTCGAAGACACGCCCGATGAAGTCCTGGCTCTGCGCCTCCACCCACGCCTGTCGCTGCAGCAGCGGCCGGTACAGGTAACGCCGTCCATCGCGCTCGGCGGCGATCGCGCCCTTGGTCAGCAGGCGGTTGAGCAGGGTCTTGATGGTCGGCTCGGCCCAGTCGCGATGGGCCAGCGCGGCCACCACGTCATCGGCGCTGCGCGGTGCCTGCTGCCACAGCACTTCCATCACAACGGCTTCGGCTTCGCTGATCGGGGTCATGGTTTACATCCGTAATCGACGGATTGATTACGCGCGTAATCAGACCTCATGTCAAGCCCCTCGACTCCGGGTTCATCCCGGCTGCGCCAGCATGGTTTCCCCCTGCCCCAGGGCCCCGGATGAAAGCACTGCCCAAGAAGGATTTCCCTGTCGAGCAGGCCCGCCGCTTCCTCGAACCCGGCCCGATCGTGCTGGTCAGCACGGCGTGGCGCGGCCAGCGCAACCTGATGACGATGGGCTGGCACATGGTGATGGGCTTCTCGCCTTCGCTGGTCGCCACCTACCTGTGGCACGAGAACCACAGCCATGCGCTGGCGCGCGGCAGCGGCGAGTGCGTGATCAACGTGCCCGGCGTGGAGCTGCTCGATACGGTGGTGGACATCGGCAACTGCAGTGGCCGCGAGGTCGACAAGTTCGCCCGTTTCAAGCTCGACGCGCTGCCCGCGCGCGAGGTCGGCGCGCCGCTGGTCGGGCAATGCCATTCGTGCTTCGAATGCCGCCTGTACGACGACAGCCAGGTGGCAGCGAGCAATCTATTCATCTGGGAAATCGTGCGCGCCCATGTTGCGCCCCGGCCGAAGCTGCCGCGCACGGTGCATTACCGCGGCGATGGGCAGTTCATGGTGTCCGGCGCGGAAGTCTCGCGTCGACGGCGGTTCAAGCCCGACATGCTGTAATGCCCGCACTCCCCCACACGCAGGACCACCGCGCATGACCGAACACCTCACCGACCTGGACGCCGCCGTCGACTGGTTGTTTGCGCGCGTGGACGGGCCGCTGCGGATCGGAGCACCGCTGGCACTGGGCAAGCCGCATCGGTTGCTCAATGCGCTGTACGCGCGCGTCGAACAGGACCCGTCGCGACCGTTGCAGTTGTATACCGCGCTGTCGCTGAACCCGCCGAAGGCACGCGGCAATGGCCTGGAGGCGCGCTTCCTGGCACCGTTCGCGCAGCGCCATTTCGGCGACGATTTCCCGCGCCTGGCCTATGCCGATGCGATCGCGCGCGACGCGTTGCCAGCACATGTGCAGGTGGAAGAGTTCTACATGCAGTCCGGCGCCCTGCTCGGTTCGCGGCAGGCGCAGTCCAGCTACACCAGCCTGAACTACACCCACGCCGCCGATGCGGTGGCGCAGCGCGCGCCGCAGGTGATCGTGCAGAAGGTGGCGATGCGGCCGGACGATCGCCGGCTGTCGTTGTCGTGCAACAACGACATCACCCAGGACACGCTGGATGCGATGAGCGCACGTGGCCTGCCGCGCCCGCTGCTGGTCGCCGAGATCGATCCGCAGCTGCCCTACCTGGGCGGCTCGGCCACGGTCGACGTGTCGTTCTTCGATCTGGTGATCACCCCGCCGCCGCCGTATCCGGCGCTGTTCGGCCTGCCGCGCCAGCCGGTCGGCGACGCCGACTACGCCATCGGACTGTATGCCAGCACGCTGGTGCGCGACGGCGGCACCCTGCAGATCGGCATCGGCACGCTGGCCGACGCGCTCAGCCATGCGCTGGTGCTGCGCCACACCGACAACGCGCGCTACCGCCGCGTGCTGCACGCGCTGGATCCGCAGCTGGCCAGCCACCCCCTGGTGCAGGAAATCGGTGGTGTGGACCCATTCGAGGTGGGACTGTACGGCTGCAGCGAGATGCTCAACGAAGGCTTCCGCCGGCTGGTGCAGACCGGGGTGATCAAGCGCAAGGTGCACGACGACCTGGCGCTGATGCAGCGCATCGAGAACGGCAGCACGCTGTCCATCGACCATGCCACCCTGGCCGCTGAAGGCGAGTACCTGCACGGCGCGTTCTACCTGGGCTCGCCGGAATTCTACGAGTGGCTGCGCACGCTGCCGGAAGACGAGTGCCGCGCCATCGGCATGCGCCGGATCAGCGAGATCAACCAGTTGTACGGTGGCAACGAGACGCTGGAACGCCTGCAGCGCCGCCATGCCCGCTTCTTCAACTCCTGCATGATGGCCACCGCGCTGGGCGCGGCGGTGTCGGACGCGCTGGACGATGGACGCGTGGTATCCGGTGTGGGCGGCCAGTACAACTTCGTGGCGATGGCGCATGCGCTGCCGGAAGCCCGCAGCGTGCTGATGTTCCGCGCCGCGCGCGATGACAAGGGCCGGCGCGAATCGAACGTGCGCTGGAACTACGGCCACACCACCATTCCGCGCCACCTGCGCGACATCTACCTCAACGAGTATGGCATCGCCGATCTGCGCGGCCTGACCGACGAGGACTGCGTGCACGCGATGACCGCGATCACCGAAGCACCGTTCCAGGGTGGCCTGCTGCAGCAGGCCCTCGCCTCGCGCAAGCTGCTGGCAGCTGCGCAACCGGATCCTGAGCGCCAGCAGCGCAATACGCCGCAGGCACTGGCTGCTGCACTGGCACCGTTCCGCGCCGACGGCAGCCTGCCCGACTATCCATTGGGCAGCGACTTCAACGAGATCGAGCAGGTGCTGGTGAAGGCATTGGGCTGGCTGAAGGCCAACACGCAGACCCGCGGCGACAAGCTGCGCACGGTCTGGGCAGCGCTGCGTCAACCTGCCGGCGACGGCGATGCGGTGTACCTGCAGCGCATGGGCCTGCAGGCACCGAAGGATTTCGCAGAGCGCCTGGACGCACGCCTGCTGCGGCTGGCACTGGCGCGTACCGCCTGAGAAAAGGGGACGGAGGGGTTTAAGTCGCATGTGCACAAACGACTTAATCCCCTCCGTCCCCTTTTTCTTCCGGCAACGAGAAAGGCCGGCTTGCGCCGGCCTTTCCCTTGTTGCACCGCGAGGCGGCTTACAGCGCCTTGGCGGCTTCCACCACGTGGGCGGTGGTGATGCCGAAGTGCTTGTACAGCTGGTCGGCCGGGGCCGAGGCACCGAAGGTGTCGATACCGATCACCGCACCGTCCAGGCCGACGAACTGGCGCCAGAAACCGGTGACGCCGGCTTCCACGGCCACGCGCTTGCGCACGGCGTTCGGCAGCACCGATTCACGGTAGGCCGCATCCTGGCGCAGGAACACGTCGGTGGACGGCATCGAAACCACGCGGGTCTTGATACCGGCCGCGTCCAGCTGGGCCTTGGCTTCGGTGGCCAGCGAGACTTCCGAACCCGTGGCGATCAGGATCACGTCCGGGGTACCGGCGGCATCGGCCAGCACGTAGCCACCGCGCTCGATCTGGGCGATCTGCTCGGCGTTGCGCGGCTGGTGCGGCAGGTTCTGGCGGCTGAACACCAGGCAGCTCGGGCCGTCCTGGCGGGTGATCGCGGCCTTCCAGCTCACCGCCGACTCGACCGCATCGCACGGACGCCACACGTCGTTGTTCGGGATGTAGCGCAGCGAGGCCAGATGCTCCACCGGCTGGTGGGTCGGGCCGTCTTCGCCCAGGCCGATCGAGTCGTGGGTGTAGACGTGGATGGCGTGGGCCGGGATCAGCGCGCTCATGCGCACGCCGTTGCGGGCGTAATCGCTGAACACCAGGAAGGTGGCGTCGAACGGAATGAAACCACCGTGCAGGGCAAGGCCATTGGCGATCGCGGTCATGCCGAACTCGCGCACGCCGTAATACACGTAGTTGGCGTTGGCGTCGTCGCTTGCGACCGACTTGCTGCCCTTCCACAGGGTCAGGTTGGAGTGCGCCAGGTCGGCCGAGCCGCCGACGATTTCCGGCAGCAGCGGGGCATAGGCTTCGATGGCCAGCTGCGAGGCCTTGCGCGAGGCGATCGTCGGGCCTTCAGCGGCCACCTGGGCGATGTAGGCATCGGCCTTGGCAACGAAGTCGGCCGGCAGCTCGCCGTGCGAACGGCGGGTCAGCTCGGACGCTTCAGCCGGGTACTGGCTGGCGTACTTGTCGAACAGCTGTTCCCACTCGGCCTGGCGCAGGGTGCCGGCGCCATTGGCGCGCCAGCCGTCGTAGATCGCCTGCGGGATCTCGAACGGACCGTATTCCCAGCCCAGCTGCTTGCGGGTGGCTTCCAGCTCGTCCTTGCCCAGCGGTGCGCCGTGGCTGGATTCCTTGCCCGCCTTGTTCGGCGAACCGAAACCAATGGTGGTGCGGCAGCAGATCAGGGTCGGCTTGTCGCTCTGCGACAGCGCGGCCTCGATGCCGGCCTTGATGCTTTCCGGGTCATGGCCATCGACGTCGCGAACCACGTTCCAGCCATAGGCCTCGAAACGCTCCGGGGTGTTGTCGGTGAACCAGCCCTCGACGTTGCCGTCGATGGAGATGTGGTTGTTGTCCCAGAAGCAGACCAGCTTGTGCAGGCCCCAGGTACCGGCCAGCGAGGCCGCTTCATGCGACACGCCTTCCATCAGGCAGCCATCGCCCATGAACACCCAGGTGCGGTGGTCGACCACTTCCAGCTCCGGGCGGTTGAAGCGCTGTGCCAGCAGCTTCTCGGCCAGGGCGAAGCCCACGGCGTTGGCGAAACCCTGGCCCAGCGGGCCGGTGGTGGTTTCCACGCCCGGGGTCTCGTGGCGTTCCGGGTGACCGGCGGTGTGGCTGCCCAGCTGGCGGAACAGCTTCAGCTGCTCGATCGGCAGGTCGTAACCGCTCAGGTGCAGCAGCGCGTACTGCAGCATCGAACCGTGGCCGTTGGACAGCACGAAACGGTCGCGGTTGAACCAGTGCGGGTTGCTCGGGTTATGGCGGAGATAGTCGTTCCAGAGGACTTCGGCGATGTCGGCCATGCCCATGGGCATGCCGGGGTGGCCGGACTTTGCGGTTTCAACCGCATCGGCGGCAAGGAAGCGGATGGCGTTGGCCAACTGGCGACGGGTAGGCTGCGTCATGGTTCTGTCGGAATCGGGAGGCGGCCGCGGACGTGCGGGCGGCCTATTGTCCCATAGTCGCCGGGTGGGGGGGGTCGGTTCACCTTGCCCGGTCGTGCCGGCCGCTGGCCGGCAGTTGCACGATCGCCGCCGGATTCCGCATGTGAAACGGGGTCGGAGCCCTTTCCCCGCGGAAAGGAATCCGACCCCGATCAGGCCGCCAGCAGTGGCGCGGGACTCAGTCCTGCTGCGGGCCCAGCGCCGGGCCGTCGTGGGACTCGCCCTTGGCCACCAGCGTGGTCAGGGCCAGGTCGCCGGTCACGTTCAGCGCGGTACGGCACATGTCCAGGAAGTGATTCACGCCCAGGATCAGGCCGATGCCCAGCGGATTCACACCGACCATCGCGCAGATCATCGCCACCACCGGCAGCGATCCCGACGGCACGCCGGCGGTACCGATGCCACCGAGGATGCAGACCGCCATCACCATGATCTGCTGGCCGATGCTCAGGTCCACGCCGAAGAACTGGGCCAGGAAGATCACCGTCACACCCTCGAACAGCGCGGTGCCGTTCTGGTTGGCGGTGGCGCCCACGGTCAACACGAAGCGCGACACCCGCTGCGGCAGGCCCATCTGGTCGGCCACGCGCAGCGCGGTCGGCAGGGTCGCGTTGCTGGAGGCGGTGGAGAACGCCATCACCGTCGCTTCCTGGGTATCGCGGAAGAACGACAGCGGCGAGCGGCCCGACAACCAAACGGCGGTGCCATAGGTCACGATCATGTGCAGGCCCAGCGCCAGCACCACCACGCCCACGTAGGCACCGAGGCGGATGATCAGCTCGAAGCCGAACAGCGCGGCCAGGTTGAACATGAAGCAGGCCACCGCGTACGGGGCCAGGCGGATGACCAGGTTGATCAGGGTCATCGAGATTTCGAACACGCCCTCGATGGCGCGGCGCAGCGGGGCGACCTTCTCGTTGTCGGTCAGCACCATGCCGATGCCGAACATCAGCGCGAAGAACATCAGCGACAGGATCGCGCCGTTGTCCGACGCCGCCTGCAGCACGTTGCTCGGCACGATCGACAGCAGCATGTCCATGCCCTTCGGCGTGCCATGGATGCCAGCGACAATCTCCTTGCTGCGCTCGGCGTTCTCCGACAGCATCAGTGCTGCCGTCTGCGGATCGACGCCCGCACCCGGCTTGAGCAGGTTGACCAGCACCAGGCCGATGCCCACCGCGATGCCGGACAGCAGCACGGTGTAGGCCAGCGTCTTCCAGCCGATGCGGCCGAGGGCGCGGATATCGCCCATCTCCGACACGCCCATGATCAGCGCCGAGAAGATCAGCGGCACGATCAGCATGAAGATCAGGTTGAGGAACAGGCCCGACGCCGGGGTGGTGACGTAGTCCATTACCCACTTGGCACCGGCCTGCAGACCATCGACGCTGCCGCCCAGGGCGTGCACGATCAGTCCCAAGACCAGGCCGATCGCAAAGCCGATGCCCATCTTCCAATGCAGGGGCAACTTCTTCTTGTCGGCAGCAGCTGCTGTCATACGCGGGTTTCCTCGAAAAATGAATGCACTCTAACAAAGCGCACAAGCGGCGCCGGTTCAGGTTCGCCGCGGTGGATACAGCGGCGCCAGGCCAGTGTCTGCGGTGCCCGTAGCCGCCGACCAGTGCGGTCCGTCACGGAAGGCCTCGCGCAGGCGCGAACGCAGCGGCGCCAGATCACCCTGCCCGCCCCAGCGCGCCTGCTGCAGGTCCTGCAGCACCTGGCGCTGGGCTGCATCCCCAAGCCGCGCGATGACCTGCTCGATGCGTTCAACACCGGCCATCGCACACAGCTGTGCTTCCACCTGGTCGAAGCCTTCGCCATCCAGCGCGCGGCGCAGTTCGGCCAGGCCGGCACGTCCGCTCGCCACAGTCGGCACAGATGACTTGCCGGCTGCAGGCGCCGCCGCACGCGGGCGGCGACCTCTCTGCCAGCCCCACAGCAGGGTCAGCAGCCACAGCAACGCCAGGCCGATGGCCGCCGCCATCCACGGCCACGGACGCTCGGACAGGCCGCTGGCACGCGGATCGGTCGCTGCGATGCGGCTATCCTGGCCATCGGTACCGGGCAGCGCGGCGTCGGTGTCGATCGGCGGCAACGGTGCCGGTGAGGCAGTGCCAGTAACGGTGCCGGCCGCGACGGCCAGCGTCAGGTCCGGCAGCTTCGCCTCCTGCGCCTTGCCGTTACGCACATCCCACCAGGGCAGGCGCGGCCCCGGCACCACCAGCGAACCCGGCTGGCGCGGCACGATCGAATAACGGCGGGTGATCTTCAGGCGTGGCGTACTGCCGTTGAAGGTCTCTTCGTACTGCGCGGGTTCGGCGAACACCTGCGCATTGGCGCCGACATCCGGCACCGGCAGGTCGGTGAACTGCGCGCGCGTCGCGCCTTCGGCAACCGCTTCGACCACCACGTTGGCCGCCTCACCGGTGCGGGCACTGGTCGGCGCACTGGTGTAGCGCAGTTGCAGGCTCTGCAGGGGCAACCACGGCTGCGGGGCCTGCGCCGGCTGTGCCTGCACCTGCAGCGTGCGGTCGGCGCTGGTGGCATTCATGCGACCATCGCCGCCGCCGAAGAAATCATCGAAGAAGCCACCGGCACTGCGGCCACTGAACCGCGCACCGGCCAGCTTCAACGCGCCACTGCGCTCGGGGATCAGCAGGAAACGCCGTTCGACCACGTTGTAGCGGCGCCCGTTGACCTGGCGCACATCGGTGCGATCGTCGCCCACGCGCTGCAACGACGCGCCCGCGGGGGTATCCAGCACCAGTTCGCCGGAGGCCAGCTGCGAGGCGAAATACAAGCGCACCACCACGCCCACGCTCTGCTGCACATACGGCGTATCGTCATCGACAACGGTTTCGATGAAGGCCATCGCATTGCTGTCCGGCCCGGCCACGACGGCCGCATCCACCTGCAGCGTCAGCGGCGCGGTGCGCACACTGCCCACCTGCAGGCCCGGCACCACCAGCGCACCGCTGCGCCGTGGGGTCAGCGCCACGCCATACAGATTGCGCTGCTGCATGCTGCCATTGCTCCACTCCACCTGGCGGCTGCTGGTCTGCCCGCTCAGGTCGAAGTCGGTACGCAATGGCGTGAAGTCTGGCGCGCCCTGATCGCTCTCGACATTGAGGGTGACGGTGTCGCCCATCGCGATGCGGTCGCGGTCCAGCCACGCGCGCGGCTGCGCCCAGGCGATGAGCGGCAGCCACAGCAGCAGCGCCGCCAGCACCTGTCGTGGCCAGTGCCCGTGCATCTTGATCGCCCGCGTCATCGCCCTTCCCTCTTCCTGCGTTCGTTTTCCAGTTGGAACTTGGCCCGCAGCAATGCGCCCGGATCATCCGGCACGCGTCGCATCCACGCCTCCACGGCCTGTTGCTCCTCGCGCTGGCGCGAGGTGGCGCCCTCGCTGCCTGGCACGGGCTTGCCCTCCTGTTCGGCCTTGCCCTCGCGTGCCTGCTGCATTGCCTGCTGCATGCGCTGGCGTTGCTGTTCGTCGGCCTGCGCCTGTGCCTTGGCATCCTCCACCTGCGGCGGCGCCTGCTGGCCATCGCGACCACGCTCGCCAGGCTGTGGGTTCGACCGCGGGGTGTCATCGCCAGGCTTGGATTGCCCTTGCTGGCCTGAAGACGGCTGGCCCTGCCCGGGCGACTTCTGGCCCTGCTGCGGCTGCCCCTGTGGGTTCTGCTGGCCCTGCGGGCTCTGCGGTTGCTTCTGCTGCCCGTTCTGCGGCGGCTTCTGCTGATCCTGGCCCTGGCCGCCACCGGATTGCCTGCGCTTGCGTGCAGCATCGACCACGGCACGGTTGGCCACCGCATCGGCCATGCCCGGATGCAGTGCCAGCGCACGGTCGTAGGCGGCAATGGCGTCGTCGTAGTGGCCTTCGCGTGCGAGCGTGTTGGCCAGGTTGTACCAGCCGGCATCGTTGTCGATGCCTTCGAACAGTTTGCGTGCAGTGGCGAAATCGCCGTTGCGGTACGCCTGAACACCTTCGGCCAAGCGCTGGTGCTGCACCTGGTCGCTACGCTTCCACAGCGTGCCCTGTGCCGGCTGTGAGGCAGGCGTCGCAGGGGCCTGCGCCTGCGCGTCATTCATCCACGGCAGCAGGCCGACCGCGAGCACCGCGGCCAGCACCGCGCGACGACGGAAGGCCAGCAATGCCAGCAGCATCACCGGCGGCAGCAGCCAGAAGCCTTCGTCACGCCACTGCTTGCCTTCGCCCGGCCGCTGCGCCGCCGTGCCTTCGCGCGCGTCGAGTACACCGAGCGCACGCAGATCACTGTCATCGGCGGAGATGCGTGCATAGCGGCCGCCCCCTGCAGTGGCGACCGCACGCAGGCTGCCCTCATCCAGCGCAGCCTGGCGGATCTGCCCACTGCCATCGCGGTAGGCCGCACCGGCAGGCGTGCCCAGGCCCAGCACCGACACCTGCAGGCCCAGGCTGCGCGCCTGCGCCGCCGCGAGTGCAGCTTCGCTGTCCGCCTGATCGCTGACCAGCAGGATCTGCCCCTGCAACGCACCGATCTGCCGCATCAAGCGTGCCGCCCAGTCGATGCCGCGGTCGGCACGCTGGCCATCGCGCGGCATCACGTCCGGCGACAGCGCATCCAGATACAGCGCAACATTGCTGCCGTCGTCGGTCAGCGGTGCCACGGTGTAGGCATCATCGGCGTACACCACCAGCCCCACCTGCCCGCCTTGGCGTGCGCGCAGCAGCTCGCCCACTTTCGCCCGCGCCTGCAGCAGGCGCGACGGTGGCAGATCGGTTGCGGTGATCCGGCTGGACAGGTCCAGTACCACCAGCAACGGTGCGCTGGCCTGGAACATCGGTTGTGCCTGCTGCCGCCAGCTCGGACCGGCCATGGCCAGCGATGCCAGCGTCCAGCCGAGCAGCACCGCCCAAGGCAGACGTGCCCGCCGCCTTGCACCGGCGGCCAGCAGGTGCGGCAACAGATGTGCGTCCACCGCCTGCCGCCACACATCACTGCGCCGTTGCCGGTACAGCGCCAACGCGATGATCAGCGGCAGCGCCAGCAGTGCCCACAACCACTCGGGCCGCAGGAAGTGCAGCGCGTCCCAGTCGGGAAGATTCGAAGCAAACGCGATCATCGGCGACGCTCCGGCCACAGCCAGGCCAATGCGCCCAGCAGCAACGCCAGGCCCAACGGCCACGCATAGCGCTCCTCGCGCGGGCGCAGGCTCGGGCCCTTTGCGGCCACTGGCTCCAGGCGATCAAGCTCGGCATAGATGCCGGCCAGCTGCGCGGTGTCCCGCGCACGGAAGAACTGGCCGCCGGTCATGCTGGCGATCTTCTTCAGGGTGGCCTCATCGACCGGATCCTGGTCGGTGGAAATCGGAATGCCGAACAACCGCATGCTGCCATCGCCGCCAAACGCAACGGTGTGGATGCGCACGCCTTCGGCGCGCGCCACTTCCGCGGCGCGCAGCGGTTCCAGCACACCGGCATTGCTGACACCATCGGTCAACAGGATCAGCACCCGCTGCCCCTCCGGCTGGCTGCGCAGGCGCTTCACCGCCAGGCCGATGGCATCACCGATGGCGGTCTCGCGCCCGGCCAGGCCGACCACGCTGTCGCGCAGCTGGTCGCGCACGCTGGCCAGGTCCGCGGTCAGCGGCGTGAGCGTGTAGGCGCGGTCGCCGAAGATCAGCAGGCCGACGCGGTCGCCGGCACGACGATCAAGGAAGTCGGCCAGCACGGCCTTGGCTGCGGTAAGGCGATCCACGGCCTGGCCGCCCAGCACCATGTCGCCCTCGCCCATGCTGCCGGACACATCCATCGCCAGCATCATCTGCCGGCCCTGCTGCGGCGGCGTGACGGCTTCGCCCAGCTGCTGCGGTCGCGCCAACGCGATGCACAGCGCACACCAGCCCAGCCACAGCAGCAGCGTGCGCAACCACGACACGTCAACACGGCCGCCACCAGACAGCGCTTCCAGTTCAGCAGCCGCATAAGGCACCCGCAGTGCGGCGCCCGGTTCTGCACGGCACTTCCACCAGTGCATCAGCAGCGGCAACGGCAGCGCCAGCAAAGCCAGCGGCCATGCCAGCTGCAGGTCCGGCCATGGCCAATAGGTCGTCCACAGGTTCATCGGCGGCGCTCCAGCAGCATCGCCAGATAGCGTTCGCGGGCCCAGCTGCGAACAGCGGCCACGTCGTTGCTGTCGACGCGCGGTCGATAGGCGCCTTCGGCCAGCAGGCTGCGACGTGCGGCGGGCAGCGTGCCCTGCGGGTCCACACGCTGCCACCAGGCGTCATCGCGCAGCGATTCACTGCCCGGCGCCGCATGACGCGCGGCCCGGCGCAGCAGCCCTGCGATCGCCGCCAGTTCTGCTGCAGCGTCGGTGGTGGCTGCCAGCTCCTGATCGAACAGCTGCAACCAGCGCTGGCGACGGCGGCGACGCTGCCACATCACCACGGCGATCACCAGCAGCACCAGCACGACCGCTGCGCCGATCATCAGGTAACCGGGGGCGGGCGGCCACCATGACGGTGCCGGTGGCAGCTGCACATCGCGCAGCGGCAGAGCGGCGCTCATGCCGGCACCTCGGTCGGCGACGGCGCGAGCCAGGCGTCGCTGGGCGCATCGGAGGACAGCACCTGCACGTCGACGCGGCGCGCGCCGAGCTGGCGCCGCAGTTCCTGCAGCGGCTCGACAAAATGCGCCTGCCAGTGTGCCTGCACGTCGCTGCGGCGCAGGTCGAGGCCGATACGCTGCTGTGCGGTCTGGAACTGCAGCGCCGCCGAGGGGGGATGCAGCTCCAGTGGATCGACCAGCAGCACCAGGCTGAGGTCGTGATGCTGGGCCAGCGCGCTCCAGCGCGCCGGTGGAATACGGATGGCCTGCTGCGGATCGGCCAGCACCAGCATGCGTGCCCCGGGGCGCAGCACGCGACCGGCATGATCCAACGCGCGCTCCAGGCCCAGATCGTCGGCAGGCGGCTGTGCATACCAGCGGGTAAGCGCGTCGAGCACGCGCAACACGCCACGTGGGCCACCGGCAGGCGCGATCGGCGCTTCGCGGTCGCTGCCACGCAGCGCACCCACGCGATCACCACGGCGCTGCGCCGACCACGCGGCAACAGCACCGGCGCGTGCGGCCTGCACTGATTTGAAGCGCACGCGGGTGCCGAAGTACAGCGCCGGCGAGGTATCGGCCACGATCAGGCTGACCCGCTCGCGTTCGGCCTGGAACAGTTTGGTATGGGCGCGGCCGGTGCGTGCGGTCACGCGCCAATCGATGTGGCGCGCGTCGTCGCCAGCTACATATTCGCGCGACTCGGCGTATTCCATGCCGCGGCCGCGCAGTTGGGACGGTGCCTGGCCCGCGTTGCCGGTGCGGCCACGGCGCGGCGGCGGCGGACGCTGTGCCAGCCGCCGTAGCGCGACCAGTTCGGCCAGCTGCGGGCGCAGCCCGTCACCTTCGAGCGCGGACGGTGCCTGTTCCAGGGATGGATCGGTCATGCGCAGGCTCAGGGTGCCGGCACCCGGGCCAGCAGCTCCTGCACCAGGCGCTCGCCGTCCCAGCCCTCGGCGGTGGCTTCATAGCTGGGCAGCACGCGATGGCGCAGCACGTCGGCGGCGACCGCACGCACGTCATCGGGGGTGACGAAGTCGCGGCCGGCCAGCCAGGCGCGCGCACGTGCGCAGCGTTCCAGTGCGATGGAGCCACGCGGGCTGGCACCCCAGGCGATGCGGCGGCCGAGGCCGGCGTCATAGCGCGACGGGTCGCGCGAGGCCAGCACCAGTTCGATCAGGTACCGCTCCAGCGCCGGAGCCATGTGCAGGTCCAGCACTTCGCGGCGGGCATCGAACACGTCCTGCATCGGCATCTTGTCCGGCGCCGGCGCGGCCTCGCCCAACGCGCCACGGGCGCGCTCGCGGGCCAGCCGCAGGATTTCCGATTCGGCCGCCTGGTCCGGGTAGCCGATGCGCACATGCATCAGGAAGCGGTCCAGCTGCGCTTCCGGCAGCGGGAAAGTGCCTTCCTGCTCGATCGGGTTCTGCGTGGCCATCACCAGGAACAGCGGCGGCAGCGCATAGGTGTGGCGGCCAACGGTGACCTGGCGCTCGCCCATGGCCTCCAGCAGCGCCGACTGCACCTTGGCCGGTGCACGGTTGATCTCGTCGGCCAGCAGGATCGGGTGGAAGATCGGGCCAGGCACGAACTCGAATCGGCCTTCCTGCGGGCGCCAGATCTCGGTGCCGGTCAAGTCGGCCGGCAGCAGGTCGGGGGTGAACTGCACACGGGCAAAGTCTGCTTCCAGGCGCGAGGCCAGTGCACGGATCGCCGTGGTCTTGGCCAGGCCCGGCGCGCCCTCCACCAGCAGGTGGCCGTCGGCCAGCAGCGCGATCAGCAGGCGTTCGACCAGTGCCGCCTGGCCGACGATCTCGGTCGACAACGCATCGCGCAACTGGGTGAACGCCGCATGCAGGCGGGAAGTGGTCGGCGCGGGCGGCGGCGAGACGGTTTCGGGCATCGGCGGTGGCAGGTTCATGGGGGCCTTTGACCGGCGCAGGATGGCACGGGTTCCCGACATCATCGCAGGGTGCCTTGCGATTGGCATCAAGATCGGCTGAACAGCCATCCGCGCAGGGCGTAGATCTGCTTCGTGCATGCCGCCAGCCCAAACGGAAAAGGGCCGCACGGGGCGGCCCTTCTTCGAAGACTTCGGTGCGTTGCCTCAGTTCTGCTTGGCCACGCGCAGCACCTTCGGGGTGACGAACACCAGCAGCTCGGCCTTGTCCTTGTTGCGACCGCGCTTCTTGAACAGGTTGCCCAGGAACGGCACGTCGCCCAGGAACGGCACCTTGCTGATGCTGTTGCGATCGGTGAACTCGTAGACGCCACCGATCACCACGGTCTGCCCATCCTCGACCAGCACCGCGGTGTTGACTTCGCGTCGGTTGATCGACGGCACGGTGCCGTAGCCCTCCAGCTGGATCAGCTGGTCGACTTCGTCCTTCTTCACCTGCATGTTGAGGAACACGCGGTTGTCGTTGGTGATGGTCGGGGTGACCTTCAGCTCCAACACCACTTCCTTGAACTGCACGTTCGGCGTCGCCACGCCGCCCGCGGTACCACCGCTGATGGTGACGTAACCGATCTCCTTGCCCTGCTTGATCATCGCTTCGCGCTGGTTGGTGGTGACCACGCGCGGGTTGGAGATCACCTCGCCTCGCGACTCCTGCTGCATGGCCGACAGCTCCACGTCCAGCAGGTAACCGGCATTGAGGATCGACAGCGCCAGCGAACCCGGGTTGCTGGCGGCGGCCACCGGCAGGTTCCAGTTCAGGCCACGGGTGATCGCCGAACCGGACTTCACCGGCGGCGGGCCGACCCGGCCACCGGCTTCCCAGTCACGCTCGGCCTTGGCATTGGCCAGGTCGGTTGCGACCTGCGACTTGCGGGTCTCGGCATTGGCATCCAGGCTGCCGCTGAAGTACACGTTGTCACGGCTGCCGCTGACACCGAACTTCGCGCCCAGCTCGCGGGCGAAGGTATCGGTGGCGATGACGATGCGGCTTTCGATCAGCACCTGGTCGACCGGGCGGTCGATCACGTTGATCAGCTCGCGCATGCGCGCGATCTTCTTCGGGATGTCGCTGATCATCAGCGTGTTGGTGCGCTCGTCGGCCACGATGCGACCACGCGAGGACAGGAAGCCACTGTCTTCCTGCGAGGAACCACCACCACCGCCACCACTGCCACCACCACCGCCGCCGCCGCCGATGCCCTTGGCCTCGGTCAGCGCTTTGAAGATCTGCGTGGCGCTGTGGTAGTTGATCTGGATGTAGTCGGTCTGCAGGTCTTCGCGGTTCTCGATGGCGATGCGCGCGTCTTCCTTTTCCTGCTCGAACTTGGCCAGTTCAGCCTGCGGCGCCACCCAGATCACGCTGCCGTCGCGACGCTTGTCCAGGCCCTTGGCGCGCAGGACGATGTCCAGCGCCTGGTCCCACGGCACATTGACCAGGCGCAGGGTCACGTTGCCCTGCACCGAGTCGGACGCCACCACGTTCAGGTTGGACTCCTCGGCGATCAACTGCAGCACGGTGCGCACCGGCACGTCCTGGAAGTTGAAGGTCACCGGCTTGCCGGTGAAGCCGCGCTGGCCGACGGCCTTGGCCGCCTGGGTGACGCTGCCGGCGGTGACCGCACCCACGGCGGCCTGGGCCTGCCGCGGGCTGATCTCGACCACGTACTCGTTGCCGCTCTGGTAGGCCAGCGATTCCACGGCGCCGCCAGTGCTCAGCACCAGCTGGGTGCCGGCACCGGACGGCTTGGCGTCGATGCGCTGTACCGGCGTGGCGAAGTCGGTGACGTTCATCGGCTTCTGCAGGTTGGCCGGCAGCCGGGCATTGCCGACGTCGACCACCACGCTGTTGCCCTGCGTGCGCAGGTCAGGGATCGCGCCCTGCCCGTCGAACTGCACGATCAGGCGCCCGGCGCCGTCATCGCCACGCTTGAAATCGATCTTGGCCACCGACAGGCCGGCCGGCGCGGCGGCCGGTGCCACGGTGGCGCCCACCGGCTTTTCCGCCGGTGCGGCGGCCAGCGCCGGAGCGCAGGCCAGCATCAGCGCGACTCCCAGCGCGCTGACACGGTTCAAGGTAGAGCGCCGGATGGGACGCAGCCCCTTGGCTTGGTGAAAGGTCATCGTGCTATCCCCAGTAAACGATCATTGATCTTCAAGCGAGAGCGTTGCCGGCCGTTCCAGCCAGCCACCCGCGCCATCCGGCACCAGTTCGATCAGCTCCACGCGGTCTTCGAAGACCGCCGTGACCCGCCCGTCGCTCTGCCCCAGGTAACCGCCCGGGCGAACCCGGTAGGTGACCTTGTCCGGCCCCATCACCAGCGCCACGGTGCCTGCACCGGTGCCGATGGTGCCGACCATGTCCAGCGCATCCAGCGGGAAGCCTTCCAACGGCTCCTTGCGCCGGTTCGGGTCCGGTCGCAATCCGCCATTCCCCTGCTGCGGATTGGTCCAGGCATCGGTGAACGGATCGCGCATGCCCTGCGCGGAGTATTCAAAGGTCTCGAACTGCTGCATCACCGGCAGCGGCTCCAGCGGTTGCGCCGGTCGCGCACGCTCGCCTTCCACCCACTTCTCAAGGTTCGGTGCGTCGCCGGGCGTGCTGGTCACGCCACGGCCGCAACCGGCCAGCAGCAGCACAGCCAGCACCATCGCACCACGTACGGTCTGCGCGCGCATCACTTCTTGCCCTCCTTGCCAGCGTCGGCCGCCTGCTGCGCCTGCACCTCGGTCTCGTCCAGGTAGCGGTAGGTCTTGACCGTACCGGACAGTTCCAGTGCACCGCTGCGGACGTTGCCGCCGCTCTTTTCCTTGGGCTTGAGGTTGATGTCATGCATGGTCAGGATCACCACCCGCGGCAGCGAGGCCACGCCACTGACGAACGCACCGAACTGGTGGTAACTGCCCACCATGCGCAGCTTGATCGGCTTCTCGGCGTAGAACTCCTTGATCTGCTCCTGCTCCGGCTCGAACAGCTCGTTGGTCAGGCCGCTGGACAGCGCGGTCTGCGAGATGTCGATGATCAGGTCGGGCATTTCGGTCTTGCTCGGCAGCTGCCGCAGCATCTGCTGCAGCACCTGCTCCATCTGCGCCAGCTGCTGCTTCAGCGGCCCCAGGTTCACCGCGCGTTCCTGCTGCTTGGTGAACTCGGTGCGCAGCTCGGTTTCCTTCGATTCCAGGCCGGCCAGTTCCTCGCGCTTGCCGCTGATCAGCAGCATCCACGCCACGAACATGATGACCAGTGCCAGCAACGAGCAGAAGACGATCTTGGCCTTCTGCGGCCAGTTGCCGATGTCGTTGAAATCCAGGTTCTTGATGTCGATCTTCTGGCTCATGCGCGGTCCCCCTGCAGCAGCGCATTGAAGGCCTGCGGCGGCTGCGCCAGGCGGCTGCCCTCAGGCTTCGGGGCAGGTGCTGGGGCCGGCGCGGCGGCCGGTGCGGCCGGCTGGTTGGGCTTGGCCGGAGTGGCCGACGGTGCAGCGGCCGGTGCGGCGGGAGCCGCTGCCGGCTGGCCTGCTGCCGGAGCCGCAGGCGTCGCGGCATCCGGACCTGCGGCCAACGGAGCCACCGGTGCCGGCGCAGCCGTCGCCACCGAGCCATCGGCGTTCAGGCCCGGCGTCGCCGAAACCTCTTCGCTCTGTGCCGGCAGCTTCACCTTGACCACGAACACATACGGCAGCGCCTTGATGTCGGCCAGCGGGCCGGCCTTGCCGTCCTTGTCCTTCTCCGGGTCACGCGCTTCGATGATCGACAGCTCCGGGTTGGTCATCCAGCCGGACGTTTCCAGGTTGCGCATGTAGGCCGAAACGCGGGCGTTGGACTGGGTGCGGCCTTCCAGCGTCAGCACATCCCCTTCCTGCTTCAGCGCGGTCAGCACCACACCATCGGGGATGGTGCGCACCAGCGCGTCGAACAGGTGGACCATCTGCGAGCGCTTGGCCTGCAGTTCCTCGATCACCTTCTTGCGGGCCAGCAGGCGTTCCTTCTGCGCGTCGAGGCGGTCGATCTCCTTGTTCTGTTCCTTGACCTTCTCGATCTCGGCTTCCAGATAGGCGTTGCGGTCCATCTGGCCGCTCACCTGACGGTCGTAATAGAACCAGATCATCAGCGACAACAGCAGGCCACCGACAGCGGCCATGCCCAGCATTGCGTAGAACTCGCGCTGGCGTTGCTTGCGCCGCTCGGCGCGCCAGGGCAATAGATTGATGCGTGCCATCAGTCAAAGCTCCTCAGCGCCAGACCGGTCGCGATCATCAGCGCGGGGGCGTCCTGGGCCAACGCATGCGCGTTCACCTTCGGCCCCAGGGTCATCTGCGCCAGCGGGTTGGCGACCACGGTCGGCACGCCCAGCTGTTCCTCGACCATCTCCGGCAGGCCACCCAACACGGCGCAACCGCCGGCCAGCACGATGTGATCGACGCGGTTGAATTCGCTGCCTGCATAGAAGAACTGCAGCAGGCGGCTGATCTGCTGGACCGTGGCTTCCTTGAACGGCTCCAGCACTTCCATCTCGTAGCTTTCCGGCAGGCCGCCCTGGCGCTTGGCCAGCCCGGCTTCCTCGTAGCTCAGGCCATAACGGCGCATGATCTCGTCGGTCAGCTGCTTGCCACCGAACACCTGCTCGCGGCTGTAGAGGCTACGGCCGCCGCGCAGGACATTGAGGGTGGTCATGGTGGCGCCGATGTCGACCAGCGCGACCACGCCGTCGATGGACACCGGCAGCTCGCTGGCGACCAGGGCGTAGGCGTTCTCGACCGCGAAGGCCTCCACGTCCATCACCTTGGCCTGCAGGCCACCGAGTTCCAGCGCGGACTGGCGCAGCTCGACATTCTCCGAACGCGACGCGGCCAGCAGCACCTGGACCATCTCCGGATTGTTCGGGATCGACCCGATCACCTCGAAGTCCAGGTTCACTTCCTCGATCGGATACGGAATGTAGTTGACCGCTTCCAGCTCGATCTGGGCTTCCATGTCGTTTTCGTCGAGATCGGCCGGCATCGGGATCACCTTGGTGATCACCGCCGACCCCGCGACGGCGGCAGCGGCCAGTTTGGCCTTGCTGCCTGAGCGGTTCATCGCCCGGCGGATGGCCTCACCCACGGCCTCCACTTCAACGATGTTCTTCTCCACCACCGCATTCGGCGGAAGAGGTTCCACAGCATAATGTTCCACGCGGAAACGATTGCCGCTGCGGGACAGCTGCAAAAGCTTTACCGCAGTCGAACTGATGTCGACGCCAACAAGCGGCGACTGACTTTTTGGGATGAGCCCCACGGTTTCTCCCCTGCCGACGGGCACTTGGACGCAAGAGCTGCGTCCGCGCATTAATAACGTATTCTTAGCAAATGGCAACCGCCCTGCTGTGAAATCCCTCACGGATTCACGATGCAGCCCCTGGCAATTCCCCTTGCGCTCCCCGGTGCCGACCCCAGCCGCCACCTTGCGTAATCTATACTCTGCGACCACGAAATTCGCAATCGGAATCTGAACCCGATGACTCGACTCCGCCGCTGGCTGCGCTGGATCTTCCTGATTGTCCTGGTCCTGGCGCTGATCGGCGCGGCCGCCGTGGGCGGTCTGTACTATGCCGTTTCCTCCAAGCTTCCCGACGTGCAGACCCTGCGCGACGTGGAAATGCAGGAGCCGATGTACGTCTATGCTGCCGACGGCAAGCTGATGGCGGTGTTCGGCGAGACCCGGCGCACCCCGATCACCATGAAGGACGTGCCCGAGAAGCTGAAACAGGCATTCCTGGCCACCGAGGATGCCCGCTTCTACGAGCATGGCGGTGTGGACTACAAGGGCATCGGCCGCGCGGTGTGGCTGCTGGCCACCACCAACGACAAGCGCGTGCCGGGTGGTTCCACCATCACCCAGCAGGTCGCCCGCCAGTTCTTCCTCAGCTCCGAGTACAGCTACACCCGCAAGCTGGCCGAGATCCTGCTGGCGCGGAAGATCGAGTCCGAGCTGAGCAAGGACGAGATCTTCGAGCTCTACCTGAACAAGAGTTTCTTCGGCAACCGCGCCTACGGCGTGGCCGCCGCCGCCGAGTTCTATTACGGCAAGAAGTTGAACGAGCTGGACCTGGACGAGATGGCCTCGCTGGCCGGCATCCCCAAGTTCCCCTCGTCGGGCAACCCGATCTCCAACCCGGAACGTGCCCGCCAGCGCCGCGACAACTATGTGCTGCAGCGAATGGCCGACCTGAAGTTCGTCAGCCAGGCCGAGGCCGACGCGGCCAAGGCCGTGCCGATGCACGCCACCGCGCATGAGCCGCCGGTGCAGGTCGATGCGCCCTACGTGGCCGAGCTGGTCCGCCAGGAAATGATCGCCCGCTTCGGCGGCGACGTGGTCAACAAGGGCTATCACGTCACCACCACCATCGACTCCACCCTGCAGACCGCCGCCAACCAGTCGGTGCGCGACGGCCTGCTGCTGTACGACCACCGCCACGGCTGGCACGGCGTGGAAAAGCAGGTGCAGCTGGGCGCCGGCGACGATACCGCCGCCCTCGCCGAGCACCTGCGCGGCATGTTCGGCCAGGCCGGCCTGCTGCCGGCGATCGTCGCCAGCACCGGTGCCGACGGCAGCGCCACCGTGGTGCTCGCCAACCGCACCGAGATCGTGCTGCCGGCCGGTGCTGCCAAGTGGACCAACAAGACCCCGGGCAAGCTGGTGCAGCGCGGTGACATCGTGCGCGTGCGCGCCGGTGCCAAGGAAGGTGAGTGGCTGCTGGACCAGATCCCGCGCGGCCAGTCCGCGCTGGTCTCGCTGGACGCCCACAACGGCGCGTTGAAGGCGCTGGTGGGTGGCTTCAGCTTCTCCGGCAACAAGTTCAACCGCGCCACCCAGGCCCGTCGCCAGCCGGGTTCGAGCTTCAAGCCGTTCGTCTATGCGGCCGCCTTCGACAAGGGCTACAACCCGGCCTCGATCGTGCTCGACGCCCCGGTCGTGTTCCGCGACCGCCGCGGCAAGACCTGGGCCCCGCAGAACGACGGCGGCGGCTTCCGCGGCCCGATGCGTCTGCGCGAAGCGCTGGTGCAGTCGCGCAACCTGGTGTCGGTACGCCTGCTGGATGGCATGGGCGTGGACTACGCACGCAAGTACATCAGTGAGTTTGGCTTTGCCGAATCGGAGCTGCCGCCGAACCTGTCGATGTCGCTGGGTACCGCCTCGCTGACCCCGCTGTCGGTGGCGCGTGGCTACGCCGTGTTCGCCAACGGCGGCTCGCGCGTGGACACCTGGCTGATCGACCAGGTCAACGACCGCGACGGCAACCTGGTGTTCAAGGAAAACCCGGCGCTGGCCTGCCGCGACTGCGCCGGCAGCAGCGACCAGCCGGTCAACCAGGTGGTGGACGGCTTCAACTTCGGCGCCCCGGCCCCGAAGGTGGACCCGGCCGCTGCGGCCAAGGCCGAAGCCAAGGTCGAAACCCCGGCGGCACCGGCCAACCCGGATGCCCGCACCGCCCCGCGCGCGATCGATGCCCGCACCGCCTACCAGCTGGTGTCGATGATGCGCGACGTGGTCCAGCGCGGTACCGGCGTCCAGGCCAAGGTGCTCGGCCGCGAGGACGTGGGCGGCAAGACCGGCTCCACCAACGACCACCGCGATGCCTGGTTCTCCGGCTTCGGCGGGCCGTACGTGACCACCGTGTGGGTGGGCCGCGACGACTTCCGCTCGCTGGGTTACCGCGAATACGGTGGCAAGGCCGCCCTGCCGATCTGGATCGACTACATGCGCACCGCGCTGAAGGACACCCCGATCGCGCAGAACGACCCGCCCAGCGGCATGGTCCAGGCCACCCTCAACGGCGCCACCGAGTGGGTGAAGGTGGAAGACATGGACCGCCTGACCGACTACGACCTGAACCTCAATACGCCGCAGGCCGACGCCGCCGCGTTCGATATCTTCTGAGGAAGGGTGCGGTGGGTGCCAACCGTGGGTTGGCACCGATGCGGCCCTGGTAGAGGCCAACCCTGGTCGGCACCTACCAAAGCGTTGGTGGGTGCCAACCGTGGGTTGGCATCGATGCTGCCCCTGGTAGCCGCCAACCTTGGTTGGCGCCCCGTGCCGACCAAGGTCGACACCTACCAAAGCGTTGGTGGGTGCCATCCGTGGGTTGGCATCGATGCTGCCCCTGGTAGCCGCCAACCTTGGTTGGCGCCTCGTGCCGACCAAGGTCGGCACCTACCAAAGCGTTGGTGGGTGCCAACCGTGGGTTGGCATCGATGCTGCCCCTGGTAGCCGCCAACCTTGGTTGGCGCCCCGTGCCGACCAAGGTCGGCACCTACCAAAGCGTTGGTGGGTGCCAACCGTGGGTTGGCACCGATGCGGCCCTGGTAGAGGCCAGCCGTTGGTTGGTGCCTCCGTGAAATACCCACGCAGATGTCACATCCGTGCGCTAGTCTGTAGCCAGGTCGCAACAGGGAGTCATCGCATGCATCGCGCCCGTCAGCATGCTGCCAGCCAGACCCGCGAGCGGCGCCACCGCCTCGCCCACGAAGCCGCCCGCCTGATGGCCGAAGGCGGCATCCGCGACTACCACCAGGCCAAGTTGAAGGCCGCCAGCCGGCTCGGCATCCACGATGATGCCTCCCTTCCCCGCAATACCGAGATCGAGGACGCCCTGCGCGAGTACCAGCGGCTGTTCTCCGGGCCCCAGCATGGCAACGAACTGCAGCGCCGCCGCGAAGCCGCGATGCGCGCGCTGGAGTTCCTGCACGGCTTCGCCCCGCGCCTGGCCGGTCCCGTGCTGGACGGCACCGCCGACGCCAACAGCCCCGTGCAGCTGCACCTGCACAGCGACGACCCGGAGGCCGTGCACCGCTTCCTGGACGAACACGGCATTCCTGCCGAGTCGCGGACGCGCCGCCTGCGCATGGACCGCGAACGCTGCCTGGACGTGCCGGTGTGGGTGTTCAGTGCCGAAGAGCTGACCTTCGACCTCGCCGTGCTGCCCTACGACGCCCTGCGCCAGGCGCCGCTGTCACCGGTGGATGAGAAGCCGATGCGGCGCGCGTCGGTGGCGCAGCTGCGGCAGGTGCTGGCCGAAGCGGAGATCACCGCGTACATCGGCGGGTGACGGTAGCTACGGTCTCTTGGTGGGTGCGGACCGTTGGTCCGCGCTCGCCTTTGGTAGGTGCGGACCGTTGGTCCGCACGGTCCTTCAGGCGTCCGGATACCTGACCGAAGAGCAGTCGAGCCTGGCTCAAGCCCGCCTACCGCAGCTCATGCGGCTCCTTGGCATCACCAGTCAGCAGGCGTGCCAGCCACGGCGCACCCGCGCGCCGTGGATACTCCATCATCATCCGGGCGTGCATGTCCTGCAGGTCAGCCAACAGCCAGGTCTGGTTGTAGACGTCGCCGAACGTGTCGGACCAGGCCGTCTGTATCCGCGCGCGCTCCCCCCCGTTGAGGTTGGGCATCCTGTCCAGCGGCACCTCCAGCACCGGCGCCAGCGCCTCGTTGATGGCCGTGTTCTCCGTCTCCGCAGCCCGGAGGAGCGACAGCCGATGCTTCAGCTGCCAGCACGGGTACGGGAAGCAGCTGCCCGTGGCCTCGATGTACGCCGCCATGTCGGCCAGCATGTGAGCTTTCAGCTGCCACACCATCGAACTGTCCAGCAGCTCCCGCACCCGCATCGTGCGCAGCGTACCGGCCCGGACTTCTTCCGGCGTAGTGAACGGCTCGCCGGGTGTGGTTCCGCCATGCTGCACCAGCACGATGCGATGGATCGCCTCGCCGGTGATGTTCTCCACGCGCAGCGCTGCCACCTCCGGATGCACGCGCGGCGGCGGGACGCTCACCACCCGCCAGTGGTACCAGAGCACCAGCACCATGCCGGTCAGGCACAACAGGGTGAACAGGACCCAGCTGTCCAGATTGCGGGTGTAGTAGAAGTACCGCGCCCGCCACAGATAGAACGTGCGGTAGCTGACGAACCGGCTTACCCAACCATACATTGCCATCTCCTCGGCAAGGACCCCGGCGCGACGGGGTGGATTACGCGCGTCACGCCAGGGCTCCATGGCTTACCAGCCGATGCCCACACCGACGCCCATGCTGCGCTCACCGCTGTTGGTGAACGCACCATTGAGGCTGAAGGTGGCCGAGCCCTTCTCGTTGAGCACGCGCTGGTAGCCCACCGCCATGGCCGACTCACCCTCGCTGTAGCCCACGCCCGCACCGAGGCGGTTGTAGGTGGCCAGGCCGGCGGTGTTCATCGCCATCGCGCTCTGTGCACTGCTCATCGCCGCCATGCGGTTGAAGCGCTTGTCCATCTTGTCCAGGCGGCGCTCGAAGTTGCTGATCGCACCATCGGTGTACTCGTTGGCACGGGCCAGCATCTTCTCCAGTTCAGCGGTGTCGACCTGCGGCTTCGGCGAGTCGTCCTTGTTGGCCTTCGGCTGCGGCGTGGGCCTATCACCCTCGCCTACCGAGGCAACCTGCTGGGAGCCCTTGCCTTCCGGTACCACAGGAGTTTCCTCCGCCTGCGGCTTCGGCACCGAGGACGACGCCAGTGCGCGCGGTGCCGGGGCATCGTCGATGCGCTGCTCCAGCCCATCCATGCGGCCATTGAGCTGCTGCTGCATCGAATGCAGCTGGCCACCGTTGACCGCATCACGGCTGCCGGCCGCGATCAGGCCGTTGGCCACGTTGGAGATGACCATGCCATTAGCACCGGCGAGGATGAGCTGGTTGACACCGTCGGCGCGGACCGAGGGAGCGTCCTGGAAGACGGAGCGGAGCTGGGTTTCGACCTGGTTCACGCGCGAGGTGTTGGTGACGACCGCACCATCCAGCGCCTCCAGCGCACCATTCAACGTGGACTGCGTCTGGCCCTGGACGTTGAAGCGCGGGCCGACGATGTTGCCGTTGGCATCCACCTCGCCGCCAAGGGCGGAGAGCGCACCGCGCAGCTGGCCGACGGTGGCGGCGTTGTGGTTGGCGGTGCCGTTGGCGATGTTTACGAGGCGGCGCTTCATACCGACGCCCCCAAATGATGCAACTTCCGCCTCGTTTGCGTAAGAACCCGTACCGAGTGCCAGCGACCGATCCGCACCAGCTTCCACCCTGGCGGCCGCACCGATCGCCACACCTCCACGCGCACCGCCAGCGTCCCCGCCGACAAGTGCGCCGGCTCCCATTGCGAACCCACTCTCGGAATCCACAGAGACAGTTGAGCCTCTACCGATAGCAGTGGAGTTCTTCCCCATCGCCTCTGCAAACGTGCCTACCGCAGTTCCCCCGTCCAGTCCCGTCTTTGCTGAATTTCCGACCGCGACCCCTGCCACACCCGCTTCTGCGCGTTCACTAAAGGGGGCTGACCCGATACTCACAAACTGCGCAGCACCCTCAAGTTCCGAAATACGGCTATTGGTCTCATACAGCTGACTGCCGCGCACAACGTCCGAACTGTCAGCCGAAAGCTTCGCCTCGGCCACTCCAGTCAAACGCGCACCACCGTAGTCGATGACACTTGCATCCAACCCTCGCATTGCCTGCTGCCCCATCTCCCGCTCCTTGCGCATCGCGTCCAGATCATTCCGATTCTGCGAGATCTTCTGCTCTGCGGCGTACAGCTGGTTGCCTGTTACGGCATCACGGCTTCCTGGGGCCACCCGGCCATCGGCAAGATTGGTCAACACCACGCCGTTCACGCCATTCAGCGCGATCTGGCTCATGCCGTCGGCGCGGGCCGAAGGTGAATCCTGGAAAATCGAACTGAGCTGATCTTCCACCTTGTCCGCGCGACGGCTGGCGGTGATGACGGCGCCATCGAGTGCCATCAGCGCATCTTCGACGGTGCTCTGCGTTCCGCCCTGCACCGTGTAGGTCGGGGCGAGGATGTTGCCACTGCCGTCCATGCCTGCGCCGCCGCCGAGGGTGGCGAGGGAATCCTTGAGCTGGGAGACAGTGGTGGCGTTGTGGTCGGCGGTGCCGCGGGCGATGTTTACAAGGCGGCGCTGGATGCCAACGCCGCCAAATGACGCAACTCCTTCTTCATCTGCCAGGGAACCGTTTCCAAGTGCCAGGGAGCCATGAGCTCCGCCTTCAACTCTTGCGGCAGCACCAATCGCGATACCTTCATTCGCACCGCCCACGCCTCCACCGACCTGTGCACCGACTCCCATTGCAAATCCATTCGCAGAGTCCACAGAGACAGTCGCCGCTCTACCAATTGCGGTCGAGTTCTTTCCCATGGCCTCTGCAAATGTCCCTACCGCAGTTCCCCCCTCCAGTCCCGTCTTTGCTGAGTTCCCCACCGCAACGCCTGCCGCACCCGCTTCTGCGCGCTCACTGAAGGGCGCCGAGCCTATACTCACAAACTGCGCGACATCCTCAAGATCTGAGACGCGTGAATTGGTTGAATGCAGCTGCTTACCAGACACAGCCTCGGCACTGCTTGCGCTCAAGAGCCCATCTGCAACACCACTGATCTTCCGATTGGCATTCGCGCCGTTGCGCACATCCAAGATCGTGCCACTGTTCTTCTCGCCCAAACGCACACTCCCAGACGCAGATACCTGCGCAACAAGCCCACCCAGCGCCGCTGTCTCGGCCAGCGCCGTGGCTGCATCCGTCTTCGCCACGGCAGCTTCCTTGCCCGCAGTCCTGGCAATGTCCTCCACCGTCGTCACCTTGTCATTGGTGGCATTGAGCTGCCTGCCGTTGACGGCCTCATCGCTGCTGGCGCTGACCGCACCATCGGCCACGCCGATCAGCGTCCGATTCGCGTTCGCGCTGTTACGCACATCCAGCACGGTGCCGCTGTTCTTCTGTCCCAGGCGAACACTCTCATTGACAGCTGTCTGGTTGACAAGGCCACCCAGCACCACCGTTTCGGCCAGCGCCTTGCCCGATTCCACCTTTGCGTCGTTGGCGGTGGTCCTCGCTCCGTCAGCTGCTGTCTGGGCCTTGGTCACGGCCTGGTTGGTGGCATGAAGCTGGTTGCCGGTGATGGCATCGGTACTGCCGGCGCCCACCACACCATCGGCGATGTACTGGATCTTCCGCTTCCTGCTGGCGCTGCCAACCGATACCGAATTGGCCGAGGCGGTCACCGCACCTGCACCCAAGGCAACGGCGTTCTCATGCGTGGCCTGAGCGCGGTCACCCAATGCCACGGAGCTGGTATTCGTTGCCTTGGCCAGATTGCCCAGCGCACTGGCGAACTGTGCCGTCGCTTCGCTACCGCGACCCAGTGCCGTTGTCTGGGTGGCGCTGGCTTTGCTCAGATAGCCAACCGCAGTGCCATGCTCTGCCTCGGCCTTGGCGTCGCCGCCGACGGCAATGGAGAAGTTGCCGCTTGCATTTGCACGGAAGCCCGTTGCAACCGCACCGTTTGCGCTGCGGGTTCCGGCGCCGACCGAGACACCCGCGTTCTGGTTGGCTACCTTGTTGCCGTCCGCATCCACGCCAGAACGCGCGTCGTCGCCCAGCGCCACGCTGCGGCCGTTGTACGCTTTTGCGTTGTTGCCGAGTGCGGTGCTGATGCCGTAGCTGCCATTCTCTGCGGTGGCGCCTCTGCCCAAAGCCAAGGTCGTTGCATCGATGCGGTTCGTGGCGGCCTGCGCGATGGTCCGTACCGCTGCCACCTCCACTTTCGCAGCATCTGCGGTCTTCTCAACAGTCCCCAGCTTGGTGTTGGTGGCATGAAGCTGCTTGCCAGACACTGCCTCAGTGCTGGTTGTGCTCAGCGTTGCGTCTGCCACTCCTGTGACTTTGCGATTGGCATTTGCGCTGTTGCGGACATCCAGCACCGTGCCAGTGTTGCTGCCGCCCAGGCGGACATTCTCAGACGCGGAGGCTTGACTCAACAGCCCACTCAGCGTGTTCGCCTTGCTCAGCGCATTGTCGGCATTGGTTCTGGCCGTATTGGCCGTGGTCTGGGCCGCACCTGCAACGGAATAAGCTGAATCTGCGCGACTACGTGCGGCACTCACCGCCTGATTCGTGTCGTACAGCTGACCACCGGTCACCGCATCTGCGCTACCGGAGGACACACCACCTGGTGCAACGTTTACGATCCGCCGCTTCATGCTGCTACTTCCCACTGAGACCGTATTGCCAGCATTGGCTACGGAGTTGGCCCCAATGGCGACCGAATTTGCCGAAGTTGCAGACGCCCCACTCCCGATTGCGACAGTGTTCTCGCCTTGCGCTTTTGAGCCATTTCCCACCGCTGTAGCACCGATGTAATCGGCAAATGCGTTGGTTCCGACAGCGAGGTTGTGCCCCCCATTACCTCCCGTTTTTGCATTCTCCCCAATAGCAATGCTATCCACATCTTGGGTTGTAGCGTGATAGCCAAACGCAACACTATTTCGCTTCCCGATAGTGGCACCCTGCCCGAAGGCAAATGAATAACTCCCATTTATCCGAGACCCCGCACCGATCGCCATCGAGTTCTCAACCCCCGGGCCAAGATCGGCATATCCTATTGACATGCGCGGATTCCAATGTCCCATGAACGGAAGGCAGTCTCGATAAACAGCGCCATCCGTAGGCGAACATCCGAAATCGTGACCAGCGCTCGCGTTCCCGGTAGCGCCTCCCATCGCCAGGAGAGTCAATAGCGCCGCCTTTCGCCGATCACGCAGGGAACCCGTCCTTTTACCCCTAGCGGTGGCCGATTCGCTCGCCACAACCCAGCATTGCTTTGCGTGATTCCAGATACGGCGATAGATTCTGTTCATTCTTTTTTCCTTAACAGGACAAGGGAAATGAAGCCCCGCGCTTGCGCGGGGCGATAGAAGGTCAGGCGCTCGGCGCCAGGGTCGTTACGTGATCGCGATAGCTGTCGTTCGACAGTCGGTACTGCAACTGCAGGGTGCTGCCCGGCTTGAGCTGGAATGGCAAGGTCAGCGCAGCGTCGGGGTAGAGACTTCTGGACAGCTCAAGCGGCGTGCACACGCCACCGGCGCTGCACTCGGCAGCACCGGTGATGCCCACACGCAACGTGCCGGTGTTGCGCAGGGTGTTGCCCTGCAGTTGCAGATCCACGCTGCCTTTGGCGGGCACTACGTTCACCAGCGCACCCCAGACCAGGCTTACGCCGACGTTGGCCTGCGCCGCCTGTTCATCGCCTTCCAGGATCGTGCCGTCGGGACCTTTCACCCCCTCGAAGTAGATGCGGTAGGCCGCCTCCTTCTCGACGGTCCGCAGCGGGATTACCCGGATCAGGCGATTGCCACCACCGCTGAGTGCGAACTTGCCAGGCGTGATGGCAATCGCCGCATCGGCAGCTTCCACTTCGATCTCTTCCTCATCCACCTGTGCCGGGTTGGTGATGCGCAGCAGGCGTGCCTGCACGTATTGCGGCTGGGTGGATTGCGAGTACACGCGGATCTTCGTGCCGTGCTTGGCATCCACCGTTGCGCGCATCGGATGAATGGATAGATTGGCCTGTGCCGGCGGGGCCAGCAGTGCGCTCAACGGCAACAGGCAGAACAGCAGCTTCTTCATGATGAGCCTCCGTGGGGATCAGGGTTTGGCGGTCGGCACGCGCAGCTCTACCGTCAGCTCGCCCTCGTAGAGACCGGGGCGTTTGCTGGCGATGGGCGTGGGCGGTGTTTCCAGCGTCAGTGGCGTGGGTACGCAGTACACCGGTTGGCTGATGCCCGGCAGCAGCACCATGCGCAGTTGTGCGCTGTCGATGCCGCGCAGCAACTGTTCTTCGCCGTGCTTCATTGCCAGCAGATTGCCGCCGTAGTTCAGGCCGACCTGGTAGTCGAGGCGCTGGGTGTCATCGCTGCCTCCGTCCTGATGCCAAACCGCAAAGTCGCGCCCCGGCGGTGGGCGTGGCCCGCTGTCGCGCACGGTGACACCGAGGAATTCGCTCTGCGAACCCACCCCGTCGTAGAGGCACATGTCCACGTCCTTGCGCCCGGCGACGACCTTGCGGATGGGGTCGTAGCGCAGGTCCATGTTGACCAGGGGTGCAACGCCATCGAAGCCGGGGAAGTAGATCGAGATGGCGTCGTAGTCGGTGACGGTGAAGTCGAAGTTGAAGGTGGCTGTTGCAACCGGTGCGGCGGCTGGGTCGGTCTTGATGTTCAGGCGCATCGTTGCCTTCCAGTGGCCGGCAACGAGCCTCGCAAGCTCATATGCTGGAATAGTCAGAGCAGCACCTGTGCCGACTGGTTCGTCCGATACACATTGGTACCAGAACGCTTCATTCAGAATGCGCTTCTGATCGTCCCAGTAATCGATATTGCAACGAGGACCCGACATAACCCGCAACACGCTTCCTACCGCACGAACTTCCGTACGCAGGCCGGTCCTAAGATCAACGAGACGCAACGCTATCTCAGTTGTTCCCACTGACATTTTCGGCTCACTTTCCGTCGGGCACTTCCCAAACTCACTATCAGAAGCAGACCCACAAACCACATGGATCTGCCCATACTTCAGCGCCAGGTCGTGACTGAACCCCAACACCGTCCGCGGTGCCCACAACTCCACATCCCCCGGCACCGCCGAGCGATCCCACGACATCACGATGTCCCTGCTCTGATCCGTCGGGTGCGTTTCCGGCGGCCACTGCGCCCACGCCCTCGGCGCCAGCGCCACCAGCGCACACACCAGCATCAACACCAACAACACACGCCGGTTCATGGCGTTCCTCCTGCAGCAGCGGTCTGGGGCGTGGCGGCAATCAACGCGCGTTCCTGCAGCAGGCGGGTAACGCGGGCCTGCTGGCGTATCTGCGGCGGCAGCTGGGCCACGGCCAGCGGCTCGCAGTGCACGGCGCCGACCAGCAGCACCACCTGGCGGCGCTCGCGCACCTGCAGCGGGCAGTGCAGCAGGCGGTCGTCCTGCAGCAGGTACAGCGTTGTCTCGCGACGCGGGAAATCGGCGACGAAGCCACCGTTGGCGCTGGTGCCGGGCACCGGCGCGTTGAGGATGCGGGCGCCACCCAGCGGCGCTCCGGCAAGATCCTTGGCGTTGCCGATGAAGGTGTAGGTCACCTCGATCGGCACCGGCATGCGCATCAGCCGCCCGGGGCTGAGGAACATTGGGCGTGCACCGCCCACGCCGGTCACGCGGATGGCGGCGATGCTGTCCAGCGTGCTGGCATCCTGCACTTCGGCACGGTGCGACTGGTACGACGACAACGGCAGCAACCGGCGCTCGCCAATCTGCAGGCGTTGCCGGCGCAGGCCGCCCACCTGCAGTTCGGCCGCCACGCCACGCAGGTCGACGTCGTCGGTGTCGGCCACCTGTACGGCCAGGCCGGCATCGGCGCCGTTGCTGCCGCTCCAGTAGAAGCCGCGCTTGCCCAGCGCGAAGCCGGAGCTGTGCATGCCGCTGTAGGCGGTCTCGCTACGGCCGCGCTGCTGGTAGTGCGCCAGCGTGGCGCCGCTCTGGCCGAGGCTGTTCTGCAGCTGGCCGCTGAGCGTGGCGCTGTAGCGGTCGCTGTTGTTGGCACGCAGTTCGGCCGACAGCTCGCGGTACTGCGCGTCCACGTCTTGGCGCAGGCTGTGGCCGACGCTGTAGTTGATGTCCGGGCGCTGGTGCTGCGGCTGGCGCACGTCCACGCTGTAGCGGCGCTGGCCGCTGCCGACGGTGCCGCGCAGCAGGCGGGTCAGGCTCAGGTTGAAGTAGATGCCGCGATCACGTTGATCATTGCCGCGCAGGCTGTCGCTGGCGCGCTGCTGCCACACACCCACGCGCGTGGAGACACTGAAATCCTGCCAGCGATGGCTGCGGCTGAAGCTGGCCTGCCAGGTGCGGCTGAGCTGCGGCTCGCGGCGCGGTTGCCATGGCGGCGGCGGTGGCAGCAGCGGGTCCAGCCCGGCCAGCGGGTCGTCTTCCGCACCGGGCAGGACACGCCCGGCGCGCCAGGTCTGGCGCCGCGTGTAGCCCACATAGGCACTGCCACCGGCCAGCGGCAGCGCCATCGAGGCGGTGAGCGAGTTGGTGCAGCCCAGCTGGTCGCGCGCGTCGGCCTCGAACTGGCAGGCCTTGCCGCGCATGCGCTGCTGGTAGATGTTCCAGGACGCAGTGCGGCGGTACGACAGCTGGTACTGCTGGCCGGTGCTGCCATCGTTGCCGCGCATGCCGCCGAAGCTGGCGCGCAGTTCCTGGGTGGCGTACAGGCGGCGCAGGTCCACGCGCAGTTCGCCGTAGCGGAAGCCGCCGAGGTCGGCGGCACCGGCCACCACCGCCACGTCCCGGCCCAGCGGCACGCGCATGCCGGCCACCGCCACGCGTTCACCATCGAAGCGATCACTACGGCGCTCGTTGCGCTTGCCGCCCTGCACGAACCACTGCCACTGGCTGTTGGTCCAGTCGCCGCCCTTGTCGAACGGCGCGTCTTCGCTGCGCACCAGCACGCCGTCTTCGTAGATGCGCAGGGTGACGTTGTAGTTGCCGAACGGGAAGTTACGGGTGTCGATCTGGTTGATGCCGGCCTGCAGGTAGGAGGTCTGCAGCAGCCGCGTGCCATCGTAGGCATCGACGCGTGCGTCGCGCGCCAGCAGCACGGTCAGAGGCGTGGCCTGCACGGCGGCATCGGCGTCCACATAGGCGTGGGTGGTACCCACGCGCAGGCCCTGCAGCCGGTCCAGCGGCAGCATGCTGAAACTGAAGGTGCCGCCCTGCGGGCTGGATAGATTGCGGCGGTCCATGCGCCCGGCCTGCAGGTAGTGCGCCTGCCCCAGGTCGTGGCGGTAATAGACGTTGTCGAACTCGAACGCGCTGTCACTGCCGCGGCTGCGGTAGCGCTGCTGGTTGAAGTTCCATTCGGCGGAGACATGCCCGCGATCGAACAGGCCCAGCACGCCGGTGCCACGCGCGGACAGCGTCTGGTAGTCGCGGCTGCCACTCACGTTGATCACCTGCTGGTGCAGGAAGGCGTTCTCGGCGTTGGCGCTGACTGTGTGGAAGCGCGCGGCGGCCGGTTTGCCGGGAATCCACTGGCGGGCGACGAACAGGCGCAACGCGCCCTCGCCTTCGTCGTACAGCGCGCGCACGGCGGCGGGGTCGTCCGGTGGATCGAGATAGCCGCAGCCGGCGGTGGCGCCACCGAAGCGGCAGGCCAGATGGCTGTTGCGCGGCATGGGTTGCGAGAGCGCCGGCAACAGCGCGGCCTGTGCTTCGGCGGGCAGGTCCAGCGCCTGCAGCACGCTTGCGGGATCTTCCAGCTGTACGTGCTCCAGGGTCACGCGCACCGGCGACAGCCCGGCCGAGCGGCCGAACAGCTGGATGTCGAGTTGTTCGGTCTGGCCTTCGACCAGATCCTCGAAGCCGGGCGGGACGCCGCGCGCGGCCACCAGCGGCGTTGCCAGCGCCAGGGCGAGCGCGACCGCCAGCCGGGTGATGGCGGGGGCGTGTGATGTCATGGGGGTACCACTGGAGAAACAGCCGGCCCGCAGTACGGGCCGGCACTGGGGAAGCCTTCGATCAGGGCTTCTGGCTCAGCACGATGTTGACGACGCCCGAGTAGCGCCCTTGGGTCGTAAGCGGCGCCGGTGCGGTCTGGGCGATGACCAGCGGCATCGAGATCGAGGCGCCCGGGGTCGAACCGGCACCGGTGAACAGATCGGCTGCCTTGAATTCGACAGCAGTGAGGCCCAGTGCGCGGTTGTTGAGGCTGACCGTCATCGGCACGGTGATCTTGCCGTCACCATTGGCCAGCACGAATGCACCGCCAATCTTGGCTTCGATATCGGCGGTGTCATCGTTGGAGTGGATGCGCACGTGCTGGGTGTCCGGAATCAGGCCACGCAACGGATCGTGGGTCAGGGTGACGGCGTCCGGCAGCGCGCTGCCGTCATCACGCAGCAGTGCCAGGGTCGGGTCGACATCGGCGTAGACGGAGATCTTGGTTTCCACGGCATGCGCGGACAGCGAAGCCGTGGCCAGCGCTGCAGCGAGCGCGGCCTTCTTGATAATGGCGTGCATGGGTTGTCTCTCTCGGACAAGGGGGAATATGAAAGCTCCCCTCCCCAAGGAGAAAAGGGAGGGAAGCGCCGCCCGCGGGGATGGGTGCGGGCGACGGAGAGAATGTTAGAAACCCCTTGCTGTGCAGACCATTCAAGCTTTCCTAAAACACTGAACGTTAAGGAGAATCCTTGAGGGGGTTCAATGTTTGAGGGTTATGCAATTCCCCTCATTTGTGGAATGCAATAAACCTCATTGCATTTCCTTTGTAGAGTCGACTGTTAGTCGGCTGCTCTTCTGATACGCGTTTGGCGCGTGAGTCGAGCGTGGCTCGACTCACGCCATGTCGCTACCGCAAGCGAGCCTCAACCCGCAGGCACCACGGTAACGCGGTCAACATCAATGTCGGTCGGCTTGAACCGATGCGTGTCGACCTTGCCACGCAACTCGACCACGGTATCGGCGCCGACGGCCTGCGGCGGCATGTCTTCGTCGTCGATCTCCACTTCGATCTGGCCGCTCGCATCGCGGAACTGATAGCGCTCGTGACCGAGCTTGGCGACGAGGTTGCCACGCAGCACCACCGGATGGTCATCGCGCTGGGCACGCGCGTCGTTTACTGTACTGACAGCGGTTCCTGCGCCTGGGCCGGTGTACTGGGCAAATGCGTGCGGGCTCAGCAGAGCCAGCGGCGTGGCGATGAGGGCAATGGCAAGCAGTCGGTTCATGGTGTTCTCCTTGGCTGAGTAAGTGCCCTCAGGTTCTATCGCCTCGGATGTGATGCCTATGAAATAGATCCGAAAAGATGTGAAAGCGACATTCAGTGTCAGAAGGCATTCAGATCTTGAAGCGGGCTCTACAGCGATCACTCGGGGATCGTGCGGACCAACGGTCCGCACCCACCATCCGTCGAACACGATCAGGACAAAAAAACGCCCCGCGGATGCGGGGCGTTCTCGGCACAACCTACGCGGGGCGATCAGCCCTGGTAGTCGCGCACGTCGCTGCCGGTGTAGACCTGGCGCGGGCGGCCGATTTTCATTTCCGGATCGACCTGCTGTTCCAGCCAATGCGAGACCCAGCCGGAGGTACGGCCCAGGGCGAACATGACCGTGAACATTTCGGTCGGGATCTGCAGCGCCTTGTAGATGATGCCGCTGTAGAAATCGACGTTCGGGTACAGCTTGCGGGCGACGAAGTACTCGTCCTGCAGCGCGGCCTGTTCCAGCTTCACGGCCACGTCCAGCAGCGGGTCCTGCACGCCCAGCTGCTTGAGTACCTTGCTGGTCATCTCGCCGATGACCTTGGCGCGCGGGTCGAAGTTCTTGTAGACGCGGTGGCCGAAGCCCATCAGGCGGAAGCCGGAGGTCTTGTCCTTGGCCTTGACCACGGCGGACTCGACATTGTCGGCGCTGCCGATCTCTTCCAGCATCTTCAGCACGGCTTCGTTGGCACCGCCGTGGGCCGGACCCCACAGCGCGGTGACGCCAGCGGCGACCGACGCGTACGGGTTGGCACCGGTCGAGCCGACCAGGCGCACGGTCGAGGTCGAGGCGTTCTGCTCGTGGTCGGCATGCAGGATGAACAGCAGGTCCAGCGCCTTGACCACGTCCGGGTTCAGATCGTACTGGCCATCAGCCGACTCGAAGGTCTGCTTCAGGAAGCGGCTGACGTAGTCCAGCGAGGTGTCCGGCTTGTTGGCCGGCAGGCCCTTGCCGTGGCGGTAGATCAGCGCCGACAGGGTCGGCACCTTGGCGATCAGGCGCACGGCGGCCTGGCGGCGCTGTTCGGCGTCGGACAGGTCCAGCGAGTCGTGATAGATGGCCGACAGCTGCGCGATCGCGGCAGCCAGGATGGCCATCGGGTGGGCATCCTTGGCGAAGCTGCCGATCAGGGTGTTGATCGAATCATCGACGTTGGCTTCGGCGGTCAGCTCATCGGTGAAGGCCTTCAGCTGCTCGGCGCTCGGGCGCTCGCCGTTGATCAGCAGGTAGGCCACTTCGACGTAGCTCGACTTTTCCGACAGCTGTTCGATCGGGTAGCCGCGGTACAGCAGCACGCCCTTGTCGCCGTCGATGTAGGTGATGGCGGACTTGCAGCTGGCCGTCGCGGTGAAGCCGGAATCGTAGGTGAAGAACCCCGTTTCCTTGGTCAGCTTCGCGATGTCGACGCAGTCGTTGCCAAGGGTGGGTTTGATGACGGGCAGAACGACCGACTTATCGCCGGCGTTGAGCGTGACCTGATCAAGATCGGACACTGTGTGCGCTCCTTCATGGGAAGGCGCCTGCCCAAGCGCATTGGTCAGGCACGTGAATGACGTCCACGACCTGTGTCGTGGATCACGCCATTATCGCACAGCAGCATTTGCCCGGCGCTAGACAGAAGTCGTAGACGGCAGGCGGCCAGAACCCGGCCAGCAAGCGGCCCGGATCGGCAAAAGCGTTGTCATACGAACGCAGTGTTCCGTCCATCCAAACGCCCGTTGGGTAGGCGTTGGGGAAAAACAAACGGCCGCGCAGAGCGCGGCCGTCGGTTCGAAGCGGGATCGACAGATCAGCGCGCGTAGCGCTTCTGGAACTTGTCGATACGGCCCGAGGTGTCGATGACCTTGTGCTTGCCCGTGTAGAACGGGTGCGAAGCAGAGGAAATTTCAACCTTGACCAGCGGGTATTCGTTGCCGTCTTCCCACTGGATGGTTTCCTTCGTGCCCATGGTCGAGCGGGTCAGGAACTTGAAATCGGAGGTGACGTCATGGAAGACGACGTCGCGGTAGTTCGGATGGATATCGGCCTTCATGGGCTCACACCGTAAATGGGCTGGTGGTCAAGAGCGGCATTATAAGCACCGGTTGCCGCCCGGGGCAACCGGTGCCGGTCGATCGGCTTCAGTCCGCGCCCAGGGCCTGGCGTACCAGGGCCTCGAAACGCTGCTGGTCGTAGGCCATCAGCAGATCGCAGTTGTCCGGCTGGCCGGTCTGGCGGTTCCAGTCGACGATGGTGGCGCCGCGGCTGAACGTGCCGTTCAGCTCCACGTTCAGCGGCCGCGATTCGACCCGCAACTGCCCTTCCGGGTTCAGCGCCCACGCCATGGCGACCGCGTCGGCGGTGTACCAGCGCCCGCCTTTGCTGTCTTCGGACAGGCCACGGGTCTTGCGCGAGATCAGCTCGTAGAAGCGGGCACGATCGGAGTCGGCCTGCAGCCACTTCTCGGCTTCTTCCAGCGGCAGGCCGTGGGCGACGGTGGCCTCCCAGTCCGACACCAGCAGGTGCTTGAACGAGGTGAACACCACGTGCGCGGCTTCCGGATCGAAGGCGATGTTGAATTCGGCCGCCGGCGTGATGTTGCCGTGGCAGGTGACCGCTCCGCCCATCACCACGATGCGCTTGATGCGCTGGGGCAGGGTCGGGTCCAGCTTCAGGGCCAGCGCCAGGTTGGTCAGCGGGCCAAGCATCACCAGCATCAGGTCGCCGGCATGCTCGTGCGACAGGCGCAGGATGGCCAGCGCAGCGTGTTCGGCTTCAGCCTGGCGGCTCGGCGGCGGCAGATCCACGTCACCATAGCCGTCACGGCCGTGCACGTGGGCAGCGTCGACGGAGGGATGCAGCAGCGGATCCGGGCTTCCGGCAAACACCGGCACGTCGGCGCGGCCGACGATGTCGCAGAGCTTGAGGGCGTTGCGGACGGTGTACTGCAGGCCGACATTGCCAGCGGCGATGGTCAGGGCGACCACGTCATGCCGCTCATCGGCAAAGGCCATCAGCAGGGCCAGGGCGTCGTCCACACCGGGGTCGGTGTCGATCAACAGGGGGATCTTGTGGGTCATCGTTGCCGTCTTCAGATCGGCAACGAAGTGTGGACCGGGATGATGACCGTTGCAAGTACGGGGATTGGGGTTCGGCAGGGCTGCGCCCTGCACCCGCAGAAGCCGGAGCAACGGCAAGAGCAAAAGCTGGCTATCCGTGGGATGGCGGGGTGGGTCCGATGGCGGGGGACGGCGTGAATACATCCATGTAGCCTCGGTCGCGCCATCCATGGCGCTCACGCCCCCGCCACCGGACCCACCCCGCCTTCGACAATTTCCCGCGGTCTGTCGGAACGGCGTTCTGCTCTGGTAGGTGTCGACCTTGGTCGACACATCCACGGATTGATCGAAAAGGCTCTCTGTAGAGTCGAGCCATGCTCGACTCACGCGCGCAGCGTGGATGTGTGGACCAAGGACCACACCCACCAAGGCAGCATTACGCCGAGGCGTAGCGCACGGCGGTGCCGATCCAGCGCTGCACCACGCGGTCGGCCAGCGCGGGTTGCTGGTCCAGCAGGCGCTCGGCCAGCGCGTGCACGCCGGGCAGCAGGCCGGCGTCGCGGGCCAGGTCGGCAATGCGGAAACCGGCCAGGCCGGTCTGGCGCGTACCCAGCAGTTCACCCGGGCCACGCAGCTCCAGATCCTTCTCGGCGATGACGAAACCATCGTTGGTTTCGCGCATGGTCTGCAGGCGCTCGCGCGCCATCTGCGAGAGCGGCGCCTGGTACAGCAGCACGCAGCGTGATACCGCCGAACCACGGCCGACGCGGCCGCGCAGCTGGTGCAGCTGGGCCAGGCCGAGGCGCTCGGCGTTCTCGATCACCATCAACGAGGCATTCGGCACGTCCACGCCCACTTCGATGACGGTGGTGGCGACCAGCAGGTCGATGTCGCCGGCCTTGAACGCCACCATCGTCGCCAGCTTCTCGGCGGCCTTCAGGCGGCCGTGCACCAGCCCAACGCGCACGCCCGGCAGCAGCGCCTGCAGCGATTCGAAGGTGGCCTGCGCGGGCGTTGCATCCAGCTCCTCGCTTTCCTCGATGAGCGTGCACACCCAGTACACCTGCCGCCCCTCCTGGCAGGCCAGCGCAATGCGCTCGATCAGCTCCGGGCGGCGGTCATTGTTGAGTGCGACGGTCTGCACCGGCGTGCGGCCTGGCGGCAGTTCGTCGATGGCCGAGACATCCAGATCCGCGTATTCGGACATCGCCAGCGTGCGCGGAATCGGCGTGGCAGTCATCACCAGCTGGTGCGGCACGCTGTTGCCGCCCGCGCCCTTGTCGCGCAGCGCCAGCCGCTGGTGCACGCCGAAGCGGTGCTGCTCATCGACGATGGCCAGGGCCAGATCCTGGAATACAACCGCTTCCTGCATCAGTGCATGGGTACCGACCACCACCTGCGCTTCGCCGTTGGCGACCTGCTCCATCACCTTCGCGCGCGCCTTGCCGGTGACCTTGCCGGCCAGCCAGGCGATACGCACGCCGAGCGGTTCCAGCCAGCCGCGCAGGTTGTTGAGATGTTGCTCGGCCAGCAGTTCGGTGGGGGCGGCCAATGCGACCTGCTTGCCCTGCTCCACCGCCAGCATCGCCGCCAGTGCGGCAACCACGGTCTTGCCGGAGCCGACGTCGCCCTGCACCAGCCGCAGCATCGGGCTGGGGCGCGCGAGGTCTTCACGGATCTGCTTGAACACACGCGCCTGTGCGCCGGTCAGGGCGAACGGCAGCTGTTTCAGCAGCGCCTTGGCCAGTTTGCCGGGGCCGGCCAGCGGCGGCGCATGGTGCGCCTGCAAGGCAATGCGCTGGCGACGCAGGCTGAGGTGATGGGCCAGCAGTTCTTCCATCGCCAGGCGACGCTGCGCCGGGTGCGTGCCTGCTGCCAGGGCGGCCAGATCGGCATCCGGCGGCGGCCGGTGCACGGTCAGCAACGCACTGCGCAGCGACGGCAGGCCGAGGCCATCCAGCCAGCCGCTGGGCAGCAGTTCCAGCGCGCTTTCCTCGGGCAGGCGATCCAGGGCCTGGCCGATCAGCTTGCGCATCGTCATCGGGCCCACGCCTTCGACGGTGGGATACACCGGGTCGAGGCGGTCGCCAAGTTCGGGATCGTCGTTGCGGCCCAGCACCTGGTAGCTGGGATGGACGATTTCCAGGCCGAGGTGGCCCGGCTTGGGGGTGCCGAAGCAGCGCAGCCGGTTGCCGACCGCGAACTGGCCGACCTGCTGCTGGCGGAAATGGAAGAAGCGCAGCACCAGGGTGCCCTGCCCTTCGTCCTCCACCGCGACCTTCAGCATCGGCCGGTAACGCATGCCGCGCTCGACCGCGACCACCCGCCCTTCCACCTGCGCCGGCACGCCGTTGCGCAGGTCTTCGATGCGGGTCAGCCGGGTCCGGTCTTCATAGCGCAGCGGCAGGTGAAGCCAGAGATCCTGCAGGGTGGCTAGGCCACGCGCCTGCAGTTTGGCGGCCACGGCCGGGCCCACGCCCGCAAGCATCGCCAGGGATGCTTCGCCGGACGGTGACAGGACCGGGGTGACCGCCGCCTTGCGTGCCACGTGGCGGTCAGTCGATGACCATCACCGCGTCGACCTCGAAGTTGGCGCCCTTCGGCAGGCCGGAGACTTCGATGGTGGAACGGGCCGGGTACGGGGCCTGGAAATAGTCCTGCATGACCGCGTTGACCTTGGCGAACTCGCCCAGGTCGGTCAGGTACAGGCCCAGACGCACGACCTTGTCCAGCGAGCCGCCCGCGGCTTCGGCCACGGCCTTGAGGTTGTCGAAGGCGCGACGGGCCTGTGCTTCGACGTCACCAGCGCCGACGACGTCGCCGGTAGCCGGGTCGAGCGGGATCTGGCCTGAGAAGTACACGGTGTTGCCGGCGCGCACGGCCTGCGAGTACGGGCCGATCGCGGCGGGGGCCTTTTCGGTGTTGATGATCTGGCGGGACATGGGTCGCTCCGGTGCTTGGGGGAAAACAGAGCGGTGATTGTACCGGGTGGGGGCGGTATCGGCTGGGGTCGGATCCGTTTCCCGGTGGGAAATGGATCCGACCCCATGCGTCGTGTGCGCGGGACATCATCCACGCATGGCGTGGATCTACTGGCGGCGTACCGACTGCACGACCGACAGGCGACGCAGGCGGCGCATCACTTCAGCCAGGTGGTTGCGGTCGCGTACCTGGATGTTGAACGCCAGCACCGCGGCGTTGAAGTCGCGGTCCAGGTAGTCCACGCGCTCGATGTTGGAGTGGCTTTGGGCGATGGCGGCGGCCAGCTGCGCCAGCACGCCGGTGCCGTTCTCCACTTCCACCACCAGCGAGGTGTCGTAGTCGCCGGAGACGGTGGTGTCCCAGCCGATCGGCACCCAGCGCTCGGGTGACTTGCGCAGCTCGGCCAGGTTCGGGCAGTCCATGCGGTGCACCACGATGCCCTTGCCGGCGGTGTGGTAGCCCATGATCTCGTCGCCCGGAATCGGCTGGCAGCAGCCGGCGAAGGTGACCACGCCACGCTCGCTGCCGTTGATCAGGATCTTTTCCTGCGAATGGTGGCGCGAATGCGGGCCGCCACGCAGTTCGGCGTAGGCCATCAGCGCCTGCGCGGCCTGGGTCGGCATCCAGTTGCCCAGTGCGACCTCGGCCAGCAGCGCCTCCAGGCGCGGGAAGCGGTGTTCGGCCAGGAACGCATCCAGGCGCCCCTTCGGCAGCCGCTCCAGCGACGAATCCATCGCTTCCAGCGCACGGTCGAGCATGCGATGGCCCAGCTGCACGGCATCTTCGTGCTCCAGCTGCTTGAGCTGGTGGCGGATGGCAGTGCGTGCCTTGCTGGTGACCACGAATTCCAGCCACTGCGGCTTCGGCGTGGCCGAGCGCGCGGTGATGATCTCCACCGACTGGCCCGACACCAGCTTGGTGCGCAGTGGCACCAGTTTCTTGTCCACGCGCGAAGCCACCGCCATGTTGCCGACGTCGGTATGCACGGCATAGGCGAAATCGAGCGCGGTGGAGTTGCGCGGCAGGGCCAGGATCTTGCCCTTCGGGGTGAACAGATAGACCTCGTCCGGGAACAGGTCGACCTTGACGTTGTCGAGGAACTCCAGCGAGGAACCGGCGGCGCGCTGCGAGTCGATCAGCTCGACGATCCAGGCGTGGGCGCGGCTCTGCGCGCTGTTGGGTGAATCGCCACCGAACTTGTAGGTCCAGTGCGCGGCCACGCCACGTTCGGCGATCAGGTCCATTTCCTCGGTACGGATCTGCACTTCAATCGGCGAACCATACGGCCCGAACAGCACGGTGTGCAGCGACTGGTAACCGTTGGCCTTGGGAATGGCGATGAAGTCGCGGAAGCGGCCATCCAGCGGCTTGAAGGTGGCATGCACCGAACCCAGCGCGTGGTAGCAGCTGGGCACGCTGCGCACGACCAGGCGGAAGCCGAACACATCCATCACCTGGTCGAAGGATTTGTTCTCGTCGCGCATCTTGTTGTAGATGCTCCACGGGGTCTTGATGCGGCTGATCAGCCGATGCTCGATCCCCTCCTTGGCCAGGCGCTGCGACAGCTGCACTTCCACCTGTGCCATCGCTTCGCGGCGCACCACCGGCTGGCTGCGGATGTGTTTCTCGATGATGGCGTGGCGCCACGGGTACAGCGCCTTGAAACCGAGATTCTGCAGTTCGCTCTTGACCAGGCTCATGCCCAGGCGCTGGGCGATGGGCGCGTAGATCTCCAGCGTCTCGCGGGCGATGCGGCCACGTGCCTCGCGGCTCTGCGCGCCCAGCGTGCGCATGTTGTGCAGGCGATCGGCCAGCTTGATCATGATCACACGCAGGTCGCGCGACATCGCCAGCAGCATCTTGCGGAAGCTCTCGGCGGCCGCCTCCTGGCGGTCGCGGAACTTCAGCTTGTCCAGCTTGGTGACGCCGTCGACCAGTTCGGCCACGGCTTCGCCGAACTCGGCGGCCAATGCCTCGCGGGTCAGCGGCGTGTCTTCGATGGTGTCGTGCAGGATCGCGGCGATCAGCGCTTCCACGTCCAGGCCGAGCTCGGCCAGCACCTGGGCCACGGCCACCGGATGGGTGATATAGGGCTCGCCCGACTTGCGCGTCTGCCCAGCGTGCGCGGAGGCTCCGACTTCCCAGGCACGGCGCAACAGCGGCAGCTGTTCCGGCGGCAGGTAATGGGCGGCGCGTTCAAGCTGGAGGACGTAGTCGGGTACGGCGGCAGTGGGGGCTGCGGCGACCTTGGCAGTGGGGCCTGGGTTCATGCCCGCAGCCTATTCCAGCGCGACGTTTACGGCAAATCCTGAATGCGAAACAGCCCGCACGGGGCGGGCTGTTCGGCATATCCAACGATTACGTTGATCGATGCGATCAATCGTCGTTCTTGGACATGTCTTCGTCGGCGACCACTTCCGCGGCGGCCCACTCCAGCGCTTCGCGCTCGGCACGCTCACGCTCGGCCTTCTCGACTTCGTCGATCAGCGCGTTGTCGATCTTGCGGGCGGCGATTTCGCGCAGCGCCAGCACGGTCGGCTTGTCCTCGGTCTCGCTGTTGTCCAGCGTGGCCTGCACGCCGTTGGCGAGCTGGCGGGCACGCTTGGACGCCATCATGACCAGTTCGAAACGGTTGTTAACGACTTCCAGGCAATCTTCTACGGTGATGCGGGCCATACGGGCTCCCGGCGACCGGTCGGCCGCTCAGTCGAATGAGGGAAAGGGGACGGAGTGTACTGGCAGGGGCTGGACAAAATCAAGCCAACCCCTACCCGATTCTTTTGGAATCAGTCAGTTGCACCCGGATCGGGGGTCAGCAGGGCCTGGATCAGGCCGGCGTGGCGGACCTTCTGGGCCTCCCGGCGCAGGCGGCTGGCGGTGAAGATGGCGCACAGCTCGTCCACGGCGGTGTCGAACACCTCGTTGACGATGACGTAGTCGAACTCGTTGAAGTGCAGCATCTCGTCACGGGCCGCGCCCAGGCGCTGGGCGATGACGGCCTCGCTGTCCTGGCCGCGCTTGCGCATGCGGTCCTGCAGGGCCTGCTTGGACGGCGGCAGGATGAACACGGTGACCGTGCCCGGCACCAGCTGGCGCACCTGCTGCGCGCCCTGCCAGTCGATCTCCAGCAGCACGTCCTGGCCGGCGGCCAGCTGCGGTTCCACCGACTGGCGGGCGGTGCCCTTCCAGTCGCCGTGCACCCAGGCATGCTCGAAGAAGTCGCCGGCGGCGATCATTTCCTCGAACTTCTCCGCAGAGACGAAATGGTAGTGCTGGCCGTTCACCTCACCGGGGCGCATCGCGCGCGACGTGAAGGAGATCGACAGGGCGATCTGCGGGTCACGGGCCAGGGTGGCATTGACGATGCTGCTCTTGCCGGCGCCGGACGGGGCGGCAACGATGTACAGCGTGCCGCGCGCAACGGCGTCCGACGGCTTCGACGGGGCGCTCATGCGGCGGATCCAACGGGTTGATTTCGCAAAATTTTTCCTCGGTGTTCCAGATCCGGCGCGGAGGATCGCGCCAGGACGGCGGGGGCTGCGCGGAACATCCTGGAACCAGGCCCGGCAGACGCTTCCCCGGGGGCGGGCACGCAACTTTACCAGAGCGGCCCCGGTGCGCGCCCTCCCGGCAGGCGCCGGGCCTTGTGCCACATGGGCATCCGGGCGCCTGTGCTATAACCGGGCTGTACCCAACGACAGCCCGGAGGCCTGCGCCTCCCCGCCATCCCAGGAGAACGGCATGCCATCGATGAGCCGCCGCCAGTTCCTGAAAGTGACCGGGACAACCCTGGTCGGCTCCAGCCTGGCATTGATGGGCTTCGCGCCCGGCATCGCGCTCGCGGAGGTCAGGCAGTACAAGCTGACCCGCGCGACCGAGACCCGCAACACCTGTACGTACTGTTCGGTGGCCTGCGGCATCCTGATGTACAGCCTCGGCGACGGTGCCAAGAACGCCGAGCCGAGCATCTTCCATATCGAGGGCGACCCGGATCACCCGGTCAACCGCGGCACGCTGTGCCCGAAGGGTGCCGGCCTGGCCGACATCATCCACAGCAAGTCGCGCCTGCTCTACCCCGAGTACCGCGCACCGGGCTCCAACGAGTGGAAGCGGCTGAGCTGGGACGATGCGCTGGACCGCATCGCACGGCTGATGAAGGAAGACCGCGATGCCAACTTCGTGCAGAAGAACGAAGCCGGGCAGACGGTCAACCGCTGGCTGACCACCGGCATGCTGGCCGCCTCGGCCACCAGCAATGAAACCGCGGTGCTGACCCACAAGGTCGTCCGTTCCCTTGGCATGTTGGCATTCGACAACCAGGCACGTGTCTGACACGGCCCGACGGTGGCAGGTCTTGCCCCGACGCTAGGCCGTGGTGCGATGACGAATCACTGGGTCGACATCAAGAATGCCGACCTGATCCTGATCATGGGTGGCAATGCCGCCGAGGCACACCCGTGCGGGTTCAAATGGGTGACCGAGGCCAAGGCACACAACAAGGCCAGGCTGATCGTGGTCGATCCGCGCTTCAACCGCTCGGCCGCGGTGGCCGACGTGTACGCGCCGATCCGTACCGGCACCGACATCGTGTTCCTGGGCGGCCTGATCAACTACCTGTTGACCGAGGACCGCATCCAGCACGAGTACGTGCTGAACTACACCGACATGTCGTTCCTGGTGAAGGACGAGTTCGCCTTCAAGGACGGCCTGTATTCGGGCTACAACGAAGAGAAGCGCAGCTACGACCGTTCCAGCTGGGACTACGCGTACGGTGACGATGGCTTCGTGCGCAGCGACCCGACGCTGAAGGACCCGCGCTGCGTCTACGCCCTGCTCAAGCAGCACTACGCGCGCTACACCGTGGAGATGGTCGAGCGCATCTGCGGCACGCCGGCCGACAGCATCCGCCAGGTGTGGGAGATGATCGCGTCCACCGCCGGCAAGGACAAGGCGATGACCATCCTGTACGCGCTGGGCTGGACGCAGCACTCGGTGGGTGCGCAGAACGTGCGCGCCGGTACCATGGTGCAGCTGCTGCTGGGCAACATCGGCGTGGCCGGTGGTGGCATGAACGCGCTGCGCGGGCATTCCAACATCCAGGGCCTGACCGACATCGGCCTGATGTCGGACCTGCTGCCCGGCTACCTGACCCTGCCGAAACAGGACGAGCAGGACTACGACGCCTACATCGCCAAGCGCACGCAGAAGCCGCTGCGCGCCAACCAGATGTCGTTCTGGCAGAACTACCCGAAGTTCCACGTCAGCCTGATGAAGTCGTGGTGGGGCGACGCCGCCACCGCCGACAACAACTGGTGCTTCGACCACCTGCCCAAGCTCGACAAGCCGTACGACATGCTGCAGGCCTACGAGCTGATGAACGAAGGCAAGATCCACGGCTACATCTGCCAGGGCTTCAATCCGCTGGCCTCGGCGCCGAACAAGGGCAAGCTGATCAGTGCGTTCTCCAAGCTGAAGTTCATGGTCAGCATGGATCCGCTGGAAACCGAGACCATCGCCTTCTGGCAGAACCATGGTGCGCTGAACGACGTCGACCCGGGCACGATCCAGACCGAAGTATTCCGCCTGCCGACCACCTCCTTCGCCGAGGAGAACGGCGCGGTGGTGAACTCCTCGCGCTGGCTGCAGTGGCACTGGAAGGGGGCCAATCCGCCGGGTGAAGCGCGCAGCGACATCGAGATCATGTCCGAGCTTTTCCATCGCATCAAGGCGATGTACGAGAAGGACGGCGGTGCGTGGTGGGAGCCGGTGCGCGACTTGGCCTGGAAGTATTCCAACCCGGAACTGCCGACGCCGGAAGAACTGGCAATGGAATATAACGGCAAGGCGCTGGCCGATGTGTTCGATCCGAAGGACCCGACCAAGCTGGTGCGCAAGGCCGGCGAGCAGCTGGCCGCGTTCGGCGACCTGCGCGACGACGGCAGCACCTCCTCCGGCTGCTGGATCTACATCGGCGCCTGGGGCCCGACCGGCAACATGATGGCGCGGCGTGACAACAGCGACCCCACCGGCATCGGCAACACGCTGGGCTGGGCATGGGCGTGGCCGGCCAACCGCCGGGTGATGTACAACCGCGCCTCGTGCGACGTGGCCGGCCAGCCGTTCGATCCGCGCCGCACGCTGCTGGCCTGGAACGGCAAGAACTGGGGCAACGTGGACGTGCCGGACTTCAAGGCCGACGAAGATCCCGCCGGCGGGATGGGCCCGTTCATCATGAATCCGGAAGGCATCGCCCGCTTCTTCGCCAAGGCCGGCATGGCCGAGGGACCATTCCCGGAGCACTACGAGCCCTTCGATACCCCGCTGCGCAGCAATCCGCTCAGCCCGGGGCAGGCACTGACGCTGAACAACCCGGCGGCACGCGTGTTCGCCAGCGATCGCGCACAGATCGGCTCGCCGGACGAGTTCCCGCATGTGGCCACCACCTACCGCCTGACCGAGCATTTCCACTTCTGGACCAAGCACGGCAAGTTGAACGCCATCATCCAGCCCGAGCAGTTCGTCGAGATCGGCGCGGCCCTGGCCGATGAGCTGGGCATCACCAACGGCAGCCGCGTGCGGGTCAGTTCCAAGCGCGGCCACATCGAAGCGGTGGCGATGGTGACCAAGCGCATCAAGGCCCTGCAGATCGATGGCCGGACCGTGCACCAGGTGGGTGTGCCAATCCACTGGGGCTTCCTCGGTGCGGCCAAGCCCGGATACATCGCCAATACGCTGACCAACGCCATCGGTGACGGCAACTCGCAGACGCCCGAATCGAAGTGCATCCTGGTCAAGGTCGAGAAGGTGTAGGAGACACGCCATGTCACTGCAATCGCTGGACATCATCCGCCGCTCGGCCACCACCACGCCCTCGCCGGAGGCGCGTGGTGCGCACACTGGCCAGGTCGCCAAGCTGATCGATGTGAGCAAGTGCATCGGCTGCAAGGCCTGCCAGGTCGCTTGCATGGAATGGAACGACCTGCGCGACGAGGTCGGCAGCTGCGTCGGCAGCTATGACAACCCGCCCGACCTGAGCGAACAGTCGTGGACGGTGATGAAGTTCCGCGAGTACGAGGACGAGAAAGGCAAGCTGGAGTGGCTGATCCGCAAGGAAGGCTGCATGCACTGCAGCGACCCGGGCTGCCTGAAGGCCTGCCCGTCGCCGGGCGCGATCATCCAGTACGCCAACGGCATCGTCGACTTCCAGGAGGAGAACTGCATCGGCTGCGGCTACTGCGTGACCGGCTGCCCGTTCGACGTGCCGCGCATTTCCAAGAAGGACCACAAGGCCTACAAGTGCACGCTCTGTTCGGACCGGGTGGCGGTGGGCCAGGAACCGGCGTGCGTGAAGACCTGCCCGACCGGCGCGATCACCTTCGGCAGCAAGCAGGCGATGACCGAGCATGCCGCCGGGCGCGTGGAAGACCTGAAATCGCGTGGCTACGAGAATGCCGGCCTGTACGACCCGCAGGGCGTTGGCGGCACCCACGTGATGTACGTGCTGCAGCACGTGGACAAGCCGGAGCTGTACGCCGACCTGCCCAAGGACCCGCGCATCAGCCCGATGGTGGAAGTCTGGAAGGGCGTGGCCAAGCCGCTGGGCGTGCTTGCGATTGCCGCTACCGCCTTCGCCGGGTTCCTGCACTACATCGGCATCGGCCGCAACACGGTCAATGACGAGGAAGAAGAGGAAGCCGAGCACGAGGCGAAGGAGATCGAAGAGGAGCAGCGGCCATGAAGTACGCCCCGCACCCGCGGCAGATCGTGCGCTACCGCGCGCCGACCCGCATCAATCACTGGATCGTGGCGATCTGCTTCGTGCTGACGGCGCTGTCCGGGCTGGCGCTGTTCCACCCTGCCCTGTTCCCGTTGACGCAGCTGTTCGGTGGCGGCCCGTGGACACGCATCCTGCATCCGTTCATCGGCCTGGCCATGGTGGTGGGATTTGCGCTGCTGGCGTTCCGCATGTGGCGCGACAATCTGCCGACCGCCGACGATGGCAAGTGGATGCGCGGCATGCGCGATGTGCTGCGCAACGAAGACGAGAAGCTGCCGCCGGTGGGTCGCTTCAATGCCGGCCAGAAACTGCTGTTCTGGGCGATCATTGGTTGCCTGTCGGCGCTGTTGCTGACCGGCTTTGTGATCTGGCGGCAGTACTTCAGCCACTTCTTCCCGATCGGGGTGATCCGCTTCTCGGTCCTTGCCCATGCGCTGTTCGGCTGGGTGCTGGTGTGCGCGATCGTGGTGCACATCTACGCGGCGATCTGGATCAAGGGCTCGGTGCGGGCGATGACCCAGGGCAAGGTGACCTACGGGTGGGCGTACAAGCACCACCGGCAGTGGTTCCGGGACATCCTGCGCGGGCGGCGGGAACAGGGTTAGCGGCAGGGCCTGCGGCCCTGCACCCGCAGAATCAACGTCAACGTCAACGTCAAAAGCTGGCTATACGTGGGATGGCGGTGCACTGTGGATTTGCGGGGACGCCGTGAACCCGTCCCTGGGGGCTTGGCCGCGGCATCCATGCCGCGGACACCCCGCAAACCCACAGTGCCCCGCCTTCGACAGTTCCCCGGTGCTGTTGGTAGATGTCGACCTTGGTCGACACGATGAACATGACCCCAACCATTTCAAATGGCCGGCTGTGCGCTGGACGCCGGCGCCTACAACGGCGAGGATGGAGGCTGGTTCTTCTGGCTGGCCCTGCATGGCGCAACGCATCCTTGAACCCGGTGAGATCGAGACGCTGGCCTCGCGCGATGTTCCGCGCATCATCCTGCCCGATACCGAGTCGCTGTTCGCCGCTCGTGCGGACCGGCTGCGCAGCCTGGCCGCGCACAGCGCCATCGGCGGCTACCTGCAACTGCTGGCGGCGCTGGCAGATGCACAGCAGGCGCTGCTGGAGGACCTGACACCGCAGCAGCGCGAGGAACTTCAGGCGCAGGCGCGCGCGCAGCAGTCTAGTGCGGCGGCCAGTGCCGGCATGCCGTTGCGGCCGGCCAACACGCTTCATCTGGATGGGCGCTGGCGCGACTGGCTGCGCACGCTGTGCCGGCACTGCGCCGATGAAGCGGGGCTGCCGGCGGAAACGCGGCAGGAACTGCTGCGCGTGGCCGCCGCCAATGACACCTGGTTGGATGCGCAGGCCCACGCCGTGCTGGAACGCGATGACGCGCCCGCGGTCGACGCGGTCGCTGCGCTGCTGGTGATGAATGCATTGCAGGTGTACTGGGCCGTGCTCGCAGCCAGCTTCCGCTCCACCGAGCTGAAGCCGTTGGCCGATGCGCCAGGGCTGTGCCCGCTGTGCGGCACGTTGCCTGTGACCAGCGTAGTGCAGGCGCGCCCGCCCTATGCGTCCTACCGCTACCTGTCGTGCTCGCTGTGCGCCTGCCAATGGCACTTCGTGCGCGTTCAGTGCAGCCAGTGCGGTGCCGCCGGCAAGGACATCGCCTATCGCGCCCTGGCCGATGCCGACGGCGATACCGGCCATGCCGTGCGCGAGAGCGCGGTGCGTGCCGAGACCTGCGACCACTGCCACAGCTACCGCAAGATCCTGTATCTGGAAAAAGACCCATCATTGGAACCGGTGGCCGATGACCTCGGCACACTGGCGCTGGACCTGCTGCTGGGCGAGGAAGGCTACGCGCGTGCCAGCCAGAATCCACTGCTGTGGCAATCCGACAGCGACTGACCGATGCCACGCACGCCCCCCACCCCTGCATCGGCCGCCGCCCTGCCTTCGCTGGACAAGCTGCTGCGCCTGCCTGCCTTGGCAGCCCTGATCGAGGGCCACGGCCGTACCCGCATCACCCAGTTTTTGCGCGTACATCTGCAAGCGCTGCGTGAGCGCATCAGTACCGCGCAGCTCTCGACCGGACAGCTGCAGCAGGCCATTGAGGGTCCGGCTCTGGTCGAGGCGCTCGACGCCGCCCTTGCCGCCGATGCACGGCTGGACCTGCAGCCGATGTTCAACCTGACCGGCACCGTGCTGCATACCAACTTGGGCCGCGCACTGTTGCCCGATGCCGCCGTGCAGGCGGTCATCCGCGCAATGACCGCGCCGGTCGATCTGGAATTCGACATCACCCGCGGCCGCCGCGGCGATCGCGATGCCCGAGTGCAGGCGCTGGTCTGCGAACTGACCGGCGCTGAAGCCGCCACCGTGGTCAACAACAATGCGGCGGCGGTCCTGTTGCTGCTCAACAGCCTGGCCAACCGCCGCGAGGTGGTGGTGTCGCGCGGCGAACTGGTGGAGATCGGCGGTGCCTTCCGTATTCCCGATGTGATGCGCAGTGCCGGCGCGCGGCTGCTGGAAGTGGGCACTACCAATCGCACCCACCCGACCGATTTCACCCATGCCATCGGCACCCGCACCGCACTGCTGATGGAAGTGCATGCCAGCAACTACGCGATCACCGGCTTCACCGCCAAGGTCGACACGGCGGCAATGGCGGCCATCGCGCACGACCACGGCCTGCCGCTGGTGGTGGACCTGGGCAGCGGCAGCCTGTGCGACCTGGCGGCATTCGGCTTGCCACACGAGCCGACCGTGCAGGAAACACTGGCGGCCGGCGCCGACCTGGTCTCATTCAGCGGCGACAAGCTGCTGGGCGGGCCACAGGCTGGCATCATCGCCGGTCGCGCTGACCTGATCGCACGGATCAATCGCAACCCGCTCAAGCGCGCACTGCGCATGGACAAGATGGGCCTGGCCGCGCTGGAAGCGGTGCTGGCCCTGTACCGCGAACCGGAGTTGCTGGCGCAACGGCTGCCGACCCTGCGCACCCTGTCTCGCACGCAGGAGGACATGGATATGCAGGCTCACCGCCTGCTGCAACCGATGCGTTCCGCGCTCGCGGCCGACTACGATCTTGAACGGGCATCGATGCACAGCCAGATCGGCAGTGGTGCACAACCACAGGCGCAGCTGGCCAGTACCGGACTGCGCATTACCAGCGCGCGCCGTGGCGGCCTGGATCGTCTGGCCAAGCGCTTGCGTCAACTGCCGCGACCCGTACTGGGGCGCATCGCCGACGAGACGCTGTGGCTGGACCTGCGCTGCCTGGAACCTGCCGACGAAGCGGACTTCCTCGCCCAATGGAGCGCGCTGCAGGCATGATCGTCGGCACCGCCGGGCATATCGACCATGGCAAGACGAGCCTGGTGCGGGCACTGACTGGCATCGAAACCGATCGCCTGCAGGAAGAACGCGCGCGCGGCATCTCCATCGAGCTGGGTTACGCCTATGTTCCGGTGGAAGGAACGGGCGCGGATGCTTCTGCGACGCTGGGTTTCGTCGATGTGCCGGGCCATGAGCGCTTCGTACATACGATGGTGGCCGGCGCCACCGGCATCGATGTGGCGTTGCTGGTGATCGCCGCCGATGACGGTGTGATGCCGCAGACCCGCGAGCATCTTGCGATCCTGCAGCTGCTGGGCATCGACCGCGGCGCGGTGGCGCTGACCAAGATCGACCGGGTGGATGCCGCGCGCATCGCCCGGGTCGAAATCGAGATCGCTGCACTGCTGGCCGGCACGCCGCTGCAGGATTCCCGCGTATTCGCCTGCAACAGCATTTCAGCCGATGACGCAGGCATCAAGGCCTTGCGCGCCCACCTGCACGCATGGGCCGCGCGCGATGCCCACGCGCGCCGGACGGCGCTGCGCAGCGAGCTGTTCCGCATGCCGGTGGACCGCGTGTTCTCGTTGGCGGGCCACGGCACATTGGTGACCGGCGCGGTGCATGGCGGCGTCGCCACGGTGGGCGAGCACCTGCAACTGATGCCCGCCGCCACCGATGTCCGCGTGCGCAGCATCCACGCGCAGAACCAGCCCAGCGAACACGCCATGGCCGGGCAGCGCTGTGCGATGAACCTGGCCGCCATCGCCCGCGACGAGATTCATCGTGGCGACTGGATTGCCGACCCGCGCGCGCTGCTGGCCACCACCCGCATCGATGTGCGCCTTCGGCTGTCCGCACGAGCGGCACCACTGCGCGACTGGGCACCCCTGCACATCCACTGGGGCACGATGCACCGGCAGGCCCATGTGGTGCTGCTGGAGGACGACGATCACGGCAATGGGCAGCTCGTGCAGCTGGTGTTCGAGGCGCCGGTCTGTGCGATGTGTGGTGATCGCTTCATCGCCCGCGATTCCGCCGCCACCCACACGCTGGGCGGTGGCGTCGTGCTCGACCCGGACCCGCCACAGCGGCGCCGGCGCAGCCCGGCACGGCTCGCCTGGCTGGGGGCACTGCAGCGGCTTGCCGCGGGTGCGGGAATCGGCCCGCTGTTGCAGCAGGCTCCCTTCGGCATTGCCATGGCCGCGCTGCAACGCTACTGCCGGCGCGCCGCCGACCAGATCGATCTGCCTGCAGACGCACAACGTATCGTCACCAGCGATGACACGGTGATCATCCTCGCCTCGCACTGGCAGGCATTGCGCGAGCAGGTGATCACCTCGCTGCGTGGATGGCACGAGCGGCGCCCGGACGAACCCGGTGTCGACAGCGGACGCCTGCAGCGCAGCACCCTGCCGTCGCTTGCAGCGAGCCTCTGGAATGCGCTGCTGCAGGACCTGCTGACCGATGGCACGCTGCTACGCGCGGGTGCCTGGTGGCGCCTGCCCGGCCATGACCACGCACCACCGGAACGCGAACACCTCCTGCTGGAACGCGTGCTTCCGCAGCTGCACGCCGGTGGTTTCGATCCGCCGTGGGTGCGCACCCTGGCTGCCGATATCGGTCTGGCCGAGGAGGATATCCGCGCGGTCCTGCGCCGGGCCGCAGCCCGCGGCGATCTGTTCCAGGTGGTACCGGACCTGTTCTATGCACCGGCCCGCATCGCCGAGCTGGCCGCGATCATCGCGCAGCTGTCACAGGCCACCGGCACGGTGGATGCGGCGGCCTTCCGCGATGCCATCGGCCTGGGCCGCAAACGCAGCATCCAGATCTTGGAGTTCTTCAATCGCGTTGGCTACACTCGACGCGTCGGTGACCAACATCGGCCGCGCGGCGACCTGCAGTGGAGCGCAGCCCGCGACTGAGCCCACCGGTACCGCCGTACTTTCGGAAGGCATGCGCATCCGGGCATGCGGCTGGGCTTCAAACCCAGTAGGGGGCGTCGATCGTTCCCTGGTAGGTTCGACTCCTGCTGCCTTCCGCCATTCGTGTTTCCGCAGGAGATGTCGGCATGGCCACGCACGCGCAGTCCCCCGCTCCTTCCACGGCCGATGCCCCGCAACGACTGACCTCGCTGGCCCACGGTGGCGGCTGCGGCTGCAAGATCGCGCCCGGCGTGCTGTCCGAACTGCTGCGCGGCGTTCCAGCGCTTCCGGCACCGGCTGAGCTGCTGGTCGGCCGCGAGACCAGCGACGACGCAGCCGTGTATCGCCTCGATGACCGGCAGGCGATCGTCGCCACCACCGATTTCTTCATGCCGATCGTCGACGACCCGTTCGACTTCGGCCGCATTGCCGCCACCAACGCGCTGTCGGACCTGTACGCGATGGGCGCGCGCCCGCTGTTCGCACTGGCCATCGTCGGCATGCCGATCAACAGCCTGCCGCAGGACACCATCCGCGGCATCCTGCAGGGCGGCGAACGCGCCTGCGCCGATGCCGGTATCGTGGTGGCCGGCGGGCACAGCATCGATTCGGTGGAACCCATCTACGGCCTGGCCGCGATCGGTGTGCTCGATCCGCAGCGGCTCAAGCGCAATGCCGATGCCCGCGCCGGCGATGTGCTGGTGCTGGGCAAGCCGTTGGGCGTGGGCGTGTATTCGTCGGCGCTGAAGAAAGAAGTCCTGGATGCCGACGGCTACCGACAGATGATCGCGTCGACCACCCGCTTGAACAGCGTGGGCGTGCCACTGGCCGCACTGGACGGCGTGCACGCGATGACCGACGTCACCGGCTTCGGCCTGCTCGGCCACCTGCTGGAAGTGTGCCGCGCCAGCGGCGTCGCCGCCGAAGTGGACAGTGCACAGGTGCCGCTGCTGCCGCAGAGCCTGGACCTGCTGCAGCGTGGCTGCGTGACCGGTGCCTCCAGCCGCAACTGGGCCTCGTATGGCGCCGAAGTGCGCTTCGCCGAGGGCTTGGCCGCCCATTGGCAACCATTGCTGACCGATCCGCAGACCAGTGGCGGGCTGCTGGTGTCCTGTGCCCCGGAAGCGGTGGATGCGGTGCTGGCCTGCTTCCACGACGCCGGGTTCGGCCAGGCGGCCGTGGTGGGGCATTTGGGCGATGGAGCGGCGGGCGTCAACGTGCGCTGATGCGCTGAAACGACAAGGGCGCCCGAAGGCGCCCCTGCTGTATCGCTGGATGCAACATCACTCGATGTTCTGCACCTGTTCGCGGATCTGGTCGATCAGCACTTTCAGCTCCACCGCGGCATTGGACGTACGGCTGTCCACCGACTTCGACCCCAGCGTGTTGGCCTCGCGGTTGAACTCCTGCAGCAGGAAGTCCAGGCGGCGGCCGACCGGTTCGCGCTGCTTGAGCACGCGGCGGATCTCGACGATGTGGCTGCCGAGGCGGTCCAGCTCTTCATCCACGTCCAGCTTCTGCAGCCACAGCACCAGTTCCTGCTCAGCGCGGCCGGGGTCGACCGGGTGCGGCAGATCGGCCAGGCGTGCGGCCAGCTTGGCGCGCTGGCCGTCGCGAATGGCCGGAATCAAGGTGCGGACTTCGGTGGCGATGCGTTCGATGCCGTCCACACGCTCGCTGATGGCGGCCGACAACTTGCCGCCTTCGCGCTCACGGGCCTCGACGAAGCCGTCCAGCACCTGGTCCAGCAGGGCCAGTGCCTCGACCTGCAGGGCGGCGGCATCGGTGGCCTCGCCGCGGGTCACGCCCGGCAGCTGCAGCAGGTCGGTGAAGCTGACCTGCAGGTTGGGGAAATCGGAGGTCAGGCGGTGCGCCAGGCGGCCCAGCTGGCCCAGCAGGGCCTCGTCCACCTGCAGGTTGGCGGCCGCTTCCGGCGCGCGCAGGCGCATCACCAGATCCAGCTTGCCGCGGCTCAGGCGCGCGGCGATGCGCTCGCGCAGCTGCGGTTCGAGCGCCCGCAGTTCCTCGGGCAGGCGGGTGCCGACCTCCAGGAAGCGGTGGTTGACCGAGCGCAGCTCGCAGCCCAGCGTGCCCCACGGGGTAACCCGCTCGCCGCCGGCGTAGGCGGTCATGCTTCGAATCATGGATTGTGTCCGGTGCGTGCAAAGGGGGAATGGTACCCTAGCGCCCTCACCACAGCCCCCTTGCCCGCCCCGTGAAGGCTGCGGGCGTGGCGGCGTACTCCCACGCCATTACGGAACCCGCACCATGTCCGATTCCCGCCCCAGCGGCCGCCAGCCCGACCAGCTCCGCCCGGTCGTCATCCAACGCGGCTTCACCCGCCACGCCGAAGGTTCGGTGCTGGTGTGCTTCGGTGAAACCCGCGTGCTGTGCACCGCCAGCGTCGAGAACCGCGTGCCGGGCTTCCTGCGCGGCAAGGGCGAAGGCTGGGTGACCGCCGAGTACGGCATGCTGCCGCGCGCCACCCACACCCGCAGCGACCGCGAAGCCGCCCGTGGCAAGCAGGGCGGCCGCACGCTGGAGATCCAGCGCCTGATCGGCCGCAGCCTGCGTGCCTGCGTGGACCGCAACGCGCTGGGCGAGCGCACCATCACCCTCGACTGCGACGTGCTGCAGGCCGACGGTGGCACCCGCACCGCTGCCATCACCGGCGCCTACGTGGCCCTGGTCGATGCGGTGAACGTGCTGATGAAGCGTGGCGACATCAAGCGCAACCCGATCCTGGGCGCGGTGGCCGCCGTGTCCGTGGGCGTGTACCGCGGCACTCCGGTGCTGGACCTGGACTACGCCGAAGACAGCGACTGCGACACCGACATGAACGTGGTGATGAACGACGGCGGCGGTTTCATCGAACTGCAGGGCACCGCCGAAGGCCATGCCTTCCGTCGCGATGAACTGGACGCGCTGCTGGGCCTGGCCGAAAAGGGCGTGCGCGAGCTGCTGGACGCACAGCAGGCGGCGCTGTCGGCATGAACCGGCGCATCGCCCTGACCACCCTGGTGGTGGCCGACTACGACGAAGCCATCGCCTGGTACACCGGCAAGCTCGGCTTCGCGCTGCTGGAGGACATCGACCAGGGCCACAAGCGCTGGGTGGTGGTGGGCCCGACCGACGGCAGCGCCACCGCCCTGCTGCTGGCCCGTGCCAGCGATGAGGAACAGCGCAGCCGCATCGGCAACCAGACCGGTGGCCGCGTCGCTTTCTTCCTCAACACCGACGACTTCCACCGCGACCACGCGGCGATGCTGGCCGCCGGGGTCGAGTTCCTGGAAGCGCCGCGCGAAGAACCCTATGCAACGGTCGCGGTGTTCCGCGATCTGTATGGCAACACCTGGGACCTGCTGGAGCCCCGTCAATGAAGAAACTGGTACTGGCCAGCCACAACGCCGGCAAGCTGGTGGAGATGCAGGAGATTCTCGCCGACCTGCCGCTGCAGATCACCTCGGCCGCCGAGCTGGGCCTGGGCGACGTGGAAGAGACCGGCCTGACCTTCGTCGAGAACGCGCTGCTGAAGGCGCGCGCGGCCTGCGAAGCGACCGGCCTGCCGGCGCTGGCCGATGATTCGGGCCTGATCGTCGATGCCCTCGGCGGTGCACCGGGCCTGTACAGCGCGCGCTATGCCGGCCACCCGACCAACGCCGCAGCCAACAACGCGAAGCTGCTGGAGGCGATGGCCGACGTTCCCGATGGCCAGCGCGGCGCCCGCTTCTATGCGGTGATCGTGCTGCTGCGCCACGCCACGGACCCGCAGCCGCTGATCTGCGAGGGCCGCTGGGAAGGGCAGATCATCCGCGAACTGCGTGGCACCAATGGCTTCGGCTACAACCCGGTGTTCCTGGATACCACCCACGGCCTGACCGCCGCGGAGATGGAGCCGGCCCTGAAAAATGCCATCAGCCATCGTGCCCTCGCCCTGCAGCAGCTCAAGCAGCAGCTGGCCACCTGGCTTTGACGCCTTGCTGAATACCCCAGGGAAGCCGGCCAGCGGCCGGCACTACCGATGAAGCCCATGCCGCACGCCCACGACCACTGCAACCACCTGCCCGGCGAAACCTGCCCGGCGGATCACAACGCGGCGCCGCGCCTCGTACCGCCCCCGCTGTCGCTGTACGTGCACCTGCCGTGGTGCGTGCGCAAATGCCCGTACTGCGATTTCAATTCGCACCAGGCCAAGGGCGAACTGCCGTTCGATGCCTACATCGATGCGCTGCTGCGCGACCTCGACCAGGACCTGCCGCTGGTCTGGGGCCGGGTGGTGCACAGCGTGTTCTTCGGTGGCGGCACGCCCAGCCTGTTCCCGCCGGAAGCGATCGACCGCTTCCTGCAGCAGGCCAGCGCGCGCCTGCGCTTCGCGCCCAACGCCGAAATCACCCTGGAAACCAACCCGGGCACGGCCGAGCATGGCCGTTTCGACCGCTACCGCGCGGCCGGCGTGAACCGCCTCAGCTTCGGCATCCAGAGTTTCGACGACGCCATGCTCAAGCGCCTGGGCCGCATCCACGACAGTGGCGAAGCCGAGCGCGCGGTGAAGATGGCGCAGGACGCGGGCTACGACAACTTCAACATCGACCTGATGTACGCGCTGCCGGAACAGACCCTGGCCGGCGCAGAGGCCGATCTGGAGCGCGCCTTCGCACTGCAGCCTGCGCATATCTCGCACTACCAGTTGACCCTGGAACCGAACACGGTGTTCTTCGCGCGGCCGCCGCAGGGTATTCCCGATGAAGACAATGCCTGGGACATGCAGGAACACTGCCAGGCGCTGCTGGCACAGGCCGGCTTCGGCCAGTACGAGGTCAGCGCCTACGCGCGCCCCGGTCGGCAGAGCGCGCACAACCTGAACTACTGGCGTTTTGGCGACTACCTGGGCATCGGTGCCGGCGCACACGGCAAGATCAGCTCGGGCGCCGAGGAACACGTGCTGCGCCGCTGGAAGCTGAAGCATCCGCAGGCTTACCTGGACAGCGCCGGCACCCCGGCCTCGTTCGGGGGTGACGATGTGATCGCGCCCGAGCGCCTGCCGTTCGAGTACATGCTGAACCTGCTGCGCCTGCACGAAGGTTTCGGCCTGCGCGATTTCGAGTCGCGCACCGGGCTGCCGCGCAGCGTGCTCGACGCACCGCTGGCCGAGGCCGTTCAGCGCGGCTGGCTGGACGTGACGGATGGCCATGTGCTGCCAACCGAGCTGGGCCGCCGCTTCACCAACGATGTGGTGAGCCTGTTCCTGGAGGAGTGATCTTCCTGCCTCGCATCCGCCGGGCATGGCCCGGCGCTACCCAGCAGGCAAGCGCCCGGTAGCGCCGGGCCATGCCCGGCGAACAAGGTGCACGTTCACCCTAAAGTAGCGCCGACTGCGGCCGACACGGTAGATTCACAGGATCGATCCGCGGGAATCCGGGTACCGCTCGCCGATGTCAGCTGTCTTTTCCATCACCTCTGCCGACAAAGCCCGCCTGGCCGCCAGCGACCTGCCACCGCGGGTGCGTGAGCTGCTGGGTGCGTTGATCGGCCTGTGCCGGCAAACGCTGGCCGCGCCCCTGATCCTGACCGTCGAAGCGCTGGAGCAGACGCTGCTGCACGACGCCGACCGCGCACGCAATCCGATGCAGCAGGCGGACCTGATGGCCCAGCGTGGCCAGCTGCATGCGTTCGCCGGCCACTTCGCCGACCGCATGCTCGATGCCGTGGCCGAGGCGCTGGCGGGCCTGCGCGAGCCACCCACCGTCGCTGCGGCGAATACTTCTCCACCGCCGCTGCCGGGCATGCTCGGCCTGTCGCTGGTCGATGAGCATGAGGTGGATCGCGACCTGCTGCTGACCGAAATGATCCGGCGCGAGACGCTGCGCTCGACCAACACGCTGAACCTGCTGGGCCAGCGCCTGGGCGTGCTCGCTGCGGCGCCAGCCTTCGAGGCCGACACCCTGCCACTGGCACCGCAGGCCCTGTGCGCGATGGTGCGCCGGATCGCCGAACAGGACGCGCTCGGCGCGGAGGTGCAGCTTGCGCTGTACCGCAGCTTCGAGCGGCAGGTGCTGGAGCGCCTGGGCGATGTGCTGGACCGCGCCAACGCGCTGCTGGCCCAGCACGGCGTGCTGCCGGGGCTGGTCTACACCCCGTACCTGGCGCGCTCGTCGAGCACCCGGCGGATCCTCACCCAGTCGGTGGGCGGCGGCCGCGCAACCCAGCCTGCCAAGCGTGCCGCCGCGCCGTTGACCGGCTGGAACGGCTCTGCTCCCGCCGGGTCCTGGTCGAACCTGGTGCAGGACGCCTTCAACGATGCGGCCACCCCGGGTGCCGCAGCCCCGGGCGTGACCACGTCTACCGGCAGTGCGCTGCATGAACTGCTGCAACAGGCGCGCCACGCCACGGCGCCCCCCGCGGATGCCGCTGCCGTGCCCAGTGCGGCGGTCGATGCGGTCCTCGCGCGGCTGCAGGCCCAGTCCAGCGCGGCTACCGGCGTCGCCGACCTGCAGGCTGCGGTAGTCGCCCAGCTGCGCAGCGAGCACGGCGCGCAGGCCCAGCTGGGCAGCCACGACCGCGACAACCTCGACCTGCTGCGCATGCTGATGCAGCAGGTCCAGCAACAGCAGCGCCCCGACCCGGTACCGGCCGCCCTGCTGGCGCGCCTGCAGGTTCCACTGGCGCGTGCGGCGATGGCCGACCCTGGCTTCTTCGTACGCGACGAACACCCCGCACGCGAACTGCTCAACCAGATTGCCGAAGTCGGCGCCAACTGGCTGGGCGACGACGATGTGGACCCCCAGCTGCTGCAACGCATGGCGCAGAGCGTGCAGGCCCTGCTCGGCCAGGATGCGCGCTCGCCCGAAGCCTTCGCCACCGCCAACGAAGACGTGCAGCAGCACCAGCGCGCGGCGGCCCATCGCGCCGAACTGGCCGAGCGCCGCCACGTCGAGGCCGCGCGTGGCAAGGAACGGCTGGAACTGGCGCGTCGCCAGGCCAATGCACAGATCGACCAGTGCTGCGACGCACAGGAACCGCCGCGCTTCGTGCAGACCCTGCTGCGCCAGGCCTGGGCCGATGCACTCACCCTCACCCGCCTGCGCCATGGCGACGATTCACCGCAGTGGCAGGAGCGCCTGCACCAGACCGAGCGCATCGCCGCGGTGACCGCGCAGGCCGTCGACGCGCCCGGCGGTACCGATGCATCGCTGGCCAGCGATGTCGAGTCCGCGCTGGTGCAGGTCGGCTATCACGCCGAAGAAGCGGCCGCCGTTGCGCGCCGCCTGGCCACGCCCGGTGGCGAGGACGAAAGCACCTCGCGCACTGAACTCAGTGCCCGGCTGAAGGCGCGTGCACGGTTGGGCGAACATGCCGCCAGCGGCAGCGGCAATACCCCGCTCGCACCGCGCAGCAGCGCCGAAGAGGCCGCCTACCAGCAGCTGGCCACCCTGCCCTTCGGCAGCTGGTTCGACATCGACACCGGTGACGGCACCCTGCGCCGGCAGCGACTGTCCTGGTACAGCCTGCTGACCGGCCACGCGCTGTTCGTCAATCCGCGCGGGCAGAAGATCGCCGATACCGACCTCGATACGCTGGCCCGGCAGATCAGCGCCGGGCGCGCGCAGCTGGTCACCGAAGACAAGGGCCGGCTGGTCGATCGCGCGTGGCAGGCCAGCCTCGGCGCGCTGCGTGCGCTGGCCGGCGGCCGTTCCAAGGAGACGTCCGCTTGAACACGCAACCGCCGCAGGACACCCGCCGCGCGCCGCGCCGCCAGGTCTCGGACCTGGTGCCGGTCACCGACCAGATGCGCGAAAGCGTGGTGGGCCGGCTCGGCAATGTCTCCGAGACCGGCATGCTGATGCTGGCCAGCACGCCGCTACGCGAGGATGCGCTGTACCAGTTCCGCTTCCCGTTGCCGATGGGCGACGGCCGCCACGAGGCCATCGACGTGGGCGTGCACCTGCTGTGGAGCGAACCGGCGCATGCGCCGGGCCAGAGCTGGACCGGCTTCCGTTTCCTCACCCTGTCGCGCGAGCATCGGCAGCTGCTGCGCCAGTGGGTAGGCGAAGACAGCGACGAGGGGCCGGTTTCGACGGCCTGAGTGCCGGTTCCAGCACAGCGGTTTTTCCCGGTATGCGGCAGAATCTAGGGCCGTTTTCCGTGTCGAGCCACCGCAATGATCCAGCAAGACCCCGGCGCCCTGTATCCCGACCACCTGGCCGTGCTGTGCCGACGTGCCGAACAGGCGCTGGCCCGCGGCGGCTTCGATCACCTGGTGGTGCCCAGTGGCACCCTGCACTACCAGGTGTTCGATGATCGCGACTACCCGTACGCGGTCAATCCGCAGTTCAAGGCCTGGCTGCCGCTGACCCGCGTATCCAACAGCTGGATCGTGTTCACCCCCGGCAGGCGCCCCGCGGTGATCTTCCACCAGCCCTTCGACTACTGGCACGTGGTGCCGGATGCGCCGAGCGGCTGGTGGGTGGACCACTTCGACATCCACATCATCCGCAAGCCCGAAGAAGCACTGGCCCTGCTGCCGGCCGATCCGTCGCGCTGCGCGATCCTCGGCGAGCCGCAGAGCGCGCTGGGCAACTACGTGCCGAACAACCCGGCGGCGGTAGTGAACTACCTGGAATGGCACCGCGGCAGCAAGACGCCGTATGAAATCGCGCTGATGCGCCAGGCGCAGGTGCTGGGCGTGCGCGGCCACCGCGCCGCCGAGGCCGCATTCCGCAACGGCGCCGACGAATTCAGCATCCACATGGCGTACTGCCAGGCGGTCGGCCAGGATGCCAACGAGCTGCCCTACGGCAACATCGTGGCGCTGAATGAACATGCCGCCGTGCTGCATTACACCGAGCTGGGCCGCAAGGCACCGCAGCCGCTGCGCAGCTTCCTGATCGATGCCGGCGCCAGCGCGCACGGCTATGCCAGCGACATCACCCGCACCTACGCCGCGCAGGGCCACGACGAATTCGCCGCGATGATCGCCGCCGTCGATGCGGCCCAGAAGCAGATGTGCGCAGCCGTGCGCCCGGGCTTCGACTACAAGCAGCTGCACGTGGACGCACATCTTTCGCTGATGGGCGTGCTGAAGGACTTCGGCGTGATCAAGGTCTCGCCGCAGACCGCGCTGGAAACCGGCGTCAGTGCCGCATTCTTCCCGCACGGCATCGGCCACCTGATCGGCCTGCAGGTGCACGACGTGGCGGGTTTCGCAGCCAGCGACGAGGGTGGCCGCATCGAGCGCCCGGCGGGCCATCCGTACCTGCGCCTGACCCGCGTACTGGAACCGGGCATGGTGGTGACCATCGAACCCGGCCTATACTTCATCGACATGCTGTTGAACGAAGTGAAGGACGCCAGCCATGGCGATGCGATCAACTGGGAGCGCGTGGACTTCTTCCGTCCGTATGGCGGCATCCGCATCGAAGACGAAGTGCTGTGCACCGAGGGCGAAGCGGACAACCTGACGCGGCCGGAGTTTGCGGCGGCGAACGGCTGAGCCCCTCGTGGTTTGACGCGTAGAGCAAAAGCCGCGCTTGGCCGGGCGGGTGGGCCATGCAGGGGACGCTGCAAGTACGTCCCTGTAAGCTCGATGGCGCCATCCATGGCGCCAACGCCCCTGCATGGCCCACCCGCACCGCCTTTGACAGTTTCCTGCGCGCGTCCAACCACGGAAAAGAAAAAAGAAAAGCAAAAGCGGGTCGCTTTCTGCGCTCGCTCTGTGTCGACCAAGGTCGACACCTACCAATCGTCGTTCGTTCCAACAACCGCAATTGCCAGTGGATCCACGCCATGCGTGGATGATTCATTCGATATCTGACAGATGTGCCGACCAACGGTCGGCACCCACCAACAGCCGCAGGAATCTGTCAGAGGTGGGGCGGTGTGGGTGGGCAGGACCGTTGGCGCCATGGATGGCGCCATCGAGCCCCCATGGATGGGTTTACGGCGTGTCCTGACCACCCACACCGCCCCGCCATCCCACGGAATGCGCGCTGTTGCTGTTGCTGTTGCCTCTGCGGGTGCAGGGCTGCAAGCCCTGCAGAACAACCCCTTACCCCGCCATCACCGCTTCGATCTCGTCGGCGCTGCGCGCCAGGCCTTCGGTCAGTACGCGATGGCCATCATCGGTGATCAGCACGTCATCCTCGGTGCGGATGCCGATACCGCGCCAGCGCGGTTCCACCGTCGTGTCGTCCACGCCGATGTACAGCCCCGGCTCGATGGTGAACGCCATGCCCGGCTCCAGCAGGCGCGAATCGCCCGCCAGGCGGTAATCGCCCACATCGTGCACGTCCAGCCCGATCCAGTGCCCGGTCTTGTGCCGGTAGAAACGCTGGTACAGGCCCTCGGACAGGTTCTTTTCCAGCGTGCCCTTCAGCAGGCCCAGCCGCAACAGGCCTTCGGTCAGGGTCTGCACCGCCGCCAGGTGACCCATCTCGTAGGCCACGCCCGGCTTGGCCTGGGCCAGTGCCGCGGCCTGCGCATCACCGACCAGGTCGTGCAGTGCACGCTGCTCGGCACTGAAGCGACCGTTCACCGGGAAGGTGCGGGTGATGTCGCTGGCATAGCCGCGATATTCGGCACCGGCGTCGATCAGCACCAGTTCGCCGTCGCGCGAACGTGCGTTGTTGTCGCGGTAATGCAGGATGCAGCCATTACGGCCCGCACCGACGATGCTGCAATACGCCGGCACGGCGTCGTTGGCGCGGAACACGCGTTCCAGCTCCGCCTGCAGTTCGTACTCGTGGATGCCGGCCCTGGCTGCCTTCATCGCGGCCAGATGCGCACGCACGCTGATCTGCGCGGCGTGGTGCATCAACGCCACTTCGGCGCCGGACTTGAACAGGCGCTGCTCATGCAGCAGGTGGCCCAGCTCCAGGAACTCATGCGGCGGCTGCGCGCCGTGGCGCACCTGCGAGCGAACGCGGTTGACCCAGCCGATCAGCTTCAGGTCGAAGTCGGCATCGCGGCCGAAGTGGTAATAGACGCGCGAACGCCCTTCCAGCAGGCCCGGCAGGATCTCGTCCAGATCATCGATCGGATAGGCATCATCCATGCCGAACTGCGATACAGCGCCCTCCTGACCGGCACGGCTGCCGTCCCAGGCCTCGCGCTCGGCATCGCGCTCGCGGCAGAACAGGATGGCTTCGCCGTGGCGTCGCCCCGGGATCAGCACCAGCACTGCTTCCGGCTCGGGGAAGCCGCTCAGGTACTGGAAGTCCGAATCCTGCCGAAACGGGTAATGGGTATCGAGGCTGCGCACCTTCTCGGCCGCGGCCGGCAGCACCAGGATCGCGTCCTCGCCGGCCATGTCCATCAGCTGGCGGCGCCGACGCTTGTATTCGCCGGCCGCGATGCCGGTGCGCTGCTTGATGTCCATCAGTTCAGGCGCTGCCGATGGCGCGAGGCCAGCACCACGTCACCGTGCAGCAGCAGAACCGCCACGCGGATGAATTCCTCGATCTCCGACAGGGCTTCGTCATCGTCATCGCCGCCGGCCTCGAAATCCTCGCTGGAGGCACGGGCCAGGCTGGCCATGTCGGTCAGCGCTTCTTCGCCCTCTTCGGACAGGGTCGGGCGGCGGCCGCCGCTGCCCAGGCCGAAACCGCCCAGGAACGAGCGGGTCCAGCTGAACATGGCATCGGCCTGCGCGGACACGTCGTCGCCGTCGGTCAGCAGCAGTTCGAAGGCGAAGTCGCGGTCTTCCAGCTGCTTGATGGTCACCTGCAGCAGCTGCCCTAGCACGCTGTCGGCGGCCACCGGCGGCAGGTTGTCGTCGGCCAGCACGCGCGCCGGCCAGTCGTTGCCGGGGGCGCCGCCGGCGGCCAGCCAGCCACACAGCGCGCCGTGCAGCTCGGCAGCGGTGGCGCCCAGGCCCAGTTCCTGGCTGGCGCGGGTAACGTCGTCGACGGAGGGAAGTTCGGTCATCGTGCGGCTCGTTCGGAAAGGAAACCCGGGCCGCGCACGCGCGCGCCCGTGAGACCCCGTAGTGTAGCAACCCCACGGCATCCTCTCTGCGGCCGTCAGGCCTTGCTGCGACAACGCTTGACCGCCCTGACCCGGCTTGCCTATCGTGCCTGCATGGAACCCGCCGATCCCCTTGCCCAGCTGCAGGACTTCGCCGCCCGCGTGGAAGCGTTGCTTGAACGCAACCAGCGCCTGGCCGAGGAGAACCGCAGCCTGCGCCACCAGCAGGAACAGCTGGTGGCCGAGCGTTCCACGCTGCTGGCCAAGAACGAGCAGGCACGCTCGCGGGTGGAAGCAATGATCAGCCGGCTCAAATCCCTGGAGCAGCACACATGAGCGCCGAACCGGTCAGTGTCCGCATCCTCGATCGTGAATACACCGTGGGTGTCGGCGGCGATGAACGCGACAGCCTGATGGCCGCCGCGCGCCTGCTCGATGCACGCATGCGCGAAATCCGCGGCAGCAACCGCATGGCCGCCGTCGACCGCGTCGCCGTGCTGGCCGCGCTGAACCTGGCCCATGAACTGCAGCTGCTGCGCGACGAGAACGCCCGCCAGGCCGTGGCCCTGCAGCAGACGCTGGCCGACCTGAACCGGCGCCTGGACCGCGCGATCGACAGCACCCCATAGAAGAGGGGACGGAGGGGATCAAGGCGCATTCGCCCCTTCCGTGCCGGAAACGTCTTGATTCCCTCCGTCCCCTTTTCGCGTATCTGAATTGGCACGGACTGTTGCCGACGAACGGCCTATCCAGATCCTGCGCGCTGGCTATAATGGCCACGCGTTCTCTGCGGTACTCGACGGCATGTGCAAACATTCGCCTTGTCCCTTAAGAACGACACCGGGAGCGCGACAGCGCCGGGAGTGCAGGTCCGCCTTGTAGCGGGAAGCCCGATGGTTCTCCAGCGTTCCCACTTGAGCCCCCGGGTTCAAGGTCGTTTCGCATGCATCGACATTGCGGAGAATGCAATATTCCAGCAAGGGCGGCGTCTTCGGGCGTCGCCCTTGTTCTTTCCGGCACAATGGCGGCTGATCCTTGCCGCACGCTGCCATGACCGACACGCGCCAGGCCCTGCGCCACGACCTGCGGCAACGCCGCCGCGACCTTTCCGCCGCTGAGCGCATCGCCGCCGCCGAATCGCTTGCCGATGCCCTGCTGGCCCTGCCGTTCGCCCCGCGCGAAGGCGCGGTGGCCGGCTACTGGGCGCTGGATGGCGAAATCGCCCTGCACCGCTGGCAACTGCAGCTACCCGAAGGACTCACCTACTGCCTGCCGGTGCTGGCCGGCGACGTGCTGCGCTTCGCGCCGTGGCGGCCCGGGCAGCCGCTGACCAGCAACCGCTACGGCATTCCCGAGCCGGACGTGGCGATGGAAGACACCCTGGAACCGGCGCAGATGACGCTGGTGGTGACCCCACTGGTGGGCTTCGACACACAGTGCCGGCGGCTGGGCATGGGGGGCGGCTGGTATGATCGCAGCTTCGCCTTCCGCCACGACCGGCCGGCGCCGCCCTGGCTGGTCGGTGCTGCGTTCGCGGTGCAGCAGGTCGAGTCCTTGCCGGTGGCGTCGTGGGACGTGCCGGTGGATGCGATCTGCACCGAAGACGGCACCCTGTTCCCCTCCGCTGCCCCCGTGAACGCATGACCGCCCGCAAGCGCTACTGGCTGATGAAGTCCGAACCGGACGCCTTCTCCATCGATGACCTGGCCAAGGTCAAGGTCGAACCCTGGAACGGGGTGCGCAACTACCAGGCGCGCAACTTCATGCGCGATGGCATGCAGGTCGGCGACGGCATCCTGTTCTACCACTCCAATACCAAGGTGCCCGGCATCGTCGGCCTGGCCACGGTGGCCAGCCCGGCCTATCCGGACGACACCCAGTTTGATCCCGAATCCGACTACCACGACCCCAAGAGCACGCGCGAGAACCCGCGCTGGATGCTGGTGGACGTGGGCTTCGACCGCAAGCTCAAGCAGGTGATCGCGCTGGACGAGATCAAGCTGCACGCCGAAGCGCTCGGTGAAGGCTTCCCGCTGGTTGCCAAGGGCAACCGCCTGTCGGTGTTCCCGGTGACCGCCGCGCAGTGGAAGCTGCTGCTGTCGCTGGAAAAGAAATCCTGATTCCCTGCCTGAGAGTTCTCCCATGTCCGAAGCCAAGCGCCTGGCCGCCGAGAAAGCCATCGAGTACGTTGAAGACGGCATGATCGTCGGTGTCGGCACCGGTTCCACCGTGGCCTATTTCATCGATGCCCTGGCCCGCATCCAGCACCGCATCAAGGGTGCCGTGTCCAGCTCCGAGCAGAGCACCGCGCGCCTGAAGCAACACGGCATCGAAGTGATCGAGCTGAACCACAGCGGCAACCTGTCTCTGTACGTGGACGGCGCCGATGAGTGCGACGCCAACAAGTGCCTGATCAAGGGCGGCGGTGCCGCGCTGACCCGCGAGAAGATCATCGCCGAGGCCAGCGAGCGCTTCATCTGCATCGTCGACCCGAGCAAGCAAGTGCCGGTGCTGGGCAAGTTCCCGCTGCCGGTGGAAGTGATCCCGATGGCGCGCAGCCTGGTCGCCCGCCAGATCCGCGACATGACCGGCGGCCAGCCGACCTGGCGCGAAGGCGTGGTCACCGACAACGGCAACCAGATCCTGGATATCCACAACCTGCAGATCACCGATCCGGAAAAGCTGGAACGCGAGCTCAACCAGCTGCCGGGCGTGGTCTGCGTCGGCCTGTTCGCGCGCCGTCGCGCCGACGTGGTGATCGTCGGCGGCGAGCCGCCGATCGTGCTCTGACCCTTCCGAAGGATCCTGACGATGTCGCTGTTGCGTTCGCTGCTGATGCTTCCGCTGCTGGCCCTGGCCGGCTGTGCCACCGACGCGGCCCGTCATTGGGTCGAGCTGGATGGCGCCCGCTACCAGGTGGAGCTGGCCACCAACGATGAAACCCGCGCGCGCGGGCTGATGTTCCGCGATCAGATGTCGGCCGACCACGGCATGCTGTTCATCCACGACCGCGAAGAAATGCAGGCGTACTGGATGAAGAACACCAAGATCGCGCTGGACATCCTGTACTTCGACAGCCAGCGCAAGCTGGTCAGCCAGCAGCGCGATGTGCCGCCGTGCTCGGCCGGCGACATGTGCCCGCCCTATCCCAGCGGCGGCCCGGCGCGCTACGTGCTGGAGCTCAACGCTGGCCAGGCCGAGAAGCTGCAGCTGAAGGATGGCACGGAGCTGAAGCTCGGCCCGGGCATCGAGTAGATCCTCGCCCTGCGTTGAGGAGGACCGGTAGGTGCCGACCTTGGTCGGCACTGACTTGCCGCGCGCGGGCAGGCTGTGGTGTGGGCCAAGGTCCACACCCACCGGAAGCCCATCGACCCAGGCCGTGACTTTTTCACGCGGCACCGCTTGAAACCGCCTGCGAATGACGCCAGTCTGTGGCCATGCAGGACCGGATCACACTCCCCGACTGGGATGCACTGGCCGACCTCGAAGACGAGGCGCTGCCACTGTTGCCGACCGCGCTGCTGATCGCGCGCGATGAATACCCCGATCTGCAGCCGTCAACCTACGACGCGCTGATCCAGAGCCACGTCGAGCATCTCCGTTCGGAAGTGGACAGCATCGACAACAGCCCGTTGAAGATGGCGGCGATCAACCGCCACCTGTTCGACGAACTGGGCTACAGCGGCGACCACGACGAGTACTACGATCCGCGCAACAGCTACCTCAACCAGGTATTCGAGCGCCGCCTGGGCAACCCGATCTCGCTGGCGCTGGTGCAGATGGAAGTCGCGCGCCGGCTGGGCATTCCGCTCGACGGCGTGTCCTTCCCCGGCCACTTCCTGGTGCGCCTGCCGGTGGACGACGGCGTGCTGGTGATGGATCCGTTCAATGGCGGCCGCCCGCTGGACGTGGACGAACTGCGCGAGCGGGCCAAGTCACACCTGGGCGGGCAGATGCCCGACGACCAGGTGCTGGCGCAGATCCTCGACCCGGCGCCGGCGCGCGCGATCCTGATGCGCATGCTGCGCAACCTGCACGGCGTGTATGCCGAGGCCGGCGAATGGGACCGCGCCGCGCGCAGTGCCGACCGCCTGCTGAAGCTCGCCCCGGAGCAGGACGATGCGCTGCGTGATCGCGGCCTGGCCTACCTGCAGCTGGAGTACCTGGCCGGTGCCCGCCACGATCTGGGGCAATACCTGAAGCGCAACCCGGAAGCCAGCGATGCGCAGTGGCTGCGCGAGAAGCTGATCGACCTCGGGGGGCCAGTGCCGCGGCTGCATTGAGGGCGTCGGTGTGCGCACCCACCGGTAGCGCCGGGCCATGCCCGGCGGCCATTGCAATCAATCGACCTCGACCATCTCGAAATCGGCCTTGGTCACGCCACAGTCCGGGCAGGTCCAGGTCTCGGGAATGTCCTCCCAGCGCGTCCCCGGCGCGATGCCCTCCTCCGGCAAGCCGTCCGCTTCGCTGTAAAGGAAGCCGCAGACCACGCACATCCAGGTGCGCAAGGTGGTGGGGGTGGCATCGCTCATCGGATAATCAGGGCTGGATTCACGGGCCGCCATTGTCCCATCGCGGTCCACTCACCGGTAGCCATCGATGACTTCTGCTTCCCCGGCGCCCCGCGGCGTCTACCTGATCACCCCGGACGAGCCCGATACCGCGCGCCTGCTGGCCCGCACCGCGCCGCTGCTGGCCGCGGGCGCCACCTGGCTGCAGTACCGCAACAAGACCGCCCGTGACGCGCTGCGGCGCGAGCAGGCCACCGCTCTGCAGGCGCTGTGCATGGAACACGGCGTGCCGCTGATCGTCAACGACGACCCGGCGCTGGCCAAGGCGGTCGGCGCGGCCGGCGTGCATCTGGGCGGCACCGACGGCGACATCCCCAGCGCGCGCGCCCGGCTCGGCCCCGATGCCATCATCGGCGCGTCCTGCTACGACCAGCTGGACAATGCCAAGAAGGCCGTGGCCGCCGGCGCCAGCTACGTGGCCTTCGGCGCGTTCTTCCCGACCACCACCAAGATCACCAGCAGCCGCGCCCATACCGACCTGCTGCGGCAAAGCGCCGCACTGGGCGTGCCGCGGGTGGCGATCGGCGGCCTGACGCCGGACAATGTCGGTCCCATCATCGACGCCGGCGCCGATCTGGTCGCCGTGGTCAGCAGCGTGTTCGCCGCCGAAGACCCGGTTGCGGTCCAGCGCGCCTACCTCGCCCAGTTCGCGTAACGCCCAGGAAATCCGCATGAACCACGACCAGTCCCACGCCCTGTTCTCCCGCGCCCAGCAGCTGCTGCCGGGCGGCGTCAATTCGCCGGTACGCGCGTTCAAGTCGGTCGGTGGGGAACCGTTCTTCGTCGAGCGCGCCGACGGCGCCTACCTGTACGACGTCGATGGCAACCGCTACATCGACTACGTCGGTTCCTGGGGACCGATGATCGTCGGCCACAACCACCCGGCCGTGCGCCAGGCGGTGAAGAAGGCGATCGACAACGGCCTGTCGTTCGGTGCGCCGTGCGCGGCCGAAGTGACCATGGCCGAGACCATCACCCGCCTGGTGCCGTCGTGCGAGATGGTGCGCATGGTCAACTCCGGCACCGAAGCCACGCTGTCGGCGATCCGGCTGGCGCGTGGTGCGACCGGCCGCAACCGCATCGTGAAGTTCGAAGGCTGCTACCACGGCCATGGCGACTCGTTCCTGGTCAAGGCCGGCAGCGGCATGCTGACCCTGGGCGTGCCGACCTCGCCGGGCGTCCCGGCCGGCCTGAGCGAACTGACCCTGACCCTGCCCTACAACGACTTCGAAGCGGCCACTGCCCTGTTCGAACAGCAGGGTAACGACATCGCCGGCCTGATCATCGAACCGGTGGTCGGCAACGCCAACTGCATCCCGCCGCGCGAGGGTTACCTGCAGCACCTGCGCGAACTGTGCACGAAGCACGGCGCGCTGCTGATCTTCGACGAGGTGATGACCGGCTTCCGCGTCGCCCTCGGCGGCGCGCAGGCGCACTACGGCATCACACCGGACCTGACCACCTTCGGCAAGATCATCGGCGGCGGCATGCCGGTGGGTGCCTACGGCGGCCGCCGCGAGCTGATGCAGCAGATCGCCCCGGCCGGCCCGATCTACCAGGCCGGCACGCTGAGCGGCAACCCGGTGGCGATGGCTGCTGGCCTGGCGATGCTGGAACTGATCCGGCAGCCGGGCTTCCACGCCGACCTGGCCGAGCGCACCGCGCGCCTGTGTGCCGGCCTGGAAGCGGCCGCCGCCGAAGCCGGCGTGGCCGTGACCACCACCCGCGTGGGTGCGATGTTCGGCCTGTTCTTCACCAGTGAGAAGGTGGAGACCTATGCGCAGGCCACTGCCTGTGACATCCCGGCGTTCAACCGCTTCTTCCACGCGATGCTGGACCAGGGCGTGTTCCTGGCACCGTCGGCGTACGAGGCCGGTTTCCTGTCCAGCGCCCACGACGATGCCGTGATCGAGGCCACCCTGGCCGCCGCACGCGTGGCATTCAAGGCCGCCAAGGGCTGAGGCTCGCCCTGGTAGGTGCCAACCTTGGTTGGCACAAAAAGGGGACGGAGGGGATCTACTGGTAGAGCCACGCCATGCGTGGCCGCTCAACCGAAGACGAATTTGCCCTTCATCATCGCGAAGTGGCCGGGGAACGAGCAGAAGAAGGTGTAGTCACCGCCCTTCTGCAGCCCCTGGGTAGAGAAGCGCACGCGCGTGGTCTCGCCGCCGCCGATCACTTTGGTATGCGCCAGCACGCGCTTGTCAGCCTTCGGCAGGTAGCTGTCGGCCAAGGTCATGCGCATGCCCGCCATGGCCACCGGCTGGTAATCGGCGGTGCGGGTCAGCACCCAGTTGTGTCCCATCGCGGTGGCGGCGAGCTTGCCGGTGTGGCGCAGGGTCAGGTCCACCGCACTGCAGTCGGCGGCAACCTTGATCTCGCGGCTGCTGAAGCTCATCTGGTCGGTGCTGTCGATGCTCACCGCACACACCCGTGCCATCGCCGACGGCGCCAGCATCAGCGCACCCAGTCCCACTGCCACCATCCAAGCTTTCATCGCTGCATCTCCTGCGGATTCAAGCGCCATTCTAGGCAGGCTCCTGCGGCGCCGTCTGCGACCGTCTGTCGCATGCCAACTCCAGGGTTTCCCGCGCACTCACTGCAGTGGCATGCTCGGCCGATGCGGATCGACCTGTTGCTGCTGGATGTGGATGGCGTTCTGGTGCAGTACCAGCGCGCGCAGCGCGTGCTGCACCTCGCGCAGGCGCTGGAGGTTCCTACGCTGGCCGTGCAGGCCGCGCTGTACGACAGCGGGCTGGAAGCCGCGCACGACAATGGCACGGTGAACGGTCCGGACTATCTGGCACGGCTGGGCGCACTGCTGGGCAGACCCGTCGATGTGACGACATGGACCGCCGCGCGCCAGGCCGCCAGCCATCCGCAGCGCGCGGTGCTGCAGCGACTGCAGGCCCTGCAGCTGCCAATCGCGGTACTGACCAACAATGGCGCACTGATGGTGCAGGCATTGCCCACCCTGCTGCCGGAACTGTTTCCTGCGCTGCAGGGCCGCGTGTTCTGCAGCGCGGATTTCGGCCTGCGCAAACCTGCGCCCGCGGTATTCCTGCGCACACTCGACGTACTCGGCGTGGCGCCTTCGCGCACGCTGTTCGTCGATGATCTGTTCGCCAATGTGCGTGGCGCGCGCGCTGCCGGCCTGCACGCGGAAACCGTGCGCGATGGCCGAGGGTTGGGCAAGGTGTTGAAGCGTTACGCGATGGGCTGATCGGGGGTCAGAGCCCTCTCCTCAGAAGAGGGATCCGACCCCAGCGCCTGGGCTTCAGCGCGCTGCGATGAACGCGGCAATGGCCGCGCGCAGGCGCTTCAGGCCTTCGGCCACTTCTTCGTCGGTGATGTTCAGCGACGGCACGAAGCGCAGCACGTCCGGGCCGGCCTGCAGGGTCAGCAGGCCCTGCTCGGCGGCGTGGTCAAGGATCGCACCGGCCTGGCCGGCAAAGCCCTTGCTCAGCACCGCGCCCAGCATCAGGCCACGGCCACGCACGTCGCTGAACACGCCGAACTCGTCGTTGATGCGGGCGAAGCCATCGCGCAACGCCTTCGACTGGCGGCTGACGTTGGCGGCGATCTCCGCCGAGGCCAGCTTGCGCAGCGCCACGCGGGCCACCGCCGCAGCCAGCGGGTTGCCTCCGAAGGTGGTGCCATGCGCGCCGAACTGCATGGTCTCGGCCACCTTCGGGCCGGCCAGCATCGCGCCGATCGGGAAGCCGCCGCCGAGTGCCTTGGCCAGGGTGACCATGTCCGGCACCACGTCGTCCTGCCAGTGCGCGAACAGCGTGCCGGTACGGCCCATGCCAGCCTGGATCTCGTCCAGCACCAGCAGTGCGTTGTGCTGGTCGCACAGTTCGCGCACGCGCTTGAGGAAGCCGGCCTTGGCCGGCATCACGCCGCCCTCGCCCTGGATCGGCTCCAGCATCACCGCCGCCACGTCGCCGGCGGCCATCGCGGTTTCCAGCTGCACCTCATCGTTGAAATCGATATAGCGGAAGCCACCGGGCAGCGGCTCATAGCCTTCCTGGTACTTCGGCTGGGCGGTGGCCGTCACCGCACCCATGGTGCGACCGTGGAAGCTGCCACGGAAGGTGATGATCACCCGCTTGTCGGCCGGGCGGCCCTGGCTGGAGGCCCACTTGCGGACCATCTTGATCGCCACTTCGTTGGCTTCGGCGCCGGAATTGCACAGGAACACGCGCTCGGCGAAGCGGCTGGCCTTCACCAGCTCCTCGGCCAGGTGCAGCGGCGGCGCGCTGTAGAACACGTTGCTGGTGTGCCAGAGCTTGCCGGCCTGCTCGACCAGCGCGGCCACCAGGTCCGGATCGTTGTGGCCCAGGCCACACACGGCGATGCCGGCGGCCAGGTCGATGAACTCACGGCCCTGGCTGTCCCACACGCGGGCGCCCTGGCCTCGCTCCAGAACCACCTGGCGGGGCTTGTAGACCGGCAGGTAGTAGTGCGAAAGGGAGATCAGCGGATCGGTAGCGGCGGTCATGGCAGTCGGCAGGGTTCAGGAATCCCCATTCTCGCGCCGGAACCCCTGCGGCACAATGCGCCCATGCGACCGTTTTCTGCCCCCCAGCTGAACCCCGCCACCGAGACCGGCTGGCGCCGCCGGTGGTTCGACATCATCTATCGCCACGACTCGCGGCCCTCGCGCAATTTCGACCTGATCCTGGTGGTGGCGATCGTCGCCAGCATCCTGGTGGTGATGATCGACAGCGTGCAGCACCTGCACGCCGAATGGTCCACCGGCCTGTACATCCTGGAATGGGCCTTCACGATCATCTTCACCGCCGAGTACCTGCTGCGGCTGGCGGTGGTCAAACGCCCGCTGCGTTACGCGGTGAGCATCTGGGGCATCATCGACCTGCTGTCGATCCTGCCCGCCTACCTGTCGATGTTCATCCCCGGCGCGCAGAGCCTGCTGGTGGTGCGCGCGCTGCGCATCCTGCGCGTGTTCCGCATCCTCAAGCTGACCCGCTACATCGAGGAAAGCGGCGTCCTCATGACCTCGCTGTGGCGCAGCCGGCGCAAGGTGCTGGTGTTCCTGTTCACGGTGATCACCATCACCATCATCGCCGGTGCGCTGATGTATGTGATCGAAGGACCGGAGCACGGCTTCACCAATATTCCAGCCAGCATGTACTGGGCGGTGGTGACCATGGCCACGGTCGGCTTCGGCGACATCGTGCCGCAGACCGTGCTCGGCCGCTTCGTCACCTCGGTGCTGATCCTGATCGGCTACAGCATCATCGCCGTGCCCACCGGCATCTACACCGCCGAACTGGCCAGCACCATGCGCGAAGCCGAACTGGCTGCGCGCCGTGACGCGCGCGGGTGCCCGCACTGCGGGCTGGAAGGTCACGAACCCGACGCCCGCCACTGCCGCAGATGCGGCGGTGAACTGCCGGATGCGTTCAGCCATTGAGGGTCATGCCGGCCAACGGCCGGCGCTACCGAAACTGCCTGGTGCGCGCCGGGCATGACCCGGCGCGACCCTCGGTAGATCCACGCCCTGCGTGGATCCTCCTCAATGCATGCGGTTGCTGGTGGTCACCAGGTCGTTGTAGGCATCCAGAATCGTCGACTGCGCGCCTTCGGGATCGGTGGTGAGCCAGCTGCCCGATGCCTTGCGCTCGGCCGCCAGCGCATCAGCGGTGATCGGCTTGCCCTGCTCCAGGCGCTCGACACCGCGGCCCGCCGTGCGGACCAGCTTGTCCGCCGAGCGCTGCACATGGCCCCACATCGGGTCGTCCTTGCCGACACCCCCGTTCTGGATTTCCGTCACCAGCGCCTGATAGTCGGCCAGCTGCCTGCGCAGCACCGCCACATCCGGTGCGTCGCCCTGGAACGCCATCGCCAGCTGCTTGCCGTCACCGACAAGGCGCAGGTGGTAATACGCCAGCGAACGGCCCTCGCGTTCCTCGATCTGCTTCAGCTGAGCGGCGCGACGACCGTTCTCGTTCTTTTCCAGCGCCGCATCCATCGCTTCGCTGGCCTTGAAAAACTCAGCATAGGCCTGCATCAGCGGAGCATGCTGGCTGCGCATTCCTTCACCGCCGTCACGACGATAGTCTTCGCGGGTGAAATAGCCATCGGCGCGCTCGACCAGGGTGTTCAGAGCCTGGAACGCCTGCTGGTACTGCCGCGCGGGCGCATCCAGCGGCGTCGCGGGGGACTTTGCCAGCGCATCGGTCAGCGGCTGGCCGCAGTACTCGACGCGGTGCGACAGCACCTTGCCGGGTGAGCGCGGCTGCGCTTCCTTGCCGGTCGGGCCCGCCTTGGGGTCCTTCATCCAGCCCGTGTAGGTCTGGAAGCCTTCATGGATGGGCTGTTCGACGCCGTTGTAGCACTCGATGTAGGCGTTGATCTTTTCCAACCCGGGATCGGCGACAGCCAGGCCCGCCGGGCTGTTGCAGCCGGCCAGCGCGCCGAGCAGGAGAACAGGAAGCAGGCGTATGGATGTGTTCAAATCAGTTCCTTGCACCAGTGATAACTGCAGCCATCGTCCTGCATGGCGCGGGCGCGCGCTCCAGCACCTCGGGAAGGTGCTGGTATTCGGGGCTGCGGGGTGTGTCATACCGCAATCAACCTGCTCAATCGCGACAAAAATGACGCGCTGAGCTTCCCGCTTACTGGCGGTTGCTCTGGAAAACCAGCGAGTTGTATTCCTGCATCAGCTTGCTGGCCGAGCCGCGCGGCGCCATCGAGGGCGAATCCAGCATGCGCCGTTCGAAATCGCTGTAGGGCGTCTTGCTGCTGACCCGCTGCAGCCGCTCCTTGCCTTCGCGCCGGAAGTTCTCGGCTTCGCGCTCGAAGCTGTTCCAGTCCAGCTTGCCCGGCTCCTGATCGGCCACCTTGGCATGCGCCTCGTCGGAAATACGGTTGAAGGCGTCGAGTCGTTCACGGGCTTGAGCCGGATCAAAGTCGTCCTCGCTCATCAGCTCCACGATGGCCTTGGCTTCCAGCATCATCGCCAGACGGTAGTACGCGCGCGTGCGCCCCTCGGCCTGCTCCAGCGCCTTGAGCTGCTCGCGCTGGGCAGCGTCGTTCTGGCGCTCCAGCTCGGCATTGAACGTTTCGCTGGCAGCCACGAAATCCTTGAAGGCAGCCATCAAGGGCGCGTGCAGCTGCTTGCCCCTGGCAAACTGGTCGTCTTCGTAGTCCTGGCGATCATAGTAGTCATGGGCGTCCTTGCTGAGCGGCACCAGCGCCTTCAGCACCTGCTGGTAATGGCTGGCAGCGGCATCGAGATCGGCCAGCGCCGGCTTGGCAGCCATCGCCTCGGTCACCGGGGCGTCGCACTGCTTCATGTCGTAGTCGCTGATCTCGAACGGCCCGTACACATGCGTCTCGCGCCCGGTCGGGCCAGCCTCGACGTCCTTGATCCAGCGCGTGTAGGACTGGAGGCTGTCGTGCGTCTTCGAATCAAGCGTGTTGAAGCAGCCGATGTAGGCGTTGAGCTTGGCGGTCAACTGCTGCTGTGTGTCGGACGGGGCCGTGCTGGCGTCCGGCGTGCCGGAAGCAGCGGCGCCACCCGCAGCTGCGGGGGCCTTGCCACCGCAGGCGGTCAGGATCAACGACAGCGAAGCGGCCAGCGCCGCGACGGAAAGAGTGCGTGACATCAGTTCACATCCCTGTTGAAAACGATTACAGCCGCATATTCTAGCGCAGCAGGCCGAGGGTCGCAGCCCTCGGCCTCATCCCGCGACGCGCGGTCAATCCAGGAACAGATCCGGCAACAACGGCCGCGACGGATCCACCGCATAGCCGGACAGATCGGTGACGCCCGCCTGCGCCAGCACTTCATCGTCGATCAGGAACTGGCCGTGGAAGCCGGCCGCTTCACGCACCAGCACCGCATGGGCAGCGTCGGCCATGATCTGCGGCGTACGGCAGCCGGCCGCATCCACGCCGGGAATCATGTTGATCGCATCCGTGGCGATCACCGTGCGCGGCCACAGCGCATTCACCGCCACACCCTGCGGGCCGAATTCCGCGGCCAGACCGAGCGTGACGAAGCTCATGCCCATCTTCGCCAGCGTGTAGCCGGTATGCGCGCCCCACCACTTCGGTTCCAGGCTCGGCGGCGGTGCCAGGGTGAGGATGTGCGGGTTCGGCGCCTGCAGCAGGTACGGCAGGCAGGCCTGCGCACACAGGAAGCTGCCACGCGAATTGACCTGCTGCATCAGGTCGAAGCGCTTCATCGGCGTATCCAGCGTGCCACGCAGCCAGATCGCACTGGCGTTGTTGATCAGGATATCGATGCCACCGAAGGTGTCGACCGTAGCAGCAACTGCGGCCTGTACCTGCTCCTCCTCGCGGATGTCGCACTTCAGCGCCAGCCCTTGGCCGCCGGCCGCCGTAACGGCCTCGGCTGCGGTGTGGATGGTGCCCGGCAGCTTCGGATTCGGCACCGACGACTTGGCCGCGATCGCCACGTTGGCCCCGTCGCGCGCAGCGCGCAGTGCGATGGCCAGGCCGATGCCGCGCGAGGCTCCGGTGATGAAAAGGGTTTTGCCCTGCAGACTGCCCACGTTCCACACTCCAGCGTATGCATTGAACGGCTAGTATGCCGCGCCGACGCGGAGTTCACCCGGCCTTGACGATACTCGGGCCTCCAGTCAACGCACGAGGTCCACGCCATGCGCCGTTCCCGCCTGTTGCTGCCTGCCCTGGGGCTTGCCCTGCTGACCGCCTGCCAAGGCCGTTCGCCGGAACCCGGCAAGGAGCCTCCTGCCGGTGACGCGCCCAGCGCAGAGCAGGCCGCCGCCGACGGCAAGCTGCGCTGGAGTGAGGCAGTGGTGTGGGATGGCGACCTCAACGCCTGCCGCCAGGGCGAGAATGCGGCCACCCGCGAGTGCCTGCGCGATGCGATGCGCGCCGGTGGTGCCAGCGCCGATGCGATCACCGCCGCCGAACAGTTGTCCACCGGCGGCGAGCTGGCCTATGTGACCGCCTGGCACGAGAACGAAGGACTGGGCATTGCCACGGTCGAATACCCGTTCCGCGCCAACACCAACGAAGGCACCCGCCTGGTCGACGCCAGCGGCAAGCGCATCGACGTGGATGCCGTGCAATTGGACGACACCCTGCGTGCCGACCCCGCCGTGCAGGAACTGCTGAAGGCCAACCCGCAGGCCACGCCGTTCGCACCGGCGCAGTCGGCCGGGGCCACGCCGCTGGAGAACGGCGGCATCCGCCTGCTGTACCGCACGCCGCTGCGCGACTGCCACGCCTGCCCGGATGTGGGCCAGCTGCAGATCGCCTACGACTTCGACGCCAAGCGCAACTTCATCGGCCAGCAGGTAGTGCCAGCGACGCCGTAAGCAGGTAGCGGCGGGCCATGCCCGGCGGACGCAACGTCCAATGCCGCCGGGCATGGCCCGGCGCTACCGATAGGCGCGCACCTGCTTTTTCAACAGGTGCGGCACGATCAATCGATGTACCGGCGCCACCGGCAGCATGTACACGCGCCCGAACGCGTTGTGCGTATGCACCACCGTCGCCACTTCCAGCACGTCACCCCGCCACTGCAGGGCCAGCTGCACACGCAGGTGGCGGTCGTCGTCTTCCAGCACGATGGCATCGTCGTCCAGCGACTGCAGGGTGAAGATGCCCAGCCGTTGCCCCGGACGCGGCTGCGCGATGTCCTGCACCGCACGCAACGAGCCCAGGTGCTTCATGCCGAGCAGGCGCATGCCGCGATTGCGCAGCGCCATCAGCCCATCGAACCAGCCGGGAATGGTCGCCGCCATATCGCGATAGGCCTGCAAGGCCGAGCGCCCATCACGACGGGTCGTCGCCTGGCAGGCGTGCACGAAGTCGGCGCCAGCCAACTGTGGGCGCAGGACGCTGCCCGCGCTCGGCGGGCCGGTCACCACCTGCGCAGGGCTCACGGCTTCGGCCCCTGCCCCTCGTTGTCTTCCCAATGCAGGATGCGGCGGGTGACGAAGCGATAGACCGGCTTGCCGGTGGCGAACCACAGGTCGCGCACCCACGAGGTGCGCTTGAGCACGCGCTTCTCCACCGGGGTGAGCGACTCGCGGCAATACATGCGCTTGTGCTTGAGGAGATGGCGCAGGTCCTCGCGGGCCAGCAGGCGCATCCAGCGCGAGCGCGGGTTGCCGATCACCGCCAGCTGGAAGTCGATCAATGCCGGGCGGCCGCCGTCGGTGACCAGCCAGTTGGCTTCCTTGGCCAGATCATTGTGTGCCACGCCATTGCGATGCAGCTGCTGCAGCAGGCGACGCGCGGCGCGGAACCAGGCCAGGTCACCGCGTGGCGGACGCTGGTACATGGCATCGCCGGCCATGAAGCTGCGGTCGAGATGACGGCCATCCCACGCCAGCAGCCGCGGCACATCGGCCATGCCGTGGAGGTGGCGCAGCGCGCGTGCTTCGCGGCGGGCCAGCCACCAGGCCGGCAGCCGCAACCACAGCGGCGTGGCGCCCAGATCACGGCGTACGAAGGGGCCGGCAGGCCCTTCCACAAGGAGGATGCGACCGAAGCTGTCGGCCTTCAGGGCGTGCGAGGGCGTGTCTGGCGAATGCGGCATGTGCCCATTCTAGGCGATGGCGACGGTTGCAAACGGTCACGAAGCGGCTGGGAACCAGTCACCTTCACGCCCCTATAATCGGGCAATGGACTCTTCATGGATCGACGCCACCCTCGCGTGGATTGCCGCTCACCCCGTGCTGGCGGGTGCCGTTATCTTCCTCATCGCCTTCTGCGATGCGGTGATCATTCTCGGTGCCATCGTGCCGGCCCTGCCACTGTTGTTCGCAGTGGGCGTGTTCATCGGCCTGGGCCAGATCTCCGGGCCGTATGCGGTGGCGGCGGCGGCGCTGGGTGCGTTCGCCGGTGATGGCATCAGCTACTGGATCGGCCGCCGCTGGGGCGACCGCCTGCGTGGCGTGTGGCCGTTCAGCCGCTACCCGCAGCTGCTCGACCGCGGCGAGAACCTGTTCCGCCGCAATGCCTTCAAGAGCATCCTGATCGCACGCTACGTGGGCGCCATCCGCCCGTTCGTGCCGGCCATCGCCGGCATGATGAAGATGCCCGCCAGCCGCTACGTGCAGGCCAGTGGTATCGCCAGCATTTCGTGGGCGGTGCTGTTCCTGGCACCGGGCTGGGTGCTTGGCGAGGCCTACGACGCGGTGGCTGCGGTGGCCGGGCGGCTGGTGGTGGTGGTCGGCCTGCTGGCGGTGATCCTCGGCCTGGTCTGGGCGATCGTGCTGTACGGCTACCGCTGGTCGGCCGCACGCATGGACAACTGGCTGGCACGCCTGCTCGACTGGTCCAACCGCCATCCGACACTGGGCCGCTATACCGTCGGTGTACTGGACCCGAAGCGGCGTGAGTCGGTGCCGCTGGCAATGCTGGCGTTGATGCTGCTGGTGCTGGGCTGGGGCTGGTTCGCGCTGCTGACCGTGGTGGTCGCGCACGGTGAACCGCTGGCGATCGACCTGCTGGTGCACCAGGCCATGCTGGCCCTGCGCAACCCGTTGGCCGATTACCCGATGGCCGCTCTGGCGTCGCTGGGTGCCTGGCAGGTATTGCTGCCGGCCACCGCGGCGGCGATGGGCTACCTGATCTGGCGCCGGCGCTGGATGGCGGCCGCGCACTGGCTGGCCGCCCTCGCCTTCGGCCTGGCATTGACCATGCTGCTCGGTGCCACGGTGGATGTGGTGCGACCGGTCGATGCCAGCAGTGGCTTCGGCTTCCCGTCGGTGTCGGTGACCATGGCCACCATCACCTTCGGCTTCTTCGCGGTGCTGATCGCCCGCGAGATGCCCGGCCGCACCCGCGTCTGGCCGTACCTGGTGTCGGGCATCGTGGTCAGCCTGATCGGCTTCTCGCGCCTGTACCTGGGCGCGCATTGGCTGAGCGACGTGATCGGCGGCATGCTGTTCGGCACGTTCTGGCTGCTGGTGCTGGGCATCGCCTACCGCCGCCGGTTCAACCGCTCGTTCTGGGTGAAGCCGGTGGCGTGGCTGTTCTACGGCGTCTTTGCCGTCGCCGCGATGTGGTACGCACCGCGCCATATTCCGGTGAAGCTGGAACGCTTCGAGCCGACCCTGCCGGCCCCGCAGGCGATGGACATGCAGGCCTGGTGGCAGCACGACTGGGCGAAGCTGCCGGCGCGCCGCAACGAGTTCGACGACGACCAGCGCTGGCCGCTGGACGTGCAGGTGGCAGGCCCGCTGGCGCCGCTGCAGGCGCAGCTGGAAGTACGCGGCTGGAAGCGGCAGGAACAGGCCGGCTGGCAGGAAGCGCTGCTGATGCTGGACAAGAACACCGGTGCCGACGAACTGCCGGTGCTGCCGGCCACGCTGGAAACGCGCGTGGAAGCGCTGCTGATGGTGCGCCAGGGTGCGCAGCCGGATGAGCGCTATGTGCTGCGCCTGTGGCCGGCGCCGGCCCGGCTGCAACCGGGCAACACGCCGCTATGGCTGGGCAGCGCGCAGACCCTGCGCTACGAGCGTCATTTCGAGTGGATCGGCATGTGGCACCCGCTGCGTGGCGTCGACCCGGCGCTGAACGCGGTGAAGGACGCCGTGCAGGACCTGCCGCAGCGCGAGGATGTGCACAGCGAAACCGGGTTGCCGGTGCTGCGGTTGAAGACGACGCCGTGATGGAGCCGCCGGGCATGGCCCGGCGCTACCGCCGCGCTCTGGCCGTCGCCACCGCTGGTGGGGGTTTACTGGCTACGGCATCCAGCCCAGCAACTGCTGCAGGCGCTGGTGCGGGTCGTCCATCTGCAGCAGTTGCAGGCGCTGCTGCTCGCTCAGCGGCAACAGCTCGGCCAGCCGCCAGCCGACCCAGCTGGCCTGGTCCAGCAACGCCGGGTTGGCCGGCGCATAGGCCTCGCCGGCCTGTTCGATGATGTGCCCCAGCACTGTGGCCAGCAGCGCGTGCTGCGGCCGCAGTTCGTCGTCGGGGTCTTCCTCGCACCAGCGCACGTCGGCCACCACCAGGCCGTTGTCACGCACGCGGGTACGCTCCACATGGAAGCGGCGGGTACCGCGCAGGCGCAGCTGCAGCACGCCATCTGCGCCGACATCGAAGTCTTCGATGCGTACCTGCACGCCATAGGCCGCCGGTGTCGCTGGTGCGCCAACTTCCTCGCCATCGAGGATCAGGCAGACACCAAACCCCTCACCACTGCGGCCGCTGTCGCGGACCAGGTCCAGATAGCGCCGCTCGAATACACGCAGGCCCACCGCCGCACCCGGTACCAGCGTGGTGTGCAGCGGAAACAGCGGCAGCGGGTTGTCGACGCTCATCGGGCCTGCAGGGCGGCGAGGAAGCGGCGCGGAGCGCCGTCGAAGCCACCATTGGACATGAACACCACGTGGTCGCCGCTGCGCGCGCTGGACTGCAGCTGCGCCAGCAATGCATCGGTATCCGGCACCGCGTGGGCTTCACCACGTACCGCCGCGATCACTGCAGCAGCATCCCAGGCCAGTTCCGGACGATGCAGGAACACCACTTCATCGGCCAGCGCCAGCGACGGTGCCAGTGCCTGCGCATGTGCGCCCAGCCGCATCGAGTTGCTGCGCGGTTCCATCGCGACCACGATGCGCGCATCGCCCACCTTGGCACGCAGGCCTTCCAGCGTGGTGGCGATTGCGGTCGGGTGATGGGCGAAATCGTCGTACACGGTGATGCCGTCATGGCTGCCGATCACTTCCATGCGGCGCTTGACGCTGCGGAAGCGCGCCAGCGCCGGAATCACCTCGGCCGGCGCCACGCCCACTGCATGCGCGGCGGCCAGCGCGGCCAGGCCGTTGAGCACGTTGTGGCGGCCCAGCAGCGACCACTGCACATCGCCCAGCGCCTGCCCGCGATGGTGCACGCGGAACGCACTACCATCGGCGGCCAGCAGTTCGGCATGCCATTCCAGCGACGGATCGAATCCGAAACGCTCGACCGGGGTCCAGCAGCCCATCGCCAGCACTTCGGCCAGGTGCTGATCCTCGCCGTTGACGATCAGGCGGCCACGCGCCGGTACCGTCCGCACCAGGTGATGGAACTGGCGCTGGATCGCCGCCACGTCCGGGAAGATATCAGCGTGGTCGTATTCGAGGTTGTTGAGGATGGCCACCAGCGGCCGGTAGTGCACGAACTTGCTGCGCTTGTCGAAGAAGGCCGTGTCGTACTCATCGGCTTCGACCACGAACTCGCGTCCCTGGCCCAGGCGCGCGGAGACGCCGAAATCCTCGGCGACGCCCCCGATCAGGAAGCCCGGCGAGCGCCCGGCGCTTTCCAGCAGCCAGGTGAGGATGGTGGTGGTGGTGGTCTTGCCGTGGGTGCCGGCCACGGCCAGCGTGTCGCGCCCCGGCAGGACCTGCTCGGAGAGCCACTGGGCGCCGGAAATGTAGCGCTGGCCGGCATCGAGCACGGCCTCGACCGCGGCATTGCCGCGCGACAGTGCGTTGCCGATCACCACCTCGTCGGTGCCGGCCGGCACGCTGTCGGCGCGGTAGCCCTGGTCCAGAGTGATGCCCAGCTGCTCGAGCTGGGTGGACATCGGCGGGTAGATGGCCTGGTCGCTGCCGCTGACCGAGTGGCCCAGTTCCCGCGCCAGGGCGGCCACGCCGCCCATGAAGGTGCCGGCGATTGCAAGGATATGTACGCTGCTCATGACCGAGGATTGTGACCGATGACGGCTGTATAGGGCCAATGTCCGATCCCGGGTAAGACAACCCCTACACGGGATGTGAGAAAACTCCAAGCAGCTGTCAGGGAATTCCCGATAGCGATGTTCTGTGAACCCGGACACAATTCGAACTGCCAGCCGCAGTACCCGAACCGGTCCTACTCCCCAAGAGGCCATCCCCAAGGGAGCTCATGCTGCGGGGCCCTGAGCAAGCCCTTCGCTGGCGCCTATCAAACGACACAGGCCTGATCCTCGCGGACCAGGCCTGTGTTTTTTTGCGCCCGAGGAGCCGGCAGTTCGCGCCGGCCCAGTCGGATCAGGCCTTGATCGCCGCCAGGATGCGGGCTTCGATCTCGTCCAGCTCACCGACGCCATCGACGCGGGCCAGGGTGCCACGGCCGGCGTAGAAATCGACCACCGGGGCGGTCTGGTCGTTGTAGACCTGCAGACGCTGGCGCACCGCTTCCGGATTGTCATCGGCGCGGCCCTGCTCCTTGGCACGGCCGGCGATGCGGTCGACCAGCAGTTCGGTGGCCACGTCCAGCTGCACCACGGCGTCCAGCGGCTGGCCGATCTTGGCCAGCAGGCCGTCCATCGCATTGGCCTGGGCCACGTTGCGCGGGTAACCATCGAGGATGAAGCCCTTGGCGACATCAGCCTGGGTCAGGCGCGACTCCAGCATGCCCAGCAGGATGTCGTCCGACACCAGGTTGCCGGCATCCATCACCGTCTTGGCCTGCTTGCCCAGCTCCGTGCCGGCGGCGATTTCCGCGCGCAGCATGTCACCGGTCGAAATGTGGGCGATCCCCAGCTTTTCCTTCAGGCGCGTCGCCTGTGTCCCCTTGCCCGAACCGGGCGGTCCCAACAGAACCAATCGCATTGACCTGACTCCAACGTGTTGAAAACAAAGAAGGTTCGCGTCCCGGACGGTCCGGTATCGCTGCACCGCAATAGCGCCACTTTACCGCATCCGGGTAATGTCCCTGCAATGTCCCCTCCCCCGAGCAGGTAGAAGCATGCGCAACGGTACTCTCCTTTATGCCCAGTCCGGCGGTGTCACCGCCGTCATCAATGCCACGGCAGCAGCGGTGATCGAGCAGGCACGGGCCAAGGGCATCAAGGTCCTGGCCGCCCGCAACGGCATCCTCGGCGCCCTGCGCGAGGAGCTGATCGACACCAGCAAGGAGAGCGCCGCAGCCATTCGCGCGCTGGCCCATACCCCGGGCGGCGCCTTCGGCTCGTGCCGGGTCAAGCTGAAATCGCTGGACGCCGACCGCGCCCGCTACGACCGTCTGCTGGAGGTGCTGCGCGCGCATGACGTACGCTGGTTCCTCTACAACGGTGGCAACGATTCGGCCGATACCGCGCTGAAGGTCTCGCAGCTGGCCAAGGCCTCCGGCTACGACCTGACCTGCATCGGCGTGCCCAAGACCATCGACAACGATCTGGCGGTGACCGACACCTGCCCCGGCTTCGGCTCGGCGGCCAAATACACCGCCGTCTCGGTGCGCGAGGCGGCGCTGGACGTGGCGGCCATGGCCGAGACCTCCACCCGCGTCTTCATCTACGAGGCCATGGGCCGCCACGCCGGCTGGCTGGCCGCAGCCGCCGGCCTGGCCGGCAACGGCGATGACGAAGCACCGCACATCATCCTGCTGCCCGAGCGCGCCTACGACGAAGCCGTCTTCCTGGCCAAGGTGAAGGCCGTGGTCGAGCGCGTCGGCTACTGCGTGGTGGTGGCGTCGGAAGGTATCGCGACCGCCGATGGCCGCTTCGTCGCCGACGCCGGTGGCGGCAAGGATTCGTTCGGTCATTCGCAGCTGGGCGGCGTGGCGGCCCATCTTGCGGGACGGGTCAAGGACCAGCTCGGCCTGAAGGTGCATTGGGCACTGCCCGACTACCTGCAGCGCTCGGCCCGCCACCTGGCCAGCAGGACCGACTGGGAGCAGGCCCAGGCAGTCGGCAAGGCCGCCGTGCAGCTGGCACTGAAGGGACAGAACGGTGTGATGCCGGTGATCGTGCGCAGCAGCGATGCGCCCTATCGCTGGAAGATCGAAGCCGCACCACTGTCGAAGATCGCCAACCACGAGAAGAAGATGCCGGCCGGCTTCATCCGCCGCGATGGCTTCGGCATCACTGCCAAGGCACGCGCCTACCTGTCGCCGCTGATCAAGGGTGAAGCACCGCTGCCGTACGGCACCGACGGCGTGCCGAAGTACGTGACGCTGAAGAACGTGGCAGTGAAGCAGAAGCTGCCGGCCTTCGAGGGCTGAGGTGCACCCGCGCCCTGTGTGGAGCACAGGGCGCATTGCGGTAGCCGCCGAAGCGCCCCACAATCGGGCTCCGGCCCGGGGCAAAGGGGCCGCCGCAAACCAGATTCGACGCTGCCCAGCCTTCAAGGCCCGGGCCTGTGCTGCCATTTCACAAGGACTGTAACCATGAAGCACCCGATCCTGATCGCCGCGCTGCTGTGCGGTGCTGCCGCGCCGGCCTTCGCTGCGACCTGCGAAAGCAACTTCCAGAAGAAGGGCAATCCCTTCGTCGGCACTACCTTCACTTCATCGGTCACCCACCCGGACCTGACCGTGGCCAGCGCCATCGGCCAGATGCGGGTGATCGCCAAAAACGCCAACATGGACGTCCTCAGCGAGGACGTGGAAGGTGGCTCGATGCTGATCGAAGAGCCGGAATCCATGGCCCACAAGCCGATTCCGATGATCATCAGTGCCACCGCCGAAGGCGGCCAGGGCACCGTCGGCATGGTGGTGAAGGTCAACAAGGGCGCCATTGCCTCGGCCGACGGCGTGCGCGAAGAAATGTGCAAGCTGCTCAACCAGATCAAGCCGGGCAAGGCTGGCGAACAGGCGGCCAAGGCGACTCCGCAGGCGTCGGTGGTAACGATTGCCGCCGACCGTTTCGGCTTCCAGCTGCGCAACCAGAACAAGGACAACCCGGCCGCAGTCGAGCCGCGCTACAAGGGCAAGACCTACGCCATTACCGGCCGCATCACCACCGTCCTGCGCAGTGGCGGCACCTACAACACCAGCTTCGACCTGCCCAGCGATGGCAGCATCGACTTTGAACGCGTGGCCATTTCCTGCTCGTTCGCAGCCAACCAGGCCGCGTATGCGCTGGCCCTGCGTCCGCGCGAGAAGGTGACGCTGACCGGCGTGGTCGACAGCTACGACCAGATTGGTCGTGTGTTGTGGCTGAAGGACTGCCGCGGCAATTGATCGCTGCCGGCATGGGGAAAGGCCCGGGTGCGCAAGCGCCCGGGCCTTTTCGTTTCCACAACGGTTCACGCCTGGCGCACGTGCGTCGCAGCAGGATGGATGCCCCGCCTGGAGATCACCATGGCACTGCGTGTTGTTCGACTGGGTACGCCGCGCCACCCCAACGAAGGGCTGCGTATCGGCACCGTTCGGCGCCCGCCGCGCGGCGTACCACGCAGCGAATTCGCCAGACAGGACTGGTACGACGTCTGGTTCCCGACCCTGTCACCCAGCGCGGAGCTGGTGAAGCAGGCCCATGAAGCGAAGACCGCCGCCGACTGGACTGCGTTCTTCCGCCACTACAAGGCCGAGATGAAGGCCCCCGATGCCGCTCACGCGCTGGAGCTGCTGGCCGCGATGTCGCAGCACAGCGACATCAGCGTGGGCTGCTACTGCGAGGATGAAGCGCACTGCCATCGCAGGGCGCTGCGCGAGCTGCTGGTGGCGCGCGGGGCGACGTTGGCGGATTGATGATTGCAGGGTTGCCGGCCAGCGGCCGGCACTACCTGTGGATGACCGCGTGGGTACACCGTCCAAACAATTTCAATTGCAGCCCTTGCCTTCCATCTGCAGCTGCGCGGCGAACATCGTCACCTGCGGAATCTGGCCGGCTGCGGCCTGCTTCTTCGCCTCTTCCAGATAGATGCGCGACTGGCCCTGCCCATCCAGCTCGACCTTGTTGCTCGACGGCAGGCGCCACACCCGCACCACCGCCTGCTGCGCCGGGCACGCGGCATTGGGCACGCGGATCACATCGTTCAGCTTCCAGCCCTTGTCGGTACTCGGCTGTGCCTTGGTGTAATCGACGAAACGCGCACGCGGCTGGCACTGCTCGCTGGTACGCACGGCCGAGAAGCGGTACGGCGCAGCGGCATCGCCGGTGAACACGCCTTCCAGGCGCGCGCAGGCCTCAGGGATCTGGCGCAGGGTATGCACCGCGCCCACGGCCTGGGGGGCACCCACGGCGCGCTGCAGCTCCGGGGTTTCCGCGGCGAGTGCCGGCACGGCCGGGACCAGGGCGGCAAGCATCAACAGGGACAGGCGCATGGGGGATCTCCTTCAGGACTCCGCGCAGGCTTGCAGAGACTGGCTTAACGGGGTGCAAAGGCGCATCCATCGAGCAGCCTCCGCGCTCGCCGGGCATGGCCCGGCGCTACCATCCGGGCGCAGGTGCACGCATACTGCGGGGCACCAGGGAATGCTGAACACCGCCATACGTCGGACGACCACCAAGGTCGGTACGGGTTGGTTCCAGGCTGCAGCCCGTCGTCCCCCTCGTGGTGCCGTTCATCGCCACTGGATGCCTACATCCATTCTGCGGAGGGGTCTAATGCTGGAACGTCACGGGCTGTCACTGGCGCTGGGCTGCGCCATTCTCGCGATCCTGTTCGGAATCGTCTCGGCGCGCTGGATCCTGCGCCAACCCACCGGCAATGAGCGCATGATCGCGATCGCCACCGCGATCCAGGAAGGTGCACGTGCCTACCTCAACCGCCAGTACCTGACCATCGGCATCGCCGGCGTGGTGCTGTTCGTGCTGGTCGGCATCTTCCTCAGCTGGTACACCGCGATTGGATTCGCGGTCGGCGCGGTGTTGTCCGGCGCCGCCGGCTATATCGGCATGAACGTCTCGGTGCGCGCCAATGTACGCACCGCCGAGGCGGCGCGCCACGGCATCAGCGCGGCGATGGATGTCGCCTTCCGCGGCGGCGCGATCACCGGCATGCTGGTGGTCGGTCTGGGCCTGCTGGGCGTGGCCGGCTACTACGCGCTGCTGCTGCGCATGGGCCTGCCGATGGTACAGGCGCTGCATGCCCTGGTCGGGCTGGCCTTCGGCTCCTCGCTGATCTCGATCTTCGCGCGCCTGGGCGGCGGCATCTTCACCAAGGGCGCGGACGTCGGTGCCGACCTGGTCGGCAAGGTGGAAGCCGGCATTCCCGAGGACGACCCGCGCAACCCGGCGGTGATCGCCGACAACGTCGGTGACAACGTCGGTGACTGCGCTGGCATGGCCGCCGACCTGTTCGAGACCTACGCGGTGACCGTGATCGCCACCATGCTGCTGGGCAGCCTGATGCTGGCCGAGGCCGGCGCCAATGCGGTGCTGTATCCGTTGGTGCTGGGCGGCGTATCGATCATCGCTTCGATCATCGGCGCTCTGTTCGTCAAGGTGAAGCCAGGCGGTTCGATCATGGGCGCGCTGTACAAGGGCGTGATCGTCTCCGGCGTGCTGGCCGCGATTGCGTTCTACCCGATCACCACTGGGTTGATGAGTGACAACGTGCATGGGCCGACGGCGCTGTATGGCTGCGCGTTGATCGGTTTGGTGCTGACCGGCCTGATCGTGTGGATCACCGAGTACTACACCGGCACCCAGTACAAGCCGGTGCAGCACGTGGCGCAGGCCTCGACCACCGGCCACGGCACCAACATCATCGCCGGCCTCGGCATCTCGATGAAGTCCACCGCACTGCCGGTAGTTGCGGTGTGTGCGGCCATCTGGGGCGCGTTCGCGCTTGGGGGCCTGTACGGCATCGCCATCGCCGCCACCGCGATGCTGTCGATGGCCGGCATGATCGTTGCCCTCGATGCCTACGGTCCGATCACCGACAACGCCGGTGGCATCGCAGAAATGGCCGAGCTGCCCTCGGAGATCCGCGACATCACCGATCCGCTGGATGCAGTGGGCAACACCACCAAGGCGGTGACCAAGGGTTACGCGATCGGCTCGGCGGCGCTGGCGGCACTGGTGCTGTTCGCCGACTACACCCACAACCTGCAGGCAGCACATCCCGGGCAGGAATTCCGTTTCGACCTCAGCGACCACACGGTGATCATCGGCCTGCTGATCGGCGGCCTGATTCCGTACCTGTTCGGTGCGATGGCGATGGAAGCGGTCGGCCGCGCTGCCGGTGCGGTGGTGGAAGAAGTGCGCCGCCAGTTCCGCGAGATCCCCGGCATCATGCAGGGCACCGGCAAGCCGCAGTACGACAGAGCGGTGGACATGCTGACCCGCTCGGCGATCCGCGAAATGATTGTGCCGTCATTGCTGCCGGTGGCGGTGCCGGTGGTGGTCGGCCTGCTGCTGGGGCCGCGAGCACTGGGCGGGCTGCTGATCGGCACCATCGTGACCGGCCTGTTCGTGGCCATCTCGATGACCACTGGTGGCGGTGCCTGGGACAACGCCAAGAAGTACATCGAGGATGGCCACTTCGGCGGCAAGGGCAGCGAGGCACACAAGGCTGCGGTGACCGGCGATACCGTCGGTGATCCCTACAAGGACACCGCCGGTCCGGCGATCAATCCGCTGATCAAGATCATCAACATCGTGGCGCTGCTGCTGGTGCCGTTGCTGTAGATTCGCGCCCTGCGCAAAGCCTGTAGAGTCGAGCTTGCTCGACTCTACGGCCGCGCCCGCCTCAGCCACCGGACGACAAGCAGCACGACGGCGATCATCCAACAGGCGTAGATCGGCCGGTCCCAGCCATCGAAGAGGCTCAGCGGGCTGCCGATGAAGGCGAACGAGGCCAGCCACGCGCAGAGTACGCCGGGCAGCCACGAGCCACGCCAGATGCAGAAGGCCGCGAACAACAGCAAGGGCAAGGTCAGCATGATCGCCGGCGTGAACGGTGCCAGCGAAAGAACGGCCACGCATGCAGCCAGGAACACGCTGCACCAGGCCAGCACCCGTAACGTCCGTGTCGTCATGCCAGCCTCCGCGCGTCCATTGACGGTCATGCACGAGCATAACGCCTGCGCGCTGCCGTGAATTCCGGTTGGGGTCAGAGCCCTTACCTGCGGAAAGGGATCCGACCCCACGGCGGGTCACCGCCCGCGCAGGAAGAACGACACCGGCACCATCACTTCCACCGGGTCGCCGGACACTTCGGCCGGCGGCACCGGTACCGGGCTTGCCCGCTGCACGGTGTCCAGCGTCTCCTGGTCGAGCAGCGCGAAGCCACTGCTGCGGCCCAGCTTCAACCCCGAGACCGCGCCATCGCGGGCCACGGCAAAGCGCACGTAGACCACGCCCTGCTGGCGCAGCCGCTCGGCCTGGCGCGGATAGCGCCGGTGCTTCTGCAGGTGCCCGAGCAGGCGTCCTTCCCAGGTCGCCTCGGCACGACTGCGCTCGCCCGCCGTGGTCTGCGGTGCGGTGTAGCGTGCGGCCCCGTCAGCAGCCACCTGCGGCGGTGCGCTGGTCTGCGCGACATTGGCCTCGGCGGTGTCCGGCGACGGCGTTGGCTCCGGTGTACGCGGTGGTGGCAGGTCACCCTGCGGCTGCACCGGCGCCTTGGGCTGGTCACGCACGGCCGGCGTCGGCACCTGCCGCTGTTGTTGCTGCCGCAAAGGCCCGGTCGCGACCTCGCGCGGCGGCACCGGCGGTGCCTGTACCATCGGTGCCAGTTCCAGCATCAGTGCCGCAGGCGGCACCGTTGCGGCCAGCGCTGGCGCACGGGCCGCCCACCAGCAGGCCGCGCCGATCAACAGCGCGTGCACCAGCATCACGATCGCCAGGCTGGTCGCCCAGCGCCGCAGTCCACTCATCGTGCGCCCTGCTCCAGGCCAACCAGCGCCACCTTCAGGTAGCCGGCCGCTCGCAGCGCGTCCAGGGTGCGCATCAGTTCGCCGTAGGGCACACGGGTATCGGCACGCAGGAAGATGCGCTGTGCGGTGTCATCGTGGGTGGCGGCCTTCAATGCGGCAGCCAGTCCCACGCGCGCCACCGGCTGCTCGCCAACACGCAGCGACAGATCGGCCTGCACGGTCACGTACACCGGCGCCGGTTCCGGCGGCGTGGCGCTGGCACTGCTGGCCGGCAGCTGCACCGGCACCGACACGGTGGCCAGCGGTGCAGCCACCATGAAGATGATCAGCAGTACCAGCATCACGTCGATGAAGGGTGTGACGTTGATCTCGTGCGCTTCTTCCGGTGCATCGTCACGGTCGGACGCGGTCCTGATCGCCATCGTCGTGCCTCAGTGCACCGCACGCAGCGGTGTTGCCGCGGTGCGGGGAGCGGTGCGATCGAGATCACGCGAGACCAGCTGCTGCACGGCCGCGGACAGATCGCCGAGCAGCCCACGCAGGCCAGCCAGCACGCGGCTGAAATGGTTGTAGACCAGTACCGCGGGAATCGCCGCGACCAGGCCCAGCGCGGTCGCCAGCAGGGCCTCGGCGATGCCGGGCGCGACCACCGCCAGGTTGGTGGTGTTGCTGTGGGCGATGCCGATGAAACTGTTCATGATGCCCCACACCGTGCCGAACAGGCCGACGAACGGCGCCACGGCGCCGATGCTGGCCAGCACGCCGATGCCGCGCCGCTGCATGCGCGCGGTTTCCAGTTCGATGCGGTCCAGGCGCGAGGCAACGCGTTCCTTGGTGCCATCGCGGCTGTCCAGCTCCTGCGACAGGCGCAGTTCGGTTCGCGCTGCGTCCAGCATGGCGAGTGCGGTGCCCTGCTGCAGGCTGGCCTCTACGCTCCCGCCGGGCAGGCTCGGCACCTGCAGCAACAGCGCGCGCGCTGCACGCAGCTGCCGGCCCTGCCGGGCCAGCTCCCAGCCCTTGGCCAGCAGCACGGTCCAGGTGGCCAGCGAGGCAAGTGCCAGCGCGATCATCACCGTCTTCACCACCACGTCGGCGGCCAGATACATACTCCACGGGGTCAGAGCAGGAGCAGCCACGGGGGCCAGGTCAGCAGGCAGCATCGTCTCGGTTTCCATCAGCATCGGGGGTCGCGGCGCGACGACGGGCCGCGCGCGGATCATTGGCGTCATCCACTTCCACCACCGGATTGGGCTCCAGCCGCGGTGCCGGGCGGCTGAGCACGTAGCCGGCGCTGACCGCGAAGAAGAGGCCCACGCCCAACAGCAGGCGCCACGACGGGTGCGCGCCCCAGCAGAACAGCGCGAAGCCCACCGCCATGCCGACGGTGGCGAACGCCTTGCCCTTGCGCGACACCGCGCCCTGTTCGCGCCACAGCCGCAACGACGGGCCGTAGCGCGGATGCGCCAGCAGGCGCTGCTCGAACTTCGGCGAACTGCGCGCGAAGCAGCCCACGGCCAGGATCAGGAAGATGGTGGTCGGCATCACCGGCAGCAGCGCGCCGATCACCCCGAGGCCGACCATCAGCCAGCCCAGCGCGAACCAGAGCCAGCGCATCAGCGTTGGGCCTGCGGGCGGGCGCCGTGCATCAGGCGAATTCCACTTCGACGTGGCCGTGCACGCTGCGGAATGCGGTGTCGGCCGCGTCGATCACCTGCTGCTCCTGCTCGGCACTCAGCGGCACCGCGTCCAGCGCGGCGGTGAACTCACGCCAGTGGCGCGCGGCGCCATCGGGGTGCGCAGCCAGGTGGCGGGCGCCGAAATCACGATCCAGGCCGAGCTTGGCGGCCATCTTGTACAGCACGGTGCCTCCCAGGTTGGAACCTTCGGCCACATACAGCCACCCCAATGCGGCGGGCAGTTCCAGATCGGACGGCAACGCCGCGATGTCGGCCCCCGGCAGCGTCTGCTCCAGGTCCTGCAGGTCGCGCGCCACCTGGGTCAGGCGGCGGCGCTCGCCCAGGTCCGGCAGCAGTGCGTCCAGCGCAGGGTTGGCGTACAGCGCATCGATGCTGCGATGGAAGCGGTACTGCACGCGCAGGAAACGGGCGAAGTTGCTGCGGTCGGCGAAGATGTCGCCGGCCATGATGCGCTTGTCCAACGCGCCATGGCTGTCGCGGGTGGCGGCCTTGAGCCGCAGGCTGCGGCTGTCTTCAGGGGCGATGTGTGCGTTCATGGGGGGATGCCAAGGGGGGTCGTCCTGCTGTAGACGTTCGCCATGGGGCTTTCCCCAAGGCCATGTGCACCGATAATGGCGTATCCCTTCTTTCCGCAGGAACCGACGATGATCACCACCGAACCGCGCATGACCAACCTGTTCCTGCAGCTGGGCCTGGACGCCAGCGCCGAGGGCATCGCCCGCTTCATCCGCGAGCACCAGCTGGCCACCGATGTGGAAGTGGTCGAAGCGCCGTACTGGAACGATGCCCAGCGCCAGTTCCTGTCCGAATCACTGCAGGCCGATGCGGCATGGACCACGGTGGTGGATGAGCTGAACGAGTCGCTGCACGAAGATGCCGTGAAGGCGGCGACCGGGTTGTAAGCGGACGCCGGACGTGACCAGGCACTGGCGATTGCACGGCAGAAGCGGTGCGGACCAAGGTCCGCACCCACCGAGGGCGGTCGGGGCTCGCTGGAGTCAGAGCCCTTTCCGCAGGAAAGGGATCCGGCCCCAGCGCTCATCCGCGACCGATCAGTACTTCCAGGTCAGCGCCAGCCGCGCGGTGCGGCCCGGGGCCGGCATCACGCCCAGGGCCAGCGGGTCCAGGTAGTAGCGGTCGGTCAGGTTGTCCACGCCGGCTTCCACCGACAGCTGGTCGTTGAAGCTCCAGCTGGCGAACAGGTCGACCAGGGTGGTCGGCCGGTACAGCTGCTGGATCGCCGACAGGCCCACGTTCCAGTCCTTGTCCAGCTTGCTGATCGGGCCGGCGTTGTGGACCACGCGGGTACCGAAGGTCAGGCGCTCGTCGAACAGGCGCGAGCCCAGGGTCAGGTTGACCATGTAGCGCGGCGGGTTCTGGGTATTGGTGTACGAACCCTCGAAGCCGCCATCCACGCAGTCGGGCGTGTTGGCCAGCTCATCGTTCCTGCGCTGTGCACCATAGGCACGGCGCTCGGCGGCGATGTCCGGCGCGCAGGTCTTCGCCTTGAAGTAATAGTGCGCGGACAGATCGGCAAACACCTTGCCGCTGTCATAGCTGGACTGGAACTCCATGCCCGAGACCTTGAACTGGTCGACGTTGCGGATCAGGCCGGCCGACAGCGTGCGGTAGTCACGAGTGATCAGGTCGTCGATGCGGGTATCGAAATACGCCAGCTTCAGCGCCAGGCGGTCGCCCGCGGTGAACAGGTCATAGCGGATGGTGCTGGCGCCGATTTCCCAGCTGCGCGCACGCTCCGGCTTCAGCTCGCCGACCGGCTTGGCAGCGGTGAACAGGCCCAGCGTGGTCTCGAACAGGCTCGGCAGCTTGGTGCCTTCGGCGTACTTCACGTAGACCATGGTGTCTTCGCTGAAGCGGTAGGCCACGCTGGCGGTCGGCGAGAACGCGGTATCACGGCGGCGGATCGGCTGCGACCAGGTCCAGCTGACCGGCACTTCCAGGTCCTGCGCCTTGCCGGCGTCGTAGAAGTTCCAGCCACCGATGTCACCCACCGTACCCTTCTTGTACGGTGAAGCCAGCAGCGATTCCTGGGTGAAGTTGCCGTTGGCATCCGGATACCAGTTCAGCAGCGCGATGCGCTTGGCCCGCCACGACGGCAGCGCCGGGTTGCCATTGAGCAGCTCGGTGTAGCGGTACTGGCCCTGCACCTCGTAGGCATCGGGTGTGGCCAGGCGGTTGCGATCGTGCACATCCACGCGGTTCCAGCGACCACCGGCCAGCAGTTCCCAATGCTCGTCGGGCTGCCACTTCAGCGAGGCCACGGCGCTGTATTCCTTGCGCTCGGCGTTGCGCAGGAAGCGGTTGTTGACCAGGTCGTCGTACATGATCGGGCCCGAGCTGCCCGGGGCGATGTCTTCGTCGCTGTAGGACAGGCCGTAGTCGAGGGTGAACGCGCCGGCACGAGTATCGAACTTCGAGGTGTTGCTGGCATCCAGGCCGAAGCGTTTCTGTCGCAGCGGATTGCGGTAGGCATCCTTGTAGCCGGGGTCGCCGCTGAAGCTGGGCGCGTCATACCACTCGGTGCGGCGATCGAAGTACCACGGCGTGATGCCGGTCAGGCTGTTGTACATCACGCTGTCGGTGTCGGTGTAGGCGGCATTGACGCGCAGGTCGACCAGCTCGCTGTCCGGGTTGAAGCGGTAGCGCAGGCTGTAACTGTCCATGTCGACATGGCCCGGATCCCATTGCGGAATGCGGTCACGATCCACGCGGATGATCTGCGAGGCCATGATCTCGCCGGCGGCGCCTTCATAACGGCGGTAACCGGCCTCCAACGTCTGCGCGTCGTCGATGCGCCAGGTGCCCTTGAGCAGCGCCGACGTCGAGCGCGACGAGGTATTGAACACCTCGGTACGCGGCGGATTCAGCGGCGCCAGCGTGCGCCGGGTCTGCGGGAAATCGTCGTAGCCATGCTTGCCGGAGAAGTAGTTGCCGTTGTCGCGGTGGGCGTAGGCGGCGACCAGATCGAAGCGGTCCCAGTGACCTGCGCCGGCCACGTTGAAGAACTGGCTGCCGGTGGCACTGCGATCGGTACGTGGCGCGGCACTGTAGGACGGCAGGTTGTTGGCGCTGCCATTGGCCAGGCCACCGCGCACGCGCACGCCGAAGTCGCGGCCCTCGCGCAGCACGTCACCGATCTTCAGCGTTTCCATCTCGACCACGCCGCCGATGCCGCCGGAGGCATTGGCCTGCAGGCTCGGGCCCTTGGTGATGGTCAGGCTGGAGATCAGGTCCGGGTCGAGGTAGGTGCGCTGTGACTGGCCTGCGTAGCCTCGGTAGGTGTCCATGCTGGACTGGCCACCGTCGATGATCACCGGCACGCGGCCCTGGCCCTGGATGCCGCGGATATTGACGTCGAAGCCGTTGCCCACGCGCGGATCACCAGCCGTGACACCGGCCACGCCCTTGACGATGTCGCCGTTGGAGGTACCGCGGAAACGCTCCAGGTGCGTGCGATTGAGCGTGGTGGTGGAGCCCACGCTGCGGTAGCTGTCGAGCAGGCGCGCTTCATCACTGGTCGCACCGCTGTCGACACGGTCTCCGGCCACGCTCAGCGTGTCGGTGACGATCACGCCGCTGTCAGCCTGCACCGGCGTTGCGGCCTCCAGGGTGACCGCATCGGCGCTGACCCGGCGCACCGCCAGGCCACTGCCCTGCAGCAGGTGCTGCAACGCCTCGTTGGCCGGCAGGCTGCCGCTGACTGCGCGCGAGGTTACGCCACGCGCCAGCGATGCGGGGTACACCACCTGCACGCCGGACTGGCGCATGTAGCTGCGCAGCGCGTCATCCAGCGGTTGCGCCGGAATGTCGAAGCGCTGCACGGCAGCGTGATCGCCGCTGGCGCTCTGCGCCAGTACGGACGGCGCGGCACTGGCCAGGCCGGCCGCGAGCAACGCGATGCACAGGCGGGACGGGCGCAGCACGCGGCCCGGACGATGGGAGTCGAACATGGGGGAACCTGTCAGGTAATCGGTGCCGCGAACGCGGCGTCATCCGCAACACGGGCGGACACGGCGACGTACGTGGCGGCGGCGGGTACGTTCGCGGAGTAAGACGGATGAAAGCGTGGCAACCCCAAGGGGATTTGCAGTCGCGGCAGGTGCCGACGCTTGGCCGGCGGTTGTAGCGGCGGATGCCGGCCCTGATCGGCTGATTGCAGTGGTGGGTGCCGACCGTTGGTCGGCTGGTTGCAGTGGTGGGTGCCGACCGTTGGTCGGCACAGGGGGAATGACGTGGATCTACCGATGGACGATGGCGACGCCGAGCGGCAGCCGGGTCACCTGCAGTCCGGCCGTGGCGGCCAGCGCATCCAGCGCCTGCTCCGGGCGGTCGATGCGCAACGCCGCACTGACCGCTGGCAACCGTGACAGATCGCCACGCACGAAGGTCGGGCCAGCGCGATAGCGCCCCACCCATCGCACCGCGTCGGCGACGCGGGCCTGTTCCAGCAGCAGCTCACCCTGACGCCAGGCGCCGACGCTGTCGGCCGCCACGTCCCCCAGTCGCGTCACGCCGCCGTGTTCACCGTAGGCCGCGCGCTGGCCCTGCTGCAGGTAGGTCCAGCCACCGTCAACCGGGCTGGCCATCCGTACCCTGCCCTGCCCGACCTGGGTTTCCACCTGGTCATGGCCCCGCGCCACGGTGAAGGCGGTCGAGATGTCCTCGACCACGCCATTGCCGGCGCGCACGCTGAAACGTCGCTGCGCATCCGGACTGACCTCGAACCAGGCACGCCCGCGCAGCAGCTCGACCTGGCGGGCGTTCGCATCAAAGTGCACCGCAATCGCACTGTCGGCGTCCAGGACCGCACGGCTGCCATCAGGCAGCAGCACGTTCTGCACCTGATGCGTGCTGCGGTGATCGGACTGCAGGCGCAGCCACGCCTCCGGCCATGCCACCAGCATTGCCAGCATTGCTGCCGCAGCCATGGCCCAACGCAGTCGGCGCGGGCGTCGACGATCCACCCGCGCGGGCTGCGCTCGCGGCCCGACGCTGCGCCACAGCGCGCGCTCATGCTCGAAGGCCCTGCGGTGCCCCGGCTGTTGCAGCCAGTGTTCGAACGCCTGCATGCGCGCGTCGCTGATATCGCCCGAGGCCAACCACGCGATCCAGCCCCGGGCCTGTTCGGCCAGGGCATCGTCATTGGCGGCGGGCAGCATGTTCGGCGGGCTCATCGGCTGGCGGACAGGCGCATTCAAGCGCGGGCGGGGGAACTAGACCGCATCCACGGTCCAGTGATCAAGACGTTTGTGCGAAGGCCAGCCCCAAGCTGGCGCGATCATCGACCGCTGCGCGCCCAGGCCAGGCGTTGCAGCGCGGCACGTACGTGATTCTCCACCGTGGTCACCGATACTCCAAGGCGACGCGCGATCTCGGCCTGGGTCAGGCCCTGGAGGCGGTTGAGCCGGAAGATGGTGCGGGTCGGCTCCGGCAGATGGCTGGCCGCGTCGAGTACCCGCTGCAGCTCGTCCTGCGCCATGGCCTGCGCTTCGGTGGAGATCACCTCGTCCGGCCCCCACAGGTAGTGATCGGCCAACAGGCGGTTGCGCCGGGTCGACTCACGGCCGTGGTCGGTGGCCAGATTGGCGGCCAGCCGGTACAGATAGGCGCGCGGATTGTCGATGGGCTGGCTGTCATCGACCCCGCGGGCCTTGAACCACACCGCCTGGATCACGTCCTCGGCGCCGTTGTCGCCCCCCAGGATGCGCTGCACCCGGCGCAGCAGCGCTGGCCGCTCGCGGATCAGCAGTTCGGTGAGGGAGGCAGCATTGGAGGACATGCGCGGAGCCGGGACGACAGACGGAAGGCGCCGCGCATGCTACTCCGTTAATGCGAATCAGTCACGTTCGCATCATCCGCAGGATCATAGGCAGTCGGTCAACCCGTCATAGACATGGGTCCGGGTGCCGGGCAGCGTCGCATGCAGGGCGTCGTACCCGGTTGCTGCATCCCACACAGCCAGCAGCTCGGCCAGACGGGTTCCCGGTGCAAGCGGGAGCACACAGGCATAGCTCCCATGGTCGACGTTGATCTGCCCGGTCTGTTGCACCTGGGTATAGCTTCCAGCGAAGGTCCAGATGCAGCTACCCACCACGCCGGTGGTTCGATGCACCGAACAGCGCAGGCGCATGGGCCGGAGGTTGTAGTACTGCCCTTCGCAGAAGGTGTCGCCGCAGATATCGTCGAAGCCGCGCACCAAAAGGCGCTCAGCGGCAAGGAAGCGCTCGCGGCCGGCCGCCGGATCGGGATGGTCACGGGCATCGACATATGGCGGCGCTGCCTGGGCGCCCGCTGCCATCAGCAGCCCACAGGCCAGCCATCGGGCGAGGAAGATGCGCATCAGCCCGCCCTCCCGGTCTTCCGGATGCAGTCAGGCAGCGCGTCGAACAGGCCATGGTCGAGGCCTGGCAGAGCGGCGGTCAGACCATCGGGCGCTTCCAGCGAAGCGTGGAAGGCTTCTACAGGCACGCCCGGCTGCAGCTCCACCGGACAGGCCCAACGACCATTGTCGACCTGCACTTCACCCGTGTCGGCCTGCACGACCAGCTCGCTGGCCGCCACCACCCACACGCATCGCTGCACCGTCCCGCGATGCGCCAGCACCGCGCAGCGGAACTCCATCACCCGGTAGTTGCTGTACTCCCCCTCGCACCAGGTATCGCCGCATAGCCTGTCGAATTCACGCACGAGGGCGGCCTCCAACCCATAGGCGCGTTCCCAGTTGGCCTCGGGCGCGGGGTAATCGATCAGGTCCACGTGCAGGCCGCGGGCGAGGACAGGCAGGGATACCAGCAACAGCACGGCCCCGATGCATCGGGCATACCAGGACATGGCAGGACTCCTTGGGAATGGGCATCCAGCCTGCGCCAGCACGCCCCCCGGCCCCATCAGCCCAGGCCGTAGTGCTCCGTCAGGCCTTGCCGCGCGGGCGGGTCGGCGCCCTCCCCCTGCACAGCGCCCGGCAAAGGCATAAAATGGTGAGCTATCCGTCTATATCCCCCACCTGGAGCACACCATGGGCCTGGAACTCGTCTCGCCCGGCAAGAACCCGCCGGAAGAAATCAACGTCATCATCGAGATTCCGAAGGACTCGGAGCCGGTGAAGTACGAAGTGGACAAGGAAACCGGCGCGATCTTCGTCGACCGCATCCTCTCCACCCCGATGCGCTACCCGTGCAACTACGGCTACGTGCCGAGCACCCTGTGTGGCGACGGCGATCCGGCCGACGTTCTGGTAGTGCTGCCGCTGCCGCTGGTGCCGGGCTCGGTCGTGCGCTGCCGTCCGGTCGGCGTGCTGAAGATGAGCGATGAGGCAGGCAGCGACGAGAAGATCCTGGCCGTGCCGGTCTCGAAGATCTTCAGCGGCTACGCCCACGTCGAAGACATCGCCCAGGTCTCGAGCCACTGGCTGGAGCGCATCGGCCACTTCTTCGAGCACTACAAGGACCTGGAGAAGGGCAAGTGGGTCAAGCTGGACGGTTGGGGCGGCGCCGCTGAGGCCAAGCAGATCCTGATCGAGGCGCACCAGCGCCATCTCGACAGCAAGGCCTGAGCCTGAACCGGATCGCTCCGGCGGTACCCTGCCGGAGCGATGCGGGTCACGTTTCATGACGACGGCACATCACTCTTGCTGCCGTATTAGGTAAATTGCGTCACTTCACACGTCATCGACATCCATCGTCGAGACAGCCAGGGGAATGTGTCGTGCGTATTCTGCTTGTTGGGGATGCAGCCAGCCTGCCGGCCGAGCTGACCGAATTCATTGCCGATCTTGGGGAAGACTGGCAGCCGTTGACCGCCACCGATGGCCAGGCCGCGATGACCGCGGTGGCCACGCAGGGCGTGGACGCGGTGATCGTCTGCCCGCAGTTGCCCGATCTCAATGCCACCACGCTGCTGGGCCAGATCCGGACCCTGCGCCCGGAGACCATCCGCATCGCGCTGGTCGATGCACAGCATGGCAACCGGCCACCGCCGGCGCGCCTGATCGGCGTCGCCCACCGCTTCCTGCCGCTGCCACTGGCGCCGGAAGTGCTGCTGGAGGCGCTGACCAGCCTGGAAGAACTGCGCGAAGTGCTGGACAGCCCGCGCCTGCGCGATGCCATCGGCCGTATCGAGAAACTGCCCTCGCCGCCGCACCTGTACCTGAGCCTGACCCAGGCCCTGGAACATGACGACGACGCCGACAGTGCCGATGTAGCCAAGCTGGTCGCCGCCGATCCGGCGATCGCGGCCAAGGTGCTGCAGCTGTCGAACTCGGCCTTCTTCAGCCAGGGCCGCACCATTGCCGATCTGCGTACCGCGGTAACCCGGCTGGGCCTGGCCACGCTGCGTGACCTGGTGCTGGCCAGCGAAGTGTTCTCCGCACCGACGCTGTCGGCCGCCGAGCGCAACTCGCTGCAGCAGCGCGCACTGCTCGCCTCGCGGCTGGCCGCACGCCTGCTGCCCGAATCCAGTGCCGAACTGGGGGCGACCGCTGCGCTGCTGGCCGACATCGGCCTGCTGCTGCCGGGTGTGCGCAACGAGCGCAGCGAGCCTTCGCTGGCCGGTGACACCCGCCCCGGCCATGCCGAGGCCGGCGCCTACCTGCTGGGGCTGTGGGGCCTGCCGATGCCGATCATCGAAGCGGTGGCATTCCACCTGCAGCCACAGCGCGCCAACACCCGCAGCTTCTGGGTGACCGGCGCGGTGCACGTGGCGCTGGCGCTGGTCAATGGCGATCCGGTGGACGAGGACTACCTGCAGCGTGCAGGCGTGCTGAACAAGCTGCCGCAATGGCGCGAGCACGCCAATGCACTGATGGGTCTGGTGCCCAGCGACGCCTGAGCGACACGCAGGCGACTGTCGTCACCTCGCATGAGGGCGCGTCCAACGGACGCGCCCTTTTTCCTCTCTCAGCGCTGCGGACAGGCGTCCAGCACGCACAGACGCCATTGGCGCTCGCACAGGGCCGGGGCGTTGCCCTTGGCCAGGCACTCCAGCCGGAGTTCCTCGCAGTACACACCGCCGCCGCAGACGATGATGTTCTGTGCGGACAGCGAGCCCACCAGCGTTGCATAGATCAGGACGGCGGCCGATACCTGGCGGAAAAGCGTGCGCTTCATATCCATCTCCCAGTGTCCGGTATTGGACGCACCTACTGTGCTGAATGCGACAAGAGCAGACAGTGACCGCACTCACTTTCCCGACCTGATCAGAATTCCCTTACAGAAATGAAAAGGGCGGACCTTGCGGTCCGCCCTCCTCGTTCTGCTACCGCACTTCGATGGATCAGAAGCGCTGGGTGTACTTCATGTACAGGAAGCGACCCACGTCGAAGCCGCCGTAGTAGGCGAAGTTCGAGTTCGGCTGGGTGAACATGACCGGACCCTTGTGGTCGAACACGTTGTTGGCACCCAGGGCGATCGTGGCATCCCACGGCGCCTTCCAGCTGACCTGCAGGTCGTGGAAGGTGTTGGAGCCGGTCTTGCGCAGCGGAGCACCTTCGCCGTTCTGCATGCGGTCCGGCAGGTCGCACGGACGGTTGGCCACGCAGGCTTCGTTCATGCCCGAGTAGTAACGCGCCGTGTAAGCCACGCCGAAATCGCCCTTCGACCAGGTCAGGCCCAGATTGGAGCGCACGCGGAACAGGCCCGGTTCACCCACACGACCGATGGTGATGTTGTCACCGTCGGCGTTCTGGCCCTGCTCGTCGTACTTGGCCAGGTAGCTGGTCTGCCAGTCGACTGCGAACTGGCCGATAGCCAGTTCCGGCAAGCGGTACTTGATACCCAGGTCATAGCCCTGGGTTTCCATCTGGCCGAGATTGGCCAGGCCGTAGGTCATGCCATTGATGTGGCCGTCGCCTGCACGGGTGTGCGCGGCGCAGCGCGAAGCATCGCCCAGCACGTAGCAGTCACGCAGGATGCGGTCGACGCTGTCGGCGATGATCATGTCGCTGATTTCGTACTTGTACCAATCCAGCGAAATGTCCAGGCCCTGCACCCAGCGCGGGCTCCAGACCAGGCCCACGGTGGTGCTCTTGGAGGTTTCCGGCTTCAGGTTCGGGTTGGCACCCGAGATGAACTGGTCCGGCGTCGCACACGGGGTCGAGGTGCACGGAATCAGGCCTTGGCCCAGCTGGGTGTAACCCACCGGAACGCCCGCAGCCGAGCAGGCCGCATTGCCGTTAACCGAGCCCGGCGCGGTGATGCCGCACGGATCGGTGTACGACTCGAAGCTGCTGCTCAGGCCACCGTAGAGGTTGTCGATGGTCGGAGCGCGGAAGCCTTCAGCCCAGGTACCACGTACCAGCAGCTCGTCCAGCGGGCGCCAGGTGAAGCCGAACTTCGAGTTCAGGGTATTGCCGAAGTTGCTGTAATCCGAGTAACGGCTCGCAGCATTCAGGGTCAGTTCCTTCGCGAACGGCATGTCAGCCAGGACCGGCACGTTCAGCTCGAGGTAGACCTCGTCCAGCGAGTACTGGCCCTGGGTGGTCTGCGCGCCCAGGCCGGTGGACTGGCCCGACTGTGCGAAGGCGTCCGGCGAGAAGCGACCTTCTTCCTTGCGGTGCTCGACGCCCACGGCGAAGCCCAGGTCACCGGCCGGCAGGGTCACGATCGAACCCGACAGGTTGGCGGTGAAGCTGGTGGTCTTGGTCAGGCCGGTATCGGTGAAGTACGGGAACAGGAAGTCCTGGGTCGCCTGGTCGGCCAGCGAGCCCGGGCCGCCAACGCCGAAGGGCAGCAGCGGGTTCCACGGACGGCAGCCGCTGGTGGCCAGCGGATCGGACATGCTGGTGCCGCAGCGGGCAACACCGTCAGCACCGATGAACGAAGCGCCCAGCGCCTGTTCAGAGGCGATCAGGCTCATGTCGCCGTGACCACGCTTGGTGGACTCGTTGCGGTTCCACAGCGCGCCCACATCCCAGTCGAAGGTCTTGCCAGCGAACTCGAAGAAGCCGCTGATGCTCGGCGCGAAGCGCAGGGTCTTCAGCTGGCTTTCGGTGGTACGCGGCACTTCCCACAGGCGACGTCGGAAGGTCAGGTCTTCGCCGGTCGGGTTGAACGCGCTGTCGGCCGACAGCGGAGTGCCGAACGAGGCCGACTGGTAGGGGTAGCCCGCGATCTGCTGGGTCGTGTTGCGCTCATTGTAGAGCACGTCAGCATTGAACGAAATCGAGTCGGTGAAATCATAGTTGCCGTTGACGTACAGCGACTTACGCTCGATGCCAGTCTGCACCATCATCTGCTCGTTGGCATTGACGGCGTCGGCGGAAGTTTCCAGGCGGTAGTCGGCACGGTTGGCCGGGTTGCCGCCGTCGCGCAGGGTGTACCAGCGCTGGTCGCTCGGGCCGACGTAGCCCGGCTCGCCCTTCTTCAGGTTGGGGGTCACGCAGGGGTCGCAGAAGCCACCCTTCTGGTTGATCGGGCTGGCGCCGGAACCCGGGTAGTTCGGGCCCGCATTGCCATCACGGCTGAACCAACGGTCCTTGGCCCAGACCGGATCCTGCTTGGAATACTCGGCGGACATCGTGACACCGCCACGCTCGCCCACGCTTCCGAGGGTGAACGAATAGGTTTCGGTATCGCCGTCGCCCTTGCCGTACTGGCCGACATAGACGCTGGCTTCAGCGCCGTCGAAGCGCTTGCGGGTGATCACGTTGACCACGGCCGCGATCGCATCCGAGCCATAGATGGCCGAGGCGCCGTCCTTCAGGATTTCGATGCGCTCGATGGCCGCCATCGGGATCTGGCTCAGATCCTGGTAGCCGGCCGTGGTCGCGCCCAGGCGCTTGCCGTTCATCAGCACCAGGGTGCGCTGCGCGCCCAGGTTGCGGATGTCGACGTAGTAGCCACCCACGTTCTCGCCCGAGGCCAGCGATTCCGAACGCGAGATGGCCGGGGAACCGGCCGAGGTCAGGTTCTGCAGGACATCTGCAACCGAGGTGTAGCCCTGCTTCTCCAGGTTCTCACGGCTCAGCGTGACGATCGGCTGCTGGGTTTCGACGGCTGCGCCGCGGATGCGCGAACCGGTGACCGAAATGCGGTCCAGATCAGTGGTGCCCTTTGCTTCCTGAGCCGAAGCAAAGGCCGGCGCCAGCGCCAGCGCAATGCCGGCCGGCAGCAAGCCGAACCGCACTGCGGGATTACGAACGTTCATCTATCTCTCCAAGGTACGTGTTAGCAGCGTGTTAAAACACCCCAGCACGTTACGATTGCGTTGCAGCGCTGTATTTGCGCGAACCAACCGGAGACTTTGCGGATTGTGGCGGGAGCAAGCCACCGTTCTCCCTGAAGCGCGATGCGGACTGGCCGTAGCGGGCGCGGAACGCACGCGCGAAGCTGCAGCAGTTGTCGAAGCCACTGGCGGCGGCGACCTCGCCCACCATCATGTCGGTGTCGCGCAGCAGGTCGGCGGCGCGTTCGAGACGCAGTCGTGCCGAAAGCGACTGCGGGCTTTCCTCGTACAGGCTCTGGAAGGTCTTGGAGAGGTACCAGCTGGAGAAGTTGGTCAGCTCGGCCAGTTCGCCGATGCGCACCACCCGGTGGCTGTTGCCTTCCAGATAGAGGCGAGCACGCTGCATGCGGCCGAACACCTGGCGCTTGCGGCTGCGCGAGCGGCCCGGGCAGCGCTGTACGTTGTCGGCCAGGCCACGCTGCAGGCCAGCCAGGTGCAGCAGCAGCGGACGCAGGGCCTGGGCCGGCTGGCCGCTGGCCAGCGCATCGCGCCACAGGCGTAGCGCCACGCGGGCGTCACTGCGGTTCATGCGGCCACGACCGGCGTACAGGCCGCAGTCGGCCATCTCGGTCAGCACGCGAAGCGCTTCGATGTTCAGGTTCAGGCCAACGCACAGTCCATTGCGACCGGCCTGCACCAGTGGCCGCGATTCCTTCTCGAAGGCGATCCACTCGCCCTGGCGCAGGCGGAAGCGTCCTTCCTTGGCTTCGACCCAAGAGCTGCCACGCACCTGCATCCAGACGGTGAAGCTGGAGCCGGCGGTCTGCAGGCTGCCCAGCCGGGCCACACCCAGGCAGGTCGGCGCGACATCGTCGAGCGACCGGTCCAGGGAGACGGTTTGGCCGCGATCGGCCAGCGAGAGTTGACGCATGGGGGCACCACGGATTTGCCTAGTACAGGACTCCGTTTTGCCTAATCAGGTGGCATCGCGTCAGGAAGGTCCGACGAGATCGCAACGAATTCGCGACGATATCCCGACGAAGAAATTACGAAGGCCCATTTCCCTTGAACAACAACAACTTGGAGAACGCCGGGAACAGCGTGGGCGGGCGTTCGGGCAACCGCATCACGCCGATGTCGGCGCCATCGCTGACCGCCATCGCCACGAACAGGTCATGCCCGTCAGTGCTGGCGCTGAGCCCGTTGCCGGCACTGAGCCGCTCTGCGTCCAGGCAGCGTTCCGGCTCCTCGCGACCGGGCTGGATGCGCACGAGGGTGGTGCCACACGTGGTCGAGGTGCCGAGGTAACCGATGCCGCTGTTGCCGGCCACGGTCCAGGCCCGGTATCGCCAGCGGCTGGGCCGGTCATCGCTGATCTGCTGCACGCTGCCCGACGACAACGCGGCATCGGCCGACCACAGGCCACCGGCGGCCAGGCGGGTGAACAACACGCGGCCACTGCTGCGGTCGAAGCGCGCCTGCGACACCCCATCGATGCTGGCCAACCGGCGCCAGGGCTGGGTGCTGCGGTCGAACAGGCTCAACCGGGTGCGCTGGTCGGCATCGCGCTCGACCACGAACAACTGCTCCGGCGACGCGCCATACAGCGCCTGCAGCGGCTGTTCGGCCGGGATCGGCAAAGGCTGCAGTCGTTCATCGCGTGGTGCGATCTCGTAGACCACCGTGCGCCCGTGCGCGTCGCGGCCGACCACGAGCAGCTGACGGCTGTCGGCCGACCAGTCCGGTGCCTGCCGCGCTTCCGGCCGCAGCCCTTCGATGGGGCGCAGCGAATCCGGCCGCTGCATGTCCGCCCACCACAGGGCGAAGCTGCCGGAGCGATCCGAGGTGAAGACCAGTTGGCGGCCATCGGGTGCTGCCATCGGCTGTCCATCGCGGCCACTGGAGGCAAACAGGCGCTCGGGCGCGCCGCCGCCCTGCATCGGCACCTTGAACACGCCGAACTGCGCGCGCCGGTGGACGAAGGCCAGCATGCCACCACGTCGCGACACGGCGGGCCACTGCGCATCATCCAGGCCGGCATCGCGCAGCGTGCGCCGCTCGACGTCCAGGTAATAGAGCCGCGCCTCACTGTCGACGCGGCGGCCGAACACGATGGTGCGGCCATCGTCCAGCCAGGCCCAGCCACGCAGCTCTGCCGCCTCGTCGGTCAACTGCTCGGGTGTACCGCCCGCGGCCGGCACCCGCCACAGATCACCCAGCTGCGGGTTGCGCACGAACACCAGCCATTGCCCGTCGGGCGAATAACGCGGTGCGTAGTCGAAGTCATCCTGGTCGACGCTGTAGGCCAGCGCGCGCCACTCGCCGCTGGCCAGGTCCAGCACGCGGATGCCACGGTGGGCGTAGCGCCCGACCATGCTGCCGAACACCAGGCCGCGACCATCGGGTGTCCAGTCGAAGCTGAGCAGCTCGGTGCCATCGCAGCGCGTGGCCTGGCGCAGTGCGCCACCGGTAGCGCTGGCGATCAGCACCTGGCAGCCACCGTCGGCGGAAAACCGTGCGAAGGCAATCTCACGACCATCCGGCGACCAGTTCGGGAATCGATCGACCGCGCCGGCCGGCGGCACCAGCAACTGGCGTGCCGGCGCGTTGCCGGAGGTCTGCACCTTGATCGCACCACCGCCGTTGCCATCTTCGTTGGCGCCTTCATAGGCCACCAGCGAACCATCCGGTGACAGCGTGGGATAGGTTTCAAAGCCGCTGGTCGCGGTGATCAACCGATAGGGACGCTGCGGGCTGCCGATCACCCGCGTACCGTTCTCCACGGCGGCCTCCACCGGTGAACTGCTGGCCGGTGCGCGGCGCAGCAGCAGCGTGGTCATCACCAGCAGCGTGGCCAGCATCAATACGCCCAGCGCCAGCAGCACGCGGCGACGGACATGGCGCCAGCGGCGGCGCGATTCCTGCGCGCGCGCGGGCAGCACAGCGGCGCCGGTAGCTGCCGGCTGCACGTCAACGCCTTCGTCGTCAGGCAAACCCACCGCCGATGGCTCCGCATCGTCCAGCACCTGTACCGGCACCAGAAGCCGATAGCCGGTCTTGGCAATGGTTTCGATGTAGGCCAGGCCGTTGTCGTCGTCGTTGCTGAACGCCTTGCGCAGCTGGGTGATGGCCTGGGTCAGCACGTCGTTGGTCGGCAGGGTGTCCGGCCACACCTCGGCGAACAAATCGTCGCGGGTGACAACGCGGCCCGGCTGCCGCAGCAGCACGCGCAGCACGCCCAACGCCTTCGGCGTCAGCCGGCGCGGGCGACGCGCACCGACGACCTCGACCTCGCGCGAGGACAGAGTGACGATGCACTCTCCTATCCGTATCCGATCGGATACGGGGGGCTGGATTTCGCTGCTGTTCATTTTCTGCTACACAGTAGAGACAGGTCCCGGGCAGTGTTTGCCTTCGATACCGCCCCGTCCTGGGAACAGCGAAAAGCCAGACTCCGCACAAAGCATCGGCGCATACCGCAAAAACAATCGAGCGCGCGAATACTAGCCTATGCAAGTTACCTCGCCTATCGCGTGGTCGACATCAGGCTCTCTCTCGCCGACGCATTCACATAATTCGCGACACTATTCGCGCCCTGTTGGGCGCGAAATTTTTATCTGGCGTTCATTTTCACATGCGCCGCAACATGGTCAGTCCGACCAGCCGCGAAACCACCAAAGCCACGTACATCACGCCGGAAAACTGCTCCAGCATGACCAATGCGCGTGCCTGTGGATGCAAGGGAACGACGTCACTCAAGCCAACTCCAGACAGCAAGCTGAAGCTGAGATAAAGCAGCTCCATCCAACTGCGCTGCGCACCACCGCCGGTGCCCTGGAAACTGCCCGGGTACCACTGCTGGCATACCGCGAATGCGAAGGCGAAAGCCCACGCCAGCAGGGTGAAGGTCGCACCTGCGGCGAACAGCTCGTCGCGGGTGACCTTGTGGTCCTGGAGCATGTAGGCGATCAGGGCGCCGGCCGTATAGAAGTACAGCAGGCTCTCCAGCAGCTGCGCCGTGGTAAGCAGACCGGTGCGATCCAACAGCGCGCCAGCCAGCGAGAACACCACCGCGGGAATGGCCAGCAACAGCGCCAGCCAGGTGCCCAGCGGGCTGCGCTGGACTACCCACAGCGCCAGGCCGAGTACCGCCATGCCGAACATGCCCAGTGCCGCGCGGCCGGCAGCGGTGTCATCCAGCGCGGGATACAGCAGCACCGCCAGCAGTTGCGCGCCCAGCAACCAGGCCGAAGGATGACGGCGGGCGATGGCCAGCCAACGCGTGGTCATGGCAACGGGCATGGTGTCCTTTCCCCTGGGCGATGGACGGAGCATAGCGGGGTACAGCGTGATGGACGGTCGTGCCGGCCGCTGGCCGGCACCCCCGTTTCCGCATCAGCCCTGGCGGTAGACCTCGGCGCCGGCGGCGCGGAACTCTTCCGACTTCTCCTTCATGCCGGCCTCCGCGTAGTCACGCACGTCCTGGGTGATCTTCATCGAACAGAAATGCGGGCCGCACATCGAGCAGAAGTGGGCCAGCTTGTGCGCATCCTTCGGCAGCGTCTCGTCATGGAACTCCTTGGCCTTCTCCGGATCCAGGCCAAGGTGGAACTGGTCTTCCCAGCGGAACTCGAAGCGCGCCTTGCTCAGCGCGTTGTCGCGCACCTGCGCGCCCGGATGGCCCTTGGCCAGGTCGGCCGCATGCGCGGCGATGCGGTAGGCCATGATGCCGTCACGCACGTCCTGGCGATTGGGCAGGCCGAGGTGCTCCTTCGGCGTCACGTAGCAGAGCATTGCCGTGCCGAACCAGCCGATCATCGCCGCACCGATCGCGCTGGTGATGTGGTCGTAGCCCGGTGCTATATCGGTGGTCAGCGGTCCCAGCGTATAGAACGGCGCTTCGCCGCACTCGCGCAGCTGCTTGTCCATGTTCTCCTTGATCAGCTGCATCGGCACGTGGCCGGGGCCTTCGATCATGGTCTGCACATCATGCTTCCAGGCGATCTTCGTCAGCTCACCCAGCGTCTCCAGTTCACCGAACTGCGCCGCGTCGTTGGCATCGGCGATGCAGCCCGGGCGCAGGCCGTCACCCAGCGAGAAGGTCACGTCGTAGGCCTTCATGATCTCGCAGATCTCTTCGAAGTGCGTGTAGAGGAAGTTCTCCTTGTGATGCGCCAGGCACCACTTGGCCATGATCGAGCCACCGCGGCTGACGATGCCGGTCACGCGCTTGGCGGTGAGCGGCACATAGCGCAGCAGCACGCCGGCGTGGATGGTGAAGTAGTCCACGCCCTGTTCGGCCTGCTCGATCAGCGTGTCGCGGAAGATCTCCCAGGTGAGCGCTTCGGCACGGCCATCAACCTTCTCCAGCGCCTGGTAGATCGGCACAGTACCGATCGCCACCGGCGAGTTGCGGATGATCCACTCGCGGGTCTCATGGATGTGCTTGCCGGTGGACAGGTCCATCACCGTGTCACCGCCCCAGCGGATCGCCCACACCAGTTTCTCCACCTCCTCGGCAATGCCCGAGGACACGGCGCTGTTGCCGATGTTGGCATTGATCTTGGTCAGGAAATTGCGGCCGATGATCATCGGCTCGCTTTCCGGATGGTTGATGTTGTTGGGCAGCACCGCGCGGCCGCGCGCGATCTCATCGCGCACGAATTCCGGCGTGATGATCTTCTGGATCGAGGCACCAAATGCCTCGCCCGGGTGCTGGTGCAGCAGGCCGGCATCGCGGATCGCGTCCAGCCGCTGGTTCTCGCGGATGGCGACAAATTCCATCTCCGGCGTGATGATGCCGCGGCGCGCGTAGTGCATCTGCGTGACATTCGCCCCTGCGCGTGCACGGCGCGGCAGGCTGCGCGCAGGGAAACGCACGGCATCGAGCTTCGGATCATGCTCGCGGTCGCGGCCGAACGACGAACTCAGGCCGCCAAGCTGCTCGGTATCACCACGTTCCTCCACCCAACCGCGACGCAGCGCCGGCAGACCTGCGGACAGATCGATACGCACGTCCGGATCGGTGTAGGGGCCCGACGTGTCGTAGACCGTAACCGGTGCATTCTCTTCGCCGCCGAACAACGTCGGCGTGCGGGTCAGCGCGATCTCGCGCATCGGCACCTGCAGATCCGGACGCGAACCGGGTACGTGGATCTTGCGCGAACCGGGAATCGGCCGGGTTACGGATTCGGAGAGTTGCTGGGCCTGTTGCTGCAGGGCGGAGAGCTGTGCGTTCATCGGGCATCGTCCAGGAGGGTCAGGGACGAAGCGGCGGCGCACTGCGGCTGCCCCCGGACGGTCCTTGGGCGGAGTCCGGGCACGGCTGCACTGCAAAGCTTCCCTACGCCGGTATGAGCCGGATCAGGTTCCAAGGGACTGTCTCAACCGTGGCCACATGGCCGCGGTACCCCCGCTTCTTGATGTGCATTAGAGCATAGAAAGCGCTTGGTCCCAGTGCCGCATATCGCGGCATGGCGTGGATCTGCCGCACTGGCTTTAACGGAACCGTGACATCGCGTTCAGTAACGTGCACGCGCATCGTGTCATTGCGACCGATGTATCCGTCGCCGTCTTCGTGGCCCCTGCCCGGTTCGCGCTGCATGCCACCGGCCCTCCGCTGCAAGCTCTGCTCACTCCCCTCAATCCCTTGATCGGAGAAGCTCCTTCATGGTGTTTCGCGTTTCCATCGCACTGGTCCTGCTGCTGGTGCTGCTTGCCGGTATTGCGCCCGGCCCCTTCAATACCGTGGTGCAGAGCATCCTCGGTGAACTCATCCGCGGCATCGGCTGGCTGTACCTGCTGGTGGTGTTCCTGACGCTGGTGTTCCTGATGTACCTGGCTTTCGGTCGTTTCGGCAACCTGCGCATCGGTGGCGAAGACGCTGAACCCGAATTCTCGCGGGCCAGCTGGATGTCGATGCTGTTCGCCGCCGGCATGGGTATCGGCCTGGTGTTCTGGGGCGCGGCCGAGCCCATCTCGCACTTCAGCAAGCCACCGGAAGGGCTGGCACCTGAAAGCATGGATGCCGCTCGTGCCGCCATGCGCTACGTGTTCTTCCATTGGGGCCTGCATCCGTGGGCCATCTATGCACTGATCGGGCTGGCAATGGCCTGGTTCCAGTTCAACCGCAACGGCCGTGGCCAGGTCAGCGACATGCTGCAGCCGATCATCGGCCGCCACCATCGTGGATGGATCGGGCGCGTGGTCAACATCTCCGCCGTCGTCGCCACCGCGATCGGTGTGGCCACGGCACTGGGCTTCGGTACGGTGCAGATCGCGGCGGGCGTGGAGCGCGTGTTCGGCGTACAGGCCGGCGTACCGCTGCAGCTGACGATCATTGCGGTGGCCTTCGTGCTGTACATGGCATCCACGCTCAGCGGCGTCGGCCGCGGCATGAAGTGGCTGTCCAACTTCAACCTCGCGCTGGCCGCACTGCTGCTGGCGCTGGTGCTGGTACTCGGCCCCACCGGTGCGATCTTCAACACCTTCACCACGACGCTGGGGTCCTATCTCAACCAGCTGGTCACGATGAGCCTGCGCATGTCGCCGTTCTCGTCCAGCACCTGGGTCGCCGACTGGACGATCTTCTACTGGGCCTGGTGGATTTCCTGGGCGCCGTTCGTCGGCTCCTTCATTGCACGCATCTCGCGGGGACGCAGCGTGCGCGAATTCGTGATCGGCGTGGTGATGGCACCGACCCTGCTGGGCTTCTTCTGGTTCTCGGTGTTTGGCGGAACCGCAATCTGGATGCAGATCTTCGGCCAGGCCGACCTCCTGCAGGCGCTGGGCAACGGCTACGAGACGGTGCTGTTCACCATGTTCGACAGCCTTCCATTGCCTCTTCTTCTGTCGAGCATCGCGCTGGTGCTGCTGATGATCTTCTTCGTGACCTCGGCTGATTCTGCGGTTCTGGTGCTGGCCAGCATGTCCACCGATGAAGCTGGCGAGCCGCTGCCGAAACACAAGGTGGCCTGGGGCGTGGGCATCGCATTGATCGCCGGCGCGTTGCTGTTGGCAGGCGGGCTGGAGGCGCTGCAGGGCATGATCACGATCGCGGCGTTGCCATTCGCGCTGCTGATGCTGCTGGTGATGGTGTCACTGCACCGGGTACTGGACCAGGAGTACACGCGCGAGCGGCGGCAGGCGCAGCGCCAGCGGCACATGATCGATGCGTGGATCGCGCGCGAGATGGCAGCGCAGGAAGAGACGCAGGCGGAGGCCGCGCGCGCGCACGATCAGGATTGAGGGGGTTTTGCAGCCTGCGGCTGCACTGCTTTTCTCAAACAACAGCAACAGCAACAGCAACTTCAACAGCGGCTCTGGGTTGCTGCTGGTTGGGCGGGTCGGTGTGGGCTGGCAGGACACGCCGTAAACCCGTCCATGGGGGCTCGATGGCGCCATCCATGGCGCCAACGGTCCTGCCAGCCCACACCGGCCCACCCCCGACAGATTCCCGGTGACGGTGGGACCATCCACGCCATGCGTGGATGAGGTGTATCGGAAAACACGAAGGGGTCGGATCCGTTTTCCTTCGGAAAACGGATCCGACCTCAACCCACAGCGCGCGGCTGTTGCTGTTGCCTTTGCTCTTGATCTTCCTCTTTCTCTTCCTGCGGTGGCGGCCGCAGGAAACTGTCAGGGGCCGGGCGGGTGGGCTGGGCGGGGGTGTCCGCGGCATGGATGCCGCGGCCAAGTCTCCAGGGACGGATTCACGGCGTCCCCCGACCAGCCCACCCGCCCGGCCCAATCACATGATCCCGCTTCCACGAACCATCACCGCAGAGGGGGCTCAGCCCGGTGGCCGGAAAACCTCAATACCCCGCCGCCTGCCCATCCTTGCGGCTCTCCGAGGCACCGTAGTAAACCCCGGTCTCGGGATCACGCATGATCGCCTGGTACCCGCCATACGGGCCATCGGCGAACACGATGCGATGCCCCTTGCGCATCAGCGCACGCACCGTCTCGTACGGGAACCCGGTTTCCAGATTCACTTCGCCGCCATCGGTCATCGCCGTGGCCTGTCCGGTCGGTTCGGTCGAGCCTTCATGCTGGATGCGCGGTGCGTCACCGGCTTCCTGCAGGTTCATCCCGAAATCCACCAGGTTCATCACGATCTGCGCGTGGCCCTGAGGCTGCATCGCACCGCCCATCACCCCGAAGCTGGCATACGGCTTGCCGCCCTTGGTGATGAAGGCCGGAATGATCGTCTGGAACGGCCGCTTGCCCGGTGCATAGCCGTTGGGATGATTCTTCTGCAGCACGAACATCTCGCCACGGTCCTGCAGGATGAAGCCCAGCCCCGGCGGTGCCATGCCGCTGCCCATGCCGCGGTAGTTGGACTGGATCAGCGACACCATCATGCCGTCGGCGTCGGCCACGGTCATGTAGATCGTGTCGCCCTCTTCCAGCTGCTTCGGGGTGCCCGGCTGCGCTTCCTTCAGCGCCTTGTCCATCGATATCAGCGCACGGCGCTGTGCGGCGTATTCCTTGGAGATCAGCTTCTGCACCGGCGCTGGCTGGAACGCCATGTCGGCGTAGAAGCGCGCACGGTCGGCAAAGGCCAGCTTCTTCGCTTCAACGAACAGGTGCACATGCTCCGGTGAACCAAACAGGATCTTCGAGAAATCGTAGCCTTCCAGCACGTTGAGGATCTGCAGCGCGGCGATGCCCTGGCTGTTCGGCGGCAGCTCCCACACGTCATAGCCACGGTAATTGCTGCTGACCGGTTCGACCCACTCACCGTGGTGGTCGGCCATGTCCTGGTAGCTCAGGTAGCCACCATTTGCCTTGAAGTAGTCGCCGATGGTGCGGGCGATGTCTCCCTTGTAGAAGGCGTCGCGTCCGCCGTCGGCGATCTTCTGCAGCGTGCTGGCCAGATTCGGGTTCTTCCACATCTCGCCCTTGCGCGGGGCGTGGCCGTTGATCGTGAACTGTTCCTTGAAGCCCGGGTACTGCGACAGCTTGGGCACCGAGCGGTCCCAGTAGTAGGCGATCACCTCGGCCACCGGATGGCCCTCGCGGGCGTAGCGGATCGCCGGCGCCAGGTTGTCGGCCATCGGCTTGCGACCGAAGCGGTCGTGCAGCGCGAACCAGCCGTCGACTGCACCGGGCACGGAAACCGGCAGCGGGCCGGTAGCCGGGATGTCCTTCAGGCCACGACGCTGGAACTCGGCCAGGGTCAGCGACTTCGGCGAGCGGCCCGAACCGTTGTAGCCATAGAGCTTCTGCGTCTTCGGGTCCCAGACGATGGCGAACAGGTCGCCGCCGATGCCGTTGCCGGTCGGCTCCATCAGGCCAAGCGCGGCGTTGGCGGCGATCGCCGCGTCCACCGCCGAGCCACCGCCCTTCATCACGTCCAGCGCGATCTGGGTGGCCAGCGGCTGCGAGGTGGCGGCCATCGCATGCGGGGCGATCACCTCCGAACGGGTGGCGAAGGTGTGGCCGGTAATCCGGTCGGCGGCGGAAGACAGCGCGGGCACGGAGGCCAGTAGAGCGGCGGCCAGCAGGGAACGGGCAAGGCGTCGGGACACGGTCAGGTTCCGATGGAAGGGTGGTCCCTCGATCTTCGCCGCTGCGGCCTTCATGCGGTATCGGGCAGAGGTCATGGACGTTGATCCTGGAGTGGGTGCCGAAGGCCCGCACCCACCAAGGTGAAAATCCGCCAGATTCCGCGCAAAAACCGCCCTGAAAGGAGTGAATTCGGGTTCACCGAAACACTTTCAGCGGCAACCATCCTTGTGCCACAAGCGATTGCGCTGGATGCACTGGAAACCGACAAGAAATCCAACGCCAGGGTTGACATCGCCAAAACGGCTGTGTTTCTCTCGATCACATGTTGCATCACAACACGCCACCGCGAACCCACATCGAAGCCGCCGACACCGGCGCCGCCTCGCTGCGTTCGATTCTTGTGCTCGTACTTATTACCCAACCAACAGGTGCGGGACGAGCCAGCGTGTAAGCAACAAACACACCGGAACTCATCAAAACCCGCACCCGCCCCGGTGCGGGTTTTTTCATTTCAGGACCTGGTTTCAGACGCAACCACCATGAACAACGCCAACTTCAAAACCTGGGCCAGCACCACCACGACGCCTCGTGGTCGCTGTGCCTGTGCGACGCATGGCGCCTCCTCCACCGCTTTCCCCTGACCGGCCGGCACGTCACCTCGACGACCGGCCGTTCTTTTTTCTTCCCACCGCAAGGAACCTCCCCCATGAGCACCAACGACCTGCCCCAGACCAAGATCGCCGTCATCGGCTACGGCAGCCAGGGCCGCGCCCACGCACTGAACCTGCGCGAATCCGGCTTCGACGTGGTGGTAGGCCTGCGTCCGGGTGGCCCGACCGAGGTCAAGGCGCAAGCCGACGGCTTCACCGTGAAAGCACCGGCCGACGCGGTGAAGGATGCCGACCTGGTTGCCGTGCTGACGCCGGACATGGTGCAGAAGAAGCTCTACGACGATGTGTTGGCGCCGAACATGAAGCAGGGTGCAGTGCTGTTGTTCGCGCACGGCCTGAACGTGCACTTCGACATGATCAAGCCGCGCGAGGACCTGGACGTGGTGCTGGTCGCGCCCAAGGGCCCGGGTGCGCTGGTGCGCCGCGAGTACGAGATCGGCCGTGGCGTGCCGTGCATCTGGGCCGTGTACCAGGACAAGAGCGGCAAGGCGGCCGAGTACGCCCTGGCCTATGCCGGCGGTCTGGGCGGCGCGCGCGCCAACCTGATCCAGACCACCTTCAAGGAAGAGACCGAGACCGATCTGTTCGGCGAACAGGCGGTGCTGTGCGGCGGCGCCTCGGCGCTGGTGCAGGCAGGTTTCGAAACCCTGGTCGAAGCCGGCTACCAGCCGGAGATCGCCTACTACGAAGTACTGCACGAACTGAAGCTGATCGTCGACCTGTTCTACGAAGGCGGCATCTCGCGCATGCTGGAGTTCATCTCCGAGACCGCGCAGTACGGCGACTACGTCAGCGGCCCGCGGGTGATCGACGCCGGCACCAAGGCGCGCATGAAGGAAGTGCTGAAGGACATCCAGGACGGCACGTTCACCAAGAACTGGGTGGCCGAGTACGAAGCGGGCCTGCCGAACTACAACAGGTTCAAGCAGGCCGACCTGGAGCACCCGATCGAAAAGGTAGGCAAGGAACTGCGCGCCAAGATGGTCTGGTTGCAAGGACAGGCCGCGTAACCGCGCGGCCCTCCCCCACCCGCTTTGCAAGGTTCCCCCATGAACTCTTCCACACATCGCAGCGCGGCGCCCAACGGCGCGCGCTGGCTGACCCAGGCGCTGGAGGCCGAGGGCGTCCACACGCTGTTCGGCTATCCCGGCGGCACCATCATGCCGTTCTACGACGCGCTGGTGGATTCGTCGCTGAAGCACGTCCTGGTCCGCCATGAGCAGGGCGCGGCACTGGCCGCCAATGGCTTTGCCCGCGCCAGCAACCAGGTGGGCGTCTGCGTGGCCACCTCCGGCCCGGGCGCCTCCAACCTGGTCACCGGCATCGCCGACGCGATGCTGGATTCGGTACCGATGGTCTGCATCACCGGCCAGGTCGCCACGCCGCTGCTGGGCACTGACGCCTTCCAGGAACTGGATGTGTTCGGCCTGACCATGCCGATCGTCAAGCACAGCTGGCTGGTGCGCAGCGTCGATGACCTGCCGGGCGTGGTCGCCGATGCCTTCCGCATCGCCCGCGAGGGCCGGCCCGGCCCGGTGCTGATCGACCTGCCCAAGGACGTGCAGCTGGCCGATGCCAGTCATCTGCCGGCGCACGTGCCGAGCAGCGTCGAACCGCCACCGGCGCCGGCCGAAGTCGCCATCGCCGAGGCCATCGCGGCACTGGCAGCCGCCGAAAAGCCGGTGGTCTACGCCGGTGGTGGCATCGCGCTGAGCGACGCGGTACAGGACCTGCGCGACTTCGTCGAGGCCAGTGCCATCCCCACCGTGATGACCCTGCGTGGGCTGGGCGCGCTGCCGGCCAACCACCCGCAGTCGCTGGGCATGCTGGGCATGCACGGTACCCGCGCGGCCAACATGGCGGTGCAGGAAAGCGACCTGCTGCTGGTGTTGGGCGCACGCTTCGACGACCGTGCCACCGGCAAGCTGGCCGAGTTCGCACCGTTCGCCCGTGTCGTCCACATCGATGCCGACGCCTACGAGATTTCCAAGCTGCGCAGCGCCGATGTCGCCGTGCCCGGCAATGTCGGCCATGCTATCCGCGCCCTGCGTGCGGCCTTCCCCTCCCCCAAGGCCCACCAGGACGCATGGCGCAGGCGCTGTGCACAGCATCGTGATCGTTTCGCTGCGCGTTACGACGCCCCCGGCCAGCACATCTACGCCCCGGCGCTGCTGAAGCGCCTGAGCGAGCTGGCACCGGCCGATGCAGTGATCGCCTGCGATGTCGGCCAGCACCAGATGTGGGTGGCGCAGCACTGCCGCTTCAACCACCCGCGCAACCACCTGACCAGTGGCGCGTTGGGCACCATGGGCTTCGGCCTGCCGGCAGCGATGGGTGCGCAGTTCGCCTGCCCCGATCGCACCGTGGTGCTGGTGTCCGGCGACGGCAGCTTCATGATGAACGTGCAGGAGCTGGCGACCATCGCGCGTTGCCGCCTGCCGGTGAAGATCGTGCTGCTGGACAACAGTTCGCTGGGCATGGTGCGGCAGTGGCAGGAGCTGTTCTTCGCCGAGCGTTACAGCGAGATCGACCTGTCCGACAACCCGGACTTCGTGGCGCTGGCGCAGGTGTTCGGGATTGCCGCGACCCGCATCGACGCGCGGGATGACGTCGAAGGTGGGCTGGCCGCGCTGCTGGCCGAGCCCGGCCCGGCGCTGCTGCACGTGGCCATCGATGCACGCGCCAACGTGTGGCCGCTGGTGCCGCCGAACACCGCCAACAGCACGATGCTGGAAAGCAATCCCGCCCACGCACGCCAGGAGACCCCCAATGCAATACCGGCTTGACCTGGTGCTGCACCCGGCCGAAGGCGCGCTGCTGCGCGTGATCGGCATGGCCGAACGCCGTGGCTTCGCGCCGCGTGCGATCAGCGGTGCGCCGGTGGCCGCCGACGATGGCCGCTGGCACCTGCAGCTGGTGGTGGATGGCCAGCGCCCGGCGGAAACGCTGTGCCGGCAGATCGAGAAGATCTACGACTGCGTGTCCGTGCAGGTCACCGCCATGGAAGGAGCATCCGTATGAACACCCGTACCGTAGCGACCACGGTGCCGGTACGGAGGCGTCTTCTTCGCCGCCCGTGCCCGCATGCGGCGGTCGCCCGCACCCCGCGGGTGGCCCATGCCGGCCGCTGATGCCAGCCAGGAAAGCGATGTCGGCGACGTAAGCGTCGCCGACGTACTGGCGGCGCAGGCCCGGCTGCGCCGCTTCCTGCCGCCTACCCCGCTGCACCATGCCGAGCGCTTCGGCACCTGGCTGAAGCTGGAGAACCTGCAGCGCACCGGGTCCTACAAAGTGCGCGGCGCGTTGAACGCGCTGCTGGCCGGCCGCGAGCGCGGCGATACCCGGCCGGTGATCTGCGCCTCGGCCGGCAACCATGCCCAGGGCGTGGCGTGGGCGGCCTACCGCCTGGATGTGCCGGCGATCACCGTGATGCCGCACGGCGCACCGGCCACCAAGATCGCCGGCGTCGCCCACTGGGGCGCCACCGTGCGCCAGCACGGCACCAGCTATGACGAGGCCTACGCCTTCGCGGTCGAACTGGCACAACGCCACGGCTACCGCTTCCTGTCCGCGTTCGACGATGCTGATGTGATCGCCGGGCAGGGCACGGTCGGCATCGAGCTGGCCGCACACGCGCCGGACGTGGTGATCGTTCCGATCGGCGGCGGTGGGCTGGCCTCCGGCGTTGCATTGGCACTGAAATCACAGGGCGTGCGCGTGGTCGGCGCGCAGGTGGAAGGTGTCGATTCGATGGCGCGTGCGATCCGTGGCGACGTGCGCGAGATCGCCCCCGTCGCTTCGCTGGCCGATGGCGTCCGGGTGAAGATTCCCGGCTTCCTGACCCGCCGCCTGTGCGCCTCGCTGCTGGACGATGTGGTGATCGTGCGCGAGGCCGAACTGCGCGAAACCCTGGTCCGGCTGGCGCTGGAGGAACACATCATCGCCGAGGGCGCGGGTGCGTTGGCGCTGGCGGCGGGCCGCCGTGTCGCCGGCCGCCGCAAGTGCGCGGTGGTCTCCGGCGGCAACATCGATGCCGGCGTACTGGCCGGCCTGCTCACCGACATCCGTCCGCGCCCGCCACGCAAACCGCGGCGACGGCGCAGTGAAACCCCGCGCTCGCCGACCAAGGCCAGCGCTCCCGCATCCCCCATGCCTTCCCCTTCCCCCCTGCAAGCCGTCGCACCCGCTGTCGAGGAGATTTCCCTGTGACCACCATCGAACGAATTACCACCCCGCGCATCCGCATCTTCGACACCACCCTGCGTGACGGCGAGCAGTCCCCCGGCTGCAGCATGAGCCCGCCGCAGAAGCTGGTGATGGCGCGTGCGCTGGATGAACTGGGCGTGGACATCATCGAGACCGGCTTCCCGGCCAGCTCGCAGTCCGACCGCGAAGCAATGGCACTGATCGGCCGCGAACTGCGCCGCCCGAGCCTGAGCCTGGCAGTGCTGTCGCGCTGCCTGCAGGCCGACATCGAGACCTCTGCACGTGCCCTGGAGGCCGCAGCCAACCCGCGCCTGCACGTATTCCTGTCGACCAGCCCGCTGCACCGCGAGCACAAGCTGCGGATGACCCGCGAGCAGGTACTGGAGTCGGTACGCAAGCACGTCTCGCTGGCCCGCTCCTACATTGACGACGTCGAGTTCTCGGCCGAGGACGCCACCCGTACCGAGCTGGACTACCTGATCGAGGTTTCGCGCGTGGCCATTGCCGCCGGCGCCACCACCATCAACCTGCCAGACACCGTTGGCTTCACCACGCCGGAAGAGATCCGCGCGATGTTCCAGCAGGTCATCGCCGGCGTCGCCGACGTGCCGAATGCCGCCAATGTGATCTTCAGCGCACACTGCCACAATGACCTGGGCCTGGCGGTGGCCAACTCGCTGGCCGCCATCGAAGGCGGTGCACGCCAGGTCGAGTGCACCGTCAACGGCATCGGCGAACGTGCCGGCAACTGTTCGCTGGAAGAGATCGCGATGGTGCTGAAGGTGCGCCAGGCCTTCTACGAGCAGGACAGCTCGATCAACACCCCGCGCATCGTCGGCACCTCGCAGCTGCTGCAGCGCTTGGTCGGCATGCCGGTACAGCGCAACAAGGCCATCGTCGGTGCCAACGCCTTCGCGCACGAATCGGGCATCCACCAGCACGGCATGCTGCGCCACCGCGGCACTTACGAAATCATGCGGCCGGAAGACGTGGGCTGGGAGGATTCACAGATGGTGCTGGGCCGCCACAGTGGCCGCGCCGCCGTCGAAGCCCGCCTGCGTGCGCTGGGCTTCTGGCTGGACGAAGACGAACTGAAGCTGGTGTTCGAGCAGTTCAAGGGCCTGTGCGAACAGCAGCGCGTGGTCACCGATGCCGACCTGCAAACCTTGATGCAGGGCGGCTCCAACGCGCAGGGATATCGCCTGGCGTCGATGACCATCAGCGACGTCGGCAGCCGCGCCAATGCACTGGTCGAACTGTCCGACCCGGACGGCAACCGCGTCGCCGAGACCGCGCAGGGCGACGGCCCGGTCGATGCGCTGTTCGGCGCTCTGTCGGCTGCCACCGGCGTGCAGCTGTTGCTGGACAGCTACCACGTGCACAGTGTCGGCATCGGCGCCGATGCGCGCGGCGAAGCCAACCTGAGCGTGCGCCACGAAGGCGTGGAGTACGACGGCACCGGCACCAGCAAGGACATCATCGAAGCCTCCGCGCTGGCCTGGCTGGATGTAGCCAACCGCCTGCTGCGCCAGCGCCAGGCCACCACCCACAGCGGCACCGACGTTCCCACCCCCGCCACCGCCTGAGGAACCCGACATGAGCGCCTTCGACACCACGGCACTGCCCGCAGGGCAGCACTGGAATGCCCAGGACTATGCGATCGACGCCGGCTTCGTGCCACTGCTCGGCAGCGCGGTATCGCGCCTGCTCGACCCACGCGCCGGTGAACGCATCCTCGACCTGGGCTGTGGCGACGGCGTGCTCAGCACTGAGTTGGCGCTCAGCGGTGCACGCATCCACGGTGTGGATGCGTCGCCGGAGCTGGTGATCGCTGCGCGTGCGCGCGGCGTCGATGCACAGGTGATGGACGGCCACGCGCTGTCGTTCGACAGCGAGTTCGATGCGGTGTTCAGCAACGCGGCACTGCATTGGATGGGTAGTCCCGACCACGTGCTGGAAGGCGTGCGCCGCGCGCTGCGCCCCGGGGGCCGCTTCGTCGCCGAGTTCGGCGGCCATGGCAACGTGGCCACGATCATCGCGGCGGTGCAGGCCGCGCGCGTGGCCCACGGCCACGGTGCCAGCGCCTTCCAGTGGTACTTCCCCACTGCCGATGCCTACGCCGACCGCCTGCGCCAGCATGGCTTCCAGGTGCAGCTGATCGAGTGCACGCCGCGCCCGACCGCACTGCCCACCGGCGTAGCCGGCTGGCTGCGGGTGTTCGCCGCACCACTGCTGGACGACCTGCCGGCCGAGGCACGCGCCACCGTGCGCGAGGCCGCCACCGCGCTGCTGGCCGATCTGCCGCGCAACACCGCCGGCCAGCCGCTGGCCGATTACGTGCGGCTGCGGGTACTTGCCCGTCGCCGCTGACATGATCCATTCGTTATCTTTTCCGATGTCCGCAACTTCGTACTTCTGCCAGGCACACGCATGACTTCCGCACCCCGCACCCTGTACGACAAACTGTGGGACGCCCACGTGGTTGTCCCTGAATCCGACAGCGCGCCCGCCGTGCTGTACATCGACCTGCACCTGATCCACGAGGTGACCTCGCCGCAGGCGTTCACCGAACTGCGCGAGCGCGGCCTGTCGCCGCGCAGGCCGGACCGGACCAAGGCGACGATGGACCACTCAACGCCGACCCTGCCGGCCGCCGCCGACGGCACGCTGCCCTACGCCAGCGCCGCTTCCGAGGCGCAGGTCGCCACGCTGGCGCGCAACTGCGCCGAGCACGGCATCGAACTGTTCGACATGGCCTCGGACAACCGTGGCATCGTCCACGTGATCGCGCCGGAACAGGGCTTTACCCAACCCGGCATGACCATCGTCTGTGGCGACAGCCACACCTCCACCCATGGTGCGTTCGGCTCGCTGGCGTTCGGCATCGGCACCAGTGAAGTCGGCCACGTGCTGGCCACGCAGTGCCTGCTGCAGCGCAAGGCCAGGACGCTGGCCATCACCGTCGATGGCCCGCTGGCGCCGGGCGTCGGCGCCAAGGATGTGGTCCTGCACATCATCGGCGTGATCGGCGTCAACGGTGGCACCGGCCACGTGATCGAGTTCCGTGGCAGCACCATCGAAGCGATGGACATGGAACAGCGCATGACCCTGTGCAACATGTCGATCGAGGCCGGCGCACGCGCCGGCATGGTGGCACCGGACCAGGTCACCTTCGACTTCGTCGCCGCGACCCCGCGTGGTCCCAAGGGCGCCGACTTCGACGCCGCCGTGGCGCGCTGGCGGCAACTGCGCAGCGATGACGGCGCGCGCTTCGACAACGAAGTGCACATCGACGCCGCTGATATCCGCCCGACCCTGACCTGGGGCACCCATCCGGGCACCGCCATCGCAGTGGATGCGCCGATTCCCGCAGCCAACGATGCCGCCGCACAGAAGGGCCTGGACTACATGCACTTCCAGGCCGGCAAGGCGCTGGCGGGTACGCCGGTGGACGTGGTGTTCGTCGGCTCGTGCACCAACGGCCGCCTGAGTGACATGCGCGAAGTGGCGCAGGTGTTGCGTGGTCGTCGCGTCGCTGACCGCGTTCGCATGCTGGTGGTGCCGGGCTCGGAGATCGTCAAGCGCGAGGCCGAGGCCGAAGGCATCCATGAGATCGTGCGCGCGGCCGGTGCCGAATGGCGCGAGCCGGGCTGCTCGATGTGCATCGCCATGAATGGCGATCTGGTCGCGCCCGGCCAGCTGGCCGTGAGCACCAGCAACCGCAATTTCGAGGGCCGCCAGGGCCCCGGTTCGCGCACGCTGCTGGCCTCGCCGATGAGCGCGGCGTGGGCCGCGGTGAAGGGGCACGTTGCCGATACCCGCGAACTGTTCGCACAGGAGGTGGCGTGATGGCCGGCTTCCGTACTTTGACCTCGGCCAGCGTGGTGCTGCGCCAGACCAACATCGACACCGACCAGATCATTCCGGCGCGGTTCCTGTCCACCACCGAGCGCGCCGGCCTGGGCCGCAACGCCTTCAATGACTGGCGCTGGCAGGCCGATGGCGCACCAGTGGCCGACTTCGCCTTCAACCAGCCGCACAACGCCGGCCGCAGCATTCTGCTGGCCGGCCGCAACTTCGGCTGCGGCTCCTCGCGCGAGCATGCGCCGTGGGCGCTCACCGACCTGGGCCTGCGCGCCATCGTCAGCAGCGAGATCGCCGACATCTTCCGGGGCAACTCGCTGAAGAACGGCCTGCTGCCGATCGTACTGGACGAGGCCGATGTGCAGACGCTGATGCAGCGCCCGGATGATGAGCTGACCATCGACGTGGCCTCGCGCGAACTGCGCACGCCGGACGGCCGCGTCTATTCCTTCCCGCTGGATGGCTTCTCGCAGACCTGCCTGCTGGAAGGTGTCGACCAGTTGGGGTATCTGTTGGGCCGTGTCCCTGAAATCGAACGCTACGAGAGTGAGCATGCACGCTGAGATTGTTGTCCTGCCCGGTGATGGCATCGGCCCGGAAGTGGCCGCCGCCGCGGTTGCCGTCCTGAAGGCCGTCGCCGAACGCTTCAACCACACCTTCACCTTCAGCGAGCACGATATCGGTGGCATCGCCATCGACCGCCACGGCGAGCCGCTGCCGGCGTCGACCCTGGCGGCCTGCCAGGCCGCGAATGCGGTGCTGCTGGGCGCGGTCGGTGGGCCGAAGTGGTCCGACCCGAACGCCAAGGTGCGCCCGGAGCAGGGCCTGCTGGCGATCCGCAAGGCGCTGGGCCTGTATGCCAACCTGCGCCCGGTGCGTACCCACGAAGCCGCACTGCACGCCTCGCCGATCAAGGCCGAGCTGCTGCAGGGGGTGGACTTCGTGGTGGTGCGTGAACTGACCGGCGGCATCTACTTCGGCGACAAGACCCGCGATACCGACAGCGCCAGCGACCTGTGCCGCTACACCGTGGCCGAGATCGAGCGCGTGCTGCGCAGTGCGTTCCGCCTGGCGCAGCAGCGTCGCGGCAAGGTCACCTCGGTGGACAAGGCCAACGTGCTGGAAACCTCGCGCCTGTGGCGTGACGTGGCCGCGCGCATCGGTCGCGAGGAGTTCCCGGACGTGGCGCTGGAGCACCAGCTGGTTGATTCGATGGCGATGCACCTGCTGGCCAAGCCGCGCGAGTACGACGTGATCGTCACCGAGAACATGTTCGGCGACATCCTCACCGATGAAGCGTCGATGCTGGCCGGCTCGCTGGGCCTGCTGCCGTCGGCCTCGCTGGGCGAGCCGGGTGCGGTCGGCATCTACGAACCGATCCACGGTTCGGCCCCGGACATCGCCGGCAAGGGCATTGCCAATCCTTACGCGACGATCTTCAGCGCGGCGATGCTGCTGCGCCATTCGCTGGGCCTGGAAGCGGAAGCCGCTGCGGTTGAAGCCGCCGTGCACGCCGTGCTGGACGACGGCGTGTTCACCGCCGATCTGGCCGCCAAGGGCCAGGCAGTGAGCACCGCTGCCGCAACGGATGCGGTGCTGGCACGCCTGAGCGCGTAATCGCCGCGCAGTAGAGCCACGCCATGCGTGGCTGTTGCCCGGCATTGAACCATGCGCAGCCGCCCGTGGGGTGGCTCTACTGTAGATTCGCGCCATGCGTGGATGCAGCCTTCCGTGCCAACCAAGGTTGGCACCCACCACCGCAGTAGAGCCACGCCATGCGTGGCTGCGTTATTTGGTGGTGTAACCACCATTGACCAGGATGGTCTGCCCGGTCATCCACCAGCCATCGGTGACCAGGAAGCGGATCCACGGCACGATGTCGGCGATGTCGGTCAGGCCGGTGCGGGTGAACGCGGACAGCGCCGCCGCAGTCTTGTGATACGCCTGCGCATCGGCACTCTCGGCCGGATAGAAGAACGGCGTGTCCATCGGACCCGGGCCGATCGCGGTCACCGAGATGCCACGCTCACCGAACTCCTTCGACGCCGCGCGGGTGAAGTGCTCGACCGGTGCCTTGGTGCCGGCATAGCTGGAGTAGAACGGCGTGAATGCGCCCAGCAGTGAGGTGACCAGGGTGCAGATGCGGCCACCGTCGTTGACGTGGCGGCCGGCCTCCTTCAGGAAGAAGAAGGCAGCCTTGGCGTTGACCGCACTCATCTCGTCGTACTCCGCTTCACTGATCTCCAGCAGCGGCTTTTTCAGTACCTTGCCGACCGTGTTGATGGCGATGTCGGGGCGGCCGACCGTTGCCACGGCATCGGCGAACAGGCGCTCCATCGCGGCCGCCGACGTCAGGTCTCCCTGCAGGGCCACCGCCTTGCTGCCGGCCGCCTGCACGGCGGCAACGGTCGCTTCTGCATCGGCCTGGGTGGCGGCGCTGTTGTAGTGGATGACGATGGCTTTGGCGCCCTGGCTGGCGAAGTCGCGGGCGATCAGTCCGCCCAGGTTCTTGGCGCCACCGGCGATCAGCACGGTCTTGCCCTTGAGGGAATGGTCGGTCATGGCGTCTGTCTCAGGAGGGGGCTGCCCGGGGTGGCAACCCTGCCCTGACGACGATATCGTGCAGAAAATGCGGATAAAGCCCGCCACATTGACTTAACTTTCCAGAGCAAGCGAACAATGGACCGGATCGACCGCTTCCGCATCTTCACCCGGGTCGTGGAATGCGCCAGCTTCACCCGCGCCGCCGATCAGCTCGGCCTGCCCCGCTCCACCGTTTCGGCAGCCATTGCGGAGCTGGAGCAGCGGCTCGGCACCCGCCTGCTGCAGCGCTCGACCCGGCGGGTCTCCACCACCCACGATGGCGACGTGTTCCATGCCCGCTGCCTGCGCCTGATCACCGAAGTTGAAGACGCCGAATCGCTGTTCCGGCAAGACGACGCGCAGCCGGTAGGCCTGCTGAAGATCGATGTGCCCAGCCGCATCGGCCGCCGCATCCTCGCCCCGGCCCTGCCCGACTTCTTCGCGCGCCATCCACAGGTGGAAGTGGACCTGGGCATGACCGACCGCGCGGTGAACCTGATCGAAGACGGCTGCGATGCGGTGCTGCGGGTCGGCCAGCTTGGCGACTCCAGCCTGGTGGCCCGCACGCTGGGCCAGCTCGACTTCGTCAACGTTGCCGCGCCGGCCTACCTGCGCGAGCACGGCGTACCGCAGCATCCTGCCGACCTGCAGCAGCACCGCGCGGTGAACTACGCGTCGCCGACCACGGCGCGGGTGGAATCGTGGGAATGGCAGGACGGTGGCCAGCTGCGCACACTGCCGATGCCCGGCTGGGTAAGGGTGAACAGCGCCGAGGCTTCGATCGCGTGCTGTGTGGCGGGGCTCGGCCTGCTGCAGATACCACGCTACGACGTGCAGGACGAACTGCAATCCGGTGCGCTGGTGGAAGTGATGCCGCAGTATGTGGCGCAATCGTTGCCGGTAACCCTGCTGCAGCCGCATCGGCAGCATCGTGCGCAACGCGTGCAGGTGTTCATCGAATGGCTGCTGCCAGTGCTACGGACCGGGCTGCAGCTGCAGTAGATCCACGCCATGCGTGGATGCATGCATCAGCGCCAACCAAGGTTGGCACCCACCAGGCCCACCGCGGTAGATCCACGCCATGCGTGGATGCATGCATCAGCGCCAACCAAGGTTGGCACCCACCAGGACCACCGCGGTAGATCCACGCCATGCGTGGATGCATGCATCAGCGCCAACCAAGGTTGGCACCCACCAGGCCCACCGTAGTAGGTCCACGCCATGCGTGGATGCACGCATCAGTGCCAACCAAGGTTGGCACCCACCAGGCCCACCGCAGTAGATCCACGCCATGCGTGGATGCACGCATCAGCGCCAACCAAGGTTGGCACCTGCCAGGACCACCGCAGTAGGTCCACGCCATGCGTGGATGCATGCATCAGCGCCAACCAAGGTTGGCACCCACCAGGCCCACCGCAGTAGATCCACGCCATGCGTGGATGCACGCATCAGTGCCAACCAAGGTTGGCACCCACCAGGCCCACCGCAGTAGATCCACGCCATGCGTGGATGCACGCATCAGTGCCAACCAAGGTTGGCACCTGCCAGGACCACCGCAGTAGGTCCACGCCATGCGTGGATGCATGCATCAGCGCCAACCAAGGTTGGCACCCACCAGGACCACCACAGTAGATCCACGCCATGCGTGGATGCACGCATCAGTGCCAACCAAGGTTGGCACCCACCAGGCCCACCGCAGTAGATCCACGCCATGCGTGGATGCATGCATCAGTGCCAACCAAGGTTGGCACCCACCAGGCCCACCGCAGTAGATCCACGCCATGCGTGGATGCACGCATCAGTGCCAACCGAAGGTTGGCACCCACCAGGCCCACCACAGTAGATCCACGCCATGCGTGGATGTGCACAGCGTGGATGGGGTCAGAGCCCATTCCCAGCGGGAAAGGGATCCGACCCCGGCCGGAGAAACCGGGGCTTCACGCCCCGGATTCATCCGGCTTGACCCGGAACCACGCCGCGTACAGCGCCGGCAGGAACACCAGGGTCAGCACCGTGCCGACGATCAGGCCGCCCATGATCGAGATCGCCATCGAGCCATAGAACGCGCTGCGCGACAGCGGAATCATCGCCAGCACGGCCGCCAGCGCGGTCAGCACGATCGGGCGGAAACGGCGCACCGTGGCATCGATGATCGAATGCCAGCGGTCATGCCCAGCGTCGATGTCCTGCTGGATCTGGTCGATCAGGATCACCGAGTTGCGCATGATCATGCCGGCCAGTGCGATCGTGCCCAGCAACGCCACGAAGCCGAACGGCGCGCGGAACAGCAGCAGGAACAACGTAGCGCCAATGATGCCCAGCGGCGCGGTCACCAGCACCATCGCTGCACGCGAGAAGCTGCGCAGCTGCAGCATCAGCAGCGTGGCCACCACGATCAGGAACAGCGGCATGCCGGCCTTGATCGAGTTCTGGCCACGTGCCGAATCCTCAACCGAGCCACCGGTTTCCAGCAGGTAGCCACTGGGCAGTTCGGCACGGATGCCGTCCAGCGTCGGCACGATCTGCTGCACCACGTCCAGCGCCTGCATGCCATCGCTGATGTCGGCACGCACGGTCACCGTCGGCAGGCGGTTGCGATGCCAGATGATGCCGTCCTCGAACGCGTATTCCAGCCGCGCGACCTGCGACAGCGTCACCGCCGTGCCGCTGCTGGTGGGCATCGCCAGGCTGCCGATCAGGTCCAGCTGCGCGCGCTCGTTGTCCGGGCCACGCAGCAGCATCTCGATCTGGCGGTTGCCTTCGCGGTAGGTGCTGACGCTCATGCCCGACAGCGAACTGCTGAGGAACTGGCTGACCTGCGCGCTGCTGACGCCCAGCGCGCGCGCACGGTCCTGGTCGATCACCAGCCGCACCACCTTGCTCGGCTCGCTCCAGTCCAGATTGACGTTCATGACGTGCGGGTTCTCCCTCACCTTGGCCTCGACCTGGCGCGCGATCGCCTGCACCTGCGCAATGTGCTCGCCGGATACGCGCATCTGTACCGGGTAGCCAACCGGCGGGCCGTTCTCAAGCCGGGTCACGCGCATCTGCACGTCCGGGAACTGCTTGATCACGTCCTTCAGCATCCAGTCGCGGGTCGCTTCGCGGGCCTTGGCGTCTTCGGTAAGCACCACGAACTGGGCGAAGTTGGTCGCCGGCAGCTGCTGGTCCAGCGGCAGGTAGAAGCGCGGCGAACCGGTGCCGACGTAGGCCACGTAGTTGCTGATGCCCTCGCGCTGCTTCAGCAGCTTTTCCAGCTTGCTGGCCTGCGCCTGGGTGGCGGCCAGCGAAGCGCCTTCGGCCAGTTCGATGTCCACCATCAGCTCGGGCCGGGTGGAATCGGGGAAGAACTGCTGCGGAACGAAGCGGAACAGCATCAGCGAGCCGATGAACAGCGCGATGGTCGCACCGATCACCCACCAGCGATGGCGCAGGCAGGTATCCAGGAAACCACGGAAGCGGGTGTAGAACGGCCGCTGGTACGGGTCATGGTCGTGCGCATGCTCCTTCGGCGCGATCCAGCGCGCGAGCGCAGGATGGCGGTCGGCCCACTGCAAACGCCTAGCACGCCAGCGACCGGCCAGGCTGTCAGGCTTTGGCAGCTGCGGGTTGAACAGGTCCGGCAGCATCTTGTCGCCCAGGTACGGGATGAACAGCACCGCTGCGATCCAGGACACCACCAGGGCGATGGTCACCACCTGGAACAGCGAACGGGTGTACTCGCCGGTGCTCGAAGCCGCCGTTGCGATGGGCAGGAAGCCGGCCGCGGTGATCAGCGTGCCGGTCAGCATCGGGAACGCGGTCGATTCCCAGGCGAAACTGGCCGCACGCAGGCGGTCGTAGCCCTGCTCCATCTTGGTGGCCATCATTTCCACCGCGATGATCGCATCGTCCACCAGCAGGCCCAGTGCCAGCACCAGCGCGCCCAGCGAGATCTTGTGCAGGCCGATGTCGAAGTAATGCATGACGAAGAAGGTCATCGCCAGCACCAGCGGAATGGTCACGCCCACCACCAGGCCGGTGCGCAGGCCCAACGAGAAGAAGCTGACCAGCAGCACGATCACCACCGCTTCGGTCAGCACCTGCACGAACTCGCCAACCGACTCTTCCACCGCGTGCGGCTGGTCGGACACCTTGCGCAGTTGCATGCCGGCCGGCAGGGTCTTCTGCAGGCGCTCGAACTCGGCATCCAGGGTGGCACCGAGTTTCAGGATGTCGCCGCCATCCTTCATGGCCACCGCCAGGCCGATCGCATCCTGGCCCATGAAGCGCATCTTCGGCGATGCCGGATCGGCAAAGCCACGCTTCACCTCGGCGATGTCGCCCAGGTGCAGGGTCCGCTCGCCGGCCTGGATCGGGAATTTGCGGATGTCCTCGATCGAATCGAACTGGCCGGTCACGCGCAGCTGCACGCGGTCGGTCGGGGTTTCGAAGAAGCTGGTGGCGGTCACCGCGTTCTGGTCGGCCAACGCCTGCTGTACCTGCTGCAGCGACACGCCCAGCGTGGCCAGCTTGGTGTTGGACAGTTCGATCCAGACCTTCTCGTCCTGCAGGCCGACCAGGTCGATCTTGCCGACGTCAGGCACGCGCTGCAGTTCCAGCTGGATGCGGTCTGCATAATCGCGCATCACCGCGTAATCGAAGCCTTCGCCGGTCAGTGCATAGATGTTGCCGAAGGTATCGCCGAACTCATCGTTGTAGAACGGCCCGACGATCTCGCGCGGCAGCGTCGCCTTGATGTCACCCACGCGCTTGCGCACCTGGTACCAGAGGTCGGGAATCTGCTTGGAGCGCAGGCTGTCGCGGGCCATGAAGATCACCTGCGATTCGCCCGGGCGGGAGTACGAGCGGATGAACTCGTACTCGCCGGTGTTCATCAGCGCCTTCTCGATCGGCTCGGTCACCTGCCGCGAGACCTGCTCGGCGGTGGCGCCAGGCCACATCGTGCGCACCACCATCGCCTTGAAGGTGAACGGAGGATCTTCAGACTGGCCCAGGTGCTTGTAGGACCAGGCGCCGATGACCGCGAAGGCCAGCATCGCAAACAGCACCAGCGGGCGATTGCCCAACGCCCATTCGGAGAGATTGAAGCGGCGCACGGATCAGTGCCCCTTGCCTGCGGCCGGCGCATCGGCCGGCGTAGCCGCCGGTGCCAGCACTGGACGATTCTGGCGGTCGACCGGCGTCACCACCTGGCCTTCGCGCAGAAGATGGCCACCGGCAGCCACCACCCAGTCACCCGCGGCCACGCCGGACAGCACCGGCACCGCCTGCGCACCATAGGCGCCGATCGTCACCGGGGTGGCCTTCAACGCACCATTGGACGGATTGACCACCCACACACTGGCCTTGCCATCACTCCCGCGCAGCACCGAGCCGAGCGGCAGCTGCAGGGTGCCACGGCGGCCAGCGGCGGCGAACACCCGCGCGCTCTGGCCCAGCTCCACTTCGCTCAAGGCTTCCGGGGCCAGGCTGACCCGCGTGGCATAGGTGCGTGCCTGCGCATCGGCGGCCGGTGCGATCTCGCGCAGGGTACCCGGCAGCAGCTGGCCCGGGCGGTTCCACAGTTCCACCTGCACCGGCTGCCCGACCTTGTAATCACGGATGTTGCTTTCCGGCAGCGCGATCAGCACTTCGCGGCCACCATCTGCGGCCAGGGTGAACACCGTCTGCCCGGCACTGACCACCTGCCCGGCTTCGGCCTGGCGGCTGGCGATCACGCCGTCGGCCGGCGCGCGCAGCTGCGCGTACTCGGCCTGGTTGCGAGCCACCGCCAGGTTGGCGCGGGCGGCATTGGCCTGGCCCTGCGCGGCCTTGAACGCGGCGGTCTGCTGGTCCAGCGCCGAGCGGCTGACCAGTTGGTCTTCGGCCAGCTTGGCATAGCGCTTCTGGTCATCGCGGGCGCGCACCAGGTCGGCTTCGGCCGCCGCCAGCTGCGCCTGCGAGGCGGCCGCCTGCGAGGCGTAGTCGGCCACGTCCAGCTCGGCCAGCAGCTGGCCCTTCTTCACGCGTTGCCCGGCGTCGACATGACGCTTGACCAGGTTGCCGCCGACCCGGAACGACAGCGGGCTCTCCTGGCGGGCACGTACCTCGCCGGGGTAGGCCGCCGGCGCCTGTCCGTCCTGCGTGGTGGGATGCACCACCAGCACCGGAATGGCCGCCACCGGTTCGGCGGCCTGCCTGCCACAGGCTGCCACCACCACCGCCAGTACGCCAACACCCAACCAACGCATGTTCTTCATGAGGTACAAGACCTGAAAAGGGGATCCGGGGGAACGCGCCGGCAACATACTGTTGCGACACGGACATTAGTGAACCAGCCGGTATAGTATAAATATCGAACCGCTTGGTCTAGTATTGCCGTGATGAGTTCTCACACTTCCCGCAAGCCGTCGGCCAAGCCCGCTGCCAAGGCCGCCGGACCCGGGCGCCCCAAGGACCTCGGCAAGCGCGCGGCGATCCTTGAAGCAGCCAAGGCACTGTTCATCGAACAGGGCTATACCGGCGTGAGCATGGACACCATCGCCGCTCAGGCCGGCGTCTCGAAGCTGACTGTGTACAGCCACTTCGGCGACAAGGAGACACTGTTCTCCGAGGCCGTGCAGTCAAAGTGCATCGAAATGCTGCCCGACGCGCTGTTCGTGGCCGACGCGGACGGTCCGCTGCGCGACCAGCTGATCGGCATCGGCCTGGCCTTCTTCGAGCTGATCACCTCCGACGCAGCGATCTCGATCCAGCGCATGATGATGGCGCCGGAGACCGACGAGCGCCTGCGCGAGCTGTTCTGGCAGGCCGGCCCGGAACGTACCTGCGAGGCCCTGGCCGACTTCCTGCGCGCCCGCGGCGAACGCGGCGAGCTGGAGATCCCTGACTATTACCTGGCTGGCCAGCAGTTCCTGACCCTGGTCAAGGGCGAAGTGCACATGCATATGATGTGCGGCATGCCGCTGTCACCGGTGGAGTGCGACCCTCTCACCCACGTGACCGCCAGCATCGACTTCTTCCTGCGCGCCTATGCGCCGCGAGGGGCCGGGACGGCTGAATAACCAAAACTGAACGAACCGGAGGTCGCGATGACTTCCGGCACTGCGACCCCGGCCACCCGGCAGCTGATGCTCTGGGCGCGCCGCCGGCCTCCGGCACCGGTAAAATGGCCGGCCCACTGCGCTGGATTTGAACCTCATGACGATTGATTACGCCCACGCCCGCGAACTGATGGTGGAACAGCAGATCCGTCCCTGGGACGTGCTGGACATCAAGGTGCTCGACGTCCTGGCCCGCCTGCCGCGCGAGGCCTTTGTCGCCGATGCACACCGGGCACTGGCCTACGCCGATGTCGAACTGCCGATCGGCCATGGCCAGAAGATGATGAAGCCGGTCATCGAGGGCCGTACCCTGCAGGCGCTGGACCTGCAGCCGGGTGACGAAGTGCTGGAAATCGGCACCGGCAGCGGCTTCCTGTCGGCCTGCATCGGCGCGCTGGCGCGCGACGTGCTGAGCCTGGAAATCGACCCCGAGCTGGCCGCCGCCGCGCGCGCCCGCCTGGATGCTTCCGGCCTGGGCACCAATGTCCGCGTGGAAGTGGCCGACGCCCTGTCCTGGCAGACCGAACGCCGCTTTGACGTGATCTGTGTCACTGGTGCGGTCGACGTCGTGCCGTCACAGTTCGCTTCGTGGCTGCGTCCGGGTGGTCGCCTGTTCGTGATCCACGGCCGCTCGCCGGCGATGGAGGCCCTGCTGGTCAAGGCCGACGGCAGCAGCGAGTCCCTGTTCGAGACCGATATCGATTACCTGCGTGGTGCCGCCCCGGCCCCCCAGTTCCACCTCTGAGTCCAAGGAAGCCGCAATGATCCGCCGATCCCTCGCTGTTGCGCTGGCCACTGCCCTGCTGCCGTTGTCCGCCCATGCCGCCGACCTGCTGCAGGTCTACGAAATGGCGCGCAATGGCGATCCGCAGCTGTCCGCCGCCGAATCGACCCGGCTGTACGACAAGGAAGGCGCCGTGCAGGCCCGCGCTGCCCTGCTGCCGCAGATCAACGGCCAGGCCCAGCTGAACCGCACGCGCAGCGAGCCCAATGCCGACGCCAACTCCGGCTCGTTCACCAGCAAGCGCCGCACTTACACGATCGACGGCAGCCAGACGCTGTTCAACTGGACCCAGATCAACAATCTGCGCTCGCAGCGTGAACTGAGCAAGGCGGCGGACTTCACCCTCGATTCGGCCAACGACAGCCTGATCGTGCGCACCTCGGCGGCCTACTTCAACGTGCTGGTGGCGATCGAATCGCTGAACGCTGCACAGACCAATGAAGCAGCCGCGAAGAAGCAGTTCGACTTCGCCGACAAGCGCCTGGAAGTGGGCCTGGCGCCGATCACCGACGTGCACGAAGCACGCGCCCAGTACGACCAGGCGCGTGCCAACACCATCGTTGCGCAGAACACCCTGGCCGATAACTACCAGGCCCTGACCGAACTGACCGGCCAGCCGGTGGTCAACCTGCGCGGCCTGCCGGCCGACTTCCGTCCGGAAGTACCGGCCAACCGCGGCAACATCGATGAGCTGGTGCACCAGGCCACCAACCAGAATCCGGCGCTGAAGGCCCAGGAACTGAAGGTCAGCGCCGCCGAAGCCGGCGTGCAGGCTGCCCGCGGTGGCCATTACCCGACCCTGTCGCTGGGCGGCAGCTGGGGCAAGAGCGCAACCTGGGGTGACAGCACCGGTTCCGGTTCGCTGTCGCCGGACGCCCGCACCAACAGCATCGGCCTGACCCTGAGCGTGCCGATCTTCTCCGGTGGTGCCACCCAGTCGGGCGTGCGCCAGGCGCTGGCCCAGCGTGACATCGCCCAGGACGGCTACGAGCAGCAGAAGCGCGCCCTGGACCGCAACACCCGCAATGCCTACCAGACCCTGGTTCAGGGCATCAGCGAAGTGGAAGCACGCCGCCTGGCGGTGGTCTCGGCGCAGAGCGCGTACGACGCCTCGCAGGTCGGCCTGGAAGTCGGTACCCGTACCGTGCTGGACGTGATCCAGAACCAGCGCATCCTGTTCTCGGCGCAGCTGGATTACGCCCAGGCCCGCTACACCTTCCTGCAGAACCGCCTGCTGCTGAGCCAGTCGCTGGGTGCGCTGGACGTGGCCGAGCTGCAGGACGTCAACCGCCTGCTGACCCAGGACGCGGGCAACCCGGCAACGACCACACACTGATCCGTCGCCCTGCCGGCAACGAAGAAGCCACCCGCAAGGGTGGCTTTTTTGCAGACGGTGCATCCACACGCACCCTCCTGTTGCGTGGTCCCGCGGATCCTCAGCCTGGCCATGCCCACAGGCGCTCCAGCGCCGCAAGCAGGCACAGGGCCGCCGCCAAGGGGGCCAGCATCGGCAGCATCAGCTCGCGGCCGGTTGCGCCCTGCCGCGTGTCTTTCCATCGACGCAGCACCGCCAGGCACAGCGCCGCCATCACCAGCAGGGTTGCCGGACCCGGCAGCGTCGGCAGGGTGCCCAGCGGCAGCCACAACTCCAGCATCACCGCTGGCAGCCCGACCACCGCCACGGTCAGGCCGGCGCGGGATCGTCCCACCGCATCACCCCTCCCCGGCCATAGCGACGTTGCCAGCCGCACGGCCAGCATCAGCAGCACCAGCTGCAGCGCGGCCAGGCCCGCTGCCCCCGCCAGGGGCAACAACGGCAGCATCCACTGCAGTTGCGGATGCATCTGCAGCGCCACCGACAGCGGCCGGGTACTGGCCAGCGCGGAAAACTCGACCAGCCCGGCCTGCAATGCTGCCAGCACGATCAGCAGCAACATCGCCAGCAACGAGACCAGCGCCAGCACGGCCGGCTGCCACATCGCACCCTGGCGGCGCAGCGCAGGAAAGCCCAGTGCCAGGCCGACGCTGGCAAATACCCCCAGCAGCGGCACCGCAGCCGCCAGCACACCGCCCAGCCCAAAGCGATAGGGCGCGGTCGCGGGTGGAAGCCAGGGAATCCAGTGGGCGTAGTGCACGTAACGTGCCGCGAGCGCCAGCAGCAACACCCCCGCACCGACCTTCACCGTCAGCAGGGCACAGGCCACCAGCACCGCACGCCGAGGCGGCAGCAACGCCAGCGCGCCCAGCATCAGCAGACCCATCGCCGCCGTCACCTGTTCCGGTAGCCAGTCGCTGGCCTGGAGGCCTTCCGCAGCCAGCACCGCGTATACATGGTGTGCCATGGACTGCGCCACGCCCGCCGTGGTCGCCACCAGCTCCAGCAGCAGGGCCACGCCCAGCACGCCAGCCACCCGCGGCCCCCAGCTGGCAGCCAGCAGCCCGTGCAGGCCCTCTGCCGCCGGCAGCCGCAGCACCATATCCTGCAGGCAGCACAGCACCAGGCCGGCCCCCAGTGCGGCCAGCAACAGGCTCAGCACGATGGCCGGGCCGGCCTGCGCCGCCGTGTGCTGGCCCACCAGCGCGATCACGCTGCCGCCCACCAGAAGCGTCAGCGCCACCACTGCCAGGTGGTCCATGCCCAGCCGGGCCCCACCGGTGCCGTCCCTGCCCCTGTCGCCGTCCATCGCAAGTTCCCTTGATATCCGCCCAAGCGCGGTCGACAGCAGGCTGGCAGCCTGCGTCGCCCTGCGGAATCAGAATCGGTGCCGTGTGCGCCACGATGTGATGGCAGGCACGCTGCCATTGGCAGGGTCGGTCCAGCAACGACAGAAAAATCGTCGCTAAGCAGAATTGATGAAGTTGATCACGACAATGCTCGACAGCGTCGCTGACGCCGCGCTGCCGGGATCACTCGCGCGGCGGGGGCAGGTGCGGCGCGACCAGGGCAAGCGTGCGCTGCAGCGCGCCGCGGCCGTTGCTGACCAGCGTGCAACCGGCGCGTGCCATGTCCTCGCGGGCCTGGGCATCTTCGAGCAGGTGCTGCAGCAGATCGCCCACCGCCTGCGCATCCTCGCCGATCAGCAGCGCACCAGCCTCGCGCATGCGCCGGGAAATTTCCGCGAAATTGTGCAGGTGCGGACCAGTCACCGCCGCCGTTCCCATCGCGGCCGGCTCCAGCAGGTTGTGGCCGCCGATGGCCTGCAGGCTGCCGCCGACGAAGGCGACCTGGGCGCAGGCATAGAACGGCATCAGCTCGCCAAGAGTATCGATGACGAACACGTCGGTGGCCGCGTGCGGCCACTGGTCCACGCGGCGGGTCGCCACGCTCCAGCCCTGTTCGCGCGCCAGCGCTTCCACCTTCGGGAAGCGCTCGGGATGGCGCGGTGCCCACAGCAGCAGCAGGTCCGGATGCTGCTGGCGCAGGCGCCGGTGCAGGTCGATCACCGCCTGCTCCTCGCCATCATGGGTACTGGCGGCGATCCATACCGGGCGAGCGGCCGGTACCCGCGCATGGAACTGGTCGACGAAGCCTTGGACATCCGGCGTTGCGATGTCGAACTTCAGGTTGCCCAGCGCCTGCACCTGGCCGGGCTCCGCCCCCAGCTGCACGAAGCGCTCGGCATCATCCTGCGACTGCGCGGCCACGCAGGTGACGGTGCGCAGCGCGCGGCGGATCAGTGCGGCAAGCAGCCGGTAGCCGCGCAGCGAACGCGCCGACAACCGGGCATTGAGGATGTACACCGGAATACCGCGGTCACGGCAGCCGAACAGCATGTTCGGCCACAGCTCGGTTTCCAGGATCAGCGCCAGGCTGGGCTGGAAATGGCCGAGGAAACGGTTGACGCTGCCCGGCACGTCGTACGGCAGGTAGACGTGGTCCAGGGCGTCGCCCCACAGCGCGCGTACGCGCTCGGAGCCGGTCGGGGTGATGGTGGTGATCACCCAGCGGATATCCGGGCGCTGCTGGCGCAGGGCATTGACCAGCGGCGCGGCGGCATTGACCTCGCCTACAGAGACCGCGTGCAGCCAGACCCGCGGCTGGCCGGTCGGCTGCGGATAGGAGGCGTAGCGTTCATCCCAGCGCCGGAAGTATTCACGGACCCGGAAGCCGCGCCAGACCAGGTGGTACACGGTGATCGGCAGCAGGATGTAGAGCACGACCGAATACAGGCCGCGCAGGATCCATTCGACAGGGTCTTTACGCATGCGGCAAGGATACGGGAGCCCCCGGGGAAAGACACGCGGCCGCCTTGGTAGAATGGCCCCATGTCAGATGCCTCCACCGCCGTCCGCCCATCGCTGCGCGATCCGCGCAACTGGCCGATGTTCGCCGCCATGTTCGGCGCCTTCGCCATCGCCCGCCTGCCGTGGATGCTGCAGCGCGCGCTGGGCCGGGGCGTCGGCTGGATCACCTGGCGCCTGCTCGGCAGCCGCCGCCGCGCCGCCGAGGTCAACCTGCAGCTGTGCTTCCCCGAGAAGGACGAAGCCTGGCGCCAGCGCCTGGTGCGCGACAGTTTCGATGCGCTTGGCGTGGGCGTATTCGAGTGCATCCGTGCCTGGTGGGGCAGCATCGACCGCATCCGCCCGCACGTGCGGATCGAAGGCCTGGAACACCTGCGGCAGATGCAGGCTGAAGGCCGCGGCGTGCTGCTGGTCTCCGGCCACTTCATGACCCTGGAAATGTGCGGACGCCTGCTGTGCGACTACGTTGACCTGTCCGGCATGTACCGCAAGCACAAGAACCCGGTGTACGAGTGGGCGGTGAAGTTCGGCCGGCTGCGCTATGCCAAGGCGATGTTCGCCAACGAGGACATCCGCGCGACCGTGCGCCATCTGAAGAAGGGCGGTTTCCTCTGGTACGCGCCGGACCAGGACATGCGTGGCAAGGACACCGTGTTCGTGCCGTTCTTCGGCCATACCGCGTCGACCATCACCGCGACCCACCAGCTGGCGCGGATGACCGGTTGCGCGGTGATCCCGTACTTCCACCGCCGCGAAGGCGGGAAGTACGTGCTGAAGATCGGCGCCCCGCTGGAGAACTTCCCCAGCGAAGACGTGGAAGCCGATACCACGCGGGTCAATCAGGCCATCGAGGAAATGGTGCGCGAGGCCCCCGACCAGTACCTGTGGATCCACCGCCGCTTCAAGCGCCAGCCAGGTGGCCGGAGCGATTTCTACAAATAACGGTGGGGCGGGATGGTTTCATCCACGCATGGCGTGGATTTGTTGAAGCGGAGCATTCTGAAGTAGATCCACGCCATGCGTGGATGCTCTCCGTTCCGATGCCGGCAACTACAACGGCCAACGGCACCATGCGTGCGGGTACTCACCCAATGCGCTGGCCAGGCCCGCACGGACCGGATTGGCCAGGATGTACATCGCCTTCTCATGAAGGGATTCATCACTGCGTACGGCGTGATCGTGGTACCCGTGCTGCCACAGCACCCCTCGCCGCTCCAATCGCCGGTTCAGCAGCCGACTGCTGCGCGACTTCAGCAGGGCCATGCACTCGGCCAAGGTTTCGCTGCGCAGCTCCATCAGCCAGTGCAGATGGTCGGGCATGACCACCCAGGCGAGGCTGTGGCTGAAGCCCTTCCGCTCTACGAAGCGCAGGGTTTCGATAAGGATCGCCACGTTTGCCGCATCAGCGAACAACGGTTCGCGGTCGAGGGGTGCTGTGGTCAATGAGTACACGTTGCCAGAACGGGAGTACCGACCGTAGCGAAGTCTGGGGCTGGCCATGCCTCCAGCGTGCGCGAACTGCCGGGGCACCGATATTGGAGATGTTGCCGTGTTCAGGTCGGGGAAGCCCCATCCACGCATGGCGTGGATCTACTGATCGGCTCCATGGTTGATCCCTGCCATGCGCGGATGTGCGGTCACTGCATCGGCGGGGAATCATCTGCGTCGCGGGCCAGCAGGCTGCCGGCGAACAGGGCCGCCAGCAGCACGGTCAGGCCACCCCAGAACGCGGAATAGAACGCCAGGTGCGTATTGAGCGGGAACACGGTAACCGCCAGCGCCAGCATCGCCGGGCGGGCGCGATCACGCGCGGCCGGCGGTGCATAGCGCCAGGCCCGCCAGGCCTGCGCCACCGCCGCCAGCCACAACAGCAGGCCGAGCACGCCAGTCTCTGCAAGGATTTCCAGCACGATCTGGTGGGCGTGCAATGCCGGTTGATTGCCCCACACGGCGGGGCCCTCGTCAGCCACGCAGGCGGGATACGCATCGCGGAAACCACGCGCACCGACACCGTTGACCGGATGTTCCTCGATCATGCACACGGCCGCGGCCCAGATGCGCGCGCGCCCCGACAGTGCCTCGTCAACGCCCTGCCCGTCTTCGTTCCATGCCTGCGCCGTGCGCGCAACACGCTCGCGCAGCTGTGGCACGCCCGCTGCCAGTGCGGCCGTGCCCATCGCCGCCACCAGGGCAATCAGGAGCAGCCGCGTCCAGCCGAACTGGCGCACGCCGCTGTAGGCCAGCACCAGTGCAAAGGTGATCCACGAGGCGCGCGAACCGGCCAGCAGCAGCACGCATCCCAGTGCGGCGGCGGCCAGCAGCCACCCCGCACTGCCGAACCGCCGCGCCATCGGCAGCAGCAGGAACGGTGACAGGCTGGCCAGCACCTGGCCGAACTTCAGGTTGCACGGCCCGAGCGCGCCACTGAGGCGGTCGGCCAGCGCGGCTTCGTCGGCCGGGCACAGCGCGTGGCCACTCACGGCCAGCTTCAGGTGCTGCAGCGACCAGAACCATGGGCTGGTGCCAGCCAGCGCCTGCACCAGTGCGTCCAGCGTCCACGCGCCGGTGATCAGTGCGAGGCCGCCGAAGGTCAGCCGCCGCCGTTCCGGCGTGGCCACCGCGATCGCCACCAGCCACATGAAGGGCAGGTAGCGCAGGCCGGCGGCCGCCTTCGTCCACGACGCTGCCGGATCGATCGCATCAAACGCCGAGAACGCCTGCGGCAGCCAGTAGCCGAGGAACAGGATCGAGGTCAGCGCCCAGGCGGCCGTGCTCAACAGGTGCGGGCGGCGCTGCAGCCGGCGCATGACCATGTGCGCGGCAGCATAGAGCGCGCCAAGGCCCAGCACGGTTTCGGCGATGCCCGGCAACGGCCACATCGCCACGTACGCCAGCACCCACCAGGGCGCCCAGCGCCCGGCGCGGTCGTCGCGCACGATGGCAGAGGGGTCAGCCGGCGAGATCGGCATAGAGGCGGAGGGTATCGCGCTGCATGGCCTGCAGGGTAAACGGGATGCGGGTCGGCAAGGACGGCGGCTGCGCCAGCAGGGCCAGCAGGGCCAGCGCACGTTCACCCAGCGCGCGTGCATCACCGAGCGGCACCGCGCCGCTGGGCTGCAGCTGCTGCAGCAGTTCGCCGACGCCACCGTGGTCCCAGCCCAGCACCGGGCGGCCGACCGACAGCGCCTCGACCACGGTGCGGCCGAAGGCTTCCGGCTTGTCCGACAGCTGCAGCACCAGATCGCTGGCGGCGTACGCCTGGGCGATGCGTGCGGTCGGCGCGGAGATCTGCACGGCCCCGGCCACGCCCAATGCCGCAGCCTGGCGGCGCAGATCAGCCACGTAGGCTTCGCGCCCGGGTTCGTCGGTGCCCAGCATCCACAGCTGGGCAGGCACGCCGGCGGCACGCACGTCGGCCAGCAGTTGCAGCGCGTGGGCGTGCCCCTTCAGCCGGGTGCCCCGCCCCGGCAGCAGCAGCAACGGGCCTTCCACCTGGGCAAGCCAGGGGTAATCGGCCGCCAGGGCCAGCCGCGGGCGACGGTCGGCGCGGGCAACGCGCGGAAACTGGCCGACATCGACGCCGCGCGGAATCACCTGCAGTTTTTCTTCCGGCACCGTCGGGTAGTGGCGTTGCACGTAGGCACGCACGGTATTGGACACGCAGATCACGCGTACGCCGCTGGTCATCACCGCGCTGTAGCGGCTGGGCGAATTCAACCCGTGCACGGTGGTCACCCAATGCGGGCGCTGCGAGGCGGGCATGGCGCGGATCGCGTACAGGCCCAGCCAGGCCGGCAGCCGCGAACGGGCATGCACGATGTCCGCGCCAACCTCGGCAAACAGCCGGCGCAGGGTCGGCAGGTGGCGCAGGGTCAGCAGCGACTTGCGGCCGATGTCCAGCGTGAGGTGCTCGGCACCGCTGTCCAGCAGCGGCTGCACCAGGCGGCCACCGGCGGACACCACCAGCGCGCGATGGCCGGCAGCGACCAGGGCCGCAGCGATTTCCAAGGTCGAGCGCTCGACACCGCCGGAGTGCAGCGCCGGCAGCAACTGCACCACGGTCAATCGGCGCATCGAAGGGGCCGCCGTTTAGTCGGCCAGCACGAACACGGAACCGCAGTACGGGCACTGTGCTTCGCCGTTGGGCTCGTCTTCGATCGGCAGGTACACGCGCGGATGCGAGTTCCACAGCGCCATTTCCGGGGTCGGGCAGCTCAGCGGCAGATCGCTGCGGTGCACGGTGTAGCGCTTCTCGGCGTTGGCGGGCGCGGTGGCGGTATGGCTCATGGCGGATGTCGGTGAACGGGTTGCGAGGCCTGCGATTCTAGCATCTGGGCCGCACCGACATTACGCCATAACGGGCCGTTGCACGCGCCCGCCGACGCCTGGCGGCGGCAGTGCCGGGGATTTCGCGGTCGTTCCGGCAGGTTCGCTCGCCGGAATCGACTCCAGCGATATTTCTCGCATTTGGATCGAACTAAATGGCACTTGCCAGCACGCAGCGGCTGTTGCAGGATCGGGCCAGGTCGCACTCCGACCCGCCCAATCCAACCCGATCGCATGGCCCGCCCCCACCGGACCGGCATCGCCTCTTCCACTGCCAGCCCGGCGGGCGGAGCGATGCTGTCCGTGGTGTCCGCCGATGCGGGTTCTGCCCGCCGCCAGCCCTTCCGGGAGACCCTTGCATGACCCTGTCCGATCCGCACCGCGCCCTGCTTCCGCTCTCCCTGGCCCTGGCCTGTGCGACCTCTGCGATGCCGGTGCTGGCGCAGGGGCTGCAGACCTCGTTCGAACCGGGCGAACCTGCCCCGACGCAGGCGGCGGGTGGACTGCGGGTCACGATCGGCAATGGGCCGGCCGCGCCCTACACCGCCAAGCGCAACGCCGGCTACAGCGGCCTGCATGCACTGCGCTACAGCAGCGAGGGCGGCAGCGCGCGGCGCGAACTGTTCAAGGCCGACCTGCCCATCCAGGCCGATACCACGCTGTCGTGGCTGGTGCTGCCGGAGATCGTCGGCAAGGACACCGTCGCCTCCACCTATGTATCGCTGGACCTGCTGCTGGACGATGGCAGCCGCGTTTCGGCCGGTGCGGCGCGCGACCAGCATGGGGTGGCGATCGGCGCACGCGCGCAGGGCGAGTCGAAGACGCTGTACCCGCAGCAGTGGGCGCGCAAGGCAGTGCGGCTGGGCGACGTGCCGGCGCTGAAGGGGCGCCGCGTGGTGGCGATCGAGCTGGAGGTGGCCAGCGCCGAGGGCGCGCCGGTCTCCGGCTGGATCGATGACGTGCGCCTGGACACGGTGCCAAGGCAGCAGCCGCAGCGCGTCTCGGACTGGGTGCTGACCACCCGCGGCACCCAGGCCAACGGCACCTTCTCGCGCGGCAACAATTTCCCGGCCACGGCGGTGCCGCACGGGTTCAACTTCTGGACTCCGGTCACCGATGCCGGCGCCCTGAACTGGCTGTACCGCTGGAACGAGCAGAACGATGCGCGGAACCGCCCGCAGCTGCAGGCGCTTGCGCTGAGCCACCAGCCCAGCCCGTGGATGGGCGACCGCCAGACCTTCCAGGTGATGCCCTCGTCCAGCCGTGGCGCGCCGGAGGCCGACCGCCGCAAGCGCGCGCTGTCGTTCGACCGCAGCCATGAAAGCGCACGCCCGTATCGCTACGACGTGCGCTTCGACAACGGCATCGCTGCCGCAATCGCGCCGACCGACCATGCCGCGTTGTTCCGCTTCGACTTCCCCGAAGGCGGTGACGCCAACCTGCTGTTCGACAACGTCGATGCGCGTGGTGGCCTGACCCTGGACGCCGCCACGCAGACGCTGTCCGGCTACACCGATACGCGCAGCGGCCTGTCCAACGGCGCCAGCCGCATGTACGTGGTCGCCAGCTTCGACAAGCCCTGGCGCAGCAACGGCCGCCTCGACACCGGTCGCCCGACCGGCTACATCAAGTTCGACGCCGGCAGCGACCGGCGGGTGACGATGCGCATCGCCACCTCGCTGATCTCAGTCGAGCAGGCGCGGCACAACCTGGCACTGGAGATCGCCGCCACCGATACGCTGGAGAGCGTGGCCGGCCGCGCGCAGGATGCATGGGACGCGCGCCTGGCCCGCTTCGACATCGGCGATGCCAGCGACGACCAGAAGACCACGCTGTACTCCAGCCTGTACCGGCTGTACCTGTATCCCAATTCCGGCCACGAGAATGCCGGCAGCGCGGCGATGCCGGACTGGCGCTACGCCAACCAGGCCAGCGCCAGCGATGACAACACAGAGGGCAGCGCGAACCGCAGCTTCACCGGCGTACGCGATGGCAAGGTGTTCGTCAACAACGGCTTCTGGGACACCTTCCGCACCACTTGGCCGGCCTACGCACTGTTCACGCCCGACGATGCCGGGCAGATGGTGCAGGGCTTCATCGAGCAGTACCGCGCCGGTGGCTGGATCGCACGCTGGTCGTCGCCGGGTTACGCCGACCTGATGGTCGGCACCAGCTCGGACGTGGCCTTCGCCGATGCATGGCTGAAGGGCATCGGCGGTTTCGATCCGGCCGAGGCCTATGCCGCCGCGCTGAAGAACGCGACCGTGGTCCCCCCCGACCGCCATGTCGGCCGCAAGGGCATGGACCGTTCAACCTTCCGTGGCTACGCCAGCGCAGACGTGCACGAAGGCATGTCGTGGACGATGGAAGGCGCACTCAATGATTTCGGCATCGCCAACATGGCCGATGCGCTGGCCAAGCGCGCGACCACGCCGGCAGCACGCGAGCGCTACAGCACCGAGGCCGAGTACTTCCGCTATCGCGCCGCCAGCTACACGACGATGTTCGATCCGGCCGCCGGATTCTTCCAGGGCCGCACTGCCGATGGCCGCTGGCGCGTGGATGCGAAGGACTACGACCCGCGCGTGTGGGGCCACGACTACACCGAATCCAATGGCTGGACCTTCGCCTTCACCGCCGCCCACGATGGCGAAGGCCTGGCCGCGCTGTACGGTGGCCGCGGCAAGCTGGCGGCGAAGCTGGATGCCTTCTTCGCCACGCCGGAAACCGCGGACCCGGCACTGGCCGGCTCCTACGGCAGCACCATCCACGAGATGACCGAAGCGCGCGACGTGCGCATGGGCATGTACGCGCACAGCAACCAGCCGGCGCACCACATCCCGTGGATGTACCTGTACGCCGGGCAGCCGTGGAAGACCCAGCAGCACGTGCGCGAGATCCTGTCGCGGCTGTACGTCGGCAGCGAGATCGGCCAGGGTTATCCAGGCGACGAGGACAATGGCGAGACCTCGGCGTGGTACGTGCTGGCCTCGCTGGGCCTGTACCCGCTGCGCATGGGCGCCCCGGAGTACGTGATCGGTTCGCCGGCCTTCCAGCACGCACGGGTGGAACTGCAGGGCGGCGCGGTGCTGACCGTCAACGCGGCCAACAACTCACGCGAGAACGTCTACGTGCAGTCGCTGAAGATCAACGGCACGCCATGGACCAAGACCTGGGTTCCGCACGACCTGATTGCCAAGGGTGCGACGCTGGACTTCGTGATGGGGCCGCAGCCGTCGCGTTGGGGCAGCGGTGTGGATGACGTGCCGCGTTCGTTGACCGCGCGCGGCCAGCGCCCGCAGCTGCTGCATGACCTGCTCGGCAGCGGCGCGAAGGCGACGCTGGCCGATGGCCGCGCCCTGCCCGCGCTGGTCGATGACGATGCGGCCACCACTGTCGGCCTGGGCGGCGGCGCAACCATCGCGCTGACCGACGTGGCCGAAGGCAGCCCAACGATGTACACGCTGACCAGCGGTGATGGCCGCGTCCAGGGAGGCGAATGGTCGTTGGAGGCACGCAACGGCAATGGCCGCTGGATCGTACTCGACCAGCGCAGCGGCGAAGCTTTCGAATCCGCCCGCCAGACCCGTCCTTTCCGCATCGCCAAACCCGGTCGTTACAGCGAGTACCGGCTGCGCCTGGCCGCACCGGGCCGGCTGCCGCTGGCGGAGATCGAACTGTTGGCGCCCAGCGCCGTACAATGAGCCCTATGCGCTACCGTCTGTTGCCTCTGGCCCTTGTTGCCCTTTCCTTCTCCAGCTTCGGCCAGACCCAAGCCTTTGATGCGCAGCTGACCCGCGACGGCGTGACGCTGAACTACCAGGACGCCCGTGGCGCCCTGGCCGCGCCGCAGCGCAAGCGGGTGATCGATACGTTCTACTTCGCCTACCTGCGCGAACGTGCGGACTTCCACCCGGCCGCGCCGTCGATGGTGCGCATCGTGATCGATCCGGCCTACACCGGGATCGCCTTCGTCGGTGACAAGGACCAGGCGGCGACGATCACCATCAACCCGGGTTGGCTGGCGCAGCACCCGAATGACATCGACCTGGTCACCCATGAGGCCATGCACATCGTGCAGGGCTATCCGGGCTATGGCGACGCACGGGTGCCGGGATGGCTGGTGGAAGGCATCGCCGACTACGCACGCGACCGCTACGGCATGGACAATGCCGCGGCCGGTTGGGCACTGCCGGGCAAGGTCGAGAAGGGCCAGAACTTCGACAGCGGCTACCGGGTCACCGGCGCGTTCCTGAAATGGGCCGACGCCGAACACCCAGGCCTGGTGCTGGCTCTGGACAAGGCCCTGCGCGATGGCCGCTATGCACCGGCGCTGTGGCAGAAGCACACCGGCAAGGCACTGCCGGCGCTGTGGGCGCAGTACGCCAAGCCGCGTTCCGACGCACCGCCGCCGGCCCCGGCACGCCGCGGCAAGCGGCACTGACACCCACGCATTGCACGTTCGCCGGGTATTGCCCGGCGCTACCGCATCGCTGCGTCAGCGCGACTGCACGAAACCTGCGTACAGCGCGAACAGCTGCTGGAAATACCGCCGGGTCACTCGATTGCGCATGACACTTTCGCCGATGGGGAGGTGGTCGGGCCCAGGGTGGGAAGGCCGGTCCGGTCCCTTCCCACGGCCGGGCCGCGTGGGCGTATTGGGCCGCAATGGCGTTGCAGGCACATGACCGGGCTGCGTAGCGCGTGTGGCAGGTTCGGCGGCCGTTGCGACAAATGAAAACACCGGGCAGTGCCCGGTGTTTTCATTTGCGCCGACATCCAACCGCGCCAGCGCCATCATTCTTCCGGCCAGGAGCCCCTTCTTGTTGAAGGGGCGCGCCGAAGGCGGGGGTAGAGGAAGAATGCGTGGGCAGCGGAAGTGGGAAAGAAGGTTTACGCCTTCTTTTCCGCTTCCAGCTGCTTCCTGATCTGCGCATCGACCGCGGCGATCGCGGTCATGTTCAGGATCCGGCGCGAGGTCGCGCTGGTGGTCAGGATGTGCACCGGCTTGTTCACGCCCATCAGGATCGGACCGATCGCCACGCCGTCGGTGAACACGCGCACCAGGTTGTAGGCGATGTTGGCCGCTTCCAGGTTCGGCAGCACGAACAGGTTGGCGCGGCCCTGCAGGGTCGAGCCCGGCAGCAGCTTCTGGCGCAGCGCTTCATCCCACGCGGTGTCACCCTGCATTTCGCCATCCACGTTCAGACGCGGGTTGCGCTTGAGCAGCAGCTCGCGCACCTGGCGCATCTTCAGCGCGTCCTTCGAATCATGGCTGCCGAAGTTGGAGTGCGACAGCAGCGCGACCTTCGGCTCGATGCCGAACAGCTTCATGCGGTAGGCCGCCTGCAGGGTCGCTTCGCACAGCTGCTCGGCGGTCGGGTCTTCCTGCACGTGGGTATCGACGAAGAAGAACACGCCCTGCTGGTTGATCACGCCGGTCATCGCCGAGGTCGAGGTGACCTTCGGTTCCAGCGGCAGCACGCTGCGCACGTAGCCCAGCTTCTTGTGGAAGCGGCCGACGATGCCGGTCAGCATCGCATCGGCTTCGCCACGCGCCACCATCACTGCGGCGATCAGGGTCGGGCGCGAACGCATCAGGTTCTTCGCCGCGGCCACGGTCACGCCACGACGGCCGGTCAGGCCGTGGTAGTACTGCCAGTATTCGTTGAAGCGCGGATCGTCGTTGATGTTAGTGACTTCAACGTTCTCGCCGATCTTCAGGCGCAGGCCGAGGCGCTCGATGCGCGACTCGATCACTTCCGGGCGGCCGATCAGGATCGGGTGCGCCAGGCCGTCATCGACCACGTTCTGCACCGCCTGCAGCACCACTTCCTCTTCGCCTTCGGCGTACACCACACGCTGCTTGTCGCTGCGCGCGCGGTCGTAGACCGGCTTCATCATCAGGCTGGTGCGGTAGACGAACTGGGCCAGCTTGTCGCGGTAGGCGCCCATGTCCTCGATCGGGCGCGAGGCCACGCCCGAGTCCATCGCGGCCTGGGCCACGGCGGCCGACAGCTCCACCAGCAGGCGGCGGTCGAACGGACGCGGGATCAGGTATTCACGGCCGAAGCTCGGGGTGTCGCCGCCGTAGGCCGAGCCCATGTCGGTGGCGGCGCGGCGGGCCAGTGCAGCGATGGCACGCACGCAGGCGATCTTCATTTCCTCGTTGATCGCGGTGGCGCCCACGTCCAGCGCACCACGGAACAGGTACGGGAAGCACAGCACGTTGTTGACCTGGTTCGGGTAGTCCGAACGGCCGGTGCCGATGATCGCGTCCGGACGCGCGGCGCGCGCCAGTTCCGGCATGATTTCCGGGGTCGGGTTGGCCAGCGCGAAGATCACCGGATCCGGCGCCATGGTCTTGACCATGTCGGCAGTCAGGATGCCCGGCGCCGACAGGCCCAGGAAGATATCCGCGCCGTCGACGATCTCGGCCAGGGTGCGCTTGTCGGTGTCGCGCGCATAGCGCTGCTTTTCCGGGTCCAGGTCGGTACGGCCGGTGTGGATCACGCCTTCGCGGTCGAAGGCCAGGATGTTCTCCGGCTTCAGGCCCAGTTGCACCAGCATGTTCACGCAGGAAATGCCGGCCGCGCCCATGCCCGTGGTCGCCAGCTTCACTTCCTCGATCTTCTTGCCGGTGATCGCCATGGCGTTGAGCACCGCCGCGCCGACGATGATCGCCGTGCCGTGCTGGTCGTCATGGAACACCGGGATCTTCATGCGCTCGCGCAGCTTGCGCTCGACCACGAAGCATTCCGGTGCCTTGATGTCTTCCAGGTTGATGCCGCCGAAGGTCGGCTCCAGCGAGGCGATGATGTCGACCAGCTTGTCCGGGTCGGTCTCATCGACTTCGATGTCGAACACATCGATGCCGGCGAACTTCTGGAACAGCACGCCCTTGCCTTCCATCACCGGCTTGCCGGCCAGCGCACCGATGTTGCCCAGGCCCAGCACCGCGGTGCCGTTGGAGATCACCGCCACCAGGTTGCCGCGGGCGGTCAGCTCGCTGGCCTGCTGCGGGTCGGCCTTGATCGCTTCACAGGCGTACGCCACACCCGGCGAATACGCCAGCGACAGGTCGCGCTGGGTCAGCATGGGCTTGGTAGCGGAAACCTTGATCTTTCCCGGCGGGGACATCCGGTGGTAATCGAGGGCGGCCTGTTTGAAATCTTCGTTGGACATCGATGTGGGTTACATGAATGGGCAGAAGGGACAGGGGATGATACCCCCGTTGGAGCGTCTGGACCTGTCGCTATCCTGTCGCAGGCATGCTGCGACCGCACAATTCCGTGCCGTATGCGACGGTACCGCGACACCAGCTTCGGCGCTGCCCATGACAGCCATGGGACGCCCTGAAACGCCGCGGGGCCGTACCACTGTCGTGACCGGCCCCGCGGTACCACACACCTGGATCAGCCCTTGGCCGGCAGTGCCTCGGGCAGCGCATCGACCGGCGGCGGCAGTTCGCTTTCGCGGCCATCCAGCGCCAGTGTCAGGCGGTTGCGGTCCAGCGCGCCTTCCCAGCGCGAGACCACCACGGTGGCCACCGCATTGCCGATGAAGTTGGTCAGCGAGCGGCACTCGCTCATGAAACGGTCCACGCCCAGGATCAGCGCCATGCCGGCCACCGGCACTTCCGGCACCACGGCCAGTGTGGCGGCCAGGGTGATGAAGCCGGCACCGGTGACGCCGGCCGCGCCCTTGGAGCTGAGCATGGCGACCAGCAGCAGGGCGATCTGGTGGCCCAGGGTCAGTTCGGTATTGGTGGCCTGGGCAATGAACAGCGCGGCCAGGGTCATGTAGATGTTGGTGCCGTCCAGGTTGAACGAGTAGCCGGTCGGGACCACCAGGCCCACCACCGACTTGCTGCAACCGGCACGTTCCATCTTCTCCATCAGCGACGGCAGCGCCGACTCCGACGAAGAGGTGCCAAGCACCAGCAGCAGTTCGGCCTTCAGGTAGCGCGCCAGCTTGAACACCGAGAAGCCACACAGGCGACAGACCAGGCCGAGGATCACCGCCACGAACAGGAAGGCGGTGAGGTAGAACGAGCCCACCAGCCAGGCCAGGTTGATCAGCGAACCGACGCCGTACTTGCCAATGGTGAAGGCGATCGCACCGAAGGCGCCGATCGGGGCGGCCTTCATCAGGATGTGCACCAGCTTGAACACCGGGGCGACCAGCGCCTCCAGGAAATTCACGATCGGCTTGCCCTTCTCGCCCACCGATGCCAGCGCGATGCCGAACAGCACGGCCACGAACAGCACCTGCAGGATGTTGCCATCGACGAAGGCGCTGAGCAGCGTCTTCGGGATGATGTCCATCAGGAAGCCGACCAGGGTCAGGTCATGCGATTTCTTGACGTAGTTGTTGACGTCGGTCTGGTCCAGGTCGAGCGGATTGATGTTCATGCCCGCGCCGGGCTGCACCACGTGCGCCACGATCATGCCGACGACCAGCGCCAGCGTGGAGAAGAACAGGAAATACACCATCGCCTTGATGAACACACGGCCCACGGTGCGCAGGTGGGTCATTCCCGCGATGCCGGTGACGATGGTCAGGAAGATCACCGGCGCGATGATCATCTTCACCAGGTTGATGAAGGCATCGCCGAGCGGCTTCATCTTCTCGCCGACCAGCGGTTCGTAGTGGCCGAGGATGGCGCCCAGGACGATCGCCACGATCACCTGGAAGTACAGCTGGCGATAGATCGGCAACGGCTTTGCAGGCACCGGTGCTGCGGTCGGGATGTGCATGGCGGACTCCGGAAGGGGCGTTTTCAGGCACGTACGGCCCCGGGACTGCACGGGAACCGTTACCGTGGAAACTGATCGCAGGCCCTGTGCTGCACGCGCAGGGGGTGCGACCAATGGACGCCTTTGTACGCGGCAGGCACGCCGGCGCAGATAACCTATTGGTACTAGCCCCCCGGTTCAGGTGGCCGCGATGCCTACACTGGCGCCGCACCGCCCGATCACGGGGAGGCCGGTGGCCCGAGCTGAACGGCTGGGTGAGTCTTTGCGAAAGTTCCGGCCCTCGCGGCCGTTGATGTCCTGTCCACACGCAATCTGAGAGAGCCGCACCCAACATGCGCCCGAATCCCACCTTGCTGGCCCTGTCGCTGGCCGCCCTTCCCGCCTTCGCCTCGGCTGCCGATTTCGACAACTGGCCGACCAAGTACACCTTCGGTGATGGCACCGAGCTGGCGGCCACCGCCAACATCGCCTACGACTACAACGACTTCTCCTCGGCCAGTGGCCTCGAGGACGACGATGCCGTGCGCCGCAAGGAATTCGGCGCGACGCTGAAAAAGAAGGGCGTCTACGATGCGATGGTCTACTACGACTTCCAGTCCGATACCTGGCTGGACGTGTTCGTGCGCTTCGAGAGCAAGGCCTTCTTCGGCCGTGACGTCGGCCGCTTCCGCTTCGGCTACATGAAGACTCCGGTCGGCCTGGACGCGAACACATCCTCGCGCGCCGGCACGTTCCTGGAAACCGCGCTGCCCGTGCAGGCCTTCTACGCCGGCCGCCGTACCGGCGTGGAATGGGTGCTGGAGCGCCCGCAGTACCTGCTGCAGGCCGGCGCCTATGGCGGCAAGGACCTGCAGGGCGACAACCCCGGCACCACCCAGGCCGTGCGTGCGGTGTGGACGCCGGTGAAGGCACCGGGTGATGTGATCCACCTGGGCCTGGCCTACTCGCAGGAGAATCCGCGTGGCTACAGCGATGGCCGCGACGTGCACCACGAAGCCAGCGCCCGCCTGCGCGCGCGCCCGGAAGCCGGCCTGACCGACATCCGCTACGTCGATTCCGGTGCGCTGGTTACCGCCGACCAGATCCGCCGCACCGGCCTGGAAGGCATCTGGATCCGCGGCCCGTTCTCGCTGCAGGCCGAAGCCCTGCGCGCCACGGTCACCCGCCATGACGGCAAGCCCGACTACACCGGCAGCGGCCAGTACGCGATGGCCAGCTGGGTGCTGACCGGTGAGTCGCGCCCGTACAACGCCGGCGCGGTGGCCAACATCAAGCCGGCGCACAACTACGGTGCGGTCGAACTGGTGGCGCGCTACAGCCGCCTGGATCTCGATGACGGCGACATCCTCGGTGGCCGCCAGCACGACCTCACCCTGGGTGCGAACTGGTACCTGACCAGCCACTTCAAGTTCCAGGCCAACTACGTGAAGGTCGATGCCAGCCGTCGTGGCGTGCACAGCACGCCGGAGATCTTCGAACTGCGCGCGCAGATGCACTTCTGACCCCTTCCACGTCAGACCCCGGCGGGCGTGCACGCCACGCCCGCCGGCCCTGCGTAGACTGCCGCCATGTACTGGCTCAGCCGCCACCGGATGCTGTTGCTGACGATCCTGGTGATGGTCGGTGGCACCGTGCTGTGCGCGGTCGCCGCTGGTCACTACGCCTGGCGGCGCGCGCTCGGCGACGAAAGCAGCCAGGTGCAGCGACAGCTGCAGCTGCATGGCCAGGGCCTGCAGCAGCGCATCGACCGCTTCGGCACCTTGCCGCAGGTGCTGGCGCTGGATCCGGATCTGCTGCACGCGCTGCGCGTGCCGCCCTCGCCCACTGAACGGCAGCGGCTGAACCTCAAGCTGCAACGTGCCAACGAAGTCACCCGTGCTTCGACCCTGACCCTGGTCGGCCACGACGGCGTGGCGGTGGCGGCCAGCAACTGGGACCAGCCGACCACCAATGTCGGCGAGAACTACAGCTACCGCCCCTACTACCGCCAGGCACTGGCGCAGGGCCGTGGCCGCTTCTATGGCATCGGCATGACCACCGGCGTTCCCGGTTACTACCTCTCCCAGGCGATCGAGGAAGACGGCAAGCGGCTGGGCGTGGTGGTGATCAAGGTCGAGCTGTCCGCGCTGGAACAGGAATGGTTGAGCAGCCCGGATGTGGTGCTGGCCAGCGACGACCACGACGTGGTGTTCCTGGCCAACCGTGACAGCTGGCGCTACCGGCTGCTGCGCCCGCTGGGCGCCGATGAGCGCCGCGAGATGCTGGACGCCCGCCAGTACGCCGACCGCGCATTGCAGCCGCTGCGCGCACGGACCCAGGATGTGCTGGCCGACGGCGGCCGCATGGTGCGCCTGCTGGACCCTGCGCTGCCGCAGCCAATGCTGTGGCAAAGCCTGCCGCTGCCCGCCGAAGGCTGGAACCTGCACCTGCTGCACGACGCCAGTGCCGCCACCGCTGCCGGCCGTGCTGCGGCACTCACCGGTGGCGCCGCATGGCTGGCGTTGGGCTTCCTGGTGCTGTTCGTGCAGCAGCGCCGGCGCCTGGCCAAGCATCGCCTGCGCAGCCGCCGCGAACTGGAAACCCTGCTCAAGCAGCACGCACAGGAACTGCGCACCGCGCAGGATGGCCTGCTGCAGGCCGCCACCGATGCCGACAGCGGCCTCAGCCGCAGCCTCGAACACCTGCCCCAGGGCGTGGTGGTGATCGACCGGGACCTGCGCCTGGTCGCGTGGAATTCGCGCTATCTGGAATTGTTCCGCTTCCCGCTGGACCTGGTGCGCGTGGGCCGGCCGATCGAAGACCTGTTCCGCTTCAATGCACGCCGTGGCCTGCTCGGTCCCGGCCCGGTGGACGAGGCCATCGAGCGCCGCCTGAACCACCTGCGCAGCGGCCGCCCGCACATGCGCGAGAGCGAGAAGGACGACGGCACGGTGCTCGAGATCCGTGGCAATCCCCTGCCCGATGGCGGCTTCGTCACCAGCTACGCCGACATCACCAGCTACAAGAACGCTGCGCGCGAACTGCGCTCGCTGGCCGATGCGCTGGAGCACCGCATCGCCGAGCGTACCCACGATCTGGACGAAGCACGCCGCGAAGCCGAACAGGCCAACCGCTACAAGACCCGCTTCGTGGCCTCGGCCGTGCACGACCTGCTGCAACCGCTCAATGCGGCGCGCATGTTCGTCTCGGTGCTGCGCGGCAAGCTGAGCGACCCGGCGCAGCAGCAGACCAGCGATCACATCGACGCTGCATTGGCCGCGCAGGATGCGATTCTCAACAGCCTGCTTGACATTGCGCGGCTGGAATCGGGCAGCCTTCCCACCCGCGTGCAGGCGTTCCGGCTGGGCCCGCTGCTGCAGACGCTGGCGCGCGAGTTCGGTATCGCCGCGCAGTCACGCGGCCTGGTGGTCGACTGGGTTGATACCAATGCTGTGGTGGTCAGCGATGAAGCGCTGCTGCGGCGCATCCTGCAGAATTTCCTTTCCAACGCACTGCGCTACAGCGAACGCGGCCGTGTGCTGCTCGGCTGCCGTCGCCGCGAAGGCCTGCTGTGGATCGAAGTGCACGATCAGGGGCCCGGCATTCCCGACGCGTTGCAGTGCGAGATCTTCGAGGAGTTCCGCCGCCTGCACGACGGCCAGCAGCGCGGTGCCGGCCTTGGCCTGGCCATCGTCGACCGCATCGGCCGCCTGCTCGGACATCCGATCCGGCTGCGCTCGCAGCTGGGCCAGGGCAGCGTGTTCGCCGTGGGCGTGCCGTTCGGCGAGGCCAGCGCGATTCCCGCCACGGCACCACCACCGGTGCTGGTGCAGGAGCCTGCTGCAGACAATCCGCTGCGCGGGCGCCGGGTGTGGGTGATCGACGACGACCCGCACGTGTGCGCCGCCAGCCGCGCGCTGCTGGAGCGCTGGGGCTGCGAGGTGCTTCTGGCCGATGGCCCGCAGGCGGCGCTGCAGCTGGCAGCAACAGGCGCGGTACCGGAGCTGGTGCTGCTGGATGTGCGCATGGGTGACCACCACGGCCCGGTGCTGTACGAGACATTGGCCGAACTGTGGCAGGCCCGCCCGCCGGTGGTGCTGGTCACTGCCGAGCGCGATGCGGGATTGCGTGAGATAGCCGCCGAGCGTGGCTGGGGAATGATGGCCAAGCCGGTGAAGCCGCCGGCGCTGCGGGCGCTGATGAGTCAGCTGTTGATCCGGCATCGCGGGTAGTTTCCAGCCAACGGCGCAGCCCCTCGTGGGTGGTGCCTGGTTTGTCGTGGAAAGCAGAAGCCGTGGGTGGGCCGGTCGGGATGGGTTCGCGGGGGACGCCGTGAATCCGTCCTTGGAGGCTTGGCAGCCGCATCCATGCGGCTGACACCCCCGCGAACCCAACCCGACCGACCTCTGACAGATTTCGGTGGCCTGCCACCCACGGAGAAGAAAAAGAAGAACAAAAGCCGGTCGCGCGCTGCGCTTGCTCGTGTAGAGCCGAGCCCATGCTCGGCATCGCGGACTGACCGCAAAGCAGCCGAGCGTGGGCTCGGCTCTACAAAAGGCGGCCTGCCAGGCTGCCTTTGCTTTTGATCTTCTTTTCTCTTCCGTGGATGGATGCGCACGGAACCTGCCCGGCCTCACCCATGAACTGCTCTACGTGTCCACCCACGAGGGGCTGCGCCGTTGGCTGGAAACTACAACCCGATGCCCGCGTCGCCTTCCGGCTCCAGCGCCTTCACCAGCACCGCTGCCTGCGTTCGGCTATGGCACTCGAGCTTCTTCAGGATCGCGGTGACGTGCACCTTCACCGTGTTCTCGGCCAGCCCCAGCGTGTAGGCGATCTGCTTGTTGAGCAGGCCATCGGCCAGGCACAGCAGCACGCGGAACTGCTGCGGGGTCAGCTGCGCCAGGCGGCTGGCCAGCAGTGCGTCGGCCTCCGAGCGTTCGGCGGCCATCGCCGGGAACCACAGGCCACCATCAAGTACCGCCTGCACCGCCTCGCCGATGGTCTCGGCCGGGGCCGACTTCGGAATGAAACCGGCCGCACCGAACTGCTGGGCACGGCGGATCACCCGCGGATGATCGTTGGACGAGAGGATCACCACCGGGATGTCCGGATGCGAGCCGCGCACGTGCAGCAGCGCGGAAAAACCGTGTGCGCCGGGCATGGTCAGGTCCAGCAGCACCAGGTCCACGTCCGGGTGCGCGTCGAGTGCTTCGGCCAATGCCTCGGCGCTGGCGACCTCGCGCACCTGCGCCAGCGGCAGGCTCTGCCGCAATGACTGCACCACCGCCGAACGCAGCAGCGGGTGGTCATCGGCGATCAGGATGGTGTATTCGCTCATGCCACCATTGTACGGGCAGGCCGCCGCGTCAGCGCCCCGCCGGCTCCACGCTGCTGCGCCAGGCATCGAGGAACTGGCGGCGCTTGAGCGCATCCAGGTACACCAGCAGGCCCGGGCCGAGCTGGATCGGACGGCGGCTGCGGCCGGGCGCATCGTCGCCACGTGCGTTGCCGGTCACGATCGGCATCAGCCGTGCCTCGCGTGACAGCACCTGCTGGCCGCGTGGCGACAGCAGGTAATCGAGGAAGCGCCGGGCTTCTTCCGGGTGTGGGCCGGTACGCGGAATCACCGCAGTCCGCAGCACCACCAGCGTGTAGTCCTCGGGCTCGACGATGGCCAGCGGCGCGCCGGCATCGACGCGTGCCTGCGCATAGGAGCCGAGCACGTTGTAGACCAGCGACAGCTGGCCGCTGGCCACCTTGTCCAGCAGTACGCCGGTGCGCTCCTCGCGGACCACGTCGTTGTCGCCGAGCGCACCCAGCAACGCGCCGGCGATGCTGCCACGCTGCGCATCCTGGGTTGCCAGCAGGTAGCCGACACTGCTGCGCTCGATGTCATAGGTGCCGACCTTTCCGCGCAGCGGTGCGCCCTCGGCGCGCAGCCGTTCCAGCAGCTGGCGGCGCGTGTGCGGCACCTTCGCCGACGGCAGTACACGGGTGTTGTAGACCATCACCACCGGCTCATAGCTGATGCCGAACGCCTCGTTGCGCCACTGTGCCCAGGCCGGCAGCGCAGCGGTCTGCGCCGAGCGATGTGGCAGCGCATGGCCATCGTTGACCAGCTTGGTCTGCAGGTCCATGCCGCTGGAGATCAGCAGGTCCGGCGATGCCGGTCCGACACGGTCATGCAGGTATCGCGCGTACAGGTCCTGGGTGATGATGTCCTCGTACACCACCTCGGTGCCCGGGTGCAGGCGCTGGTAGTCGGCGATGACCACCGCGAACACTTCGATGTCGGTGGTGCCGTGGATGCGCAGCTGCGCGGTCGCGGCTCCCTGCGCGGGAAAACGGCGCACATCGCCCGGCGCGGCCAGCACCGGCAGGGCCAGCAGCAGGGCAACGGCCGTGGCGAACAGGCGGATCATGAACTGCTCCGGGGCAGGCGGATGGTGGCGATCAGCCCGCCCTGCGGGCGGTTGCTGAGGTCGATGCGGCCGCCATGGCTGTCGACCACGCGCTTGACGATGGCCAGGCCGAGCCCGGCACCGCCGGAGGGTGCGCCTTCGCCACGGGCGAAGCGTTCGAACACGCGCTCGGCATCGGCGGCCGCGATGCCTGCGCCATGGTCGGCGATGGTCAGCACGGCCTGCTCGCTTTCCACGGTCAGGGCGATCTGCAACGGGCCGTCGCCGCCGTACTTCAATGCGTTGTCGACCAGGTTCTTGATCGCCTCGCGCAGCAGCAGCGCATCGCCATGCACCTGTACAGGCTCAGCGGTCATCGCCAACTGCACGCGCGGCGCAGGGCCAGCCTGCGGCAGCGCTTCATGCAGGGCCTGGTGCACGGTCTCGGCCAGATCCACTGCAGCAAAGCGCTGCAGGTGCGAACGATGGATCACGCTGGCATCGCTGAGCAGCTGGTTGAGCAGCCGGCTCATGTGGGTGGCGTTGCGCTCGATCGCCTGCAGGCTGCGCCGCATGTCCTCCGGATCGTCGTCGTCCAGCGCCAGCTGTGCCTGCGCACGCAATGCCGCCAACGGCGTGCGCATCTGGTGTGCGGCCTCGGCCATGAACGCGCGCAGCGTCTCGTTGCTGCTGGACAGGCGATCCATGAAGCGGTTCAACGCGGCCACCATCTGATCCATCTCACGCGGCACGCGGGCATCGAGCGGCTTCAGGTCGGACGGTTCCCGTCGCGACAGCTCGCGCTCCACCCGAACCAGCGGCCGGAATGCGCGATGCACGCCGAAGGCCACCAGCGCCAGCAGCAGGCCAGACAACACACCGATCGCCAGCAGTGCGCGATTGACCATGTCCTGCGCGACGGCTTCCCGCGCACGCCGGGTCTGGCCGACCTGCACCTGCACCTCGCCCTGCGCCGAGGCAGCGGCGAAGCTGCGGCCGACCACCACGAAGCGCACGGTCTCGCCGCTGTAGGGGGCATCGAACAGCTGCGGTTGCGTGCCGGGCCTGCGCGGCGGTGCCGGCAGGTCACCGTAGCCGGTGATCAGCGTGCCGCGGCTGTCGGCCACCCGGTAGAACACGCGGTCTTCCGGCGCCATCGCCAGCAGGTCCAGCGCCGCATACGGCAGATCGACCTGCCACTGGCCATCGACCAGGGCCACCGAATCGGCAATGGACAGCGCCGAGGACACCAGCAGGTGATCGTAGGATCGGTTTGCGGCGCGCTGGCCGTAATCGCGCGCGGCGAACAGCAGGGCCACCGCGAACACCGCCAGCAGCACGCCGAGGTAGAGCAGCAGCGTGCGCCGCAGCGAGCCCGGTGCGGCGTTCGCAACGCGGGCGTCAGCCATCGGCGTCGGTGCTGCCATCACTGGCTTCCAGCAGATAGCCCACGCCACGCACCGTGGTGATGCGCAGCGGCGCGGCGGCCAGCTTCTTTCTCAGGCGGCCGACATACAGCTCGATGGCATTCGGGCCCGCTTCGTCATCGAAGCCGAACAGGCCGTTGCCGATCTCGTCCTTTCCGACCACCTGGCCAAGGCGGCCGACCAGGATCTCCAGCAGGCGGTATTCGCGGTTGGGCAGTTCGATCGGCTCCCCGTCGAGGCTGACCCGGTGTGCAGCATTGTCGAACTGGAAGCCGCCGATCTGCACCACTTCGCTGGCCTGGCCGCGCGCACGCCGCAGCAGCACGCGGCAGCGCGCTTCGAACTCCCGGAAATCGAACGGCTTGCCCAGGTAGTCGTCGGCGCCGACGTCCAGCGCCTGCACGCGATCTTCGATGCCATCGCGCGCGGTCAGCATCAGCACCGGCGTGCTGTCGCCGCGCTCGCGCATGCCGGCCAGCACACGCAGGCCATCGAGCTTGGGCAGGCCGATATCCAGCACCACCAGGTCGAAGCTCTGGTAGCGCAGCACGCTGGCGGCGGCCAGGCCGTCGGCCTGCCAGTCCACGGCGTGCCCGCTGCGGCGCATCCGGCGGATGATCGCATCGGCCAGATCCGGGTTGTCTTCGACCAGCAGCAGGCGCATGGGCACATGGGTGGGAGGGGAAACGAATGCTACCGCATGACGCCGGGGCCGCCCGCCGGTCATGGACCGGCGCTACCGGGATACACCGCCTGGGTAGCGCCGGGCCGTGGCCGGCGGTCTTTTACGCTGCACCGCACAATCCGTTGACAGGACGATGACAGCTTGCCCGACCCAGACTGCGGCCGCGCACCGTCCGGTGCCCACGATTGCCGCGCGCCTGGCGTGCACCTGGGAGGGTTTGTGGAATTCACGTTTGCCTGGCGGCGTCCTGCCGCCATGATGGCGCTGGCTGCCCTGTCGGCGCCGGCCTTCGCCGCCGAAGACGACCGTCCGGTCACTGCCACCCTCGGTGGCCGCCTGCACCTGGACTTCGCCACCTTCGACAACGACAACCGCGGCACGCCGAACAAGGACGACACCGAGATCCGCCGTGCCTGGGTCGATGTGTCCGGCAAGTTCTTCGTGGTCGACTACAAGCTGGAAACCGACTTCTCCGGCGACCGCGTCGAGGCCAAGGACGTGTACCTGGCACGCAGCTTCGGCAAGGCCGGCAAGCTGACCGTCGGCCAGTTCAAGCAGTACTTCTCGCTGGATGACCGCACCAGTTCCAACTACGGCAGCTTCCTGGAGCGCGGCAACGCCGGCACCACGCTGGCGCCGCTGTACCGCCTGGGTGCGTCGTGGCAGGCCAACCCGGGGGACTTCACCTGGGCCGCCAGCATCTACAGCCTGGAGAGCATCGACGCCTGGCAGGTGAAGGGCCGCGCCGCGGGTGGCCGCGTCACCTGGGCACCTTCACCCAGCGACGGCGACGTGCTGCACCTGGGCCTGTCGCTGGCCCGCGAGGCCTATGACAACCCGGGCGCGAATGGCGTTCCGGGCCTGAAGATCCGCCCGCGCCCGGCCGGCCACCTGTCCGACGAGAGCCGCCTGACCCTGGTCGACTTCTCCGCTGGCCGCGATACCGACGTCAACAAGTGGTCGCTGGAATATGCGCAGGTGCGCGGCCCGCTGTCGTGGCAGGGCGAATTCAGTGGCGCCACCTTCGATGACGGCGCCCAGCGTGGCGACGTGATGGCGGCCTACGGCATGCTCAGCTGGTTCGTCACCGGCGAAAGCCGCGCCTACGACCGCAAGACCGGCCGCTTCGCGCGGATCAAGGACATCCGCCACAAGGCCGGTGCCTTCGAAGTGGCGCTGCGCTACGACCAGATGTGGGGCGCGCAGCACCTCGACGGTGCACCCGACCTGCGCCGTGGCAGCACCGAAGCGTGGACGCTGGGCGGCAACTGGTACCTGCGCGACAACCTGCGCTTCATGCTCAACGTGATCGAAAGCCGCAACCGCGACCGCCTGGCCGGAGTCACGGTGGACCGCACGCGCGCGGTCACCGGCCGCCTGCAGTACGACTTCTAAGCCCGGCATCCCGGGCACGCCGCCCGGGCCCCTTCCACTCCCCCACGTCCTGTTTTCGCAAGGAGTCCGCAGATGATGCTGAGCATCCTCGGCTTTGGCATGGTCATTACGTTCATGTACTTGATCATGAGCAAGCGCCTGTCGCCGCTCGTCGCCCTGATCACCATCCCCATCCTGTTCGCGCTGATCGGCGGCTTCGGCGCCGGCCTCGACGAGATGATGCTGGAGGGCATCAAGAAGATCGCGCCGACCGGCGTGATGCTGATGTTCGCCATCCTCTACTTCGGCGTGATGATCGATGCGGGTCTGTTCGATCCGCTGGTGCGGGTGATCCTGCGCTTCGTCAAGGGCGATCCGATGAAAATCGTGCTCGGCACCGCGGTGCTGGCGATGCTGATCTCGCTCGACGGTGATGGCTCGACCACCTACATGATCACCGTCTCGGCGATGCTGCCGCTGTACCAGCGGCTGGGCATGAACGCGCTGAACATGACCTGCGTGACCATCCTCGCCGGCGGCGTGATGAACCTGACCCCGTGGGGCGGCCCGACCGCACGCGCGGCCACCGCGCTGCACGTGGACCCGGCCGATGTGTTCGTGCCGCTGATCCCGTCGATGGTGATCGCCTGTGCCGGCGTGCTGCTGCTGGCCTGGTACCTGGGCCTGAAGGAACGCCGCCGCCTCGGCGTGGTGACCCTGCCCAAGGGCGGCAGCTGGATGGACAACAGCGTGTCCGACGACAGCAATGCGTTGCCGACGGTGGAAGACGCCGAAGACATCAAGCGTCCGAAGCTGCTGTGGGTGAACCTGGCCCTGACCGTGGCGCTGATGACCGCGCTGATCATCGGCGTGCTGCCGATGCCGGTGCTGTTCATGGTCGGCTTCGCCATCGCCCTGGTGATCAACTACCCGAACCTGGCCGAGCAGCGCCGCCGCGTGGTCAACCACGCCGGCAACGTGCTGTCGGTGGTGTCGCTGATCTTCGCTGCAGGCATCTTCACCGGCATCCTCAACAACACCGGCATGGTGGAAGCGATGTCGCACAGCTTCCTGGCGGTGATTCCGGAATCGTGGGGCCCATACCTGGCGGTGATCACTGCGGTGGCATCGATGCCGTTCACCTTCTTCATGTCCAACGACGCGTTCTACTTCGGCGTGCTGCCGATCCTGTCCGAGGCCGCCGGCAACTACGGCATTACCCCGGTGGAAATGGCGCGTGCCTCGCTGGCCGGACAGCCGGTGCACCTGCTCAGCCCGCTGGTGCCGTCCACCTACCTGCTGGTGGGGCTGGCCAAGGTCGAATTCGCCGACCACCAGAAATTCACCCTGAAGTGGGCCATCGCCATCTCGATGCTGCTGATGATCGGCAGCCTGTTGTTCGGCCTGTACCCGCTCGCTGCCTGACCCCCTACCAAAGGAGCCTTCTGCAATGACGCTTCGAATCGCTTACGTCACCAGCGGCATGGGCAGTGTCGGTACTGCCATCTGCCAGAGCCTGGCCCGCAGCGGCCACACCGTGGTCGCCGGTTGCGCGCCGAACTCGCCGCGCAAGGCCAACTGGCTGCGCGAGCAGCGCGAACAGGGCTTCGACTTCATCGCCTCCGAAGGCAACGCGACCGACTGGGCCTCGACCAGCGCGGCGTTCGCCAAGGTCCGCGCCGAAGTCGGCGAGGTGGATGTACTGGTCAACAATTCCGGCGGCAGCCGCGACCTGCTGTTCCGGCAGATGACGGTGGAAGACTGGAACGCGGTGATCGCCTCCAACCTCAATGCGCTGTTCAACCTGACCAAGCAGGTGGTCGACGGCATGGCCACGCGTGGCTGGGGCCGCATCATCAACATCGGTTCGGTCAGCGCCCACAAGGGCCAGATCGGGCAGGTGAACTACGCAACGGCGAAGGCGGCGATGCATGGATTCAGCCGTGCACTGGCGGCTGAAGTGGCCTCGCGCGGCGTCACCGTCAACACGCTGTCGCCGGGCTACATCGCCAGCCAGGCGATCAGCAGCTTCCCGCCGGATGTGCTGGACCGGCTGGCCGCGTCGGTGCCGGTGCGCCGCCTCGGCCGCCCCGAGGAAGTAGCCGGGCTGTGCGCCTGGTTGGCCTCGGATGAAGCCTCGTACGTGACCGGCGCCGACTATCCGGTCAACGGTGGCCTGTACATGGGCTGAGCCCTCCTCCACGCGACGCGTGGAGCGCCTCCCCCACGGAGTGCGCGGGGCCGGTGAACCTTCGCTCGCGAGGGGAATCCGGCCCCTTTTTCATTCGGCGGCAGGACACCCGCGGGTGCCCTGCACCGTTCGTTGGTTTTTCGTAAAGAAGGTTTCATGTTCCGTTCGCATAGTGGCCATGCACCGCGCACGCGTGCCGGTGACCAACCCCAATGCAACGGACCACCATGCAGACCCGACACCTGACGATCGCCGTGGCGATCGCGCTCTCCGCCGCCGCCAGCGCCCATGCCGCCACCGCCGCCGATACCGGCGCCAGCACCGAGGCCGCGCTGAGCGCGCAGACGCTGGATACCGTCTCCGTGATCGGCCAGGGCGAGACCCGCCAAGTGCAGCGCATCACCACCGTCGACAAGCAGGTGCTGCCGCCGGGCACCAGCGGCCAGAAGATCCTCGACCGCCTGCCGGGCGTGTCGGTGCAGTCCAACGATGCCTTCGGCGCCAACGAGGAATCGCAGACCATCAGCCTGCGCGGCTTCGACAAGAGCCGCCTGGGTTACACGCTGGACGGCATCCCGCTGGGCGACAACAGCTACGGCAACTACAACGGCCTGAGCATCGCCCGCGCGATCATCGCCGAGAACCTGGCCGGCGCCGAGTTGTCGCAGGGCATCGGTTCGCTGGGCGTGGCCTCGACCAGCAACCTGGGCGGCACCATCCAGTACTTCTCGATGGACCCGTCAACCGAATTCGGTGGGCGCGCCAGCGTCACCGTCGGCGACAACAACCAGCGCCGCGGCTACCTGCGCGTGGATACCGGCGACCTCAACGGCTTCTCGGCCTATGTGTCCGGCGTGCACCAGGACCAGGACATGTGGGCCGCGCCGTACCAGAACCAGACCACCCGCCAGTTCAACGCCAAGGCAGTGTGGAATGCCGGCGACCACCGCTTCGGTGCGTTCGTGGCCACCTCGCGCGCCAGCCAGGCCAACTACGCCTACCTGTCCAAGGACATGCTGGCCCGCGGCCTGGGCTATGACTGGAACATCTACGCACCGGACTGGGATCGCGCCGTCGCTGCCGCGTACTGCGCGCCGGGCACCTACAACAAGGCGCGCTGCGCGTTCAGCGGCGGCGTCAACAGCATCGACGATGCGTACTACCAGAGCCGTGCGCTGCGTGACGACAACCTGTACTCGGTCGATGCCGACCTGCGCCTGGGCGAGCAGGGCCGCCTGAAGCTGCTGGCCTACCACCACGACAACCGTGGCCAGGGCCACTGGTGGGCACCGGGCCAGCCGTCCTACCCGGGCACCGACAGGATGCTGCCGATCTCGATCCGCAGCACCAACTACACGATCAACCGCGATGGCCTGACCGCCGCGCTGTCGTGGACGGTGGGCATCCACGAACTGGAAGCCGGCCTGTGGTATGAGCAGAACGACCACAACGTCTCGCGCAACTTCTACTACATCAGCGGCCCGTTCCTGGACGACCTGTACCTGAAGAACCCGGATCGCCTGCTGTTCAACCAGGACTTCGACATCCGCACGCGCCAGTTCTACGTGCAGGACCGCATGCGCTTCCTGGACCAGCGCCTGACCGTGGACGTGGGCATCAAGAGCCCCAACACCCGCATGCGCGCCACCGCGAAGCCGGGCGTGGAAACCAGCATCGCCTCGGGCACGCTGACCGCCAAGGAATCGGTGCTGCCGCAGGTGGGCGTGGGCTTCAAGCTCAACGCCAACAACGAGCTGTTCGCCTCGTATGCCGAGAACATCGCCGCCTTCGTCGGCGGTGGCAGCGGCGGCCCGCTGCAGGTGTCGCCGGAATCGTTCGCGGCCAGCGCCGGGCTCGAGCCTGAGAAGTCCAAGAGCCTGGAAGCCGGCTTCCGTACCTTCGGCGAGAAGTACCAGGCGTCGATCGCCGCCTACAACGTCAAGTTCGACAACCGCCTGCTGTCGCTGAACCCATGCTCGAGCATCGAAGTGGGCACGCGCCCGGAGTGCGTGACGCGCTTCATCAACGTCGGTTCGGTGAAGAGCCATGGTGCGGAACTGACCTTCATCTTCAAGCCGATCGACGGCCTGCAGTGGTACAACGCGCTGTCCTGGAACAAGACCACCTACGAGGATGACTACACCTCGGGCGGTGCGATCGTTCCGGTGGCCGGCAAGATCACGGTGGATACGCCGCAGCGCATGGCCTCCAGCGAAATCAGCTGGAACCGCGACGGCTTCTTCGCCAGCCTGCGTGCGAAGTACACCGGCAAGCGCTACTACACCTACACCAACGACCAGTCGGTGCCGGGCGTGACCACCTTCGACGCAGGTGCGGGCTACGACTTCGGCCCGGGCCTGGGCCTGCGCAACGTGCGGGTGTCGTTGAACGCGACCAACCTGACCAACAAGCGCTACGCCGGCCAGCTGAGCTCGTTCGCACCGACTGATCCGAAGGGCACGCGCTATGCGATCCATGCGAGCGCGCCGCGGCAGTTGTTCATGACGGTGGCGGCGGAGTTCTAAATCGAAAGCGGGCGCTGCGGCGCGTTGATTGTTCCTGCATGGCGTGGGTAGGCAGGCCCATGCAGGACACGCCGTAAACCCATCCATGGGGGCTCGATCGGCGCATCCATGCGCCTCACGGTCCTGCATGGGCCTGCCTACCCACGCTGGACAGTTCCCCGCGCCGGCGCGGAGGCAATTGAAAGCAAGAGCAAAAGCAAAAGCAAAGAGCCGGGCATTGCCCGGCTCTTTGCTTTTCAAGCTCCTCAAGCGCAATCCCTCTGGTGGATTGCTGGCCGTCTCGCGGGAAATTGTCTGGAGCGAGGGGCTTGCGCTGGCCAGGACCGTCCAGGGCATGGATGCCGTGGCCGAGCCTACAGGGACGTACTTGCGGCGTGTCCTGGCCAGCGCAAGCCGCCCGCTCTCCCCGATAACAATCGAGGCGCCAGCGCATCATCCCGCCAACGCATTTCATTCCGGCGCCAGCTGGTCCATCCGTATCCGGTTGGCAAACAGCGAGAACGCCAGCATGCCGGCCAGGCCGTTCGCCCGGCTCACCCAGTGCGGCAGCCAGCGCGGCGGCTTCAGCACACCCGCCTCGAACAACGGTGCGAACGCGATCGCATCGGCCAGGCTCATCTTGCCGGCAAACAACCAGCGGCAGACCTGCAGGCGGTCCTCGGCCAGCATGTGGCGGAAGAAGGTGTGCACCGACACCAGGCCACGCAGGTACACCGTGTCCTTGGTGAACGCCAGGCCGCCACTCGGCGGCACGCCGCGGAACACGCGCTGCGCCGAGGCGAAACTCTCTTCCGCGTTCTGCCCGGCATCGCAGAAGTAGCGGAACACTTCGATGAAATCGGCGCCTTCGCGCGCCATGGCAATCGCTTCGGTACGCAGGCTGATGCGTTTCAGGCGCTCGATGTCGATGCTGCCGGTGATCTGCTCGGCGAAGGTGGCCAGCCCTTCCTGCGTTGCCGTCACCCGCGGCGAGGACAATGCCAGGCTCGGCAGCACCGGCTGCTCGCGGCCGTTCAACGCGGTCAGTGAATGCACCAGCGCTTCATGGTGGAACAGCTGCGCGCGGTCGTAGGCGCTGAAGCGTGCACTGGTGCGCAGGCGGATGCGGGTCGGGCCGGCAGCGGCCTTGGATACCAGTTCCGGATCGAGCTGCACCTGGATGATGCGTGATTCGAAGAAGGCATCCAGATCGTTCTGCAGCTGCAGCTGCAACGCAATGGCCGAGACCGGCACCTGCTCTTCCGGTGCCAGCAGTTCGTGGTCCAGCTCGGCGGCGATCTGGATGAAGTGCCGCGCCGCTTCGCGCGTGCTCGGGCCATTGCCCGGCAGCGGCTGCTCGGGTGCGCCGAACAGCTGCACCGAACAGGTATCGACGGCGGCGGTGCCCAGCCCTTCCAACAGCTGCGCGGCCAGGTCCCAGCTCTGCGCCGACTGCCGCACGTAGTGGCCGAGTGGATGGCTGTCGTCACAGTCGGCAGCGATCGCGGCCAGCGCGCGGCGCTCTTCGCTGAAGTCGAGCCGGGGGTAATCCACCTTCGGCAGCACCGGCTGGCCGCGCGCCACGCTGTCCAGGAACGGTGCCTGCACCGTTGCCGGCCAGCTGGTCAGCCCCAGCAGGCGGATGCCTCCCACGGCCTCGACCAGGCGCGCATCGAGCGCTGCATGGTGGGCCACCTCACGGTCCAGCGTCGCGGTCGGTTCCATGCGCGGACTATAGCGCTCTGCCCGAACGTTGGTAGGTGCCTGCCTTGGTTGGCATCCGCCGCAGGCGGCTTCGGACACATTCGTGCCAACCAAGGTTGGCACCCACCAGGAACAGGTTTCCGGCACCGCGGGGTCAGCGCCGGCGCGGCTTGCCCGCCGGGCGGAACTGCTGGCCCTTGCCCTTCTTGCCGCCGCGCTCCTGCGCGGTCTCGGCCTGGCGTACTGCCAGCTTGGCGGCAGCGGCGGCCACTTCTTCCTTCAGCTTGAAGTAGTTCAGCAGCCGGCTCTCTTCGATCTCACCCGCCTCGATCGCCGCACGTACCGCACAACCCGGTTCCTGCTGGTGCTTGCAGTCGTTGAAGCGGCACTGTGCGGCCAGCGCTTCGATATCGGCGAAGCCACCTTCGGACAGCGTTTCTTCGCCGGTCGGCTTCAGCTCGCGCATGCCGGGGGTGTCGATCAGGCAGGCGCCGGTCGGCAGCGGCATCAGCGCGCGATGGGTGGTGGTATGGCGGCCACGTGAATCGTTGGCGCGCACCGCGTTGGTCTTCATCCGCTGCTCGCCGAGCAGGGTGTTGGTCAATGTGGACTTGCCGGCACCGGAGGAACCGACCAGCACCACGGTGCGACCCGGGCCCAGCCACGGTTGCAGCACCGCCACGCTGCCGGCATCCAGGCCGTTGATCGCATGCAGGGCAATTCCCTGCATCTCCAGTTCTTCCAGCACCGCCAGCGCATCCTCGCTGTACTCGGTCTGGTCGGCCTTGGTCAGCACCACCACTGGTTCGGCACCGCCACCGCCGACCAGCAGCAGGTAGCGTTCGATGCGGCGCGGATTGAAGTCGGCATCCAGGCCGCAGACGATGAACACCGTATCGATGTTGGCCGCGATCACCTGCTGGTGGTAGTGCTCACCGGCGGCGCCACGCTTGATCGCGGTGCGACGCGGCAGCAGCGCGACGATGCGGATGCCATCGAGCAGCACCCAGTCACCCACCGCTGGCCGTTCATGGCTGGGGAAGCGCGGGCGCTGCCATTCCGGCAGCGACTCGGCTTTGATCGACGCATCCGGGCCATCGGCCACCACGTAGTGGGTGCGGTGCTGTTCGATCACCCGCGCCGGGCGGGCCTGCGGATGTGCGGCCATGGCGGCCTGCCAGTCGGCCTGCTGTGCCGGGCCCGGCCAGGGCCAGCCGATGGTCTGCAGGGCGATGAAATCGGGGGTCTGGGTCATCGCCACCATTCTACCTGTGACGGCGCCCTGCCAGCCCAGCAATGGCAAGCCCGGCGCCCTTGCCATGCACTGCAGCAATTCCGGTAGGATGGAATCCCCATGCCTTTTGACGGCCCAGCCCCCATGTCCACCAACTCGCCCAAGCCCCTGGCCATCCGCGAGCGCCTTTCCGAAGTGCGCTACGAAATCCGCGGAGAACTGGCGCGGCGAGCCCGGGAGCTGGAGGCGCAGGGCCGCAAGCTGATCAAGCTCAACATCGGCAATCCGGGCAACTTCGGTTTCCGCGCACCCGAGCACCTGCAGCGCGCGATCGCCGACGACATGGGCCGCACCGACCCGTACACCCACCAGCAGGGCCTGCCGGTCGCACGCGAAGCCATCGCGGCGTACTACGCCCGCCGTGGCGCGCCGGATGCGCACCCGGACCGCGTGTTCGTCGGCAACGGCGTCAGCGAACTGATCGACCTGTCGCTGCGCGCATTGCTCAACCCGGGCGACGAAGTCCTGGTGCCCTCGCCGGACTACCCGCTGTGGTCGGCCTCGACCATCCTCAACGATGGCCGCCCGGTGTACTACCGCTGCGCCGCCGAGAACGGCTTCCAACCGGACCCGAGCGAGATCGAGACGCTGGTGTCCTCGCGCACCCGCGCCATCGTGCTGATCAACCCGAACAACCCCAGCGGCGCCAGCTACCCGCGTGAACTGCTCGAGCGCGTGGTCGAGATCGCACGCCGCCACAACCTGCTGCTGCTGGTCGATGAGATCTACGACCAGATCCTGTACGACGATGCGGTGTTCCAGCCGGTCGCGCCGCTGGCCGGCGACCACCCGTGCCTGACCTTCAGCGGCCTGAGCAAGGTGCACCGTGCCTGCGGCTGGCGCGTGGGCTGGGCCCACCTCAGCGGCGACGACGCGCGCCTGGGCGACTTCCGCGCCGCGCTGGACCTGCTCGGCGCGCTGCGCCTGTGCGCCAACGTGCCGGGCCAGTACGCCATCGAGGCCGCAGTGAATGGCCCGGACACCATCTCCGAGCTGTGCACCCCGGGTGGCCGCCTGTATGAAACCCGCCGCGCGGTGATCGAGGCCTGCGAAGCCAGTGAACACCTGTCGCTGGTCGCGCCGGCCGGTGCGCTGTACGCGTTCCCGGCCGTGGTCGGTGCCGCCGCCAAGGGCTTTGACGACCACAATTTCGCGCTGGACCTGATGAACAACGAAGGCGTGCTGGTGGTACCGGGTTCCAGCTTCAACGTGCCCTACCGCCATCATTTCCGCGTGACCCTGCTGCCGGAAGCCTCGGTGATGCGCGATGTGTTCGCCCGCATCGACCGCGTGCTGGCCCGCCGTGCCGAGGACGCCACCAAGGTCGTGCCGCTGAAGCCACGCCGTTCGGTGGCCTGAGCCGTGGCGCTGACCTACCTGGCGCTGGGCGACTCGTACACCATCGGTGAAGCGGTTGCAGTCGAAGGCCGCTGGCCGCACCAGCTGGCCGCCGCGCTGCGTGCGCAGGAGGTGGCGCTGGCCGACCCGCAGACCATCGCCACCACCGGCTGGACCACCGACGAGCTGGACGCCGGCATCGATGCGGCCGCACCACAGGGCCCGTTCGATTTCGTCAGCCTGCTGATCGGCGTCAACAACCAGTACCGCGGCCGTCCGCTGGACGAGTACCGCGTGCAGTTCCAGGCCCTGCTGCAACGGGCGATCGGCTTCGCCGGCGGCCGCCCCGGGCGCGTGCTGGTGCTGTCCTTCCCCGACTGGGGTGCGACGCCGTTCGGTGCCGGCAGTGGCCGCGACCTGGCCACCATCGAGATCGAAACCGACGAGTACAACGCAGCCGCCGAGGTGATCAGCACCCAGCAGGGCGTGGCCTTCGTCGATATCACCGACATCAGCCGTGACCAGGGTGACAATCCGGCGATGATCGCCGAAGACGGCCTGCACCCGTCGGCGCGGATGTACGCACTGTGGAGCGCGCGCGCGCTGCCGGTCGCCGCACACCTGCTCGACGGAGCGGACTGAAGCGATGGATGGCGCGCCACGGAACGGCCTCCCCCTGCCCTGCACGCCCCTGAGCGCCGCGCAGGCCCGCGCGATCGCCGAGGCGTTCCGCCCGGCACAGGCCTGGGGCAGCCGCCGCGACTACTATTACACCCGCGGCAAACTCGGCAGCGACCCGTTGTACGACGGGGTGCTGCAGCATCTGCCTGACGACGGGCACCCATTGCTGGACCTGGGCTGCGGGCTGGGCCTGTTCGCCCATGTGCTGCGCCAGCGCGGCAGTACCCAGCGCTACCTCGGCGTGGACGTGGACGCCGGCAAGATCACCCGCGCCCAGCGTGCCGCCACCGGCCTGCACGATGTGCGCTTCGACTGTCTGGACGTGCAGGCGCCGCTGCCGGCGCAGGCCGGGCACGTGCTTCTGCTGGACGTGCTGCAGTACCTGGATGCAGGCCCACAGCAGGCACTGCTGCGCGCGGCCAGTGCGCGGGTCGCGCCTGGCGGCCGCCTGCTGCTGCGCACGCCGCTGGCCACCGGCGACGGCCGCGACCGCACCACGCGGGTGGCGGACCGGCTGGCCTGGCTGGTCGGCTGGATGGGCACGCGGCCGCGTCATTACCCCGACCCGCAGGTGCTGCAGGCGACATTGATCGAGGCCGGATTGCAGGTGACGGCGCCCCGGCCCCTGCACGGGCGCACGCCGTTCAATAGCTGGTTGCTGGTGGCGCACCGCATCCGGTAGCGCCGGGCCATGCCCGGCGGATTCCGTCCATGCCGATGCGCTCGCCGGGCGTGGCCCGGCGCTACCGGTTATCCGGCCGGCAGCTGGGCCTTCAGCCCGCGCTCGTCCAGCGCCTGCAGCACGCGCTCGATGATCGCCAGGTTGTGGCCATGGGCGGCCCCCTCATGCAGCAGCACGATGGCGCCCGGGCGCAGGTCCGGCAGCAGGCGGTCGAGCACGCCCTGCGCCGTGCAGCCGATGCCGTCGAAGCCGCGCGCGCTCCAACCGACCCGGACCAGGCCCAGCCGCTGCAGCACCGGTGCCACGAACGGATTGGTCATGCCCACCACCGAACGGTACCAGCGCACCGGGCGGCCGCTTACCGCCTGCAGTGCATGCTGGCAGCCCTCGATCTCGGCGCGCATCGCCGCCGGGCCCAGCCGCCAGAAGCGCGCCTGCGGATGGCTGTGGCTGTGGTTGCCCAGGTCGTGGCCGCGGCGCAGGATCTCCTGCACCAGTTCCGGCTGCGCCAGCGCGCGCTCGCCCACCAGGAAGAAGGTGGCACGGGCCTGGTGGCGGTCCAGCAGGTCGAGCACGGCACGGGTTTCCGGGCCAGGACCGTCATCGATGGTCAACCAGACGCTGTTGCCAGCCTCTGGCAACCGGCTCAGCACCGGCGCGTAGAAACGGCTGTTGGGCAGGAACACCGGCACCATGAACAGTGCGTGGCTGGCCACCATCAACGGCAGCCCCCAGTGCCAGCCGGCCAGGGCCCACGCCAGGATCACGGCCAGCTGCGACGCCACCAGCCAGGGCAGCCAGCGCCAGGGCCGGGTCGGGATGCGATGCAATGTTCCTGCGTTGCTCATCCCCCATGATGCCATGAGGGTTAGAATTGATGATTCGAATTCCCGGAACCCCGACGTCCATGTCCCTCGATCCCGCCCTGCGTTCGCGCATCGAATCCATCCTCAACGCCAACCGCGTCGTGCTGTTCATGAAGGGCCAGCCGTCGATGCCGCAGTGTGGTTTCTCGGCCAAGGCCGTGGGCGCCCTGCAGGACCTCGGCGTCGAGTTCGCCCACGTCAACGTGCTGGCCGACCAGGAAATCCGTGAAGGCATCAAGGCCTATGGCGACTGGCCGACCATCCCGCAGCTGTACATCGACGGCGAACTGGTCGGCGGCAGCGATATCGTGCTGCAGATGGCGGCCAGCGGCGAGCTGAGCAGCGTGCTGGGCCTGGCCGCGCCGGACCGTACCCCGCCGAGCATCACCGTCACCCCGGCAGCCGTGGAAATGCTCAAGGGCGCGCTGGCCGATGCTCCGGGCGCTGCCCTGCAGCTGTCCATTGACGCCGGTTTCCAGCCGAACTTCCAGCTGGCTCCGCACGACGAAGGCGCCATCGCCGCTGAGTCCAACGGCCTGCGCGTGCAGTTCGACCTGGCCAGCGCCCGTCGCGCCAACGGCATCACCATCGACTGGGTGGACGACATCCGCGGCAAGGGCCTGGCCATCGACAACCCGAATGCGCCCAAGCCGGTGCAGGAAATCAGCGTGCGCGATGCCGACGACCTGGTGCGTGCCGGCAACATCACCCTGGTGGACGTGCGCCCGGCCGACGAGCGTGAAATCGCCGCTGTTGGCGTGCCGTTCAAGACCTTCGACGGCAACGGCCGCGCCGCGCTGGAAGCCCTGCCCAAGGACACCGCGCTGGCCTTCATGTGCCACCACGGTGGCCGCAGCGCGCAGGCCGCCGAGCAGTTCCGCGCCCTGGGCTTCACCAAGGTGTTCAACGTCACCGGCGGCATCAACGCCTGGTCGGAAGACGTCGACAACGGCGTGCCGAAGTACTGATCGGCAGCGGTTGAAACCTGCGAAAAACGCCGGCGAACGCCGGCGTTTTTTTACATCCACGCATGGCGTGGATCTACCCCGCAAATCCGCCTTCGGCCAGGTAGTCCAGCTCTTCCGGTGAGGGAATGCGGCCCAGCACGGCGTTACGGTGCGGGAAGCGACCGAAGCGGCGGATGATGTCGCGGTGCAGCTCGGCGTACTGCAGGTATTCCTTGTCGCCCAGCACATCGAACATCGCCACCGAGCGGTCCTGGTCCAGCGGGTCCTCGGAGTGCTCGAACGGCAGGTAGATGAAGGCGCGCAGCTTGGGCACCAGCTGCAGGTCCAGGCCTTCCTCGATGGCGCGCATGGCGTAGTGCCGGGCCAGGCCATCGGTCGCGTAGGAATGTGCGCTACCGCGGAAGCAGTTGCGCGGGAACTGGTCCAGCAGCAGCATCAGCGCCAGTGCGCCCTCGGCACTGCCCAGCCAGTGTTCGCGCGCGCGCGAGGCAGCTGCGAAATGCTCATCCAGGAACAACTGGCGGAACTGCGCGTCGAACGCATCGTCGCGGGCGAACCACTTCGCAGGGCCCGCCTCTTTCCAGAATTCCACCACTTGCGCGGCAACGTCCATCACCTACTCCCCAGGGCCGGCGCGCCGCGCCAGGCCATCATCATCATTCGTCGAAGCGCAGGTGGCGGACCGACTTGCCGTTGCGCCGGATAAGCTTAAGCGCCTCGATACCGATCTGGATATGGTTTTCCACGAACTGGGAGCTGACTTTGGCATCGGAGGCCTCGGTCTTGATCCCGTCGGGGATCATCGGCTGGTCCGACACCAGCAGCAGCGCACCGCTGGGGATGTGGTTGGCGAAACCGGCCGCGAACACGGTGGCGGTTTCCATGTCGATGGCCATGCAGCGCATCGCCCGCAGCCGCTCCTTGAACGCCTCGTCGTGCTCCCAGACCCGGCGGTTGGTGGTGTAGACGGTGCCGGTCCAGTAGTCGTGGCCGAGGTCGCGGATCATGGTCGAGACCGCACGCTGCAGCGCGAAGGCCGGCAGCGCCGGCACTTCCGGCAGCAGGTAGTCGCCGGAGGTGCCCTCACCGCGGATCGCCGCAATCGGCAGCACCAGGTCACCCAGCTGGTTCTTGCGCTTCAGGCCACCGCACTTGCCCAGGAACAGCACCGCCTTGGGCATCACCGCCGACAGCAGGTCCATGATGATCGCGGCATTGGGGCTGCCCATGCCGAAGTTGATCATGGTGATGCCATCGAAGGTGGCACTGGCCATCGGCCGGTCCAGGCCGATGACCGGGGCGCCGGTCAGCTCGGAAAAGGTATGCAGGTAGCCGCCGAAGTTGGTCAGCAGGATGTGCTGACCGAACTGGTCCAGCGGCACGCCGGTGTAGCGCGGCAGCCAGTTGTCGACGATTTCCTGCTTGCTCTTCATGGGCGGTGGTCCGGAGTACGGCGTGGGGACCGGCTATTTTCAGCCAGCCGGGCGGCCCCGTCGAGGCATTGCCGGCACGCGTGTGAAGAAGGTCACTTGGCAAGCACGCCGCCGTCCGGCTAGCGTCGGCGGCTGGACTACGCTGCGAGGGGAACTGCATGGCATCGACGTTGTTGCGCGCCGGGGTGGCACTGGCGCTGCTTTCATTGAGCACCGCGCCCGCAGTGGGTGCCTCGCGCTTCGTCGCCGATCCCTACCCCAGTACGTACCAGGCCCATCCCGATGCGCCGGTGCTGATCCAGAACGCCACCGTGCTGACCGGCACCGGCCAGCGCCTGGACAACGCCGACGTGCTGCTGCGCGAGGGCCGCATCGTCGCCGTAGGCCGCCAGCTGCAGGCCGATGCCGGGGTCACCCGCATCGATGCGCAGGGCAAGTGGGTCACGCCGGGCCTGATCGACGTGCACTCGCACCTTGGCGTGTACCCCAGCCCGGGCGTCGGCGCGCACAGTGACGGCAACGAGATGACCGCTCCGGTCACCGCCAACGTCTGGGCCGAGCACTCGGTGTGGCCGCAGGACCCGGGCTTCGCCACTGCGTTGGCCGGCGGCGTGACCAGCATGCAGGTGCTTCCCGGCTCGGCCAACCTGGTCGGTGGCCGTGGCGTGACCTTGAAGAACGTACCGGCCATCACCTACCAGGCGATGAAGTTTCCAGGCGCACCGTGGGGGCTGAAAATGGCCTGCGGCGAGAACCCGAAACGGGTCTACGGCGAAGGAAAGGGCGTCGCCCCAGCCACGCGGATGGGCAATGTTGCCGGCTACCGCGCCGCCTTCATCGATGCCGCCGACTACATCGCCAAGAACACACCCAAGCCGGCCAAGCGCACGGGCTGGTTCGGCAGCGACAAGGGCGACAGCGCCGGTGACGCCGGCGGCAAGCGCGATCTCAAGCTGGACACGCTGGCCGGCGCGATCGAAGGCGACATCCGCGTGCACATCCACTGCTACCGCGCCGACGAGATGGCGACCATGCTCGACCTGGCCAAGGAATTCGGCTTCAAGGTGGCCGCCTTCCACCACGGCGTGGAGGCTTACAAGCTGGCTGACCGGCTGGCCGCCGACGGCGTCTGCGGCGCGCTGTGGGCCGACTGGTGGGGCTTCAAGATGGAAGCCTTCGATGGCATTCCGGAGAACATCGCACTGGTGGACCGGCCGAAGAACAGCTGCGCCATCGTCCATTCCGATTCACCCGAAGGCATCCAGCGCTTGAACCAGGAAGCGGCCAAGGTAATCGCCGCTGCGCGCCGCGCACGCATGCCGGAGATCAGCCCCGAACACGCCATCACCTGGATGACCGCCAACGCCGCCAAGGCGCTGGGCATTGAAGGCCAGACTGGCACCCTGGAGGCCGGCAAGATGGCCGATGTGGTGGTGTGGAACGGCAACCCCTTCAGTTCCTACGCGCTGGCCGAACAGGTCTTCATTGATGGCCGCAGGTTGTACGACCGCAGTGCACCGGTAGCGACGCCGCGTTCCGATTTCCAGCTTGGCCAGGAGGTGCGCTGATGTACGTGTTGAGCAAGCGTCGCCGGGCATGGCCCGGCGCTACCTTGGTTGCGCTGTTGTTGATGACAACCGCAGCCTCGGCGCAGGACCTGCTGGTGCGCAACGCCACCGTGCATACCGCCGGCACGCGCGGCAGCCTGCAGCACACCGATGTGCTGGTGCAGGGTGGCATCATCCGCGCAGTCGGCAGCGGGCTGTCCGCACCGGCCGGGGCCAGCGTGGTCGAGGCCGATGGCCGCCCGCTGACACCGGCGCTGTTCGGCGGCATCACCGAGATCGGCATCGAAGAGGTCTCCGGCGAAGCGAGTACGGTCGACAGCACGTTGAAGATCGGCGAACAACCGTTGCGCCCCGAATTCGATGTCACCCTGGCCTATAACCCGGCCTCGGTGCTGATCCCGGTGGCACGCCTGGACGGCATCGGCTTCACCGCCCTGGGGGCGGCCACCGGTGGCGGCTTCGTTGCAGGCCAGGGCGGTGTGATGCGGCTGGACGGCAGCGCCGATCCACTCGGGCCGCGCGCGCTGTTCCTGCGCCTGGGGTCGGCCGCAGTGGAACTGACCGGGCATTCGCGTGCCGCGCAGTGGATGCTGCTGCAGCAGATGGTGGACGAGGCGCGCGGACAGGTGGCTGCGGACTCACCGCATGCACTGCTGACGCCGGCCGGGCGCCGCACGCTGGGCCGCTACCTGGCAGGCCAGGGCCGCATCGTGGTGGAGGTGGACCGAGCGGCGGACATCCGCCAGCTGCTGCGCTGGGCTGCCCGCGAGAAAGTGAAGATCGCCATCGCCGGCGCCAGCGAAGCCTGGCAGGTGGCGCCAGAACTGGCCGCCGCCCAGGTACCGGTGTTCGTCGATGTACTGGCCAACCTGCCGGCCAGCTTCGACCAGATCGGTGCCACGCTGGAAAATGCGGCACGCCTGCAACGTTCCGGCGTGGCCGTCTCGTTCGTGCAGCGTGGCGATGCCTCGCACAACGCACGCAAGATGCGCCAGCTGGCAGGCAATGCCGTGGCCAATGGCCTGCCTTGGGCCGACGGCCTGGCCGGACTGACCCGGGTGCCGGCGCAGGCGTTCGGCGTGGGCGAACAGATCGGCAGCATCGAACCGGGCAAGCGCGCCGACCTGGTGCTGTGGGAAGGTGACCCGCTAGACGTGGCGCACTATGCCGAGCAGGTCTGGCTGGGCGGCCGTGCAATGCCGATGCGCTCGCGCCAGACCGAACTGCGCGACCGCTACCTGCTGCGCAACGCGCAGCCCTGACTGCCTGCAAGGAGCCGCCAATGGCCACGCTGCGCTGGTACTTCGATTTCGTCTCGCCCTATTCCTACCTGCACTGGCAGAAGCTGAAGCGGTTGCCACAGTTTGCCCAGATCCAGACCGTGCCGATCGCCTTCGGTGCCGTGCTGCACCACCTGGGCAACCTCGGGCCGGCCGAGATTCCGGCCAAGCGCCGCTTCATCTACCGCCAGCTGCTGTGGACCGCGCAGGCCGAAGGCATACCGCTGAGGTTCCCGCCGGGCCACCCGTTCAATCCGCTGTCCGCGCTGCGCCTGTGCCTGGCTGCGGGTGGCAGCGTGCAGGCGGTGGATATGCTGTTCGACTGGATCTGGCGCGATGGCAATGCCGCCGACAGCGCCGAGGCCCTGCGCGAGCCGGCTGCGCGACTGGGGATCGAGGATGTCGCCGGCGCCATCGCTGACCCGGCGGTCAAGGAGCAGCTGCGGCGCAACACCGAGGCCGCCATTGCTGCCGGCGTGTTCGGCGTGCCGACCCTGGCCATCGATGACCAACTGTTCTGGGGCAACGATGCGCACCCGCTGATGGCGGCGGTGCTGGCCGATCCGGGCCTGCTGCAGCAACCCGAATGGCAGCGCCTGGCCAGCCTGCCGGTAGCGGTGCAGCGCAGTCGCTGAACAGGCCTGGCGCGTTTCCCTCGCGCGCCACGCCAGGTTTTGAGATAGATTTCACGTTTCCGAACCTACAACCGCCCTGGAGGGGGAGCCGCGGATGCGCATCGGAATCGTCGTCGACTCGGCCTGCGACCTGCCGCAGGACTTCATTGCCCAGCACAACATCGTGCTGCTGCCGATCACCGTACGAATCGGCGAAGCCGTGCTGGCCGATCATCGCGATGAGCAGGCCACCCTGAGCTTCCTGCACGCGCATGTGGCCGAACATGGCGCTGAAGCGGAGACCATCCCCTTCAGCGTCAACCAGATCCGCGACCTGTTCCTGCAGCAGCTGGTGATCGATTACGACCACGTATTCTGCATGACCATCACCAAGACCCGCAGCCCGATCCACGACAACGCGCTGCAGGCCAGCTTCGCCATCCTCAATGATTACAAGCCGGTGCGGCAGGCAGCGGGCTACAACTCGCCGTTCGCGCTGCGCGTGCTCGATACCCAGAACCTGTTCGCCGCGCAGGCAGTGACCGCGGTGGAGGCGGTTCGCCTGCGCGACAGCGGCGCCAGCGTGCAGCAGATCCGCGAACGGCTGGAAGAACTGGCCGGCAACGTGCACGGCTACATGATCACCCGCGACCTGTACTACATGCGCGCACGCGCTCGGCACAAGGGTGACCGCAGTGTCGGCCTGCTCAGCGCCGCGCTGGGCAGCGCACTGGACATCAAGCCGGTGCTGCACGGCTACCGTGGCGAGACCGGGCCGGTGGCCAAGATCAAGGGTTTCGACAGTGCCGTGCAGAAGCTGTTCGCGGTGGTCGGCCAGCGCGTGCGTGCCGGGCTGATGACGCCGACGGTGTGCGTCAGCTACGGCGGCGAACTGGACGAGCTGCGCACCCTGCCCGGCTATGCACAGATGAAGGAGGTATGCGCCGGCCACGGCGTGACCGTGTACGAATCGGTGATGAGCCTGACCGGCATGGTCAACGTCGGCAAGGGCGCGGTCACCGTGGGCTTTGCCGATGGGCCGCATCGGTTCGAATGAGCGCTGGCCGCGGCCGGAATCTGCACATCGATTCCACTGCGGTTGTGCCAGCCTTGCCGCACTTCAAGGAGAACTCCATGCCTGCGCAGTACCACATCAGCCTGCCCGACCCGTCCAAGGCCCGCGGCAATGACCCCGACCTGTCCTTCCATTCACAGGGCGCCGCCGGTTTCGCCGAAGAGCTGCAGGATGCCCTGCGCAACGGCACGCTGTTCGAGCGCTGGAAGGCCAAGCAGCCCGACCCGGATGCGGTGGAACCGCAGTGGGGCGTGACCGACCCGGATGCCACCGTGACCGGCGAGCAGAAGGACCTGCGCATCAACCTGGTCGCCACCACCCGCATCGACAGTGACGTGTTCAAGCAGCGCCTGCGCCTGCTGGCCGGCCATCACTGGGAACTGCGCGACGTGCGTTGAGGCCCCGCTCTGGTAGATGCCAACCAAGGTTGGCAACTACCGGGGCACACAGTAGTGCCGGCCGCTGGCCGGCAACCGCAACATCCATGGAGGTGCCGGCCAGCGGCCGGCACTACCAGCCGCCGCCCAGCGCGCGGTACAGCTCCACCCGTGCGATCGCGGCCGTGGCCTGGCTGTTGGCCAGCGCGGCCTGGTTGTCCAGCGCGATACGCTGGGTGCTCAGCACATCCAGCATGTCGACCACACCGGCCTGGTACTGCCGGCGCGCCGCACCCAGTGCGGTCTCGCTCTCGTCCACCGCCACATGCAGCTGCACGGTGCGCTGCTGCTCCGTTGCATAGCCATCGATGGCGTCGTCCACTTCATGCCAGGCCTGCAGCACGGTGCGGCGGAACTGCAGCGCCGACTGTTGCTGCTGCAGCCGGCTCAGCGCCAGGCTGGCCTTCAGCCGGCCACCCTGGAAGATCGGCACGCTGATCGACGGCCCGATGCTGAAACGGTGCGCGTTCCAACCGTCCAGATCATCCAGCTGTCTGGCCTGGAAGCCGGCATCGCCATTCAAGGTGATGCGTGGCAGGAAACTGGCCTTGGCCACGCCGATGCCGGCCGTTGCCGCATGCAGTGCCGCTTCGGCGCGACGGATGTCCGGACGGCGCTCGGCCAGTTCACTGGGCAGCCCTACCGCCACGGCCGGCAACGCCGGCCAGTCACGGCGCACGCCTTGCAGCTGCACATCCAGCGCCTGTGGCGGTTGCGCCAGCAGGAACGCCAGCGCGTTGCGCAGCTGCGATTCGCGATGTTGCAGCGGCGCGATGCGCGCCTGCAGCGATGCCACCTGCGCGGCCGCACTGGACACCTGCAGCGTGCTGGCCACGCCCTGCCGCTGGCGCGCCTCGGTCAGCCGTTTGATGTCATGCGCGATGCTGAGGTTGTCCTCGGTGATCGCCCGCAGCTGCCGCGTCGCGCGCAGCTGCAGGTAATCTCGCGCGGTTTCCGCCAACAGCGCGATGCGCACCGCGTGTGCATCTTCCTCGGCCATCTGCACGCGTGCGTCCGCGGCTTCCACCTGGCGACGCACGCGGCCCCACAGGTCCAGTTCCCAGCTCAGGCCGATACCGGCCTGGAACAGGCCGTAGTCATCACGGCCGCCGTTGCCGGACGGATCGTTCAGGCCCACTTCGCTGTTGCGTGCACGCACGCCACTGGCGCTCGCGCTGACATTGGGCAGCCGGTCGGCGGCGGTGATGCCGCGTGCGGTGCGGCTCTGCTGCACGCGGTTGGCGGCCAGCTGCAGGTCAAGGTTGGCCGCGAGCACCTGGCCGGCAAGCTGCCCCAGCAGCGGATCGTCGAAGCCGGCCCACCAGGCCGCATCCTGGTCGATGGCGTTGCCGGCGACAGCCTCGCCCTGCCAATGGCTGGGCAGTTCCGCCTGCGGGCGTACGAAGTCCGGACCCATCGTGCAGGCAGCCAGGGCCGTGCACAGGGTGGCCGCAACGAGGGTGCGGAACACGGTGACGGCGCTCATGCGCCCTCCCCGCCCGCATGGCCCGGACTGTGCTGAACACTCTGCACGCGCGCGCGGCTGCCCAGGTCAACGCTGGCTTCCACCGACATGCCGGCACGCAGCTGGTCCAGTAGCGGCTGGCCCGGCTCCAGCACGATCTTCACCGGAATGCGCTGCACCACCTTGGTGAAGTTGCCGGTGGCGTTTTCCGGCGCGACGGCTGCAAAGGTGACGCCGGTCGCCGGTGCGATGCTGTCGATGTGCCCGCGCAGCGGCTTGCCCGGGAACACGTCCACCTTCAGTTCGACCTGCTGGCCGGCCTGCATGCGGGTCATCTGCGTTTCCTGGAAGTTGGCGACCACGAAGGCGCGCTTCAGCGGCACCACCGCAGCCACCGGTGTTCCCGGAGTCAGGTAGGCACCCACGCGCACTGCACGACGACCGACCATGCCGTCGATCGGCGCGCGCAGCACGGTGTGCGACAGATCCAGTTCGGCGCGTGCCTGCGCCGCTTCTGCACGCTGCACCGCCGCCTGCGCGGCCTGCACGCCAGCGTTGAGGATGTCGGTGCGCTGGCGTGCGGTCGACAGTGCGGCCCGGCCCTGCTGCAGATGGGCACTGGCCACGGCCTGCTTCGATTGCGCCTGCTGCGCGTTCTGCACGGTGCCGGCGCCATCACGGGCCAGTTCGCGGTAACGCTGCTGGTCGGCGCTGGCCAGGGTCAGTTCGGAACGGCTGACATCGACACTGGCCCTGGCCTGTTCGATCAGCGAGCTCTGCTGGGCCAATGCGGCCTGTGCGTTGGCCAGCTGTGCACGGGCGTTGGCGAGGTCGGCACGGGCTGCCTGCAAGGCCACCTGATAGTCGCGGTCGTCGATGCGGGCGAGCACGTCACCGGCCTTCACCGATTGGTTGTCCTCTACTTCCACGGCACTGACGAAGCCGGCCACCTTCGGTGCGACCACGGTGAAATCCGCATTGACGTAGGCGTTGTCGGTGCGCTGGTAGCGCCCGTCGCGCAGCAGAAGCCAGCTGCCGATCGCCAGGGCCAGCACGCCCAGCACAAGGCCGGTGTTGAGGGTTGTCTTGTTGAGGCTCATGGGGGGAGTCCTTGCGGGTGAGAGTCAGGCCACGGCACGTGGCGGATGGACACGGGTGGCCCACGGCAGCAGCGGCAGGCAGCCCAGGGCCACCAGCGCGACCAGCCAGTACAGGTCCGCCGAAGTGAGCGCCTGTACCTGGGCGTGCAGGCGCGCGGGTAGATCGGCGCTGGCGGACAACCACGGCTGGTTGCCCAGGTGGTCGACCAGCGTGGTGGAATGGAGGTGGCGCCGTGACTGTCCGACCGCATCAAGCACGCCGCCGGCAAACACCGCCGAAAAGCCTTTCACGGTGTTGAACCAGGCCGAGGCATAGGGACCGTCCTGCGGCGCCAGGCCGGTGGTCGCCAGCAGCAGCAACGGCAGTACCGCCATCGGCTGCGCCACGACCTGCAGCAGCTGCACCCACAGGAAGGTGTCGCGGTTCCACTGCACATCCAGATGTGCCCCCATGAAGCACGCCGCCGCCAGCAGCAGCAGCCCGGCCGCCTGCACCCAGCGGCAATCCACCGCACGCTGGTTCATCAGCGCAGCGACCAGCGGCAGCGCAATGGCCTGTGGCAGCGCCACCCACAAGAGCATCGGCGCGGTCTGCAACGGGCGGTAGCCCTGCACACTGGCCAGGAATCCGGACGGGATCGAGATCACCGCCAGCAACACGAACAACACGCCCACGCAGGTGACCAGCGAATAGCTGAGATTGCGATGGGCCAGCAGTTGCAGCTTGAAGAACGGCAGCGGGTGGAACCACTCGTTGATGAAGAACAACACCAGCAGGCCGCTGCCGCCGCCCAGCAGCACTGTGATCAGCGGCGACTCGAACCAGTTCAGGCGTGCGCCCTGGGTGAGGCCCAGCACCAGCATCACCAGCGCTGGCAGCCCCAGGGCCAGGCCCACGCCGTTGAACTGGGCAAAGCGCTCCAGGCGCATCGGGTCCTGCGGCAGGCCCCAACCGACCATCACCATGCCGGCCACGCAGAACGGCACGATCTGCCAGAACGCGAACTGCCAGCCCGCGTGCTCGACCCACAACGCGGCCAGCGGTGTACCCATGCTCGGCCCGAATGTTGCGGTGAGCGCGTAGCCCGCCAGGCCGTACAGCTTGATGCCCGGCGGCAGGAAGCGTAGCGCCACGCTCATCAGCAGCGGCGGCAGTGCACCACCGGCCAGGCCCTGCAATGCGCGCAGCAGCAGGAAGGACGGCAGGTTCGGCGCCAGCGGGCACAGCACACCCAGCACCATGAAGGCCGCGATCATCACCAGGCCGAAGCGGCGCAATGAGAAGGTGGCCGCGCACCACGGGGCGAAGGCCATCGCGCTGACCGACATGGCACTGTAGATGCCGGTGATCCAGTTGCCGTCATCGGCACTGAATCCCATCGCGCCGCGGATGTCGGCCAGCGCGACCTTGGTGACGTTTTCGTTGAAGCCCGACAGCAGCACCACCAGCAGTACGCCGCACAAGCCGACCACGATGCGGCGATCGAAGGTGGGGGCAAGCGGCGCGGCCGAGGCTGGGACCGGGGCTTGCGGCAGGGTGATCGCGCTCATCGGTGCGGGCCGATCCGTGCAGCGCACGGCAGGTGAAGCGACATGGCGTGCGCTCCGTGAATGTGGGGAGCGCAGTCTAGGTCGGCCTACCACTGCAAAAAATGGCGTGGAGGCAATGCCAGGCATGCGCTGGACGCACGGGTTTGGGTGGGTACCGACCGTTGGTCGGTACACGTTTACACAGCGTCGGCGTCGCACATGCCCTTGATCGCACGGCGCAGCCAGCGGTGCGCCGGGTCGTTGTCCATGCGCGGGTGCCAGGCCTGCACCAGCGCCACCGTGCGTACTGGCACCGGCAACGGGAACATGCGCAATGGCAGCCCCATGTAGGCGATGCGATCGAGCATCACGCTTGGCATCTGCGGCAGCACCAGGTCCGAGGCGGCTGCGGCGAAGATCGCACCATGGAAGGTGGGGATGACCATCGCCACCCGCCGCTGCAAGCCCAGCTGTGCCAGTTCGTCGTCGATCGGCCCATGCGCGATGCCGCGCCGCGAGACGGCGATGTGGTCACAGGCGGCAAACCGTTCGGCGGTGATATCGTCGTCGAACAGCGGATGATCCTTGCGCGCAGCGCCCAGCAGGGCTGTGGTGAACAGGTTCTGCACCTTGGTTTCCTGCGTATGCTTGCCGGCGGTGCTGATATACAGATCAATCCGGCCCTGCACCATCGCGTCGTCGTCGGTATCGCCCTCGGGCATGAACCGCAACGTGCAGCGTGGCGCCTGCTGGCGGAACACTTCCCGCAGGCGGCCACCGTAGCTGCCGATGAAGACGTCGTTGGCGCGGATGCTGAAGGTATGTTCCAGGGTCTGGATGTCCACCTCACGTCCATCGTTGAACACCCGATGGGCCTGCTCGATCACGTCGCGTACCTGCTCGCGCAGTTCCAGCGCGCGCGGCGTCGGCGCCAGGCCGCGGCCGGCGCGTACCAGCACCGGGTCGCCCAACGCGTCGCGGATCCGGCCCAGGGTTCGGCTCATGGCAGGCGCGCTCAGATTCATGCGCCGGGCCGCCCCGGCAACGCTGCCCTCGTCCAGCAGGACATCCAGGGCCAGCAGCAGGTTGAGGTCGGGCAAGGGCATGGCAGTCTCCAATGGATGGAATGACTCTACGACACTCCAAGTAAAAGTCGATTGCATGCAGTGCACTTATTGCCTGCACCGCACGGCATGGGTGCGCGCGCCGACATCGGCGACCATCCCCGGCCTGCCAAGGAGACATCCATGTTCAACACCCTGCTGGTCGCCCTGGACGGCGGCCCCCAGCACGCACGCGTGCTGGACCTGGCCGCGGCCATCGCCGGCCCGCGCAGCCGCCTGCACCTGCTGTGCGTGCTGGACCCCGAATTCGCGCTGGCTGCCGACGCCAGCGACGCCGACCGCCGGGAGTACCCGGAGGCCGCGCGCCAGCGCTCGCGGGCCGAGGCGGTGCTGGCCGAAGCCCTGGCCGAACTACGCGAGCGCGGCATAGATGCCATCGCACAGATTCCCTCCGGCGACCCCGGTGAAGTGATCAGCGAACAGGCGCGGCGCCTGAAGTGCGACCTGATCGTCATCGGCCATCGTCACCTGTCCCGGCTGGAACGCCTGTTCGAACCCTCGATCGGGCAATGGACCATCGACCACGCGCCCTGCCCCGTGCTGGTGGAAACCCGCGACCCGCAACCCTAGCCCCCATGGCCTCACGATCCCCATTGTTTCCCACCCGGGTCAACTACCGGGTCAACTACCGCGCCTTTGGCCGCCAGTTCGGTCGTGGCGAGCAGGCACTGCTGGGCGCGCTCCGCCAGCTGCACGATCCCGATCTGCAGCCTGACGGCGTCGCCCAGCTGAGCGCGCTCGGGCTCGATGCGGCGGGCTGCGACGCCTTCATCGGCCTGTTGCCGCTGCTGGCCACGCCCGCCGCCCCCATCGACCTGCTGCCTGCCGGCTCGCCGTTCATTGCCGCCAGCGAACTGGACCTGCTGGTCTGCCTGCTGCGCATCGCGCAATGGCGGCATGCACGGCCTCGCGAGGATCAACCGCTGGCAGCGCTGCGCCAACAGCTGGCCCGCTGCGCCAGCGCCGTGCAGGCAGCACACCTGCCGCTGCGGCAGCGCTCGTTGTCACCGGTCGGGCTGAGGCTGCTCGATCCCGGCGGCTGGGTGCGGCAGCGATGAGCTACCCGCTGTGCGGCCGCGCCATCGCATACCGGGGCGGGACACAGAACGTGGTCAGCAGTCCATCCTGCCGTGCGCGCTGCCTTCATCGTCCAGCACGTGCGCATGCAGGATCACCTGGTTGCGGCCGGCGCGCTTGGCGGCATAGAGCCCGGCATCGGCGTCGGCCAGCAACTGATCGGCGCTGGCCAGGGCTGGTGGATGCAGGTAACCCACGCCGATGCTGATGCTGACCGATCCTTCCGGCAACGGCAGCGCTTCCACCGCTTCGCGCAGGCGCTCGGCCAGCGCCAGCACGCCTGACAGTGCACTTCCGGGCACGATCACCGCGAATTCCTCGCCGCCATAACGTGCGACGCTGTCACCGGCGCGGCCGGCGCTCGCCTTCAGCACCGCAGCCACGGCCTGCAGGCAGCGGTCGCCGGCGGGATGACCGTAGCGGTCGTTGAAGACCTTGAAATGATCGATATCCAGCAGCAGCAGGCCCAGCTCGGTCCCACTGCGCCGTGCGCGGTTCCATTCGGCCAACAGCAGCGCGTCGAACTCGCGACGATTGGCCACGCCTGTCAAACCATCCTGGCGCGCCAGCTGATCCAGCGACGCCTGCCGTTCCATCAGGTCGATCTGCAGCAGGATGCTGCGCAGGCCGAAGCCCAGCGTGGCCACCACGAACCCGCTTACCGCCAATGGCCGTGCATGATCAACCACCAGCGTGCCCACCACCAGCAGCAGCAACGGCAGGATCATCGGCCCGGCCGCCTGCACCGTGCGCGCCAGCCGCGGATGCGGCACGAAGACCGGCGCGGGTGCCTGGCTCAGTGCCAGCAGCGCCAGCAGCAGGAACGGCAGATCGATCAGCAGATCGTTGTAGGCACCGAAGGAATCTTCCGAGGTGAAGTGGTTGATGTAGTAGGCCACCACCAGGTAAGCCAGCGCGTACAGCGCCAGCGCGCGGAAGAAGCTGCGCCGCTCGGGCACATCAACGGCCAGCCAGCGCACCACCGCGAACCCGGCGATGCACAGATTCTGGATGTCGAACATGCGTTGCATGTTGGACAGCGCGTGGTCGTCGATGTCGACGCGGGCAGCGAATGACTGCGCATGCACGAAGAACAGTACGCCAAGCAACGCCGCCATCGCGGCGTCGATCAGGCTGATGCTCATTCGCTCGCGGCGCGCGCGGGCCAGGATGAACACCAGCGGGACCCCGTACAGCACGTACAGGAACAGGCTGGCCTGCGGCGTCGCATCCGCGCGCCCTGCCCCCAGCGCATCTACCATGTTCAAGGCCATGCCACCCGCCCACAGCAGCAGCGCCAGCGCGGTGGCGCGCCAGCCCAGGGCCGCCCGGTCGCGACGCGCCCGCCACAGGCAGGCGGCGGCAGCCAGCAACGGTGCACCGGTCAGGAACACGAAGGAGCCCGCGCCGGTCACCCCAGGCCACACGGTGACGACCAGGCCATGGCACACCACGTACAGCAGCGCCAGCACTACCGGCATGCTTCCCCCGATCCGCAAGGCCGTATGCGCGCACCATAGCCCCGCCCGCGCCACAACGGCGTGATCCACTGCGGCAAAACGACACACCGCGTGTCCGCAATGGTAGTGCTGGCCGCTGGCCGGCAATCCCGGGGAATCACTGGCTGCAGGTTGCCGGCCAGCGGAAAGCCGTCAGCCGTGCAGGGCCTGGGCGTGGTGGGCGATATGCTCGCCGATGAAGCTGCCAATGAAGTAGTAGCTGTGGTCGTAGCCGGGCTGCAGGCGCAGAGTCAGTGGATGGCCGGCGGCTGCGCAGGCCTCCCGCAGGCGCTGCGGCTGCAGCTGGCTCTGCAGGAACTCATCCGCCTCGCCCTGGTCAACCAGCAGCGGCAGGCGCTCATCGGCCACGGCGATCAGCTCGCAGGCATCCCATTGCGCCCAGTCGGCCGGGTTGTCACCCAGATAGGCATGGAACGCCTTCTGCCCCCACGGCACGTGGCTGGGCGCGACGATCGGCGAGAACGCCGACACGCTGCGGTAGCGCCCCGGATTGCGCAGCGCGATCACCAGCGCGCCATGGCCGCCCATCGAGTGGCCACTGATCGCGCGCGCATCGGTCACCGAGAAGTTCGCCTCGATCAGCGCCGGCAGCTCCTGCGCCACGTAGTCGTGCATGCGGTAGTGCTTCGCCCATGGTGCGCAGGTGGCATTGAGGTAGAAGCCTGCTCCCTTGCCCAGGTCGTAGCCCTCGACATCGGCCACGTCATCGCCGCGCGGGCTGGTGTCGGGCGCGACGATGATCACACCGTGCTCGGCCGCATAGCGCTGCGCGCCGGCCTTGGTGATGAAATTCTGCTCGGTGCAGGTCAAGCCGCTCAGCCAGTACAGCACCGGCAGCTTCTGCGTTTCCGCCTGCGGCGGCAGGTACACGGCGAACTGCATGTCGCAGCCCAGCGTGGCCGAATGATGGCGATAGACGTCCTGCCAGCCGCCGAAACAGGCGCGGTGTTCAATGCGTTCCATGGGTTCCTCCCGGGGGGCGGCAGGCACAGCAGCCTGCCACCCGGCGTGGCTCAGTAGTGGACCACCGAACGGATCGACTTGCCTTCATGCATCAGGTCGAAGGCGTCGTTGATCTTGTCCAGGTCCATGGTGTGGGTGACGAACGGAGCCAGTTCGATATCACCCTTCATCGCATCCTCGACCATGCCGGGCAGCTGGCTGCGGCCCTTCACGCCACCGAAGGCGGTGCCCATCCACTTGCGGCCAGTCACCAGCTGGAACGGACGGGTGGAGATCTCCTGGCCCGAACCGGCCACGCCGATCACCACGCTCTGGCCCCAGCCACGGTGCGCGCATTCCAGCGCCGCGCGCATCACGTTGACGTTGCCGATGCACTCGAAGCTGTGGTCCACGCCCCAGGTGGTCATCTCAACGATGACCTGCTGGATGGGCTTGTCGAAATCCTTCGGATTGATGCAGTCGGTGGCACCGAATTCGCGGGCCAGCTCGAACTTGGACGGGTTGGTATCCACCGCGATGATGCGGCCGGCCTTGGCCTGGCGCGCGCCCTGGATCACCGCCAGGCCGATGCCACCGAGGCCGAACACCGCCACGCTGTCGCCTTCCTGCACCTTTGCGGTGTTGTGCACCGCGCCAATGCCGGTGGTGACGCCGCAGCCGAGCAGGCAGACATGTTCCGGGTTCGCGTCCGGATTGATCTTGGCCAGCGAGACTTCGGCAACGACGGTGTACTCGCTGAAGGTCGAGCAGCCCATGTAGTGGTACAGCGGCTCGCCGTTGTAGCTGAAGCGGCTGGTGCCGTCGGGCATCACGCCCTTGCCCTGGGTAGCACGCACCGACACGCACAGGTTGGTCTTGCCGCTCTTGCAGAACAGGCACTCGCCGCACTCGGCGGTGTACAGCGGAATCACGTGGTCGCCCGGCTTGACGCTGGTCACGCCCTCGCCCACTTCCACCACGATGCCGGCGCCTTCATGGCCCAGCACCACCGGGAACAGGCCTTCCGGATCATCGCCGGACAGCGTGAACGCATCGGTGTGGCAGACACCGGTATGGGTGATCTTGACCAGCACTTCGCCCTTCTTCGGCGGGGCGACGTCGATCTCGACGATCTGCAGCGGCTGGCCGGGACCAAAGGCGACGGCGGCTCGGGACTTCATGGTGGTTTCTCCAAAGACAGGCAATGACAGGATGGGCGGCGCCATGTTGCGCCATCGTTTACTTCAGGTACGAGCGGATCAACGCGCTCATGTCGCGCACGCGCTCGGCACGTTGTTCGTCGGAGGCTGCGGGCTGGCCAAACTCCTCGCGCAGATGGGCCTCCATCACCTCGGACATCAGACCGTTGACCGCGCCACGGATGGCGGCGATCTGCTGCAGCACCGGCCCGCAGTCGGCACCGGCTTCCAGCGCGCGGTCCAGCGCATCGCACTGGCCACGGATGCGGCGCACGCGGGCCAGGACCTTCTTCTTCTCTTCGGGGGAGTGCGGCATGGCGAGGCCACCTTGGAACTATACTGGGGGATAGTATACAAACCGCAGCCACGGACTCAATCCCGGCCGGCTCAATCGAACAATCCCGCGCCCGCCAACCGCGTCAGTTCATCCACCACGTAGCGCACCTTCGGCCGCAGGTGGCGCGTCGGTGGCCACAGCGCATGGATGTCGATGTGCCGCTGCATGTGCGCATCCAGCACCGATTGCAGCGCACCGGATTCCAGGTGGCGGCGCACCAGTGAAATGGGCATCTGGCAGATGCCCAGCCCGGCGATGGCCGCGTCGATCACCGCGTCGCCGTCGTTGAGCTGGTAGGCCGCGTTCGGAATGAACGTTCCCTCGGCATCGTCACTGCCAATCCGCCACCACACCGGCTGCCCGTGGCGGAAGCCGACGATGCTGCGGTGTTGTGCCAGGTCCTCCACGGTGGCTGGCACGCCATGCGCCTGCAGGTACTCCGGCGATGCACAGGTGACCAGGCGTTGGCGACCCAGCCGACGCGCGACCAGGTGCTCTGCGTGGTGCAGCCCGCCGAAACGGATCAGCAGGTCGATGCCCTCTTCGACCGGATCGACGAAGTGATCGGTGAAGGTCATCGTCAGCTGCAGGTCCGGGTACTGCCGGCACAGGCGCAACAGCACCGGCAGCACCACCAGCCGCCCGAACGAGGACGGCATGTCGATGCGCAGCCGTCCGCTGGGCAGGCCAGCCGAACCCAGGCAGGCCTCGGCGGCGGAGATTTCTTCCAGCGCCGCCGCACACGATGCGTAGTACGCCTCGCCGTCGGTGGTCAGCGCGATGCGCCGCGTGGTGCGGTGGAACAGGCGCACCCCCAGCCGCGCTTCCAGCCGGGCGATGGCCTTGCCCACCGCCGAACGCGAGATGCCCAGCGCGTCGGCAGCCTCGGTGAAGCTGCCCGAGCGGGCCGTGGTGACGAAGGTCACCAGGCCATTCAACGATTCCAGCGGCAGCATTCTCTGCTCCATATTGGGGACAAATAGTCCCGTACCGAGGGAGATCGAAGCGCTTTATGCGTCCGCATGTCAACTCCATCCTGTGTGCATCGCGCCGCTGGCGCCCCTCCCCCCGCACCGAGATGACCGACATGACCGCCGCCCTGTTCCACCCCTTCGACCTGGCAGGCACCGCCCTGCGCAACCGCATCGTGATGGCCCCGATGACCCGCGCCCGCAACCCCGGTGCGGTCGCCACTGAACTCACCGCGCAGTACTACCGGCAGCGCGCCAGCGCCGGCCTGATCATCAGCGAAGGCACGCCGGTCTCGCCGCAGGGCCAAGGCTACATCGACGTGCCGGGTATCTGGTCGGCCGCGCAGGTGGCCGGGTGGAAGCTCGTCACCGAGGCGGTGCATGCCGCGCAGGGCACGATCTTCGCCCAGCTCTGGCATGTCGGCCGCATGTCGCATTCCTCGCTGCAGCCTGACGGTGGGCAACCGGTCAGTGCCGGTACCCGCCCGGTCGCCAGTGCACCGAAGAATACCTCGTTCGTCTATCTGGACGACGGCAGCCGCGGCCATGCCGATCCCACCCCGGCGCGTACGCTGGCCACCGAAGAGATCCCCGGCATCATTGCCGACTTCGCACGCGGCGCAGACAACGCCATCGCCGCCGGCTTCGACGGCATCGAGCTGCATGCCGCCAACGGCTACCTGTTCGAACAGTTCCTCAACCCGCTCATCAACGAACGCGAGGACCGCTACGGCGGCTCGCTGCCCAACCGTGCGCGATTGATCCTGGAGACGGTCGATGCGATGGCCGAGCGCATCGGCGCGCACCGCATCGGCGTGCGCCTGGCGCCGAACAACCTCACCTTCGACATGCCGTTCTACCCCGACAACGAAGCCACCTACCTGTACCTGGCCGAGGAACTGGGCACGCGCGGGCTGGCCTATGTGCATCTCAACGACAACCTGCAGGCGGGCCAGTCGGTGCTGGGCGAGGCGTTCCTGCAGCAGTTCAAGCAGGCCTACGGTGGCACCGTGATCCTGGCCGGTGGCATGACCCGTGAACGCGCCCTGCAGCTGGTCGAGGCCGGCACCATCGACCTGGCCGCGTTCGGCCAGCCGTTCATCGCCAACCCGGATCTGGTCGAACGCCTGCAGCGGAACATCGCGCTGGCCACGCCCGACCGCAGCACCTACTACGGTGGCGGCAGGGAAGGCTATCTGGACTACCCGGCCGCAGGCTGATCCAGCATGGGGTCGGATCCCCGCCACAGGTGGGGCTCCGACCTTTGGTTCAGGCGTCCTCGCGCACGTAGGCGAACGACTCGTCCAACCGCGCAAAGCCGATCACTTCAGCGACGATCGCCTGCGCGTCGTCTTCACTGATGTTGCCCTCTTCAATATCGTCAACGCGGGCGAACATACGCTGCAACGCTGCGTACTGGTCGCCGCGCAGGAAGGACTGGTGGGTCTGCAGCCAGCGCTGCAGATTCCCGGCCAGTTCGCCGTGCGACAGCAGCGTGTATGGCCGCTGGTAGTCGGCAACGGCTTCGACCATCTTGCGGAACAGGAAATCCTGGTAGCTGGCGGCCAGCACATCGGCACGGTCGTCGTCATGCCACACCATCACCACCGGCGGCTCGCTGAAACCGGGCGCGTTGCTCCAGAAGCAGTAGCTGTCACCCGCGCCCGTCCGCGCAAAGGGCAGCAGTTGCAGGTCAGTGCGCAGAGGATTGTAATGATCCTCGGCGGTCAGCTCCTGCCACGCCTCGAGCAGCTCATCGTGTTCCAACGGCTCGTAGTCCTGGGCGTACAGCAGCACCGGCGGATCCGCCTGCAGCGTCGGGAACACCACCTCGGACCATTCCGGATGGGAAGTGCCCCAGCTCAACCGTCCCGCTGCATGCAACTGCTTGTACAAGAGCGGAAAGGACTGGCCGGTGGCCTGTTCGATCTCAGATAGCGCGCTCATGGATGTCCTTGTCGAGAGAAGCCGCCCAGCTTGCCCGAATGCGCACAGAAGATGAACCGGCAGCAGCAGGCGGCGGGACTAGACTGCGACCACCGGATGCCGCCCACCGCTGCCATGAACGCGACTGCCCACAGTTTCATCGTCAACATCGACGTGCCCGACCTCGCCGCCGCCGAAGTGTTCTACCTGGCCGCGTTTGGATTGCGTATCGGACGTCGGCTCGGTGCCGGCGCGGTGGAGCTGCTCGGTGGACCAACACCGCTGTACCTGTTGCAGAACGAGGCTGGCAGCGCCGCCACCGAAGACGGCGAGGTACGCGATTACGAACGCCACTGGACGCCGCTGCACCTGGACTGGGTGGTGGATGACATCGACGCCGCGCTGGTACGCGCGGTAACGGCTGGGGCAACACTCGAACAGCCGGTGCGCAACCGCCCCTGGGGGTGGATCGCCGTACTGGCCGATCCGTTCGGCCACGGCTTCTGCCTGATCCAGTTCAGCCGCGAAGGCTATGATGCGCTGGTCGAGTAGCTGATCGTGGTGGGTGCCGACCGCTGGTCGCCACTGCATCTGCTACTGCAGCTACCCGCGCAGCATGTCCACGAACGCGCGCAGCGCACCTGGCATCTGCCGCTGCTTCGGGTAGTACAGCGCGAAGCCGGCGAACGGTTCGTTCCAGTCTTCCAGCACCGCCACCATCTGGCCGGATTCGATGTACGGTCGCGCGGTGTCTTCCAGCACGTAAGCCAGGCCGATGCCATCGAGCACGGCACTGACCACGGTGCCCTGCTCGCCCAAGGTCAACCGCCCCGGCACGTCGATCTCCAGCGCCTGCCCCTCGCGTTCGAACTGCCACTTGTACAGATGGCCGCTGGCGAAGCGGAAGCGGATGCACTCGTGCATGGCCAGGTCGCGCGGATGCTGCGGCGCCGGGCGTCTGCGCAGGTAGTCCGGCGAGCCGACGATCAGCCCGCGCAACGGCGGCCCCATCGGCACCGCCACCATGTCCTCAGGGATGAACTCATGCAGGCGCACGCCAGCGTCGTAGCCCTCGGCGACGATGTCGACCAGGCCATCGTTCTCGGTCAGCTCCACCCGCACGTCGGGATGGGCGTGCAGGAAGCGCGCCAGCCGCGGCCCCAACTGGGTCGGCACCGCCGCGCGGGTGGCATTGATGCGCAGCAGGCCCGCCGGAGCGGCGCGGAACTGGTTCATCTCTTCCAGTGCGTCATGCACCTGCCCCAAGGCCGGCTGCAACCGCTCCAGCAGGCGCTGCCCGGCCTCGGTCAGGGCCACGCTGCGGGTGGTGCGATGGAACAGGCCCACGCCCAACCGTTCTTCCAGCGCGCGGATCGCATAGCTCACCGCCGAGGTCGACAGCGCCAGCTCGGCGCCGGCGCGGCGGAAGCTGCGGTGGCGGGCGACCGCGGCGAACGCAGCCAGGTGGGTGAGGTTGTCAGTGGCCACGATTGTGTAGTTTCACTTGATGAATCATGCCGATATCCGCGCTTCTTGCCGCTGGGTACGGGGCGTATTGTAAAACGCCTTTCGACAAACCCTGCCAAGGATTCCCCATGTCCCTCGCCCGTGGTTACGCCGCCCATTCACATACCGACCCGCTGATCCCGTACGAGTTCGAACGCCGCGCGGTCGGCCCGGACGATGTGCGCATCGAGATCCTCTACAGCGGCATCTGCCACTCCGACCTGCACCAGGCCCGCGACGACTGGGGTGGCTCGATCTACCCGATGGTGCCGGGCCACGAGATCATCGGCCGCGTCACCGAGGTCGGCAGCAACGTCACCCGCTTCAAGGTCGGCGACCACGCTGGCGTGGGCTGCATGGTCGACTCGTGCCGCCACTGCGACGCCTGCGAGCACGACCTGGAGCAGTACTGCGCCGAAGGCGCGACCTGGACCTACAACGGCCGTGAACGCGAAAGCGGCGCGCCGACCTACGGCGGCTATTCCGACCACGTAGTGGTCGAGCAGCGCTTCGTGGTGAAGGTGTCCGACACGCTCGACCTGAAGGCGGCCGCGCCGCTGTTGTGCGCCGGCATCACCACCTGGTCGCCGCTGCGCCACTGGAAGGTCGGCCCCGGCCAGAAGGTCGGCGTGATCGGCCTCGGTGGCCTCGGCCACATGGGCGTGAAGTTCGCCAAGGCGCTCGGCGCGCATGTGGTGATGATCACCACGACGCCAGAAAAGGGCGCCGACGCCAAGCGCCTGGGCGCTGACGAAGTGCTGGTCTCGCGCGACGCTGCGCAGATGAAGGCGCACGCCGGCAGCTTCGACTTCCTGCTCAACACCATTCCGGTCGGCCATGACACCAACCCGTACATGGGCCTGCTCAAGCGCGAGGCCACCATGTGCCTGGTCGGCGTGCTGACCGAACTGGACCCGCCGCTGACCGGTGGCAGCGTGATCTTCGGCCGCAAGCACCTGACCGGCTCGGCGATCGGCGGCATGGCCGAAACCCAGGAAATGATGGACTTCTGTGCCGAGCACGGCATCGTCAGCGATGTCGAGATGATCGACATCAAGAACGTCAACGAAGCCTGGGAACGCATGGCGAAGAACGATGTGCGCTACCGCTTCGTGATCGACATGGCGACGATGAAGAACGCCGCCTGATCGATCGGCGACGGTGAACGAAGAACCCCGGCACTGCCGGGGTTTTTTCTGGTCGTGCATTGGGCATGACGAAGGTCAAGGAAGCGGCAACCGCCCGGGCGCAGACTCACCGCATGGCCCGCCTGCCCTCCCCTGCGATGCTGATGCGTGCGCCGCATCGACTGCTGTTCTTCATCGGCGCCAGCAACCTGCTGCTGGCGATGCTGTGGTGGGCGTTGTGGCTGGGCGCATTGCGCGGGTTGTGGACGCCGCAGCCATCGCCCCTGCCACCGGCCTGGTTGCACGCGCTGCTGATGCAGTACCTGGTGCTGCCCAGTTTCATCTTCGGTTTCCTGCTCACGGTGTTCCCGCGCTGGATGGCGCAACCTGAACTACCACGCAGCCGCTATGCGCCGGTCGGCATCGGCCTGTTTGGCGGGCAGGCGCTGCTGATTGCCGCCGCCTGCGGCTGGACACCCGGGTTGTGGCCCGGCCTGCTGCTGGCACTGGCCGGCTGGAGCGCCGGACTGATCGTGCTGGGACGCGTGCTCAAGGCCGCCGGCCCCAACCGTAACTGGCACGCGCGTGCGTGCTATGCCGCACTGCTGTTGGGCTGGCTGGGGCTGCTGCTGTTCATGGCGGTGGTGCGCGGCCACGCCACGCTGATGCCGGTCACTGTGGCACTCGGCACGTTCGGCCTGCTGCTGCCGGTCTACCTCACCGTCGCGCACCGGATGATCCCGTTCTTCGCCAACAACGTGGTGGACGGCTATGCGCCGTGGCGGCCGCTGCGCTGGCTGGCCGCGATGTGGGCGCTGCTGATGCTGCGCCTGCTGTTGAGTGCGTTGCAGATCGACAACCTGCTGTGGCTGTTCGATGCGCCGCTGCTGGTGTTGTCGCTGCAGGCGCTCTGGCACTGGTGGCCACGCGGGCCGATGCCGGGCCTGCTCGCAGCCCTGTTCCTGGCGCTGGCGTGGCTGCCGGTCAGCTTCGCGCTGTACCTGCTGCAGGACGTGGGTCAACTGCTCGGCCATCCGCAGCTGCTCGGCCGCGCGCCGCTGCACGCACTCGCCGTGGGCCTGTTCGGCAGCCTGCTGGTGGCGATGGTGACCCGGGTCACCCAGGGTCATTCCGGGCGACCGCTGGTAATGCCGGCAGTGGCCTGGTTCGCGTTCGTCGCGCTGCAGGCAGTGGCGATCATGCGCATCCTCGCCGAGCTGACGCCCGATGCCTATGCGTGGCATTTCGCCGCCGCCATCGGTTGGCTGTTGGCACTGGCCCCATGGGTGGCCCGGCTGGGCTGGATCTACCTGAGCCCACGGCGCGACGGCAAACCGGGCTGACTGCATCGCCGGCCAGGCGACGTCCATCGGTAGTGCCGGGCCATACCCGGCGGCCACCACAATCCACTCAGTACGCGAACTCGCGGAACACCGGATCGACGTCGCCGTGCCAGCGGCCATGGAACAGCGCCAGCTTGCGCTCGGCCGGGGTCAGGCCGGATTCGACGATCTCCTGCAGCACGTCCAGGAACTTGCTCTCGTCCTGGCCGTCGGCATTGCGCGCCGCGCGGCGCTTGAGGCCTTCCACCGAAATCTTCACCGCTTCGCGGGCCAGGTCGCGCACGCTGCCATTACGGAACGGCAGGTTCATCGCATGCTTTGGCACGCCGTCACGCAGCGCATGGCGCTCGGCCAGGGTGAAGTCACGCACCAGGTCCCACGCCGCATCCAGCGCGGTGTCGTCGTACAGCAGGCCGACCCAGAACGCCGGCAGCGCACACAGGCGGCTCCACGGGCCACCGTCGGCACCACGCATCTCCAGGTACTTCTTCAGGCGCACTTCCGGGAACGCGGTGGTCATGTGGTCCGACCAGTCGCGCAGCGTCGGCAGCGCACCCGGCAGCACCGGCAGCCTGGCCTGCATGAAATCGCGGAAGCTCTGCCCGCTGGCGTCGTGGTAGATGCCATCGCGGTAGGAGAAATACATCGGCACGTCGATCAGGTAGTCGACATAGCGCTCGTAACCGAAGCCATCCTCGAACACGAAGTCGAGCATGCCGGTGCGGTCAGCGTCGGTGTCGGTCCAGATGTGCGAGCGGTAGCTCAGGTAGCCGTTCGGCTTGCCTTCGGTGAACGGCGAATCGGCGAACAGCGCGGTGGCGATCGGCTGCAGCGCCAGCGACACGCGGAACTTCTTCACCATGTCCGCTTCGGTGGCGTAATCCAGGTTCACCTGCACCGTGCAGGTGCGGGTCATCATATCCAGGCCCAGCGAGCCGACCTTGGGCATGTACGCGCGCATGATCTTGTAGCGGCCCTTCGGCATCCACGGCATTTCATCGCGCTTCCACTTCGGCTGGAAACCCATGCCGAGGAAACCCAGCTGCAGTTCGCCGGCCACCTGCGCCACTTCGTTCAGATGGGTGCCGGTTTCCACGCAGGTCTGGTGGATGGTCTCCAGCGCCGCGCCGGACAGTTCCAGCTGGCCGGCCGGTTCCAGCGTCACCGAGGCGCCATCGCGCAGCAGGGCGATGGTGTTGCCGTTCTCCTGCACCGGCTCCCAGCCAAAGCGGACCAGGCCATTGAGCAACGCCTCGATGCCGCGCTCGCCTTCGAAGGTCGGCGGTCGCAGGTCATCCAGGCGGAATCCGAACTTCTCGTGCTCGGTACCGATGCGCCACTGTGCGCGGGGCTTCTCGCCGGAGGCGATCACCTCCACCAGCTGCGAGCGGTCGGTAATGGGGGTATCGGCGACGTGGCTGGGGCTCGACAAGGGGAAGGCTCGCTGGACAGTGGCGGGGGATGTGGGGCCCGGGGCCTTCCATCACAAGGGCGCACTATAGCGTGGCGACCCGTTGCGTCATGCGACGGTGGCAGGTTTCAGCATCCTACCGACGCCCTCTTGACCCTCGTACACTCAGAGCCATGAGCCGTCATTCACGACACCCCGAACTGCACCGCTCCGAGCGCGTCGGCTGGCTGCGTGCCGCCGTGCTGGGGGCCAACGATGGCATTGTCTCGGTGGCCGGCCTGGTGGTCGGCGTGGCCGCCAGCGGCGCCTCCGCGGCGACCATCCTGGCCACCGGCGTGGCTGGCACCGTGGCCGGCGCGATGTCGATGGCCGCCGGCGAGTACGTCTCGGTGCAGACCCAGGCCGACACCGAAGACGCCGACCTGGCGATGGAAAAGCGCGAACTGCACGAAGACCCGCACAGCGAGCTGGAAGAGCTGGCCGCGATCTACCGCCACCGCGGCCTGGAGCCTGCCCTGGCACGGCAGGTGGCCGAACAGCTCACCGCCCACGACGCGCTGGGCGCCCATGCCCGTGACGAACTCGGCATCACCGATACCCTGCGCGCGCGCCCGTTGCAGGCGGCGCTGGCCTCGGCCGGTGCGTTCACCTGTGGCGCGGCGCTGCCGGTGCTGACCGCCCTGCTCGCGCCGGTCGACAAGGTCGCACTGATGACCACCACCAGTACCCTGCTCGGCCTGTGCCTGACCGGCGCGATGGCGGCGCAGGCCGGGGGCGCCCCGCCTGTTCGCGGCGCAATCCGGGTGATGTTCTGGGGCGCGTTGGCGATGGCTGCGGCGGCCGGCGTCGGTCGCCTGTTCGGTGCCCAGGTCTCATGACCGGCATGCTGCCACCGACCACCGCACTGCTGGCCGAGATGGCCAGCCTGGCCGGGTGCGCACGCGCCGAGGGCTATGCGTGCATCACCGCTCGCCGGGAACATGGCGCCAGTTCGGTGGAGATTCCGCAGCCGCAGTTCGCGATCCTGCTGGAAGGCCGCAAGCAGGTGCGCACCGTACACCAGTCGCTGGAATTCCTCCCCGGCGACATCCTGCTGCTGACCCAGCGCTGCCGCATCGATGTGGTCAACACCCCCGACCCACGCAGCGGCCGCTACCTCAGCGCCATCGTGCCACTGTGTGCCGAAGTGCTGGCGGCCGCACGCACGCTGTGGAGCGAGGAACTTCCCGCCCCTGGCCAGGCGATGGCGCGACTGCCGTTGATCGACCATGGCGCGGTGCTGCGCCAGTGGCGGCAAGCGCTGCAGGACGGCCGTTACAGCGAAGCACGGCTGGCCCTGGCCTCGCTGGTACTGACCCTGTGCCGGCAGGGCCACGGCAACCTGCTGCTGCCGCAGGCACCGAGCCTGGGCGAACAGATCCGCGACCGCATCGCCGCCGAACCGGCGCGCGACTGGCAATCGCGTGATGTGGAAGAACAGTTCGCGCTGAGCGGCGCGACCCTGCGCCGTCGCCTTGCGGCCGAAGACACCAGCCTGCGCCAGCTGCTCACCGAGGCCCGGCTGGCGCATGGCATGCAGCTGCTCTACACCACCGACCTGCCGTTGAAGACCGTCGCCGCACGCGCGGGCTACCGGTCTGCGGCCAGTTTCAGCAAGCGCTTCGCCGAGCAGTACGGACTGGCTCCCACAGACATTTGAGGGGGTTCGGCAGGGCTGCGCCCTGCACCTGCAGAGGCAACGGCAACGGCAACGGCCGAGGCAACAGCAACAGCGGGCTATCCGTGGGATGGCGGGGCACTGTGGGTTTGCGGGGACGCCGTCCCCCCCCCCCCTCCGGGGTCCGGCCCAGCCGCTGGCGGCTGTTGGTGGGTGTCGACCTTGGTCGACACATCTGTCAGATATCGAATGATTCATCCACGCATGGCGTGGATCTACTGTGTCGACCAAGGTCGACACCCACCAGAGCAGTTTGCCGTTCCGACAGATCGCAGAAAACTGTCGAAGGCGGGGTGGGTCCGGTTGCGGGGGCGTGAGCGCCATGGATGGCGCGACCGAGCCTACATGGACGTATTTACGGCGTCCCCCGCAACCGGACCCACCCCGCCATCCCACGGATAGCCGCTGTTGCTTCGGCCGTTGCCGTTGCCTCTGCAGGTGCAGGGCGCAGCCCTGCAGACAACACCCCTCCCTGAGCATTCCGCGCAGTGGTTTGAGCGCCGTGCACACGCCGGCCACGGCACGCTGGGCACAACGGAATCGCCCGTCATCCACCGAGAACCGCCATGACCCTGCGTCCCCTGCCGCTGCGCGGCGCCCTGCTGCTGGCCTTGTCATCCCTGCCGCTGGCCGCGCTGGCCGAAGCCACCTCGCCCGCTCCCGCCCAGCAGGTGCCCGGCGTCTACCACCAGCGCGTCGGTGCGCTGCAGGTCACCGCCCTGTTCGATGGCGTGGTCGCGCTGGGCCGGCAGGAAGTGGTCGACGTGCCGCCAACACTGGTCAGCCGCCTGCTGGAAGGCCGCTACGTGCCGGAAGACAAGAAGGGCCTGCAGACCGCGATCAACGCCTTCCTGGTGCGCCAGGGCAACCACCTGACCCTGGTCGATACCGGCACCGCGCAGTGCTTCGGCCCCGGCCTGGGCCAGGTGCTGGGCAACCTGCGCGCCTCCGGCGTGGACCCGGCCGAGGTGGACGAGGTGCTGCTGACCCACGCCCATCCTGACCACCTGTGCGGGGTGCTCGACGCGCAGGGCAAGCCGGCCTACCCGAATGCCACGGTGTGGCTGTCCAAGGCCGATGCCGATTACTGGCTCAACCCGGCCAGCGAGGCCACGGCGCCGGAGGGCGTGCGCTTCGCCTTCCCGCTGGCACGCAACGCGGTCGCGCCGTACCAGGCCAGCGGCCACCTGCGCACCTTCAGCCCCGGCGAAGCCCTGCCCGGCGGCGCGGTGGCGATGGACACCCATGGCCACACCCCCGGCCATGTTTCCTACCGGTTCGACAGCCAGGGCCAGTCCCTGCTGGTGTGGGGCGATGTGCTGCACTTCCATGCGGTGCAGTTCGCCCACCCGGAGGCCGCGTTCGAGGCCGATTCGGACCGCAAGGCGGCCATCGCGAGCCGTCGCGGCCTGCTGCAGCAGGCCACCGCCAACGGTTGGTGGGTGGCCGGTGCACACCTGCCGTTCCCCGGCCTGGGCCATGTGCGTGGCGAGGGCAAGGCCTATGCGTGGGTGCCGGCGGAATATTCGCCGTTGTGAGGGTGTGCCGATCAAGGTCGGCACCCACCCGATCCGGTAGCGCCCGGCTGCCAGCCGGGCGACGGGGAACGCTTACTCCAACCCCAGCCAGCCGCCGATCACGCCGCGGGCTTCGTCCACGCCGGTGCGGTCTTCGCCGGAGAACACCTGCACGCTGACGCTGTCACCGTAAGCCGATTGCAGCTCCTTGCGCACCTTCTGCAGGGACTGCATCTGCTGGCTGCGGCTGAGCTTGTCGGCCTTGGTCAGCAGCACATGCGCCGGCAGGCCACGCTGCACGGCGTAGGACAGCATCTGCCGGTCGTAGTCCTTCAGCGGATGACGGATGTCCATCACCACCACCAGCCCCTTCAGGGCCTCGCGGGTGCGGAAATACCGGTCGATGAAGGCCTGCCAGTGCGCCTGCAGGTCCAGCGGCACCTTGGCGTAGCCGTAACCGGGCAGGTCGACCAGATGCGCTTCCGGGGTGACCTGGAAGAACACCAGCTGCTGGGTGCGGCCGGGCGTCTTGGAGACACGGGCCAGGGCGTTCTGGCGGGTCAGCGCGTTGAGCGCACTGGACTTGCCGGCGTTGGAGCGGCCGGCGAAGGCCACTTCGGCCCCTTCGTCGGGCGGCAGCTGCCGCACGTTGTGGGCCGAAAGGTGGTAACGGGCGCGTTCGATGAGCAATGACATGTGCCTAGGATCGCATGTTGCGGCGCCGCGCGCCCGTGCCGACGGCCTTTGCGGGCATTTTGCTGCACTGCTGCGTTGACCGTGCGCGGAAACGGCGTTGATAATCCGGGCGATGCCGGCGGCCACCGCCCGGCCCGGTCCATACGGAGCTTCAGCATGCGCCACGCTCGCGTTCTTGCCGTATCCGCCCTTGCCACTGCTGTAGTCGTTGCCGCTGCTGCGTTCGCGCAGACCACGTTGACCCCGCTGCCCGACAACGGGCCGATCAACACCGCCTCGCTGGAGGTGGATTTCAGCAAGACCCACTGGGGCGATGCCAAGGCCGGCCAGACCAAGGCCTCGGCCTGCGCGGCCTGCCATGGCGCCGACGGCAATTCCACGGTGGAGATGTACCCGTCCATCGCCGGCCAGAGCGAACGCTACGTGGCCCAGCAGATGGCCCTGATCGCCAATGGCCAGCGCAGCTCGGGCGCGGCGGTGGCGATGGTGCCGTTCGTGCAGAACCTCACCCCGCAGGACATGCGCGATATCGGCGCGTTCTTCGCCACACAGAAGGCCACCGCCGGCATCGCCGATGACACGGCGGTCACCGACGGCCCGTACAAGGGCATGAAGTTCTACGAGATCGGCCAGCAGTTGTACCGCGGCGGCGATGCCAAGCGTGGCCTGCCGGCCTGCATGGCCTGCCACGGCCCCAGCGGTGCCGGCAATCCCGGCCCGGCCTATCCGCACATCGGTGGGCAGCATGCCAGCTATGTCGCGCGCCGCCTGCAGGAGTACCAGGGCGGCCAGACCAACGAAACCGACAAGGCGCACTTCCAGATCATGGCCACGGTTGCGCAAAAGCTCAGCGAACAGGAGGTGCAGGCGCTGTCGAGCTACCTGCAGGGCCTGCACAACAAGGCCGATGACGTAGCCGCAGCCACCCCGCCGGTGCAACCGGCTGCCGCCCCCTGACCACCACTGGTCGGCCGGGGCCGCCACCTCGGCCCACGGCTGCGGTATGTTTCCTTCACGCCGGCGGCTGCGCCGGCGTTGCTTTTTTCAACGGAGATGCGTGTCGATGAGGTTGATTTCCCGCCTGCTGTTGTCCGTGCTGGTACTGCTGCCGCTGGTAGCCTGCGCCGCCACCCCCGCCAATGCCCCGCTGGTCGAGGGCAAAGACTACGAGCGCATCGCCCAGCCGGGCCCGTTCCAGCCGCTGGCCGGCAAGATCGAGGTGGTCGAAGTCTTCGGCTACACCTGCCCGCACTGCGCCCATTTCGAACCGCAGCTGGAAGCCTGGGCGGCCAAGCTGCCGGCCGACGTGCGCTTCACCCCGGTGCCGGCGGCCTTCGGCGGCGCCTGGGATGCTTGGGCACTGGCCTACTACGCCGCCGACGAAGTCGGCGTGGCCAAGCGCAGCCATGCCGCCGTGTTCAAGGCCCTGCACGAACAGGGCTCGCTGCCGATGCAGAACGTCTCGGCCGATGAGCTCGCCACCTTCTACAAGGCCTACGGCGTGACCCCGGACCGCTACATCCAGGCCCTGCGCGGCGATGCCGTGCAGAAGAAGGTCGATGCCGCCCGCGCGTTCGCCCAGCGCACCAAGATTCCGGGCACCCCGGCCATCATCATCAACGGCCAGTACCTGGTGCGCGGCAACAGCTTCGACGACCAGCTGCGCATCGCCTCGGCGCTGATCGCCCAGGCCCGCGCTGCTCGCGGCCGCTGAACCCAGCCCCACCACCGACACGGCGCTGTCGCCGCCGCGTGTCATCATTTCCCCCTGGCCGGCGCCCGCCGCCGGCCCCACCATTCCAGATGCTGGAGACGTTTCCATGAAGATCCGTTACGCCCTCGCCCTCGCAGCGCTGCTGCCGATCCTGGCCGCCTGCAAGGCCGACGACGGCAGCACCAACACCACTGCGGCTCCGACCGAACCGGCCGCCACCCCGGCCGCCACCACTGAACCGGCCGCTGCACCGGCCGCGGGCAGCGAAGGCGCCGCTCCGGCTGCTGCCGAAGGCGAGAAGGCCCCGGCCGAAGCCGAAGCCGCCCCCGCCGCCGCGCCGGCCCCGACCACCGCCGCACTGACCGGCCCGGCCCCGGTGGAAGGCGCCGATTACCAGGTGATCCCGAACGGCCAGCCGTTCCAGCCGGCTGCCGGCAAGATCGAAGTGACCGAGATCTTCGGCTATGTCTGCCCGGCCTGCGCCGCATTCCAGCCGCTGGTCGGCCCCTGGAAGGCCGGCCTGCCGAGCGATGTGAACTTCGTCTACGTGCCGGCCATGTTCGGCGGCACCTGGGATGACTACGCCCGTGCCTTCTACGCCGCGCAGACCCTGGGCGTGCAGGAAAAGACCCACGAAGCGCTGTACGCCGCCATCCACTCGCAGAAGACCCTGAAGGGCGAGCGCGGCCGTGACTCGGTGGAAGACATCGCCAAGTTCTACGGTGCCTACGGCGTGGATCCGAAGCAGTTCGCCGCCACCATGGGCAGCTTCGCGGTGAATGCCAAGACCAACTCGGCCAAGCAGTTCGCCCAGCGCAGCCAGATCAGCGGCACCCCGTCGATCATCGTCAACGGCAAGTACCTGGTGAAGGGCAAGAGCTTCCCGGACATGCTGCGCATTGCCGACCACCTGATCGCCCGCGAACGCGGTGCGGCCCAGGCTCACTGATCCAAGAGAAGCGTTTCCCGGCCGTGAATTCCCCCCGTACACGGACCCTGCGCTTGCTGACGGCCAACATCCAGGCCGGCTCAAGTACCCGCCGCTACAGCGACTATGTGACCCGAAGCTGGTCACATGCGCTGCCGGCGGGGCGCAAGCGCAGCAGCCTGGACGCGATCGCCACCCTGGCGCGCGAACATGACATCGTCGGCCTGCAGGAGGCCGACCCGGGCAGCCTGCGTTCGGGCTTCACCAACCAGACCCACTACCTGGCCCAGCGCGCCGGCTTCAACTACTGGAGCCACCAGCCGAACCGGCGCATGGGCGGGGTCGCCTCCAGCGCCAATGGCCTGCTGAGCAAGCTGGAACCGGTGGAAGTGCAGGACCACGCCCTGCCTGGCCGCATCGGCGGGCGCGGCGTGCTGCTGGCCAAGTTTGGCGACGGTGCCGATGGCCTGGCAGTGGCGGTGGCCCATCTGTCGCTGGGCGCGGGATCGCGGATGTCGCAGCTGGGTTTCATCGCCGAGCTGCTGTCCGACCATCCCAACGCCGTCCTGATGGGCGACTTCAACTGCTTGGCCGAACGCCCGGAAATGCAGGTGCTGTACCAGAAGACCCGCCTGCAGCCTCCGGGCTGCATCGTGCCGACCTTCCCCAGCTGGCGCCCTGACCGCGCCATCGACCACATCCTGGTCAGCAGCGGTCTGCTGACCCGCACCGTGGAAGCCGTCCCCGCCGCGTTCTCCGATCATCTCGCGCTGGCGATGCAGATCGACGTCCCGGCCGACGCCCTGCGCTGACCGCTCCTGGTGGGTGCGGACCACTGCCCTGGTGGGTGCCAACCTTGGTTGGCACGCTGCCTTGGCGGGTGCAGACCGTTGGTCCGCACGCTCTCCGCCGCTACCCGGCCTGCGCCACCGGTACCCTCAATCGCCGCGCGGTCATCGTGCTGCCCACCGAGGCCAGCACCGTGCAGCCGATCGCCAGCCACTGCAGCCCGTGCAGGTGTTCGTGCAGCAGCAGCACCGCCCACAGTGCGGCCACCGCCGGTTCCATGCTGATCAGGATGCCGAAGGTTTCCTTCGGCAGGCGCTTGAGCGCCATCATCTCCAGTGACATCGGGATCGCGCTGGACACCAGCGCCACCAGCAGGCCAGCGGCCAGGATCTTCGGATCGAGCAACGCGGCACCGGCGTGCACCACGCCCACTGGCACCACCACCAGCGACGCCGCCAGCAGGCCCAGCGACACCGAATGCCCGGCGTGCAGGTGGCCGGCGCGCTTGCCAAACACGATGTACAGGCCCCAGCACGCCGCTGCGCCCATCGCATATAGCACGCCGGCCGGATCCAGCGCCGGGCCGCCGCCGATCGGCAGCAGCAACAGCAACCCCACCGCCGCACAGCCCACCCAGAGGAAATCGATCGGCCGCCGCGACGACAACATCGCCACCGTCAGCGGTCCGGTGAACTCGATGGCCACCGCAATGCCGAAGGGAATCGTGCGCAGGGCCATGTAGAACAGCAGGTTCATCAGGCCCAGGGTGAGCCCGTAGCGCAGGATGGTGATCGCATCCACGCGGCTGGTCTTCCAGCGCCACGGCCGCCAGAACAGCAGCAGCAACAGCGCCGAGAAACCCACGCGCAGCGCGCTGGTGCCCTGGGCGCCGATCAGCGGGAACAAGTGTTTTGCGTAGGAGGTGCCGATGGCCAGCGAGGTGACCGAGCCAAGCACCGCCAGCGCCGGCAACATCGGCGCGAGTCGTGAGGTCTGCATGGGCAAAGTCTATTGCGCCGGCGCCGAGCACTTGGCTCAATTGACAGCCCGCTCGTGCAATTTCTGCTCGCCATGGCCACCGCCCCCGTGCTCGACAGCTTCGACCGCGCCATCCTCGACCTGCTGCAGCGGGACAACACCCTGCCGCAGCGCGAAATCGCCGAGGCCGTGCACCTGTCCGCGCCGGCCGTGCAGCGCCGCATCAAGCGCCTGCAGGACAGCGGCGTGATCGCGGCCAACGTGGCGGTGGTCGCCGCAGCCAAGGTCGGGCGGCCGCTGACCATCATCGTCGAGGTGCGCGTGGTCAGTGAGCAACGTGAACGCGTGGCACCGTTCAAGCGCCGCGTGCAGGACGACCCGGCCGTGCAGCAGTGCTACTCGATCACCGGCGATGGCGATTTCCTGCTGCTGCTCTCGGCGGCGTCGATGGAAGAGTACGAGGCGATCACCGAGCGCTTGTTCGGCGGCGATGACAACATCGAACGCTTCCGAACGTCGGTGGCACTGGGAACGTTGAAGCGCAGTTTCGAAGTGCCGCTGCTGCCGGTTCCGTAGCGTCGAGCCACGCTCGACGCTACCGTCGGAGACCATGAACACGTCGCCCTCCCCCGCCCGTCGCCTGCGCCGCTGGCTGCTGCGTGGCCTATGGCTGGCCATTGCCCTCATTGCCGCGTTGATGCTGTGGAACAGCCCATGGGCCGCCGCACCGAAGCTGCTGTGGACACTCGCGCGGATGCCTCCGGCCACCGAACTTCCGGTGCCGGTGGACGGCGTGCGGCCACGCCAGATCGCCGATACCTTCGGCGCGCCACGTGGCCGTGACCGCTCCCACGCCGGCATCGACATCTTCGCCAAGCGCGGTACCCCGGTGCGCAGTGCCACCGCCGGCGTCGTCGTGGATGTCAGCGACCGCGGCCTCGGTGGCCGCCAGGTGTGGGTGATCGGGCCCGGGCGCGAACGTTACTACTACGCGCATCTGGAGGACTGGGCCGAGGGCCTGGCGCGCGGCCAAGTGGTCCAGGCCGGGGACCTGCTCGGCCACGTCGGCGACAGCGGCAACGCCAAGGGCACGCCGCCGCACCTGCACTGGGGCATCTACGGCGCCGACGGCGCCCGCGATCCACTGCCGCTGCTGCGCTGACCCCGGTTTGTAGCGACATTCCAGCTCGATACCACGGGACAGTGGGTCCATTCGTTCATGATTTGTAAATAGGAATAGTTCGTATTACCATTTCTTTCGTTTCCGGTGGTGCCAGGACGGCCTGCCCGCCCATTTCCCACCCGTAGCGCCTCGCCTCTTGGATGCCGGCCGAGCGCGCGTGCTCGTCCAGGACTCCCATGACCCGTTCCGCCTTCCGTCTCCCGCAGCCGCAGCGGCTGTCCGTTGCCGTGCTTGCCGCTCTCTGCGCCGTGGCCCCGGCCGCCTTCGCCGACACCGCCGCCGACCCGACCACCCTCGACAAGGTGGTGGTCAAGGGCGAACGCGCCGAAGGCTATTCGGTGCGCCGCACTTCGGCCGGTACCCGCTTCGACCTGGCGCCGCGCGAGATCCCGCAGTCGGTCAGCATCATCAGCCACCAGCGCATCGAAGATCAGAACCTGGACGACATCATCGACGTGCTGGCCAACACCACTGGCGTGACCAGCACCCAGTCCGACAGCGAGCGCACCGAGTTCTACGCGCGCGGGTTCTACATCGATGCCTACCAGTTCGATGGCCTGCCCACGCAGATGGTGCAGAACTGGAGCTACGGCGATTCCGGCCTGGACCTGGCCCTGTACGACCGCGTGGAAGTGGTGCGCGGTGCCACCGGCCTGCTCAGCGGCGCCGGCAACCCGTCGGCGTCGGTGAACCTGATCCGCAAGCACGCCGACAGCGCCGAGCTGGCCGGCAGCGTATCGGTGAACGTGGGCAGCTGGGGCCGCACCCGCACCACGGTGGACGTGGGCAGCGCACTGAACGCCAGTGGCACGGTGCGCGGTCGCGTGATCGGCAGCTACCTGGACACCGACGGCCAGATGGACCGCTACAACCAGCGCAAGACGCTGGGCTATGCCGTCATCGACGCCGACCTGACCCCGGACACGCAGTTGAGCGTGGGCTACGACTACCAGCAGAAGCGCGCCAATGGCGCGACCTGGGGCGGCTTCCCGATGTGGTACGCCGATGGAAGCCCGACGAACTACCCGACCTCGTTCAATCCGTCGCCGGACTGGACCTACTGGGACACCACCAGCAAGCGCGCGTTCGCCACCCTGCAGCACGCCTTCAGCAACGGCTGGAAGTTCAGGATCGGCGCCACCCACGACCGCACCAACGCCGATGACAAGCTGTTCTATCCGTCCTACACCGCCTTCGACAAGGCCACCGGCACCGGCGTCACGCCGATGGCCGGCTTCTACAATACCGAGCGCAAGGTCGATGGCATCGATGGCTACGTCGACGGCCCGTTCCTGCTGTTCGGCCGCGAGCACCAGTTCATGGCCGGCCTGAGCTACAACAAGCGCGAATTCGCCAACTACGGTGACTTCCAGATGGGCGGCCCCGGCACCGGCTGGAATCCCTTCAGCTCCTATCTCGACTGGACCGGCAACATTGCCCAGCCGAACTGGAACCCGCTGGCGCTGGCCAGCCAGGGCACCATTACCCAGAAGGCCGGCTATGCCGCCACCCGTCTGTCGCTGGCTGATTCGATGAAGCTGATCCTCGGCGCCCGCTACACCAACTGGAAGAGCGAAGGCGAGAACGACGACCGCGAACACAAGGTGACCACTCCGTACGCCGGCCTGGTGTATGACATCAACGGCACCTACTCCGCGTACGCCAGCTACACCGAGATCTTCCAGCCGCAGACCGCACGTGACCGCAACGACCGTTATCTCGACCCGGTCGACGGCAAGAGCTACGAGGTGGGCGTCAAGGGTGCCTGGTTCGACAACCGGCTGAACGCCTCGCTGGCGGTGTTCCGCATCGAGCAGGACAACGTCGCCCAGGTCACCAGCGAGCCGATCATCAGCCGCCCGGGTGAGTTCGCCTCGATCGCTGCACGCGGCACCGTCAGCCGTGGCTTCGAGTTCGAAGTGAACGGCGAACTGGCACCCGGCTGGAACGCGACCTTCGGTGCTTCGCGCTATGTGGCCAAGGACATCAATGGCGCCGACATCAACACCAACCTGCCGCAGACCGCATTGAAGCTGTTCACCAGCTACACCCCGCAGTCGCTGCAGGAACTGACCGTCGGTGGCGGTGCCAACTGGCAGAACCGCATCTATTACGCCGCGCCGGTCGTCGGTCGCTTCGAGCAGGAAGGTTACGCACTGGTCAGCGCCTTCGTGCGCTACCGCATCTCGCCGGAATTCAGCGTGCAGGCCAACCTCAACAACCTGCTGGACAAGAAGTACTACTCGCAGATCACCGGCTACGGTGCGTACGGCGATGGCCGCAATGGCTCGCTGACGTTCACCTGGGCGTTCTGATGGAAATGGCGCCGGGCCTGCCCGCCCCGCACCTGTAGCCGAGCGTGGGCTCGGCTCTACACCACAAGGCGGCGCCGGGATTAACCCGGCGCCGCACTCCCATCAGAAACGCAGGTCCGCGCGCAGGTACCAGTAGCGGCCACGCGGGATGTCGTAGGTCGAAGCGTCATAGCCGTTCAACGAGCACGACAGGCAGATCGGCGGATCCTTGTCGAACACGTTGTTCAGGCCCGCGGTCAGCTGCAGCCCCTTCATCCAGTCGATCTTGTAGCCCACCTGCATGTCGTGGAAGGTGGTGGCCGAGAGCGTGTTGGTGCCGGCGGCCTGGTTGCTGCACACCGGGAACGCCACGGCATCACCGCAGTTCTCGGTCAGCTCGGAGATGTGCCGCACCGTCCAGTTCGCACTCCAGCGGTCCATCGTCCAGGCAATGCTGGCGTTGCTGGTCCACTCCGGAATGGAACTGTCCGCCACTTCCACGCCCGGCTTCTGCGGCTGCTTCTGCCCGGCCGCGCCGGTGGCTTCGTAACGGCCGACGAAGGTGTTCTTCCAGGCCAGCTTGAACTGGCCGATGGAGCTCTGCGGCAGCGTCCAGAACAGGTCCACGTCCCAGCCGTCGGTCTTGATCGAGCCGAGGTTGGTCAGGCGGTTGTTGAAGCTGCTGACCGCACCGGTGCTGGCGCGGGTGATGCCATCGCAGTACACGGGGTCAAGCGTGTCCGCGCACAGGTCCAGCTGGGTCTGCGCGTTGATGGCCTGGATCGCGCCATCGATGGCATGGCGGTAGAAGGTCACTTCCACGTCGAAGCGCTCTGACCACGATGCGTTGTTGCCGAACCACGGGCTCCACACAAAGCCGGTGCTGAAGCTGCGCGAGCGCTCCGGTTCCAGCTCGCGGTTGCCGCCGGTGGTCACCGAGATCTGCGAATTGGCCTGCTGGAAGCCAGCCGGCACACCCAGTGCGGCACAGTTGGCGGCGCTGCCACGCGGCGGCGTACCGCCCAGGCCCACCGAGCACGGGTCGAACAGCTGCAGGTCGGCGCGCGCGGCCGAGCCGTACAGTTCACCGATCGACGGAGCACGGAAGCCTTCGGCATAGGTCGTGCGCAGCACGAAGTCGTCGGTCACCTGCCAGCGCAGGCCGTACTTGGGCGTGAACTCGCCGCCGAAGGTGGAGTAGTCCGAGTAGCGGCCGGCCAGGCTCAGGTCCAGCTTCTTGCCCAGCGGCGAGTCGGCGAAGATCGGGACGCTCAACTCCAGGTACGCTTCGTTGACGTCATACGAACCGGATGTCGGCTGCGACGGCACACCGTTGTAGTGGCCGATCACCGTCAACGGATCCGGCTGGTACCAGCCCTTGTACTTGCGGTACTCGTAACCACTGGCGAACGACACCGGGCCGGCCGGCAGGGTGAACAGATCGCTGGACAGGTTGGCGGTGAACAGGCTCAGCTCGTTCTGGCTGCGGTCGCGCACCACCGGCTGGATCCACTTCAGCATGTCCGGGGTGATCGAGCCGACGCCGCCGAAGATGTTCAGCGGCACGCAGCCCGGCGTTGCCGCGCACACCGCCGGATCACCCAGCGCCATGTTGACGTTGTAGATGTTGTAGCTGCCGTAGTTGGTCTGTTCGGCCTTGTTCTTGCTGTACATGCCGTTGACGTCCCAGTACCAGCTGCGGTCGGCGGCCTGGAAGTTGCCGACCAGGCCGGTGGCCACGTAGGTCGTGTTGACCTCCTGCTTGAAAACGCGCGCGCCGCCCTCCACCGGTCGGCGGCCGATCAGGCTCATGTTGCCCGAAGACACCAGATCGAAGCCGAACGGGTTGTACGGGTTCAGTCGCGAGACGACGATGTTGTCGGCCAGCGGATTGCCGGTGGCACCGTCCGGGCCGAAGAACAGCGGCTCGGGACCGGCCTGGTTGGTCGACTCGCGGCGGTTGCCCAGCGCCTTGATGTACCACTGCACGTTGTCGGTGATGTCGAAGCGGAACTGGCCGAACAGGCCCTTACGCTCGGACGGAGTCAACACCATGTTGTATTCGGCGAAGTTGAAGCGGTCGGCACTGGTGAAGCAGTGGTAATCGTCGGTGCGGTTGCAGCCGGCGCTGCCGTCGTAGCGCGGGCTGCTCACGCCGGTATTGGGCACGATGTCCTGCTCGGCACCGGTGTTGGGGTCGACGAAGGCGAAGCGGCCCTGCGGAATGCCGCCGCTGCCGAACGCCAGGCCGGTACCCGGGATCGGGAAGCGCGACTGCTCGCGGTCGCGGGCGAACACCGGGTCCTGCTTGGTCCAGCTGGCGCCGAGGAACAGGCTGTAACGATCGCCGCTCTTGCCCCACGCCAGGTCCACGCCCTTCTGCGTGCCGTCGCCCTTGCTGTACTCACCGTAGTTCAGGGTCACCTGGCCGCCATCGAAGTCGCGGCGGGTGATGATGTTGACCACACCGGCGATGGCGTCGGAGCCATACAGCGATGATGCGCCGTCTTCCAGTACCTCGATGCGCTCGACGATGGCCAGCGGAATGGTGTTGAGGTCGGTGGCCGCACCCACGCCCGATGCCGACGACTCGTTGACCCAGCGGATGCCGTCGACCAGCACCAGCACGCGCTTGGCCCCGAGGTGGCGCAGGTCGACCTGCGCCGAACCGGCACCCACGCCGCTGCCATCCGGCGGGAAGCCGAAGTTGCCGGACGAATTGAACTTGGCATTGAGCGCCGAACCGGAGCCGGTGAGCTGCTGCAGCACTTCGCTGATCGAGTTCAGGCCGGTGCGTTCGATGTCGCCGCGGGTCAGCGTCTGGATCGGGACCTGGCCCTCGACTTCAGCGCGCTTGATGCGGGTACCGGTGACTTCCACCGCGTCGAGGTTGGTGGTGGATTGTGCAGCGGCACCCAAGGGTGCCAGGGCCAACACGCACAGCGTGACGGCAACCGCCAACGGGCGGTGGTGCAGGTGATTCATTCGCTCTCTCTCCAAAGGAATGTCGGGACATGGACTGCCGCGCTCCCCCTGCATGGCGGCAGCGTCTCCTTTGTAAACAAGCGGTAAAAATCACGGCGTGATGATCGACACTCTTTCACGCGGAATTGACGCGATTGTCGGCGATTTACGTCAGATGGGAGCGAAACAAGACCGGACGGTACTGTTCACCGCAAGCAAGCTTGATGCCGATTGCGACGTCGATCTCACAGCGTTATGCCGTTGAGCAAGCACTCTTTCCGGTCCGTCCAGGGACCATACGCCTGCGCCATCAGCACCATGATGGTCTCCACCGCGGTCAGCTTGCTGATGCCGAACAGATCGTTATCGAGCCGGGATTTCATACGCTGGCAGCGCTCAACCCACAGCAAGGCACCCTTGCGGTAGCGGAGTTCCATGCATCGATTTGCATTGGTTCACGAAGCAACTCCAGACCACGCTTAGGAATGGTTTGAAAACTACCCATTCGGACGAATTTCTGGAGGCCGCCAAGGCGAGACTGACAGCCCAGTCGTTCTCATGAGGCTCAATTGTGAAAACAATCACCGTCATGATTCATGCCGCGATTATCACGGCATTGTTTCTGCTCTGGACAAACGAATCGAAAGCGGGTGGCCTGATCGAATGCAACAACTGCGCGTCTCCGAAGGATGCAGCCCTGCTGTCGGGCTCCGGATTGGCGGTTGTAATGGACTTCGAGAGAGCCCGACTGAGCGCCTTCAACGTCGAATATGATCGCGAAATCAGAAAGTGGCGCGCAATTTCAACGCCGGTTCCCGCACAGATTCAAATGGCCTTCCTACGGATTCTGGATGCGACGTCAGCCTTTCGCGGGCCACATGAAGACGCCCACGCAATGCGAGGAGGCGGATCAGTGGTCGTGCTGCATCCCGACAATCCTGGAAACTCCAATGGAAAAAGGTTCCCCGAATCCTACACGTCCTCCAATACCTTTGACATCGTCGCATCAGCCACACTGAGAACCCGACTTGGTCAGTATCTGGCCACAGAACTGGCAGGAGCCAATACGGGAAGCCCAACTTGGAACGGCATTGCGCTTTCGATTCAACAAGCAGCCCTGAACTGGGCAGGCCTCAAGGGCGGTGGATCGATAACAATAATGATCACTTGGCGTGACGGGTCAAGGACGCTTTATCGGGTAACACCGGACAACGTCGCCGAAGCCAAGTATCAGAAGGGCGAAAGTCGCGACAGCACAGGCAACAAGGTTCCTGACGAATCCATCGCCGACCCGATCTCCGCGCCTTCGTACGCCGGGCAGTATTATTTCGGCCAGCATGGCGACCTGGACAACTGGGTCAGATCCGCACAGATGTATGGAGTTCCCGTCCAGCGCGGAGGCAGCAGCCGCATCTCGTGCAGTTGGGATGGTCGCACGGTCTACTGCCAGCAATACTGATCCCTCATCCGCCGCTCATGTCGCAATGGCCTGCATGAGCGGCGGTTCGGGTAGCGCTACCGCACGAAGGCGATACGCTCCATGCCGGTGGCCTCGGCCGCAGCCAGGATCCGGGCCATGCCTTCGTACTCGGCCGACGGATCGGTGGCGATGCGCAGCTCGGGCAGGTTGCCAGCATGCGCGCCGGCCTGTGCCTGCAGGCGCGCCTGCAGATCGCCGATGGCCATCGGCTGGCCATCCCAGCTCAGCTGGTTCGACGCATCCAGGCGCAGCTCGATCGGTGGCGGCGGTTCGGGGCGATCGATCGTGCGATCGGTGGCCTGTGGCAACTGCACGGCAATCGGCCGGGCCACGATCGGCGCGGTCACGATGAAGATGATCAACAGCACCAGCATCACATCCACCAGTGGCGTGACATTGATGTCCGCCAGCGGGCCGCTTCTTCCTGCGCTACTGAACGCCATGTGCCGCTCCCTGCAGCCGGGCCGTTCGCCCAAGGCCGACGTTACGACGCCTGGCATTACCTGCGGCAGGGGCCTGCGCGGGATCATTCAGCTGTCGTTGCCAACGCCCGGCGTGCACGCAATGCGAAACTGAATTCAGCCATTGCCCGCTATGCTGCCCGCCATGACCCGACGCTCTTCGACCGCCCTGTCCCTGCTGCCCTTGGCCACCACGCTGCTGATCGGCTGCGCCAATGCCCAGTCCCTCGACGCCCAGAACGCGCAGCTCAAGGCCGCGATCGCTGCCGCCGAACGCGGCCAGTTCGATCCCGGCCAGGCCGCTGCGCTCAGCCGCCATCCGGCTTACGGCTGGCTGGAGTACGCCAACCTGCGCCGCAACATCGACACCGTCGATACCGCGCAGGCCCAGGCCTTCCTCAAACGTTACGACGGCCAGGCTGTGGCCACCACCTTCCGCAGCGTGTGGCTGCCCTCGGTCGCACGCCGCCAGGACTGGCCGACCCTGCTGGCCAACTGGGTGCCCACCGACAACGCCGGCCTGCGCTGTGCGCAGCTGACCGCGCGCCAGGTGACCGGCAAGGTCGATCCACAATGGATCAGTGAAGCGCAGGATCTGTGGCGCAAGAACGGCAAGTCGCTGCCGGATGGCTGTGACGCTGTTTTCGCCGTGCTGCAGGCACAGGGTGGGCTGAGCGATGCCCTGCGTTGGGAACGCATCGATGCCGCCGCCGACGCGCAGCAGCCGGCCGTGATGCGTAGCGCCGCACGCGGCCTGCCCGCCACCGACCTGGCACTGGCCAACAATTACGCTGCCTTTGTCGACAAGCCCAATGCCAGCGCGTTGAACTGGCCACGCAACGAGCGCAGCCGGCGCATTGCCACCGATGGCCTGGCCAAGCTGGCCAAGGCCGATCCCGGCGCCACCGAACAGCAGCTGCCGCAGTATGCGCAGGCACTGGGCCTGAGTGCCGACCAGCAGGGCCAGGTGCTGTACCAGATCGCATTGTGGACGGTAGCGTCCTACCTTCCGGATTCGGCACGCCGCCTCAATGCGGTACCCGAATCGGCGTATGACGAGCGCCTGCACGAATGGCGCGTACGCGAAGCGATGTCGCGCGGCGACTGGCCGGCGGCGCTGGCCGCGATCCGCAAGATGGGCAGCAAGCAGCGCAGCGACCCGCGCTGGCGCTACTTCGAAGGCCGCATGCTGGAGAAGACCGGCCAGGCCCAGCAGGCTCAGCCGCTGTTCCGCGAAGCCGCACGCGCACCGACCTTCCACGGTTTCCTGGCCGCCGACAAGCTGCAGCAGGGCTATACCCTGTGCCCCTGGAAGCCGAATGACAGCGCGCAGGCGCAGGCGTTGATCGCGCGCGATCCGGCCATCCAGCGCGCAATGGCGCTGTACCAGATCGATCGCGCCGGTTGGGCCGTGGCCGAATGGAACAGCGCGCTGTCGCGTTTCGATGACACCCAGCGCCGCCTCGCCGTACGCGTGGCGCAGGACAACGGCTGGTTCGACCGCGCCGTGTTCGCGCTCGGCAAGCAGCCGCAGGAGCAGCGCCTGTACGACCTGCGCTTCCCGCTGCACCACGACGCCACGATCCGCCGGGAATCGGCGCGCAACGCAATCGATCCGGCCTGGGTGGCCGCGGAGATCCGCGCCGAGAGCACCTTCACCCCGCGCGCGCGCTCGCCTGCCAACGCCATGGGCCTGATGCAGGTGCTGCCGGCCACCGGTGCCGGCGTGGCCAAGTCGATCGGCCTGACCGGCTACGGCGGCGCCGACAGCCTGTACGACCCGGACACCAACATCGCCGTCGGTACCGCCTACCTGCGCCAGCTGATGAACAAGTACGACGGCCTGCCGTACGTGACCATCGCCGCGTACAACGCCGGCCCGACCCCGACCGCACGCTGGCAGGGCCAGCGCCCGGGCTTTGACCCGGACCTGTGGATCGAGACCATCAGCTACAAGGAAACCCGCGAGTACGTGGCCCGCGTGCTGGCCTTCAGCGTGATCTACGACTGGCGCCTCAACGGCAATGCGCTGCCGCTGAGCGACCGCCTGATGGGCCGCCTGGTGGACAAGCGCAAAAGCTTCAGCTGCGCCGCCAACGCCGACCAGGGCGGCGATTGATCGCACCTCGGTCGTGCCGGCCGCTGGCCGGCACGACCCGGTATCCATTCCCTGGGGAGGGAACGCAATGAGCCTGCTGGCCTGGATCGGGATATTCGCCGCCTGGAGCCTGTTCGCCACCTGGGTGCTGCGTTGGGGTGGCGCGGCCTGGATGGAAGGCTGGAAGTCGCTGGCCTTCGTCGACAGCTGGGGCAGCCTGTGGGACGAAGCGCAGATCAAGCTGTACTTCCTCTGCCTGTGGATCGTCTACGGCCTGTGGTTCGTGGCCGGCCTGTTCGTGCCGGAGTGGCGTGGTTTGCCGTGATGCCGCTGCGCCGGGCATGCGATCATCCCCCCATGAAGATCTATCTTGTCGGCGGCGCCGTACGCGACCGCCTGCTGCAGCGCCCTGCAGGTGACCGTGACTGGGTGGTGGTCGGTGCCACGCCCGCGCAGATGGAAGCGCAGGGCTACACCGCCGTCGGCCGTGATTTCCCGGTGTTCCTGCACCCGAAGACCGGCGAGGAATACGCGCTGGCGCGCACCGAGCGCAAATCCGGCCGTGGCTATCGCGGCTTCGTGGTCGATGCCGATCCGGCGGTGACGCTGGAAGAGGATCTGCAGCGCCGCGACTTCACCATCAACGCGATCGCTTGCGATGAGGAGACCGGCACGCTGGTCGATCCTTACGGTGGCGTTCGCGATCTTGAACAGCGCGTGTTGCGCCACGTCGGCCCTGCGTTCGTGGAAGATCCACTGCGCGTGCTGCGCGCGGCGCGCTTCATGGCGCGCTTCGCACCACTGGGCTTCACCGTCGCCGAAGAGACCATGGCGCTGATGCGCGAGGTCGCCGCCAGCGGTGAGCTGGACGCGCTGGTGCCCGAGCGCGTCTGGCAGGAACTGCGCAAGGCGCTGGTCAGTGAACGGCCCTCCGCCTTCCTGCGCACGCTGCACGATGCGCAGGCGCTGGGCCCGATCCTGCCCGAGCTCGAAGCGCTGTATGGCGTGCCACAGCGTGCCGAATTCCACCCGGAAGTCGACACCGGTATCCACCAGGAAATGGTCAGCGACATGGCGGCGAAACTGGCACCGGGTGATGACCTGGTCGGCTTCGCTGCCCTCACCCACGACCTCGGCAAGGGCCTGACCCCGCCGGGGGAATGGCCGCGCCACATCATGCACGAGCAGCGCGGCATCACGCCGCTGAAGGCATTGTGCGCGCGGTTGAAGATTCCCACCGAGCACCAGCAGCTGGCCGAAGCGGTCTGCCGCGAGCACTTGAACGTGCACCGCATCGACGAACTGCGCGATGCCACCGTGCTGGAACTGCTGGGTCGCTGCGATGCACTGCGCAGGCCAGAACGCGTGGCGCGCATCGCACTGTGCTGCGAGGCCGACAAGCGCGGCCGGCTCGGCTTCGAAGATGCCGACTACCCACAGGGTGAAACGCTCAAGCGCCTGCATCACGCGGCGCTGTCAGTGCAGGCGCGGGATCTGGATACCACGCATCTGAAGGGCCCGGCCATCGGCGAAGCGCTGGCCAAGGCGCGGGTGAAAGCCATCGCCGCTGCCCGCTGATCCGCAACGGCCTCGCGCACTGCTATGGGTGGTGCCGGCCGCTGGCCGGCAACCAGACAATCCCTGGATTCAGTGCGCCATGCCGCGGGTGATCGCCGCCGCACGCTGCTTCAGCTGGGCCACGGCATCGGGAATCATCTCCATGCCCACGTCCAGGCCCGGGTTCAGCACCAGGCCGACGCCGTCGCCGATACCGGCCAGCAGCGCGTGCACCGCGATCGGCATGGCATGCGCGAACTGCGGCAGCTGCTCGTGCCACAGGCCCGCGCGCTCGGGGGCAGTGAACACCGCGAACATCGGCTCGCCGCTCTCGCTGGTCAGCACCAGCGGCGAGATGCTCTCGTCCCAGGCGCCGTCTTCGCCAATGGCCTTGTCCAGCAGCACGAACGCCGTCGAGGTCAGCAGGCCGTCGAGGAACTGCGCTGCGGTCAGCGTGCCGTCCTGGGCCTGCAGCAGGCGTACCTCGAGGTCGTTGAGGGGTTCGAACGGGGTGTCGTGGTCCATGGTCGGTTCCGGTACGTGATTGCAGGGCAGACTTTAACAGGCCGGGGGTGAAGCACGGCAGCGCATCGGCAGGGACTCGCGGGGCTTCAGTGGCCGATGTACCAAAGCGCCCAGCGCTCACCGGCCTGGGCCTCCGCCATGGGATTCGGGGCCGTGCGGAAGTCTTGATAGCCTTGGGAGGAAAGCATGGCGGTCAGGATGCGGCCGGCCGCAGATGCTACGAACCCTGCTACCCCACCTCAACCGTTCGACGGGGGAATTGTTAAGACCTGCTTCGACAGTCTGACGAAATCGTCAATGTGTCCACTTCGCTTGTGACCGTGTGCCGGCGCCGCTCCACTCAATCCTGGAAGGACGTTGAGACTGGCATGACCAGGAGCTTTGAGCACGGCTGGAGCGGGTCGTATAGTCGGATGACGTAGAGCAATGAAACGCCGATGAACGCTACCTCGCAAGGCTTCGCGCCACAGGCATGCATGGATGGAGGCCAAGGAAGCTGGCAGCACGAGCGGCGCAACCTGTCGCATGTGCCCCGTAACGCGGTACATCGCGCCGTCTTCCTCGGCCATCCCTCCTGTCCAGCCGATCAAGGATCAGGGCAATCCTGCCGGTATCCTCACGCGCAGAGAACCGTGCCCCGTAGTAACCCTGAAGAGGCGTCCACCCGTAGCACCTCAATCAGCGACATGGACCGCTCATGCTGAAACCCTGCCCCCCCCTCACTCACGTTGTGTTGATCGCCTTGATCACACTGGCCGTTTCTGGATGCAAGAAGGAACGCTCATACCCGGTCTATCGCGAGAATCCGGCACCCACGGATGCGCTACCGATTGTGATTCGAGTCCACGATGCACCTGTGGAGCTCGCTCTCCCGAAGGTTTTCGTCTCCTACGAGATAGATCCACTCTGCCTCCCACCGATCAACAACTACGAGGGTGTGCAGTACGCCCCCCAACGGCAGTCAGTAGAGTTCCCAGTGCAACGTGTCAGTGCAACCGAGTTCAGCAGCACCGTGTTCGAGGACGGCATGGCAGTCGCCGACTATTACGGGCGCGGGCCATGCGAATGGAAACCCAGCATCATTCGGGCTTCATTTCCAGTCATTTCCGAGGGACGCGAAGGCTTCATATCAGTTGCCGTCCACCATCTCGAACTGAAGAAACTACACACGTCGATTTCGTATGCAGACAGTCAAATGACCCTGCAAACAACGAGTTCGACGCCGGGGTGGGTGCGAACGCAGTCCCAGTATACCTACGACAGATTGTCTGATATCGAGAAGCAGAAGTACTTTCCCATAGCGATATCGTCTCCTTCGAAAGGATTCGTCCCATGAGACCTCTAACCAATGCAGCCCTAGCCAATGCAGCCTACTCCCCACCGTCACATCCAGCGCCAGGTGATAAGGAATCGCTGCGCGTTGATGGTGAAGACTTCGAAGTTCTAGGGCGACGTGATGCAGCCAGCGGCTATCAAGGCGTTGTGTACCGGAACATCAAGACCAACGAGATCATCATCGCCCATCGAGGCACCGAGTTTGATCGCCAGGCCATACTTGATGGCGGCGTCGACGCAGCGATGGTCAGCGCCAGAGTCAACGCACAGATTGATGATGCCCTCGTACTGACCAAGCAGGCAATCAAGCAAACTGAGGAAAACGGATATGGTCCGGTGTACATCACTGGACATTCCCTAGGCGGCGCACTCGCGCAGATCACTGCCCACCACTACAACCTCCCGGGCGACGCCTTCAATCCCTACGGCGCTGCTGGGTTGGCGTATCGCCTGCCTGAAGGCCAGCCGGCCAATGCGGCGCCCTTTACCAACCACGTGATGGCGGGCGACCTGGTTAGTGCGGCCGGCCCTCATTACGGCAAGGTTGAGATGTACGCACTCCCCAAGGAACTGGGAGTCCTGCGCCATGCCGAGCAGGGCCAGAGCATCGCCTCGCTCGGATCGCTTGGGATGAATACCGGCCATGTCATGTCCGCTGCGGTTGCGGTCCAGTTGGGTGATTCCCATCGAATGGTTCATTTCATTGACCGTATGACCGACAAGGGTCCAGTGCAGTCCGTGCTGGACGACCCCGAGGCGCGAATCACAGATGCGGAGGACCTGCGCCGGATAGCGGAGTATCGCAAAGACATCCACCAGTTGCGCCTGGGAGCGACCGTACTTGTCGGCGGTGGCCCTGGACTCCTGCGCGACGGGGTCAATTACCTTCGCGGCACCGAGGAAGCCGGAGCATACGCCCGTCGCGAAGCCGAAGCCGTGCAGCGCGCAGAAAACGCATTGAAACCAGGGGAGCGTTTGGTCCAAGAGGCAACCGAAATGGGCTCGCCCTCTCTGAGCAACCCAGGCTTCGCTCCCAAGAGCTCATTGCAGGAGAGCATCGAATCGACCCTGGACAAGGCAGGCCTGGATCCCAGAACGGAGGGCCACCCCGACCATGCGCTCTACCGGCAGATTCGCGATGGTGTATCGGCCGTGGATGCCAGGCACGGGCGCAGCTTCGATGAAACCAGTGAGCGTGTGACGGCCGGCCTGCTTGCAACGGCCAAGCGCAGCGGCCTGGAACGCGTCGATCATGTTGTCTTGGGCAACGCTCCCAGCGATGGTTCAGGCCCTCGCATGTTCGTCGTGCAGGGCGCGCTCGACAATCCGGCACACCTGCGGGCATCGATTGCGGTCAGCGAGGCCGTCAATACACCCGTAGAGCAGTCGCTCGCCAAGGTCGAGCAGATTTCGCAGGCACATCAGGTCGCTCAGCAAGAGCGAACCCAAGAGCAGACCCGAACAGCGATGCGCATGGGCTAGGCCAGCGTGAATTGCTTGGCCCCACCGGAGGCTAGCGCCCGCTGGAACGGCCTGCTGAGGCTATGTCGGCCCGCCCTCTCCCTAGGAGGAATACAGGTTCCGCCACATCCATCCGGCCACCGCCAGCCCGGCCACCGCCACCAGCATCAACGGCAGGCCGAAGCGGTGCCGCCACGGGATCGGCACCCCGCCCAGCTGCTGGTCCATGGTCTCGGTATCGAGCACCCAGCCGTGCTCGCACCGGGTACAGGCCAGTTCGTAGCGGCGCTGGTAGGTGTAGCCAAACAGCAGGTCAATGCGCGCCATCCTGTAGCGCAGCTGCGGGACGAACTCGGTTTCCGTCTGGCAGCGCAGGCAGTGATGCGCTTCGGTGGGGCCGACGATTACCACCCGTTCCTGTTGGCCGATCAGGATCATGGCTCAGTGGCCCTGGCAGGCGGGCTGGGCCAGCAGCCACGCTTGGGCGGCAGCCACCGTGGCGGCCTCCCCCTCGACGCGCTGGTCAGGCTCGATCTTCAACCCGTCGCCACGATCATTGCGGTCGCGCATCACGCTGGTGGTCAGCAGCAGGCGACTGCCATCGACAAGCGTGTGCACGACATTGCCGGTGGAGACACCTGCGGTCGGCTGGCCGAAACTCCGCGCCTGCGGGCGGCCACGCCACGCCAGCACCGAGGCCTCGCCCGAACTGCCGGTGCGGGGCCCGAACAGCACCGCCACTGGCGCGCCAGGCTGCCGCAGCACATAACCGGACTGGCCGAAATCCAGCAATGGCTTGCCTGCCAGCTGCACGGCGGTCGCCGTCAACGTCCAGCGCTGCGGCCCATGCGCGCTTTCGAACGAGCCCACGTCCTCGTTGTTCACCACCGAGGTGCGCAGCAGCGGTGCCATGCCCAACAGCATCGGCCACATGGCGCCACCGCCGTTGTCCCGCAGGTCGACGATCCAGCCACAGCGCGCGCCGTCGTCCTTGCTGCGGATGACCTGCTGCCAGCGCGCGGCACGCTGGATGTCCTGGCGGAATTTTTCCTGCGGCGTCGCGCCGGGCGTGGAGGCATAGCCCTCGATGACCACCCAGCCGATGCGCGCATCCACCGCATCAGCGGCCTTGGCCCGATCCACGGCGGCGGCGCCGGCCTGCTGCGCACGCGCAAGGGATTCGCGCTGGCGCTGGGGCGTGGTCCATGCACCATGGTGGCTAGTGCTGAGCGCAATGGCTTCGCGCAGAACGGCCAGCCGTCGCGCGGGGTCGCCCTGCGCCGATTGCAGGCGTAGACGAGTGGCGGGCCAGTCCACCCGGTCGCGATACAGTGCCTGGCGTTCAAGCAGGTTGAGAATCTCGGCCTCCGCCTCCGGCGAGGGCACTTCGATTGCCTTGGGCGTATCGGCCATGGCGTTGGCAGCCACCAGCGCGATCACCAGCGTACCAATACGACGCACTCCCTTGCGAACCTGCATGTGACGATTCCTTGTCGTTGAGTCAGGCGTGCAGCATAGCCCGCAGCTGATGGCTTCCGCCATGCGCGAACTGTCGTATCTGGCCCCGCCGCGGGTTGCAGCAAGACAGCCTGCACGCGATCAGAAAATTGCAACTTTGCCCATGTCATCGCCACGTAGAACACGAGAAGGTTGCCTCCGTCGGCGCCCCTTGTGCCGGCCGGGATTGGCGTCCTGAATCAAACATCAAAGCGATCGAGTTGCCGCCTCAGCGGCAATTGCGACAATGCACCTGCTTGCCCATGGCGGGCGGTGCGTGGGGATCCTCGTGATCCGTCGGCTTTTTTCGCTTTGATTTTGACCGGCACGCCAACCCGCACCGCCCGCCACCTTGCATCCCGCAGGTGGCCTTGCCCAGTGAGGTTGCCGCCATGAACACGCCCTACCCCACCTATCCACGCCTGCAGGCACTGCTCGGTGCTGCACTGCCCGGCCTGCAGCTGTCCACTACCGCAGCCGAAGCGTTGGAAGATGCGCTCGCCGAAGTCCACGAACAGGCGCCGCCCTCTGCATTCTTCGCGCGGTTGTGTGGTATCGCGCACAACCACGGGGCCGATGGGCAGCCGTGGCGCGAGCGGCAACTCAGCGAGGCGCGCGGTCGGGACCTGGCCGAGGCGACGCGTTGCCTTGCCGCATTGTCCGCGTGCGGCGGTGTGTTGCTGGCCGCGCAGTCGGCACGCGAGATGGACGATGTGTCGGCGCAGTGCCCGCCGCAGGTGGAAGAAGGGTTGCTGCATGCGGTGGTGGTGTTGGCCGATCATGCCGGGGCGTTGGTGGAACCGGATGCGTGCGCACAGCTGTTGTAGAGCCGAGCCTATGCTCGGCTGCGCGGAGGTCGCGGTGTCGGTGGGTTCTGTGCCGACCAAGGTCGGCACCTACCAGAGCAACGTCGTGGGGTCGGTGGGGTTCTGTGCCGACCAAGGTCGGCACCTACCAGAGCAACGTCATGGCGTCGGTGGGGTTCTGTGCCGACCAAGGTCGGCACCTACCAGAGCAACGTCGTGGGGTCGGTGGGATTCGTGCCGACCAAGGTCGGCACCTACCAGAGCAACGTCATGGTGTCGGTGGGGTTCTGTGCCGACCAAGGTCGGCACCCACCAGAGCGGGCCGTGACATCCGTACCGCGCGCTACCAGTCCGCGCGCAGGCCGATGTTGCCTTCGATGATGCGGCGCTCCTCGTTGCGGTCGCCACCCAACTCGCGCGTGTAGTCGGCCACGGCATAGGCGCTGATGGTGCGGTTGAAGCGCCCGACCACACCCACACCAGCTTCCAGTGCACGCGAGCGCTGCGAATTGACGATCACGTCATCGTCGAAGCCGATGCGATCCTCGCCGGAACGGCCATGCCAGTAGTTGAGCTTGAAATACGGCTGCCAGCCGTTGTCGGCCAACTGGTAATCGCCGGCCAGGCGCAGGCCGATGCGGCCAGTCCAGGCATTGTCGTTGTCGAAACGCACGCTCGATACTTCGTCGCGGCGGTCGTCCAGCGCGGTGCGTTGCCAGATCACCTGCACCTGCGGTTCCAGCCACCAAGCGGACTGACCGAAATGCAGCAGCGGCTTGCCGGCTTCCACCGACACGCTGGTGCCATCGCCCTTGATGCCAAAGCCGAGCCCACGCGAGGAACGCACGCGGCCGTCGTAGCGGCTCTGCATCGCCACGGCGTCGATGTAGCCACCAGTGCTGTCGGTGAACGTCCAGTACAGGCCCACGTGCTTGTCATCCAGGCGGTTCTGTCCCACCTGCACGTTCTCCCAGCCCAGTGCCAGGCCGGTGGTCTTGCCCTGCGCGCGGGTGCGGCCGACGAACACGCCGATCTGGTTGCGATGGTTTTCAGAGGCCGCAGCCCACACGTCCAGACCGGCCTGCAGGCCCATCACATCGCCATCGAATCCCGGCTGCGCATCACCCTTCCAGTGGATCTCGCTGCTCTGGCCCACCAACCGGCCCCAGGCAGTGCGGAATGCGCCCTGGTTGTACAGCAGGCGCTGCTCGCCCTGCCGCTCATGGAACGTGCCGAGGCTGGCCAGCGAGGTCTCGCGCAACAGCGGCGGCACCACGGCGTAGGCGGCGGTCTCCACGCGGTACAGCGGTACCACCGCACCTTCGGCCGGGCGTGCACCCGGCGTCGGCGGCGCACCGGTACCGGGCAAAGCACCACCGGCCACCGGCACGTCCGGCACCGCCGGATCGCTGGGCGGCGCCACCGGCGCTGGTTCCGGTGGCGGCGGTGGCGGCGCGGTCTCGCCCGCAGTCAGGTCCGGATCGGTGGCGCCTTCCGGCGGGGGGGGCGGCGCCGGGGTGATCGGTGGTGGTGGTGCCACCGGCGGCGTCAGTGGCGGTGGCGTGGCACTGCCGCCGCCATTGGGTGCCGGCGTCGGCCCGGTCACCAGCGTCGAGCGCAGGTACCAGTTTTCGCTGGTACCGGCACTGACACCGCCCTTGAACAGGAAGTACTCGTAGGCACCGGCCGCGACCGGTGCGAACAGCGAAAACGCGCCCGGCGCGGTGCTGCCACCATTCAAGGCCTGCACCACCAGGATGCCGTCGGCCAGCGTGGCAGCGCCGCTGCCGCCGGCGTTGAGCACGCCGATGCCGGTGGTGCCCGTAGCTGTACCGCCATCGATCACCAGCCGGTCGCTGGTGGAATTGTCCGCGCCCAGCACGGTGCGCAGGTACAGGCCACCACCGTCACCGCGGTAGTTGCCGCGCACGGTGAACACATCCCCGGCGCCGGCGCCGGTCAGGTCGATGCGCCCGGCATTGACCATCTCCACCAGCGCGCCACTGTTGAACGGGCGGATGGCATGACCACCGCTGCCCGCGTAAATGGTACTGGTGTCGTCCACCGTGAGCGTGCCGGTGCCGGTCCCGCTGTCGCCCAGCACCAGATCACCATCGAAGGTCAGCTCGGTGCTGTTGGCCAGGCTGATCGTCTCCCAGTTCTGGAAACGGCCCACGCCTGCGGTCTTGACGTTGCTGAGGTTGAGCTGGTCGATGCCACTGCCACCGTCGAACAGCGGCACCGCACCGAGGTTGCCCTGGTTGAGGTTGCTGAGGTTGGCCACGTCACTGTCCGGGCCCATGTCGATCGCACCGTAGACGATACCGCCGCCATTCCAGTTGAAGGTGTCGTTGCCGGTACTGAGCAACACCTGGCCACGCACGGTGCCATCGGTGATGGTCACGCTGTCGGCGCCGCCACTGACGCTGATGTTGCCGCCGATATACGCCGTACCCGAGATGATGATGGTGTCGGTATCGAAGCCGGTCACCACGTTGCCGTCCACGGTGCCGCCGGACTGGTCCCACAGGTTCTTGTCCAGCTTCATGTTGACGCGACCGATGCGGCCACCGGTCATCCACGCCTGGTCGCCATCCTCGAACGCGCCGATGATGCGGCCACCGCTCATGCGGAAGGTATCGATGTTGTCGCCCTGCTGCAGCGCGCCGATCGTGCCGCCACTCATGACGAAATCATCGCGGCCACTGCCCTGCGCCACCACGCCGGTGACGGTGCCGCCAGTGACGGTCATCTGGTCGTCGCCACTACCCTGGTCGACGCTGTCGATGGTGCCATTGCTCAGCAGCAGCACATCGTTGCCATCGCCCTGCAGGACGCCGCCGGAGATGCTGCCTGCCTGCATCTCCACGCGATCATTGCCGGCGCCGAACTGCACGCCGTTGCGCCCACTGATCGTTCCGCTGTTGACCAGCACGCTGTCGCCGGCGCCAACGAACTGCAGGGCCGTGTTGTTGCCGGTGCTGATGCTGCCGGTATTTTCGACGCGGCTGCCGCCGCCAAGCTGGACCGCCACGCCGCCCACCGAACTGATCGTGCCGAGGTTGGAGAGCAGGTGCCCGCCGGCCCCGAGCAGCGAAATCGCGCTGCCACCACCGCTCTGCTGCAGCTGCGCCGTGTTGGCGACATTGACGGTGATACCGGCCGCGCCAGTGGCGGTGACGGGAACAGTCTGCGGATTCGGCGCGCTGGCATCGCAGGTGACCGTCTGGCCCGCGGCCGGGGTGACATTGTCACAGCCGGCCCAGGCGACACCAGCGGTCAACAGCATGACAGACGGGACAGCCAGGGCCTGCAGCAGGGAAACAGTGAGGCGGCGCGGACGCAAAGCGCGCGGGACGGCACGGGACATACAGCACTCCTGGACAGGGGATCAGGAACTGCGGACATGCGGTACTGCGGGCTCAGTCTGCCGTGATGTGAACCGTTCCGATAGGTGAACTTGCGTGTTGGCTATCACAGTTCAGCTGCGAACTTGATCGGGCATCACCTCACCTCTACGTCGCTGAAACTGTTCATCGTGGCGGTGATCGCGAGCCTCGCGGAGAGCATCCACGCATGGCGTGGATCTACCGGGCGAGGGGCGAACGCGATGGAGGCGGATTGTTCAGTAGATCCACGCCCTGCGTGGATGTGGCACGCTGCCGGGGTCAGATCTTCAGATAGATCTTCCGTCGGTCCAGCCACCACGCCACACCCCACCACAGCGCGACGAACGCCAGCGCCTGCAGCATCGACGCCAGTTCCAGCGCCTGCGGCATTGCATTGGCCAGCTGCAGCCAGATCCAGCCCCAGGCGCCGGTCGCCATCAGCACCACCGACATCACCGATGCGCCCAGATACGCGGTGATCGCATTGACCCCGAAGCGCCGGCCCAACGCCGGCCAGCCCTTCTGGTCGATCAGCACGTGTCCCAGCCACAGCGCCAGCGCGGCCAGGCCGCCGGTCCACAGCACATAGCTGGGCGTCCATAGCTGCTTGTTCAGCGGCAGCACCGTAGCCAGCAGCAGGCCCAGCACGGCGGTTGCCACACCCAGGCCGGCCAATGCCGCCGGACGCCCGTTGCGCAGCAGGCCACCGGCAATCAGGCCGAGCACGGTACTGGCCAGCGCACCCAGCGTGCTCAGCAATCCTTCGGGGTCATGTCCGAGCCCGGTATCGGCGTGCCACTGGTAGATCCACGGTGCGAACAGCGTGGTATCCAGGCGGCTGGCCGGGTTTGTCCATGGCGCCAGGTCACCGATGCCCAGCAGCACGGTATACCCCACCAGCAGCGTGACCAGCACGGCCGCCTGCGCGCGCGGACGGGCATACACGGCCAACACCCCCACCAGCGCCGCACATACTGCAATCCGCTGCAGCACGCCCCATATGCGGAAATGATGGGTATGCAGTGCCCACCAGATCAACAGGTGCAGCAACACACCGGCCAACAGGATGCGCAGCGCACGCTCCAGTACGCCGCGCGCCAATGCCGGCCGTGCCGCTGCATCCAGCGCGCGTGGCGCCACGCTGAAGGCCATCGACACGCCTACCAGGAACAGGAAGAACGGGAACACCAGATCGGTGGGCGTGCAGCCATGCCATTCCGAATGGCGCAGCGGCGCGAACACCGCGCTCCAGTCACCCGGATTGTTGACCAGCAGCATTGCCGCCACGGTGATGCCACGCAGGGCATCGATCGAGCCCAGGCGGCGCGGCGGCATACTTCCCTTCAAGGGATCGGCCATCAGGCGGCCTCGTACTGTCCGGCAATCCAGGTGCCACGCACCTGCAGGGCATCATCCAGCAGGACCAGGTCGGCCTGGTAGCCCTCGGCAATATGGCCCAGGCGGTCGTCGACGTTGAGGAACTGCGCCGGATAGGTCGAGGCCATGCGCGCCGCTTCGGCCAGCGGTTGGCCGAGCAGCTGCACGGTATTGCGCACGGCGGTGGCCATGTCCAGCGCCGAACCCGCCAGCGAACCGGCGGCATTGCGCACCACGCCGTCGATGGCGGTGATGGTTTCGCCATACAGCACGTAGCTGGGATCATCGGCACCGACCGGCGGCATCGCGTCGGTCACCAGCAGCAGGCGGCCGCGCGGCTTGGCCGCCAGCGCCACGCGCAGGCTGGCCGGATGCACATGCACGCCATCGACGATGATGCCGATCCAGCTGTCGCGGTCTTCCAGCGCAGCGCCCACCGCGCCGGGCTCACGCCCCTGCAGCGGCGACATCGCGTTGTACAGATGGGTGAAGCCACGCACGCCGGCATCCAGGCCGTCGCGGATCTCTTCGTAGGTGCCTGCGGTGTGCCCAGCAGCAACGATCACGCCACGCTCGACCAGCGCGCGGATGGTCTCCAGCGGCACGCGCTCGGGCGCCAGCGTCAGCAGGGTCACGCCGTTGTCGAGCGATGCGGCCAGCGCAATCTCCGCTTCGTCCGGCACGCGGAACTTGCTGGCATCGTGCGTGCCCTTGCGGGCCGGCGCGATGTACGGGCCCTCCAGATGGATGCCGATCACGCCCGGCACGCCCTGCGCGATCGCTGCTCGCATCGCACCGATCGCCTCGCGCATCACGCCCACGTCATCGCTGATCAGCGTGGGCAGCATCGCGGTGGTGCCAAAGCGGCGGTGCGCCTGCGCCATGGTGCGCAGTGCCGCTACGTCCGGCGTGTTGTTGAACAGCGCACCGCCGCCGCCATTGACCTGCACATCGATGAAGCCGGGCAGCAGCCAGCCACCGCCCAGGTCCACCTGCTCGGCGGCCTGGCCCAGCTGCGGTGCGGCATCAGGTAGCAGCGCGCTGATGCGACCGTCCTCGATCACCACCGCCAGGTCGTCGCGGAATTCATCGCCGGCGAGGATGCGGGCGTTGCGCAGCACCGTTGCCATCACACCGTCTCCGTAACCTTGTTCAGGTGTGGCGGCAGGTCCGGGTTGAAGCCACGGCGCAACGCCAGCGCATTGATCGCGCGGTAGAAGCTCTGCACGGTCAGCAGCGGTGCGCACAGCGGGTGCGGCGCGGGCGCCACCGGCAGGTTGCCACCGGCACCGGCCATCCACACCTGCGCGCCTCGCGAAGTGAACTCCTCGACCACCGCTCGGGTGCCGGCGCCGGTTTCATCGGGCTGCGCGAAGGCCAGCACCGGGAAGCCACGGTCAACCAGTGCCATCGGGCCGTGCTTGACCTCGGCCGAGCTGTAGGCTTCGGCGTGCAGGCTGCAGGTTTCCTTGAACTTCAGCGCCGCTTCCTGTGCGGCACCCAGGCCCAGACCGCGGCCGAGCACGAAGAGGTTGGTGGCATCGACCAGGCCTTCGGTCACCGCGCTCCAGTCGCACTGCCAGGCCTCACGCATCGCGTCCGGCAGCAGGTCCAGCGCGGCGCGCAGGCTGCTGTCCTGCTTCCAGTACGCGGCCAGCTGCAGCAGTGCAGCCAACGAGGCCAGGTAGCTCTTGGTCGCCGCCACGCTCTTTTCGGCACCGGCATGCAGCGGAATGACCGTGTCGGCCAGCTGCGCCAGCGGTGAATCCTCGACGTTGACCAGCGCGACCACGCGCGCGCCGGCGGCCTTGGCAGCTTCCGCATTGCGCAGCAGGTCCGGGCTCTTGCCCGACTGCGAAATGACGATGAACAGCGCACCGCGCAGCTGCAGCGGTGCGGCATAGACCGACCCCACCGACGGCGAGGCCGAAGCAACCACCAGGCCCAGCTGGGTTTCCAGCAGGTACTTGCCGTAGGTGGCGGCATGGTCGGAGCTGCCGCGTGCGCAGGTGACCACGAACGGCGGCGGTGCAGCGCGCAGGCTGGCGGCCAGGGTTTCCATGGTGGCGTGGTTGCGCGAGAACTGGCGCGCGACCACGTCGGCCGCTTCAGCGGCCTCGGCAAACATCAGGGTGGCAGTGGGGTCTGACAGCGACATGGCAGGCTCAGGCAGGATCGGAAGGAAGGGGGCGTGCGCCAGCCGGGCGCATCGGCGCGGTCGAACCGCGCACCACCAGCTGCGGCACGAAGCCCTGGTTGTGCAGCGGGGCCGGCGCATCGTCGTAGGCATCGCTGCGCAGTTGTGCGATCAGCAGTCGCGCGGCATGGCGGGCGATGTCTTCGGTGGCCTGCTTGGCGGTGGTCAGCGGCGGCCACGACTGGCGCGAGAACGGGCTGTCCTCGAAACCGGCGATGGACAGGTCGTACGGTACGTTCATGCCGGCCGACTTCGCTGCGGCCAGCACGCCGGCGGCGATTTCGTCGTTGGAACCGAAGATGGCGGTGGGCGGTTCGCGCAGCGCCAGCAGGCGGCGCGCGCCTCGGAAGCCATCGTCGAAGGTGTAGTCGCCCTGCACCACCAGGTGCTTGTCCACGGTCATGCCGTAGTCCTTCAGCGCGGCTTCGTAACCGGCATAGCGCTCGCCCGAGGACCGGTGCGAGATGCCGCCCCAGAGGAAGCCGATGCGCTGGTGGCCCAGCTGGATCAGGTGCTCGGTGATCTCGTAGGCCGCCTCGCGGTCGTCGACGAACACGCAGGCACCGTCAGCCGGATCTTCGGTGGCCGCAATGATGCGCACCAGCTTGATGCCACGCGCGGTCAACGCCTGGATCAGGTCGCGGCGCTCGGACATCGGTGCGGTCAGCACCAGCCCGGCCAGGCGCGAACGCTGCACCCAGTCGGCCAGCTCATCGGCCAGCAGCGGAGAGCTGGAATCGCAGGGATGGATCTGCAGGCCGAAGCCGGTCTCGCGGCAGGCAGCGAGCACGCCGTTCTGCACGCCGATGATGTGGTACGGGTTCGGGTTGTCGTAGACCAGCCCGATCACGAAGGTAGTGCCGCTGCGCAGGTTGCGTGCGGACGGATCGGGCTCGTAATCGAGTTCGGCGATCGCACGCAGCACCCGCGCACGGGTGGCTTGCATCACCGAAGGCTCGTTGTTGATCACCCGCGAGACCGTCTTCAGCGAGACCTTGGCCTTCTCCGCAACGTCCTTGATGGTCGCTCTGCGCATGGGTTTTCCCTGGGGTTGGCTGCCGTCCATCATCGCCGATCAGGCCTTGTCCTGCGGCAGGCCGGCGCGATGGCCGATCACCGAGTAGAACAGGATGTACAGGTAGCACGGCACCATCAGCAGCACGAACACCAGCTGGAAGTCGATGTGCTGCTTGAGCACGGCGAACAGCTGCGGAATGATCGCGCCGCCGGCGATGCCCATCACCAGCAGGGCCGAGCCGGTCTCGGTGAAGCGGCCCAGGCCGCGGATCGCCAGCGGGAAGATGGCCGGCCACATCATGGCGTTGGCAAAGCCCAGCAGCGCCACGAAGGCCACCGAGACGTAGCCGTGCGTAGCCCAGGCGCCCAGGCAGAACACCACGCCCATCACTGCCGAAATGGTCAGGTAGCGCGACTGCGAGACCAGGCCGGGGATCGCCAGCAGGCCGACCACGTAGCCGGCCAACATCGCCCCCAGCGTCAGCGAGGTGAACATCTTGGTCTGGTCCAGCGGCAAGCCGAAACCGTGGCCGTAGGTGCCGATCGCATCACCGGCCATGACTTCCACGCCTACGTAGACGAACAGGCACAGCACGCCCAGCCACAGATGCGGGAACTGGAAGATGCTGCGGCGCTCGGCCGTTCCCGGTGCACCTGACGGCGTTGCATTGGCTTCGGAGGACTTGATCTCCGGCAAAGGCGAGAACAGGACGGCCACCGCCAGCACCACCAGCAGCGCGGCCATCGCCAGGTACGGCGCATGGATCTTGGCGGCGAATTCGTTCAACAACTGCGCCTTGGTGGCTTCATCCGCAGCGGCCACCGTGGCCGAGAGATCACCGATGCCATGCAGCACCAAGGTGCCGATCAGCACCGGCGCCAGGATGCCGGCGATCTTGTTGCAGATGCCCATCAGCGCGATGCGGCGTGCCGCCGTCTCGATCGGGCCGAGGATGGAGATGTAGGGGTTGATCGCGGTCTGCAGCAGGGCCAGGCCGCTGCCGATCACGAACAGGCCGCCGAGCGCGCCCGGGTACCAGCGCTGGGTGGCGAACTCACCGAACAACGCAGCACCACCGGCCATCACCAGCAGGCTCAGGCTCAGGCCCTTCTTCATGCCGGTGCGGCGCAGGATCCATGAGGCCGGCAGGGCGAGGAAGAAGTAGGACAGGTAGAACACCATCAGCACCAGGAAGGCACCGACCTCGCTGAGTTCGAAGGCGAGCTTGACGAAGGTGATCAGCGGGCCGTTGAGCCAGGTGAAGAAGCCGATCAGGAAGAACAACACGCCAACGATGGCGATGGAGGTGGCCACGTTCGGGCGCGCGCTTGCAGCGGGGACGGCGGACATCAGGAGGGCTCCTGCGGCGACGGCCGCAGAACGCGGCGTCGGAGAGTGGCTGGGAACAACGTTGTCACATTCTTTCGGTGGACAACCGCGGTTTGTCAACTTCCATGCACGCCGCCTTCAAGCTCGTGCTGCACTGCGCAAGCCGACTGCAGTGCTCCGCGCTGAATGCGCGGCAGGCCTAGAGCCCCATGCAGCAACGGTTCCCACGTGAAACCCGCACTCACGTCATGTAAACGTTTACTGCCTGCCGCATTCGTTGCGGCGCAGCAACGAAAGTGTCACGAACTCGTTGACATCGTTGTCAGCAGGGTTACAGACTCCGCCCCAATCGCCGCCCCCGATCCCGGGGCCGGCCCCACCTGAAGCAGGAGCCCGCGTGACCGCCAGCCACCCCGCCCCGGCCCATGTCCTGTCCCGCGTCGCGCCCTCGTTCCTGGCCGCGGACGTCGGTGGCACCCATGTGCGCGTGGCCCGGGTCCAGGCCAGCGGTGATGCCGCCCACCCGGTGCAGGTGCTGGAGTACCGCAAGTACCGCAATGCCGACCACGCCGGCCTCAGCGCGATCCTGTCCGACTTCCTCGGCGAAGGCCCGCGGCCCACGCATTGCGTGGTCGCCAGCGCCGGCTATGCCCGCGAGGACGGCACGGTGATCACCGCCAACCTGCCGTGGCCGCTGTCGGCGCGCCAGGTCGAAGCGGACGTCGGCCTGCAGCGGGTCTACATCGTCAACGACTTCGAAGCGGTGGCCTATGCCGCCGCGCAGGTGGACGCCAGCGGCGTGCTGCACCTGTGCGGGCCGGACACCGCCGCGCGTGGCCCGACCCTGGTGGTCGGCCCCGGCACCGGCCTCGGCGCCGCGCTGTGGATCCCCACCGCGCATGGTCCGGTGGTCCTGCCGACCGAAGCCGGCCAGCCGACCCTGGCCGCCAGCACCGAACTTGAAATGGCCATCGTCCGCCACATGCAGCGCGACCGCGCCCACGTGTCGATCGAACATGCGATCTCCGGCCCGGGCCTGATGAACCTGTACCGCGCGGTGTGCGCACTGCAGGGGCAGGCACCGACCCTGGCCAGTCCCGATGCGGTCACCGCCGCCGCCATGGCCGACGCCGATGCGCATGCACGCCAGGCGCTGGATGTGTTCTGCGGCCTGCTCGGCAGCACCGTCGGCGACATGGCGCTGTTCTACGGCGCCCATGGTGGCGTCTACCTGGCCGGCGGCATCCTGCCGCAGATCCGCGAATACCTGCACGCCAGCACCTTCGTCGAACGCTACCTGCAGAAGGGGCCGATGGGCGAAGCGCTGGCACGCATCCCGGTGAAGGTCGTCGAGCACGGCCAGCTGGGCGTGGTCGGCGCTGCCAGCTGGTACCTGCAGCAGTCGGCCGCCTGACACCGCAACAGGCTTCAACGCAATCGCAGCACGCTGTACGTGGCACGCCAACGCACGGGACTTCGCCGCCGCCCCGCGCATGTCATCGCAACCGCAACCGAACACCGCCGCCGGCATCCAATCGAGTGATGAGGAGAGACATCATGAACACCCGCAAGACCCTGCTTTCGGCCGCCATCGTCAGCTGCATCGCCTTCAGTGCGCACGCGCAGCAGGCCGCCCCGACCGCCACCGACCTGGACACCGTGACTGTCACGGGCATCCGCGGTTCGATGGAAAAGTCGCTGGACACCAAGCGCGAAGCCAATGCGCGCGTGGAAGTGGTCACCGCCGAAGACGTGGGCAAGCTGCCGGCGCACAACGTCGCCGACACCCTGCAGCGCCTGCCGGGCGTGAACATCAGCTCGTCCAGCGCCGATGAAGGCGGCTTCGACGAAGCCGACCGTGTCAGCCTGCGCGGCACCAGCCCGAGCCTGACCCAGACCCTGATCAACGGCCACACCGTCGGCTCGGCCGACTGGTTCGTGCTCAGCCAGGGCAACAACGTCGGCCGCAGCGTCAGCTACTCGCTGCTGCCGTCGGAACTGGTCAGCTCGGTGGAAGTGAACAAGTCCTCGCAGGCCAAGCTGCAGGACGGCGGCACCACCGGTACCGTCAACATCATCACCCGCAAGCCGCTGGAATTCTCCAAGCCGTTCACCGCAGAAGGCTCGATCGGCATGGTGCGTTCGGACCAGGCCAAGTCGAACGACCCGCAGTACTCGGCACTGTTCAACTACAAGAACGACGAAGGCACCTTCGGTGTGATGGTGCAGGGCTTCAGCCAGAAGCGCGAGCTGCGCCGTGAAGCGCAGGAAATCCCGGGCGGCTTCTTCAAGATCGGCGCGGACGATCCGGTTGCCAGGACCAATCCGGACCTCATCGGCGTCAACGTTCCGGGCCTGCTGGGTTCGACCCTGTTCGAACAGACCCGTGAGCGCAAGGGTGGCCTGGTCTCGCTGCAGTTCAAGCCGATGGACAGCCTGACCCTTGGCCTGAACGGTTTCAGCTCCGAGCTGAAGGCGAACAACTACAACCGCAACTTCATGATGTTCGGCAACAGCTTCGCCAAGTCACAGGCGCCGGATCCGGGCTACGTGGTCAAGGATGGCGTGCTGACCAACGCCACCTATGCAGGCGTGCCGGGCACCAACTACGCGGTGTACGACATGATCTACCGCGAGTCGAAGGCCAAGTCGAGCTACGTCACCTTCGATGCCGACTGGCAGATCAACGACAACCTGACCGCCAAGTTCCAGGCCGGCAGCACCAAGGGCACCGGCGAGACGCCGCGCCAGTACATTGCCGAAGTGACCCTGGCCGGCGGCGGTGGCGCCAGCTGGGCCACCCACGGCAACGGCTCGCCGATCGACTGGAATGTCGGCGGCGATATCTCGCCCAACGGCGTGACCAGCTTCGGCACCTGGGGCAACCAGCAGGTCACGGCTGAAGACAAGGAGAAGTGGGCCACGCTCGACTTCAACCAGTACTTCAACGATGGCGGCGTGCTGAGCTCGATCGACTTCGGCCTGCGTTTCGCCGACCACAAGCGCGAAGCGCTGTCGCCGGAAGGTGCAACCCCGGGTGACATCTGGAGCGCGCTGAAGAACGGTGCGACGGCCAACTATCCCAACGGCTTTGCCGGTGACATCGGCGGCACCTTCCCGCGCAACCTCTGGTACTTCACCCCGGGCGCGCTGAAGGACGCGGTGACCAACAACTCCACCTGGCTGGCCGGCAATGATGGCCCGACCGGTCGCCACAACTACGGCGCCGAGTGGAAGGTGAAGGAAAAGAACTTCGCCGGCTACGTGCAGGCCAACTTCCGCGGCGACTGGTGGAGCGGCAACGTCGGCCTGCGCTACGTCAACATCAAGCAGGACATCGATACCTACAACGCCGTCAGCAAGGCCGCCGACGCCGACGTCAGCAGCCTGTTCGGCATGTGGGAGCGCCTGGCCTTCCAGAACAAGCGCAACCGTGTGCTGCCCAGCGCCAACATCAAGTTCGATCTGGACGACTCGCTGGTGCTTCGCGTCGCCGCCTCGCAGACCCAGACCCTGCCGGACTACTCGGCACTGGGTGCCTCCTCGTACGGTTCGGACCTGAACCGCACCGGCGGCGGTGGCAATCCGAACCTCAAGCCGACCCTGTCGACCAACCTGGATGCCAACCTGGAGTGGTACTTCATGCCGCGCGGCCTGCTGTCGGTGGGCGCGTACCACATGAACCTGAAGGACTACATCGCCTTCGACGTGGTCTCGCGCCAGCTGTACAGCGAACTGACCAACCAGCTTGAGACCTACCAGATCTCCACCCCGATCAATGCCGACGGCAAGGTCACCGGCGTGGAAGTGGCCTACGAACAGCCGATCGGCGAGTACTTCGGCGTCAATGCCAACTACACCTACGCCAACGGCACCACCTCGCACACCTGGTCGGACGGCTCCCACAACCTGCTGGGCACCTCGAAGAACACCTACAACGTGGGTGCCTACTTCGAGAACGAGCGCTTTGGCGCCCGCGTCAGCTATACCCGCCGTTCCTCGTTCCTGATCAGCCTGTCGGGCACCAACCCGTACTACCAGGATGACTTCGGCACGCTGTCGGCTTCGCTGAGCTACAAGGCCACCGACTGGCTGAGCATCACCCTGGACGGCCTGAACCTCAACAACCCGACCTACAAGTACTACCAGACCGCGGCCATCCCGACCTCGTTCTACAGCAACGGCCGCCAGTACTACCTCAACTTCCGCTTCAAGTACTGATCCAGCGGCGGCAACATCGCCGAGTCGTGCACGCACGCCGGGCCTGGGTCATTCCGGGCCCGGCGTTTTTCATGTATAGCGTTCATCGCACCGTTCCAAGGAGTCGTTCCGATGGTCAAGCCTTCCCGCGCCCGGATGCGCAGCGCACTGCTGCTGGGCAGCCTGCTCGCGATGTTGCCGGCACTGCCGGTAGTCGCCGCCGATCCCACGCCTGCTGCTGAAGCACCCGGCCCGCAGCTGCGGGCCGGCAGCCTGATGCTGATTCCGGCCCCGGCCACGGTGCAGCGCGGTCAGGGCAGCGGCATCACCGTGCGCACTGATACCGTGCTGCACGCCGAAGGCGAGGCTGCGCAACGGGTCGCCACCCAGTTCGCCGACCTGCTGGCCCGCAGTGGCGGCCCGCGCCTTTCGCTGGCCGAGGGCAAGGCGGCTACCCGCAGTGGCGGCATCCGCTTCCAGATTGTGCCCACCTTCCGCGACAGCGGCGAAAGCTACACGCTGGAAAGCACCGCGCAGGGCGTGCTGGTGCAGGCCGGCAACGAAACCGGCCTGTTCTATGGCGCGACCACGCTCGCCCAGCTCGCTACCGGCGGCAGCAACGGCGTGCTGCCAGCGGTGCAGATCCAGGATGCGCCGCGCTTCAGCTGGCGCGGTTTCATGCTCGACTCTGCACGGCATTTCCAGAGCCTGGACGAGATCAAGCGCGTGCTCGACGCAATGGCTGCGCACAAGCTCAACACCTTCCATTGGCACCTGACCGATGACCAGGGCTGGCGCATGGAGATCAAGCGCTACCCGAAGCTGACCGACGTGGGCAGCTGCCGCCTGCCGGCCGGTGACGGTGGCATCGATCCGGTCACTGGCAAGGAGCATCCGTACTGCGGCTTCTACACGCAGGACCAGATCCGCGAAGTGATCGCCTATGCCGCGAAGCTGCATATCCAGGTGATTCCGGAAATCGATGTGCCCGGCCATGCCACCGCTGCGATTGCCGCGTACCCGGAACTGGGTTCGATCAACACCCCGCTGAAGCCGATCAGCGAATGGGGCGTGTTCCCGAACCTGTTCAACGTGGAAGACAGCACCGTCACCTTCCTGGAGAACGTGCTGGAGGAAGTGATCGAACTGTTCCCGGCCAGGTATGTGCACGTGGGCGGCGACGAGGCAGTCAAGGACCAGTGGGAAGCCTCCAGGCAGGTGCAGCAGCGCATGCGTGCACTGGGCATCAAGGATGAGATGGCCATGCAGAGCCACATCATCAAGCGCCTGGAGACGTTCCTGGAGGAACACGACCGACGCCTGATCGGCTGGGATGAGATCCTCGAAGGCGGTCTGCCGCCGCAGGCCACGGTGATGTCGTGGCAGGGCACCGAAGGCGGCCTGGCTGCGGCCAGTGCCGGGCATGACGTGATCATGTCGCCGGTCGGCTACCTGTACCTGGACTACCTGCAGACGGCGTCGCCGAACGAACCGCCGGGCCGCCCGACCCAGGTCAACCTCGGCAAGCTCTACAACTTCGAGCCGGTGCCGGCCGAACTGGACGCAGACAAGCGCGGGCACATCCTCGGCCTGCAGGCCAACATGTTCACCGAACACACGCGCAGCTACGCACGCCTGCAGCACAACCTGTTCCCGCGCCTGGCCGCCGTGGCCGAGACCGGCTGGAGCACGCCGGAACATCGCGATTTCCGCGATTTCCTCGCACGCCTGCCGGCACAGCTGCAGCGCTACCGTGCCTGGGGCTTGGCCTATGCGCAGACCCCGTTCGAAGTAGGCGTGGACTACACCGACAACCGCGCGGACAACACGGTGACGATGTCGCTGGCCAATCCACTGGGTTATGAAGTGCGCTACAGCACCGATGGCCAGCCGGTGACCGCGCAGTCGCCGCTGTACCGTCAACCGCTGACCGAAACGCTGCCCGCCACCGTGCAGGCCGCCGCGTTCTACCAGGGCCAGATGCTGGCCGCGAAGCCGACGGCCGCAGACTTCACCGCGCAGTCGTTGCTCAGCCGCCGCAGCGATGAGCTGCTCAGCTGCGTAGGCAAGAAGGGGCTGGTGCTGCGCCTGGAAGACGATGGCCCGCGCGAAGGCCCCCGTGCGGTGTTCAACGTGGACATCTTCCAGCCGTGCTGGCGCTGGCCGCAAGCGCAGCTGGACGGCATCGGCAGCGTGGAAGTGCGTGCGGGCCGCATTCCGTACTACTTCCAGCTGGCCCATGACGAACCCAAGCGTCGCTTCGAGAAGGCCAAGCGCGCGCATGGCGAGATGCTGGTGCGTCGCGGCGATTGCAGCGGCAAGGTGCTCGCTGAGGTACCGCTGCCGGCCACGCCGGATGCCGATGGCTTCGTGACCCTGCGTGCAGCGTTGCCGAAGGGTACACAGGGTACCGGTGACCTGTGCATCAACTTCACCGGCGACACGCGCCCGGCGATGTGGGTGCTGGATGAGGTCACGCTGGGGAAATGACGGCAGGTCTGCCCTGCTGGGTGCCGACCCTGGTCGGCACCTCGGGCAGTTCATCCACGCGCGGCGTGGATCTACTGAGATTCCATCCACGCGCGGCGTGGATCTACTGAGATTCCATCCACGCGCGGCGTGGATCTACCGGTAGGTGCCAACCTTGGTTGGCACGCCTTTACCCGCGCCAGCGCAACAGCAGGTCGCGCAGCGGCGTCAGTGCCGTGGCCAGGCCGGCCAGCACGCCAATGGTGTTGGCCAGCGCATCCATCGGGTCGGCAGTGCGGTTGCTGGTCAGCGCGCCCTGCGCGAACTCGATGCCGATGCCCATCAGCACCAGGCCTACACCGACCCACAGCAGCGGCCGCCCGCGCCGGAACAGCTGTACCGCACTGCCCGCCAGAATGAAGTAAGCAAGAAAGTGCTCGCCCTTGTCGCTGTTTTCCGGCAATGGAATCGTCGGCGGCGGGATCAGGCAGACCACGATCACCAGCAGCACTGCGGTGACCCACAGTGCGGTCCACAACCGCGGCCGCCGCAGCGGCTTGATTACCGGCAACGCGTGGCTCACAGGCGCCAGCTCAGGTCACCCAGCTCGAAGGCCGGTTCGAAATCGACGCCACGCTGCAGGCCGATGGCCTGGAAGCGCTCGCCCATCTCGGTCGGCAGGGTCAGCTTCTTCACCTGGTCGCGCAGCTGGATGCGCCCCACTTCATCGGTGCGTTCCTCGGCCAGCAGCAGCACCTGGTCCAGGCCATTACCGAGCAGGAAGCTGGCTTGGCTGCAGTAGCCGGCCAGTTCAAAACCACCGTGCAGCCCAGCCTCGGCCATCGCGGTGAAATCCACCGACGCGGTGATGTCCTGCAGGCCCGGCCAGCGGTGCACGTCGTTGTGCACGTGGTGGCGGTAGAACGCACGCACGGTGCCATCGTCACGGTCGTGCTGGTAGAACTCGCCGCGGTTGTAGCCGTAATCGACGAACAGCATCGCGCCGCGCTGCAGGCCGCCCGCCACCGCCTGCAGCCAGTACGGCAGCTGCGGCAGCACCTCGGAGCGGTAGCCCTCGGCGAAGGGCTTCTCCAGGTAGCGCTCGATATGACGCACCGCCCCGTTGAGCAGGATGTCCGCCGGCTGCGCGCCACGGATGAAGTTGCCTTCGACGTCCAGCTCGACGGTTTCCTCGTAGACCTCGCCGTCCCGGATCAGGAAGCGCGGGGTCGGCAGCGCATCGATCACCTCGTTGGCGAACACCACGCCCTCCCAGTCCTCTTCGAACGGGCGGTCGATCCAGTCCACGCGCGCGACCAGCTCGGCCGGCAGGTTCTGCTGCAGGCGCTGCTGCTGGCGCTCGCGCAGGTCGGCGCTGGGTTCGAGGATGGCGTAGCGCGACGGCAGCGCGTCCAGCTCGGCCAGGCGGATCAGCACGGCCTCAGCGAAGGCGCCGGTACCACCCCCCAGTTCCAGCATCCGCGCCTGCGCGCCCAGCTGGCCGAACACCGGCGCCAGCGCATTGGCCACGCTGCCGGCGAACAGGCTGCCGAGCTCGGGCGCGGTGGTGAAGTCGCCACTGCCGCCGAATTTGCTGGCGCCGGCGCTGTAATAACCCCAGCCCGGGGTATACAGGCACAGCTCCATGAAGCGGGAGAACGGCATTGCCCCGCCCTGCGCAAGGATTTCGGCGCGCAGGGCGGCCGCCAGCTGGTCGCTGTGGGCCAGGGCATCGGCTTCGGGCAGGGGGAAGGTGGGCTGCATGGCGTCTTCGAATGCGGTGACAATGGTGCACAGGATAGCCGAGCCTTGGAGGACCCTCGATGAGCGACACCCACCCCGTGGTCCTGATCACCGGCAGCGCGCGCCGGATCGGTGCGGCCATCGCCCGCCAGTTCCACGCCTGTGGCTGGTCGGTGGTGCTGCATGCCAACACCTCCAGCACCGAGCTGCAGCAGGCCGCGTTCGATTTCGACAACGTGCGCCCGGGCAGCGTGCTGGCCCTGCAGGCCGACCTGCGTGACGCCGACGCCCTGCCCGACCTGGTGGAACAGGCCGTTACCCACTTCGGGCGACTGGACGCGCTGGTCAACAACGCCTCCAACTTCTTCCCCACTCCCCTTGGCCAGGTCACCGCCGAGGCAATGGACGAGTTGTACGCGGTCAACGCGCGCGCGCCGCTGCTGCTGTCACAGGCGGCGGCACCCTACCTGCGCCGCCAGCAGGGCTGCATCGTCAACCTGACCGACCTGCACGGCACCGACCCGATGCGCGACCACATCGCCTACACCATGGCCAAGGCCGCGCTGGAGATGGCCACGCGCTCGCTGGCGCTGGAGCTGGCGCCGAAGGTGCGGGTCAATGCGGTAGCGCCCGGTGCGATCCTGTGGCCGGAACAGGGCAAGGACGATTTCGCCCGCGAGGCGCTGCTGGCGCGCACGCCGCTGGCGCGGATCGGCACCGTCGAGGAGATCGCCGAGGCGGTGTACTGGCTGGTGGCCGAAGCCAGTTTCGTCACCGGCCACACCCTGCGCGTGGATGGCGGGCGTACGGTCAGTTGACGATCCGCCGGGCATGGCCCGGCGCTACCGGGTCACGTAGATCGTTAGCGCCGGGCCATGCCCGGCGAGGGCAGTGGCCATCACTCGAGGTCCACCACCTCGAACGCCTCGCCAAACTGCTTGTGCGCACGCCACAGCGTTGCCAGGTCCAACCCGCTGACCGGGTCGATGAAGCCCGGCGCGATGTCGGCCAGCGGCTTCAGCACGAAGGCATGCTTCAGCTCCGGGCGCGGAATGCGCAGGTGGCCGGGGCCTTCCACCACCAGGTCGCCGTAGAACACCACGTCGATGTCCAGGGTCCGGTCGGAGAAGCGCGGCCCGCTGCGGTCGCGACCGTGCGCGTCTTCCAGCGCATGCAGCCAATCGTCCAGCTCCTGCAGCGGCAGATCGGTCTCGATCGCCACCGCATTGTTGAGGAAGGCCGGGCCATCGAAGCCGACCGCGGCGGTACGGTAGGCCGGCGATACCTGCAGCGCGCCGAAGCGCTCGCGCAGGGCCGCCACCGCGGCGTGGAGGTAGCGGCGGGGCTGGACATTGCTGCCCAGGCTCAGGAGCACGGTCGTCATGCGGTTCAGGTGGCAGCGATGGGGGCGTGGACATGCCGTCGTCACGGCGGCCTGCCTACAATCCGGGACGCACATGATAGGGCACCGACATGACCTATTGCGTTGGAATCGAGGTGGACGAGGGCCTGGTCTTTGCTGCCGACACCCGGACCAATGCCTCGCTGGACGATGTGCGCGTGCACCGCAAGCTGCACGTGTTCGAATATCCTGGCCAGGCAGCCTACGTGCTGATGGCGGCTGGCAACCTGGCCACCACCCAGCTGCTGGTGTCGCGCCTGGGGCGCGATGCCGGCGAACGGCGCGCGCCCAACCTGCGCGACATGAACCACCTGTTCGAAGCCGCCGAGTACGTCGGCCAGCTGCTGGTGGACAGCCAGGTGCACAGCAGCCATAGCGAGCATGGCCATGATGGGGTCAATACCCAGGCCACGCTGATCTTCGGCGGCCAGATCGCCGGCGAGCGCCCCGGGCTGTACATGATCTACCCGCTCGGCAACGCCATCGCCGCCTCGCCGGAGACGCCGTACCTGCAGATCGGTGAATCCAAGTACGGCAAGCCGATCCTCGACCGCATCCTCAGCCCGGCCACGCGCCTGGAAGATGCGGCGCGCACCGCCATCGTCTCGCTGGACTCCACCATCCGTTCCAACCTGTCGGTGGGCCTGCCGATCGACCTGGCGCTGCTGCGCGACGGTGAACTGCGCATCGGCCGGCAGCTGCGGCTGGGCGCGGATTCAGCGTTGTATGCGGACATCCACCAGAACTGGTCACGGCGGCTGGAACAGGCGGTGGACGCCCTGCCGCGCTTCCCCTGGGAAACGCTGGACCGGTAGCGCCGGTCGCTGGCCGGCAACCGCAGTGATCCCACCGCACAGGGATGCCGGCCAGCGGCCGGCACTACCCTTTGTCAGCCCAGCGCCTCGGCCACCGCGCGGAACACCTGCTGCATCTGCAGCGGCTTGCGCAGCACATGCACCTCCACGCCGGCAGGGAACGCATCGGCGGGCACCGCAACAGCTGCGTCCTCCAGCACCAGCGCCGGGCCGCGATAGCCCAGCGTGGCCATCTCGCCCAGCAGCTGGCTGGCCGGCAACAACTTCGAGCCGGCGTCGGCAATCACCAGCGCCGGCATCGCCTCCTGCTGCATCCAGCGCAGTGCCGCCGGACCATCGGAGGCCAGCTGCAACTGATACCCCTGGCTGGACAGCGCATTGCCAAGCAACGACAGGCGCGTGGCCTCGCCATCGACCACCAGGATCGACTGGCCACTGCCCAGGGCCACCAGCTGCTCGACCGGCTCGCTGCCATCAATGGCCTCATGCATCGGGAGTCGCAGTTCGAAGCAGGTGCCCTGCCCCGGCTGGCTGCTGACATGGATGCTGCCGCCGGCACCTTCGACGATGCGCTTGCAGGAAATCAGGCCCAGGCCGGTGCCATCAGCCTTGGTGGTGAAAAACGGATTGAACAGGTGCGACAGCGTGTCCGCATCCATGCCGATGCCTTCATCGGCCACGCAAATCTGCATCCAGTCCACGCCATCGCGCTCGCCGGCATGACTGGCGGTCAGGCTCAGGCGGCCGCCGTTGGGCATCGCCTGGATTGCGTTGAGCGCCAGGTTCAACATCACCTGCTGCAGCTCGGTGTAGTTGGCGTCGACCACCAGGCCTTCGTCCTGCACCTGCAGTTCCAGGCGTACGGCATCGGGCACGTTGCTGCGCAACAGCAGTGCCACCGCATCGAACAGGCCATCGATCTCGATGCGCTCGCTCGGCTTGCGCGAACCGCGCACGAACGACAGCATCGATTCGGCCATCTCGTGGCCTCGGCGGCCGCACTCGGCGATGACATCGGCCAGGTGGTGCAGCTGCGGATCGTCGGTGCGCGCCTTCAGCAGGTCCGGCATGATCAGCAACGGCTGCAGGATGTTGCGCAGGTCGTGGCTGAGGCCGGCGGCAAGCAGCGACAGGCTTTCCAGGCGCTGCGCGCGCATCAGTTCGGTTTCCACCCGTGCACGCTCCACCGCGCTGCGTGCATCGCGGATCGCACGCGCCACCGCCGACGGCAGGCGTGCCGGCAGATGCTTGATGATGTAGTCATTGGCGCCCTTCTGCAGCGCCGCCACCGCGTTCTCCTCACCCATCGTGCCGGAGACGAAGATGAAGGGCACTTCCGGCGAGGTCTCGCGCACGATGCGCAGCGCGTCATCACCGGAGAACCCCGGCATGCTCAGGTCGGACAGCACGATGTCCGGCTGGAACGCAGCCAGTGCCTGGCGCAGTTCCGCCTCGCTCTCGACACGCTCGAAACGGGCTTCCAGGCCCGCGTCGAGCATCTGTTCGGACATCAGCTCGGCATCCTCCGGTGAGTCCTCCACCAGCAGGATGCGCAGCGCCCCCAGGGCGGGACCGGTCAGGGGCATGGGCTCACTCGAGTTCCGGTGCCTGGTTGATCAACGCCCAGAACTTGCCCAGGGTCTGCACCGCGCCGAAGAACTGGTCCACGTCCACCGGCTTGACCACGTAGGCGTTCACGCCCATGTCCCAGCTGCGGGCCAGATCGCTTTCCTCGCGCGAAGACGACAGGATCACCACCGGCAGGCGCTTGAGTTCTTCGTGCTCGCGGATCTGCCGCAGCACCTCCAGGCCATCCATGCGCGGCATCTTGATGTCCAGCAGCAGTACCGCCGGCAGGCCTTCCTCGCGGCTGGCGAAGGCGCCGCGGCGCAGCAGGTAGTCCATCACTTCCACGCCGTCTTCGACGTGCACGATGGGATTGGCCAGACGCGCCTCTTCCAGGGCGTCGATCGCCATTTCGGCGTCAGCCGGGCTGTCTTCGGCGAGAAGAATGGTGCGCAGAGTGGTCATGCAGAAGGCCCTTGTTTGTCCGCGTCGATCGCGGGAGGCAGGTAGAAGTGGAAGGTGGCGCCGACGTCCGGTTCGGCCTCGGCCCAGATACGGCCGCCATGGCGGGTCAGCACGCGGCGCACGCTGGCCAGGCCTATGCCGGTACCCGGGTAGTCACTGGCCTTGTGCAGGCGCTGGAACACACCAAACAGTTTGCCGGCGTAGGCCATGTCAAAGCCTGCACCATTGTCGCTGACCGTGAACTGATGGCCGCCATCTGGCTGCGGCTGGTAATCCACGCGGATCTTCGCCGGCTCGCGGTTGCCCGAGTACTTCACCGCGTTGCCGAGCAGGTTCAGCCAGACCTGGCGGATCATGTTCTCGTCGCCCACCACGATCGGCAATGGCGCGATGCTCCATTCCACCTGGTGCGCATGGCCGCTGTTCTCGGCCTCGGCCTGCAGGTTGGAATCGAGCATGGCGCGGGTATCGGCCACCAACGACTGCATGTCCACCGCCTGCTGGCGCATCGCCACGCGGCCCAGCCGCGAGTACACCAGCAGGTCGTCGATCAGTGCCGCCATGCGCCGGGCCGAACTGGAGATCACTTCCAGGTAGTGCCGGCTCTTGTCATCGGCGGCGTCGCCGAGGTGGCGCGACAGCTTGTCGGAGAATCCGGCCACGTGGCGCAGCGGCGCACGCAGGTCGTGCGAAACCGAGTAGCTGAAAGCCTCCAGCTCGCGGTTGACCTCGGACACCTGCGCAACCTTTCCTTCCAGCTGGCGGTTCAGCTCTTCCACGCGCAGCTGCACTGCGCGCTGCATGGTGACGTCGCTGATGGTCAGCAGCACCACTTCGTCATCGGTGTCGGGCAGCGGCATGCGCCGTGCGTTGAGCAGCATGTAGCGCACCATGCCATCGGCAGTGCGCTGCTCGTGCTCGAAGTCCCAGAGTTCGCGACCGCGCGACAGTACGTCGGCCAGGCGCTGTCGCACCACCGGATCCTGCCAGGCGTTGTCGCCAACCGTCTCCAGCAGCAGGCCATCGGCGCGCTCGTCCTGCAGGCCGTACAGTTCGGCGAATGCCGGGTTGTGCAGCTGCACGCGCAGGTCGCGGTCGAGCAGCACGATCGGTTCGCGCACAGTCTGCAGCACCGAGGCCGCGCGTGCAGCCGAGCGCAGCGATTGCCGCTCCGCATGGAGGCGACGGCCGATCTGCCGCTGCAGCAGCCACAGCACCAGGCCGAGCAGCGCCAGCTGGATCACCAGCGAACTCCACGACACCAGTTCGGTCTGCTTGCGCTGGCGCGCGGCCTGCTCGGCCCGCAGCGCCAGCAGCTTCTGCTCGCTGGCCTGCAGCTCTTCCACCAGGCCACGAATCGGGTAACGCGTGCTCAGGTCCTGCACCAGCTCACGCTGGTCGCTGTTCGGTTCGGACCTGGCCAGCTCGCGGGCCACCGCCAGGCGGCCTTCCAGCATCGATTCGATCCGACCGATGCGGATCAGCTGGTCGGGATTGTCGCGGGTCATCCGGCCCAGTTCGGCCAGGCGCCCGGGAATCTCGTTGGCCCTGGCCATGCGCTCGCGCAGGCCGGGGGCATCCACCCCCTTGGAAAGGGTCAATGCCGCCGATTCGACATCGCGCACGTCGGCCTGCAGTTGCTGCAGCGCCACGCCAACGGCCTGGGTGTGGTTGACCCAGGCCATCGCTTGTTCGCTGTCGTGCTGCAGTTTGCGCAGGGTCAACCACGGCACCACGATGATCGCTGCAGCGGCCAGCGCCAGGGCCGGCAACCGCCAGCGGTCCCAGATGTCGTCACTGAAAACCAGCGCCATAGTTCCTCGTCAGCTCAGCCGCGAAGCGTTGGCCGGGGCGAACCCGGCTGCGGCGGAACCGGCAATATAGCGCAGGCGGTCACAACTCTGGAGTTTCCAGCCGGGTTGCCTGAACAGGTTATGGGAACCCCATGCAGCGGGCGCCCCGCACCGGGGCGCCCGCCCGGTTCAGCGCTTGGCGGCAGCGCTGACCTTCAACGCGGCGGCATCGACGCGGGTCACGCCCTTGATGCCCTTGGCAGTGGTGACCGCCCTGTCCTTCTCGGCCTGGGTGGCCACGGCACCGCTCAGGCTGACCACGCCGTTCACGGTTTCCACCTTGATTTCAGTGCCCGGAACGTTGCTGCTGGCCAGCAGGTCGGCCTTCACCTTGGTGGTGATCCAGCTGTCGGTCACCGGCTCGTTGGAGTCATGGCGATCGGCATGGGTCGTCGGATGGGTGCTGGTCGGCGGGCTCTTCGCGGCCGGGTCCTTGGCGAATGCAGCCGAGGAGGACAGCGCCAGGCCCAGCGTCAGGGCGGAAGCAATCAGCGTGCGGGTGGTATTGCTCATCGTGTCGTACTCCTTCGGGATGTGCTGCCAGTCTGGACAAGCCGCCGTAGAGCAGGCGTGGCGTTGCGGTCATGCCGCCGTGAATCGAAACGTTTCCAACGGCAACGGTTCAGTTTTGGACGGCCAGCACCCGTCGTTTACCCTGCTCTTCCCACTGCCGGAGCCCTGCCATGCGCCCCGACCTGCAACTGGCCCTGATCGGCTACGGCCTCGCCGGCCGCGTCTTCCATGCGCCACTGATCCAGCACACGCCCGGGCTGGTGCTGCACAGCATCGTCAGTTCGCAACGCGACGCCTTGTTGCGCGCGTTCAGCGACGTACACGTGCGCGCCACGCCACAGGAGGTATTCGACGATCCAGCGGTGGATGCGGTGGTGATCGCCACACCGAACGAACAGCACGCGCCGCTGGCGATCGCCGCGCTGGCGGCGGGCAAGCACGTGCTGGTCGACAAGCCGTTCGCGCTGGATGTGGCCGAAGCGGAAACGGTGCTGGCTGCGGCGCGCGACGCCGGACGCATCGCCACCGTGTTCCAGAACCGGCGCTTCGATGCCGGCTTCCTCACGCTGCAGGCGCTGCTGGCCGAAGGCACGCTCGGTGACGTGGCCGAGTGCCACGCGCACTTCGACCGATACCGCCCGCAGGTGCGCGACCGCTGGCGCGAGCAGGACGGACCGGGTAGTGGCCTGTGGTACGACCTCGGCCCGCACCTGCTCGACCAGATGCTGGTGCTGTTCGGCTGGCCCGAGGCGATCGATGCCGATCTGGCCGTACAGCGCGAAGGCGGCAGCGGCATCGATTACTTCCACGCGGTGCTGCACTACCCGCGACACCGCGCGATCGTGCACGCTGGTTCACTGGTGGCGGCGCCCACGCCGCACTTCGCAGTGCATGGCCGCGATGGTAGCTGGATCAAGCAGGGACTGGATGTGCAGGAAGCGCAGCTGCGCAGGGGCGTGGCACCGGGCGCGCCGGGCTGGGGCATTGATCCGCGGCATGGCGAGCTGTTGCGCTGCGATGCCGAAGACAACGTGCAGCGCACGACGGTCGACAACCTGCCGGGCGACTACCGGCGGCTGTATGCGCAGTTTGCCGCCGCGATGCACGGCGACGGCGAAGCGACGGTCAGCCCGGTGCAGGCGCTGCAGCTGATGCGGTTGCTGCAGGCCGGCATGGACAGCGCGCGCGAAGGGCGGCGGGTGCAGTTGAGATGACCGGCAGGGCTGCGCTCTGCACCTGCCGAATCAACGGCAACGTCAACGTCAAAAACAAGCTATCCGTGAGATGGCGGGGTGGGTCCGGTTGCGGGGGACGCCGTAAATACGTCCCTGTAGGCTCGGTCGCGCCATCCATGGCGCTCACGCCCCCGCAACCGGACCCACCCCGCCTTCGACAGATTCCCGCGCCCGACGGTAGGTGTCGACCTTGGTCGACACATCCACGCCATGCGTGGATGACGTGGCAACGATCGGAGAAGGCTTTCTTCATGGGGTCGGAACCCTTTCCTGTGGAAAGGGTTCCGACCCCACCGCAGTGCTTACGACTTCTTGATGGCGTGGCCGCCGAATTCGTTGCGCATCGCCGACAGCAGGCGATCAGTGAACGAATTGGATTCACGCGAACGCAAGCGTTCCAGCAGCGACAGCGTGATCACCGGTGCCGGCACATCGAGCGCGATGGCTTCGGCGACAGTCCAGCGGCCTTCGCCGGAATCCTCCACGTACGGCGCGATGCCATCCAACGAAGGATTGCGCTTGAGTGCTTCGGTGCTCAGGTCCAGCAGCCACGAACGCACCACGCTGCCGTGGCGCCACACCTCGGCCACCTGGGCCAGGTCCAGCTCCATCTCCTGCTTGCGCTCCATCAGCGCGAAGCCTTCGGCATAGGCCTGCATCATTCCGTACTCGATGCCGTTGTGGACCATCTTGGTGAAGTGGCCGGCGCCGGACGGGCCGACACGCCCCCAGCCACGATCCTCGGCCGGAGCCAGCGTGCGCAGCAGCGGTGCGATCTGCTCCACCACCGATGCTTCGCCACCGACCATCAGGCTGTAGCCTTCCTGCAGGCCCCACACGCCACCGCTGGTGCCGCAGTCGACGTAGCCAAGATCGCTCTCGGCCAGCGCCTTGGCGCGGCGGATCGAGTCCTGGTAGTTGGAGTTGCCGCCGTCGATGACGATGTCCCCCTCGGCCAGGTGCGGGGTCAGCTGGCCCAGCGTCTGGTCGACGGTTTCGCCGGCCGGCACCATCAGCCACACCACGCGCGGCACCGGCAGCGCGGTCACGGCGGCGGCCAGCGAATCAACCACCTCCAGGCCGGCCTCGGCGGCGCGCTGGCGGGCGCCTTCGCCCGGGTCGTAGCCGACCACGCGGTGGCCGCCGCGATGCAGGCGCTGGGCCATGTTGGCGCCCATGCGGCCGAGGCCGATCATTGCAATATCCATTGTTTCACCTTCAGTTGGGGTCTAGGGTCAGGCTGCCTGGCCTGCCGGTAGCCGCGCAGTGGCGCAGCTGCGCCTCGCGCCAACGCCGGTAGAGCGTGGTATGCAGATTGTGCACCGCCAGGTCGATCGAAAACGGCGTTCTCGGGTTGCGATCGAGCAGGCGGGCGATGTGGTAGCCGATAGGACGTATACCGCGCGGATGCACATAGATCACGAACTGCTGGTAGAACGGATCGTCCAGCAGTTGGTCCATGCGCATCAGCGCAGCGTGGTAGCGCGGCGCCAGCCGTGCGCGCAGCTGTGGATCGCGCTCGAACAGCAGGCGTTCGAAATAGCGTTGGCCCGTACGTGGAATGCCCTGCGCGAGTTTCCATAGTTCGATATTGCGCTGGTCGTACCAGGCCAGCCCCCCATGCGTCGCCAGGGCCTGCGCAGCGCCCTCGCCCACGTCGACCACCACGAAGTTCTCGGCCTGGTTGCTCAGGTCGTCCAGCGTACCCGTGTCGTACACATGTTCAATGAAACCGGGCACGCCCACGAACGCCTGCCGCCCCATCGCCGACGTGCCCACCGCCTTGCCGTCGGCGAAGAAGTCGCCGGCATGCGCGCCGAGCAGGATGCTGTCGGTCTCGTGCAGCGCGAGGAAGGTGCCGATCGACAGTTCGTCCGCTGCGAACGCCGTATCGAACGCGGCATCGCCATACAGCTCGCGCTGAGTGGCCAGCTGCGCGACCTGGCGGCCGACACCGCATTCGGCACGCACGGCACCGCTGTAGAACGCCTGCAGCGCATGGCTGTTGCCCGCGCGGGGCACGAAGCCACGACCGAAACTACGCGTACGCTGCCAGCCCTGTGCCGGCGCGCCACGCATACCGAAGCCGATCCACCCCAGTTGCGGGCCGGAGAAGCGGAACGAGGGATTGCCCTGCAGTGCCGAGGTCGCGCGCCGCGTGGCCGCCCCCAGCTCGAAGGCATAGGCGCAGACCGTGGCAGGGTCATCCAGCAGCTGCTGCAGCAGCGCCTGCCGTGTGGCAGCCGGCAGCGCTGCCGGCCATCGCACGCGCAGGTCACCGGCCGCCTGCGAGTCAGCCAGCGAGGCACGTGTGCACACAGGACCACCGTGTACCTGCGGCGCATGGAGGGGCGCTTCTTCGAAGCGCCATCCCAGCCGCTGCAGCAGTCCCTGCGCGCAGTCCGGAGAGGGCGCTGCCCCGACCCACGCTGGCGCCAGCAGCAGGGCTGCAATCAGCCACCTGCCGCGCACGCTCAGCCCTGGTCCGTAACCGCCGGTGCGGGTTCCGGCACCGCTGCCGGCGATGGCGATGGCGATGGCGATGGCGCAGATTTACCCGCCGCAGCCGGCAGGTACTGCTGCAGGCGCTGGAAGAAGCGACGATAGAACTCAGCGTCGGTGACCGTACTGCTGGCCACCTTCACCAGCGAGTCGTCGTTGCTGCCGAATGGCAGCGACACCGAACCCAGCGCGCCCACGCCGACGCTGGCGGAGGTCGGGCTCTTCTTCAGTGCGTAGCGATCCTGCACGGCACTGACGAACACCAGCGTCTGGCTGCCACGCGGGGCGCAGGAGATGCGCAGCACCAGCTGCTCATGGTCATCCTCGCGCGGCTGGAAATTCTTGTTGCCCTCCACCTGTGCATCATCGGAACGGGCGATGGCATAGCCCTGGCTGAGCAGGGTGCGGCGCGCCGCCTCGCAGGCGTCGCCCGGGCGCCCATCGACCGTGCGCGAGAAGGTATCGCCGGAATCGAAGGATTCGCGCAGCACGGTGCTGTCGGCGGCACGGCCACCGCAGGCCGAGAGGATCAGGGCGCTGGTGAGCGCCACGGCAGCACTGGAAAGACGGGAGGCCCGCATGGGTACTCCTGCGAGAACGGAAGCACCAAGAGTAGTCCCGCCCCCGTGTGCGGCAGGTCGACATGCCCCCCCACGTTGCTCCCGGTTCATGCACGAAAAAGGGACGGAGGGAATTAAGTCGTTTGTGGCACTTCGCTCGCCGGGCATGGCCCGGCGCTACCGTGAACGAGGTCCCCAAACAGAAAGGGGCCGGCAATGCCGGCCCCTCGGGTATCACATGCCGTCTCCGGCTCAGTCCGCCCAGCGGCCGGCGCCGGTGGACTGCGGCAGCACCTGTGCGGACAGCGGACGGTCGTTGGCCAGCAGGTTCACCGCGTCGGCGAGGATCGAGGCCGACTCGCGCAGCAGCGGGTCCGGGCGCTTTTCCGCCGCCTTCTCGCGCGCGGCATCCTTCACGATGTCACGCTCGTTGCCGGTCAGGCCATCGTCGCTGCTGTCGTCGGCCAGCGGATCCAGCGCCAGACCCAGTTCCTTGCGCTGCACCTGGCGCTCCTTGCGCTGGGCGTCCTGGCGCTCGCGCTCGGCGCGGCGGGTGGCCTCGTTCAACGAGATGTACTTCTTCGCCGCTTCAGTGCGGAACTGCTGCACGTCCTCGTTCCACCACTGGAATTCCTTGTCGGTGGCGATACGCGCGTCGTGACGGGTCTCCAGCTTCGGCAGCAGCGGCGCGAAGTTGCCGTACTGGGTGTGCGGCACGGCGGCGATGCGGGTCCACGGCAGGGCGTTGTCGTAGGTGCTTTCGCCGAATTCGGTGGCATCGACGCTGGCCGGGAAGGCCAGGTCCGGCACCACACCCTTGTGCTGGGTGCTGCTGCCGCTGATGCGGAAGAACTGGGCGATGGTCAGCTTGACCTGGCCGAAGCGCTGGGTTTCGCCGCTCGGCCAACGGTCGAGGTCGACGATGTTCTGCACGGTGCCCTTGCCGAAGCTGGTTTCACCGATCACCAGGCCACGACCGTAGTCCTGGATGGCACCGGCGAAGATCTCCGAGGCCGAGGCCGAACCACGGTTGATCAGCACTGCCAGCGGGCCGTCCCACGCCACGCCCTGGTTGCGATCGCTGTTGACGGTGACGCGGCCACCGGACTCGCGCACCTGCACCACCGGGCCCTGCTCGATGAACAGGCCGGTCAGTTCGATCGCTTCATCCAGCGAGCCACCACCGTTGTTGCGCAGGTCCAGCACCACGCCGTCCAGCTTGTCGTTCTTGAAACCGGCCAGCAGCTTGGCCACGTCGCGGGTGGCCGAGGCATAGTCGGCGGCATTGCGGCGGCGGCCTTCGAAGTCCTGGTAGAAGGTCGGCAGCTTGATCACGCCGATCTTCCGTGCCGGCTCGCCGTTGGCGGCCGGAATGGTCATGGTCTCGCCCTTGGCGGCCTGTTCGGCCAGGCGCACCTTCTGGCGGGTCAGCACCAGGGTGTGGTGCTTGCCGTCGGCACCTTCGGCGGCCGGAATGAATTCCAGCTTGACCTGGGTGTCCTTGGCGCCGCGGATCTTGGCCACGACATCGTCGATGCGCCAGCCGATCACGTCCTCGACCAGGCCGGACTTGCCCTGGCCAACGCCGACGATGCGGTCACCCGGCTTCAGCGTGCCGTCCACCGCGGCCGGACCACCGGCGATGATCTCGCGGATCACCACCACGTCGTCCTGGCGCTGCAGCTGCGCACCGATGCCTTCCAGCGACAGCGACATCGCCTGGTTGAAGTTCTCGGCGGTGCGCGGCGTGAAGTAATCGGTGTGCGGATCAACCGCGCTGGTGTACGAGTTCATGAAGAACTGGAAGACGTCTTCGCCCTTCAGCTCGTTGACCGACTTCTCCAGCGTGGCATAGCGCTTGTCCAGCGTCTTGCGGATGTCGTCCGGCTTCTTGCCGGCCAGCTTCAGGCGCAGCCAGTCGTTCTTCACCGACTTGCGCCACAGCTCATCCAGCTCGGCGCTGCTGGCCGCCCACGGCACCTTCTTGCGGTCGTATTCGAAGCGCTCGTCGGTGGTGAAGTCCGGCTCCTGCTTGAGCAGCTTGCGCGCATAGGCCACGCGCTCGCCGACGCGCTGCTTGTACACCGCGAACACCTGGAACGCCGGCTCCAGCTCGCCGCCACGGATGGCCGAGGAGATGTTGGCTTCGAACGGCGCGAAGCGCGCCACGTCGGCCTGGGTGAAGTACTGCTTGCCGCCGTCCAGGGTTTCCAGGTAGCGCTTGAACACGTCCTTGGAGGTGGCCTCGTCCAGCGCACGCGGGCGGTAGGCGTAGCGGCTGTCGGACAACAGGCCGTACACCAGCTTGGAGGTGGTCACCTGATCGGCGGTGGCAGCCGCGGGCAATGCGGGCGAGTCGGCCTTGGCCGCCAGCGCCAACGGCGCGACCAGCGCCAGGGCCATCAGGAATGCGGGGGCTTTGAATTTCATTGACGTGCTCGAAGGCGCCTTGCCAAGGGGGAGACTGCAGGGTGTTAAGACACCCCGACAGTGCCGAAAGTTGCCGGGTTTGTCACCCGGCCGCGCTCGGTGGAAAACCAGCCTAGCGGGGCCGGTGTAGCAAATTGTGAATGCAGGCAAAGGCGTGCGGACCAACGGTCCGCACCCACCATGCTGGTGGTGGCACCCATCGGCAGCCCCGGGCTGTGGCCCGGCGGCAACCGCTTACCGGACGCCGGCGCCCTTGGCCTGCACGTCGGCGTGGTACGACGAGCGCACCATCGGGCCGGAGGCCACGTGGCTGAAGCCCAGCTCGTAGCCGTAGTCTTCCAGCGCCTTGTAGTCCTCGGGGGTCCAGTACTTCAGCACCGGGTGGTGGTGCGGGGTCGGCTGCAGGTACTGGCCGATGGTGATCATGTCCACGTCATGCGCGCGCAGGTCGCGCATGGTGGCCTTGATCTGCTCGAACTCTTCGCCCAGGCCCAGCATGATGCCGCTCTTGGTCGGCACGTCCGGGTGCTGCGCCTTGAAGTTCTTCAGCAGGTTCAGCGACCACTGGTAGTCCGCACCCGGACGCACGTTGCGGTACAGGTCCGGCACGGTTTCGATGTTGTGGTTGAACACATCCGGCGGGTTCTGCGCCAGGATCTCCAGCGCGCGCTCCATGCGGCCCTTGCCGCGGAAGTCCGGGGTCAGCACTTCGATGCGGGTACCGGGCGACTTCGCGCGGATGGCGCTGATGCAGTCGACGAAGTGCTGGGCACCGCCGTCGCGCAGGTCATCGCGGTCGACGCTGGTCACCACCACGTACTTCAGGCCCATGTCGGCCACGGTCTGGCCGAGGCTGGCCGGCTCGTTGGAATCCGGCGGCTTCGGGCGGCCGTGGGCCACGTCGCAGAACGAGCAGCGGCGGGTGCAGACCTCGCCGAGGATCATGAAGGTGGCGGTACCATGGCCGAAGCACTCGTGGATGTTCGGGCAGCTGGCTTCCTCGCACACCGTCACCAGGCGGTTCTCGCGCAGCTTGGCCTTCAGGTTCTGCACGGCATTGCCCGAGGGAATGCGCACGCGGATCCAGGACGGCTTGCGCAGCACCGGCGCGTCGGCGAACTGCACCGGCGAACGGTTGATCTTGTCACCGCCCAGCTGCTTGACCCCGGCCTGCAACGGCGCGGCGGACGGAGAGTCGCCCTGCACGATCTGCAGGGGAATGGAACGGGCGGTGGTTTCAGTCATGGCAGTTCCGGGGGGCGGTCAGGCGGCCGCAGAAAGATCGGGCAGTTCCGGCGTGTGCTGCAGCAGCAGGCCGAACTGGCGGGCCAGGTGGTCCAGCAGCACCGGCTTGACGGCATCCATCCCGGAGGGGCCGCCCAAGTCTACCACCGAGGTCACCTGCAACCCCTGATAGCCACAGGGGTTGATGCGGTGGAAGGGCTCCAGGTCCATGGCCACGTTGAAGGCCAGGCCATGGAAGGTGCAGCCGCGGCGCACGCGGATGCCGAGCGCGGCGATCTTGGCGCCACCGACGTAGACGCCCGGGGCGCCCTCGCGGCGTTCGGCGCCGATGTTCCACTCGGCCAGGGTATCGATGAGCGCCTGCTCGATGCGGCACACGTAGTCGCGCACGCCGATGCCCAGCCGCGGCAGGCGCAGCAATGGATAGACCACGATCTGGCCGGGGCCGTGATAGGTCACCTGGCCGCCGCGGTCCACGTGCAGCACGGGGATCTCGCCCGGCGCCAGCACATGCTCGTCCTTGCCGGCCTGGCCCAGGGTGAATACCGGGTCGTGCTCGACCACCCACAGCTCATCGGCGTCTGCCTCGCTGCGCTGGTCCGTGAAGCGTTGCATGGCGCGCCACACCGGTTCATAGGCCTGGCGGCCGAGGTCACGGACCACCGCCGGACGCGGCGCGCGGTCTTCCGGGGCGGCTTCGGCCGGGCAGCTGCCGGCTACAGCGTCCACTTCACTTCCGGGTGATCGCGCAGTGCCTGGTGCGCCAGGTCGTACTGTTCGCGGCTTTCGGCCTTGAACACGATGCGGACGGACACGTACTTGCCGTTGGACGAGTGCTTCCAGCTGATGCGTTCGTTCACCACATCGATGCCGGCGGCCAGCAGCAGACGGGGAAGTTCATGCTCCAGGCCGCGGTTGGCCGGGCCCATGGCACTGAGCTCGAACTGGCCGGGGAACTGGAAGCCGTGGTCGGGGTTGTCGGACTTGATTTCCATGGCCCCATTATCGGGCCGCAGGGCAACAAACCCAAGAGTATTCACCAACGTCAAAGACGGCACAGGCGGCCTGCTGCGTTGCAGACGGCCCAGGCGCCGGGGCCGAAGGCCCAACGGCAGCTGACTGGAATTACCTGTCCCGCCGTGGCCCCGGCACCGTGCGGCCGGCCTTCGGCCGCCTTCACGCCAGGCCCGCAGTACGTGCGCGGGTAACAAATTGTGTCCGCCGGACAATGTTGTTTTCGGAACAGACAAGTGATCCCAACGTGCTCGTTCCGGCGCGCGGGCACGGGTACCGTAGCGTTGCAGAAAACGACAGAAAACCGCCCCCTTCCCTATGAGCATTCCATCCATGCGTAGTGTCGCAGCCCTTGGGCTGGCCGGCCTGCTGGCCTCTGCCTTCCCCTTTGCCGCCCAGGCGGCCGAACAATGTGGCCCGGACGCGATGCGCGACCACCCGCCGCAGGTCAATTTCCGCGTCGACAACGACCTGTTCGGCGGCCGCCACCAGGACCAGGGCTATACCAACGGTGCGCTGTTGACCCTGGTCTCGCCCAATCTGGTCGATTACACCGACGACCCGTGCCTGCCGCGCATGGCGCGCTGGGTGAACCAGTACCTGGAAGGCCTGCATCCGGGCAGGTTCGAACAGCAGAACATGATCTTCAGCATTGGCCAGGGCATCTTCACTCCGACCGATTTCAGCCGCAGGGACCTGATCGAGGACGACCGCCCTTACGCCGGCGTACTGATCGCAAACTTCGGTTTCAATGCGCGCAGCGGCGACCGCCTGCAGACCACCCAGTTGACGCTGGGCGTGGTTGGCCCGTGGGCACAGGGAAGGCAGGTGCAGAATGCCGTGCACGCAGTGCTGGGCGACGAGAAATTCAAGGGCTGGGACAACCAGCTGCACAACGAGCCGCTCTTCATGCTGACCCATGAGCGCATGCGCCGCTGGCCGGGTGATGCCAGCATCAATGCCGACGGCTGGGGTTGGGACGCGATCAGCCACTACGGCGGCTCCATCGGCAACCTGGAAACCAAGGCCAACTTCGGCGGTGAAGTGCGCTTCGGCTGGAAGCTGCCGGACGACTTCGGCAGCACGCCGTTGCGCCCGGCCGGTGAGAACACGGCACCGACCCGTGGCGGTCGCCCCAATGGCTGGTCATGGCACCTGTTCGCGACCTCGGACGTCGCCTGGGTGATCCGCGACATCACGCTGGACGGCAACACCTTCCGCAACAGTCACAGCGTGGACAAGCGCCATGTGGTGGCCTACGGCGGCTACGGCGTGGCCGTGATGCGTGGGCGCTGGAAGTTTGCAATGGCGCGTTACCACAGCACGCGCGAATTCAACGGCCAGCGCGAAGCGCCGGTGTTCGGCAGCTTCACCATCAGCCGCTCGCTGTAAGCGAGGGGCTGAGGGTGAAGTGGATAGGTGCCGACCGTTGGCCGGCACACCGGTTATTGCATCGCTCGCTGTAAGCGATGGGTTGAGGGTAGTGCCGGCCGCTGGCCGGCTGCTGGCACATCCGGATGGGTTCATGAGGAGCCGGCCAGCGGCCGGCACTACCCACATCCGGCAGGATTCATGCGCAAGCGGCATCCCGAAACAGAAAAGGCCGGCATTCGCCGGCCTTTTCCCTTCACCACGCCGAGGCGTGGATCATTCCGATTCCCACCACATCCAGAAGCTGTCCCACAGGCGCTTGAAGAAGCCGGCCTGCTCGACGGCGGCCACGGCCACCAGCGGTGCCTCGGCGATGACCTTGCCATCCAGGGTGACCTTCACGGTGCCGATCTGCTGGCCGGCGGTGAACGGTGCTTCCAGAGTCTTGGGCACGTCGATGCTCGGCTTCAGGTCGCTGTAGCGGCCGCGCGGCACGCTCACCAGCATCGGCTGGGCCACGCCCAGCTGCACCTTGTCGGTGGTGCCCTTCCAGACCTTGTGCTCGGCCACGGCCTTGCCCGGTTCGTACAGGCGGTGGGTCTCGAAGAAGCGGAAGCCCCAGTTCAGCAGGGCCAGGCTGTCGTCGGCACGCTGCTTCTCCGACGCACCCCCCAGCACCACGGCGATCAGGCGCTGGTCGCCACGCTGGGCCGAGCTCATCAGGCAGTAGCCGGCTTCGGAAGTGTGGCCGGTCTTGATGCCGTCCACGCTGCCATCGCGCCACAGCAGCAGGTTGCGGTTCGGCTGCTTGATGTTGCCGACCTGGAATTCCTTGATCTTGTTGTACGCGTAGGTTTCCGGGTAATCACGCACCATCGCGCGGCCCAGCAGCGCCAGGTCGTAGGCGGTGCTGTGGTGGCCTTCGGCGGTCAGGCCGTGGGCGTTGACGAAGTGCGAGTCCTTCATGCCGATCTTGGCGGCGTAGCTGTTCATCAGCGACGCAAAGGCTTCTTCGCTGCCGGCCACGTGCTCGGCCAGGGCGATCGCGGCGTCATTGCCGGACTGGATCGCCATGCCCTTTTCCATGTCTTCCAGGCGTGCGGTCTGGTTGACCGGGAAGCCGCTGTAGCTGCCGTCGGTGCCGGCGCCACCTTCGCGCCAGGCGCGCTCGCTCATCATCACCTGGTCATCCGCACGGACCTTGCCGTTCTTGACCTCGGCGGCGATCACGTAGGACGTCATCACCTTTGTGATGCTGGCCGGGGCCAACTGCTCGTGGACGTTCTCGCCAGCCAGTACCTGGCCGGTGGCGTAATCCATCAGGACCCAGGCCTTGGACACGCTCGGGGCCGGGGCCGGCGGAGTGGCGACGGTGGCCGGGGCAGCAGCGGCGGCAGCAGGCGCCGGCGTGGCCGGGGTCGGCAGCGGGGTCTGGGCGGAAGCCAGGCCCACCACCAGGGTGGCGGCCAGGGCGGTGGCGGCGGAACGGAAATTCATTGGACAGCAGGCTCCAGGGGACGGCCGGGAATGGAGGGTGGAACGTAACGGCCATTGTAAGGCCGGGGGAGCATGGGCCGGCAGCACCGGCCCGGGCGGATCAATCCTTGACGATCTGCGGCGAACCCAGGCCCAGACCGGCGATGCGGCCGACAAGTTCCGCGGCACTGGCATGGTCGTTGGCGGGAACGCGCAGGCGGAACAGGGTGCGGCCACCGGCAGCGATGTCGCTGATGGTCGCACCGACGATGCCGGCGGCATTGAGCTGGCCCATCGCGCGGTTGGCGTTGTCGCGGTTGGAGAAACTGGCGACCTGCACCATCACCGCGCCCACCACCTGCTGCGACAGGCTGGGTGCCGCCGGCGTGGCGGCGACGGTGCGCACCGGTGCCGGCGCGACGGCGCGCGGCGTGGCGCTGGCGACTGCTACCGGTGCCGGTGCAGTGCTGCGCACCGGCGGCGCACTCGGCGGCAGGCTGCTGACCGCTACATCCGGCACGGTGCTGGCCACGCCCTGGGTGGTGGCCGGCTGGCCACGTGCCGGCATGCCATCGGCCGGCAGGCCCTTGACCAGGCGATCGATGTCGCTGTCGGCGGTTGCGCGCGCGGTCGGTGCGGGGCGCGCACTGGCCATTACAGTTGAAGCAGCGGCGGCTTCCGCAGCCCGGCGTTCGCGGCGCGACGGCTTCTGCGCCAGCAGGTTGCTCTCGCCCGGCTGCAGCGCGCGCACTTCCACATTGCCGGTACCGCGCTGGGTGATGCCCAGGCGCACGGCGGCGGCATAGCTGAGATCGACCACGCGGCCATCATGGAACGGGCCGCGGTCGTTGACGCGCACGATCACCGATTCGCCGTTGTCGAGGTTGGTCACGCGGGCGAAGCTGGGCAGCGGCAGCGTCTTGTGCGCGGCGGTGAACTGGTACATGTCGTAGACCTCGCGGTTGGAGGTCAGGCGGCCATGGAACTTGGCGCCGTAGTACGAGGCGGTACCGCGCTCGACATAGTTGCGGGTGTCGTCGAGCACCTTGTACGACTTGCCCAGCACCACGTACGGCGACTTGTTGCCGATCGCCGAGCGCTCCTCGGCGGTCACTTCCGGCTCGGGAATGCAGGCGACGTTCGGAACATAGTCCGGCGTGCTGTCACGCACGCCCGGCTTGTACAGGCCACCGGCGGTGTAATTGCCGCGGGTACTCAGGTCTTCCTTTGCCGCCGCGTACGGCGACCCTTCCGGGCAGTGTGCCGGGCGCGAGCCACGACCCTGTACCAGGGTGCCGCCGGACTTGCCACCATGGCCGGCCGTGGCCGGCTTCTTCGGCGCGCTGCTGCAGGCAGCCAACGCGAGGACGATCAAGCCTGAGACCAGCCATCTGATGTTCATGCCGGGGGCAGCTCCTGTCCGGCGATGGCCTGGGACAACTGGAACACGGCCATCGCGTACATCTTCGAGAGGTTGTAGCGGGTGATCGCGTAGTAGTTCTGGAAGCCGAGCCAGTACTGCTTGCCGGTGCTGCCTTCAAGCGTGATCGGGGTGGCGGTAGTGCCCGGCTGCACCGGCGCACCCGGCTGGTAGCCGCGCTGCGCCAGGTCGGCCATCGACCAGGTCGGCATCCATTCGGTCGGGTTGAACTCCTCGCGTCCCGGCGCCAGCGTGGCCGGCACGGCCACCTGCCCGCCACGTACCCAGCCGCCCTTCTTGACGAAGTAGTTGGCGATGGACGAGAACACGTCGTCGTAGCTGGTGAACAGGTCGCGGCGGCCATCACCATTTCCGTCCACGGCGTAATCGAGATAGCTGGATGGCATGAACTGGCCCATGCCCATCGCACCGGCATAGCTGCCCTTGAGCGTGGTGATGTCCAGCTTTTCTTCGCGGCCCAGCTCGAACAGCTTGGCCAGTTCATCGCGGAAGAACAGCTCGCGACGCACTTCGCGTTCCAGCTTGGCCGGGTCGCCGCTGCGCGGGTAATAGAACGCCAGGGTGTACAGCGCATCCAGCACGCGATGGCTGCCGGCATTCTTGCCGTAGCTGGTCTCCACGCCAATGATCGCCACGATCACTTCGGCCGGCACGCCGGTGCGCTGCTGCACGCGATCCAGTTCGGCACGGTGCTGGGCCAGGAACGCGCGGCCACCATCGATGCGCGCCTTGCTGATGAACATCGGCCGGTATTCGTTCCACGGCTTGACCCGCTCGGCCGGGCGCGACATCGCGGCGATGATCGGCTGGCGCACCTGCGCCTGGTCGAGCACGCTGCTGATCTGCTCCGGCTTCAGGCCATAGCGCTTGGCGGTATCGGCAATGAAGCGGGCCCGTGCAACCTCGAACGGTACCGGGGTCAGATCAACCGGCGGCGCAGTGGCGGCGGCGGCTTCGGGTGCAGCCTCGGCCGGGCCATGGGCCTTGGCGGCGGGTTGGCGCGGCGTACTGCTGGCCTGGGGCGAAGACGGTGGGGACTTCGGCTGGGTCGCGCAGGCGACCAGGCCGAGGGTGAGCATGCAGGCCAGAGTGCGTCGAATCATCGTCGCAGGTTAGCAGGTCATGGATGAATTAAAACCCCTAACACCATGAATCACAACGATTTGCCCGCGTTCAGCGGGAAATGTGAAGACGTCGTGATCACCCTTCCCCATTCAGATAGAGGTTGCCGGTTGCGCCCCCATCCCCGCAGACGCAACCGGCGACCGGATCCGGTCGGTACCTGCGCGGCTGCCGCTCCCCAGTGGCAGTACCCCGCGCTCCCTGTACCCGTTGGATCAGTACTGCTTCCCGCCCGACGCCCCCTCGCGCTGCATCGATTGACGGCGCGCCGTGCCGAACGGGCCGCCATTGTGCAGGCCGATTACGACAAGTCCATTGATCAAGATCAACGCGCTGTAAAAGTGTGAACCAGCTAACATTTTTTCTGGAAATTGGTCAGAGCGCGTGTTGCTGTGCGGCGTTGTGAGAACGCTTCCACAACGGGCATTGCGCAGAGTCAGGAAGGCTCCAGCCAACGGCGCAGCCCCTCGTGTGTGGAATTGGTCGCTGAAAGCCGGATTGCTGAGGGCTGGCCGGGTGGGTGGGCACTGCGGGGACGCCGTGAACCCATCCATGGGGGCTTGGCCGCGGCATCCATGCCGCGGACACCCCGCACTGCCCACCCACCCGGCCGCTGGCAGATTCCGTGTTCGTCCACCCACGGAAAAGAAAAAGAAGATCAAAAGCAAAACCAGCTTGGCCGCGCGCTTCCATTGCTTCCTGTAGAGCCGAAGGCAGCGGCAGGAGCCGCTGCCAACGTCGCCCATGGCGACGGCCCGAAGGGTGCCGGTCAGGACGACCGGCATAGCCATGCTCGGCTCATGAGCAAGCGCAGCGCCGCGACCCGCTTTTGATCTTCTCTTTCTTCTCCGTGGGTAGACGCGCACGGAGCCTGTCCGTGGCCGGGTAGATGGGCTGCGCAGGGGCGTGAGCCGCATGGATGCGGCGACCGAGCTTACATGGACGTACTTGCAGCGTCCCCTGCGCAGCCCATCTACCCGGCCCCACCCATGAACTGCTTTGCGCGACCACCCACGAGGGGCTGCGCCGTTGGCTGGAAACCCTATCCCCCGTGTACAGGCCGGTGCCCACGCACCGCCATCACCAACCCGATGCCAGCCAACAGCGACACCGCCGAGGTCCCGCCGTAGCTGATCAGCGGCATCGGAATGCCCACCACCGGCAGCAGGCCTGAAATCATTCCACCGTTCACCAGCACGTAGACGAAGAACGCCAGCCCCAGGCTGCCGGCCAGCAACCGCGCATGGGTGTCGCGCGCGTGTACTGCAATCCACAGGCAACGCCCGACCACGAACAGGTACAGCGCGAACAACGTTGCCACGCCCAGCCAGCCGAACTCCTCGGCCAGCACCGAGAACGCGAAGTCGGTGGTGTACTCGGGCAGGAAATCCAGCGTGGCCTGCGTGCCCTGCCCCCAGCCACGCCCCTGCCAGCCACCGGAACCGATCGCAATGCGCGACTGCAGGATGTTCCAGCCGGTGCCAAGCGGATCTGCCGCCGGGTCGAGGAAGGTCAGCACGCGATCCTTCTGGTACGGCCGCAACAGGCCGAACCACGCCAGGGGTGCAGCCACCGCCAGCCCTGCCGCACCCGTGGCCACCCAGCCCCAGTGCAGTCCGGCCAGCAACAATGCGAACACGCCGCTGGCAGTCACCAATGTGGCGGTGCCGAGGTTGGGCTGCATCAGGATCAGCACCGCCGGCAGGCCGATCAGCACCGCGGCGGTCAGTACCGTGCGTGGCGACGGCGGCAGCGGTTGCCGGTGCAGGTACCACGCCATCATCAGCGGCAGGCTGAGCTTGAGCAGCTCGGACGGCTGCAGGTAGAACACGCCCAGGTTGAGCCAGCGCTGCCCGTACTTGCCGGTGCCGATCACATACACCGCCATCAGCGGCAACATCGACAGCGCATACAACGCCGGTGTCCACGCGCGCAGGCGCAGCAGCGACACGCGCGACAGCAGCCACATGGCCAGCAGCCCACCGGCAAAGCGCGCTGCCTGGCCACCCACCGGCCCGGACACGCTGTGCAGCACCGCCAGGCCCGCGCCCATCAGCATCAACAAGGCGACCAGCAACGGCAGATCGATCGTGCGCACCACCTCACGGCAGCCGCCAAGCAGTCGTTTCCATTCCACGCACAGCACGCTAGCAACGGGCGCTTGCGTGGAGCTTTCACGGTGCCTGGGCGCTACGGAAGCGCGCGGCCCGGGTTACCCGTAGCCGCCATGCACCGGATTGTGGCTGCGCACCGCCATCACCAACCCGAAGCCGGCCAGCAGCGACACCGCCGAGGTACCGCCGTAGCTGATCAGCGGCATCGGCACGCCCACTACCGGCAGCAGTCCGGAAATCATCCCGCCATTCACCAGCACGTAGACGAAGAACGCCAGGCCGGTGGCGCCGGCCAACAGGCGCGAATAGGAATCGCGCGACTGGCTGGCGATCCACAGGCAACGCCCGATCACCACCAGGTACAGCGCCAGCACGGTGGCCACGCCGATCCAGCCGAATTCCTCGCTCAGCACCGAGAACGCGAAGTCGGTGGTCTGTTCGGGAATGAAGTTCAGGTGCGACTGCGAGCCCTCGCCCCAGCCCTTGCCGTCGAAGCCACCGGAACCGATCGCGATCTTCGACTGGATGATGTTCCAGCCAGCCCCCAGCGCATCCATCTCCGGGTCGAGGAACATCATGATGCGGTCCTTCTGGTACGGCCGCAGCAGCCAGAACCAAGCCACCGGCGCGACTGCGGCCACGCCACCCACGCCCAGGCCCACCCACCACCACGGCAGGCCCGCCAGCAGCAGTACGAACACGCCGCTGGCGGCGATCAGCACGCCGGTACCGAAGTCCGGCTGCAGCATCACCAGTCCGGTCGGCACACCGATGATGACCAGCGCGGTCAGCACGGTATTGAAGCGCGGCGGCAGCGGCATCTTGTGCAGGTACCAGGCCACCATCATCGGCAGGCTGACCTTCAGCAGCTCGGCCGGCTGCAGGTAGAAGAACTTCAGGTCCAGCCACTGCCGGCCATACTTGCCGGTGCCCAGCACGAACACCGCCAGCAACGGGATCATCGAAATCGCGTAGATCATCGGCGTGGCCGAACGGATGCGCAGGATCGGCACCCGCGAGATGCCCCACAGCGCGGCCATGCCCACCGCGAAACGCGCGCCCTGCGCCATCACCAGGCCGTCGCCACCGGCACTCTTCAAGGTAGCCAGGCCGATCAGCATCAGCGCGCCCAGGGCCAGGCACAGCACCCAGTCCAGCGTGCTGAAGAAGCGGCGCAGCATGTCGCCGGCCCAGCGCAGGAACACTCTCATCGTGCGGGCTCCGCGGGGGTCGGGCGCGGCGTGGCGGGAAGCGCGGCGGCAGCCGGCGTCCCCGGCTGCGGTGCGGGCGCGGGTTCGGGCGCAGGCACGCCGACCAGCACCGGATGCTCACCCAGCTGCGCTGCGGCGAAGTCACCCGCTTGGCGCGCGCCCGCATCTTCGTTGTCGAATGCAGTCGCACCGATGGCGGTGGTGCCGCGCTCGCTGTCCAGCGGCTGCATGCCTTCGGGCATCTTGCCCAGCAGGTAGGCGTCGAACACCTTGCGCGCGATCGGTGCAGCCGCCGCACCGCCGTAGCCGCCGCCCTCCACCGCGATCGCCAGCGCGATCACCGGCCGGTCGACCGGCGCGAAGCCGACGAACAGCGCGCGGTGGCGCAGGTGCATCGGCAGGCTCTTCGGATTCACCGCGGCGGTGCCCTTGCGGCTGATGACCTGCGCGGTACCGGTCTTGCCGGCCATCGTGTACGGCGCGCCGGCCGCCATGCGTGCGGCACTGCCACCGGGCAACATGGTGGCCATCATGCCTTCGCGCACCGCCTGCAGGTTGTTCGGGTTCGGGCTGATCGGCTTGCTCTCGCCCGGGTCGGTCGCCATCCAGTCATGGTCGAACCCCGCACGCTGCTGGATCACCAGATGGGGCGTGCGCAGCTGCCCGTCGGCCAGCCCACTGACACCCCGCGCCAGCTGCAGCGGGGTGACCTTCCAGTCGCCCTGGCCGATGCTGATGTTGACCGTGTCGCCGGGGTACCAGGCTTCCTTGCGGCTCTTCCGCTTGTAGGCCGGCGAAGGCAGGATGCCACCGATCTCGCCGGTGAGGTCGATGCCGGTCGGCTGGCCGAAGCCGTAGTACTCCATGTAATGGTCGAAGCGCTCGATGCCCAGGTCCAGCGCCAGCTTGTAGTAGTACGTGTTGACCGACTGCGCGATGGATTTGCGCAGGTCGGTCCAGCCATGGCCGCCGCGGTGCGAGTCACCCCAGCCGCGCGAGGTGCCGGGCAGGTAGAACATGCCGGTGGACAGCACCTTGTCTTCCGGGCGGCGCACGCCCGAATCCAGGCCGGCCAGGCCGATCAGCGGCTTCAGCGTGGAACCGGGGGCGACGCCACCGAGCACCAGGCGGTTGAACTGCGGCCGCGACGGGTTTTCGTTCAGCGCCTTGAAGTCGGCATGCGAGATGCCGTTGACGAACAGGTTGGGGTCGTAGGACGGCAGGCTGACCATCGCCAGCACTTCGCCGGTGCGCGGGTCCATCGCCACCGCCGAGCCTTCCTGGTCGCCGAAGGCGGCGACCATCGCACGCTGCAGGTCGGCGTCGATCGACAGCCGCAGGTCGGCGCCGGACTGCGCGGCGACGCGGCCGATGGTGCGGATCGCGCGCCCCTGCACATTGGTCTCGACCTGCTCGTAGCCGACCTTGCCGCGCAGCTGCTGCTCGTAATAGCGCTCCAGCCCGGACTTGCCGATGTGGGTCAGCGCAGCGTTGCCTTCGCCGAGGATCTCCAGGTCCTTGTCATCGACGCGGCCGACGTAGCCGATGATGTGCGCGAACAGATCGCCGTAAGGGTAACGGCGGGTCAGGTAGGGCTCCAGCTCGACGCCGGGGAAGCGCCAGCGGTCGACCGCGAAGCGCGCCATCTCCTCGTCGCTCATGCGCAGCTTCAACGTGACCGGCAGGAACTTGCGGCGCGCCTTGCGCGACTTGTTGAATGCTTCCAGCTCTTCCGGGCTGATGGTGATGATCTTCGCCAGCCCTTCCAGGGTGGCGTCCATGTCCTTGACCTTGTCCGGGGTCACGTCCAGGCGGAACGCCGGCACGTTCTCTGCCAGCAGGCGGCCATTGCGGTCGTAGATCATGCCGCGCCCGGGCACCACCGGCCGCGGCTTGATGCGGTTGGCTTCCGAGCGCGTGGCGTAGACGTCGTGGTCCAGCACCTGCAGCTTGAAGTACCAGCCGCCCAGGCCCAGCAGGCAGACCAGCACGCCCAGGAAGCCCAGCGCCGCACGGCGGCGGAACTGTTCGGCTTCGGCGTGCGGATTCTTGACCTGGCGGCGCGGGATCATGGCTCAGCGCCCGCGCTTGCCGAAGCGCACCGCGTCCAGCAGCACGAACACCAGCGGCCACAGGCCCATGCCCAGCAGCGGTGCCCACCAGTACGACCACGGCAGGGTCGGCTCATCCACCACGATGTGGACCAGCGCACTGACGATGCGGTCGTTGAACAGCAGGCCGCCGATGGCCAGCATCTGCTGCGACATCGGGAAGAAGCGGATGCGGGCACGGAAGCGCTGCAGGATGAAGGCCAGCATCACCAGCCGCAGCGCCTGTTCGCCCAGCACGCCGCCGTACAGCAGGTCGGCGACCACGCCGCTGGCGAAGGCGATGCCCAGGCCGACGCGCTCGGGCGCCTCGATGACCCAGTACGCCAGCACCAGCGCCAGCCAGTACGGGCGCAGCGGCTGCAGCAGCGCAGGCAACGGCAGCAGGCCCAGCAGCAGCGCCACCACCAGGCTGGCCGGCAGCACCCACGGGTTGTCGCGCAGGCGGCTCATCGCTCGGCCTCCGGCGTGGTCGGTTGCCGGCCAGCGGCCGGCACTACCGGAGCAGCAGGATCAGGCGAGGATGCGGGCACGGCGTTCCTCGTCGCAGACGAGGGCTGTTGCCGCCCAGCGGCCGGCACTACCGGGGCACTGACCGGAGCTGGCGTTGTTGCCGCTGGCGCGGTTCCCACAGGCACGGTGGCGCCGCTGGCCGGGCCGCCCGGCGCGGTGGCTTCCAGTTGCAGGCGCAGCTCCGCCGGAATCCGGATCGCAGCGCCCGGGCGCAGCAGCAGCACGTCGCGGCCGCGGTCGAGCTGCGCCGCCGGCTTCAGTTCGCCGACCAGGAAGGCATGGGTGTCGTCCGGGCGCAGGCCGGTGATGGTGCCGACCGGGAAGCCGGCCGGGAAGCGCCCGCCGAGGCCGGAGGTGACGATCTCATCGCCCACTTCCACGCCAGCGCTGAGCGGAATGTCGCGCAGTTCCAGCGTGTCGCCGCGTCCGTAGACGATCAGGCGCACGCCGTTGCGGGCCACGGTGACCGGTACCGCGTGGTCGGGGTCGGTCAGCAGCAGCACGGTGGAGGTGCCGCCAGTGACGCTGATCACCTGCCCCATCAAGCCGCCGGCATCGATCACCGCCTGGCCGACATGCACGCCCTCGCGGGTGCCGGCGTCGAGCACCAGCCGCTGCTTCACCGGATCCAGGTCGATGTCCAGGATCGGCGCCAGCTGCACGTCCAGGCCACTGCGCTCGGCTACGTTCAGCAGTTCGCGCAGCTGGGCGTTGTCCAGCGCGGCGGTCTGCAGGCGGGTCAGGCGCGCGTTGGCCAGCAGCAGCTGGTTGCGCAGTTCGCGGTTCTCGGTCACCAGCTGGGTGTGGCTGGCGGCGGAATCCTTGACCTGGTTGCCAAGCTTGCCGGGCAGGCCAGCCAGCGCCCATACCGGCTGCACCAGGCTGTTGGCCTGCTCGCGCAGGCGCGCCAGCCAGCCGGCCTGGTCGTCGAGCACGATCAGGGTGATGGCCAATGCGAGGTAAGCCAGCAACCTCAGGGGGCTGGCGGCATCACCGGATCGGGAGGCAACGGGAGGACCGGCGTAGGGCGGCACGGCAACGATTCAACTGGCAGAAGGCGGAAGGGAAATACGCGGGCGCCCCGCCGGTGCCGGCCCGCCATCGCGGCGGGCCGCACCCCGGAAGGGCGCGGCGGGCAGGAACGGCCGGGACGGCTTATTCCGGCGCAAAGAACTCGTTGCCGTGCATGTCCACCAGCTCCAGCGCACGGCCGCCACCGCGGGCCACGCAGGTCAGCGGATCGTCGGCCACCTGCACGTGCAGGCCGGTTTCCTCGGAAATCAGGCGGTCCAGGTCGCGCAGCAGGGCGCCACCACCGGTCAGCACGATGCCGCGCTCGGCGACGTCGGCGCACAGTTCCGGCGGGGTCTGCTCCAGCGCCAGCTTGACCGCGCTGACGATGCCCGACAGCGGCTCGTGCAGGGCCTCGAGCACCTCGTTGGAGCTGATCTTGATCATCTTCGGCACGCCCTCGGCGAGGTTGCGGCCGGAGATTTCCATCTCGATCACTTCCGCCTGCGGGTAGGCGCAGCCCAGCTCGACCTTGATGCGCTCGGCGGTGGCTTCACCGATCAGCATGCCGTGGTTGCGGCGCACGTAGTTGGTGATCGACTCGTCGAAGCGGTCGCCGCCGATGCGGACCGAGGCCGAATAGACGATGCCGTTGAGCGAGATCACCGCCACTTCGGTGGTGCCGCCGCCGATGTCGATGACCATCGAGCCACGGGCTTCGGTGACCGGCATGCCGGCGCCGATCGCGGCTGCCATCGGCTCTTCGATCAGGAACACATCACGGGCACCGGCTTCCTCGGCCGATTCCTTGATCGCGCGGCGCTCGACCTGGGTCGAGCCGGCCGGCACGCAGACCAGCACGCGCGGGCTCGGGCGCAGCACGCGCGACTTGTGCACCTTCTTGATGAAGTGCTTGAGCATCGCCTCGGTGTAGGTGAAGTCGGCGATGACGCCGTCCTTCATCGGGCGGATGGTCGTGATGTGGCCCGGGGTACGGCCCAGCATCTGCTTGGCTTCGGCGCCCACGGCTGCCACCGAGCGGGTGCCACCGATGGCACGGTCCTGGCGCACGGCCACGACCGACGGCTCGTTCAGCACGATCCCCTGCCCGCGCACGTAGATGAGGGTGTTGGCCGTGCCCAGGTCGATGGACAGGTCGTTGGAGAACATGCCACGGAGTTTCTTGAACATCTGAGGAAGGAGTCCTGAGGGGTGTCGTGCCCGCCGCGGGATGGCGAAAAAATGGGCAGAATTCGAGGCCGACAAGCCTAGCAACCCGCCTGCCGCCGAGCAAGGAAAAAACTAGCTGAACCCGCGTCTTCACAGGCTTTCGGCCTGATCGGGTCTCACCCGGTTCTGGCCCTGAGCGGCACCAGCGGGTAACCTTTGCGCCGTCGGGCGCCCAAGGGCGCCGTTTGCTTGCCCGCTGAACCGGGCCGGCCCACCCCAAAATTCACCGCATAGGCTTACATCGATGTCCGCTCTGATCTGTGGTTCTCTTGCCTTCGACACCATCATGGTGTTCCCGGACCAGTTCAAGAATCACATCCTGCCGGACAAGGTGCACATCCTGAACGTGTCCTTCCTGGTGCCGCGCATGCGCCGCGAGTTCGGCGGCTGCGCCGGCAACATCGCCTACAACCTGCACCTGCTCGGCGGCCAGCCGATCCCGATGGGCACCGTGGGTTCGGACTTCGGCCCGTACCGCGAATACTTCGACGGCCTGGGCATCGACCTGTCGCGCGTGCGCGTGATCGATGAGCTGTTCACCCCGCAGGCGTTCATCACCACCGACCACGACAACAACCAGATCACCGCCTTCCACCCGGGCGCGATGATGCGCTCCTACGAGAACCACGTGCGTGGCGTGCCGGGCGTGACCCTGGGCCTGGTCGGCCCGGACGGCCGCGAAGGCATGATCCAGAACGCACAGGAATTCCACGAAGACGGCATCCCGTTCATCTTCGACCCGGGCCAGGCCATGCCGCTGTTCAACGGCCCGGAGCTGCGCGCCTTCATCGAGCAGGCCGACTACGTGGTGGTCAACGACTACGAGTCGAACCTGCTGCAGGAACGCACCGGTTGGGACGAAAAGGAGATCGTCAGCCGGGTGAAGGCCTACATCACCACGCGCGGCCCGAAGGGCGCGGTCATCCACACCCCGGAAAAAAGCTACGACATCCCGCCGGCGCACGAGCGCCGCGTGGTCGACCCGACCGGCTGTGGCGACGCCTTCCGCGCCGGCCTGATCTACGGCATCCAGAAGGGCTACGACTGGCTGACCATCGGCCGCATGGGCAACCTGATGGGCGCGCTGAAGGTCGAGCACCCGGGCACGCAGAACCAGCGCTTCACCTTTGATGAGTTCAACGAGCAGTTCAAGCAGCAGTTCGGTTACGCGCTGGGCGCGTAAACCGAACTGCCCGCGCATCTGCTCGGTGGGTGTCGACCTTGGTCGACACGCTGTGCCCTGGTAGGTGTCGACCTTGGTCGACACTGCCGGCCAGCGGCCGGCACTACCCCTTCTGCTGCCAGGCCGCCAACAGGTCGCGGCAATCGGCGAAATGCCAGTCGGCACGGCCCGGGCACGGGTTCTCCGGCAGGTTGACCAGCACGGTGCGGGTGCCCGCAGCGCGGCCGCACTCCAGGTCGTAAGCGTGGTCTCCCACCATCACCGCCTCCGCAGCCCCGATTCCCCAGCGTCGAAGATGCTGCTGCAGGCCATCCGGCGACGGCTTGGGCACCGCTTCATCGCGGCCGATGATGTCGGCATCGTCGAACAGTTCCCCGACCCCTATCGCGTCCAGGGTCAGCTTCGCCAGCGCATGATCGTTGCGGGTCAGGATGCCCAGCCGGCAGCCTGCCGCCGACAGCGCACGCAGCAGCTTCACCGCACCCGGCGCCGGCAGCGCGTCCTCGGCCAGCGCGCGTTCGTGATCCAGCAGCCACTCACGCTTGGCCTGCGCCGGCGCGTCCGGCAGCGCTGCGATATGGTCGAGGATGTCTTCCTCCGCGGCGATCTGCAGTGCGCGGCGGATCGCGGCGAAATCATGCACGGCGACCGTCAGCGTGCCGTCCATGTCGAACACCCAGTGCCGGATCGCGGACAACGCGTGCACTGCGCTGCCCGCCGCGATCATCACTGCCACCACTGCGGCATGCGGCTGGCGTCGACACCACCGGTTTCGAACACGGCAGTACGCGTGCCGCCAGCCTTGACCGGGAACTCGATGCTGATCGACTTGCCCTTGCGCGCCAGCTTCCACAGCGCCTTCTGGTCGGTGATGAACAGGGCGATGGCTTCATCGGTCTTCGGGCGCCAGGCGGCCATCGACACCGGCTTGCCGTCGTCCACGGTCACCTTCACCGTGCACTGCGGGCAGCGGAAATCACCGGCCTGCAGCACCAGGTAAGCGTGGCGCTTCCATTCCGGGTGATCGCGGAACACCAGCTGCACCGGCTTGGCGCCGCTGCCATCCACGTCCACCCGTTCCTTGCTGTAGATCTGCGCCGAAACCTGGTTGCCCTTGTTGCCCACCGGGATCTGGTTGTACTGCCACAGCGCCTGCATGCGGCGCAGGTCGCGCGCGGCATCGCCCTTGGCCTTGACCTCGTCGAAGCCGGCGGCGATGCGCTCGGCGGCGGCGGTGTCCTTGTACTGGTCCAGCAGCGAGGCGCCATGCAGGCGCGCGCGTTCCCAGTCCTGCGCGGCCACGGCCATCTCGTACTGCTTGGCCACGTCCTCGGCCTTGGCTTCCTTCTGCGCCTGCACGGCGGCCGCAGCGGCTTCCTGCGCCTTGCGCTCTTCCTCTGGGTTGCTGCAGGCGGCCAGGGCCAGCGTGCAGGCGGTGAGCAGGATCAGTCGTTTCATGGCGGAGGTCCTATGCGAGTGCATCCCGATTCTATCGGCAGCGAAAAGCGGATACACCAACGGCGGGTTTCCCCGCCGTTGGTGGTGAAGCAGTGACCGGGTGCCAGCGAGCGGCCGGCACTACCGCTTACTTGGCTTCGGCCTTGGCCAGCATGTCCTGTACCGAGGCGGTGGTGATCGGGTGGTAGCCCGGCTTGGCCTTTTCAAAGGCCTGCTTGGCCAGCTCCAGCCCCTTCGGCGTCTTCACCAGTTCGGCGTAGATCGGCAGGATCAGCTTGCGACGGCCGACGCGCTCGATGAACGCGGCGGCGCCTTCATTGGCCTGCTCGTAACCGCTGCGGATCGCCAGCGGGTACCAGCGCATGGCGATCTCGCCATTCGGGGTGCCGGTGAAGTGGAACGCCTTGTCCAGCGTAGCCAGCTTGTCCAGCGGCTGGGTCGCGCCCAGGCCGTCGATGAAGCGCACCCATTCCTGCGTGCTCCAGTCGGCGATGACCTGGCTGCTCGGCACGGTGCCGGCGCTGGCGAAGGCAATGCGCGCGGTATCGACGCTGCTGAAGTTGCGCGACTGGGCCTTGGCCGCGAACGCCGGAATGCCCGGCTCGTCCAGCCACGCCTTCAGTTCGGCCTCGGTCACTGCCGACGGATTCTTCGGCAGCAGGTTCTTCTTCATGTACTCGACGAACTGGTCGGTGTTCGCGCTCTGGAACGCGTGGTCATCGAACCAGCCGCGCAGGAACGGATCGAAGGTCTCGCGGCCGAAGCGCTGTTCCAGGAATTCCAGGAACCACGAACCCTTGACGTAGGCAACCTGGCTGAGGGCTTCGTCGGGGTCCCGCTCGTTCAGCGGCGGCAGCGCCAGCGCCTGGTCGGCCGGGCTCATGTCCTTCACTTCGGCCAGCAGGTCGGTCTGGTCGATCTGCTTCTCCATCTCGGCCATTTCCTTGCCGTACAGGGCTTCGGTGATGCGGCCCTGGACGTAGGTGGTGAAGCCTTCATTGAGCCAGATGTCCTTCCAGCTGGCGTTGGTCACCAGGTTGCCCGACCAGCTGTGCGCCAGTTCGTGTGCGACCAGCGACACCAGCGACTTGTCGCCGACGATCACGGTCGGGGTGGCGAAGGTCAGGCGCGGGTTCTCCATGCCGCCGAACGGGAACGACGGCGGCAGCACCAGCATGTCGTAGCGGCCCCAGCGGTATTCGCCGTACAGCTTTTCGGCGGCACCGATCATCTTCTCGGTGTCTTCGAATTCCTTGGCGGCCTTGTTGACCATGGTCGGCTCGGCCCAGACGCCGGAGCGGCCGGAGATCGGCTCGAACACCAGGTCGCCGGCGGCGATGGCCAGCAGGTACGACGGAATCGGCTGCGGCATCTTGAAGGTGTAGTCACCGTCACGCGCGGCCTTCGGATCGTTGTCGGCGCTCATCAGCACCATCACGTCCGGGCGCGAGACCACGTGCGCGCTGTAGGTGAAGCGCACGCTCGGGGTGTCCTGCAGCGGCACCCAGGAACGGGCGTGGATGGCCTGCGACTGGCTGAACATGAAGGGCAGCTTCTTGCCCTCGGTCATCGACGGTGCCAGCCACTGCAGGCCCGAAGCGGTCGGTGCGGTGTGGTAGGTCACTTCCACCTTGGCCGGCTGTTCCGGGGCCTCGATGGTCAGCTTGCTGCCGAACACCTTGTCGACCGGGGCCAGCTCGAACTGCAGCGCGCTGCGCGCGCCATCGGCGGCAACGGCCTCGACCTTGGACACGGTCAGCTCGCGGGTGTCGAGCACCAGCTGCTTGGCGTCCTTCTGCTTCCATTCCAGGGTGTAGGTGGCGGTGCCGCCGATCTGCTTCTGGTCGAAGTCCAGCTTCAGATCCAGCGCGATGTCCTTGATGACGACCTTGTCCGGCTCGGCGTACGAGCTTTCGTCGTGGCTGCGGTTCTCGGCGTTCACAGGGGCGGCGGGGGCCTTTGCGGCAGTCGGGGCGGCGGCGGGCGCGGCCGCCTCCTGGGAGCAGCCGGCGGCCAGGGCCACGGCCAGCGGAAGGAGCATCAGCGGATTACGCATGAATCGGGACCGTTACGGGGATCAGACCCCCAATGGTACCTCCCTGCGGCCCCGCAGGCGTTGCGCGGTGCGGGGTAATGCAGGCCGGGGCCGTTCCTGCGCCTCCGGCGCATGCCAACCAAGGTTGGCATCTACAGGTAGGCGCCAACCTTGGTTGGCACGGATCCATCAACGCACGCGGCAGGCCCGTGCCGACAAGGTCGGCACCTACCAGAGCGGATGACCGCAGCGGGCGAGTACCAACCAAGGTTGGCACCCACCAGAGCAGGGCTTACAGCTTGTAGCCGGAGTGGATCGAGACGATGCCGCCGGTCAGGTTCTTGTAGTGGCAGCGCTCGAAGCCGGCCTGCCCCATCATCGCCTTCAGTTCGTCCTGCGGCGGGTGCTTGCGGATGCTCTCGGCCAGGTACTGGTAGCTGTCCGAATCGTTGGCGAACAACTTGCCCAGTTTGGGCAGGATCTTGAACGAGTGGAAGTCGTAGATCGGCTTGAACCAGTCCGCGGTGACTTCGGAGAACTCCAGCACGCGGGCCTGGCCGCCCACCTTCAGCACGCGGTACATCTCGCGCAGGCCAGCGTCCTTGTCGGTCACGTTGCGCAGGCCGAAGGCGATGGTGACCAGGTCGAAGCTGTTGTCCGGGAACGGCAGGGCTTCAGCATTACACTGCACGTAGTCCAGGCCGAGCACCAGGCCGCGGTTGGTCAGGCGGTCACGGCCGACCGACAGCATGCCGGCGTTGATGTCGCCCAGCACCACCGATCCCTCGGCGCCGACGCGCTCCTTCAGCAGGGCGGCGATGTCGCCGGTGCCGCCGGCCAGGTCGAGCACGCGGTCGCCCGGCTTCACCTGCGCGGTCGCCACGTAGTAGCGCTTCCATGCCCGGTGCACGCCCAGGCTCATCAGGTCGTTCATCAGGTCGTAGTTGCGCGCGACCGAGGTGAACACCTGGCCGACCAGCTTCTGCTTGTCCTTGGCGGCGACGTCGCGGAACCCGAAATGGGTGGTACCGGCTTTGTAGGGGGATTCGCTCATGACCCCGATTATCGCACCGCCGGGGGCCAGCGGCACCCCCTGCCCGTATCATGGCGGGCCACGACTTACCGGAGCCCCGCATGATCACCACGCCCGACTACCAGACCCTGCTGCAGACCGCCATCGCCGAAGCCCGCCAGGGCCTGGCCGAGGGCGGCGTGCCGATCGGCGCGGCGCTGTACCACAACGATGGCCGCCTGCTCGGCTGTGGCCACAACCGCCGCGTGCAGGAAGGCGACCCGTCGGTGCACGGCGAGACCGACGCCTTCCGCAAGGCCGGCCGCCAGCGCCGCTACCAGGACACCATCATGGTCACCACCCTGGCCCCGTGCTGGTACTGCTCGGGCCTGGTGCGCCAGTTCAACATCGGCACCGTGGTGGTGGGTGAATCGCGCACCTTCCAGGGCGGCATCGACTGGCTGCGCGAGAACGGCGTCAACGTGATCGACCTGGACAACCAGGAATGCGTCGACCTGCTCGGCGACTTCATCAGCCGTCATCCGGATATCTGGAACGAAGACATCGGTGAATGAGCACCACGCAGCGTACTGTTGAACCCGCTTAATGAACGCTTCAGTGCCGGCGCACCCTTGTGCCGGCAGCGTTTGCGGCCATTGCCGTGAACCCGTGCACAGTCAGCTGCGCTGCGTGCACACGCTGCGGTAACACCCCACCCGGCTGCCGCGCCTAGGGTGGGGTTACCGGGACTCCTTTCCCCGGCGGAGCCAGCCATGTGCGCGCACGCCGTACGCCCCACGCCCGACCCGATCCTCGACGCCATCCGCGAGCGCCTGCAGCAGCAGTACGCGCTGCACCAGCGCGGCGCGCTGTTCTGGACCGCCTACCAGGGCCTGCAGCTGGAACTGGTGCGCGGCCATCCGCTCGACCATGAGCGCCTGTGCAATGCGATGGCCGACATGGCCGAAAACCTCGGCGCGGTCGAGCATGCGCAACTGATAGGCAATCGCAACGCCGGCTCCACATCGCGCTGACGCGGCTTCCACTGCCCCATCGGCCACACTCGGATGAACCCCCACTCCCTTTCCACCCAACCGAACTGGATTGTCATGCACGCTGAAGTCCCCACCATTCCCCCGGTCATCAACGTTGACGCCGAGCTTGACCACTGGCGCCGGCAGCATGCCGACGGCGCACTGCCGCACAACTCGTTCGGCTCCTACGTGCCGTGGATCAAGTTCGCCTGCGATTCGCTGATCACCCAGCCGCGCGCCAGCAATGCGCAGCGCGACGAGATGTTCCAGACGCAGTACGCCCTGCAGATCATGCCGCGCCTGAGCGAAGCCCAGGCCCGCGAATTCGTCGACCGCTGCTGGCAGCACGTCTACCAGACCAGCCCGGTGCGCCTGCAGGACGCGCCGCGCCTGCGCGCCTGAGCTGCAGCGCGTCGGCTGCACGGCCCCTGCACGAGCCACCGCCGATCATCCTCGTCACCTGAGTGGGACGACGACGATGAAAGCACGCAACCTGTTCAATACGATCGCCAAGAAGGCCGCGGCCGCCACCGGTTCGCCGTGGACCTTCCTGGCTGCGGTCGCGATCGTGGTGATCTGGGGCATCAGTGGCCCGGTGTTCGGTTTCAACGACACCTGGCAGCTGGTGATCAACACCGGGACCACCATCATCACCTTCCTGATGGTGTTCCTGATCCAGCACACGCAGAACGCGGACACCGCCGCGATGCAGATCAAGCTGGACGAGCTGATCCGCGCGACGGCCGAAGCCAACAACGAACTGTTGGATCTGGAAGAACTGGACGAGGAACGGCTGGAAGAGATCCGCCGCGAGTACGAGCAGATGGCGCGCGAAGCCGGCGACGCGCTGGCGCGGGTGCGCGCCTGCCATGCAGCGCGGCGCGACGATGAAGCGGTGTAGCGCACACGCTCTGGTAGCGCCGGGCCATGCCCGGCGAGCGCGTGAACCAGAAGATCCCCACATGATCCGATGGCGGACGCCTATGGCAACAAACGCCTGCCATTGCGCAGGCTGCGTACATGTCCAGCCGTCATCTCCAGCGTGGTCGCGATTCCCGTATCAATGGCTGCTACGTGCTAACCACCGTTGTCCAACGTCGGCGCCGGGTGTTTGACGATCCACGCTGTGCAGCCTATCTCGTGGGCGCGCTGCGATTCGTCGAATCCATGGGGCTCAGCCACTCCTTTGCCTGGGTTGTCATGCCTGACCACCTGCATTGGCTGGTGCAGCTACGCGACGGCTCGCTCGCACGGCTGATGGGAACGCTCAAGTCACGCAGCAGCAGGCTGCTGGGGCAGCAATTCGGGATCGAGACGCCACTTTGGCAGCCGAGTTACTTCGACCATGCGGTGCGCCATGAGGATGCATTGAGGCGCCACGCGCTTTACATCCTCGGCAATCCCATTCGGGCTGGACTGGCGAGCCAGCTGGATGAGTATCCGTTTGCGTGGTGCCGCTGGCCCCAGCGGTAGCACCGGATGGCCTGCACTGCGGTAGCGCCGGACCATGCCAGGCGAACGCAATGCACGGCCTGATCCAAGCAGCATGAACATCAGATCGAAAAGCCGCCGGGCATGGCCCGGCGCTACCGGATGGCTCGCGCTTACCCGCGCTCGTGCCAGCCGCCACCCAGCACCTTGTACAAGGTGATGCGGTTGGCCTGCTGCGCCAGCTGCGCCTGCAGCTGGGTCTGCTGCGCGTTGTAGGCGGTGCGCCGCGCATCGAGCAGGGTGACAAAGCTGTCCAGGCCAGCGTCGTAGCGTGCCTGCGACAGGCGATTGGCCTGTTCGGCCGCTTCCACCAGGCGCTGCTGTGAACTCACCTGCTCATCCAGGCTGACGTTCAATGCCAGCGCATCGGCGGTTTCGCGGAAGCCCACCTGGATCGATTTCTCGTACTGCGCCAGCGCGATGTCACGGTCTGCATTGGCGATGGCCAGGTTGGCGCGCAGCTTGCCGCCCTGGAAGATCGGCAGGGTGATCTTCGGCAGGAAGCTCCACACGCGGGTGCCGCTGTCGAACAGGTTGGACAGTTCGCTCGAGCCGCTGCCGATGCTGCCGGTCAGCGAGATGCTCGGGAAGAACGCCGCACGTGCCGCGCCGATGTTGGCATTGGCGGCCAGCAGCTGGTGCTCGGCAGCCATGATGTCCGGGCGCTGCAGCAGTACGTCGCTGGGCAGGCCGGCCGGCGGCGGTGCCAGCGCCAGCAGCTGCGGCTCGATGCTGTCCGGCAGCAGCGCCGGATCCAGCTGGCCACCGGCCAGCAGCGCCAGCGCGTTGCGGTCCTGCGCCAGCTGCCCGCGCAGGCGCGCGGCATCGGTGCGCGCGGTCTCGACCAGGGTACGGGTCTGAGTCAGTTCCAGCGCCGAACTGCCACCCCGTTCGTGGCGGGCCTCGGCCAGGCGCAGCGAATCCTCGTAGGTCTTCAGCGTGGCATCGGCGATCTTCAGCCGCTGCGCATCGGCGCCGTAGGTCAGCCACGCCGTCGCGGTCTCGGCCACCAGGCTCAGCTGCGCGTTGCGGCGGTTGGCGGCCACGGCGAAGTACTGCTGCAGTGCCGCTTCACTGAGGTTGCGCACGCGGCCGAACAGGTCCAGCTCGAACTCGGCCACGCCCACGCCCGCAGTGAACTGCTCGGTGACGCCAGCGTCGGTGCCCTGGCGCTGCATCTGGCCGGTGACGGCCACGCCGGGCACGCGGTCGGCGCGCTGCACGCGGTACTGGCCGCGCGCGCGTTCAACGTTGAGCACGGCCACGCGCAGGTCGCGGTTGTTCTGCAGCGACTGGTCGATCACCTGCTGCAGGCGCGCATCGGTGAAGAAGTCGCGCCAGCCAACGGCGGCAACATCGGCCACCTGGCCCTGCGTGGCCTCGGCCGGCCACTGCGCCGGAATGGCCGGAGCGACGGCGGTGTCCTTCGGCACCAGGGTGGAGCAGCCGGCCAGCGCGAGTGTGGCGGCAATGGAAACAGCAATGGAATGAAGCTTCATGGCAACACCTTGGGGATCACGGTGGTAGCGCCGGGCCATGCCCGGCGGCTACGCGGTGAGACATCCGCCGGGCATGGCCCGGCGCTACCGGATTTCATCACTCGGCGGATTTGCGCTTGAACAGGCGCTGCACCACCACGAAGAACAGCGGTACGAAGAACACGCCGAGCACGGTGCCGACGATCATGCCGCCGAGCACGCCGGTGCCGATCGCCTGCTTGGCGCCGGAGCCCGCACCGGTGGAGATCGCCAGCGGTACCACGCCCATGCCGAAGGCCAGCGAGGTCATCACGATCGGGCGCAGGCGGTCGCGCACGGCATGCATGATCGACTCGATCAGGCTGGCGCCCTTCTCCAGGTTTTCCTTGGCGAACTCGACGATCAGGATCGCGTTCTTGCTGGTCAGGCCCACCGTGGTCAGCATCGCCACCTGGAAGTAGATGTCGCGCTCCAGGCCCTTGAAGGTGTTGGCCAGCACCGCGCCGAGGATACCCAGCGGGGCCGCCAGCAGCACCGCGGTCGGCACGCTCCAGCTTTCGTACATCGCGGCCAGGCACAGGAACACGATCATCAGCGACAGCGTGTACAGCAGCGGCGTCTGCGAGCCGGCCTGGCGTTCCTGGTAGGACATCGCCGTCCACTCGATGCCGAAGCCCTGCGGCAGCTGCTTGGCCAGCTGTTCGATCTCGGCCATGGCGTCACCAGAGGCGACACCCGGGGCCGGTTCGCCCTGGATTTCCATCGCCGACACGCCGTTGTAGCGTTCCAGGCGTGGCGAGCCGTAGTCCCAGTGCTTGGTGGCAAATGCACTGAACGGAACCATCTCACCCTTGTCGTTCTTCACGGACCAGAGATCGAAGTCCTCCGGCACCATGCGGAACGCCTGGTCGGCCTGCACGAACACACGCTTGACGCGGCCGCGATCGACGAAGTCATCGATGTACGAGCTGCCCCACGCGGCGGCCAGCGTGCCGTTGATCTGGTCGATCGACAGCCCCAGCGAGGTCGCCTTGGCCGCGTCGATGTCGATGCGGAACTGCGGCGTGTCTTCCTGGCCGTTCGGGCGCACGTTGGCCAGCTTCTTGCTGCCGGCGGCGAGGCCCAGCAGCTGGTTGCGCGCGGCCACCAGTGCCTCGTGGCCCTGGCCGCTGTTGTCCTTCAGGAAGAAGGTGTAGCCCGACGCGGTGCCCAGTTCCGGAATGGCCGGCGGCGGGAAGGCGAAGATGAAGGCATCCTTGATCTGGCCCAGTGCCGCCATGGCGCGGCCGGTGATCGGCATCACGCCATTGTCGGCATCACGCTCGCTCCAGTCCTTCAGCTTGACGAACGCCATGCCCGCGTTCTGGCCCATGCCGGCGAAGCTGAAGCCCTGCACCGAGAACACCGAGTCCACCGCATCCTTCTCGTTCTGCAGGAAGTGGTTTTCCAGTGCCGCGATCGATTCCAGCGTACGTTCCTGGGTGGCACCGACCGGGGCCTGCACCAGCGCCATCAGCACGCCCTGGTCTTCGTTGGGCAGGAACGAGCTGGGCAGGCGCACGAACAGCACGCCCATCAGCACGAACAGCGCCGCCACGATGCCCATGAAGCGCCACGGACGGTGGATGATGCCGCGCACGCCGCGCTGGTAGCTTTCGCTGGTGCGGTCGAAGCCGCGGTTGAAGCCGTTGAAGAAACGACCGGCCAGGCCGCGGTGGGCCACGTGGTGCTCACCCTTCTTCAGCGGCTTGAGCATGGTCGCGCACAGCGCCGGGGTCAGCACGATCGCCACCAGCACCGACAGCGCCATCGCCGAAACGATCGTGGCCGAGAACTGGCGATAGATCACGCCGGTGGAGCCGCTCATGAAGGCCATCGGCACGAACACCGCCGACAGCACCAGGCCGATGCCCACCAGCGCACCGGTGATCTGGCCCATCGACTTGCGGGTCGCTTCGAGCGGCGACAGTCCTTCCTCGGACATGATGCGCTCGACGTTCTCCACCACCACGATGGCATCGTCCACCAGCAGGCCGATCGCCAGCACCATCGCGAACATGGTCAGCATGTTCACCGAGAAGCCCAGCATCGCCAGCACGCCGAAGGTACCCAGCAGCACCACCGGCACGGCGATGGTCGGGATCAGGGTGGCGCGGAAGTTCTGCAGGAACAGGTACATCACCACGAACACCAGCACGATTGCTTCGATCAGGGTCTGCACCACGCCCTTGATCGACACGCGCACGAACGGGGTGGTGTCGTACGGGATCTCGGCCTTCAGGCCGGCCGGGAAGAAGCTCTTCATGTCCTGCAGCGCGGCATCCACGCCGGCCGCTGTATCCAGCGCGTTGGCGCCGGTGGCCAGGGTGACCGCCAGGCCGCTGGCCGGCTGGCCGTTGTAGCGGGTGACGAAGTCGTAGGACTCGGCACCCAGCTCGACGCGGGCGACATCGCCCAGGCGCAGTTCGGCACCATCCTGCGCGCCGCGCACGATGATGTTGCGGAACTGTTCCGGGGTCTGCAGGCGCGACTGCGCGTTGATCGTGGCGTTGAGCTGCTGGCCCTTCACCGACGGCGCACCGCCGAGCTGGCCGATCGCCACCTGGGCGTTCTGCGCCTTGATCGCGGCGGTCACTTCCGGCACCGACAGGCCATAGGTGTGCAGCTTGTTCGGGTCCAGCCAGATGCGCATGGCGTACTTGCCACCGAACACCTGGATGTTGCCCACGCCCGGCACGCGGCTCAGACGGTCGACGACGTTGGAACCGACGTAGTCGGCGATGTCGTTGGCGTCCATGCTGCCGTTCTCGGACACGAACGCGATGACGTTCAGGAAGCCCGAGCTGGACTTGGCCACGTTGATGCCCTGGCGCTGCACTTCCTGCGGCAGCAGCGGCATCGCCAGCTGCAGCTTGTTCTGCACCTGCACCTGGGCGATGTCCGGGTTGGTGCCGCTCTCGAAGGTCAGGGTGATGGTGGCCTGGCCGTTGGACGAGCTGTTGGAGGAGAAGTAGATCAGGCCATCAAGGCCCTTCATGTTCTGCTCGATGATCTGCGTCACCGAGTCCTCGACCACCTTGGCCGATGCACCCGGGTAGGTGGCGCTGATTTCCACCGCCGGCGGTGCGACGTTGGGATACATCGAGACCGGCAGCTTGAACAGGGCCAGGCTGCCGGCGAGCATGATGATGATGGCGATCACCCACGCGAAGATGGGTCGATCGATGAAAAAGCGTGCCATGGGGTTCTCCGCTTACTTCGCGTCGCCGGCCGGGGCGGCAGGCTGGGCGGCCGCCGCCGGCTTGGCCGGCGCAGTACCCTTCTCGGTGGCCTTGACCGGCATGCCGGGGCCGATCTTCTGCAGGCCTTCGACGATGACCTTGTCACCGGCCTTCAGACCGTCCTCGACCAGCCACTTGTCGCCGACCGTGCGGCTGACCTTGACCGGGCGCACTTCGACCTTGTTGTCCTTGTCGACCACCATCGCCGTGGTGTCGCCCTTCGGATCGCGGGCGATGCCCTGCATCGGCACCAGCACCGCGTCGCTGCGCACGCCGCCGCCGATCACTGCACGCACGTACATGCCCGGCATCAGCAGGCCGTCCGGGTTGTCCACCTTCACGCGCAGGCCAAAGCTGCCGGTGGTCGGATCGACGCTGACTTCGGAGAACTCCAGCGTGCCCTTGTGCTCGAAGGTGCTGCCGTCTTCCATCAGGATGCTGACCGGCAGGGTCTGGTTGTCCTGCAGGCGGCCGGCGGCCAGTTCGCGGCGCAGCTGCAGCAGCTCGGCCGAGGACTGGGTCAGGTCGACATAGATCGGGTCCAGCTGCTGCACGGTGGCCAGTGCGTTGGCCTGGCCGGCGCTGACCAGCGCACCCTGGGTGACGCTGGACTTGCCGATGCGGCCGCTGATCGGCGCGGTGATGCGGGCGTAGCCCAGGGTGACGTTGGCCGCATCCAGCGAGGCCTTGGCGGCACCGACGTCAGCCTCGGCCTGCTTCTGCGCGGCCACGGCGTTTTCCAGGTCCTGCTGGCTGACCGCATCGACCTTGGCCAGCTCGGTGATGCGCTTGGCACTCAGGCGCGCGGCATTGGCAGTGGCTTCGGCGCGGGCCAGCTGGGCGCGGGCGTTGTTGGCCTGGGCCCGGTAGCTGGCGTCGTCGAGCTGGTACAGCGGCTCGCCGGCCTTGACCATGCCGCCCTCGGTGAACAGGCGCTTGGCGACGATGCCGTTGACCTGCGGGCGCACTTCGGCGACCAGGAAGGCATTGGTACGGCCCGGCAGTTCGCGGGTCAGGCCCACGGTCTCGGACTTCAGCGTGACCACAGTGACGTCACCCGGGCCCTGCTCGGGGGCCTGGGGTTGGCCGCCGCAGGCAGCCACGGTCGCGGCGATTGCCAGCGACAGTGCAAAGGGTCGGATTCGGCTCAGCAACATGACGGAAAGGCTCTTGGAGGAAGGAATCTCAGAGGGAGCTGATACCACTGGGCTTCCCCCTTGTTCCGGTGAAAGCCCCGCAGATCGCGCCCACCCGGGTGGAGTGGGAGCCGGACCGGCCTGCCACGCACACGACGGGAATGATGGGTGCGAAATATACATACATGCTTGTTTGTTTGTAAACCGGTACAATTCAGCCACGTTTCACCCGCACTCGTACCCACACCCATGGCCCGCAAGACCAAAGAGGACACCCAGGCAACCCGGGAAGGCATCCTTGACGCCGCCGAAGCCTGCTTCCATGAACACGGCGTGGCCCGTACCACGCTGGAGATGATCGGTGCCCGCGCCGGCTACACCCGTGGCGCGGTCTACTGGCACTTCAAGAACAAGAGCGAGGTGCTGGCCGCGATCGTCGAGCGCGTGCACCTGCCCTTCATGCAGGAACTGGAGCGCACCTCCACCGACCAGCGCGACACCCCGGTGCACGACCTGCGCGCGGTGATGATCCACTCGTTCATCGAGCTGTCCGAGGACGAGCGCCTGCGCAAGACCATGGAGATCATGCTGCGCAGCGATGCCTCGGCCGATACCAAGGTGCTGACCGAAATGCAGCAGGCCGGATTCCGCGATGCACTGGACCGGATGGAGCGCGCCCTGCGCCGTGCCGGCGATCTGGGCCAGCTGCGTGAGGGTGCCGACCCGAAGATCGCCGCGCGCATGCTGCACGCCACCGTGCTGGGCGTGCTGCATGGCGCGATGGTCGAACCGGAACTGATGGACCTCAAGCGCGACGGCATGCTCGCGCTGGACATGACCCTGGCCGCCTACGTGAAGGATGGCGTGTTCGTTCCCGGAACGGTGCCCGAGCCGTTGCCGGAAGCGTGAGCGGCATTGCTGCCGCCACCGCGTCACCCATGTGAGGACAGATCGATGATCCTGGACAACGTGGTATGGGGCTTCATCGGCTGCGGCAGCGTCACCGAGAAGAAGAGTGGCCCGGCCCTGGCCAGCACGCCCGGCTCACGGGTGGCAGCGGTCATGCGCCGCAATGCCGCATTGGCCGAGGACTACGCACGGCGCCACGCGATTCCCCGCTGGTACGCGGACGCCGATGCACTCATCGCCGATCCGGAGGTGAACGCGGTGTACGTCGCAACACCGCCCTCCACGCACATGCACTACGCACTGCAGGCGATTGCCGCGGGCAAGCCGGCCTACATCGAAAAGCCGATGGCCATGGACCACGGCGAGTGCCAGCGCATCATTGAAGCCAGCGCCCGCAGCGGCGTGCCGGTGTTCGTGGCCTACTACCGCCGCGCCCTGCCCCGCTTCGCACAGGTGAAGCAGCTGCTGGACAGCAGCGCGATCGGCACGCCGCGCAGCGTGCGCGCGACCCTGCATCGGCCGCATTCGGTGAATGCCGCATCGCCGGACTTCTGGCGGACCAATCCGGCCATCGCCGGCGGCGGGCTGTTCGTCGACCTGGGCTCGCACACCCTGGACCTCCTCGACCATCTGCTGGGGCCGCTGGGCGATGTGCGTGGCCTGGCCAGCTCGTTGACCGGCGCCTACGCCGCTGAGGACAGCGTCTCGATGTGCTTCCGCACCGGGACGGGCGCGCACGGCATCGCGCAATGGAGTTTCTGCGCGTTCCGCCGCCAGGATGAGATCGAGATCACCGGCGACCGTGGGCAGCTGCGCTTTGCCACCTTCGAGGATGTTCCGGTGGAGCTGGAAACCGAAGCCGGCGTGCAGAGGTTCGACATCCCGAACCCGCCATCGATCCAGCAACCGTTGATTGCCTCCCTCGTGGACGAACTGCGCGGCAACGGGCGCTCGCCCTCGAACGGCATCAGCGCCGCCCGCACCAGTGCGGTGATCGACCAGGTACTGCGGGCCTATCGCACGCGGCAATCGCGCTGACCGCACAGGAAAAAGGCCGCCTTGCGGCGGCCTTGTGCGTTACAGGATGTAGCGGCTCAGGTCCGGGTCCTGCACCAGCTCACCCAGGTGTGCATCGACGTAGGCGCTGTCGATGGCCAGGGTTTCGCCATCGCGGTCCGGCGCCTCGTAGCTGAGCGAATCCAGCAGGCGCTCCAGCACCGTATGCAGGCGGCGCGCACCGATATTTTCCTGGCGCTCGTTCACCTGGAAGGCGATCTCGGCCAGCCGTTCGATCGCATCGGCGGTGAAGCTGACCTTGACGCCTTCGGTGGCCAGCAGTGCTTCGTACTGCTTGGTCAGCGCGGCCTTCGGCTCGGTCAGGATGCGCACGAAATCACCCTTGCTCAGCGCACCCAGTTCAACGCGGATCGGGAAGCGGCCCTGCAGCTCCGGAATCAGGTCGCTGGGCTTGGCCAGGTGGAACGCGCCCGAAGCAATGAACAGGATGTGGTCGGTCTTGATCGTGCCGTACTTGGTGGATACGTTTGAGCCTTCCACCAGCGGCAGCAGGTCGCGCTGCACGCCTTCGCGCGACACGTCGCCACCACCCACGTTGTCACCACGCTTGGCAACCTTGTCGATCTCGTCGATGAAGACGATGCCGTGCTGTTCGCAGGCCTCGATCGCCGCGGTACGGATGTCGTCCTCGTTGACCAGCTTGCCGGCTTCCTCCTCGATCAGCAGCGGACGCGCTGCCTTGATGGTCAGCGTGCGCTTGTGCGCCTTGGCACCACCGCCGAGATTGGCGAACATCGACTTCAGCTGCTGGCCCATTTCCTCCATGCCCGGCGGGGTCATGATATCCATGCTGACGTTGGCAGCCAGGTCGAGCTCGATCTCGCGCTCGTCCAGCTCGCCATTGCGCAGCATCTTGCGGAACTTGATGCGGGTCTCGTTGTCCTGCGCCGACGGTTCGTTGCGCGCGACTTCGGGATCAAAACCGATGCCACCGCTGCGGCGCGGCAGCAGCGCATCAAGGATGCGGTCTTCGGCACGCTCTTCGGCCTGGGTACGCACGCGCACCTTGGCCTGTTCGCGGTACAGCTTGACCGCGGTATCGGCCAGGTCGCGGATGATCTGCTCGACGTCCTTGCCGACGTAGCCGACTTCGGTGAAGCGGGTGGCTTCGACCTTCACGAACGGCGCGTTGGCCAAGGTGGCCAGGCGACGCGCGATCTCGGTCTTGCCGACGCCGGTCGGGCCGATCATCAGGATGTTCTTCGGCATCACTTCATTGCGCAGCTCAGGCACCAACTGCATGCGGCGCCAGCGGTTGCGCAGGGCGATGGCCACCGCGCGCTTGGCGTCGTGCTGGCCAACGATGTGCCGGTCCAGTTCCTGCACGATCTCGCGCGGGGTCATGGTGGCGGAGGAAACTTCGATCTTCGACATGGATGTGCTCACGAATGCGTTGTCTACGATGCCGGAACCGAACGGCCCCGGACGGTAGCGCCGGGCCATGCCCGGCGAATCTGGAATGTCTGTGACGGGTTCCCCGTCACAGCTCCTCGACCACCACGTTGCGGTTGGTGTAGATGCAGATGTCGCCGGCAATGCCGATCGCTTCGCTGGCGATGGTGCGCGCGTCCAGTTCGGTGTGCGCCATCAGTGCGCGCGCGGCCGAGAGTGCGTAGGAACCACCGGAACCGATGGCGATGATGCCGTCCTCCGGCTCGATCACATCACCGGTGCCGCTGATGATCAGCGAGGTTTCCTTGTCGGCCACCGCCAGCAGGGCCTCAAGCTTGCCGAGGCGGCGCTCGGTGCGCCAATCCTTGGCCAGCTCGACCGCAGCGCGCTGCAGCTGGCCGTGCTTTTCCAGCTTGGCCTCGAACAGTTCGAACAGGGTGAAGGCATCGGCGGCGGCACCGGCGAAGCCGGCCAGCACCTGGCCGTCACGGCCGAGGCGGCGCACCTTGCGCGCATTGCCCTTCATCACGGTGTGGCCCAGCGTGACCTGGCCGTCGCCGGCAATGGCCACGTGCTCGCCGCGACGGACGCAGACGATGGTGGTGGCGTGGAAAACGTTGGGGTTCTGACTGGGGTCCATGCGGCCTCCGATAGCTGTTCACGGGACATGGGGACAGCGCCGGGTGCGATCAAGCCTGCGCGGATGGCTGCCGTTCAGCGCTTGGCGTGCGAAGGCCGGTCCGGATTCGGCTCGATGCCCCAGGCGATATACCAGTCTTCACCCTGCGTCTCGATCGGATGCTGGGTGCGGCCGGAGCCATTGCCGCAGGCCAGCGCGTCGGCCGCACAGTAACGGTCGCAGCCCCAGCAGATGCGCTCGGGGTGTTTGGGATGCAACGGTATGGGCTTCGCCATGGCGGCGGTGTCCTCGTGGCCTGTGGCCACGGTGCGCCGCTGGCGCTCACCCTGCCCTGATCCAGATCAAGGGCGGTCTATTCCGGTAGCGCCGGGCCGTGCCCGGCGAGCGCGCAGCGCGGGCCGCGTCGCATGCACGGGAAATGGATCACACAGCCGCCGGGCATGGCCCGGCGCTACCCGCCCTTATCGTCCTTGCTGCGGCGCTTTGCGCGTGGATGCGCGGCGTCGTAGACCTTGGCCAGGTGCTGGAAATCGAGGTGGGTGTAGATCTGCGTGGTGGCGATGTCGGCATGGCCCAGCAGCTCCTGCACACCACGCAGGTCGCCGGACGATTCCAGGATGTGGCTGGCGAAACTGTGCCGAAGCATGTGCGGGTGCACGTGCTTGAACAGGCCCTGGCGCTGCGCCAGCTGGCGGATGCGGATCTGCACCGCGCGTTGGCTGATCGGCCCATTGCGGCCGGGGAATACCGGCGAGGCTGGGCCGCCGCCACTTTCCGCGCGCCATGCCTGCAGCGCTTCGCGTGCGGGCCGGCCGAACGGCACCCGGCGCTGGCGGTTGCCCTTGCCCAGCACGTTGACCAGGCCGGTGTCGAAATCCAGGTCACGCCAGGTCAGCGCGCAGACTTCGCTCAGGCGCAGGCCGGAGGAATAGAACAGCTCCAGCAGCGCGCGGTCACGGCGGCCGAGTTCACCTTCCGGCTCCAGCTCGACCAGCTGCACGGCTTCATCGGCGTCGAGCACCTGGGGCAAGCGGCGCGGCGCGCGTGGCGCCTTCAGTGTCGCTGCCGGACTGACCTCGATGCGCCCGTGCTTGAGCAGCCAGGCGTAGAAACTGCGGCAGGCCGACAAGCGACGTTGCAGGCTCTTGGCCGACAGGCCACGCCGGTGCTCATCAGCCACGAACTGGCGCACCGCGTCTGCATCCAGTGCCTCCACTGCCATGCCACGCGGCTCGGCCCAGGCCGACAGCGCGTCCAGGTCGCGGCGGTAGGCGTCGAGCGTATGTGCCGACATCCGCCGCTCCACCTGCAGGTGCTGCAGGAAGGCCTGTACCGCGCTCATCGTCGTCGTGCCCTGCTCAGTCCTGGAATCGCTTCAGGCCGGTAACCAGGGCGTCACCCATCATGCGCAGGAACAGCGTGCCCATGCCCGGGTAGAAGCGGTTCGGGTCGTGGCTGCCGACCGCGATCAGGCCGACGCCGGGCAGCGGCAGCAATGCGGTGGTCTGCACTTCCTCGCTGCGCACGCCATACAGCACGGCATTCTTTTCCGGCTGCAGGCGGCCGCAGATCGGCTCGCCGTCGTTCAGGCAGTCGCGGAACGGCCCAAGCTGCGAATCGTCCGCGGCAATCACCTGCAGCCAGTCGGCCTGTTCCAGCCCGGCCACCGGCGCGTGCACCACCAACCGCACCAGGTCACCGGCGAAGTCTTCCTGCAACGACGCGGCCATCGCACGCAGGGTGTCGGCGGCGTTGTCCTGCTTCATCAGCGCAAGGGTCAGCTGGTGCGTGCGCACCGCCAGGCGTTCATTGACCTGGGCGGTCGCGCCCAGGTCAGCCAACCGTCGTGCCAGCTCGCGGTTCTTCTCGCGCAGCACTTCCAGCTGGTAGCTGGCCAGCGACGCGGTCGGGCCATCGTCGCGCGGCACCACCAAGGTCAGGGCCAGGTCCGGGAACTGCTTGAGGAAGCCGGGATGACGCCGCAACCAGGCAGCGACTTCATGGGCCCCGAGCTTGTCGACGGTTTCGGTCATGCGATCCACTCCCCTTCGAAGACGAATGCAGTCGGGCCGGCCATCACCACCGGCTGGCCATCGCCCGGCCACTGGATGCGCAGGTCGCCACCGGGCAGGCTGATGCGCGCATCGCGCTGCAGGCGGCCACGCTGCATCAAGGTCACCGCGGCGGCACAGGCACCACTGCCGCAGGCCAGGGTTTCGCCGACGCCGCGCTCGAACACGCGCAGGCGGGCGTGCGCCGGGCCCATCACCTGGGCGAAGCCCACGTTCACCGAGCGCGGGAACGACGCATGCTGCTGCAGCAGCGCACCGACGCGCTCGACCGGTGCGGCATCGATCAGGCCTACTTCGATCACCGCATGCGGATTGCCCATCGACACCGCGGCGAAGCGTACGCTCTCGCCCTGCAGCGGCAGCAGATATTCCTCGCGCGGGTGTGCAAACCCCATCAGCGGCACGTTGGCCGGCTCGAAGGCAGGCACGCCCATCGTCACCGCGAACTGGCCCTCGCCCAGCACCTTCACTTCATGGCTGGCCAGCGGGCTGTCGATGACGAATGCATCACCCTGCGCACTGCCCTCGCGCACCAGCCAGGCGGCGATGCAGCGCGCGCCGTTGCCGCACTGTTCGGAGTTGGAACCGTCGGCATTCCAGATGCGGTACGAGGCCACCGAGCCTTCCGCACGCGGCGCCTCGATGGTCAGGATCTGATCGCAGCCGACGCCGGTATGGCGGTCGGCCAGGCGTGCGGCCAGCTCGGGCGTGGGCGGTGCGGTGCCGTCACGCAGGTCGATCACTACGAAATCATTGCCCGCGCCGTGCATCTTGCTGAAGCGCAGGGCCTTGGAACCGGCCTTACTCATTCCCGCTGCCCGCCTTCTTCGCTGGCGCGGTTGCCGGCTGGGTGGTCGTTGCGGCCGGCTCCACGGTCGTGGCAGGGGTGCCGCTGCCCTGGGTCTCCACCGGGGTTGCCTCGGTGGCGGGCTCGGCAGCGGGTTCGACGGTTTCTTCCACCGGGACCGGCTTCTGCGGCAGTACCAGCGGGCCCTTGTTGCCGCAGGCGGCGAGGAGCAGCAGCGAGGCCGCTGCCAGCGGAATCAGGATGGCGTTTCGATGGGGGATCTTCATGCCCCGAGTATAGCCATTGGCGGCTGAGCGGTTCGTGCAGGGGATCGGGTTGCCGGCCAGCGGCCGGCACTACCGCAGGCACTCAATCCGCGGGCGGTGGCAGCGGCCGCGTCCACAGCCAGATCGCCACCACGGTCATGCTGCCGATCGAGAACCACTTCACCCAGGCAATCGGCACGCACCACAGCATGATGGCGGCGCACACCGCCATGGTGATCGTGGCCATCCACTTGCCGTAGCGGCTGACCGCACCGTGCGCCTGCCAGTTGGCGATGGCCGGGCCGAATCGCGGATGCTGCAGCAGCCAGTTGTGCAGGCGTTCGGACCCCCGTGATGCAGCCCAGGCCGAGATCAGGATGAATACGGTGGTCGGCAGGCCCGGAACGAAGATGCCGACGATGCCGGTGCCTAGGCTAACGTATGCCAGCAGCCACCACGCCCAGCGGAAACGCACCACGCGCGGCGGCGTGGCGGTATCGCGGGGTGCAGATGGCTCGGGCAGGCTCATGGCCGCAAGGATACCGGTTCGGGGTGCCCGGCAGCGCCCGGCACCCCTTCGCCGTTACGGCTGGGCGATGCCCAGCTGCTGCAGCACGAACGCGTACGACTCGGACAGTTCGCGGTAGCGCTGGAAGCGCCCCGACTTGCCGCCGTGGCCGGCTTCCATGTTGGTTCGGAACAGGATCGGGTAGTGGCCGGTGTTGTCGTCACGCAGCTTGGCCACCCACTTGGCCGGCTCCCAGTACTGCACCTGCGAATCCCACAGGCCGGTGCCCACGAACAGCGCCGGGTAGGCCTGCGGCTTCACGTTGTCGTAGGGCGAGTAGGACAGCATGTAGTCGTAGTACGACTTCTGCTCCGGGTTGCCCCACTCGTCGTATTCGTTGGTGGTCAGCGGAATGGTCGGATCAAGCATGGTGGTGACCACGTCGACGAACGGCACCTGCGCCACCATCACCCGGTAATCCTGCGGGGCCTGGTTGGCCACCGCGCCCATCAGCAGGCCACCGGCGCTGCCGCCGGACGCGGCGACGCGACCCTTCGCCGCCCAACCCTGCGCAACCAGGCCGCGGGTCACATCGATGAAGTCGTTGAAGGTGTTCTGCTTGTGCAGCAGCTTGCCGTTCTCGTACCAGTCGCGGCCCATTTCCTGGCCACCGCGGATGTGGGCGATGGCATACACCACGCCACGATCGAGCAGGCTTACTGCGGTCTGGTTGAAGTACGGGTCCATCGACATGCCGTAGCTGCCGTAGGCGTACTGGAACAGCGCACCCTTGCCATCCTTCTGGTAGCCCTTGCGGTAGACCAGCGACACCGGCACCTTCACCCCATCACGCGCGGTGATCCAGACGCGATCGGTTTCGTACTTCGAGGCGTCATAGCCGATCACCGGCTGCACCTTCAGTTGGCGGCGCTCGCCGGTGGCGGTGTTCAGCTCGAACACGGTGGTCGGGGTGGTCATCGAGGTGTAGACGTAGCGCAGCCACGGCGTATCGGCCTCGGTGTTGTCGCCCAGGCCCATCGAATACGCCGGCTCATCGGCCTTTACGTAGTCGCTGCGGCCATCCTTGAACAGCAGCCGGATGCGCTCCAGGCCCTCGGAACGTTCGGCAATGGCGGTGTACGCATCGAACAGTTCGAAGCCTTCGATGAACACCGCATCGTCGTGCGCGATCCAGTCTTTCCATTGCGCACGCGAGGTGGCATCGGTCGGTGCGGTGACCAGCTTGAAATTCTTCGCACCGTCGTTGGTGCGGATCACCCAGCGGCCATCGTAGTGGTCGGCGTCGTACTCGACATCACGCTGGCGCGGCGCCAGCACGGTGAAGGTGGTCGGGTCGCTGGCCGGCGCGTAGCGCTCTTCCGAGGACACGGTGCTGTGCACGCCGATGGTGATGAAGCGATCATCGCGGGTGCGGCCGATGCCCATGTAGAAGCTGTCGTCCTTCTCTTCGTAGACGACGGTGTCGGCGCTGGCCGGGGTGCCCAGCACGTGCTTCTTGACGCGCACGGTCAGCAGCGTTTCCGGATCATTCTCGACGTACAGCACGGTGCGGTTGTCGTCGGCCCAGACCAAGTCGCCGGAGCTGCCGGTGATCACATCGGGCAGCACCTTGCCGGTGGCCAGGTCCTTGAAGCGGATCGTGTACTGGCGGCGGCCCACATCATCATCGGCCCAGGCCAGCAGCTGGTTGTCCTGGCTGACCTCCATCGAGCCGACGCTGAAGTAGCCCTTTCCGGCGGCCATCGCGTTGACGTCCAGCAGGATTTCCTCGGCTGCCTCCATGCTGCCCTTGCGGCGCGCGTGGATCGGGTAGTCCTGGCCGGTCTCGAAGCGGCTGTAGTACCAGTAGCCACGCTCGCGCGCCGGCACGCTGGAATCGTCCTGCTTGATGCGGGCGACGATCTCCTTGTACAGGGTGTCTTCCAGTGGCTTCAGCGGTGCCAGCAGCTGGTCGGCGTAGGCATTCTCGGCCTGCAGGTAGGCCAGCATCTCCTTGTTCCCGCGCTTGTCGTCGCGCAGCCAGTAATAGTCATCGTTGCGGGTCGCGCCGAACGGTGCCTTGACCACATGCGGATGCTTGGCGGCATCCGGCGGAACGGGCGGCGTGGCGGCGGTAGCAGTCGTGGTCATCAGGCTGGCGAGTAACAGGCAGAGGGTGGATTTCATGAGATAAGGCTCCTTGAGCGGCAATGCAATGGCGTCCTTGTGTCCGAGTCTGGGTCGCGGAAGGACTGCCGGCAACCCTGCCGTTGGTGCTGGCCGCTGGCCGGCAACCTCATGAACTCCGGAATGGGCCGGAATGCCGGCCAGCGGCCGGCACTACCCGGACGCATGCGCCCCGCGCGCGGCGTACCATGGGCACATGAGTACCCTGCCCCACACGCCGGGCTACAGCCGGCGCAGCCATGAAATCGCTCCGTTCCACGTGATGTCCCTGCTGGCCCGCGCGCAGGCGCTGGAACAGGCAGGCCACGATGTGATCCACCTGGAAATCGGTGAACCGGACTTCACCACTGCCGAACCCGTCGTGCGTGCCGGCCAGGCCGCACTGGCCGCCGGCCACACCCGCTACACCGCAGCGCGTGGCCTGCCGGCGCTGCGCCAGGCGATCAGTGGCTTCTACCGCAGCCACTATGGGCTGGATATCGATCCCGAACGCATCCTGGTCACCCCGGGCGGGTCCGGTGCGCTGCTGCTGGCCAGCAGCCTGCTGGTCGATCCCGGCCGCCACTGGCTGCTGGCCGACCCGGGCTACCCCTGCAACCGCCACTTCCTGCGCCTCGTCGAAGGCGGCGCACAACTGGTGCCGGTCGCCCCGGACACCGCCTACCAGCTGACCCCGTCGCTGGTGGAACAGCACTGGACTGCCGACAGCGTCGGCGCGCTTGTCGCTTCGCCGGCCAACCCCACCGGCACCGTGCTGTCCGCCGACGAGCTGGCCGCCCTGTCGCAGACCCTGCACGCGCGCGGTGGCCACCTGGTGGTGGACGAGATCTATCACGGCCTGACCTACGGCCTGGATGCGCCCAGCGTGCTGCAGGTGGACGACAGCGCCTTCGTGCTGAACAGTTTTTCCAAGTACTTCGGCATGACCGGCTGGCGGCTGGGCTGGCTGGTGGCACCGCCGGCCGCAGTCCCGGACCTGGAAAAGCTGGCGCAGAACCTCTACATCAGCGCCTCGAGCATCGCACAGCACGCCGCACTGGCCTGCTTCAGCGAGGAGTCGATGGCGATCTTCGAGCAGCGCCGCGAAGCATTCCGCCAGCGCCGCGACTTCCTGCTGCCCGCGTTGCGTGAGCTGGGCTTCCGCATTGAAGTCGAGCCGCAGGGCGCGTTCTACCTGTACGCCGATGTCAGCGCGTTCACTGACGACGCGCAGGCGTTCTGCGCGCACTTCCTGGAAACCGAGCACGTAGCGTTCACCCCGGGCCTGGACTTCGGCTTCCACCGCGCCAACCAGCATGTGCGCCTGGCCTACACCCAGGAAGTGCCGCGATTGCAGGAGGCGGTGGCGCGGATCGCGCGCGGGTTGAAGCGATTCCGGTAGCGCCGGGCCATGCCCGGCGGCATATTGCCGCGCTCCGCGCTCGCCGGGCATGGCCCGGCGCTACCCGATAACGAAAAACGCCGCCCTGGGGCGGCGTTTTCCGTTCTGCTTATTTACCGCCCAACCGCTCCCACAGGAAGCTGTAGGCCAGCGCAGACATATGCGCGGCCTGCGCGTTGTTGGCTGCGCCGCCGTGGCCACCTTCGATGTTCTCGTAGTAGGTCACGTCCTTGCCGGCGTCGATCATCTTCGCCGCCATCTTGCGGGCGTGGCCCGGGTGCACGCGGTCATCGCGGGTGGAGGTGGTGAACAGCACCGGCGGGTAGTCCTTCTTCGCGTTGAACAGGTGGTACGGCGAGAAGGTCTTGATGAATTCCCAGTCGCTGGTATCCGGGTTGCCGTACTCAGCCATCCACGAAGCGCCGGCCAACAGGTGGCTGTAGCGCTTCATGTCCAGCAGCGGCACCTGCACCACCACCGCACCGAACAGTTCCGGGTACTGGGTCAGCATGTTGCCGGTCAGCAGGCCACCATTGCTGCCGCCCTGCACGCCCAGGTGCTTGGCGGAGGTGATCTTGCGCTTGACCAGGTCCCGCGCCACGGCGGCCATGTCTTCGTAGGCCTTGTGGCGGTTCTGCTTCAGCGCCGCCTGGTGCCAGCGCGGGCCGTACTCGCCGCCGCCACGGATGTTGGCGACCACGTACACGCCGCCCTTCTCCAGCCAAGCGCGCCCCATGCCACCGGAATAGCTCGGCGTCAGCGAGATCTCGAAACCACCGTAGCCGTACAGCAGGGTCGGATTGGAGCCATCGAGCTTCATCGCCCTGTCGTGCACCACGAAGTACGGCACGCGGGTGCCGTCCTTGCTGGTGGCGAAGTGCTGCTCGATCACCTTGCCCTTGGCATCGAAGAAGGCCGGCATGGTCTTCAGCGTTTCCGGGGCCTGGCCGATCTCGGCCAGGGCCAGCGTGGTCGGGGTCAGGTAGTCGGTGGCGGTCAGCCACACTGCGTCGCTGTCATTGCTGTCCACCGCGCCCACGGCCAGCGTGCCGAAGGCCGGGGCGCCGACGAAGCGACTGGTCTGCCAGCCGTTGTCGCCCGGGGTCAGCACCGACAGGCGGTTCTTGACGTCGTCCAGCACGTTCAGCACCAGGTGGCTTTTGGTCCAGGTGGCGCTGGCCAGCGAGGTGGTCGCGGTCGGGGTGAACAGCACCTCGAAGTCGCGCTTGCCGGCCAGGAAGTCGTCCAGCTTCGTCGCCAGCAGCGAACCGGACGCGTAGGTCTTGCCGCCCACGGTCCACGGATCGCGCAGCTCCAGGGTCAGCCACTGCTTGTGCAGGCCCTTCTCGGCCGAGTTCGGCGCGTCGATCTTGGTCAGCGTGCCGTCGTCACCACGCAGGTAGAGCTCGTTGTTGTAGAACGCCAGCGTGCGGCTGACCAGGTTGCGCTCGAAGCCCGGGGTGTCATCGTGCATCGCCGCGATGTACATGTCTTCCGGCTTGCCTTCGTACACCACGGTGGCCGAGGCCATCGGCGTGCCACGCTTCCACAGCTTGGCCACGCGCGGATAGCCGGACGTGGTCATCGAGCCGGCACCGAAGTCGGTGTAGACGAACACGGTGTCGCGGTCGACCCAGTTGAGGCCACCCTTCGACTCCGGACGGAAGAAGCCGTCCTTGATCCAGGTCTTGTTGGCCAGGTCGAACTCACGGGTGACGTCGGCGTCGGCGCCGCCACGCGACAGCGCGATCAGGCAGCGGCTGTAATCCGGGCGCAGGCAATCGGCGCCGTGCCAGACCCAGTTCTCACCCTCGGCCTTGTTCAGTGCATCCAGGTCGAGCACGGTCTCCCACTGCGGCGAGGCCTTGCGGTACTCGGCCAGGGTGGTACGCCGCCACAGGCCGCGCTCGTGCTGCTGGTCCTTCCAGAAGTTGTAGTAGTAGTCGCCGATCTTCTGCACGCCGGGGATCTTGGCGTCGGAGTCGAGCACCTCGCGGATGCTGGTCTCCATCTGCTTGAAGGCCGGGGTCTGCGCCAGGCGCGCCTCGGACTTGGCATTCTGTTCCTTGACCCAGGACAGCGGCTTGTCGCCGGTTACGTCCTCCAGCCAGGCGTAGCGATCGGTGTCTTCAGCGGCCACGGCGGTCCCCATCGAGGCAGCGGTCATCATGCCGGCCAACAGGCAGGCGGAAGCGAGTCGTGACATTGCAGCTCCAGGCAGTCATAAGCCGTGGAACGCTAGCACGGAATGTCGCGGCCTCCCCCGTGTCGAAGGTCAGGCCGTGGCCGCCGGACTGCGCCGGCCGCGTACGGCGGGAGCCGGCCGACGGCGCGCCTGTCCACCGGTACGCCGCGCCAGCCACCGCCATGACAGGCGCGGCAGCGGGAAGCGCAGCAGTGCCCACCAGGCCGCGAGCGGCATGCCCACCAGCCACATCGGCAGCCAGCCCAACCATGCGCTGCTGCCACGCGCCGCCGGCCAGACCAGTACCAGCGCCAGCCCGGCCAGCGCCAGTTGCCGGACGCCGCGCAGCAGGCGCGGGTCGGCGCGTTCGATGATGCGTTCAGTTGCAGGGTGACGGACGGGACGAGCGTTCATGGGGCTTCTCCGGTAGACAATGCAACACAGCTTGGGCAAGCCCCTTCTCACAGATTGCGACACCATTGACGGATCGCGCACGCTCAGTCGACCATGCTCAGGCAAAACCCTCCTGAGCCCGCCCCCGCATGACTTCGATCCGCCCGCTCTGCGCCGTGTTGCTGGCCCTGTCCCTGGCGGGCCCCGCCATGGCGGTCGGTGAGCCGCCATCACCCCGTGCCAGCGCCCCGCGCGCCGATCCGGATGCTCCGATCGACCTCAAGCGCTTCATGGGCACCTGGTATGTGATCGGCCGCGTGCCGAACTTCATCGAACGCGGGCATGTCGCCAGCGTCAACGAGTACGAGCTGCGCGACGAGCACAAGGTCGGCATCACCTACCGCTACCGTGATGGCTTTGGTGAGCCGCTGCAGGAAATACGCGCGCGTGCCAGCGTCGATCCCGATAGCGGCAACCATGGCTGGCGAACCTGGTTCTATCGCGTGGTGCCGACCCATTCGCGGGTACTGGAAGTGGCCCCGGACTATTCATGGGCACTGATCGGTTATCCGGGCCGCGAGATGGCCTGGATCTTCGCGCGCAAGCCGGACATGGACAAAGCCCTGTACAAGGAGCTGGCCGAGCGCCTGCGCGACGAGTACGGCGTGAACACCGACAAGCTCAAGCGCGTGCCGCAGCATCCGGAACAGGTCGGCAAGCTGGGCTACGAAGTACCGAACGCGCGTTGATCGGATCGCGGGGGCGGAGCCGGGTCCGAGCGCCCGGACTTCACGCCGCGCGTGGCTGCACCCGGCGTTCGATTTCGCTGCGCGTTGGCAATGTCTTGAGATCGTAGGCCGCCTGCATCGCGAGCCAGGACGCGGCATCCCCACCAAAATGCCGCGCCAGCCGCGCTGCAGTGTCCGCCGAAATGCTGCGTTGGCCGTGCACGATGGCGTGCAGTCGCGTTGCGGGCACATCCAGGGCCTTTGCCAGCGCATTCACGCTCAGCGCCAAGGGCAGCAGGAACTCTTCGCGCAGGATCTCGCCAGGATGGATGGCGCGCATGCCGTTATGGGGACGCTTCATGGCGGACACCTCAGTGATAGTCAACAATTTCCACGGCATCGGCGCCGCCGTCGGTCCAGATAAAGCAGAGCCGCCATTGATCGTTGATGCGAAGGCTGTCGGGCGGGCTGCGGAGGAAGGCCAACGTCTGTGCCGAGTCGAGCAGTTGCAGTTTGCGTTCCGCCACTCGCCGGATCTGGCGCCAGGCGCGTGGGCAGGTTCCTTCAAACAGGGCGCGGGTCTGCTTGCAGCGGAATGAACGGATCATTCCGCAAAACGTATTACGTTGAACGGAACATACCAAGGAACGCGATGTGCTGCAGTCCCAGTCTGGCGATATCGATTCCTGATGGGCGTGGCCGCTTCCAGAGCCTGGCGCCATGACAGGCACAATGTCGACACTCTGCAGGCTGCCGGCTTGCCGGCCAGCGGCCGGCACTACCCGAACGAGATGCCGGGCGCCGCCCGGCATTCTGTTATCTGCGGCTGTAATGCGCGACCAGGCGGTCGCCGAGCATCTGCAGCAGTTGCACCAGGACCAGCAGCAGGACCACGGTGACCAGCGCCACGTCGGTGTGCGAACGCTGGTAGCCGTCGCGGAATGCCAGGTCACCGAGGCCACCGGAACCGATCGCACCCCCCATCGCAGTGAAGCCGATCAGGGCCACGGTGGTGACGGTCGCACCGGCGATCAGGCCCGGTCGTGCTTCCGGCAGCAACACGCGGGTGACCAGCTGCCAGGTGGTGGCACCCATCGCCTGAGTTGCCTCGATCACGCCACGATCCACTTCGCGCAGCGCAGTCTCGACAAGGCGCGCGTAGAACGGCGCTGCGCCGATCACCAACGGCACGATCGCGCCGCGCACGCCCAGCGAAGTCCCCATCAGGAACAGCGTGACCGGGATCAGCACGATCATCAGGATGATGAAGGGCACCGAGCGCAACAGGTTCACCACCAATGCCAATACGCCATAGGCGAATGGCCGGCGCTTCATCTGCGGTGCGCCGAACAGGTAGAGCAGCACGCCCAGCGGCAGGCCGATGGCCAGGGTCAGCGGCAGTGAACCAAGCAGCATCAGCAGGGTATCGATGGTGGCCTGGCCGATATCGGCCCACTTGCCCGCATCCAGATGGCGGAAGAATCCGCCGGCAGTAGCGACGATCATCGACGCAGCTCCTCGACATGCACACCGGCAGCCACGAAGGCGGCCTGCGCGGCGGACTGGTCACCGCCCACCAGGGCGACCACCAGCTGGCCATACGGGGTGTCCTTGATCCGGTCGATACGGCCGGACAGGATGTTGTAATCGACCCCGGTCTGGCGCGCGACGCTGCCGAGCAGGGGTTCATAGGTGTCGCCACCGAGGAAGGTCAGGCGCACGATGCGCCCGCCCACCACGTCGAAATCGCGGTGCAACGCCCCTTCGTCCACGTGCTCCGATTCGCTGACGAACCGGCGCGTGGTCGGGTGCTGTGGATGCAGGAACACCCGGGTGACCGGCCCGGTTTCGACCATCTGGCCGGCATCGAGCACGGCAACGCGGTCGCAGACACGGCGGATCACATCCATCTCGTGGGTGATCAACACGATGGTAAGGCCCAGCTCGCGGTTGATCTTCGACAACAGCGACAGCACCGAGGCCGTGGTCTGCGGATCCAGCGCGCTGGTGGCCTCGTCGCACAGCAGGATCTGCGGGCGGGTCGCCAGCGCACGGGCGATGCCGACACGCTGCTTCTGGCCCCCGGACAGCTGCGCCGGATACTTCTGCGCATGCGCTTCCAGGCCCACGGTCTGCAGCAGTTCGGCCACGCGCGCGTCGATCTCCGCCTTCGGCGTGCCGGCCAGCTCCAGCGGGAAGGCGACATTGCCGGCCACCGTGCGCGACGACAGCAGGTTGAAGTGCTGGAAGATCATGCCGATGCGCCGGCGCAACGCGCGCAGGCCATCCGCGTCCAGTGCGGTGACATCCTCGCCACCGATCAGCAGCCGGCCACCGCTGGGTTCTTCCAGGCGGTTGATCATGCGGATCAGGGTCGACTTGCCGGCGCCGGAATGGCCGATGATGCCGAATACCTCACCGGCCTCGATGGTCAGGTCCAGCGGTTGCAGCGCGCTGATTTCGCGGCCGGCAACGGCATAGGATTTGTGCAGGCGCTGGAACTCGATCACGGGCGTGGCTCACCGGCTGGGTGACGGAAGGGGGCGTGCAGCCTACCAGCGCAGGCGGTCGCGCGCCCGCGCCATGGGCCAGAATGTTATTCCTTTTGGTTCTAAGGCGTCCGCACCGGCGCGTTGGCTGGGGCTCCGACCCCATTCCCGAGCCCAACCGACTCAGGGATGATCCAGCGGCTTCGGCGGTTCCTGCCGGTTCACCCGCTCGCGGTGCAGCAGGTACAGGCCGGAAGCGACGATGATCGCCGCACCCACCCAGGTATACCCATCGGGCAGCTGGCCCCAGAAGGCCAGATCCCAGCCGATCACCCAGACCAGGCCGCTGTACTCCAGCGGCGCGATCATCGAGGCCTCCCCCAGCTGGAACGCCTTGGTCAGGGCGATCTGGCCCAGCGCCCCGGCCAGGCCCATCCCGGCGATCAGCGGCGCATGCGCCAGCTGCAGCGGCACCCAGCCGGGAATGGACAGCAGGCCGGCGCCGATGGCCATGATCACCAGGAACCAGACCACCATCGACTGCGAGGTATCGGTGCGGGTCAGCAGGCTGACCGTGATCGCCGCCACGGCATAGGCGGTGGCGGCGGCCAGTACCATCAGGCCGGGCACCGAGATGAAACCGTCCACGCCCGGCCGCAGCACCACCAGTACGCCGACCAGGCCAATGCCGATGGCGACCCAGCGCCGCGGCCCGACCCGTTCGCCCAGCAGCGGCACCGACAGTGCGGCGATCAGCAGCGGGGCGACGAAATAGATGGTGTAGGCGGTGGACAGCGGCAGGTCGCGCAGGGCGAACACGAAGCAGCCGATCATCGCCATGCCCAGCGCGCCACGCAGCAGGTGCAGGCCCCAGCGACGCGGCACCAGCGAGCGCGGCCCGGCGCTGGCCAGCACCCAGACCAGCACGAACGGCAACGAGGCCGCGCCGCGCAGGAAGGTCACTTCCAGGGTCGGATAACTGGCCGACAGCTGCTTCATGCCAGCGTCCATCAGCGAGAAACAGGCGACTGCCGCGACCATCCAGGCCACCGCGCGCGAAGGGGAGCGTTGCACGTTCATGGCCCATTATCGCCCGGTCGTCGCTTTCAGTAGAGCCCAGTAGAGCCCAAAACAGTCATGCGGGCCCTCGCGATAGAATGGCCGCCACTGAATCCTGCGGAGCATCGCCATGCCTTCCTTCGACGTCGTGTCCGAAGTCGACACCCACGAGCTGACCAACGCAATCGACCAGGCCAACCGCGAGTTGAGCACCCGCTTCGACTTCAAGGGCGTGGACGCCAAGTTCGAGCGCGATGGCGATGTGATCAACCAGACCGCGCCGACCGAGTTCCAGCTCAAGCAGATGAACGACATCCTGCGCGCACGCCTGGCCGCACGCGGCATCGACGTGCTCAGCCTGGAGTTCGGCGACATCGAGACCAACCTGGCCCAGGCCCGGCAGAAGATCACCGTCAAGCAGGGCATCGAGCAGAAGATCGCCAAGAAGATCGCGGCGGCGCTGAAGGATGCCAAGCTGAAGGTGGAAAGCCAGATCAATGGCGACAAGCTGCGCGTGCAGGGCAAGAAGCGCGACGACCTGCAGGACGCCATCGCCGTGCTCAAGGCCGGCAAGTTCGAGCTGCCGCTGCAGTTCAACAACTTCCGCGACTGAGGCATCCGCCGGGCACGCCCCGGCGCTGCCAGCGGCAGGTTCGACGGCGCGTTGCCAGCGACGCGCCTACAATGGCGGCCCCGCCAGCCGACGTGCCCGCCATGACCGATGCCCACCTGCCCACCGATGACCCGATCGCCGCCACCCGCCTGTGGCTGGAGCGCATCGTCATCGGCCTGAACCTGTGTCCGTTCGCCAAGGCGGTGTATGTGAAGGACCAGGTCCGCATCGTGCTCAGCGATGCGACCACGCCGGAAGCGCTGGTTGAGCAGTTGGCCGAGGAACTGGTGCTGCTGCGCGATACGCCGGCCGAGCAGATCGATACCACGCTGATCGTGCATCCGCAGGTGCTGACCGACTTCCTCGACTACAACGACTTCCTCGACAACGCCGATGCGGCGATCGAGGCGCTGGACCTGCAGGGCATCCTGCAGGTGGCCAGCTTCCACCCGGACTACCAGTTCGACGGCGTGGCCGCGGACGACGCCAGCAACTACACCAATCGCGCGCCCTTCCCCACCCTGCACCTGCTGCGCGAAGACAGCGTGGCGCGCGCGGTGGATGTCTATCCGGACCCGGACGTGATCGTCGAGCGCAACATCCAGACCCTGGACCGCATCGGCGTGGACGGCTGGCATCGCCGCCTGCGTGGCGAAGACCTGACGTGAGCACGGTGCCGCCGATTGCCGCATGGCCGGCCGCGCCGCTGTCGGGCAAGGTCGTGCTGGTCACCGGCGGCGCCAACGGCATCGGCCGTGGCATCGCCCAGGCCGTGCTTGGTGCCGGCGGACGCGTGCTGATCGGCGACCTGGACGTGGAAGCCGGCGAGGCGTGCCTGGCGGAATGGCAGCGTAGTGATGACGCCGCGTTCCAGCGCCTGGACATCACCGACGAAGCCAGCGTGCGCGACTTCATCACCGTGGCCCTGCAGCGGTTCGGCCGTATCGACGGGCTGGTCAACAACGCGGGCATCGCCGGACCGCATGGCACGCTGCTGCAGGACATGGACTGGGACGAGTGGCAGCGTCGCCTGTCGGCGCTGCACGGTGCCTTCCTGTGCAGCAAGCACGCACTACCGGCGCTGGCGGCCAGTGCTGCAGGCGCGATCATCAACATCGCCTCGACCCGCGCCTGGCAATCCGAAGCGCACAGCGAGGCCTACGCTGCGGCCAAAGGTGGGCTGGTGGCGTTCACCCATGCACTGGCGATCAGTGCCGGCCCGGCGGTGCGGGTCAACAGCATCAGTCCGGGCTGGATCGGCACCACCGCCTGGCAGGCCCCTTCGCGACGACACGCGGCGGAGTACTCGGCCATCGACCATGCGCAACACCCGGTCGGCCGGGTCGGCCGCCCCGAAGACATCGGCGCGCTGGCGGTGTACCTGCTGTCATCACTGTCCGGTTTCAGCACCGGCCAGGATTTCATCGTCGACGGCGGCATGACCCGGAAGATGATCTACGCCGAATAGAAAAAGGGGACGGAGGGGATTAAGTCGTTTGTGCACAAACGACTTAATCCCCTCCGTCCCCTTTTTTTGTGTTTACGCCATGCCCGAGTGGCGCAGCAGCGCGTCGATCTGCGGTGCGCGGCCGCGGAAGGCCTTGAAGTTCTCCGCCGCCGGGCGGCTGCCACCACGCGACAGGATCTCATCGCGGAAGCGTGCACCGGTTTCAGCCAGTGCCTGCGGCGCTTCCTCGAACGCGGCGTAGGCGTCGGCGCTGAGCACCTCGGCCCACTTGTAGCTGTAGTAACCCGCAGCGTAACCACCGGCGAAGATATGGCTGAACTGGTGCGGGAAGCGGTTCCAGACCGGCGGGTGGTTCACCGCCACTTCCGCGCGCACGCGGTCCAGCAGTGCCAGCACGTTGTCCTGCGCCGGTTCGAACTGGCTGTGCAGCAGCATGTCGAACAGGCCGAACTCCAGCTGGCGCACCGTGGCCATGCCGCTATGGAAATTGCGCGCGGCAAGCATGCGCTCGTACAGCGCGCGCGGCAGCGGCTCGCCACTGTCCACATGCGCGGTCATGCCCTGCAGGTGGTCCCATTCCCAGCAGAAGTTCTCCATGAACTGGCTGGGCAGCTCCACCGCGTCCCATTCCACGCCGTTGATGCCGGCCACGCCCAGCTCACCGATGCGGGTCAGCAGCTGGTGCAGGCCGTGGCCCATTTCATGGAACAGCGTGGTCACTTCGTTGTGGCTGAAAGTCGCCGGCTTGCCGTTGGCACCACGGCCGAAGTTGCACACCAGGTAGACCAGCGGGGTCTGCACGCTGCCGTCGCCACGCACGCGACGGTTGCGGCAATCGTCCATCCACGCACCACCGCGCTTGCCCTCGCGTGCGTACAGGTCCAGGTAGAACTGGCCGACCAGCGCACCCTGCGCGTCGACCAGGCGGAAGAAGCGCACGTCTTCATGCCAGACCGGCGCACTGTCCTCCTGCACGCGCAGGCCGTACAGCTGCTCGATCACCGAGAACAGGCCGCCCAGCACCTTCGGTTCGGTGAAGTACTGCTTCACCTCCTGCTCGGAATAGCTGTAGCGCGCCTGCTTGAGGCGGTCGGCGGCGAACGCCAGGTCCCAGGCCTGCAGCGTCTCGATGCCCAACTGTTCGCGCGCGAACTGCTCCAGCTCGGCACGGTCCTTGGCGGCGAACGGCTTGGCGCGTGCGGCCAGGTCGCGCAGGAAACCCAGCACTTCGGCCGTGTCCTGCGCCATCTTGGTTGCCACCGAATAATCGCCGTACGAAGCGAAGCCGAGCAGCGCGGCCAGCTCCGCGCGCAGGGCGAGAATGCGGTCGATGTTGCTGCTGTTGTCCAGCGCGTCATCGCCGAATTCGGATGCACGCTGCGCGCTGGCGCGGTACAGGATCTCGCGCAGGTCGCGGTCTTCGGCCCAGGTCTGCACCGGCAGGTAACACGGCATCTGCAGGGTCAGTTTCCAACCCTGCTTTCCGTCCTTTGCCGCCGCAGCGTGCGCGGCAGCCTTCACGTCCTCCGGCAGACCCTTCAGTCGCGCTTCGTCCTCGATGATCAGCGACCACCCATCGGTGGCGTCGAGCACGTTCTGCGAGAACTTCGCCGACAGCGCCGACAGTTCTTCCTTGATCGCAGCAAAGCGCTGCTGTGCCTCGGGCGCCAGTTCGGCACCGCCCAGGCGGAAATCACGCAGCGTGTTGTCCAGCACCTTGCGCTGGGCCTCGTCGAAACCTGCGGCCTCCGGGCTGGCGGCCAGTGCCCGGTACTGGCGGTACAGCGCCAGGTTCTGGCCCAGCGTGCTGGCGAAGCGGGTCACCCGCGGCAGGTTGCTGTTGTAGGCCTCACGCAGTTCCGGGGTGTTCACCACGCCCTGCAGGTGGCCGACCAGGCCCCAGGCACGCCACAGGCGCTCGGTGGCATCGTCCAGCGGAGCGACGAAGGTCTCCCAGCGCACCGGCTGCACCTGCTCGGCCTTGCTGACGGCGGCTTCGGCCTCGGCCAGCAGCACATCCAGCGCCGGTGCGACGTGCTCGGGACGGATCGCCTCGAAGCGCGGCAGGCCGGAAACATCGAGCAGGGGGTTGGCAACGGTCACGGCAGATCTCCAGGGAACGGGCCCGGCAGGCGGGCAGCCCGGTAGATATGGCGCTGGCAGGCGTGGCTGACAAGGGGGGGCGCGGCATTCACATCGGCCTTACGGTCGCGCACCGAAGCTCTGGCTGCGGGGGAGTCCGCAGCGGTAGGTACCGAACGAGGCCCCACATGGAAGGTTTGGCTGCAGTTGCATCCACCTCACCGGCGCGGTCGCTGGCGCTGTCCGCCAGCCCGGCCGAACTGACCTGGATCGCCGCGCTGTGCGATGCCGGCGATGACGCCCCGCGCCACCTGCAACAGCTGCAGGCGGTGCTGCAGCAGGGCGGCACCTTCAACGACGCCCAGGAGTGGTACCCGTTCGAAGTGGTCGAGCGCGGCGCCAGCCAGCTGCAGCTGGGCCATGAGCGCGAGTTCGTGATCTGCGTGCTGCTGTGGCTGCAGGCATTGGCCCAGGGACGCGCCAGCATCCTCGACCCCAGCCTGCACCTGGATGACCGCGCGATGGACATCGAGGCCTTGCCAGATGCGCTGCGCGATGCAGTGCTGGATGCGTTCACCGCGGCGGGGTATTGATCGGGGTACGACACACCGCTGCGCTCGCCGGGCCATGCCCGGCGGAAATGCCGGCCGGCTACAACGCTTCCAGGCTGCACCACGGCAATTCGGGCAATCCCTGCCCGGCCACCGCCGCCGCCAGCTGCGCATCGGCGCCGTCGACATCGATGCCCTGGCGCACATACCACGACGGGTCGTAGTAGCTCTGCGCGTAGCGCTCGCCGCTGTCGCACAGGATGCTGACGATGCTGCCCTGGTGGCCCGCCTCACGCATCCATTGCGCGGCCTGCAGCACGCCGATGAAGTTGGTGCCGGTGGAACCACCGACACGGCGGCCGAGCTGGCGGCTGACATGGCGCATCGCGGCCAGGCTCAGCGCGTCGGGCACCTTCACCATCGCATCGACACTGGTCGGGATGAAACTCGGCTCCACCCGTGGCCGGCCGATGCCTTCCACGCGCGAGCCACCGCTGCAGGTCAGTCCCCGCCAGTCCTGTTCACCGGCCACGGCGGCCTGGTAGCCGTCGAAGAACACCGACACTTCCGGGTCCGCGCAGAGGATGCGGGTGTCATGCCGGCGGTAGCTGACATAGCGGCCCAGCGTGGCGGCGGTACCGCCGGTGCCGGGGCTGCACACGATCCACTCCGGAACGGGGCTGGGCTCTTCGGCCATCTGCTTGAAGATGGACTCGGCGATGTTGTTGTTGGCGCGCCAGTCGGTGGCGCGCTCGGCATAGGTGAACTGGTCCATGAAGTGGCCGCCGGTTTGGCGGGCCAGCTTTTCCGAATCACAGTTGAGATCGCAGGCGCGCTCGACCAGGTGGCAGCGGCCCCCGTGGAACTCGATCGCCGCAATCTTCTCCGGCGAGGTGGTCGCCGGAATCACCGCGATGAACGGCAGGCCCAGCAGGCGCGCGAAATAGGCTTCGGAGACGGCGGTCGAGCCGCTGGAGGCCTCGATCACTGGCCGGCCCTCGCGCAACCAGCCGTTGGTCAACGCATACAGGAACAGCGAGCGCGCCAGCCGGTGCTTGAGGCTGCCGGTGGGATGGCTCGACTCGTCCTTCAGGTACAGGTCAATGCCTTCGAACCCTGGCAGCGCCAGCGGGATCAGGTGGGTATCGGCGGAACGGTTGAAATCGGCTTCGATCTTGCGGATGGCGGCGGCCACCCATTCACGCTGCGACATGGCGGGCAATCGTTATCAGGACGGAACGGTGCGATCCGGCCATTGTACGTCGCGGTGCCGTCAGGTGCGGGCCGGTAGAATGGAGCCATCCGGCCGGCAACGGCCCCGTCTGAAGGACCTCCCCCATGACCATTCCCGCCCTGCGCGACGTCCCCGGCGTCGCCGCCCAGGCTCCGGCCGAAACCAGCGGCTTCGTGTTCAACCACACCATGCTGCGGGTCAAGGACATCACCGCTTCGCTGGACTTCTACACCCGCGTGCTCGGCTACCAGCTGATCGACAAGCGCGACTTCGCCGAAGCCCAGTTCAGCCTGTACTTCCTGGCCTACGTACCGGCCGGCGCCGTGGTACCCGAGGACGACGACGCCCGCCGCGTGTGGATGGCCGGCCTGCCGGGCGTGCTGGAACTGACCCACAACCACGGTACCGAGAGCCAGGACGGCGCGGTCTACCACGACGGCAACAGCGACCCGCGCGGCTTCGGCCACATCTGCGTGTCGGTGCCGGATATCGAGGCCGCCTGCCAGCGCTTCGAGGACCTCGGCGTGACCTTCCAGAAGCGCCTGACCGACGGCCGCATGAAGAACCTGGCCTTCATCAAGGACCCGGACGGCTACTGGGTCGAGATCATCGCCAACGTCTGAGCCCGGAAAGGGGCACAATTCCGGTAGCGCCGGGCCATGCCCGGCGGCCTTGAGCAGGCCGCGCTGCGCGCTCGCCGGGCACGGCCCGGCGCTACCGACTCCGTCCCTTTTTTTGTGAGGTACGTATGGAAACGATGGAACTGCACCGCGGGCGACTGATCGACCACATCCAGCTGGTGGTACGCGACCTGGCCGCCAGCCGGCGCTTCTACCAGGCGGTGTTCGACACGATCGGCATCCCGATCGCCGGCGAAGGCGATGACTACTTCTGGGCCGACGAGTTGTTCATTTCCAGCGCCAGCAGCGAGGCCGCCGCCGGCCAGCTGACCGGGCGCCACCATCTGGCCTTCCAGGCCCGCGACAGCGCCACCGTCGATGCCTTCCACACGGCGGCCATCGCCGCCGGAGGCACCGACAACGGCGCGCCGGGCGAACGCCCCTACCATCCGGGCTACTACGGCGCGTTCGTGCTCGATCCGGATGGCAACAACATCGAAGTGGTCTACCACGGCCCGGCGAACTACAGCGCCGACTCGGTAAAGGTCACTTTCTGATTTCACAGATGCCGTGAACGAAGAAGCCGGGCAATGCCCGGCTTCTCTGGTTCCAGCGCTGCAGCCCTCAGTGGGCGGCCATGTAGATGTCCTGCAGCACGGCCTTTTCCAGTTCCAGCTCGCCCAGCAGGTTCTTCACGATATCGCCCAGGCTGAGGATGCCGACCAGGCGGGCGCCTTCAGTGACCATCAGATGACGGCGCCGCGAGTACGTCATCAACGACATGGCCTGCTTCAGGGTCGCTTCCGGCGCGATGCCCTCCAGGCCGGTGGACGGCAGGCTGGAAATCACCCGGCGGCCGGCCTGCGGGCCGTCGTCGGCCAGGGTGCGCACGATGTCCTTCTCGGAAATGATGCCGACCGGGGCATCGTCCTTCATCACCACCAGCGCAGCGATCTTGTTCGCGCTCATCTTGTGGGCGGCGGCACCGATGGTGTCTTCGGCGTCGATGGTGATGACAGCTTCTTTCTTGGATTGCAGGAGTTCGCGGACGTTCATTCTTGTTTCCTGGTGCAGGTCACTGAAGTCAAAAAAGTGTGCTCTTCCGATACGCCCCCTCCCCGGGAACAGACCTTTCAGCGCACGTCTTGCGCACCCGGCTGCCGCTTGGAATGGATCGGCAGACGACGTGCTGCAACGCGAGCGAGGTGGGTTCAACCGCTCAACCCGGACCTCGGTCAAATCGATTCTACGACTGCGACCATCGGTCACTACCGGCATCGATAGGACAGTTCGTCGTGGGAACCAACTGACGATCCAGAGAATGGCACCGTGGCTGAAACCGCCGCTGAATACAGCCGATGCCGCGCGTTAAAGATTGATTGCCTGCTGCCGACGGCGGACAGAACACCCGGCGGCTGTCCCACTTGGCATTGCCACCGACGCAAACGAAAGGGGCCATGTGGGCCCCTTTCGCATGCAGCATGCAATGGATCCGACGGGATTACTCCACCGTCACGCTCTTGGCCAGGTTGCGCGGCTTGTCCACGTCGGTCCCACGCGCCAGTGCGGTGTGGTACGCCAGCAGCTGCACCGGGATGGTGTGCACGATCGGGCTGAGCACGCCGGCATGGCGCGGCGTGCGGATCACATGCACGCCTTCGGACTCATTGAAGTTGCTGTCCTGGTCGGCGAACACGAACAGCTCGCCACCACGGGCGCGCACTTCCTGCATGTTCGACTTCACCTTCTCCAGCAGGCTGTCGTTGGGGGCGATCACCACCACCGGCATGTCCTCGTCCACCAGCGCCAGCGGGCCGTGCTTCAGCTCGCCCGCCGGATAGGCCTCGGCGTGGATGTAGGAGATCTCCTTGAGCTTGAGCGCGCCTTCCAGTGCGATCGGGTAATGCAGGCCACGACCCAGGAACAGCGCGCTGCTCTTGCGCGCAAACCGCTCGGCCCAGGCAGCGATCTGCGGCTCCATGTTCAGCGCGTGCTGCACGCTGCCCGGCAGGAAGCGCAGCTGCTCCAGGTAATCCGCTTCCTGCGCCGCGTCGATGCGGCCATGCAGCTTGCCCAGCACCACGGTCAGCTGGAACAGTGCGGCCAGCTGGGTGGTGAAGGCCTTGGTCGAGGCCACGCCGATCTCGGCACCGGCACGGGTGTAGCACACCAGTTCACTGGCGCGCGGGATCGCACTTTCCGGCACGTTGCAGATCGACAGCGTGTGCGTGTGGCCGAGCGACTTGGCGTACTTCAGCGCCTCCATCGTATCCAGCGTTTCGCCGGACTGGGAGATGGTGACGATCAGGTGCTTCGGATTGGCATACGCGGCGCGGTAGCGGTACTCGCTGGCGATTTCCACGCTGCACGGCAGGCCGGCGATGGCTTCGATCCAGTAGCGCGCGGTCAGGCCGGCGTAATAGCTGGTACCACAGGCGATGATCTGCACGCCCTCGATGCCCGACAACACGGCCTCGGCGTGCTTGCCGAACAGCTCGGCCGGGAAGCCACCGGCGTCGATCGCCGCCTCGATGGTGTCGCCCAGCGCGCGCGGCTGCTCGTGGATTTCCTTCTGCATGAAGTGGCGGTACGGGCCCAGCTCCAGCGATGCCAGCGACACGTCGGACAGATGCACGTCGCGCTCGATCGGCTGGTCATGCTCGTCGAAGATGCGCACGCCATCGCGACGGATCTCGGCGGTGTCGCCCTCTTCCAGGAAGATCACCTTGCGGGTGGCCGAGATCACCGCCGAGACGTCGGAGGCGACGAAGTTCTCCCCCTCGCCCAAGCCGATCAGCAGCGGGCAGCCCATGCGCGCGCAGACGAAGCGCTCCGGCTCGGCGCGGCTGACCACGGCCAGCGCGTAGGCGCCGGTCAGCTCCTTCACCGTGTGCTGCAGCGCCACCAGCAGGTCGTCGCCGTCCTTCAGGTGGTGATGGATCAGGTGGGCGATGACTTCGGTGTCGGTCTGCGACTCGAAGGTGTAACCCAGGGCACGCAGCTTCTCGCGCTGCTCCTCGTGATTTTCGATGATGCCGTTGTGCACCAGCGCCACGCCGTGGCTGATGTGCGGATGCGCGTTGGCCTCGGTGACACCCCCATGGGTGGCCCAGCGAGTGTGGCCGATGCCCAGCACTGCATTGAAGCCCTCGGCCTCGGCCGCAGTGGCCATTTCCGACACGCGCCCAGTGCGGCGGACACGGCGTACTTCGGGGCGCTCGGCGTGGTCGATCACCGCGATGCCCGAGGAGTCGTAACCACGGTATTCAAGCCGCTTCAGGCCCTCGATCAGCACCGGCACCACGTCGCGATCGGCGATTGCACCCACGATTCCACACATGTCACGCGTTTCCTTGAAGACGATCGGCGCATTCTAGCCTGCGTGCCCCGCTTCCCCCTCCTGTCCGCTTAATGAAAGTGTCCGGAAAGGTGTCCGCGGACACCCGGACACTTCAGGGCGCCTCCCAACCCATTGACCCAGAAGGAAATAAAGTTGGCACGCTACGTGCTTGGTACCCACTACCACCGTCAGGCACGCATCCGATGATCCGCGACACTTCCGCCCAGGACCAGATCGTTTCCTCCGCACCGGCCAGTGCCACCCGCGCCAACTGGCAGCGTTACCGCTGGCCGGCAGTGGGTGCCATCGTGCTGCTGGCCGGCATCGGCTGGGCCGTGCACGCCTGGTCCAACGCCAGCCGCTCCTTCGACAGCAGTCGCGTGCGCATCGCCGAAGTGAAGCGCGGCGACCTGGTCCGCGACATCGCTGCCGACGGCCGGGTGATCGCCGCCAACAGCCCGATCCTGTACGCCATCTCGGCCGGTACCGTGGACCTGAAGGTGGTCGCCGGCGACGTGGTCAAGAAGGGCCAGGAACTGGCGGTCATCGACAGCCCGGAACTGCGCAGCAAGCTGGCCCAGGAACAGGCCACCCTGGCCGGCCTGGAAGCCGAGGCCAGCCGCGCCGCGCTGGACGCCACCCTGGCCCGCGCCAAGTCGCGCAAGGAAACCGACCAGGCCACCATCGAGCGCCAGGCCGCCGACCGCGACCTGCAGCGCTACCAGCGTGGCTACGACGGCGGCGCGGTGCCGCAGATCGATCTGGCCAAGGCCAAGGACTCGCTGAAGAAGGCCGACATCACCCTGGCCAACGCCACCACCGATGCACGCCTGCAGAGCCAGGGCGCTGACCTGGATGCCCGCAACAAGCGCCTGCTGGCCGACCGCCAGAAGGCCGTGGTAGCCGAAGTGCAGCGCCAGGTCGATGCACTGACCCTGCGCGCCCCGTTCGATGGCCAGGTCGGCCAGGTCCAGGCCGTCCAGTCCACCAACCTGGCCGCCAACGCGCCGGTGCTGGGGGTGGTCGACCTGTCCAAGTTCGAGGTCGAGATCAAGGTGCCGGAAAGCTTCGCTCGCGACCTGGCCATCGGCATGCCGGCACAGTTGACCGGCGGCAACGGCAAGCCGTTCCCCGGCGAGATCAGCGCGGTGTCGCCGGAAGTGGTCAACGGCGAGGTCAATGCCCGCGTGCGCTTCGCCAGTGAACAGCCGGAAGGCCTGCGCCAGAGCCAGCGGATGTCGGTGCGCGTGCTGCTCGATACCCGCAAGGACGTGCTGAAGGTCGAGCGCGGCCCGTTCGTCGAACAGGGCAACGGCATCGCCTACGTGATGGATGGACGCACTGCGGTGCGGCGTCCGGTGGAACTGGGCGTCAGCAGCCTGGGCGAAGTGGAAATCAAGTCGGGTGTGCAGCCGGGCGACCGCATCGTGGTCTCCGGCAGCGACCTGTTCAAGGACGCCGAACGCGTCTCCGTCAACTGATACCTGATACCTGAATCCTGGAGAGAGGACACCCCATGTACATGCTCGAAATGCGTTCGGTCGCCAAGGTCTTCCGCACCGAACAGGTGGAAACCCACGCGTTGCGCTCGCTGGAACTGCAGGTCAAGGAAGGCGAGTTCGTCGCCGTCACCGGCCCGTCCGGTTCCGGCAAGACCACCTTCCTCAACATCGCCGGCCTGCTGGAAACCTTCACCAGCGGCACCTACATGCTTGACGGCCAGGACGTGAGCACGCTGGGCGATGACGCCCGCAGCCGCCTGCGCAACCAGAAGATCGGCTTCATCTTCCAGGGCTTCAACCTGATCCCCGACCTGAACCTGTTCGACAACGTCGACGTACCGCTGCGCTACCGCAAGATGAGCGCCAACGAGCGCCGCGAACGCATCGAGAAGGCACTGACCCAGGTCGGCCTGGGCTCGCGCATGAAGCACTACCCGAATGAACTGTCCGGTGGGCAGCAGCAGCGCGCAGCGATCGCGCGTGCCCTGGCCGGCAGCCCGCGCCTGCTGCTGGCCGACGAACCGACCGGCAACCTGGATACGCAGATGGCCCGCGGCGTGATGGAACTGCTGGAGGAGATCAATGCCGCCGGCACCACCATCGTGATGGTCACCCACGACCCGGAACTGGCCGCGCGCGCGCAGCGCAACGTGCACATCGTCGATGGCCAGGTGACCGACCTGATACGCGAGCCGGTGCTGGCCACCCCGCCGCGCCACATCGTCGCCGTCAACGAGTGAGGGCCCGACCATGTTCGCCTACTACGCCCGACTGGCGGTGCGCAGCTTCCGCCGCAACAAGATACTGACCGCGTTGATGGTGGTTGCCATCGCGCTCGGCATCGGCGCCTCGATGACTACGTTGACCGTGTTCCACGTGCTGTCCGGCGACCCGATTCCCGGCAAGAGTGACCGTCTGTTCTATGTGCAGCTTGATGCCGCGACCGGCGCCTATGTCGCTGGCGAGGAACCGGAAACCCAGCTGACCCGCTTCGACGGTGAAGCCCTGCTGCGCGAAGCCAAGGGCGAGCGCCAGGCGCTGATGAGCGGAGGCGGTGGGACCATTGAGCCCGCCAGCAGCACCCTCAAGCCCTTCAGCATTGATACCCGCTGGACCTCGGCCGACTTCTTCCCGATGTTCGAGGTACCCATGCAGTACGGCCGCCCCTGGACGCGCGAGGACGATGAAGGCCGTGCACGCGTGGTGGTCATCTCCAAGGCGCTCAATGAGAAGCTGTACCAGGGCGCCAACAGCGTGGGCCGCGACCTGCGCATGGAAGGCCAGAGCTACCGCATCGTCGGCGTGATGAAGGAATGGAGCCCCGAACCTCACTTCTATGACCTGACCACCGGCAGCTACGGCAAGAACGAAGACCTGCTGCTGCCGATCTCCACCTCGTTCGACCTTAAGCTTGGCAACAACGGCAACATGAACTGCTTCGGCGAAAATCCCGACGGCAACAGCTACTCGCTCAATGCACCGTGCGCGTGGCTGCAGTACTGGGTGGAACTGGACCCGGCCAAGGCCGCCGACTATCGCCGCTACCTGGAGAACTATTCCTCGCAGCAACGCGAAGCCGGCCGCTTCAAGCACCCGCCGAACGTTCGCCTGCGCACCGTCATGGAATGGCTGGACTTCAACGGCGCAGTACCCAGCGATGTCCGCCTGCAGTTGTGGCTGGCACTGGGCTTCCTCGGCGTCTGCCTGGTCAACACGGTGGGCCTGCTGCTGGCCAAGTTCCTGCGCCGCAGTGGTGAGATCGGCGTGCGCCGCGCCCTCGGTGCCAGCCGCGGGCAGATCTTCCTGCAGTGCCTGGTGGAAGCCGGCGCGGTTGGCGTGGTCGGTGGCGTGCTGGGTATCGGCCTGGCCCTGCTCGGCCTGTTCGCGGTGCGCCAGCAACCGGTGGAGTACGCAAAGCTCGCCCACCTGGACGGCAACATGCTGCTGCTCGCACTGGGCCTGACCCTGTTCGCCAGCCTCGCCGCCGGTTTCCTGCCCGCCTGGCGCGCCATGCAGGTCACTCCAGCGATCCAGCTCAAGTCGCAGTAAGCATCCGAACGAGGACTCCCATGGACATCCGCCCCATCCTCAGCACGCTGCGCCGGCACAAGACCGCCGCTGCCCTGATCGTGCTGGAAGTCGCACTGACCTGCGCCATCGTCTGCAACGCGCTGTTCCTGGTCAGCCAGCGCGTGGAGAAGATCAGCATGCCCAGCGGCATCGCCGAGAGCGAACTGGTCATGCTGCGCGTCAGTGGCATCGGCAAGCAGACCGACGCCCTGGCCCGCACCCGCGAGGACCTGGCATCGCTGCGCGCGATTCCCGGCGTCAGCAACGTCACCATCATCAACCAGGTTCCCTTCCGCAACGGCTCCTCCAGCAGCAGCATCTCGCGCGTGATCGACCAGGAACGGCCGACCACCAACGCCTCGATGTACACCCTGTCCGAGAACGGGCTGGCCACGATGGGCATCAACCTGATCGCAGGCCGCGATTTCCTGCCCGACGAGTACCAGAACTTCGAAGACGTCAGCACGGGCGGCGCCAAGGAGAAGGCCATCCCGGTCATCTTCACCCAGGCCACTGCCGCCAAGATGGAGCCCAACGGCAGCGCACTGGGCAAGACCTACTACATGGGCAAGCAGCCGCTGCATGTGGTCGGCATCGTCGACACGCTCAGCACGCCCAATGGCTGGAACGACAACTGGACCAACTCGATGCTGCTGCCCATCCGGAGCACGTTCGATAAAGGTGGCACCTACGTGCTGCGCACCGACCCCGCGCGTCGCAAGGAAGTGCTCGATGCCGCCGCCACTGCACTGGAGCGCAATGATCCAAACCGTCTGATGCGCGACAAGCTGACCTATGAAGACCAGCGCAAGGACTTCTTCAAGAACGACCGCGCAATGGTCGGCCTGTTGATCACGGTCAGCATCTCGCTGCTGGTGGTCACCGCGCTGGGCATCATCGGCCTGGCCAGCTTCTGGGTGCAGCAGCGCAGCAAGCAGATCGGCATCCGCCGCGCACTGGGTGCCACCCGCGGGCAGATCCTGCGCTACTTCCAGACCGAGAACTTCCTGCTGGCCACGCTGGGCATCGTACTGGGCATGCTGGCCGCCTATGCGATCAATCTGGCACTGATGAACATGTACGAGCTGCCGCGCATGCCGCTGCACTACCTGCCGCTGGGCGCGCTGCTGCTGTGGGTGCTCGGCCAGATCGCGGTGTTCGGGCCGGCCCGGCGCGCAGCAGCGGTACCGCCTGCGGTTGCCACGCGAGGCGCGTGAGATGCGCATCCGCTGGATGCTGCTGATGATGCTCCTGCCACTGCCGGCACTGGCCGGCGGTGGCAGCTCGCAGACACTGGAGTGGCGCCAGGACGACGCACGCCTGGCATTGCGTTCGACCGAAGGCCAGGTGCGCGTGGAAGCCGCCAGCCCGGAAGCCTGTTTCGGCGTGCGCAGTGGTGATCGCATCCTGCGGGTGGATGACACGGCCGTGCGCAGGATCGAGCATCTTGCCGAGGCCCTGCGGCGTTCAGGCGCCACCAAGGCCTATCTCCTGCTGCGGCGCGACAGGCGGGAACTGACGGTCCCGGTGGACGCCGCGGCCTGGCGCATGGCCCTGGTCGCTCCACCGCCGCCACCGCCGCCGCCGCCGTCCCGACGCTGAGCCCGCCGCCCCGGCGGCTACGGGTTTGGCTATGCTTGATGGGTGGCGCCGGGCTCTCCCGGCGTATGGACACGAACACGGCTCCATCGGCGCCGCCCATCCCTTTCTGCAGAACCGCTTGATGCCTTCGATCCTGATCATCGACGACAACGCCAGTGTGGGCACCGCGCTGGACGTGCTGTTCTCCCTGCACGACATCGACACCCTGCAGGCGCAGAGCCCGGCCGAGGGGCTGGCATTGCTCGAGTCACAGGCGGTCGACCTGGTGATCCAGGACATGAACTTCAGCGAGGACACCACCTCCGGCGAGGAAGGCGAAGACCTGTTCGCAAAGATCCGCGCGCGCCACCCGGACCTGCCGGTGATCCTGCTGACCGCCTGGACCCACCTGAGCAGCGCGGTGGACCTGGTCAAGGCCGGCGCCGCCGACTACCTGGCCAAGCCGTGGGACGACCGCAAGCTGCTGACCACGGTCAACAACCTGCTGGAGTTGTCCGAGGCGCGGCGCGAACTGGACCGCCGCCGCAGCCGTGAGCTGCGCCAGCGCAATGCGCTGGAAGAAAAGTACGACCTGTGCGGTGCGGTGTTCGCCGATCCGGCCAGCGAGCGCGTCATCGCCCTGGCCTGCCAGGTCGCGCGCTCCGAGCTGCCGGTGCTGATCACCGGCCCCAATGGCGCCGGCAAGGAAAAGATCGCGCAGATCATCCAGGCCAACTCGCTGGTGGCCAAGGGCCCATTCGTCACGGTCAACTGTGGCGCGCTGCCGTCGGAGCTGATCGAGGCCGAACTGTTCGGTGCCGAGGCCGGCGCCTACACCGGCGCCAACAAGGCGCGCGAGGGCAAGTTCGAAGCCGCCGACGGAGGCACGCTGTTCCTGGATGAGATCGGCAACCTGTCGCTGGGCGGCCAGATGAAACTGCTGCGCGTACTGGAAACCGGCCGCTTCGAACGCCTGGGTTCCAACCGCGAACGCCAGGTCAAGGTGCGTGTGGTCAGCGCCACCAACGCCGACCTGCCTGCGATGATCCGCGACGGCACGTTCCGCGAAGATCTGTACTACCGCCTCAATACAGTGGAACTGGTGCTGCCGCCGTTGGCCGAGCGCGCGGGCGACATCGTGCCACTGGCCGAGCGCTTCCTGACGGCCGGCAAGCCATTGTCCAGTGCCGCCAGCGCCGCCCTGCAACGGCACCCGTGGCCGGGCAACGTGCGCGAACTGCGCAACGTGATCCAGCGTGCCGAGCTGCTGGCGACCGGCAACCGCATCGAGGTGGCCGACCTGAACCTGCCGCGTTCCGCACCAACGCCGCGACCCGCACCGAGCGCTGGCAACGATCCCGACCGCGAGCGCATCGAGGACGTGCTGGCACGCAACCACGGCGTCATCGCCCAGGCGGCCGCCGAACTCGGCCTGAGCCGCCAGGCCCTGTACCGGCGCATGGACCGCCACGGCATCCCACGCGAATGAAACGGCGCTCGTTCACCTTCCGCCTGTTCCTGCGCCTGCTGCCGGTGCTGGCGCTGGCCGCTGCGCTGCCATGGCTGCTGGCGTACTGGATGAACCATGGCTGGGTGGTGACCACGGCGTCGGCCGTGATCCTGCTGGCGCTGATGTGGTGGACACTGCGCCGTGCCACCGCACCGGTGCGCTCGCTGATGCGTGCGCTGTCGGGGACCACCAGCAGCTATCGCGACGGCGAGTACAACTTCGGCGTGTACTGGCCGGGCAACGACGAACTGGGCGACCTGGTACAGGCGCACCGCGAGCTGGGTGACGTGCTGCGCGCGCAGCGGCAGGGCCTGGTGCAGCGCGAGCTGCTGCTGGACACCATGGTGCAGAACACGCCGGTGGCCATGCTGCTGATTGCCTCCGGCGGCGATGGCATCGCCCGCGTGGTGTTCTCCAACCTGGCCGCGCGCAAGCTGCTGCATGGCGGCTGGAAGCTGGAAGGCCAGCGCCTGGAAGAGGTGCTGGAACAGGTGCCTGTGGAACTGCGCGATGCCATTGCCCGCGGTGGCGACAGCCTGTTCGCGGTACATGCGGAAGGCGAAGACGGCGATGAGGATGACGAACAGGTCTACCACCTCTCGCGCCGCGCCTTCCAGCTCAACGGCCGTCCCCACGACCTGCTGCTGGTACGCCTGCTCACCGCCGAACTGCGCCGCCAGGAAGTGCAGACGTGGAAGAAGGTGATCCGGGTGATCAGCCATGAGCTCAACAACTCACTGGCGCCGATCGCCTCGCTGGCCCACTCTGGTGGCGTGCTGGTGCAGCGCGAGCGCTTCGATCGGCTGCCGGAGATCTTCACCACCATCGAAGACCGCGCACGCCACCTGGAAGGCTTCATCCGTGGCTATGCGCGCTTTGCCAAGCTGCCGCAGCCGCAACTGCAGACCGTGCACTGGGCACCCTTCCTGTCCAGCCTGCGCCAGCAGATCCCGTTCAGCATGGATCGCGAACCGGACGAGGACCTGAGCAGCCGCATCGACATCGCACAGTTCGGGCAGGCACTGTTGAATCTTCTGAAGAACGCGCATGAAGCCTGTGCCGAGGCCGATCCGCCCAACGACGACGTACAGGTGCAGCTGACGCGGTTGCCGCAGTGGCTGCGCCTGGATGTACTGGATCGCGGCAAGGGCATGAACGAGCAGGTACTGCAGAATGCACTGATGCCGTTCTATTCGACCAAGCGCAACGGCACCGGCCTGGGGCTGGCACTGACCCGCGAGATCGTGGAGGCACATGGCGGGCGCGTGTCGCTGCAGAACCGCAGTGATGGCGGGTTGTGCGTGTCGATCCTGTTGCCGGTGGGTTGAGCGGATTGATCGGGTAGATCCACGCCTTGCGTGGATGTGCCGACCAAGGTCGGCACCTACCAGACCCGCCGCATCGCCACCCGCAGGTGCATCGGAAACCCGAGCGCAGCCTCTTCGGCCATGACTGCGCGCAGGCCGTCGTTCCACTCCACCTCAGGCACTACGTCGAACCCTTCGCTGGCATAGAAGGCTGCATTCCACGGCACATCGCTCAAGGTGGTCAGCACCGCTGCAGCAAAGCCGGCGGCCCTGGCCCGTGCCAAGGCATGGCGCAGCAATGCACGGCCATGGCCACGACGCGCATGCGCCGGGTCCACATCCATCTGCAGGACATGGAACTCGCCACACAGCTCGCCGCCCAGCAGGTAACCGGCAATACCGCCCTCAGCGGCATCGACCACCCACAGCTGGCCACGCTGAAGGCCGTCCCGCAGCGTCAGCAGATCCAGACCGTGGCCGGCAAACACCGGATAGGCCTGGTGCCCCTTCAGCAGTTCGCCGGCACGTTGTTCAATTGCCGGCAGCATGCCGAGTTCGTCGGCATGCGGGATGCGTGGCTCAGGACTTCTTGAGCGGGCGCTTCCAGCCATCGATGGTTTCCTGTCGTGCACGAGCCAGTGTCAGCTTGCCGTCCGGGGCGGTGCGGGTGATGACCGAGCCGGCGGCGATGGTTGCGCCTTCGCCGATCATCAGCGGCGCCACCAGCGAACTGTTGGAACCAATGAAGGCGTTGTCGCCGATGGTGGTGATCGACTTGTTCACGCCGTCGTAGTTGCAGGTGATGGTGCCGGCACCGATGTTCACCTTGCTGCCGATCACCGCATCGCCCAGATAGGTGAGGTGATTGGCCTTGCTGCCGACGCCGAGGGTGACCTTCTTGGTCTCGACGAAGTTGCCGACGTGCACGCCATCGGCCAGCACAGTGCCTGGGCGCAGGCGCGCGAACGGACCGACCAGTGCCGCGCCTTCGGTGACCACGCCTTCCAGGTCACAATGCGCGCGCACTTCGGTACCCGGACCGAGCGTGACGTCCTTCAGGCGATTGAACGGGCCAACGGTGACGCCGTCGCCGAGCACGATATTGCCTTCAAGAACGACATCGACATCGATCAGCACATCACTGCCCACGGTGACGGTGCCACGGATGTCGAGTCGTGCCGGGTCGCGCACGCGTGCGCCCTGTGCGCACAGCGCCCGCACCGCGCGGCGCTGCCAGGCGCGTTCCAGCTGCGACAGCTGCCAGGGATCGTTCGCCCCCTCGGCTTCCTGCGCGTCGGCCACCAGCGCCATTTCGGCCGGGGTGTACTCATGCGCGGCAAACGCGAACACATCGGTAAGGTAGTACTCGCCCTGCGCATTGCGATTGGACAGCTGCGACAGCCAGCGGCGCAGCGCGGTCGACTCGGCAGCGATGATGCCGGTGTTGATCGTGCGCACGCGCAGCTGGTCGTCGGTAGCGTCCTTCTGCTCCACGATCGCTCCCACCTTGCCTTCGGCATCGCGCAGCACGCGGCCATAACCCGTCGGGTCGTCGACCTCGGCGACCAGCACTGCCAATCGCCCCGGCTGCGCCAGCAGATCGCGCAGGGTCTGCGCGCGGATCAGCGGTACATCGCCGTACAGCACCAGCACCTGCGCGGCATCCGGCACCTGCGGCATCGCCTGTGCCACCGCGTGGCCAGTACCCAGCTGCTGCGCCTGTTCAGCCCACTGCAGGTCGGGCTGGCCGGCGAACTGCTGCCGCACTGCCTCACCGCCATGGCCATGGACCACGTGGATGGCAGCCGGCTGCAGCTCGCGGGCTGCATCGATCACGTGCGCCAGCATCGGCTGGCCGGCGATCGGCTGCAGCACCTTCGGCAGCACCGACTTCATGCGCTTGCCAGCGCCGGCGGCGAGGATGATGACGTGCAGGGCTTGGGTCATGGGAGCGGCAGTCCGTGGTTCGTTGCCGGTGATTCTAGAGCGTGGGCCGTTAACATGGGCATCCCTCCTCCTTCACCATGCCGATGAGCCTCGTCCGCCAGGGAAGCGCCTACCTCGTGATCGGGCTCGTGCAGCTGCTGGTCGACTGGCTGGTGTTCGTGGTCGCCACCGCGCTGGGCATGCCGGTCGCACCGGCCAACGTCACCGGACGCCTGGCCGGCATGCTGCTGGGCTTCTGGCTCAACGGCCGCTACACCTTTGCCGAGGCCGGCACCCACAAGCTGGGCTGGAGACGTTTCGCACGCTTCTTCGGGCTGTGGCTGCTGCTGACCGCGGCAAGCACGGTGCTGGTGAGCCTGGTCGACCACGCGCTGGGCCTGCAGTACACCTGGCTGGCCAAGCCGCTGGTGGAAGGCGGGCTGGCCTGCGTGTCGTTCCTGTTGATGCGCTACGTGGTGTACCGCTGATCGGGGTCAGTGATCACCGTCGCCACGCAGGCGCGCGCCCAGCCCCTCACGCCACAGCTGCAGCGCGCTGTAGCGCAACCGCACGTGATGCTGCCCGGCCGGCACGCACAACGCATGGAAGAGGCCGTTACCGCGCAGCAGCGGCAGTACCTGGCCATCCTCGAGCTGCACCTGCCAGCCACGGCTGGTGGTTTCGTTGATCACCACCCACGCCGCACGGTCGGCCACCACCATCAGCTCGATGCGTCCGGGCAGATACTGCAGCACCTGCACCGTGGCCTCACCGGCATCCTGTTCGGCGCAGCGGCTGCTGGCGGTTGCCGGCAGCCACAGCTCCCGGTTGAAATCGGTCTGGTTGAACAGCGGTGCAGGCGGTAGACGCTCGTCATGGCGGCGCACCTGCCGCGGATTCAGTACGCGTGGCAGCACGCTGTCACGCCGCGCAAGTTCCACCTGGTCGCCCTGCGCACTGGAGCCCGGGAATGGCTCCTGGGCCAGCAGCCAACGCACGCCCAGCAGGTCGTACAGGGGAGCAGCGGTGTCCGGCATCCAGGCAGTGGGGGCTTTCTGCTGGAAGGTATCGACCGGTTCGCCCGGCATCCCGGTCATCTGCAGATAGTCGCTTGCCAGCAGCGGGTTGTAGCCGTTTGCCAGCGCAATGGCATGCACCGCCGCGCCGTTGGTAAGTCCACCGATGCCGAAGACCACCGCGCGCTCGGGTATGCCGATATGCCGCTCTGCCGCCAGCAACGCATAGGCGCGCTGCGCAGGGCCCGTACGATTGGCGGTGAGCACCGATTTGGTGCCGCTGCCCGCGTTGAAGCTGGTGCCGACGTTGAACAGCAGCAGATCCAGCAGCACCAGCGCCAGCACCCAGCGCGCAGGTGCCGGGTGGCGGCGCAGCACCTGCACCGCGGCCACGCCCAGCGCGGCGCTGACGGCGAGCCAGGCGAAGGCGAGCGGATGGCCATGATCGATCGCCAGCCATGCGGCACACGCAGCCAGCATCGCGACGGCCGCCACAGACACCCAGTGCAATCGCAACGGTGGCCGCTGCAGGGCAACCTGCAGGGCATTGGCACCCAACCACGCCGCCGCAGGCACGGTAAGGAACAGCGCGTCGGATGGGCGCCGGAACAGGTCCAGCCCCGGAAGCCAGCCAAACAGCCAGGGGAACAGCGGCGTCGCACCACCCACCGCAACCAGGATCGCCAGCGTCAGCGCACACAGCGCGATGCGGGCCGCCGCCGGCTTGCGCCGCAGCACCTCACCGCCCCAGAGCAGCCAGAGCGCCAGCGGCACTGCCCCGAGATAGAGGTAGTCTGCGCTGATGTCACCGAAGGCCCAGCTATCGCCGCGCCCCTGCGAGAACACGTTGCCCGACAGCAGTGTCACCAGTGTCTGCCAGTGGATGGCACCGGGCAGCGCGGCTTCCAGCGACAAGCCATTGCGATTGGTCTGGTCCAGCCAGGCCAACGTGGACAGCCACTGCGGCGCACTCACAGCGCCGGCGAGAATGGCCACCACACCCAGCTGCCACATCAGGCGCATGCGCTGCCCCTGTACCAGCAGGACTGCACCGACGGCGTAGATCGCGCACGCCAGGATGATGAAATAGGTCACCTGGGTCAGTTGCAGCGCACACAGGCCGCCGGCCACACCGGCCAGCAGGATGTCACGCATCCGTCCCCGCTGGCGGACCTGCTCCAGGCCCAGCCACAGCCAGGGCAGCAGGCAGTAGCTGATGATCATCGGCGTGTGCTGCAGGCGCGAAGCGGCAACGCCACCAAACATCAACGTGAGTGCGAACAGCAGCTGCGCCGGGGGCGGCATGCCCTGCACGCGGCCCAGCCGCAGCGCACCCAGGCCGCCTGCCAGAACATGCAGCAGCACCACCACGGTAAACAGATGCAGGGAGCTGGGTGCCAGCAGCATCGGCAGCAGCATCGTCGGCTGCAGCGTCATCATCTGCGGGTCGGCGACCTGCGGATAGCCACCGTAGAGATAGGGATTCCACCAGGGGGCCTGCAGATGACGCAGCTGCTCAGCACTGAAGCTGACAGCCGGGAAGAACTGCTGCACGGCGTCGAAGGGAATGGTCTTGATGCCACTGAGCCATGGCAGGCACAGAACGATCCAGGCAACCAGGAATGCGCCTGCCGGTGTGCGCCACTGCCGCTGCCAGCTGCCACCTTCCATCGTTGTCGAGTACTGCTGCATTCCCTGCTCCTGTGGAGAACAAACAAAAACGCCGGCATGCAAGCCGGCGTTTCTGCTTGATGACGCGCGAGCCTCAGTGCTTGAGGGTCTTGCGCAGGCGCTCCAGCGCCTGCAGCTGGACGACGGCTTCGGCCAGCTTCTGCTGGGCTTCAGCCACTTCCATCGCTTCGCCGCGGTTGGCCAGGATGCGCTCGGCTTCTTCCTTGGCCTTGCGGACCGAGGCTTCGTCGATGTCCTGTGCGCGGATCGCGGTGTCGGCCAGCACGGTCACCACCTGCGGCTGCACTTCCAGGATGCCGCCGGAAATGGCGAAATCCAGCTGCTCGCCGTTCGGCGTGGTCACCACCACCTTGCCCGGCTTCAGGCGGGTGATCAGCGGCGCGTGCTTGGGCGCGATGCCCAGTTCGCCCAGCTCACCGGTGGCCACGACCAGGGTCGCTTCGCCACGGAAGATTTCCTGCTCGGCGCTGACGATGTCGCAACGGATCGTGCTCATGCAAATCTCTTCGCTGTTCGCGGCGGCGCAATGCCACCGTGGGAGTCCACCGGCGCGGGCGATTGCCCGGCGCCGGCGTCAGGTCGGGCAGGATCGCTCCCGCCCGTCCCGGATCAGGCCTTCTCGGCCATCTTCTTGGCCTTCTCGACCGCTTCTTCGATGCCGCCGACCATGTAGAACGCCTGCTCCGGCAGGTGGTCGTACTCGCCATCGACGATGGCCTTGAAGCCACGGATGGTGTCCTTCAGCGGCACGTACTTGCCCGGCGAACCGGTGAACACTTCGGCCACGTGGAACGGCTGGCTGAAGAAGCGCTCGATCTTACGGGCGCGCGACACGGCCTGCTTGTCCTCTTCGGACAGCTCGTCCATGCCCAGGATCGCGATGATGTCCTTCAGTTCCTTGTACTTCTGCAGGGTCTGCTGGACGCGCTGGGCGGTGTCGTAGTGCTCGTGGCCGATGACCAGCGGATCCATCTGGCGGCTGGTGGAGTCCAGCGGATCGACGGCCGGGTAGATACCCAGCGAGGCGATCGAACGCGACAGGGTGACGGTCGAGTCCAGGTGGGCGAAGGTGGTCGCCGGCGACGGGTCGGTCAGGTCGTCCGCGGGAACGTAGACGGCCTGGATCGAGGTGATCGAACCGTTCTTGGTCGAGGTGATGCGTTCCTGCAGGACGCCCATTTCCTCGGCCAGGGTCGGCTGGTAACCCACGGCGGACGGCATGCGGCCCAGCAGTGCCGACACTTCGGTACCGGCCAGGGTGTAGCGGTAGATGTTGTCGACGAACAGCAGGACGTCCTTGCCCTTGCCGTTTTCGTCCTTCTCGTCGCGGAAGTACTCGGCCATGGTCAGGCCGGTCAGGGCGACGCGCAGACGGTTGCCCGGCGGCTCGTTCATCTGGCCGTACACCATCGCCACCTTGTCGAGGACGTTGGAGTCCTTCATTTCGTGGTAGAAGTCGTTGCCCTCGCGGGTACGCTCACCCACGCCGGCGAACACGGACAGACCGCTGTGCGCCTTGGCGATGTTGTTGATCAGTTCCATCATGTTGACGGTCTTGCCGACGCCGGCGCCGCCGAACAGGCCGACCTTGCCGCCCTTGGCGAACGGGCACATCAGGTCGATGACCTTGATGCCGGTTTCCAGCAGCTCGGTGGCCGGGGACTGGTCTTCGTACGACGGGGCCGCACGGTGGATTTCCCAGCTGTCGCTGGCGGCCACCGGGCCGGCTTCGTCGATCGGGCGGCCCAGCACGTCCATGATGCGGCCCAGGGTGCCAGCACCGACCGGCACGGAGATGCCGCGGCTGGTGTTGGTGGCAACCAGGTTGCGCTTCAGGCCGTCGGTGGAACCGAGGGCGATGGTACGCACCACGCCGTCGCCCAGCTGCTGCTGGACTTCAAGGGTGATTTCGGTGTTGTCGACCTTCAGTGCGTCGTACACCTTCGGCACCGACTCACGCGGGAATTCGACGTCGACGACCGCGCCGATGATCTGAACGATCTTGCCCTGACTCATTGCTGCATCCTCTAAATGTGTGCTTTGAACGAACGCGGTCAGACTGCTGCCGCGCCGCCGACGATTTCGGAGATTTCCTGGGTGATCGCTGCCTGGCGCGCCTTGTTGTAGACGAGCTGCAGGGTGCCGATCAGCTTGTTGGCGTTGTCGCTCGCCGCCTTCATCGCAACCATGCGTGCCGCATGCTCGGAGGCGACGTTTTCCAGCAGTGCCTGGTACACCAGCGACTCGATGTAACGCGTCATCACGTGCTCGAGCACGGTCGCGGCATCGGGTTCGTACAGGTAGTCCCAGTCGTGGTGAGCGACCTGCTTCTCAGCCGGCGGCAGCGGCAGCAGCTGATCGAAGCTGGCCTTCTGCACCATGGTGTTCACGAAGCGGTTGTAGACCAGGTACACGCGGTCGATCTTGCCCTCGGTGAAGGCGTCGAGCATCACCTTGATCACACCGATCAGCGATTCCAGCTTCGGCACGTCGCCGATGTGGGTCACGCTGCCGACCATGTTGACCTTCACGCGGCGGAAGAAGGTCGACGCCTTCTGGCCGATGGTCACCAGGTCCACTTCGGCACCCTTGTCCTGCCATGCCTTGGCTTCGCCCAGCATCTTGCGGAACAGGTTGTTGTTCAGGCCGCCGGCCAGACCGCGATCGGAGGAGATCACGATGAAACCGACCCGCTTGACCTGCTCGCGCTCGACCAGGAACGGATGCTGGTAGTCGGTGCTGGCCTGGGCCAGATGACCGATCACCTGCTTCATCGCCTGCGCGTACGGACGCGAGGTCTTCATCCGATCCTGCGCCTTGCGGATCTTGGAGGCCGAGACCATTTCCAGCGCGCGCGTCACCTTGCGGGTGTTCTGCACGCTCTTGATCTTGGTTTTGATTTCGCGTCCGCTTGCCATCTCTTGTTTCCCGTGGCGCGGGGCTGACGCCCCGCGTTGTTCAACCGTTTGTCATCTGGTCCAGCGGAGCCAGTGGCTCCGCTCTACAGGACCGCGATTACCAGCTGCCGGTGGTCTTGAACTCGGCGATGCCCTTCTTGAAGGCACCTTCGATGTCGTTGTCCCAACCGCCGGTGGCGTTGACCTTGCTGATCAGCTCGCCCTGGGTGTTGGCGAAGTGGGCGTGCAGGCCTTCTTCGAACGCCAGCAGCTTGTTGACCGGCACGTCGTCGAGGTAACCCTCGTTGACGGCGTAGATCGACAGCGCCTGGTTGGCGATCGACATCGGCGCGTACTGCTTCTGCTTCATCAGCTCGGTGACGCGCTGGCCACGCTCCAGCTGCTTGCGGGTCGCTTCGTCCAGGTCCGAGGCGAACTGCGCGAACGCAGCCAGCTCACGGTACTGGGCCAGCGAGATACGGATGCCGCCCGACAGCTTCTTGATGATCTTGGTCTGGGCCGAGCCACCGACGCGCGACACCGAGATACCGGCGTTCACGGCCGGGCGGATGCCGGCGTTGAACAGGTCGGTTTCCAGGAAGATCTGGCCGTCGGTGATCGAGATCACGTTGGTCGGAACGAAGGCGGACACGTCGCCGGCCTGGGTTTCGATGATCGGCAGCGCGGTCAGCGAACCGGTCTTGCCGGTGACCTTGCCTTCGGTGAACTTCTCGACGTATTCCTCGGACACGCGGGCAGCGCGCTCGAGCAGACGGGAGTGCAGGTAGAACACGTCACCCGGGTAGGCTTCGCGGCCCGGCGGGCGCTTCAGCAGCAGCGAGATCTGGCGGTAGGCGACGGCCTGCTTGGACAGATCGTCGTACACGATCAGTGCGTCTTCGCCGCGGTCCATGAAGTACTCACCCATGGTGCAGCCCGAGTAGGCGCTGATGTACTGCATGGCAGCCGATTCGGAAGCAGTCGCGGCCACCACGATGGTGTGGGCCAGCGCGCCGTTTTCTTCCAGCTTGCGCACGATGTTGGCGATGGTCGAAGCCTTCTGGCCGATCGCAACGTACACGCACTTGATGCCGGTGCCCTTCTGGTTGATCACCGCATCGATCGCCATGGCGGTCTTGCCGGTCTGGCGGTCACCGATGATCAGCTCGCGCTGGCCACGGCCGATCGGGATCATCGAGTCGACCGACTTGTAACCGGTCTGCACCGGCTGGTCGACCGACTTGCGCCAGATCACGCCCGGAGCGACGCGCTCCACCGGAGCGGTCAGGTCGGTGCCCAGCGGGCCCTTGCCGTCGATCGGCTCGCCCAGCGCGTTCACGACGCGGCCCAGCAGTTCCGGACCGACCGGCACTTCCAGGATGCGGCCGGTGGTCTTGGCGACGTCGCCTTCGCGCAGGTGCTCGTAGTCACCCAGGACCACGGCGCCGACCGAGTCGCGTTCCAGGTTCAGGGCCAGTGCGAAGGTGTTGTTCGGCAGTTCGATCATTTCGCCCTGCATCACGTCGGCCAGACCGAAGATGCGCACGATGCCGTCGGACACGCTGGTCACGGTGCCTTCGTTGCGCGATTCCGCGGCCAGCTTGACCTTCTCGATGCGGTTCTTGATCAGTTCGCTGATTTCGGAGGGGTTGAGCGTGGTTGCCATCGTCAAGTCCTAGTGCCGGCAGCGGGGCCGGACGTTAAATGAATTCAGTTAGCGAGCGCGGTCTGCAGACGGGCCAGCTTGCCCTTCAGCGAACCATCGATGACCACGTCGCCGGCGTCGATCACGGCGCCGCCGATCAGCGAGGCATCCACCGCGGTGGTCACGTCGACCTCGCGGTTGAAGCGCTTGCGCAGCGCAGCCTTGATCGCGTCCAGCTCGCCGGCCGACAGTTCGGCCGCCGAGGTCACCGTGGCCTTGACCACGTGCTCGGCTTCGGCGCGCAGGGCGTCGAACATGCCGGAGATTTCCGGCAGCAGCGGCAGACGATGCGATTCGGCCAGGATGGCCAGGAAGCGCGAGTAGGTCTCGCCGTGGGACACCGGCGCCAGCAGGGCGACGGCGTCGTCACGACCCAGCTCCGGGTTGGCGAGCAGGGCCGCCACGCGCGGGTCGGCGGCGACGTGGGCGGAGAACGCCAGGGCGTCCGACCACGGCGCGAACGCGCCTTCGTCGCGCGCGGTCGCGAACGCGGCGCGGGCGTACGGGCGGGCAAGCGTGAGGGCCTGGCTCATCCTTAGATCTCCGAGGCCAGCTCGTCGAGCAGCGCCTTGTGGGCGTTGGCGTCGATTTCGCGCTTGAGCAGCTTTTCGGCACCGGTCACGGCCAGCGCGGACACCTGCTTGCGCAGATCTTCACGGGCACGGTTGGCGGCGGCGTCGATTTCAGCCTGGGCCAGTTCCTTCTGACGGGTGGCTTCGGTGATCGCTTCGTTACGGGCAGCATCAACGATCTGGTTGGCACGCGCGTGGGCCTGATCGATGATCTCGTTGGCCTTGGTGCGGGCTTCCTTCAGCGCTTCGTTGACCTTCTCCTGCGCCTGGGCCAGATCTTTCTGGCTGCGGTCGGCAGCAGCGAGGCCTTCAGCAATCTTCTGCTGGCGCTCTTCGATCGCGTTCATCAGCGGCGGCCAGATCTTGGTCGCGATGATCCAGATCAGACCAGCGAAGGCCAGCGCCTGCGCAAGAAGGGTGAAATTGATATTCATGGTTAGCTCGATCGCTGGTTTCGGGGTGGACGTGCCGCCGAAGCGGCACATCCGGCCTTCATCCGAAACCGGGTGCCATCAGCACCCGGTCGTCTCAAACCGCTGTATCAGCCGGCCAGAGCCTTGGTGACGGCGCCAGCAAAGGCAGCCGACAGCGGGTTGGCGAAGGCCAGCAGCAGGCCAACGGCGACCGAGATGATGAACGCGGCGTCGATCAGGCCGGCGGTGATGAACATGCGGACCTGCAGGACCGGGATCAGTTCCGGCTGGCGGGCGGCCGACTCCAGGAACTTACCAGCCATGATGGCCAGACCCAGACCGGCGCCCAGCGCGGCCAGGCCGATCATGATGCCGACGGCAAGGGCGGTGGAGCTCTGAATCTGCGCGAAGTTGGTCAGGACGGCGAAGTACATGGTTATCTCCAGGAACTTAAGTTGCTAAGGGTGATGAAACGGATGAAGGTTGAAACGCGTTGAAGCTTGAAACTCAGTGAGCGTCTTCCGACAGGCTCAGGTACACGATCGACAGCATCATGAAGATGAAGGCCTGCAGCGGGATCACCAGCAGATGGAACAGCATCCAGCCAAGGCCGAACGCACCACCGGCAATGGCACCGAAGAAACCGGCACCACCCAGCACCCAGATCAGCAGGAACACGATTTCGCCGCCGAACATGTTGCCGAACAGTCGCATCGCCAGCGAGATCGGCTTGCTCAGCCACTCGACGATGTTGAGGATCAGGTTGAACGGCATCATCCACTTGCCGAACGGCGCCGTCAGGAATTCCTTGATGAAGCCAAGCAGGCCCTTGGACTTCAGCGCGAAGAACAGCATCAGGAAGAACACGCTGATGGCCATGCCGAGGGTGGCATTGACGTCAGCGGTCGGCACCGGCTTCCAGTAGTGCACGCCCACCCATTCCAGCGGCTTGGCGATGAAATCGGCCGGGATCATCTTCAGCAGATTCATCAACAGGATCCAGAAGAAGATCGTGATGGCGATCGGCGTGACCAGCTTGCTCTTGCCGTGGTAGGTGTCCTTGGCCTGGCGGTCGACGAACTCCAGGCAGATCTCGACGAAGGCCTGCCACTTGCCCGGCACGCCGGCGGTGGCCTTGCGGGTACCCAGCCAGAACGCGACAACGATCACCAGGCCCATCAGGACGGCGGTAAGGAAGGTATCGACGTGGATATGCCAGAACATACCCTCACCCTTGCCGACCGGTGCGGTCAGGTTGTGCAGGTGATGCTGGATGTAGCTGGTAGGGGTTAGAGCCTCGCCCGCCATGTGTCCGGAACCTTCAGTTAATTGAATTCTGTCAACGCCTGGCCATGGCCAGGACCTGGAACATCAAGCCGACAGCGATACCGGCCAACAGCGCCAATGCAGGCAGCTTGAAGACCAGGAACCCCACCAGCAGGACGCCGAAAACCACCACCCACTTGGCCACGATCGCAATGATCAGGCGAGCCATCGCCGACCCTGCAGCCACCGCGCCCCCCCCCAGTGCCATCCGTGCCGCCACCCAGCCACCGGCCGAAATGGCCACACCAGACGCCAGCGCGCCGAGGGCATATTTCGGACCCACCAGCAGGAAGGCCAGGGCCAGGACAGCGACCGCGGCCAGCGGGTAGACCGCGGCGCGCAGCATCAGTCGCCGACCCGCATCAACGGAGTTCAGCACAGGACGTCCCGCGTGGTTGCAAGTGGAGGGCTGAGGCGGCTACAGCAGGGGGGCCTCATCGAGCCGCCAAATTATAGCAATGGGACAATTTGCGAGACAACCGCTCCCTGTTCATCCCGGGAAGCCGCAAGTTGCGGTAACGGTTACAGTTTTGCGTGCCACCCAGGGGACAATGACGTCCGCGCGATGCTGCACCGCAGTATTGAACTTTGGTCGCAGGCGCGGAACTTTCGCCGGATGCACCGGTCCGATCCTGTGACCTGCCTGCAGCAACCTCGTCGACGCTCCGCCCCGCAGGTCCCAGGATGGCCCCGAAGCCCGGCTCCGGGGCCATCTTTTTGCATCGTCGCGACAGCGCTGAACCGTGCACACCTTGTGGACCATACGTTCACGGATGGTGGACGGGCCTGTCCGGCACAGTGGCCTTCATTCTGATGAACCACTGCAAGGACTCTTCGATGCGCTCCGTACCCACCCTCCTCGCCCTCTCCCTGCTCGCCGCCGGCGCTTCATTCGCCACTGCCGCCCACGCCGCCGAAGGCGATGACCGCTTCGCCCTGCGCCTGGGTGCGATGAACATCGACTCGGACAATACCCTCCGCGGCAAGACCAACGTGGCCGGCCAGGACATCGGCTTCTCTGAGGACTTCAAGCTGGGTGGCAAGGAATGGGAGCCGCGCATCGACGGCATGTTCCGCATCAGCAACCGCCAGCGCCTGCTGTTCAACTACTTCAAGTACGACAAGGACCGCCGCGAGACCCTTGGCCAGGACATCTCCTTCGGTGACGTCAACGTGCCGTCCGGCAGCTTCGTCAAGGGCGAACTGAAGTACCAGGTCGCCAGCCTGGTCTATGACTACTCGGTGGTGGACACCGACACCTTCGACCTCGGCCTGCAGCTGGGCGCCGAGTACGCCAAGGTCAGCACCAAGGCCTACGCCGATCTGGGCACCGTCTACGAGGGCCAGTTCCTCAACGAGAAGACCGACGGCGTGGCGCCGGTGGTCGGTGCGCGACTGAGCTTCACCCCGTCGGAGAAGTGGATGATCACGCTGCAGGGCCAGTACCTGAACACGCGCTGGGGCAGCTTCGATGATTACAAGGGTGACCTGAGCCGCGCCAACGCCATCGTCGATTACCGCTTCACCAAGAACTTCGGCGTGTTCGCCGGCTACGACTGGTTCAAGCTGGACGCCGACAAGAAGGGCAGCGACGGCACCATCGGTCTGAAGCAGGAATTCAAGGGCCCGGTGGCCGGCGTCAGCTTCGTGTTCTGATCCCACGCCCCTTCCACGGCACTCCCTCTCCTGGCGCGGCCTCCGGAACATCGGGGCCGCGCTTTTTTGTGCTGTTTCTCCCTGCGTGCAGGAGCAAGAGCAGCTGGGTCGAGCGCTGGAGGGAGCGGGGGCTGCGTGCGAATGTCCCCCGGCACCGGCCTGCGGCCGGCACCTCCTCCTTTACTTCGCAGCCAGCCCCCGCTCCCTCCGCGTTTCAAGCATCCAGGCGGTCCAGGCGGTAGCTCCCGGCTATCCGCAAGCCGAGCCGCTGCGCGAGTGGCAGGCGTTTGGACAAAGTAAAGGAGGAGGCGACCGCCGCAGGCGGACGACGGGGGACATTTGTCCAAACGCCTGCCACCCGCGCAGCGGCCCAGACCCTCGCGATGTGCTGCCGAAGGCGTCCCCACAGCCAACAAAAAACCCCGGCAGAGGCCGGGGCTTTTCGTTCGGAACGGCGCGGGCGCCTTACTTCTTCTTCGGCATGTACAGATCGGTGATCGTGCCGTCGTAGATCTCCGAGGCCATCGCCACCGATTCGCTCAGCGTCGGATGCGCGTGGATGGTGTGGCCGATGTCTTCAGCTTCGGCACCCATCTCGATCGCCAGGCCGATCTCGGCCAGCAGGTCACCGGCATGCACGCCGACGATGGCACCACCGATGATGCGGTGGGTCTCTTCATCGAAGATCAGCTTGGTGAAGCCCTCGGTGCGGCCGATGCCGATCGCGCGGCCACTGGCGGCCCACGGGAACTTGGCCACGCCGACCTTCAGGCCCTTGGCCTTGGCTTCGGTCTCGGTCACGCCAACCCAGGCGATCTCCGGGTTGGTGTAGGCCACCGACGGAATCACGCGGGCCACCCATTCCTTCTTGTGGCCGGCTGCCACTTCAGCGGCCAGCTTGCCTTCGTGCGTGGCCTTGTGGGCCAGCATCGGGTTGCCGACGATGTCGCCGATGGCAAAGATGTGCGGCACATTGGTGCGCATCTGGCGATCGACCGGGATGAAGCCACGGTCGGTGACCTGCACGCCGGCCTTTTCGGCATCGATCTTCCTGCCGTTCGGCGAGCGGCCCACGGCCACCAGCACGCGGTCGAAGGTGCCCTGCGCCAGCGCAGGCGCCTGGCCTTCCTCGGCGGCGTCGAAGGTCACGGTGATGCCCTTGGCATCGGCAGTGACGCCCGAGGCCTTGGTCTTCAGGTGCACTTCGATGCCCTGCTTCTTCAGGCGGTCGGCCAACGGCTTGACCAGGTCCTTGTCGGCGCCCGGCATCAGCTGGTCCATGAACTCGACCACCGTCACCTTGCTGCCCAGCGCGCTGTACACGGTGGCCATTTCCAGGCCGATGATGCCGCCGCCGACGACCAGCAGCGAGCCCGGCACTTCGGCCAGCTCCAGCGCGTCGGTGGAATCCATCACGCGCTTGTCGTCCCACGGGAAGTTCGGCAGCTTCACCGCCTGCGAACCGGCGGCGATGATGCACTTCTGGAAGCGCAGCAGCTGGGTGCTGCCGTCAGCGGCGGTGATCTCCAGCTCGTTGGCCGAAACGAATTTGCCGACGCCCTGCACGCTGCGGACCTTGCGCTGCTTGGCCATGCCGGCCAGGCCCTTGGTCAGCTGGTTGACGACCTTTTCCTTGTACTCGCGCAGCTTGTCCAGGGTGATGGTCGGCTTGCCGAACTCGACGCCGAAATCACCGGCGTGGGCCACTTCGTCGATCACCGCAGCAGCATGCAGCAGTGCCTTGGACGGAATGCAGCCCACGTTGAGGCAGACGCCGCCGAGGGTGGCGTAGCGTTCGACCAGCACGGTGTCCAGGCCGACGTCGGCGGCGCGGAAGGCGGCGGTGTAGCCGCCCGGGCCGGAACCCAGCACGACCATCTCGCATTCGATGTCGGCCGGCTTGCCGCTGGACAGCGCCGGCTTCGGTGCCGCCGGTTCAGCCGGGGCGCGGTGCGACGGGGTCACCGGCGGCTTGCTGGCCGGAGCGGCCGCAGCCGGAGCCGGTGCAGCGGCCTTGGCCGGAGCTTCGGCGGCACCTTCAGCGTCCAGCACCACGACCACGGCGCCTTCGGACAGGGTGTCGCCCAGCTTGACCTTGATTTCCTTGACCACGCCGGCGGCCGAGGACGGCACTTCCAGAGTCGCCTTGTCCGATTCCAGGGTCACCAGACCCTGATCCTTCTTCACCGTGTCGCCGACGGCGACCAACACTTCGATCACCGGCACATCGCTGTAATCGCCGATGTCGGGAACCTTGACTTCAATCGTGGCCATGGTGGGTTTTCCTCGTGCCCGACCAGCATGGCCGGCAGGCTGTCACTGCATCTGTTCACACGGCCGCGCCAGGGGCTGCGGCCGCACGGTGGGGGCGAAGCGGTGCCTTACAGCAGCACGCGGCGCATGTCGGCCAGTACCTGCGACAGGTACGTGGTGAAGCGTGCGGCCAGTGCGCCGTCGATGACGCGGTGGTCGTAGCTCAGCGACAGCGGCAGCATCAGCTTCGGTGCGAATTCCTTGCCGTTCCAGACCGGCTGGATGGACGACTTGGAGACGCCGAGGATGGCCACTTCCGGTGCATTGACGATCGGGGTGAACGCGGTGCCGCCGATGCCGCCCAGCGAGCTGATCGAGAAGCAGCCGCCGCTCATGTCGGCCGGGCCCAGCTTGCCGTCGCGCGCCTTCTTGGCCAGTTCGCCGGTTTCCTGCGCGATCTGCACCACGCCCTTCTTGTCCACGTCGCGGATGACCGGCACGACCAGGCCGTTCGGCGTGTCGGCGGCGAAGCCGATGTGGAAGTACTTCTTCAGGGTCAGGTTTTCACCGCTGGCATCGAGCGAGGCGTTGAATTCCGGGAACTTCTTCAGCGCTGCGGCGCTGGCCTTGATCAGGAAGGCGAGCATGGTCAGCTTGATGCCGGCCTTCTCGTTCTCCTTGTTCAGCGCCACGCGCAGGCCTTCCAGGTCGGTGATGTCGGCCTGCTCGAACTGGGTGACGTGCGGGATCATGGCCCAGTTGCGGGCCAGGTTCGCACCCGAGATCTTCTTGATGCGCGACAGCGGCTGGACTTCGGTCTCGCCGAACTTGCTGAAGTCGACCTTCGGCCACGGCAGCAGGTTCAGGCCACCACCGGCAGCGACAGCAGCACCGCCGGCAGCCGGCACGCCACCGCTGAGCGCGGCCTTGACGAACTTCTGCACGTCACCCTTGGTGATGCGGCCACCCTTCTCGGTGCCGTTGATCTGCAGCAGGTCCACGCCCAGCTCGCGGGCGAACACGCGCACCGCCGGGGTGGCGTACGGCACCTTGGCCGGCAGCACGCCATCGGCGTTGAACTGCACCGGCGGGCTGGACGGGGTACCGGCCGAGGCGATCTCGCGGGCCGCCAGCTTGTCCGGCTGGGCCGGCACGGCGACCGGCTCGACCTTGGTGGCGGTCTCGGCGGCAGCCGGAGCGGCGGCGGCGGCAGCCTTGGTCGGGGCCGGTGCGGCAGCGCCCTCGGCCTCGATGATGGCGACCACATTGCCCTGCGACAGATTGTCGCCGACCTTGACCTTGATCTCCTTTACCACACCGGCCACGGAGGACGGCACTTCCATGGTGGCCTTGTCGCTTTCCAGCGTGACCAGGCCCTGGTCCTTCTTGACCGTGTCGCCCACGGCGACCAGCACTTCGATGACCGGAATGCCGGCATAGTCGCCGATATCCGGCACCAGCGCTTCAACCGCACCACCGCTGGCAACCGGAGCAGCTGCGGCCGGGGCCGGCGCGCTCTGGGTGGCGGCAGCCGGTGCAGCGGCCTTGGCCGGTGCCGGCGCAGCAGCCGCCGGCTTGGCAGCTTCGGCTTCGCCCTCGGCCACTTCGATCAACGCCACGACCTTGCCTTCGGACAGGCTGTCGCCCACCTTGACCTTGAGTTCCTTGACCACGCCGGCCACCGAGGACGGCACTTCCATGGTCGCCTTGTCGCTTTCCAGCGTCACCAGGCCCTGGTCCTTCTTGACCGTGTCGCCGACGGCGACAAGCACCTCGATTACCGGGATATCGCTGTAGTCACCGATATCGGGGACAAGTGCTTCCTTGATTTCGGCCATGGGGATAACTCCGGCAATCTGGTGTAGGGAAACGTCTATTGTGCGGCCAGCGGGGTCCAGCGCCAACCGTTACAGGTGTTTTCAGTACGCACGCAGCCGGGACAGGCTGTTGCCCACGGGTCGCGGCCGCGACCAGTCGGTAGCGTATTGTCCGGACGATGTCCGCTTCATGGCGCCCGCGCGTCAGCTACCGGCTGCCAGGCCTGGCGCAGGCGCGGCAACGACCACGCCGCATTGGCAGGGCTGGTCGACGGCAGTGCGACCACCTTCGGTGGCGCCTCCAGCCGTGGCAGCACCCAGCGCTGGAATGCCTGCAATGCTGCACCGCCATTGCAGCCGATCAGCGTCAGCTCAGGCAGCGTGGCGATCAGTTCCGGCAGTGCATTGGCCACTTCCGTGCCACGCACGATGTCCGCATCCAGGCTGCCGCGCCGCTCGCAGCGGCCGATCACATCCCACAGGCCGATGCCCGCGGCGTTCAACGCCTGCAGCCGTTGCGCATAGGGCAGACCCGCGTCGAAACCGCAGATGTCGGCCATCAGCGGCCAGAAGCGGTTGCGCGGATGGGCGTAATAGCGCTGCTCCTGCAGGGACGCCACGCCTGGCATCGAGCCGAGCAGCAGCACCCGGCATTCCACGTTCACCTGCGCTTGCAGACCAATGCACAACGTTGCTGTGCTCACATCCTCTCCAACTGCATGAATGTCAGCGAGGGCCAAAAACCCCATGAATACAGGCATTCCGCACCCGTCGCTGAACAAGGAAAACTATTTTTTAACGTGCGTCGGATTCGATTCATGTTGGGGCGACTACGGTGTGCTCGCCCCGCAACCGGGGGCCCAAAACAAGAAACATTAGGAGATACCCCCATGCGCTCCATCCGTATCCTGAGTCTCGCCCTGCTGACCTCCGCCGCCTTCGCGCCGGCCGCTTTCGCCCAGGACAGCAGCAGCACCGACACCGCTTCGGGCAAGCATTTTGCCGTTGTTGGCGGCATCTCGCTGCTGGAACCGAAGAACGACCCGATCACCGGCGTGAAGAAGACCGACGGTGGCCCGGCGCCGACCGTCAGCTTCAGCTACTACATCAACGACAACTGGGCCGTTGAGCTGTGGGGCGCCGCCGACAAGTTCGACAACAAGTTCAAGGGCCCGAACAACGCCCGCCTGGGCTCGGTCGAGCAGCAGCCGGTCGCGCTGAGCGGCCAGTACCACTTCGGCCAGGCTGACAACGTGTTCCGTCCGTTCGTGGGCGTCGGCTACTACCAGTCGAGCTTCAGCAACGAGAAGCTGGGCAACGGCGCTGACACCGACATCCGCTTCAAGGATGCCAAGGGCGTGATCGGCACCGTCGGCGTCGACATGAACATCAACTCCACCTGGTTCGCCCGTGCTGACGCCCGCTACATGCGCGCCCGCCCGGACATCAAGGTTGGCGGCGAGAAGATCGGCGAAGCCAAGATGGATCCGTGGACCGTCGGCTTCGGCATCGGCGCCCGCTTCTGATCCAGGCAGCACCTGCTTCACTGATGTAACGCGACGGGCCCTTCGGGGCCCGTCGTCGTTTCCGTCACCCGCGTTCTGTAGAGTCGAGCTTGCTCGACTGTACACACACAGGACGCGGAGACACGATGGACCACGTCGACCTGCTGGTGATCGGTGGCGGCATCAATGGCGCCGGCATCGCCCGTGACGCCAGCGGCCGCGGTCTGCGCGTGCTGCTGTGCGAGCAGCACGACCTGGCCGCGCACACGTCCAGTGCCAGCAGCAAGCTGATCCACGGCGGCCTGCGCTACCTGGAACAGGGCGAGTTCGGCCTGGTGCGCAAGGCGCTGGGCGAACGTGAAGTGGTCCGCCGGCAGGCGCCCCATCTGGTCCATCCGCTGCGCTTCGTCCTGCCCTGGGAACCGCATCTGCGTCCACGCTGGATGCTGCGCGCGGGGCTGTGGCTGTACGACCATCTGGGCCGGCGTGGCCCCGCCTTCCCCGCGTCACGCGCACTTGAGCTGCAACACGATCCGCTCGGCCAGTGGCTCTCGCCGACGCTGCGGCAGGCCTTCAGCTACGCCGATGCGCAGGTCGACGACGCGCGACTGGTGCTGCTCAACGCCCTGGATGCTGCCCGGCGTGGCGCGCAGGTACATGTGCGCAGCCGCTGCATCGAACTGCGCCCTGTGCAGGGCCGCTGGCAGGCCGTGCTGGAAGCCGCCGATGGCCGGCCGCACCCCGTGAATGCCCGTGCTGTGGTCAATGCGGCGGGCCCGTGGGCCGGGGGCCTGCTGGAACGGATGCAGGCGCGCAGCAGCGGCCCCGCGCTGCGCCTGGTGCAGGGCAGCCACATCGTGCTGCGCCGTCCCTGGCCCGACGACAGCGCCTGCCTGCTGCAGCAGCCCGACGGACGCGTGGTGTTCCTGCTGCCCTTCGCCCACGACCACCTGCTGGTAGGCACCACCGATACCGACTATCGCGGTGACCCGGCGCGCTGCAGCGTGCTGCCTTCCGAGGTGACCTACCTGTGCGAAGCGGCCAATCGCTACCTGCTTGAGCCGATCACTCCGGAAGACGTGGTCTGGCAGTTCGCCGGTGTGCGGCCACTGCTGGCCGACCCGGATCCGCGCGCAGCAAAGCTGAGCCGCGACTACCGCCTGCAGGTGCAGGTGGACCCGGCACCGGCGCTGCATGTACTGGGCGGCAAGCTGACCACCTACCGGGTGCTGGCCGAGGAGGCACTGGACCTGCTGCGCCCTGCCCTGCCACAGATGGGCCCGGCCTGGACGGCGCGCGGAGACCCGCTGCCGGGCAGCGACTGGGGCGACGCCGCACAGGCAGGCTCGCACCTGCTGGCGCTGGCACCGTGGCTGCCCGCAGGTATCGCGCGACGCTGGGCCGGGGCCTATGGCAGTCGCAGCGCGGAAATGCTGCAGGGTGTACAGGGCCTGCACGATCTGGGCGAGGACTTTGGCGGCGGCCTGCATGCGCGCGAAGTGGACTTCCTGCGCGAACGCGAGTGGGCGTGCGACACCGACGATATCCTGTGGCGTCGGAGCAAGCTGGGGTTGTTGCTGGATGCTGCGCAGGTGGCACGGCTGCGGGCGTGGCTGGGGGATCAGGTCCCTTTCCCACGGAAAGGGCTCTGACCCCCGTGTTGCCACGTGTGCCAACCAAGGTTGGCAGCTACCAGGGCGGCCGCGCGCGACGCGATCGATGCATTAGGATTTTCCCCATCGCCATCGGAGACGCTGCATGACGCCCCGCTACGTGTTGGCCATCGACCAGGGCACCACCAGTTCGCGCGCGATCCTGTTCGACCGTGCCGGCGATATCGTCGGCAGCGCGCAACGCGAGTTCGCGCAGATCTTCCCGCACCCCGGCTGGGTCGAGCATGACCCGCGCGAGATCCTTACCAGCGTCTATGCCACATTGACCGAACTGCTCAGCCGCGGGCAGATCGACCCGCGCCATATCGCCGCACTGGGCATCACCAACCAGCGCGAAACCACCGTGGTCTGGGACGGTGCCACCGGCCAGCCGATCCACAACGCCATCGTCTGGCAATCCCGGCAGAGCCACGCCATCTGCGAACGATTGAAATCGGAGGGGCATGAAGCGCTGATCCGCGAGCGGACCGGCCTGCTGATCGATGCCTATTTCTCCGCCACCAAGGTGCGCTGGATCCTCGACCATGTGGAGGGCGCGCAGCAGCGCGCCGAACGTGGCGAGCTGCTGTTCGGCACCATCGACAGCTGGCTGGTATGGAACCTGAGCGGTGGCCAGGCGCATGTGACCGACTACAGCAATGCGGCGCGCACGCTGCTGTTCAACATCCACACGCTGGACTGGGATGACGATCTGCTGGCCCTGCTCGACATCCCGCGCGCGATGCTGCCGCAGGTGCGCGACTCCAGTGCGGTATACGCGCATACCCGGCCGCAGTTCTTCTTCGACCACCCGATCCCGATCGCCGGCATCGCCGGTGACCAGCAGGCGGCGCTGTTCGGACAGGCCTGCTTCCAGCCGGGCATGGTCAAGAACACCTATGGCACCGGTTGTTTCATGTTGATGCACACCGGCGCGCAGGCGGTGCGGTCGCGCAACGGCCTGCTGACCACCATTGCCTGGGGCCTGGACGGGCGCGTGGAGTACGCGCTGGAAGGCTCGATCTTCATCGCCGGCTCGGTGGTGCAGTGGCTGCGCGATGGGCTGCGCATGATCGAACGCGCAAGTGACAGCCAGGCACTGGCTGCGCAGGTGCCCGACAGTGGCGGCGCTTACCTGGTGCCGGCGTTTGTCGGCCTCGGCGCGCCCTATTGGCGCAGTGATGTGCGCGGTGCGATGTTCGGGTTGACCCGCGGCACCCGCAAGGCGCACTTCGTGCGCGCCGCGCTGGAAGCGATGGCCTACCAGACCCGCGATGTGCTCGATGCGATGCAGTCCGATGCGGGTATCGCGCTGACCGAGCTGCGCGCTGATGGCGGTGCGATCGGCAACGACTTCCTGGCCGGTTTCCAGGCGGACATCCTCGGTGTGCCGCTGCTGCGGCCGCGACTGACCGAGACCACCGCGCTGGGCGCGGCCTACCTGGCCGGCCTGGCGGTGGGGTTCTGGACCAGCCGCGAACAGATCGCCGCGCAGTGGGGCCTGGACCGGCGCTTCGAGCCACAGATGGAGGTGGCGCGGCGCGAAAAGCTGTATGCGGGATGGCAGCAGGCGGTGGCCGCCACCCTCGCCTTCCACGTGGATTAAGGCGGTGTCGACCAAGGTCGACACCCACCACAGGCATCGTCAGCGGATCGGCGCGGTCAGAACGCCGGCAGCACCGCGCCCTTGTACTTGGTCTCGATGAAGGCCTTCACCTGCGGGCTGGTCAGGGCCTTGGCCAGCTTCTGCACGCGGGCGTCGTCCTTGTTGTCCGGGCGCGCGACCAGGAAGTTCACGTACGGCGAGTCCTTGCTCTCGATCGCCAGCGCATCCTGGGTCGGGTTGAGGCCGGCATCCAGCGCGTAGTTGGTATTGATCAGGGCTAGGTCGACCTGGTCCAGCACGCGCGGCAGCATCGCCGAGTCCAGCTCGCGGAACTTCAGGTTCTTCGGGTTGGCGGTGATGTCGCGCTGGGTCGACAGTGCGTTGGTCGGGTCCTTCAGCTCGATCACGCCGGCCTTGTGCAGCAGGATCAGCGCGCGGCTGTTGTTGCTCGGGTCGTTCGGGATCACCACGTCAGCGCCTTCGCGCAGCTCGGCCAGCGACTTGACCTTGCGCGAGTACGCACCGAACGGCTCGATGTGCACGCCGATCACCTTTACCAGGTCGGTCTTGCGATCACGGTTGTAGGCATCCAGGTACGGCTCGGTCTGGAAGTAGTTGGCATCCACCTGCTTCTGCACCAGCTGGTCGTTGGGCTGCACGTAGTCATTGAACACGCGCACGTCCAGGTCCACGCCTTCCTGCTTGAGGATCGGCTTGACCACCTCGAGGATCTCGGCATGCGGCACGGCCGTGGCGGCCACCACCAGCTTCTGCGAGGGCTCGCCGGACTTGCCGCAGGCGGTCAGGGCCAGCGCAGCGGCGAGCAGGGGCAGCAACAGGGTCTTCTTCATGGGGGATTGGATTCTCGGGGGGAGTGTCAGGATTTTTCGTAATTGCTCAGGGCCAGCTCAAGCAATGCCTTGGCCTGCTCGCGCAGCATCATCGGCTCGACGATCTCGGCATCCGAGCCATAATGCAGCACATCCATCAGCAGCTCGCGCGAGACGCTGTACGGCACCTTCAGCTCATAGCGGCCGTCGGCCAGGAAGCGGCCCTGCTGCTTGGAATGCCAGTGCTCGTCGGCCACCCAGCGCGCGGCCTTGGCGCTGAACAGGATGGTCGCCCAGCCCTTCGGCGCACCAGAGAAGATGCCGTAGCTGGCGCCGAGCTGCTCGTCCAGCTCGCTGTCGGCGACATCGCGCGCGGTGCTGTCGACCACCCGCGCCTTGTGGATGCGGTCCACCGCGAAACTGCGCAGGGCGTCGCGGTCATGGTCCCAGGCATCCAGGTACCAGTTGTCGCGATAGTGGGTCAGGCGCTGCGGCGAGACGGTGCGCTTGGTCGGCTCATCGGTGGAACGGGCGCGGTACTCGAACGCCAGCTGGCGACGCTCCAGCACGGCCGACGCGACGCTGCGGAAGCTGCCTTCGTCGAACTTGCGGCCACGGTGCGGAATCACCCGCACGCGGTCGACCGGCCAGCTGGACACGCCGGCCTGGGCCGCCAGCAGGCTTTCGATGCGTTGCTGCAGCGGTGCCAGCACCGACGACAGCACACCACCGCCGGTCCGCGCCAGCAGGTGCTGCGAGGCCAACAGGGCATGCAGCTCCTCCGAGCTGAGCCACAGGCCCGGCAGTTCGAAACGGTCGCTCTCGTCAGCCTGGTAGCGGAAGCCCGCCTCGCCGTCGCCCTCGATCGGTGCCATCAGCGCATCGCGCAGGAAGGCCAGGTCGCGGTAGACGGTGGCGCGGGAACAACCGAGCTTGTCCTGCAGGGTCGCCACCGTCACCGGATAGCGCGCGGACTTGAGCAGACGATGCAGGGCGGTGATGCGTTCGTATCGGTCCATACCCCCGATTATGTCCGAGTCGCGGGTCTTGTGTGGGACGTTTGGGCTATCGTGGTCGCCCCCACCCCCATGGAATGCCCGATGCGCCGGTTGCCTGCCCTGTCCCTGCTGGCCTGCCTGCTGCTGGCCGCCTGTGATCGCGCGCCGGCGCCGGCCAGCACCGAGGCCCCGGTACCCGTCGCCGATCCGGCGCAGGCGGTACTGGGCGCCAGCCAGCGTTTCTCGGCCCTGCGCAGCTTCCACGCCGAACTGGAGGTGCTGGGCGCTCCGCAACCGGTGCGCAGCGCCATGGACTTCGTCGCGCCCGATCGTTTCCGGGTGGAGACGCCGGCGGGGCCGCAGACCATCATCGGCGACACCATGTTCCTGCAGGCCGACGGCGCGATCCGCCAGGTGCCGACCCCGCCCGGCCTGCTCGAGCAGTGGCGCAACCCGCTGCCGGCCGATGCCCTGCCCGCCGATCTGAAGGCCGAAGACCTCGGCAGCCAGTCGCTGGACGGGGTCCAGACCCGGCACTACCGGCTGCGTGGTGCGCAGCCCGGCGAACGCCTGGAGTACTGGGTGGATGCCCAGGGCCTGCCACGCCAGATCGTGCGCAGCGGCAGCAGCAATGGCCGCAGCTTCCAGCTGCGCCTGCGCTATTCGCGCTTCAACGACCCCGCACTGCGCGTCGATCTGCCCTGAATAGGCGATCGCGGCAACGTTCGCTGAAGCGCGCATTGGATCGATTCGGACCGCCATCACGCTTCCAGTATCATCACCGGCTGTCAACCGTTCCGGAGAAGCCTCGATGTCCCTGCGCGTGTCCCTGCTGATCCCGCTGCTGCTGTGTGCGCCGCTCGCATACGCACAGGATGCCTCCGAGCTGGCGGCGATGTCCTCGCCGTGGAGCGGCAGCGGTGGCGAGCTCGGCTTTGCCTCGGCACGCGGCAACAGCAGCACCGAGAGCTTCAACGGCCGCCTGCGCCTGCGCTACACCGACGGTGACTGGGTGCACAGCATGGACCTGTTCGGCCTGCGCTCCAGCTCCAAGGTGACCGAAACCAACGACGACGGCACCACCACCCGCCGCAACAACACCACCGCCAACCGCTACACCGGCAGCGCCGGCAGCGCGCTGCAGCTGGGCGAGCACCGCCAGCTGACCGCCACGGTGCGTACCGAGCGCGACGACTTCGCCACCTACGACCGCCAGAGCTCGTTCGGTCTGGGTTACGGCACCCGCCTGTGGAACACCGAGCGCTTCTCGTTCGATGCGCAGATCGGCCCCGGTGTGCGCCGTACCCACAGCACCGAGGATGACCGCACCCGTACCGGCATGATCGGCCGTGGCCTGTTCGACCTGAAGTACTCGCTGACCGACAACACCGACCTGGTGAACACGCTGCTGGTCGAATCCGGTTCGTACAACACCTTCGGCCAGAACGACTTTGGTGTCTCGGTGAGCATGAACGAGCACCTGGCGCTGAAGGCCGGGTGGCAGGCGCGCTACAACAGCGACGTTGCTGTGGACAAGCGCAAGACCGATACGCTGACCACGATGAACGTGGTCTACAAGTTCAAATAAGCAGAACGGGCGCCTAGGCGCCCGCTCTTCTTCTGGGTAGTGCCGGCCGCTGGCCGGCACTACCTGCAATGCTCAGACGTTCAGCAGTTCGCCGGCACCGGTATCCAGCAGCATCCTCGCCACGCGCTGGCCCAGCGCTTCCGGATCACTGGCCGGGCCCACCGCCTCCGCGCGCACCGCACGACCATCGCTGGCACTGCCGACCAGCCCCTGCAGGTGCAGGGCGTCGCCCTGCCACTGCGCGATCGCCGCCACCGGCACGTGGCAGCTGCCATGCAGCGCACGGTTCATCGCCCGCTCGGCTTCCACGCAGGCACGCGTGGCCGCGTCATCAAGCGTGGCGAACAACGCCATCAGGGCCGTATTGCCACCATCGCACTCCACCGCCACCGCACCCTGCGCCGGGGCCGGCAGCCACTGCGGCGGTTGCAGGCGCGCGACGATGCGCTCGCCCAGGCCCAACCGCTCCAGGCCAGCCACGGCCAGCACGATGGCGTCGTAGCCACCATTGTCGAGCTTGGCCAGGCGGGTGTTGACGTTGCCGCGCAGGTCCAGCAATTCCAGATCCGGGCGCAGCGCGCGCAGCTGGGCCTGGCGGCGCAGCGACGAGGTGCCGACCCGCGCGCCGATCGGCAGCGCGTCCAGCGAGGCGTACAGGTTGGAGACGAAACCATCAGCCGGATCGTGGCGGGTCAGCATCGCCGGCAGGGCGAAGGGTTCATCCAGTTCCATCGGCACATCCTTCAGCGAGTGCACGGCGCAGTCGGCCTCACCCCGCAGCATGGCCAGCTCCAGCTCCTTCAGGAACAGGCCCTTGCCACCGATGGCGGCCAACGAGCGGTCCAGCACCTCGTCACCGCGGGTACTCATCGGTACCAGTTCCACATGCAGGCCGGGATGGGCCTGGCGCAGGCGGTCGGCGACGTGTTCGCTCTGCCAGAGGGCGAGCGGGCTCTTGCGGGTGGCGATGCGGACGGTTTCCATCCAGTCATTATCGCGCCTTCGGCGCGGATACGGCCAACGGCGGAGCCCCTCGTGGCTGGTGCATCGGCTGGATCTATCGCGCTTGGCCGGGGCGGTGGGGTCATGCGGGGACGCCGTGAACCCATCCCTGGGGGCTTGGCCGCGGCATCCATGCCGCGGACACCCCGCCTGCCCCCACCGCCCCGGCCTCTGACAGTTTCCGTGCGCGCCAGCCACGGAAGATCAAAAGAAAGAAAAAGCAGAGGCAAAGGCAAAAACAACTGCCGACGGCTTCCGGGGTCAGATCCCTTTTCCGCAGGAAAAGGGATCTGACCCCTCTTCCCCCCTCGATAACAACAATGCCCTTGCCGTCCGTCACCGGGAAATTCGCGAGGGTGAGGCGGGATGGGCGGGCGGGACCGTTGGCGCCATGGATGGCGCCATCGAGCCCCCAGGGATGGGTTTACGGCGTGTCCCGCCTGCCCATCCCGCCTCACCCAACACGCAACAACACAGAGCCGACAATCTGCTGTTGCTGTTGCTGTTGCTGTTGCAGTTGATGTTGATCCATAAGCAGTCGCGGCCGCAGGCCGCGCGGAACACTCACAGATGCCGCAGTTCCTGCTTCAGCGTCGCCACGCAGCGGCGGCTGACTTCCAGCGGCTGCCTGCCATGCCGCAGCACCGCCTGCACCTGCCCGCCGGAACCGCGGCGCAGTTCCACCAGCTCATGGCGCGCCACCAGGCAGTTGCGATGGATGCGGATGAAACGGCTGGCGAACTCTTCTTCCAGCGACTTCAGCGATTCCTCGATCAGGTCTTCGCCGCGCGCGTGGTGCACCACTACGTACTTCTCTTCGGCCTGCAGGTAGTGGATGTCGTCCAGCGGAATCAGCCGCAGGCTGCCGCGCAGGCGTGCGCATAGCACGCTGCGGGCCTGCTGCCCGCTGTGCGCCTGCGGCTGGCCATCGCGGCCAGCCAGGAACGTGCGGGCACGTGCAATCGCCGCGGCCAGGCGTTCGGCGCGCACCGGTTTCATCAGGTAATCGATCGCTGCGGCCTCGAATGCCGACAGTGCATGCGCGTCGTAGGCAGTGCAGAACACCACCGCCGGCCGCGGTTCGAAGCTGGCCAGGTGGCGGGCTGCTTCCAGGCCGTCCAGCCCGGGCATTGCGATGTCCAGCAGGACCAGGTCGGGCTGCAGCTCCGCGCATGCGTGCAGGGCCTGCTCGCCGTTGCCGGCCTCGGCCACCACGTCCACGCCGTCCTGTGCCGCCAACAGGCTGCGCAGGCGCTCGCGCGCCAGTGGTTCGTCATCGGCGATGACTACCCTCACGATCGTTCCCTCACTGGATCGGCACTGTCACCTGGCAGGCATAGTAGCCTTCGCTCCAGCCAGCCGTCATCCGCGCGGCGCTGCCGAAGCGCCAGGCCAGCCGATGGCCGATGCTGTGCTGGGCATGGCCAGCCCCCCGCGCCAGGGCCAGCCCGGGCGCCTGCGGATCAGGCGCGGGATTGCGCACGCGGATCTGCAGCTCGTTGCCCTGGCGCAGCAGGTGCAGCTCGATAATGCCGCCGTCGGGCAGGCGCGAGATGCCGTGCAGCACGGCATTTTCCACCAGCGGCTGCAGTACCAGCCTTGGCAATGGCAGGTCCCACGGCAGCGGCTCGTCGCGCTGCCAGCGCACCTGCAGGCGTTCGCCCAGGCGCAGCGATTCGATCGACAGGTAGCGCTCGGCCAGTTCGCATTCGTCGCGCAGGGTGGAATCGCCCTCGCCTGCACCGAGCGCAGCACGGAACAGATCGGACAGATCCAGCACCGCACGTTCGGCCACCGCAGGATCGCGATGCAGCAGGCTGGCGATCAGGTTCATGCTGTTGAACAGGAAATGCGGGCGGATCCGCGCCTGCAGCGCGTCGGCCTGGGCGCGTGCATTGGCCTGCACCTGCGCGGCCCAGCGGTCGCTGACATAGAAGTAGCGCAGCGCCAGCGCGGTGATCAGCGCCGTGGTAGCTGCACTCCCAAGGGTGAAGCGCCAGAAGCTGATGCCGCTGGCGAAGCTGTCACCCAGCACCGCGTACAAGGCGTGCACGATGCCGGCACAGACCACCGCGATCAGGGCCGCCAGTGCGATGGCAGCGACCGCCCCCAGCACCGGCGGCAGCCTGGACAGCGCCTGCCGCAGCAGGCACAGGGAGGCGGTCACCGCCAACGCCAGCCACAAGGCGAAGCCACTGGCTGACAGCAGTTCGCCAAAGGTCCAGTGGCGGCTGCCATCCGGGGCCAGGGCCAGCACCACCACCACCAGCTCGGCCAGGCCGAGCATCGCCGCCAGCCGCGGCAGGCGGCACAGTTCCGGCATCCATGGCGGTGTGCTGGCCGGGGACATGGCTCAGCCCACGCCCAGGCGTTCCTGCAGCCAGTCACCCAGTGCCTGGATCTCTTCGGCACAGACCTGATGGGCCATCGGGTAGCTGTGCCATTCCACCTCCAGGCCCAGCGCCTGCAGCGCCTGCGCGCTGTGTACCGCCACCGCCTGCGGAATCACCGGGTCGCTGCTGCCATGGGCCATGAACACCGGCACCTGCACGGCGCCGTCAACACGCGTGGCGCTTTCAGCTTCGGGCAGGTAGGTGGACAGGGCGATCAGGCCGGCCAGCGGCGCGGTGCGCGACAGCGCGGCGGTCAGGATGATCGCGCCCCCCTGCGAGAAACCGGCCAGGAAGATCTTCTCCGCCGGAATGCCGCGCTCGATCTCACGCGCGATCAGCGCGTCCAGCTGCACCACCGATTCCTGCACGCCGGCCATGTCCGCGCGCGAACGGAAGTCCATGCCGACGATGTCGTACCAGCCGCGCATCGGCACGCCGTTGTTGATCGTGATCGGCCGCACCGGTGCGTGCGGGAACACGAAGCGCAGCGCCGGCCAATGCGGCCGCACCAGCTCCGGCACGATCGGCGCGAAATCATGGCCATCGGCGCCGAGGCCGTGCAGCCAGATCACCGACCACTGCGGCGAGGCGCCGGTTTCCTGTTCCACCGTTTGCAGCATGATGCGGCTCCTTCAAGTTCGAGCCGCATTATGCCGCTGGCGCGGGGCAATCAGTACAGCGGCGGTTGCGCGGCCGCTTCCCGGCGCAGCTGCGCGGCGCGTACCAGCACCGGCGGCGGGATGTTCTCCTCGGGGATATCGAGCAGGCCAAGACGGTGCAGGAAGGCACCGGGGCCACGCGAGGACGTCAACGCCACCACCGGAACCGCGAGCACCATGCCGATCACCACCGGCGCCATCCACGCGGCCAGCGACGGCGACACTGCCCAGGCCAGCACGCCCATGAAGGCGCCAAACACCCCCAGGCCACCGTAGCCGCGGATCAGCGCCAGCCACGAGATGCCGCCGTCGTCACGCTGCTGCGCATCCCAGCCGGAATCGCGGCCGGACAACACTTCCGCCACGCCCCGCGACTGCACGTACATCACCACCGGTGCCATCAGTGCGGCCAGCACGGTTTCCACCAGCATCGACACGAAGGCACGGATCGCACCGCCGCAGCCACGGCGGTCGACCGGGTCCAGCAGCATCGCCAGATAGCCAAGCACCTTGGGCAGCAGCAGCACCGCCATGGTGGCGGCGAACAGACGCACCACCTGCTCTTCGTCCTGTGCGCGCCAGTAGACGCTGGGCGACAGGTGCAGCAGCGCGTTGAAATCGATGCCCTCCTGGAACAGCGGGATGGCGATGCCGATCAGCATGAGCATTGCCCACATCGGGGCGGTGAAATAGTGGCCGATACCGATCAGCATGTGCGTACGGCTGATCCAGTGCAGCCCGCGGCTGCCGACCACCTTGCCGTGCTGCAGGTTGCCCTGGCACCAGCGACGGTCGCGCACCAGCAGGTCGGTCAGCGTCGGCGGGCCCTCTTCATAGCTGCCACCGAGGTAGGGCACCATGTGCGCGGCCCAGCCGCCACGCCGCATCAACGCCGCTTCGACGAAGTCATGGCTGAGCACGTGGCCGCCGAATGGCTTGCGCCCCGGCAGCGCCGGCAGGCCGGCGTGGTCGGCGAAGGCGCGGGTGCGGATGATGGCGTTGTGGCCCCAGTAGTTGCTCTCGGCGCCGTGCCACCAGGCCACGCCACGGGCAATCACCGGCCCATACACGCGGCCGCCAAACTGCTGCATGCGCGCGAACAGGGTGCGGCCGCCGATCACCGACGGCAGGGTCTGGATCAGGCCGACGTCGGCGTTGTGCTCCATGCCGGCCACCAGGCGCACGATGCTGTCGCCGGTCATCAGGCTGTCGGCGTCGAGGATCAGCATCTGCGGGTAGGCACCGCCGAAGCGGCGGACCCAGTCGGCGATGTTGCCGGCCTTGCGACCGCTGTTGTCACCACGGCGACGGTAGAACAGGCGCACCCGGCCGTCCGGCACACGCTCGCGCAGCTCGGCGAACACCTGTTCCTCCGCGCGCGCGATGTCCTCGCGGCGCGTGTCGCTGAGCACGAAGAAGTCGAAGCGCTCCAGCTGGCCGGTGGCGGCCACTGATTCGTAGATGGCCTGCAAGCCGGCCAACAGGCGGCGCGGGTCTTCGTTGTAGGTCGGCATCAGCAGCGCGGTGCGGCTGTGCACGGTCGGCAGCGGCTTGTCCGGGTCGATGCCGAGGCGGTAGCCACGGTCAAACACCGCGGTCAGGAAGCCGGCCAGGGCGCTGGCGAAAGACAGCGCGATCCAGGCAAACAGGCCGACGAACAGTACCAGCAGGCAGGCTTCGAGCACGCTGATGCCATTGGCCGACAGCACCCGCCACATCATCCGCGTGGCCACGGCGGTCATGCCGAGCGTGCCACCGAAGATGTACAGCCGGCGCAGGCCGATCAGGCGCGGCGACGTGCGATGCCGCCGGACCTTCAGCGCGCCTTCGCGCAGGGTCTGTTCGGGCATCTGCAAGGGAGATTCAGCGGGCAGCAGCGCCCGGCCGGCATCGAGCCGGGGCGTTTCTGCTTCCGCATGGATGGTCTGCACCCCCATCGTCGCCTACTCCGCGCCGTCGGCACGGCCGGCCATCCCGGCCGGGCTGCATGCACCATGGTTCCCGGCGCGCTTTCCCGGCGCCCGCACTTGTCCTGGCTGTGTCGGCCTCAGGCCGCACAGTCGATGTCTGTCACTACCGGAACCCACACGATCTCCAACGGGGCGGAATCGAAAATGCGGCCCAGTCTAGGGCGCTGAATGTAAGCCGCGCGCGAAGGTCTACGCCGGGAATTCTCCCCATTCAGCAAAAAGCAGGCGATCGCGCCGGGGAATGGCGAGATGTCACTACATCGCCCCCGGCACTGGATCGTAACAAACGCGAACGGTTATCATTTCATTAACCAGGCAGGTCACCGTCTTCCGAACGGCCGCGACCCACCCAGCTGCGCCGGCCCACGCCGCGCGCCCGACGACCCATGGAAGGGGTGGCTGCCTGCTGCCTGCCTGCGCCTGCTGCTTCCACAGGGTCACCCCACCTCCCATGGAAGCCGTCATGTCCCTGTCGTCCCCTTACCGTTCCGCGCGCCTGCCGCGCACCCTCCTGGCCCACGCCGTGGCCGCCGCCTGCCTGCTGGCCCTGCCCGGCCTGGCCGCTGCAGAGGCCAGCGCCGATGCCTCCACCAAGGACCTGGATACCGTGGTGGTCACGGCCTCGGGCAGCCAGCAATGGATCAAGGATGCCCCGGCCAGCATCAGCGTGATCAGCCGTGAGGACATCGAGCGCCAGCCGGTGCCCAATCTGGCCACCCTGCTCAGCCGCGTGCCGGGTGTGACCGGCGGCCTCAGCGCGGTCGGCGAACAGTCCAAGATCAAGCTGCGCGGCATGCCGTCCAACTACACGCTGGTGCTGGTGGACGGCAAGCGCATGGGCAGCTCGGCCGCGACCAACTATCGCCCCGACCTCGGCCGCCAGGACCTGAACTGGATCTCGCCCGACCAGATCGAACGCATCGAGGTGGTGCGCGGCCCGATGTCGTCGCTCTACGGCTCTGACGCGATGGGCGGCGTGATCAACATCATCACCCGGCGCATCGGCGACGAATGGAACGGCAGCGCCACCCACAGCTACACCCGTCCCGGTGATGGCAAGCGCGGCGATACCCAGCAGATCGGTGCGACCTTCTCCGGCCCGCTGGGCGAACGCTTCGGCCTGCGCATCGGTGCCAACAGCATGCGCCGCGATTCGGACAAGTCCAACAACGGTGTCTACGGCAATGCCTATGCCGGCGAGAAGGACCGCAATGTCGATGCGCTGCTGCAGTGGAAGCTGAGCGACGCACAGGAACTGTCGCTGGAAGCCGGGCACGGCGTGCAGCAGGCCTTCATCGATGCATCGCTGGAAAAGCAGGACGAAGGCGCCTGGGGGGCCAGTGAGCTCAAGCGCAGTTCACTGGCGCTCAACCACGATGGCAAGTGGGGCTTCGGCACCTCCAAGCTCAGCGCGTACTGGACCGAATACAAGAACGACATCGGTGCCACCGGCCGCTCAGAGGCCACCGACACGATCATCGAAGGCAGCCTGACCACGCCGTTCACCCTGGGCGTTGAACACCAGTTCGCCGTGGGTGGGCAGTGGAAGCGCCAGGAGCTGACCAACACCGACACCATCGGCCGCGCGCCGATCGACTACGCCGGCAACGCCGTCAGCGGCTCCAATCTGGAAGTGGATACCTGGGCGCTGTTCGTCGAAGACGAACTGAAGCTGCACCGCACCCTGGCCCTGACCGTGGGCGCACGCCTGGACCATCACGAGCAGTTCGGCGGCCACGTCAGCCCGCGTGCGTACCTGGTCTGGCATCCGGCCGAACAGTGGACGATCCGCGGTGGCGTCTCCAAGGGCTTCCGGGCGCCCAGCCTGACCGAGAATTCGGCCACCGCTGCCACCCAGTCCGGCGGCCGTGGCTGCACCTCGCTGATCCCGCTGGGCTATACCCGCGGCGGCTGCTACATGGCCGGCAACCCGGACCTGGATCCGGAAACCAGCACCAACCGCGAGATCGGCATCAGCTTCGACAATGACCTGATCGATGCCGGCGTGACCTATTTCCATACCGACTTCCGGAACAAGATCGAATACGCGCCGCTGGGCCGGTTCAATGGCATCTGGTGGACGCGCATGAGCAACGTACAGCGCGCACGCACCAGCGGCATGGAAGGCAACTTCAATGTCCGCTTCGGCGAGCAGTGGCGCTGGCGCACCTCGGCGACCTGGATGAAGGAAGCCAAGAACCTGACCACTGGCCGCAACCTGATCGACACCCCGGAATTCTCCGGCTATTCGTCGCTGGACTGGACGCCGAACACGGTGTTCTCCAGCAGCCTGTCGGCGCAGTACACCGGCAAGCAGACCGGCACCGCCACGACCTTCCTCAAGGCCTACACGCTGTATGACCTGACTGCGGCATGGAACGTCAACGAGGTACTGACCCTGCGCGGCGGCGTCAGCAACCTGGCCGACAAGAAGCTGTATGCCGAAGGCTCCACCGACTACTTCGTGGCCGGGCGCAGCTACTTCCTCAGCATGACCGCGCGGTTCTGACCAACGGCGCGCGCCGTGATCGCGCTGGCGGCAGGCCAGCGCGATCAACGGTGTTGCGGGTTACTCGCTTTCCAGCGCGGCCGGTGCCGCGTCCCGCGTGGCAGCCGTGCGTGCACGGTCCATCGCCACCGCCAGTTGCTGGCGTGCGAGCAGTTGTTGTGCCTGCACCACTTCAGGTGTCGGCAGGAGCACCGGTCCCGGTGCGTTTTCCGGTGTAGCAGGTGTGGTCATGCAACCTCCATGGACATCCCGCCGCCGCACGGGTCCAACCGGAGCGGCAGCGGAACTGCGCACCCTATCCTAAAAACAAGGCGGGCGGGTGACGGTGCGGCACCCGGCCGCAGCGCCACTCTGGCCTGCGGGTCACATTTTTGACGCCAGAGGCTGGTTTCCTGAACCGTTCGCCCCGTATCATGTAAACGTTTTCCTACAAGGACGTGATCGTCAATGAACGCAGTCGACCTCTCCCGCTTCAGCCCGAAGTGGCAGTTCCGCTTCAACTTCTTCCAGCAGCACGGCGCGCCCAAGGAGCCGGGTTTCAAGCAGGCCTGGAAGGCGTTGTCCTTCGGCGACCGCCTGAAGGTCAACATCAATTTCTTCGCCTTCTTCTTCGGCTTCATCTACCTGCTCATCCTGGGCATGTGGCGCAAGGCGCTGGTCGTGCTCGGCATCAACATCGCGCTGGGCATCGTCACCCTGTTCCTGCCGGACGTTGTGGCCCGTGCCATCTTCATCGCCATGAACTTCCTGGTTGCCTCCAGCACCAACTACAGCTACTACCTGGAACAGGTGAAGGGCAAGGCCAGCTGGAACCCGTTCGAAGGAATGTTCTAAGCCGCTGCGGTTACCGGACCCGGTCCGGCGCACCGATGAGCAGAGACGACGACGCCCGGCCTTGGCCGGGCGTCTTCATGTGCGCGTGCCTGGTTTCAGGCCGCGCGGCGTGCCACGGCTACCGGCTCGGCCTGCAGGCGGAAGCGCGACACCGCCACCGCCAGCTGCTCGGCCTGTTCCTCCATCGCCCGCGCGGCGGCACTGGCTTCCTCCACCAGCGCGGCGTTCTGCTGGGTGGTTTCGTCCATCTGCACCACGGTCTGGTTGACCTGCTCGATGCCGGCCGACTGCTCGCGCGACGCCGCCGAGATCTCGGCCATGATCTCGTTGACCCGGCCGACCTGGCCGACGATCTCCTGCATGGTGCGGCCCGCGCCGTGCACCAGCTGTGCACCGGCACCGACCTGTGCCACCGAGGCGTCGATCAGCTCCTTGATTTCCTTCGCAGCGCCCGCCGAGCGCTGTGCCAACGCACGCACTTCGCTGGCGACCACGGCAAAGCCGCGGCCCTGCTCACCGGCGCGCGCCGCTTCCACTGCCGCGTTCAGCGCCAGGATGTTGGTCTGGAACGCGATGCCATCGATCACCGAGATGATCTCGGCGATGCGCTGCGACGAGGCCTCGATCTGTTCCATGGTGTGCACTACCTGGCTGACCACCTGGCCGCCTTCGCTGGCCACGCTCGCCGCGGAACCAGCCAGCGTGTTGGCCTGCAGCGCATGGTCAGCATTCTGGCGCACGGTGGACGTCAGCTCTTCCATCGACGCGGCGGTTTCTTCCAGGTTGGCAGCCTGCTGTTCGGTGCGCCGCGACAGATCGCTGTTGCCGGCAGCGATCTCGCCAGCGGCCAGGCGGATGCTGGCCGCCGACTGCTGGATCTGGCCGACGATCCGGGTCAGCTGCTGCACGGTGCTGTTGGCATCGTCGCGCATCACCGCAAAGACCCCGTGGAAGTCGCCCTGCATGCGGGCAGTAAGGTCACCTGCGGCGATCGCGCGCAGCAGCGTCGACAGCGCCGCCAGGTTGTGGTCGCTGACCTGCATCATCGTGTTCAGGGTCTCCACCATGCGGCGGAAGTCGTGATCGAAGCGCAGTGCATCGCCGCGCATGGCGAAATCACCGGCGGCGGCAGCGGCAGCCAGCTGCTGGATCTGCTCGTTGATCGCAGCCAGGTTGCGCTTGGTGGTCGCCATCGCGGTGGTGAACACCGCCTTCTCGCCCGGCAGTGCTTCCATGTCCACGCTGAGATCGCCCACGGCATAACGCTGCATCACTTCCACCAGGCGCTGGGTGACCGCGTTGCTGGAGGCCACCAGCTGGTTGCTGTCGGCCACCATGCGGCCGTACTCGCCCGGGAACGCCGCGGCATCCATGCGGTAGCTGAGTTCACCGGCATCGTGGCGGCGCGCCATTTCGGCCTGCGCGGCCATCACCGCCTGCAGCTGGCCGCGCATGCCCTGCATTGCATCCAGCAGGCGCCCTACTTCGTCGTTGCTGCGCGCCGGCAGCATGCTGTCCAGCTTGCCGGCGGCGACGTCGCCGGCCACTCGGACCGCTTCGGCGAGCGGGCGAATCGCCAGGCGGCGCAGCAGTACATAGACGCCGGCGCTGAGGGTCAGCGCGGCGATCACGCCGACCAGCAGGGTCAGCCACAACAGCTGGCGCGCTTCGGCCACGATCACCGCATGCGGCATCACCACGCCCAGCGCGAAGCGCTGCGGGGCATCGCCCACGCGCAGCGGCACATACACGCGCACGTTGCCGGCTGCATCCGGGCTGAAGGCCTCGAACGGGCGGTCGGCGGCGATCTCGGCCAGCATGCTGCGGGTCAGCGCATCGCTGCGCGGTTTGCCGATCTCGGTGGCATTGGCCGAGGCCAGCACCACGCCCTTCGGCGACAGCAGTTCGACGCGGCCGGCCCCCATCGGCTTCAGTGTGGCCAGGTGCTTCTGCAGTGCCGCCAGCGAGAAGTCGACGGTGAATACACCGAGGAACTTGTCGTTCTCGATGATCGGCGTGCTCAACGTACTCATCAGCACCTGCTGCCCGGCGATGTCGTAGGCATAGGGCTCGCTGACCTTGGGCAGCCTGTCGCGGCTGGGCGCCATGTACCAGTCACCGGAACCGCTGGCAGTCTCGGTGTAGTCGGTCATCACCGACTGCTGTGGCTTGCCGTCATGCCAGGCCCAGTAGCTCATGTAGCGGCCAGTGGCATCGTGCGCTTCGGTGTTGACGAACTCGGCATCCCTGCCGTCGAAGGCATCGGCCTCCCACATGGTGCTCTTTCCCAGCCATTCCGGATGGGCGCGGAGCTGCTCACCCAGCACGGCGGCCAGGCTGGCGCGATCGGGGACATCACCACGCGCGCGCTGGGCCAATACGCTTTCGACCATGGCATCGTTGCTGGCGAAGGCCTTGACGAGATCGGCCGCAACCTGGCGCGCTTCGGCGGTGGCCTCGCTGGTCATGGTCTGGCGCGAGGCGCTGATCAGGCTGGCGCTGGCCTGTCGGTAGATCAGGAACGCGGTCAGGCCGAAGCACAGCAGCGCGATCGCGGCGGTGCCCAGCATCAGCTTGTGGGCGATGCTGCCCGGGCGGCGGGCAGCGGCGGAACGGGAAGAAGGCATGGGAGGGTCCGCAAGGCAGTTCAGGACGACCGGCACCACGAAGGCACCGTGCAGGCGCGCGATCCGTCGCGCAGGCCACCGGCCGCCGGGGTGGTCCCGGCGCTGGGAGCGCACCGGGTTAGCGGCCGCCCGCCAACGAGGTTGAGGCGACCGGCCTGCACATTCCTGAATCTGCTCAGGGTCGACTCAGCTACCCGCCCGTCGCGACGCCCTCACTCGGCCACGCGGTCCTTGATCCACTGCGCGCGCGGCAGTACCTCGATGCTGCCGACAGCGTACTGCTGCAGCACGTCGTCCGGCCCGAAGCAGGGTTGCCAGCCCAGCTCGCTGCGCAGGCGGGCACTGTCGTAGACACGGTCGATGCTCAATGGCAGCGGCCAACCACGGCGTTCGAACTCGGCCAGCAGCTGCGGCGCGCGACGGGCCAGCACGCTGCGCGGGTGAGTGGCCAGTTCCAGGCAGTCCTCGCGCCGGAACGGCGTCGGTGCGCAGGCGAGGTAGCGGGCGAATCGGGCGCCTTCGTCGAGCAGCAGTGCAGCATGTGCGCTGGCCACATCGCGGGCATCGATGCCGCGGTGCAGGCGGAACATCGCCATCCGTTCGGGCGGTTCCGGAAAACACCGGCCCATGCGCAGCACGCGAACGCTGAAGCCCGGCGTGGCGGCAGCTTCAGCCAGGGTCTCGGCCTGCAGCTTGGTGCGGTGGTAGATCGTGCGCGGCAGTGGCTCGGTGTCTTCGTCTATCCAACGGCAGCCACCGGCCACCACGGCATGGCCGTACAGCGCCGTGGTGCTGGTCAGCACGAAGCGCCGTGCGCCGGCATCGCGTGCCGCCTGCAGCAGGTGCGCCGTGGCATCCACGTTGATCTGCTGGAACACCGCATCCGGCACCAGCCCGACATGCGGGGCGTGCAGGGCCGCGGTATGGATGACCGCGTCGACGCCCTGCACCGCACGCGTGACCGCCTGGCGGTCGGTGACATCGGCAATGATGCGCGTGGTGGCGAACGGACTGCGATCCAGCCCCACCACTTCGTGGGCGGCCGCCAGCGCACCGAAGATCGCGCGCCCGATGCGCCCGGAACTACCGGTCAACAGAATCTTCATTGAGTCCATTCACTCGAAGCGCCCGGGAACTACCGGGATGCTTCGATTCTAGGCATGCAATCGCGCATCTGCGATAGGACAGCCATGCAATCGTGCGTTCATCTTGACGACTTCGCAGGCGCCAGCAGTTGCCGCGCGATGAACAGCGGATCGTCGCCGCCGGCCACGTCAGGCCGCACGCCGGTACGTTCCCAGTTGCCGCCGGTGCGCAGGTTGATCGGTTGCCGGTCGGGAATGCTGATCTGATAGCCATCGGGCAGCAGCACAGGATCACCAAACATGTGCGCTGCGCCGCCACTGCGTGTGCCGACAATGCGCGCGCGCCCCAGGGCCTGCAGCGAGTAGGCGACGAACTCGGCGGCCGAACCGGTGCGGCGGTCGATCAGCACCACCAGCGGTTTCAGGTAGGCGGGCAGGCTCGCCGGCGGCAGCGGTACCGGCGTGCGCCGGCCACGCTGGTCCAGCTGCTGCACCGCGCCGATCTTCGCGTCCAGCAGTGTCCGTACCAGCAGATCGGCACTTGCGTCGTCGCCGCCGCCGTTCTGGCGCAGGTCCAGCACCAGGCCATCGGTGTCGGCCAACAACGTGAAGGCCGCAGCAAGCTTCGGCCTCGCCAGATCCAGCGGATAGAAGGTACTCAGCCGCAGGTAGCCAACGTTGCCCTCCAGCACCCTTACCTCGCGCACGCCGGCGCCATTGCTGCGGGCATCGGCGCGCCAGGCCATCAACCAGTCGTCCTGGCCGGCCGCCGCGTCCACGCGTTCAACGTGGAAGTGGCCATCGAACACGTCCAGGTCCTGGTTCAGGCGTGCGCTGAACGCAGCAGCATCCGAGCAGCTGTCCGCATAGCGCTGCTGCGCCGACCAGCTGCGCAGGGTGGCGGCGATGCGGGCGCCCTCCGCCTCGTCCAGGTACTGCGCCTGCACGGCGCTGGCCGCCGCCTGCAGGACCCCGTCCTGCACGGGGCAGGCCGCCGCCAGCAACGCGCCGAGCATCCAGGAGACCGCCATCATCCACCCCGCATTGAAGTTATGTAAGTGCTTATATATCATCCCGGTCATGGATCTCCAACACGCCACGCTGGGTACCCTGCTGCGCGCCCTGCTCGACCAGCTGGACCCGGCCGTCGAGCAGGCCTACCGCGACCTGCAACTGGACTACCGGCCGCGCTACACGCCGGTGCTGCGCACGCTGATGGCGCAGGGGCCGTGCCGGATCAAGGACCTGGCACTGGCCTGCGGGCTCAGCCATTCGGCGCTCAGCCAGACCGTGGCGGCGATGGTGCGAGATGGCTGGCTGCATGCTGCCAACGGTGACGACGGGCGCGAACGCATCCTGCAGTTGAGCCCACGCGCGCAGCGCGCGATGCCTGTGCTGCAGGCGCAATGGCAGGCCACCGCAGTGGCGGCACGCAGCCTCGATGCCGATCTGGGTCAGTCGCTGGAGCAGGTGCTGCGCGAAGCATTAGCGGCGCTCGAACAACGGCCCTTCGCACAGCGCCTGCAGGACGCCCGCCGGCGCTGAAGCGCTGCTGCTCTGCAGCCATCTCGTTCTCGCTCAGGAAGGTCCAGCTGTCATTGGCCACGCGCAGCTCACGCGTGCGGCACTGTGCGGCCCAGCAGTCCGCGTCATCAGAATTGCTTGACGATGTTTTTCCTTATCTGGGTGCCATCCGGGATGCCGGCCCATCCCTGTCAAGTCTGCGCAGCAGCGTGGCTGCGCCGTGAAAGGCAGTGCGGTGTGGCGTGAAGACCACGCCGTCGGCGCGGACACTCCCTTAGCCGCGCACACGCAAGGATGAGCTTCCTCTCCATGCACCGGGAGCCTTCACATGGCTGACCAGCATCACGGCACCTCTCATCGCGGCTTCGCTTCGATGGACCAGGACAAGCAGCGCGCAATCGCCGCAAAGGGGGGACGCGCCGCGCACGCGTCCGGCAATGCACATGAGTTCAGCCCGGCCGAAGCACGCGTGGCGGGACGCAAGGGCGGCGAGGCGATCAGCCGCAATCGCCAGCACATGGCGGCGATCGGCCGCGAAGGCGGGCACGCGCGCCACGCCAATGCACGGCAGCAGCAACAACAGCACGCGGCCGAAGCCACGCCAACGACGGAAGAGAGACCGCAACGCCAGCAGGGCTGACCGCAGCCCACTCAAGCGCGCTTGCGCTGCCGGTACACCCAGCGCCGCCAGGAGGGCCAGCACGCCGGCGACGGCCATCGCCCAGCCGAAACCGCTGGCCATGGCGCCGCGGTACCCAGCCAGTGTCTGCGCGCCTGGCAGCAGGGTCGACGGCTGCAGGTTGAACGTGTGCGCCTGCGCGGCCACTGCCCAGGCTCACGCCAACGCCGAATCAGCTAGGCACTGGCGTGGTCACGTGTTGCCGCTGCGGCGGCACCGGACGCCGAGACCTTCATCGTGGCGGTGGTGGCCGATTGCCTGCGCCTGGTCGGCGTGTCGCCGGCCCCGAAGCGTGGCGGCACGCGCCGCTGAATCCCTCGCCGTCGCTCAGGCGTGGGCGAGGATGTTCAACAACCGACCGAACGGGTCGCGGACGAAGAAGCGCCGCACGCCCCAGGGCTCGTCGGCCGGGCCATATTCCAGCGCAATGCCGGCCGCGCGCATGCGCTCCAGCACTTCCTGCAGGTTGTCCACTTCGATCGAAAGGTCCGGCACCGGTGTGCCGGAACCCCCTTCGCTGGCGAAGCTGACCTGCGCCAGCGCGGTGCCCTGCCCGCCATGGGTGACGATCCAGCCATGGTCCATCACCACCGGCATGCCGAGCAGTTCGCCGTAGAAGGTAGCGGCACGTGCGGGGTCGGGGGTGGCGATGTTGGCGACGACACGCTTGACGGCCATGTTCCACTCCACCAGGAAGAATGTGTCGAGACTGCCCGACCCTGCGCACAAACAGAAGAGCCCCGTCACGGACGGGGCCCGTCATCAGCCGATCATGGCAGGGCTTACACCGCGCCGCAGCGCTCCATGATGCATCGATCGTATTCGTACTGGCATTCCATGGCATCACCACCACCGGATACACAGGCCTGGTAGGCCTTCCAGCAGGGCAGATCGCAGGGCTGAACCGGTCCGGCCACGGCCACCGAGCCGCTGCAGGCCAACGCGAACACGGCACCGGCGATCACTTTCCTGAAAGTACGCATCGACATCGCTCCTTGATAAGCCTGGTGAGTCCAGGCCCGGCCACGGTAAAGGGGCCAAGGGGAGATCAGGTGAACGTGTGCGTCACACATAATTAACGCGTTCATAAAATTCTCTTCACATTACTGGGGGATATCAGCACGCCTTGGCGTTAACGGCCTTGTTGTCCGTCAACCAAGGAAGTTGTCTGATGAATCACCCGCTGTACGGCCGTTCGTCCCGCTCCCTGTCGCACCGCCCGCTGGCGCTTGCCGTCGCCAGTTCGCTGCTGCTGGCCACCGCGCTGCCCGCCATGGCCGGCGAATCACTTGATGCCTGGCAGCAGCAGCGCCAGTTGCAGGCTGCATGGGCGCAGCCCGCTGCCAGCACGCCACCCGCAGCCACGGCTACTGCACCTGCCGCCGGCAGCACCGCCGTCCTCGGCAACCCGGGCGATCCGGCCAGCTGGCGCAGCGATGAATTCAACGCCGATTGGGGCCTGGGTGCGATGGGCGCCGACTACGCCTATGCACGCGGCCTGACCGGCAAGGGCGTACGCCTGGCGCTGTTCGACTCGGGCTCCGCGCTGGCGCATCCGGAGTTTGCAGGACGCAATGCCTCCAGCATCACCATCGGTGCCGACTGCGCAACACCGGGTGTCGTCGCAGGTACCGGCGCCTGCGGGCAGACCCGCGGCGAACAGCCCGGCTACAACTACTACGGGCTCGGCGCCGGCGTTCCGGCCTCACTGGCGGCACGCCTGATCGCCGCAGGCCAGCCCTATGGCTTCAGCTACGCCGACCACGGAACACATGTGCTTGGCACCATCGGCGCAAACCGCAATGGCACCGGCATGCATGGCGTAGCCTTTGGATCGGACCTCACCGCCGCCCGCGTGTTCGGTGACACCTACTACGAGTGGCGCCTGGATCCCGACAATTTCTATCGCCCGCGCGCGGTGTACCGCACCGATCCGGATGATGCCGCTACGCTGGACATGTATGCGCAGATCCAGGCGCAGGGTGTACGCGCCATCAACCACAGCTGGGGCATTTCCACCCGCAACATGACCGCCGCCGCGCTGGACCAGCAGTACGCCAGCATCGGTGCCGACTACGGCGTGTACGGCAGCATCTACGCCAGCAACGGCGATACCCCGGGCTCCGCCCTCATCCAGGTGTGGTCGGCCGGCAACGGCAGCGGTGCGGTTGCCGGCATCACCGCCTCGATGCCGCGCTGGAAGCCCGAACTGGAACCGTACTGGCTGGCGGTCGCCAATGTCCGCCGACCCAATGCCGCCGCAGGTGAAACCGACTACGTGATCGATGGCAGTTCCAGCATCTGTGGCGTTGCCGCCAACTGGTGCATCTCGGCCCCCGGCACCGACATCGTCAGCACCATCGTCTCGGGCGATATCCAGGGCCGCATCGAGAACACCTCCGCCTACGTGCGGCTGATCATCGACAGCGAGAACACCAACTACGTCTACGGCACCAAGACCGGCACGTCGATGGCCGCGCCGCACATCACGGGCGCTCTTGGCCTGCTGATGGAGCGCTTCCCGTATCTGGACAACGCCCAGGTCCGCGACGTGCTGCTGACCACCGCACGCGATCTCGGCGCGCCGGGTATCGACGCGATCTACGGCTGGGGCATGGTCGACCTCCGCAAGGCCATCGAAGGCTATGGCTCGCTGCGCGTGGATACCAACGTGGTGATGAACCAGAAGGCCGGCGGCCTGAAGGTCTGGGAAGGCGACGCCTGGGACAACTGGACCAACGACATCGGCGGCCCCGGCAAGCTGACCAAATCCGGCATCGGCTGGCTGCGTCTGAGCGGCAACAACAGCTTCAACGGCGCCGTGGTGCAGGACGGCATGCTGGAGTTGAACGGCGCGAATTCGCTCACTTCGGCGGTCGAGGTCCAGGGCGGCCAGTTCCTGCTCAACGGCAGCCTGGTCTCCACCGCCTTGACCACCTCCGGTGGCGTCAGCACGGTCAGCGCCAGCGGCGTACTGAACAACAGCAACCTGGTGGTCAACGGCGGCGTGGTGTCCTTCAACGGCACGCAGACCGGTGGCACCACCACTGTCGGCGCCAATGGCCTGCTGAAGGGCGTCGGCACGCTCGGCAACACCAGCGTGGACGGCATCATCGCGCCGGGCAACTCGATCGGCACGCTGACCATCAACGGCAACTACGTGCAGGGCGCTACCGGCGTCTATGCGGCGGAGCTGGCACCGGGTGGCCGTAGTGACCAGCTGCATGTGACCGGCACCGCCACCCTCGGCGGCACCCTGGTCGCGCTGCCGGAACCGGGCGTGTACTACCTCGGCGAACAGTTCAACTTCCTGCGTGCCGACGGTGGCATCAGCGGCCAGTTCGCCAAAACCGACTTCAGCGCGTTCTCGCCCTTCCTGCAGTTCAGCCTGGCCTACGGGGCCAATGGCACGCGTATCGATGTCGCCCGCGGTGCCTCGCTGACCACAGCTGCCAACACCCCCAACCAGCGTGCAGTGGCGGCGGCGGCCGACCTGCTGCCGATCGCCCAGGGCCTGCCCAAGCCGCTGACCCAGCTGTTCCCGCAGCAGGTGGGTGGCGTGCTCGACGGTCTCAGCGGCGAGCTGCATCCGGCCACGGCCATCGCCCTGGTCGAGGGCAGCCGCTACGTGCGCGATGCCGCGTTGTCACGCCGTGCCGGCGCTGCGGCCCCCGGCACCGACGCGGGTGATGCGACGGGTGCTTGGGTGCAGGCCATCGGTGGCAACAGCAAGCTGGACGGTGATTTCAACACTGCCCGTACCGAAGCCAACAGCAACGGCCTGCTGGTCGGCATCGACCGCGAGTTCTCCGGCTGGCAGCTTGGCGTGCTGGCCGGCACCGGTCGCACCGACGTCAAGCAGCAGGACCGCCGCGCCAAGTCGAAGATCGACAACACGCACTTCGGTGCCTATGCCAGCCACAACTGGGGCGGCTTCGGCCTGCGCGGTGGTGTGGCGTGGAGCAAGCACGAGGTGAAGAGTACGCGTGACGTTGCCTTCGCTGGTTTCAGTGACAGCCTGAGCGCGCGCTACGACGCGCGTACCCGCCAGGCCTTCATCGAAGCCGGTTACCGCTTCGGTGGCCCGGAAGCGGGGCTGGAGCCGTACCTGCAGGTGGCGCGCGTGGAAGTGGACCTCAAGCGCATCAACGAACGCGGTGGAGCAGCGGCGCTACACGGCAAGGCGGACGACACCGGAACCACGATCGCCACCGCCGGCGTGCGCTTCGACAAGGGGCTGAAGGCTTCGTTCCAGCAGGACAGCTGGCTGCACCTGCGCGGTGGCGTCGGCTATCGCCGTGCCTCGGGGGATCGCAGCCAGGTCGCCAACCTTGCCTTCGCCAACGGCAGCACCACATTCGCGGTCAACGGCGCACCGATTGCCGACAACGCGGTGGTGGCCGAACTGGGCCTGTCGGCCTGGCTGACCCCGCGACAGCAGCTGGAGCTGGGCTACAGCGGCCAGTTCGGCAGCGAGAGTCGTGACCATGGCGCGAATGCACGCTGGTCAGTACGTTTCTGATTCCAAAGCAGCATGCGCTTGACGGATTGGGGCGGCCTCGCGGCCGCCCCTTTTTTACGTGTGTGTCCACAACGTGCGCAGAAGACGGCCAGGGCAGCCTATTGCCCCGGCCGTGGCGGCCCGGAAAGAAGGTCGCCTTGAACCGTCAGGCCGCCTTCATCGCATGCTTGCGCGCACGCATCACGTTGTGGCACTCCTGCACTTCCGGCAGCAGCTGGGTCACTTCCTGCCGCACGGCGGGCGGCAGCTCGTTGTCCTTCAGCACATCCTTGAATGCGCCCAGCAGGCGGTCTTCGGATTCTTCAAGTTCAGCCACGTAGCCATAGTTGGTGTCACCGAAGGCTGCACGGACCTTGCCGTAAAACTGCTGCATGGAACCAACCACAGTGCCGTGCTCGGCCGGCTTGCCGCCGCTGGCGGCCACCGAGCCGCTCAGCGCCGCCACGATGCGGCCCTTGACGCCGGCAATGCGGGTGAACAGCGCCGACAGCTCGGCGTCCTTTACCTTGGTTGCTGCCTCTTCATAGAACGACTTGCCATCACGGGCGATCTCGATCAGGTCGTTGAGGCGATGTTCGATGGTGGACTGGGTGCTCATGGCGTCGCTCCTGTTTGCTCGGAATTCTGCGGGGAATGGCACCGCGAGTGCGTTGCCTTCGACACCACTGTGGAGGTTTGAATGTGCCTGTCGGGTGAGTACGAATTGATTCGCGCATCACCCTGCAGAACACGTGCTGACTTCTTCATGGCCAGCACCACCGGCCTTCACGGAATCTGAGCGTGCAGTGCGAACGTCACCAGGGCGCAATGACGATGATCAGGCTGACCAGCAGCGCAATCGCCAGGACCACCAGCAGCACGTGCCATTGCTTCCAGCTGGGTTTCGGCTTGCCAGGCGTGTTCATCGGCGGCCTCCTGTGTGTGCCGGGAAAGGAGCTGCCAGACTGAAGCGTAAGCGCATCGCACAACGTGGACGGCACGTGCACTCCCCGTGTAGGGCGGCCGCCGCAGGCACGCGAAGACGCCGCATTCACAGACAGCGCCGTCGCGGGAGGTGGAGCATCACACCGGTTCGGCCTCACTCACAACCGTCGCACGCTTGGCGCTGTACTCGGCGAATACCACACCGGACACTGCGAGCACGCCGCCGGCCAATACCCAGCCACTGAGCGATTCGCCCAGCAGCAGCACGGCTAGTGCAGCGGTCACGATCGGCACCAGGTTGAAGAAGCCGGATACACGTGCGGCTCCCAGCCGCGCAAGCCCCGTCATCCAGGTCAGCGGCGCCAGGATCGATGCGCACACCGCAGCGAAACCGATACAGCCCACCGCGGTCAGGTTGTTCACCCCGGTGCCGGCCATCAGCTGTACTGGCAGCAGGATCAGCGACGCCGCCGTGGCCTGCAGGAACAGCGACTCCAGCATCGACAGCGGAATCTTCCAGCGCTGCATCAGCACGTTGTAGGCGGCAAAGGCCAACGCACCGATCAGCATGATCGCATCGCCGCGGTTCAGGCCAAGCGCCGCCAGCCGTGCCAGGTCGCCCTGCGATACCACCGCCACCACGCCGGCCGTGGAGATCAACGCACCGATGATAGCGGCGCCACGCACCGGGTGGCCCATGAACACGCGTGACAGCGCCAGCGCGATCAGCGGAATCAGCGCCTGTATCACGCCCATGTTGGTGGCCGAAGTGAAATGAGCCGCGTAGTACGCCAGGCACTGGTACATCACTCCGCCCAGGCAGCCCAGCACCAGGAAGCGCCCGAGGTTGGCACGCACGGTCTGCAGGTTGTGGCGCAGTTTCGGCAGTGCGAACGGCAACAGGACAGCGGCAGCAACCAGCCAGCGGAAGAAGCCGATGTCGATGGGGCCGACCGAGCCCGAGGCGAGCTTGGTGACGATAGTATTGGCGCCCCATAGCAGGCAGGCGAAGATCGGGAAGAGATAGTTCACAACGGCGGGTGTACGCAGGGGAAGGGCCAGCGTACGCTTGGCGCATATCAAGGACATCCCGAAAATGCGCCACTCCGACCCGGGCTTGCGGCAACCGATGGAGCCCATTCCCACCTTCCGCCAGCTGCCCGGCCCGATCTACTTTCGGCAGGGTGCGATGGAACCCACCGACTGGGGTACGCACAGCCACCCCTGGGGGCAGTTCAACTTCGTTGCGCAGGGCGTGATGGAAATGAAGATCGAGGGCGAGTGGATGGTGTCCCCGCCGCACTATGCGCTCTGGATTCCACCCGGCGTGGCCCATTACTCGCGCAACCGCTCGGTGCTGGCCTATCGATCGGCTTACCTGTCGCCAGCGTTGTCGCGCCGCTTGCCCGCGCGGTGCCGGGCGCTGGAGGTCACGCCCCTTCTGCGCGAACTGCTGCACGAACTGGCGCGCCAGGGCGTGACTGATCCGCAATCACCGGCACAACGCCGCATGGCGGCCGTAGTGATCGACCAGATCGTCAACGCCGCCGTACTGCCCAGCTTCCTGCCGATCGCCAGCAGCGACGCATTGAAGCAGGTGATGACATACATGGAAAAGCATCTGCACGCCGCCGAAACGGTCGCCGACATCGCGCAACGGCACCACATGAGCGTGCGCAAACTGGAGCGCCTGGCGCGCAGCGAGCTGGGCATGTCGTTGGGTGACTGGCGCGGGCGGATGCGCTTCGTCAGGGCCACCGAAGCGTTGTGCACGCGACGGCCGATCAGCCGCATCGCCGAGGAGCTGGGCTACTCAGGGGTCAGCGCCTTCGCCGAGATGTTCAAGCGGCATGCGCAGTGCACGCCCGACCAGTATCGGAAGCTGCATCGAGCGGGGTGAGGAAGGCCTAGAGAGCGACCAGCAGGTCCACGAGCAGCTTCGGCAGCAACAACGCTGCCGCAACGCCGGCCAACAGGATCAGTAGCACCTTCGCCGTCAATGGGCGACGGCGCGGATTGCCGAAGTACAGACGCAGGTCGCGCAGTTCACTTTCCAGCCCCTGCCGCACGCCAGCGCTCTGTGCACCGGGCTCGAGCAGCTGCCGTTCAAGCGCTTGCAGGCGTTTCATCAGTTCGCGTGGCGGTGTAGCCCGCATGATCTGCTGATGGAGTTCCTGCAGGCGGCGCGCCTGCGGCATCAGCGCCGCCACGAGGTCATCCGGCGGAAGCTGCGACACCAGCCGCAGAGCGTCCGCATCCATTTCAGCCTGGAGCACATCGCGTTGCTGCTGCAGTTCGGCCAGGGAGGCGCGGCGCTGCCACATGGGAAGGTACAGGGTTGACAGGTAATGGACAGTGTATCGCCCGGTGGCCCGGGAAGGCTGTCGATTTCCCGCCCCTTCGTTCGTCGAAAGGGAAAAGGCGGGCCCTTCGGCCCGCAGGAGTATCCCGATGCGCCCGATCCTCACTGCATTCGCCACTTCCCCGGACCGCGGCCAGGGCCTGGCCCGTGACATGCGCGTGCGCTGGGCGCTGGAGGAACTGGCCGTAGCCTATGACGTGCAACTGCTCAGCTTCGCCGAGCTGAAGCAGCCCGCGCACCTGGCACGGAATCCGTTCGGGCAGATTCCCACCTGGCAGGAGGGCGACCGAACACTGTTCGAATCCGGCGCGATCGTGCTGCATCTGGCTGAACAGCATCGCGGCCTGCTGCCCAGCGACCCGGACGCCCGCATGCGCGCGATCATGTGGCTGTTCGGCGCGCTGAACACGGTGGAGCCACCCATCGTCGAGCGCTCGATGGCCTGGGTGCTGGAGCGCGAGCAACCCTGGTATGGGCAGCGGCAGGTGATGCTCGATGAGCGGGTCCGGACGCGGCTGGCGCAGCTGTCGACGTGGCTGGCCAAGGCGGAATGGCTGGACGGCGAGTTCAGCGTGGGCGACCTGATGATGGTCTCGGTACTGCTGCGCCTGAAGAGCAGTGGCCTGCTCGACGAGTATCCACGCGTGGTCGCCTATATGAACCAGGCGACGCAACGTCCTGCCTACCAGCGCGCCTTCGCTGCGCAGCTGGCGGTGTTCCAGAATGCCTGATGCTACGCCCTGTGGGCAGCCTCAGCGCAGACCACGCCGGCAAGCGGCCTGCACCAGCATCAGCTGCGCCACCAGGATCAGCATCGCGCAGCCTGACAGCAACCATGGATCGATGTACCACTGTGCATTGAAGCTGAAGTCGCCGGCGGAAATGCGCTTCCAGCCGTTGAAGTGCTGCATCGCCGCGACCACGAACGCGAACCCACCTGCGGTGTAGGACAACCAGGGCACGATGAGACCGCCCGGGCGCGCGAACAGCGTCAGCAGGCCCAGCACGCCGATGCCCGTGCGCTGCACGCGGCAGTACGGGCAGACATAAGCCATCCCGCTCCATTCCACCGCCCAGGCCAGCACGCTGACCAGCACCGCAGCGCCTGCCGCGATGTAGAGGACTCTGGGCGAGACCGTCATGCTGCCGTCGTGTGCCATCCCGCGCTCCTTCGTTCAAAGACTCCGGCAGGGTAGCAGCGTGACAGGCTCAATCCTTCTTGAACACCGTGCGCTTGCCGATCGGGCTGCTCTTGCGCGCCGTCGGCCGGGCCAGGCCGGGAATCAGGAAGTCGGTGACCTTGTGGCCCTTCTGGACCTTGGAGGCCAGCCAGCGCGGCATGCGCCCACGGCCGGACCAGGTCAGTCGCTTGTACTCCGGGTCACGGTATTTGGCGGCTACTTTCCCCGTTCTGCGCCGTGCCGGTTTCCGGCTGGGTGCGGCCGCTTCGATGGCTTCATCGCCAAAGAGTTCTTCGAGGGTATACCCCGCTTCGGCCGCGGCGGCTTTCAGCATACGCCGCACCGCGCTAGCAGGACGGCGGTTGGAAATCAGCTGCTTCCGCTGTTCAGCGGCAACCACCAGGGCGCCCAGCTCCCGCAGGCTGAGCGATTCAATATCGATCGTCATGCTGGAAAGGTCTACTGCCGCGCGTCGCCTGTCAAGGCGGCCTGCCCCCGCGTAGACACGGGCTTCACTGCCGGTGGGCTCCGATCGCCTTCGTCGGCCATCCGAGGACATTCCTGTGAGCACCTCATCGCATTCGCTCGCCTACCTGCTTGCACGCGTCCTGCTGATGGCGCTGTTCCTGGTGTCCGGGCTGGGCAAGCTCGGCGACCTCAGCGGCACCCAGGCCTATATGGAAGCCATGGGCGTGCCCGGCATCCTGCTGTGGCCAACCATCGCCTTCGAGATCGGCAGTGGCCTGTGCATCCTGCTCGGCTTCCAGACCCGGCTGGTGTCGGTCGTGCTGGTGGGTTTCAGCCTGGTCACAGCTTTCATCTTCCACCACGACCTCGCCGACCAGACCCAGCAGATCATGTTCCTGAAGAACCTGGGGCTGGCCGGCGGGTTCCTGCTGCTGGCCTGCACCGGAGCCGGGCGCTACAGCATTGATGGGCGTGGGCGGCGCGGGTAAGCCTGGATCCGTACTGTGCACGCGCTAGCGGCGAAGTTCGGCCTCTGGCGCCAGCGTGTGGATCACCTTGCCCTGCGCATCCAGAAACTCGATCGCACCATATCCTTCCGCAGTGACGGTCAGCCGCAACCGCGTACGGTCGGCCTTGTCATTCAACGCGATGGCCGGCGTACCGTCAGAGCCGACCATCAGGCCGATTCGGGTCGGTGCCTGTACGCCGGGAATCAGCTTGTTACCCAGTGCAGGCTCGCGGATCAGCTTCGGCGCCTGGTTGATCGAAAAGCTCACCGCGCCGTCCGGCGATACCCGCCAGCCGATCGCATCCATCGCCGGATGATCCAGTGCCAGCACCGCCATCCCACCGTCAACATCGGCAGTACCGAAACCACCCCGCTCGCTGCCCTTATCGTCATACAGCACCATGCCGGCCACGTTGAAGGCGCGCTTGTACTGCAGGCCATCGATGATCGGCGCCGGCGTCTTGCCGGACAGCGTCATGCGGATCACGCCCGTGTCATCGACGATGTCGATGCGCCGTGCAGTGATGCGCTCGTGGTCGGGTGTTTCCACGCGCGTCTGCGGTGCCCTGTCGACAATCAGGCGTTGCAGGGTTTCAACAGATGGACGCTTGGGTGATTCGGAAGGCTCTGCCGCGGCGGTCGGCAATGCCGAAAGCGCGGTCAGGACGACGATCGTGCAGGCCATGCGCTTCATGCGGGCTCCTTGTCGTACGGGTCGGCGGATGTCGCATCTTGCCACCTTCTGCACAACCACCGTCTGCACAGGAGCCCATCGGCGTATCCGCCGCGCGTCTCCTGGAGCGGATCGTACTCGGCCTCATGCTCCACTGATCGCTCCGCCCATTCTGGATGTCCACTCCAGTAGAACCTGGAATGCACCCGCTTTCGGCGTATCGCCATCGCGCTCGCTGGACGCGCCCGATCCTTGCATGCACTCAATCGCGCTTGCAAACATCCAAGCGGACGGGGCCATTGTTGCCTCTGATTGCGTCAATCGCATCAATGGCCCCGATGCGCTAGTGCCGGCACATCCCGCCACCCACCACGGCCTGTATCGGCGGATTCGGCGGATTCGAGTGCACGAACACGTGGCGCCAATCCTGCGGTTGAACCCAGTCTTTCATGTACGCATACAGGAAATGGCCCGTGATCAGCTTGGCATCTGCGCGCAGGTCACAATACATGGGCAGGCTGCTGCTGTTGACGATCACACATCGCGCTTGAACGGGTGTGTAGGTGCAGCTCATGTTGACCTGGAACCACACTGGCCCGGGCTGGGCTCGGGTAGGAGTGACGAGCAACAGCACCACGGCTACAGCAATCACTAAACGAAGCATAGATCCCCCTGGACTCTATTCGTTTGGAAAGGCTGGAACGCAATGTAGGGTTGCGGAAGTCCCGCGGGCAGATAATCGCGCACTTCAGCCGGGTACGGAATCCCTGAGCCACCTGCGCCGGTGCCCACGAGCAGTTCCATCGAGAATGTCCGCTTGAGTCTTGAGGCGGCCGGCCCTTCCCTTTAGCGCTCACCCTGCACCTGCCATGCCGGCTCAGGAGGCCCATCGACATCCATCGCGGGATAGAGAAGGGCATCTTCCCGCCCAAGCACAAGGTTGAAGGCGTTGGATTCGCGCACCCAGGAGCGCTTCGCCGTGAACGCTCTAGGACGCAGGGGCAGCCCGCGACCAACTGCAACGGTAGCGGGGCGTAAACGGTCACCGAGCGGCGCTGGCTTGACGAAGAAGGCACTGCGGATGATCTTAAGTGCCTGATTCGATGGTGGGCCCACCAGGATTCGAACCTGGAACCAAGGGATTATGAGTCCCCTGCTCTAACCGTTGAGCTATAGGCCCGGCGCAGCGTCACAGTGTAGTGGAGGCCGCGCTCGATCGGCTACCCAGCGGCGGCAAGAGCCTCCGAAATACGCCCCAGCCGCCTCTCCGCCGCTTCCGCGAGCCATACCTGCCGCCTCAGGTATGCGTGGAACAACGCGACCATCCTTCTGAATTCCTCCAGACCCCGCTGGTTGTCGCCACTGAAGCCCGCAAGCAATCCAGCCCCCCGACTGCGTCAGCAACCCCAGGGTTGCTCTGCGAGCGAATCCCAGCGGGTCATTGCGCTCATCTCGCATCACATCGTCCCAGTCCAACAACGGCGGGAAGTCGCAGTCGCGCGCATCCAATCCATCCCTGCCGCACGCATCAACAACCATCTTCAATTCCATGCTCGCTCTCCTACGATTTGTCGAACCTGTTGCGCCTCCTGTTGAGAGAGGCGACCGGGTGCTTCAACACGGTCGTAGGGCCGCCCGCAGCTTTTCCCCTTGCGGGGTCTTGTATGGCTGCGCGCCACCCGGCCAGAAACCCTTGGGCTCACCGGGATGGCGAGTGATGCGGTTTGACCTTGGATTGCCTGCTGTTGCGGCAGACAGTCCGCCTACGAAGGTGTGTTGAGCACCTGAGGGGGACTGTGTGGAAGCGAAGGTAGTGGCTTCAATTGGCGATTGCGACAGCGTCTGCGCGCAGCACTCGAAGCTGGGTACTTGGATCGTTGAGCCACTTGGACTTCGGCCGGGTGACGGTCTCCTGCGACGATGAATCGCGGCGAAGGGTTCAACAATTCTCAGGCCAGTTGCGTCACAAGGTGCGGCAAGCAACCGACACTCGTTGAGAAGATCTTCCGGATACGTCATCGCGAACAGCAGCCGAACATGGCCCGGCTCTACAGAAGCGCGGGCAAAGCACAGGCACCCACCAAAGAAAAACCCCGCACCAGGCGGGGCTTCTCTCAACGCTTCAACAGCCGCCAGATATCAATCGATATCCAGGAAGCTGCGCAGCTGCTCCGAGCGGCTCGGGTGACGCAGCTTGCGCAGCGCCTTCGCTTCGATCTGGCGGATGCGCTCGCGGGTCACATCGAATTGCTTGCCGACCTCTTCCAGCGTGTGGTCGGTGTTCATGTCGATGCCGAAGCGCATGCGCAGCACCTTGGCCTCCCTCGGGGTGAGGCCGGCCAGCACGTCGCGCACGGTTTCAGACAAGTTGATGTTGGTGGTGTTCTCGATCGGGGACTCCACGTTGGTGTCCTCGATGAAGTCGCCCAGATGGGAATCCTCGTCGTCGCCGATCGGGGTTTCCATCGAGATCGGCTCCTTGGCGATCTTCATCACCTTGCGGATCTTGTCTTCCGGCATGTCCATTTCCTTGGCCAGCTCCTCCGGCGTAGCCTCGCGGCCGTACTGCTGGAGCATCTGGCGGGAAATGCGGTTCAACTTGTTGATCGTCTCGATCATGTGCACCGGAATACGGATGGTGCGCGCCTGGTCGGCGATCGAGCGGGTGATCGCCTGGCGGATCCACCAGGTCGCGTAGGTCGAGAACTTGTAACCGCGGCGGTACTCGAACTTGTCCACGGCCTTCATCAGGCCGATGTTGCCTTCCTGGATCAGGTCGAGGAACTGCAGGCCACGGTTGGTGTACTTCTTGGCGATCGAGATCACCAGGCGCAGGTTGGCCTCGACCATTTCTTTCTTGGCCTTGCGCGCCTTGGCTTCGCCGTAGGCCATGGCACGGCTGATTTCCTTCAGCTCTTCCAGGTCCAGCTGGGTCAGCTTCTCGATGTCGATCGTCGCCTGCTGTTCGGCGATGATCTGGTCCTTCACTTCGCGCAGGGCCGAAGACCACTTCTGCTTGCGCTTCAGTGCGTCTTCCACCCACTCCAGATTGGTCTGGTTGCCTTCCCAGGAGCGGATGAAGTCCTTGCGCGGCATGCGTGCGGTGACGGTGGCCAGGTTCAGCACGCGGCGCTCATGGGCCTTGATCGACGCCATGGTGTCGCGCAGCTGCTTGGTCAGCACGTCGGTCAGCGGCAGCGGCAGCTTCAGGGTGACGAACACCGCCGACATCTCTTCGCGCAGGCGCGGCAGGTTCTTCTTGTCGCCCTTGGTCGCGGCCTTCCTGAAGGCGTTGAAGGCATCGCTCAGCGCCTGCATGCGCGCAGCGACTTCCTCCGGGTCCGGACCGGTCGGTGCGGCTTCTTCCTCGCCACCCTCGACATCATCGTCCTCGTCCTCGTCGCCTTCGGCGTCGGCATCGCTGCTGTCATCGGCAGCGGCCGCCGGCGGCGCCGGCTCTTCGTCGGCAAGGTCGTTGAAACCGACGATCACTTCGGCCAGGCGCTTCTTGCCTTCCTTGTGGGCTTCGTAGTCGGTCAGCAGCGACTCGACCGAAACCGGGAACTGGCCGAGGGCGGCCTGGACCTGCGAAAGGCCTTCCTCGATGCGCTTGGCGATGGCGATTTCGCCTTCGCGGGTCAGCAGCTCGACGGTGCCCATTTCGCGCATGTACATGCGCACCGGGTCGGTGGTACGGCCACCTTCGGTGTCGAGCGCGCTCAGCGCGGCGGCGGCTTCTTCGGCCGCGGTGTCATCGACTTCGCGGTTACCGGTGTTGCCGTCGTTGAGAAGCAGGGTTTCCACATCCGGCGCAACTTCATGGACATCGATGCCCATGCCGTTGATCATGCCGATGATGTCTTCGATCTGTTCCGGGTCGACCATGTCGTCCGGCAGATGGTCATTGACTTCGGCGTAGGTCAGGTAGCCCTGTTCCAGGCCCTTGCTGATCAGTTGCTTGATTTCGGATTGGGCAGGACGTTCGTTGGCCATGTAGTGCTCGCGCCACCGGCTAGGGAGAAATAGGGAACGTAGCATTATACCAGCCCGGGGCCCTGCCTGCCGGGCGGTGGTCCCGCAGGCTCAGGGCCTGAGAAGGAAGGTCACGGGACCGTCATTGACCAGGCTGACGACCATATGGGCACCAAACCGGCCCGTTTCCACCCCGGGCGCGTGATTTTCACGGCAGATGTCGACAAATCGATTGAACCCGCGTTCAGCCTCGTCCGGCGGCGCGGCGCTGGTGAAGCTGGGCCGCATGCCCGAACGGGTATCGGCAGCCAAGGTGAACTGGCTGACCAGCAACAGGCCGCCGCCGGTGTCGCGCAGCGACCGGTTCATCTTTCCGGCCTCGTCGGCGAACACCCGATAGCCCAGCAGGCGCTCGGCCATCCGCTGCAGCTGGGCCTCGGTGTCGCCCGGCTCCATGCCGACCAGGGCCAGCAGGCCGGGGCCGATCTGGCCCACCGCTTCATCATCGACATGAACGGCGGCCTGGCTGACACGCTGGATCAGGAGGAGCATCGTGGGCTTCCAATGAACGGGGCCGGCCACGATAGCAGCGCCCTTGGCTAAACTGGCGCCGATGAATCCGCAACGCAAAGCCCGGCTGGTCTACCGCGCCACCACCCTGTTCGCCCGCCTGCCCTGGCCGCTGCTGCGAGGGTTCGCGCACGCCCTGGCGTGGACGTGGGTCCGTCTCAACGCCCGTGAGAGCCGCGTCACCCGGCGCAACCTGGAACTGGCCTACCCGGAGCTGGACGGTCCTGCACGCGACCGCCTGCACCGCGAACTGCTGCGCTCCACCGCGCTGCAGGCCATCGAGACCCTGCGCCTGTGGAGCCAGCAACCGGCCGACAACCTGCGCCTGCACCTGAAGCAGCGCCACGGCGAGGCCCTGTACGACGCAGCCCTGGCCAGCGGCAAAGGCGTGATCGTGGCCGCGCCGCACTTCGGCAACTGGGAGCTGCTGAACCAGTGGCTGGCCTCGCGCGGGCAGATCGCCATCGTCTACAAGCCACCAGAGGACGAGGCCAGCGATGCCTTCCTGCAGCTGGTGCGGGGCGGCCAGAACGTGCAGCAGGTGCGCGCCGAGGGCCCGGCTGTGCGCCAGCTGTTCAAGGTACTCAAGGACGGCGGCGCCACCGGCATCCTGCCCGACCAGCAGCCCAAGGCCGGCGATGGCGTGTTCGTGCCGTTCTTCGGCGTGCAGGCGCTGACCATGACCCTGGTCAACCGGCTGGCCGAGCGCACCGGCGCCACCGTGCTGTATGGCTGGTGCGAGCGCATCGGGCCGGACATGGAATTCGCCCTGCACATCGAGCCGACCGACCCGGCCGTGGCCGACCCGGACCCGCAGGTGGCGGCGACCGCCCTCAATGCCGGCATCGAGCGCATCGCCCGCCGCGACCCGGCGCAGTACCAGTGGACCTACAAGCGCTACACGCTGCGGCCACCGGGCAGCGGCGAGGAAGACCCCTACGCGACCGAAGAACATCCGCACTGACGGCTGCTCCACCCAGGTCCCCGACCCCTGCGACCAGCAGCCGCACCACGTTGAATACGACGCCGGCGCCCCCATAGAGACTGCGATGTCCGCCTCCCCCGGTCCTGCCATGCCTGCTGCCTCTTCCCTGTTCGGCGACCCCGCCGCGATCCGCTGCGAACGCGCGGTGGCCGAACTGCGTGCCGGCCGCCCGGTGCTGCTCCACGATGGCCAGGGCCAGCGCCTGGCGGTGATCGCCCTGGACAGCGCCACCGCCAGCAGCTTCGCTGCCTTCGCCGCTGCCGCACGCGAACGCCACTACCTGTTCCTGACCGCCACCCGCGTCCGCGTGCTCGGCGTGGAGGCCCCGGAAGGCGCGCGCCTGCCGCTGGCCGGTGTCGCCTTCGATGCCCTGCCCTCGCTGGGCTACCTGCGCGAGCCCGGCCCGATGCCGGACGGCTGGAGCGCCGGTGACGCCTTTGATGCCGGCGCGGTGGAGCTGGCTCGCCTGGGCCTGCTGCTGCCGGCGATGGTGGCCGTGCGCCTGGATGCAGATGACAGCACCTTCAATGGCGCTGCTGAAGTGGCGCTCTGCGATCTGGCCGAGGGCGCGGCCCACGCCACCCACGACTACGAACTGGTCGCGCGCTCGCCGGTGCCGCTGCGCGACGTCGGCATGACCACCTTCGCGGTGTTCCGCGGCGGCGTGGCCCAGCGCGACCAGGTCGCGATCATCGTCGGCGAACCGGACCTGTCGGCGGTGGTGCCTGTGCGCGTGCACTCCTCGTGCCTGACCGGCGACCTGTTCGGCTCACTCAAGTGCGACTGCGGCGACCAGCTGCGGCGCGGCCTGCGCAAACTGAAGGAACTGGGCGGCGGTGTGCTGCTGTACCTGGACCAGGAAGGCCGCGGCACCGGCATCGCCGCCAAGATGCGCGCCTACGGCTACCAGCACGACGGTCTGGACACCATCGATGCCGATGCACAGCTGGGCTTCGGTGCCGACGAGCGCCGCTACGGCAGCGCGGTGGCGATGCTGCATGGCCTGGGCATTTCGCGCGTGGCCCTGCTCAGCAACAACCCGACCAAGGCACAGCGCCTGCGCAACGCCGGCATCGAGGTGCTGGACTGCATTCCGGTCACCGGCGAGATCACCGCCGAGAACGAGCATTACCTGCGCACCAAGGCTGATCGCGCAGGTCACATGCTGGATGTGGATGCGCTGATCCAGGCTGCCCAGTAACGCAGCCGACCTGCTACCGTCTGCGCGGTGCGGTCTCGGCCGCCATCGCCCGCCCTGCCGCCTGACGGAGCCCGCGTGACCGACGTCCCCCTGCCCTCCCCGCCCACCGATGCCTGGCAGTCGCTGCCGCAACGCGCTGCCCGCCTCGCTGCACTGGAAGGCGCCTTCGGCGGCCTGTTCGTGCCGGGACTGCCGCTGGCCGCGGCCGCGTGGTTCTTCGATCTGCCCGGCGGCCTGTGGACGGCCGCCCTTGGGCTGCTGATCGGCATCGTCTTCGGCGCCTGGCTCGGCCGCCGGCGCTTGACCCGCACCCGCTGGCGGCTGGATGCCCAGGGCCTGGGCCTGCGCCGCGACCTGATGTGGCAGCTGGAAACGCGCATCCCCATTTCGCGCGTGCAGCATCTGGACCTGCGTCGCGGCCCGCTGGAACGCCGTGCCGGCCTGGCCACACTGATCGTGCACACCGCCGGGACCCGCATGAGCGCAGTGACCGTGAGCGGCCTGGACGAGGCCGACGCCGAGCGCCTGCGTGACACCCTGTCCCATCAGCTCGACCAGGACGCCGACGCCCTGTGAGCCTGCCGCCGCCCCTGCCCGCATCGCTGCCTGCCGGTGGCGAGGACCATCGCCTGCACCCGTGGTCGTGGTTGTTCGTGCTGCTGATGCAGCTGCGCCACTACTTCCTGCCGCTGGTCGCGCTGCTGGTGTTCGGCCAGCGCGGCGACCGCGACCCGATGTGGGCGCAGCTGATTCCGCTGTCTGCCATTGCCGCGCTGGTGCTGGTCTCGGTGCTGCAGTACCTCAGCTACCGCTACCGCATCGGCAGCGATGCGATCACCGTGCGCAGCGGGCTGCTGGCGCGCAACCGCCGCGAGATCCCGTTCGCCCGCATCCACAACGTGGAAGTGCGGCAGAACCCGCTGCACCGCCTGTTCGGCGTGGCCGAGCTGCGCCTGGAATCGGCCGGTGGCGTGCGCCCGGAAGCGGAGATGCGGGTACTGAAGCTGGACCAGGCGCTGGCGCTGGAACGATTGGTGCGCCAGCGAGGGCAGGCACCGCAGGCCGCTGACGTTGTCGCCGCCCCCTCGCTCACCGAGGTCGACGCCGAGCACGTGCTGCTGCGCCTGTCGAGCTGGGACGTGGTGCGCATGGGCCTGCTCTCCAACCGCGGTTGGGCACTGGCGATCGCCGCGTTCGGCGTTCTGTTCCAGACCGTGCCGCGGCCGGTGATGGACGCGGCCATCCAGCGTGGCGGCCAGGAAGCCTTCGGCTATGCCAACCACCTGCATCCTGGCGTGGCCGGCGCCTTCCTGCTGCTGGCTGCGGCCCTGCTGCTGGGCTGGCTGGCGCTGCGTGCGCTGTCGGTGGTGCTGACCCTGCTGCGCTATCACGGCTTCACCCTCAGCGAGCAGGATCGTCGCCTGACCGTGTCGGCGGGCCTGCTCAGCCGCACCCGCAGCAGCGTGGCGCGTCGCCGCATCCAGGCCTGGACGCTGCGCGAAAGCACCCTGCATCGCTGGTTCGGCCTGCGCCAGCTGCGCATCGACAGTGCTGCCGGCGGCCCTTCGCGCGATGAGGATCGCGCCCTGCGCGAGCTGGCGCCACTGGCACCCCAGGAGCGCTGTACGCAGCTGGTGCAGCACCTGCTGCCACAACTGCAGTGGCCACCGGCGCAGTGGCAGTGCATTCCGCAGCGTGGCTGGTGGCGGCTGTGCCTGGGCGCGCTGCTGCTGGTGCCGTTGCTGGCGGCGGCCGCGTACTGGCGCTGGGGATCGTGGGGGCTGGTCGTGCTGGCGTGGCTGCCGGTGGCGCTGCTGGTGGCACATCGGCAGATGGCGCGCATGGGCTGGTATCTGGATGACCATTACGTGGCCGTGCGCGGCGGCTGGTGGAAACGCTGGTGGCGCTGGGCCGAGCTGGACAAGGTGCAGGGACTGCGCCTGCAGCGTTCACCGCTGGACAAGCTGCTCGGCACCAGCAGCCTGCAGCTGGATACCGCCGGTGCACATGGTGATGTGGCGTTGACCCTGCACTACCTGCCGCATGCGCAGGCGCAACACGTGATGGAGCAGCTGGCCGCAGCGCTGGCACGGCGCAAGCTGCGCTGGTGAGGGTGCACCGCGCGTCCACGCATGGCGTGGATCTACTGTAGAACCGAGCCCATCAGCGCTGCGACGGACCCCAGTACCCCAGGTCCTTGCGGATCTGCAGGTCGCGCACCCAGCTGCCGAATGGCTTGCGCCGCAGCGTGCCCATTTCGCCGGCCAGGAAATCCTCGGTGGCCGCGATCACCCGCTCGCTGGACAGGCCATCGCGGTACGGATGGATGGCGTCGCCGTATCGCACGATCTCCGCCTGCAGCGCAGCGTCCGGATGCAGCGCACGCTGCAGCATCGCCGGCAGCTGCGCCGGGTCGTCGAAGTCGATCATGTGCGGCTTGGGCACGCGGTTGCGGAAGGTCACCACCGGCTTGTGCTGGACGATGAATTCCGAAACGATCGACGAAGTGTCCGACACCAGCACATCGGCGGCGCGTTGCGCGGCCATCACCTGCTCCGGCTCGATGAAGCGGGCATTGGCACCGGCCAGCGCGCGGTAGCGCTCGAACAATTCCGGTGGGCACTTCGGGTGCAGGGTCAGCAGCCAGTAGCGCTCACCGCCCGCGATGTCGGCGGCGATCTGCGCATGCAGGTGTGGCGCTGCGCTCAGGCGCTCGGTGAAGGTCGAACCGAACAGGATCACCGGGCGCCCGCCCGCCGCTGCGCGCAGCGCAGCGCTCTCGCCGCCGTCGTCGCGGAACAGCGGGTCCAGCTTCGGCCAGCCGGTCTCGGCCACCGCGAAGTGGCCCTGCAGGGCGGCGATCTCACGGAACGGCCCCGTGGTGGCCGGCCCCTGCGTGCAGTACAGGTCGAACATGCCGCGCACCCGGAAGTGGCCGCGCGCACTGTCCCGCTTCTCCACGTTGAAGCCATGGAACAGCTGCACCTTGGCGCCCGACAGGAAGGTCGGCACCCAGTTGGCGGCACTGAACACGGCACGCGGCCGCATCGCCAGGGCCTGTTTCAGGCCGATGTTCGGCACGCCCGGCAGGCTGCTGCCGGCCGCGCCGTCCTCGAACCAGGCCGCCACCTCCTGCCCGGAGGCGTGCAAGGCCTGCGCCAACGGGGCGAGAATAGGCAGCGCATAGCGCTCCGTCGCAAACAACAGGTACCCGGCCATCATGTCCTCCACGACCGCTCCCATCGAACGGCCTCGCATCTCGGCCTGCATTATCGCGTTCAACGAGGCCGGCCGCATCGGCGACTGCCTGGCATCGCTGGCCTTCTGCGACGAGATCATCGTCGTGGACTCGTACTCCGCCGATGCCACCGTGGCCATCGCCGAGGCCGCAGGCGCCCGCGTGCTGCAGCGCGCGTTCGATGGTTTCCGCAGCCAGAAGGCCTACTGCGTCGAGCAGGCCCGCCACGACTGGGTGCTGTGCCTGGACGCCGATGAGCGGATCAGCCCGGAACTGCGCGCGGCTATCGAACAGGCCCGCAACGGCGGCTTCGCCGGCCATGCCGGCTATCGCTTCGCGCGCCTGTCGGAGTACTTCGGTAAGTTCCTGCGCCATGGCAACGCCTACCCGGACCGGGTGATGCGCCTGTTCGACCGCCGCCGCGGTGGCTGGCGCGGCAAGCGCGAGATCCATGAGGCGGCCAGCGTCGACGGCAGTGTCGGCACCCTGCGCGGCGATCTGGTCCATTACCCGTACCGCTCCCTGCAGCAGCAGCTGGCCAAGACCGAGAAGTACGCGCGGATGATGGCCGAGCACGAGTTCGCACGCGGCAAGCGGGCCTCGCTGGGCAAGCTGGTGCTGGCCCCGGCCTGGCGGTTCTGGCGCGGTTTCGTGTTCCGCGGCGGCTTCCGCGACGGCTGGCACGGCCTGGTCTACGCCTATGTGCGCGCCAACTACGTGCGCCAGAAGACCATCATGCTGTGGATGCTGGGCAACGGCCAGGCCGTAGCCGACCCGCCGAACCCCTGATCGCCGGGCGCTGCCCGGCGCGACGCTGCATCACGACCCGGTGATCGCCCGGTGGCGCGCGCCTTCGACGATCGACAGGCCGGTCAACAGGCCGACCAGCGTCACGTAGAAGCTGGCCGTCATCTGGTGCGCGAACATCGACTGGGTCAGCCCGCACAACGCGTAGGTGATCACCAGCATGACGCCGGCTGCGGCCGGCCCCCGGAAGGTCGCCCGTCCGCTGCGGCGGTGCAGGCGCACGAACAACCACAGCGGGATGCCATACACCGCCAGCAACAGCAGCAGGCCCGGTACGCCCTGGGTCGCCGCCCATTCGGCCACGTCGTTGTGCGCATGCCCCAGGTGGCAGCGCAATTCTTCCGGGTTCTCCCGGCAGACCGGCACGCGCTGCATCGCACTGTCGAAATGACCGATGCCAACACCCACCAGCGGATGATCAAGGAAGGTCTGCCAGGCAACCTGCAGGCGCTCCACGCGGGCACCGGCGGAAGAATCACTGTCGCCCAGCTCCATCCGCTGCACGTCGCTGTGCAGCTCGCTCAGGCGAACCTGGTGGCGAAGCTCCGGTACCGACAGCAGCAGCGTCGCACCGATCGCCAGCATGCCGGCCAGCACCGACAGGCGCGCCGCACCGGTGCGCCAGCGCAGGCTCAGCGCCAGCACCACCAGCAGCGCCAGCAAGGCGGCGAACACGCCTCGGCTGCCGGTCAGCACGATGGTGCCGCAGCCGGCGGCCATGCCGAGGATCACCAGCGACCAGCGTCGCGACGGGCGACAGAACACCAGCAGCACCATCAACACCATCACGATGTCGGCCAGCACGATGGCATTGGTGAACAGCTCCGCGCGCGGGGCGCCGCCCAGCACCTGCCACAGCGACATCGCAAAGGTGGCGAGCAGGCCGGTCAATGACCCGTACCAGAGCCACCGCAGGTTGGGACGCAGCGCGCAGACCCAGAGCGCAATCCACGGGATCACCACGAACCGCGAACGGTTGTCGACGTCACGCAGGCCCTGCTCGAACAGCGCCACCGACAGTACGCCGAGCGCCAGCACCGCCAGCATCAGCCAGGCCAGTACTTTCACCGGCTGGCCGGCCATGCCGCGCGCACGCCACAGCAGCTCCGGCGCCAGCAGGGTGCTGAGCAGCAGCAGGAGACCATACGGCAACAGGTTGATCGGCACGGTCAGCACCAGTGCCGGCAGGCAGAACAGGCCCAGCTGGGCCAGCCCATGTGCAACCCCCTGACGCCCGCCAACGGGGACGCCCAGCGGGTCGCCGGCCATGAGATTCAGTTTGTCCGGTGAAGCTGGCACGTCGGGAAGTATCGCTGCAATCTGCTGGAAGAACAGGACGGATCAACGGGCCGTCCCAGCCTGCTGTTTTACTGCCTTTGGGCCCGCTTGGGCAGACTGGACAAGCGGAAATCGTGCTGGCTAGTCATGTTCCTGCAAACGCCGTTCACGTTCCCGCTCCTCCGCAGTGACCACGCAGGGCACCGTCACCGCCGCCGCCGGCACCAGCCACCAGCGCCGACGGTTGGCCACCCCGGCCAGTTCAGCGCGGTTGCGATCGACGCACGACAGCATCGCGTACTCGTGCACGAGCAGCCAACGGCGTCCAGGCGCCAACCGCTGCCAGCGCGTGGCCGCCACCAGCTGCTCGTCCCAGTCAGTCTCGAAACCGAAGGTCGCTGCGGGACGGTCGGCCAGCAGCAGATGCTGTTCCTTCCAGGCCACCAGCCCCAGCTCGGCATCGGGGCCCAGACGGGCACCGACCGTGCGCATCAGGCCACGGGCGGAACTGGAATCGTTCAGCAGCGGATAGCCGACCAGGCTGTACAGCACCCAGACCACCGCCAGGGTCGACACCAGCGCAAGCTGCCGGCGACGGCCACAGGCCAGCAGGCTCAATCCGCCCCACAGGCCCATCGCCAGGATCGTCCACGCCAGCGCGTCGACCGCCCCGGGGGCGAGCCCGCGGCTGTGGGTCAGGCGCAGCTCGAAGGCCGGGTCGCCCAGCACCGCCATCGCGCCGGCCAGTGCCAGGCCCAGTGACAACAGGCCGGTGAACAGCCCCACCACGGCCTGCACATCGCGTCGCTTCAGCAAACCCGGCAACAGCGGTGCCAGCGCCAGGCAGAACATCGGCAGCGCCGGCAGGATGTAGACGTCGCGCTTGCCGGCGGGAATCGAGAAGAACAGCACCACCATCAGCCACCACGCCAGCGGCAGCAGATAGCGCGGGTCGCGGCGTTGCAGACGGCGGCGCCAGGCCGGAATCGCCCAGGGCAGGGCCAGGAACGCCGGGATCCACATCAGCGGCATCGTCGCCAGGAAGTACCAGGCGGGCTGGTGGTGGTCCCAGGAATGGGTGTAGCGCCGCGCCGTCTGCTGGAACAGGATGTCGTCCATGTAGGTGCGGTACTCGTCCGAGCCGGTGGCAAAGCCGGCCAGCAGCATCGGCGCCAGCCACAACGACACCGCCAGCAGGAAGGCCAACGGCGCCAGCCAGAAGCGCGCGTCGCGCGCGTGCAGGCCCACCCGTGGCCACTGCAGCGCCGTGGCGATTGCCGCGGGCACGATCATCAGCAGCGCCAGCATGCCCACGCCCTTGGTGATCACGCCGATGCCGGCGAAGAACCAGCCCAGCCACCACCAGCGCCAGGCGGGACCCAGCAGCAGGTGGCGCAGCAGGCCGTAGTTGGCCAGGGTGATGAACAGCAGCAGCAGTGGATCGATCTGCGCCTTCTTCGCCTGGAAGGTGAACTGCAGCGCGAACAGCAGCGCCCAGCCGGCATACAACCCCACGCGCCGCGTCCACAGGCGCCGGCCCAGGTCGACCACGCACCACAACGTGCCCAGTGCCGCCAGCAGCGACGGCAGCAGGAAGGCCACGCGCCACTGCCCGACCAGGCTGTACAGCGTGGCCTGCCACCACATCAGCATCGGCGGCTTGTCCGAATACAGCTCGGTCCCGCGGTGCGGGAACAGCCAGTGGCCGCTGTCGATCATCTGCTTGGCCACCAGCGCGAAGCGCGGTTCGTCGGACGGCCACGGATCACGAAGGCCCAGCCCGGCCCCCAGCACCAGCAGGGCCATCACCACGAACAACCACGTCTCGCGCGACGCGCGGGATTTCAGCATGGGACTCGGAACGTCAGCGGGGCTCAGGCTGTTTTTAGCAGACGCGCGTAAAAGAAACCGTCAGCATCGCTGTCACCCGGCAGTCGCTGGCGCGCGATCCCCTCGCAGTCCAGGCCGAATGTGTCATCCAGAGGCTGTGCCACCGCGTCCGGATGCCACTTCAGGAAGGCCCGCACCTGATCGACGTTCTCGGCACGCAGGATCGAACAGGTGGCGTACAACAGCACGCCACCCGGGCGCAGCATCGACCAGCAGGCCTCCAGCAGGCGGGCCTGCACGCCGACCAGCGCATCGATGTCCTCGGCGCGGCGGTGGAACATCACGTCCGGCTGGCGGCGGATCACGCCGGTGGCCGAGCACGGCGCATCCAGCAGGATGGCGTCGAACGGGGTGCCATCCCACCAGGCACCGGGGTCGCTGGCATCGGCCACCCGGGTCTGCGCGCCCTCACCCACGCCGGTGCGGGTGTAGGTATCGCGGGCACGCGCCAGGCGCCGCGCATCGATATCCAGCGCCAGCAGGCGCAGGCTCGGGTCACGTTCCAGCAGGTGCGCCGACTTGCCACCGGGCGCCGCGCAGGCGTCCAGCACGCGGGCGCCGGACGCCGGTGCCAGCGCGTCCGCCGCACATTGCGCCGACAGGTCCTGCACCGACAGCGCACCGTCGGCGAACCCCGGCAGCTGGTTCACCGCGATGGGCGCTGCCAGGCGCAGTGCGTCGGCGCTCAGCGGGCTGGCTTCGGCGGCAATGCCGGCCTCGGCCAGCGTGGCCAGCGCCTTGTCACGGCCCCCCTGTTGGCGGTTGGCACGCAGCCACAACGGCGCCGGCTGCAGGCTGGCGGCGAAGATCGCTTCGGCCTGGGCCGGCCAGTCGCGCTCGACGGCATCGGCCAGCCACTCCGGGAAGGCATCGCGCGCAGGCTGTTCCGGGAAACCCTCACGCTGCGCGCGGCGCAGGATCGCGTTGACCAGGCCGGCCTGGCGCTCACGGCCCAGCGCGCGAGCGGCGTCGACCGTGGCCGACAGTGCCGCATGCGCCGGCAGTTCCAGCACGTCCAGCTGGGCGAAGCCCACCATCAACAGGGTGCGCAGATCGGCGTCGCGGGCCGACAGCGGCTTCTGCATCCACGACTGCAAGGCCGCGTCGTAGGTACTACGGCGGCGCAGGACTGCAAAGCACAGCGCTTCCAGCAGGGCGCGATCGCGACTGTCGGCCAGCTTGGGCAGCGCCCAGGCCAGTTCCGCCTTCAGCGAGCGGCCACGGGTGAACACCTGCGCCAGCACGCGTGCGGCCAGCATGCGGGTGGCCGCGCCAGGCGCCGCCTTGGCGACGGAGAAATCATTCTGCTTCGACACCGCTTATGCCCCCACGTGCAGGTCGCGGCGGGCATTGAGGTAGTCGGCGGCGGTGATCGCCTTGCCGCCCTCGCGCTGCAGCGTGCGCAGGCGCAGCGCGCCCTGGCCGCAGGCGATGTCGATGCCATCGCGGCTGGCCGCCAGCACCGTCCCCGGCGCCTGGCCATGGGCGAGGTCAAGGGCGACCGCGCCGTGGATGCGCACGCGCTCGCCGGCCAGCGTGGCTTCGGCGATCGGCCACGGATTGAAGGCACGCACGGTGCGCGCCAGTGCATCGGCGTCCTGCGCCCAGTCCAGGCGGGCCTCGGCCTTGTCCAGCTTGTGCGCGTAGGTCACGCCCTGCTCCGGCTGCGGCCGCGCGATCGGCTTGATGCCGGCACGCAGCAGGCCCAGGCCGTCGGACAGCACCTGTGCGCCCAGTTCGGCCAGCTTGTCATGCAGCTGGCCGCCGGTATCGGTGGCCGCGATCGGCAGCTCCTGGTGCAGCAGCACCGGGCCGGTATCCAGGCCGGCTTCCATCTGCATCAGGCACACGCCGGTCTTTGCGTCACCGGCCTGGATCGCGCGCTGGATCGGCGCGGCACCGCGCCAGCGCGGCAGCAGCGAGGCATGCACGTTCCAGCAACCGTGGGTCGGGATCGCCAGTACCGCCTTGGGCAGGATCAGGCCGTAGGCGACCACCACCATCAGGTCCGGCTGCAGGTCGCGCAGCTGCTGCTGGGCAGCTTCATCCTTCAGCGATTCGGGCTGGTAGACCGGAATGCCACGCGCCACCGCTTCGAGCTTGACCGGCGACGGCGCCAAGCCACGGCCGCGCCCGGCCGGGCGATCAGGCTGGGTATAGACGGCCACGACCTCGTGGTGGCGCGCCGCGGCGCGCAGCGACGACACCGCGAATTCCGGCGTACCGGCAAAGACAATCCTCATGGCTACCCCACTTGCAGGATGGATTCGTGCAGGAAAGAAAACGGCGCCGTCGGCCGGCGCCGTACAGCCCGCGCGCGTCGCGCGGGCACGGGCCACCCGAAGGGCGGCCCGGATTGGCGATCACGCCACGTGCTTGCGCTGCTTGGCCAGCTTCTTGCGGACCATCTCGCGCTTGAGCGGCGACAGATAGTCGATGAACAGCTTGCCGTCCAGGTGGTCCATCTCGTGCTGGATGCAGGTGGCCAGCACTTCGCCAGCCTCCAGCTGCTGCTCCTGGCCGTTGCGGTCCAGGTACTTCACGGTGATGGTGTCAGCGCGGGTCACGTCGGCGAAGATACCCGGGACCGACAGGCAGCCCTCCTGGTACACCCGGCCCCCGTCCTTGGCGACGATTTCCGGGTTGATGAACACATGCGGTTCATTCTTCTCTTCGCTGACATCGATGACCATGAAGCGCTTGTGCACGTCCACCTGGGTGGCGGCCAGGCCGATGCCCGGGGCGTCGTACATCGTCAGGAACATGTTGTCGATCAGTTCCTGGAAGGCCGGCGTGGTGACTTCGGCGGCTTCGATCAACGCAGCCTTGGTACGCAGGCGCGGATCGGGGAACTCGAGAATGGGGAGAAGGGCCATGGCTGTTTCCGGGTAGGGGGCCGGCACGCCGGCATACGTCGCAGATTCTAGCTCCAACGCTTGCCTTGCGCCCCGGTTTCTGGACTATAGTGCGTGGACCTGTTGGGGAATCAGGGCTTCACACCTATGTTGCTTCGTTTTCGTACGGTCGTCGCCGCGGCGATGCTGACCGTGGCTGCCTATGCTACCGCCGTGGAAGTGAATGGCGGGCACCCGGACACCTATGTGGTCCGAAAAGGGGATACGTTGTGGGATATCGCCGCACGTTTCCTGCAGAAGCCTTGGCTGTGGCCGGAGATCTGGCAAGCCAATCCGCAGATCGCCAACCCGCACCTGATCTATCCAGGTGACGTGCTGAGCCTGGCCTACCTGGACCGGGTAACCGTGTCCCAGGCCGGTCCGCGCCAGGAGGCCCCGATCGACGCCATTCCGCTGGCCCAGGTCGAGCCGTTCCTGAAGCAGCTGAGCGTTGTCGACAGCGTCAAGCAGCTGCCCTACGTGGTCGGCCTGGAGGACAACCGCCTGCGCGCGTCCGGCGGCGACACCGTCTACGTGCGCCTGGCTGATGCCGAGGTGGGCCAGCGCTGGGCCGTGGTACGCCCGACCGTGCGGTACGCGCAGCCCAAGCCGACCGAGGACCTGACCGCCAATGGCGACGTCACCCCGGGCAGCGGCAACCTGTGGAAGGCCTACAACGCACCCAACGCACGTCGTGGCGTGCTGGGCTACGAGCTGGCCCAGGTCGCCACCGGCACCATCACCCAGATCGCCGGCGGCAAGGTCGAGGCCTCGACGCTGGTGCTGGACAAGAACGTCGGCGGCCGCGAAGTGCGCGCCGGCGACCGCCTGGTGCCCGTCGAAGCCAGGCCGTACGACCTGCAGTTCGTGCCCCACGTGCCCGCCGCGGGTGTTGAAGGCGTGGACGTGCGCGTGCTGGCGGTCACCGACATGTTCACCGCCGGTGGCCCGCGCGACGTGATCGCGATCTCGGCTGGCCGTGCCCAAGGCGTGGACAACGGCACCGTGTTCTCGCTGTGGCGCCCGGGCCGCCATGTGGCGCACCGCATGAAGTACCCGACCTCCTCGCGCATGGACGATTCGCTCAGCACCGGCGCGGGCCGGGTCTCGCTGCCGGACGAATACGCCGCGCATGCGATGGTGTTCCGCACCTTCGACAACGTCAGCTACGCGCTGGTGATGCAGGGCGTGAAGCCGGTGCAGGTGGGGTACAACGCGCTGCACCCGGACGCGAAGTAACGGTTGCCGGGCTGCCCCGGCCACCGCTAGGGAGTGCTGGCCGCTGACCGGCAGGCACCTCCGGCAAAACCTGACAACCACATGCGAAGGCGCCCTAGGGCGCCTTCGTCGCATGCGGTCGATAGTGGGGGATGACCACGCATGCATATGAGGCGCTGCTGCGCCTGTTGATGGCGGGAGGCGCACTGTCGCCCCGACGGGCCCTGCTGCAGGCCGCGGGCGATGCGGAAGCCGCCATCGCGCAAGGCACTGCGACCTGGCGCGCGCACGGTTGCACGCCGGAGCAGTGCGCCGCGCTGGAACGCCCCGATACCCGGGCCTGGACAGCCGCCCGGCGCTGGCTGGAACAGGACAACCATCACCTGCTGCCCTGCACTCATCCGGACTTTCCGCCATCACTGCTGGAGGTACCCAATCCGCCGCTGGCCCTGTTCGTGGCCGGCGACCCGAGCCTGGCCTGGCGCCCCTCGGTGGCGCTGGTCGGCAGCCGCTCACCCACCCCGGGCGGGCGCGCACTGGCCGCACGTTTTGCCGGCTGCTTCGTCGAGGCAGGCCTGGCGGTGACCAGTGGCCTGGCCGCAGGTATCGATGCGGCCGCGCACCAGGCCACGCTGGAGGCCGGCGGCTGCACCGTGGCAGTGATCGGCACCGGCCCTGACCGTGCCTATCCGGACAGCCACGCACGGCTGCAGGCGCGGATCGCCACCGAAGGCGTGGTGCTCAGCGAGTACCTGCCGGGCACGGCTGCCCGCCCCGGCCACTTCCCCGCGCGCAACCGGCTGGTGGCCGGGCTGGCACTGGCCACCGTGGTGGTCGAGGCCGCCCAGCGCTCGGGCGCGCTGATCACCGCGCGCCTGGCCGCGGAGGCGGGCCGCGAAGTCTGTGCCCTGCCCGGGTCGGTGCTCAACCCACGCGCGGCCGGCTGCCACCGCCTGATCCGTGAGGGCGCGGCGCTGGTCGAGCGCCCCGAGGAGGTTCTGGAACTGCTCGCCCCCGCCCTTCGCCAGCAGCTGCCGGGCTTGCAATCGCGGTTGGCAACCCCCACTGAACAGGCACCGCCGGCGCTCCTGCCGGCGCGCTGGGCCGACGACCCTGACTACCAGTGCTTGTGGCGGGCCCTGGACCACAACCCAAGCGGTATGGATTCACTGATCACGCGCTGTGGATTGACGGCGTCACAGGTGTCCTCCATGCTGCTGGCCATGGAACTGGCGGGAATCGTGGTGTGCGTACACGGCCGCTACTGTCGAACTCCCTAGTTTCTTCACCTCCACAGCGTCGCGCGACGCAGGCCGAGGGGCAATGAAAGAGAGCATCCTGGACGTACTGCTGTACCTGTTTGAACACTATTTCAGCGAAGATGCGGACCTGATCCGTGACCGCGATTCGCTCCAGAACGGCCTGATCCAGGCCGGTTTCAGTCCCACCGAGATCAACAAGGCGTTCGACTGGCTCGATGCCCTGGCCGCGCAGCGGCCGAGCGTGGCCCAGGCGCGGGTCGATGGCCCCGTGCGCATCTACCATGGCCCCGAGCTGGACAAGCTGGATGTGGAATGCCGCGGCTTCCTGCTGTACCTGGAACAGCACGGCATCCTCGACGCCGACCAGCGCGAGCTGGTGCTGGACCGGGCGATGGCCCTGGACCAGGACGAACTGGACCTGGACGACCTGAAGTGGGTCGTGCTGATGGTGCTGTTCAACCAGCCCGGCTCCGAAGCGGCCTATGCCTGGATGGAGACGCAGATGTTCATGGACGAGCCAGAACCCCTGCACTGACCGTACACTTGGGGGCATAGCGCATTCAGGAGCGTCCCCGTGAGCGAGTGGTTCCATGCAGAAGGCAACCGGCAGCAAGGCCCGCTGCCGGCGGAACAGTTGGTCGAGTTGTTCCGCAGCAACCAGATCTCCCTGGACACCCTCGTCTGGCGCGACGGCCTGCCGCAATGGCAGCCGTTGCGCAGCGTCGTCGACGAGCTGGGCCTGATCGTGCCGGCGCTGGACGTCGCCGTGCCGGCCGTGGAACCCGAGCCGGAACCCGAACCGGAACCGGTGGCGCCGCCTCCGCCGCAGCCACCGGTGCTGCCGCCGTCCACGCCCTATTCCACCCAGACCCCGGCCGGGGTCCTGCCGCCGCCGAAAAAGAAGCTCTCCGGCTGCGCCCTGACCGCGATCATCGGCGGTGGCCTGCTGCTGGTGCTGGTACCGATCGTGGCCATCCTCGCGGCGATCGCCCTGCCCGCCTACAACGACTACACCGTCCGCGCCAAGATCGCCACCGCGGTCAATGCCCTGCAGCCCCTGAAACAACAGGTGCAGCATTTCGCCGACGACGAAGGCCGCTGTCCGGGCGCCAACGATGCCGGCTTCCCGGCCCCGGGCGACTTCACCCAGGCCGGCCTGTCGGCGGTGAACATCGGCCGCTTCAACAACGGCCACTGTGGCATCGAAGCGACGCTGGCCGTGCCCGGCAAGAGCCTCGATGGCGACCTGCTGTGGCTGGAATATGATCGCGACAGCGGCCGCTGGGAATGCAGCGGTGAAAGCGACGACAAATACCTGCCGCCGTCGTGCCGCGGCTGAGCCACGCGCACGGCAGCACCTCCAAGGACGATCCAACAGGGAACATGCAATGACTGAGTGGTACTACGCCGAAGGACAGCAACGCCAGGGCCCGCTGTCGGTCCAGGACATCCGCCAGCGCTTCCAGCGCGGCGAACTGAACCTGGACACCCTGGTCTGGCGCGAAGGCATGGCCCAGTGGGCTGCACTGCGCCAGGTGGTCGACGAACTCGGCCTGCAGACGCTGGCCGACGCCAGCACGGCCACCGCCAGTGGCGGCTTCGACCTGCGCAGCGACTACGCCGCCATCGACAACGGCACTGCACCGCTGCCTGGCACGGGTGCGCTCAGCAGCTCGCCCTACAGCGCCCCGGCCGCCGCCGGTGCCGGCGGCCCGCAGCCGGTGATCGGCGGCGAGGTGGTCTACGCGGGCTTCTGGAAGCGCGTAGCGGCCTACATGATCGACTACTTCGTGCTGGCCATTCCGGGCGGCATCATCGGCGCCATCATCGGCGTGGTGCTTGGCGCCAGCATGGGCGCGGTAGGCAGTGGCGAGACCTCCATCGAAATCGTCGCGCAGGTGGCCAGCGCGCTGATCAACATGGCCATCGGCGTGGCCTACTACACCTGGTTCCATTCCTCGCAGGGTGGAGCCACGCTGGGAAAGATGGCGGTCGGCATCAAGGTCGTGCGCAGCAACGGTGACCGCTTGACCAAGGGCCGCGCCTTCGGTCGCTACTGGGCCATGCTGCTGAGCAGCTTCACCCTCGGCATTGGCTTCCTGATGGCCGCCTTCACCGAGCGCAAGCAGGGCCTGCACGACATGATCTGCGACACCCTGGTGGTCGACCGCTGGGCCTACACCGACCAGCCGCACCTGCAGCGCCATGAGCTGGGCACGGTCACCATCGTGATCCTGGTGCTGACCGGCCTGCTGTCGCTGGCGGGCCTAGTGCTGCTGGTGGCCGCGGTCGGCTTCATCGCCAAGATGGCCTCATGAACGGCCATCCTCACGTCTGGCTGCTTGACAGGGGCTGGCCGGGCGTGATTCCTCTAATAAGGTGAAACCTGAACGCCCGGCACACTACCGGGCGTTCAGCGTATTGATTTGTCCGTGGCCGCTTCACTAATGCGGCCGTTTGCTCCACCCTAGCGGCCCCTCCCCTGCGGCTCGCCCCACAGACACTGCTGCCATGCCCAAGCACCTGCTCATCGTCGAATCGCCGGCCAAGGCCAAGACGATCAACAAATACCTCGGCAAGGACTACACCGTCCTGGCCTCGTATGGGCATGTGCGTGACCTGATTCCGAAGGAAGGCGCGGTCGACCCGGACAACGGGTTCGCCATGCACTACGACGTGATCGACAAGAACGAAAAGCATGTCGACGCGATCGCCAAGGCCGCCAAGGGCGCCGACGACATCCTGCTGGCGACCGACCCGGATCGCGAGGGTGAAGCGATCAGCTGGCATATCGCCGAGATCCTGAAGGAACGCGGGCTGGTCAAGGACAAGCCGATGCAGCGCGTTGTGTTCACCGAGATCACCCCGCGCGCCATCAAGGAAGCGATCAGCCAGCCGCGCGCGATCGCCAGCGACCTGGTCGATGCCCAGCAGGCGCGACGCGCGCTGGACTACCTGGTCGGCTTCAACCTGTCGCCGGTGCTGTGGCGCAAGGTCCAGCGCGGCCTGTCCGCCGGCCGCGTGCAGAGCCCGGCGCTGCGCATGATCGTCGAGCGCGAGGAAGAGATCGAAGCCTTCATCGCCCGCGAGTACTGGTCGATCGCCGCCGAGTGCGCACACCCGTCGCAGCACTTCAACGCCAAGCTGATCAAGCTGGATGGGCAGAAGTTCGAGCAGTTCACCATCACCGACGGCGACACCGCCGAAGCCGCCCGCCTGCGTATCCAGCAGGCCGCGCAGGGCTCGCTGCATGTCACCGACGTGGCCAGCAAGGAGCGCAAGCGCCGCCCGGCACCGCCGTTCACCACCTCCACCCTGCAGCAGGAAGCCTCGCGCAAGCTCGGTTTCACCACCCGCAAGACCATGCAGGTGGCGCAGAAGCTGTATGAGGGCGTGGCGATCGGTGACGAAGGCACCGTCGGCCTGATCTCGTACATGCGTACCGACTCGGTGAACCTGTCGCAGGACGCGCTGGCCGAAATCCGCGACGTGATCGCCCGTGATTACGGCATCGCCTCGCTGCCGGACCAGCCGAACACCTACCAGACCAAGTCGAAGAACGCCCAGGAAGCGCACGAAGCGGTGCGCCCGACCTCGGCCCTGCGCACTCCGTCCCAGGTGGCGCGCTTCCTGACCGACGACGAGCGCCGGTTGTACGAGCTGATCTGGAAGCGCGCCGTCGCCTGCCAGATGATCCCGGCCACGCTCAACACCGTCAGCGTCGATCTGTCGGCTGGCAGCGAGCACGTGTTCCGTGCCAGCGGCACCACCGTGGTGGTGCCCGGCTTCCTGGCCGTGTACGAGGAGGGCAAGGACAGCAAGAGCGCCGAGGACGAGGACGAAGGCCGCAAGCTGCCGGCGATGAAGCCTGGCGACCGCGTGCCGCTGGAACGCATCCAGGCCGAGCAGCATTTCACCCAGCCGCCGCCGCGCTACACCGAAGCGGCGCTGGTGAAGGCGCTGGAAGAGTACGGCATCGGCCGTCCCTCGACCTACGCCTCGATCATCCAGACCCTGCTGTTCCGCAAGTACGTGGAAATGGAAGGCCGCAGCTTCCGCCCGTCCGACGTTGGCCGCGCGGTGTCCAAGTTCCTGTCCAGCCACTTCACCCGATACGTGGACTACGACTTCACCGCCAAGCTCGAAGACGAGCTCGACGCCGTCTCGCGTGGCGAAGAAGAGTGGATCCCGCTGATGGCCCGCTTCTGGGAGCCGTTCAAGGAACTGGTGGAAGACAAGAAGGAATCGGTTGACCGTGCCGAGGCCAGTGGCGCGCGCGAGCTCGGTACCGACCCGAAGACCGGCAAGCCGGTCAGCGTGCGGCTGGGCCGCTTCGGGCCTTACGCCGCCATCGGCAGCACCGCCGAGGACGCCGAGGAGAAGCCGAAGTTCGCGTCGCTGCGCCCTGGGCAGTCGATGCACACCATCTCGCTGGAAGACGCGCTGGAACTGTTCCTGATGCCGCGTGCGCTGGGCGAGGACAACGGCGAGCCGGTCAGCGTCGGCATCGGCCGCTTCGGCCCGTTCGCCAAGCGCGGCAGCACCTATGCCTCGCTGAAGAAGGAAGACGACCCGTACACCATCGACCTGGCCCGCGCCGTGTTCCTGATCGAAGAGAAGGAAGAGATCGCGCGCAACCGGATCATCAAGGAGTTCGAGGGCAGCGACATCCAGGTGCTGAACGGCCGCTTCGGCCCGTACATCAGCGACGGCAAGATGAACGGCAAGATCCCCAAGGATCGCGAACCGGCATCGCTGACCCTGGCCGAAGTGCAGCAGCTGATGGAAGAAACCGGCAAGCCGGTGCGCAAGGGCTTCGGCGCCAAGAAAGCCGCCGCGAAGAAGGCACCGGCCAAGAAGGCTGCGGTGAAGAAGGAAGCCGCGCCGAAGAAGGCCGCAGCCAAGAAGGCACCGGCCAAGAAGGCGGTGAAGAAGGCTGCCGCGAAGAAGGCCCCGGCCAAGAAAGCCATCAAGAAAGCGGCGAAGTAGATCCACACCATGCGTGGATGAGGGTGAGGGCGTGCGGACCAACGGTCCGCACCTACCGCCCGCACCCACCACCCCTTCTGCACGCAGCAGGGGGATAATGAAGGCCCATGCCGGGCCGGTCATCGCCATGAAAGAACTCACCCTGGACTCTGCTGTCGCCACGCTCCGCGCCGGCGGCGTGATCGCCTATCCGACCGAAGCGGTCTGGGGCCTGGGCTGCGATCCGTCGCACGAGGCAGCGGTGCACATGGTGCTGCGGCTGAAGCAGCGCCCGATCGAGAAGGGCATGATCCTGGTCGCCGCCGAACTGTCGCAGCTGGAGGGCTGGGTGCGCCTGCAGGCGCTGCCCGACGCCCGCCAGCGTGCGGTGCTGGCCAGCTGGCCGGGGGCCAACACCTGGATCCTGCCGGCCGGTCCGCGCGCCCAACCGTGGGTCACCGGTGAGCACAGCGGCATCGCCGTGCGCATCAGCGCCCACCCACTGGTCGCCGCCCTGTGCCGCGCCTGGGGCGGTCCGCTGGTCTCCACCAGCGCCAACCTGGCCGGTGAACCACCGGCGCGCAGCCGCGCCGAGCTCGATCCGCGCCTGCTGCGCCTGCTCGATGGCCTCCTCGATGGCGAGACCGGCGGCCTGGCCCAACCGACCCCGATCCGCGACGCGCTCAGCGGCAACGTGCTGCGCTCCTGAGCGGACGATTGCACTGCCACGCACAATCACGCACCCTGCCGCCATGAACCTGCCGCGCACCGCCCTGGGCCTGTGCCTGTTGCTGCCATGGACCGCACCGGCCGCCGAGGACGTGCGCGTCTACCGCTGTGTCGCCAGCAACGGCGCCGTGGCCCTGCAGGACAGGCCCTGCAGCAGTGGCCGGCAGGAAGTGCGCGACCTGCAGCGCCCGCGCGATCCGGCGCCACGGGTAGTACGCAGCGATGTGACACCCGCGCCTCCCGACGAGGTTCCGGTGATGCGTGATCGCGAGGCCCGCCACGTCTACATCCAGCCGCCACAACCGTTGTACGAATGCGTGAGCGACGACGGCCGCCGCTATACCAGCGACAACAACGAGGGCAATCCGCGCTGGGTGCCGTTGTGGACCAGCGTCTGGCTCCCGCATGGGCACCACGGCCCGGTCCATCCTGGCCCACGCCCGGCGTTCGGCACGCCGGTCGGTACCCCCATCGGTGAAGGAACCGGCTACCGCCCGCCTGCGGTGGGTGTCGGTGTGCAGGTCCCGGCCGGCAGCGTGCTGGTCCGCGACAGCTGCCATGCGCTGCCGCCGCAGGAGGTCTGTGCGCGCCTGCGTGACCGCCGCTGGGAACTGGACCGTCGCTACAACAGTGCGCTGCAGAGCGAGCGCACTGCCATCAGCAACGAACAGCGTGGCATCGACGCGCGCCTGTCGCGGGACTGCGAACGCTGAACACAGCGCCGGCCGTGGCATGTACGCTGTGCGCATGAAGAACCTGATCTGGCTGGCCCTGGGCCTGTTCGCCGGCAATGCATTGGCCGACGACGGGGTGATCTACCGCTGTACCTCCAGCAGCAGCGATGTGCCCACCCTGCAACGTACGCCCTGCCCTGTCGGCAGCAAGCAGCAGGAAGTGCGGATTCCGGCAGCCGCCAGTGCGCCACCTGCATCTGCCACCGCGGCACCTGTGCCGCCGCCCGAACCGGCGACGGCGACTACACCGCCCGCTTCCGCGCGCAGCCCCCGTCGCCCCGGCGAAGGACGCACGATCATGGAAGCCGGCATGGTCGAGCGCGAAGGTGGCGATCTGATACTCGACAGCGCGACGCTGCCGCGCCAGGCCGATGCCACACCGGACAGCAATGCACCACCGAAGCCACCGCTGCCACCGATCTTCCAGTGCACCGACAGCCAGGGCGGGAGCTACCTGCACGAGTACGAAGCCGCCGCCGGGCGCTGCGAACTGATGACCGTGCAGGGCCTGGGCGGCGCCACCCCGGTCAACGCCGCCGGCTGTGAAGTCGTGCGCGACCGCTGCGAGGAGCTGCCGGAGGCACAGCGATGCGGTGGCTGGCAGCAGCGCTTCCGCGACGCGCGCGGCCGTGAGCGGTTCGCCTCGCCGGAAAACCGCGACAACGCCCGTGGGGAACGCGAGCGGCTGCAGGGTGTGCTGGAGGCCAGCAACTGCCCGGTACCGGGGTGACAGCGGCGGCATGGCCGCACCTGCCCATGGGGTGGATCTGTTGTAGAGCCGAGCCATGCTCGGCTGCCGTTGGCGGAATGCAGCCGAGCATGGGCTCGGCTCTACAGCAGAGCGATCAGAAGCCGTAACGCAGGAAGCCGCCATCCACCGCGATGCATTCGCCGGTGACATAGCTGGCCGCCGGCAGGCACAGGAAGCCCACGGCTGCGGCCACTTCCTCCGGCTCGCCGATGCGGCGCATGGGCGTGCGGTTGATCACTTCTTCGTAGTAGTCCGGGTCCGACAATGGACCGGACGTGCGCCGCGTGCGGATGTACCACGGCGCCACCGCGTTGACCCGGATGCCATCCTCGGCCCACTCGACGGCCAGGTTGCGGGTCATCTGGTGCATCGCCGCCTTGGTCATGCCGTAGACCACGCCACTGCGCACATGGGTCAGCCCGGACACGCTGCCGACATTGACGATCGACGACGACGCGTGCCGGGCCAGCAGCGGATGCGCGTAGCGCGACAGCTCGAAGGCCGAGAACAGGTTGGTCTCGAAGATCTTGCGCCACTCGTCCTCGGAATACTCCGTGGCTGCCTTGGTGACGTTGCCACCGGCGTTGTTGACCAGGATGTGCAGGCCATCACTGTGGTCTTCCACCCAGTCCAGGATCTGGCGGCGGTCCTCGTCATCGGAGACGTCGGCGGCCAGCGCATGCACCTGGTGCTGCGGATACACATCCTGCAGTTCATCGCGCGCGGTCTCCAGCATGTCGATATCGCGGCCGACGATCATCAGGTCGGCGCCGAGCCCCGCCAGTTCATGCGCGATGGCCAGGCCGATGCCGGCGCTGGCGCCGGTGATCAGGGCCGTCTGGCCGTCCAGGCGCCACCGTTGCTGGGTCATGTGTCCTCCGGGGCCGCGCCCACTGCATTTCGATGCCGCAAGGATACGCGCTCACGGCGGCGCTCGGCGGGGGATGCGACACTTGCCCATACGCCCACCGCGGAGAGCCGCCATGCGCATCCTGATCCTGTCCACGTCGCTGCTGGCCAGCCTGCTGCTGGCGGCCTGCCAGCGGCCGCCCACGCCGAACCCGGAGAAGCCACCGGTGCCACGAGCGATGTCGCGTGCGATCAACGAACCGCTGGACCGCGCCAAGGACGTGCAGAAAACCGTCGATGATGCCGCCGCGCGTGAGCGCAAGGCCGAGGCCGACGCAACGCAATGACCGGTGGGGTCAGAGCCCTTTGCGCTGCGAAGGGATGCTACCCCATGAACGAAAACGCCCGGACCAGGCCGGGCGTTTTCATTCGATACCGTTGCCGATCAGAACCCGCAGAAGCAGTACGCCAGCGCCTTCACCGGCGCACCGTTGCCCTTCTCGCGGGCCGCGTTCTCGACGAAGCGCAACTGAGTGTCCACTTCCGGCATCGTGCGCGCCAGCATCATCCGCGCCATGCCCGAATCGGACAGCATCCAGGCACCGGCACGGCTGCCAGCGAAGCCGCCGACGAACTGCGCGAACGGCGTCGCCGCCTTCTCGATGTAACGCACGCGATAGGCATCGGCCTTGCCCAGCTTGGCCCGGCTGGCCGCATCGGCCACCGCATCCTTCAGGCCACCGAAGGCGTCGACCAGACCGCGTTCCTTGGCCTGCGCACCGCTCCACACGCGGCCACGGGCAACCTCGTCGACGGCCTCGACCGGCTTCTTGCGGGCGTCGGCAACGCGACCGGTGAAGTCGGCGTAGCCCTTGTTGATCACCGTCTGGATGACCTGGCCCACGGCCGGATCCATCGGACGGGTGACGTCGAAGGCACCGGCGAAGCGGGTGGTGCCGACACCGTCGGTGTGCACGCCGATCTTGTCCAGCGCGCGGCTGAAGTTCGGCACCATGCCGAAGATGCCGATCGAACCGGTGATGGTCGACGGATCGGCATAGATGCGATCGGCATTCATGCTGATCCAGTAGCCACCGGAGGCGGCCAGGTCGCCCATCGACACCACCACCGGCTTGCCGGCGGCCTGCAGCGCCACCACTTCGCGGCGGATCTGCTCGGAGGCGAACACTTCACCGCCCGGCGAATCCACGCGCAGCACCACTGCCTTCACGTTGTCGTCGTCGCGCGCGGCACGCAGCAGCGCCGAGGTCGACTCGCCACCGATGCGGCCGGCCGGCAGGTCACCCGCGCTGATTTCGCCGGCAGCCACCACCACGGCCACCTGCGGGCGCGAGTCCACCGGGTTGCGGCGCGCGTCGAGCAGGGCCAGGTAACGACCGAAGTCGACGTTGCGGAAACCGCCATCGGCATCCTCGTCGGCCACGCCGCGCTCGATCATCAGATCCTCGAATTCCTCGCGGGTCTTCAGCGCGGTCACCAGCTTCTGCTGCAGGGCGAACTTGGCCAGGTCGCCACCGGCGGCAGCGATGCCTTCCGGCAGCGTGTCGATGCCGGCAGCCAGCTGCGCCGGATCCAGGCGGCGGGCCTTGGCGATGTCGCCCAGGTAGCGCTGCCACACATCGTTCATCCAGAACAGGTCGGCCTCCTTGGAGGCCGGCGACGCAGCATCGAGCACGTACGGCTCGGCCGCGGACTTGTACTCGCCTACCTTGAACAGGTGCACGTCCACGCCCAGCTTGTCCTGCAGGCCGGTGCGGAAGTACTGGCGGTAGCGGCCGAGGCCTTCCAGCACGACCGAGCCCATCGGGTCCAGGTAGACCTCGTCGGCCTGCGCGGCCAGCAGGTACTGCGACTGGCCCATGCTCTCGCTGTAGGCCACCAGCTGCTTGCCCGAGGCGCGCAGATCCTGCAGCGCGGCGGCCACTTCACGCAGCGAGGCGAAGCCCGACGGCTGCAGCTTGTCCAGCTCCAGCACCACGCGCTCGATCTTCTTGTCTTCCTTGGCCGACTCGATCACCCGCAGCAGGTCGCGCAGCTGGATCTCTTCGGCACCGTTGTCACCCACCGCCTTGGCCAGCGCGCGGCTGACCGGATCGGCACTGAACTGCTCGACCAGGCGGCCTTCCGGCGCGATCACGAGCGTCGTACGGTCCTGCAGCGACTTGCTGGCGCCGGCGCCCATGCCGGCGGCGATGACGAACATCACCAGCAGCAGGAACAGCAGGCCGAAGAACACCAGGTTGAGGATCAACCGGCGGGTGAAGTTCATGACGTCCCACAGCCCGATGAAGAAGCTGGCGACGGGATTGCGACGCGCCGGGGGCAGCGGGGGCACGGGTTGATTCATGGAACGCTCCGGATGGCTTCTTGCCGTGTTACCAGCATAGCCGGTGCCGTGTGATGCGGCATCGGACACAAGTCAGGGGATCGCCCGTCACGGGCGAACGTGGCGGGCGGGAAGATCAGGACAGCATCGACTGGCCGATGCGCAGGCTGCTGCGGCGCAGGCGCCAGCCCATCAGGATGGCAGCGGCGGTCAGGCCGACGATCAGGCCGATCCACATGCCCTGCGGGCCCATGCCCAGCCCCAGGCCGAGCCCGGCGCCGAGCGGCATGCCCAGGCCCCAGTACGCGAACATGGCGATGAACATTGGCACGCGGGTGTCCTTCAGGCCGCGCAGTGCGCCGGCCGACAGTACCTGGATGCCATCCGGGAACTGGAAGGTGGCCGCGTACAGCAGCAGGGTCGAGGCCAGCCCGGCCACTGCCAGGTCGTTGGTGTACACACCCACGATGGCATCGTGGCCGAGCAGCAGCACTGCCGCCGACAACGTCTGCGTGCCCATGATGATCGCGTAGCCGGCCCAGGCCGCGCGCCGCACGCCGAAGCCGTCACCACGGCCGACCGCATGGCCGACGCGCACGGTGGTGGCCTCGGCCACGCCCATCGGAATCATGAAGCACAGCTGGGCGACGTTGATTGCGATCTGGTGCGCGGCCGCTTCGTTGGCACCGAGGCGGCCGATCAGCAGCGCGGTGACGATGAACAGACCGCCCTCCATCAGCACGGTGATACCGATCGGCAGGCCGGTGCGCAGCAGATCCCAGATCGCCTTCCAGCGCGGTCCTTCGAAGTGCGAGAACAGCTGCAGGTGGGCGAAGCGCTTGGTGAACCACAGGTAGGTGGCGAAGGCGATCGCCTGCAGCCACATCATCACCGCCGAGGCGATGCCCAGGCCTTCAGCGCCCATTTCCGGGAAGCCGAGCTTGCCGTTGGCCAGCACATAGCCCATCGGTGCCAGCACCAGCAGGCCACCGAAGCCGAGCAGCATGGTCGGCAGCGTCCAGTGCATGCCCTCACTCAGATAGCGCATGCAGAAATACAGGGTCAGCGCAGGTCCGCCCCAGCGCACCGCATGCAGGAACGCGGTGGCCCCCGGCACGATGTCCGGCGCGATGCCGAATGCCGGCAGCAGCGGCGGCACCACCGTAAGGAAGGTGAACATGATCAGCCCCAGCCCCAGCGCCAGCCACAGTGCCTGGCGGAACAGCGGGCCGATCTCGCGCTCGCGGCCGGCGCCATGCAGCTGCGACACCGAGGCGGTGAGCGAGATCAGGGTGCCGATCGGAATCAGCATCGGCAGCCACAACAGCGCCGTACCGATGGTGACGGCGGCCAGCGTGGCCGTAGCGTGGTGGCCGGCAATCACGTTGTCGACGAAGGAGATCAGACCGGTGGACACATGGCCCAGCACGAGCGGCAGGGCGAGCAGACCGGTGGCGCCGACTTCCTTGCTGAAGCGCGGCGTGGAGGTTGCAGTAGACATAAGGTGCTTGACGCGAACTGCGGTTGCGCGCGAAGGGCACAGGCACCGGGTTGCGGGCGCCCATCTTACGCGGGCGGCGAGTGCATTCCCATGACATGGCGTGAATGCTGGGTTTCAGTCGCCCCACACAAAAGGGGGACGGAGGGGATTAAGTCGCATCGGGCACTAGCAGGCCTGAAACGACTTAATCCCCTCCCTCCCCATTTTACTGGCCGGCCTGGCGCGTGAGCCAGCTGTCGCGCTCGGCGGCGGGCACGGCGAGGAAGGCGCTGCGCACGGTGTCGCGTTCCTGCGGTGGCGTGCGCTGCGCGACCAGGGTCAGCTGGGCCAGCTGCGCCGGGCTGAGCTGGCGCAGCACGGCCAGCGCAGTCTCGCGCTGTTCCGGCGGCACGAAGCCGAACAGGCCATGCAGCTTGGGGAATGCCTGGCCCAGTTGCGGGCCCAGCCGCCACCCGTCGCGGAACGCCTGGTCCTGCTCGCGGAACTGTTGGCGCAGGCGCTGCTGCTGGTCCGCGGGCAGTGCATTGAAACGCGCAGCCGCCTGGCGGATGCGCTCGCGCTCCGCTTCCGGCAACGCGCGCCAAGCGGCGTAGTCCGCGCGGCGCTGGCGCTGCTGCTGCGCATCGAGCTGGGCGAAGGCAGAGGGTGCTGCCGTCGACGATACCGGCGAAGCCACCGGCGTGGCCGGCGACGATGGTGGCGGCAACGGCACGTTCAACGATTGCGGTGCCGCGGACAGCGACAACGGCAGGGCCAGCAACAGGCTGGCGAACCAGGACTTATTCATCGGCAGCAGCGGTTTCCAGCGTGGCGCTGGCCGGCTCCGGCCGGCTCGGCTTGGATTGCGATTCGTCTACCGGCAGCGGACCGCCCGCGGCAGTCCATGCGTACAGGTCGGCATCGGCCACCAGCGGGTAGTCGCGGTCGGCCAGCATCGTGGCGTCGTCCGTGGCCTGGGCCGTGGTCGCATCCGGCGTGGCGTTGACCTTGCTTGGTGGCAGGGCTTCCACCGTCACCGGACCGGCTTCGCCCACCACACCCTCCGGCAGCGGTGCATCATTGCCGAAGGAACGCCCCTGCCAGTAGCGCCACCCCACCGCTGCGGCCAACAGCACCGCCACGGTCACCAGCAGGATCAGCGGACCGCGCCAGCGCGGCTTGGCGTTCGTGCGACGGCGCTTGCCATTGGCAGCCGCACGCTCATCGCGCTGCGGTGCGCGCCAGCTCGAGGTCGGGGCTTCGTTATGGGCGGCCGCTGCGGCGGGTTGCTGCAGCTGCTGCAGGCGCGCGGCCGGCAGCTCGCGGATGCGCGCCTGCACCTGTTCGGCCAACTGGCGCCAGGCCGAGGCATCCGGCTGGCCGTGGGCATCACGCGGGCAGGCGTCGGCCAGCAGGTGCTGGTAGCCAGCTTCGTCCTGGTCAAGCACGCGCATGGCGATGCCCTCATCCAGGCTGCCACCCACCCGCAGCAGCAGGGCCAGGCGCGGCAGCGGCGGCATCGCGCCCAGCGCGGCCAGCGGCGGCCCCCACTGCCCGCCCACCGGCTCGCGCAGCGCCTGGCGCTGGCCCAGCAGGGTCCAGAAACGGGTCGGCCACTGCGCCATCGGCAGGTCGCTGGCGACGGCGGCAAAGGCGCGCATCACCGCCACCAGGGTCTGCTCGGCGCGCGCGGCATCGCCGCACTGCAGTTCAGCCACCACCAGGGCACGGCGCTCGACGCCACGCAGGAACGCCGACAGCGCGCCGGCCGCGGTCGAGGAAACAGGGGCGGGCACAGCCGTCATCGGTCACTCCAAAGGTCTGCCGGCATGATAGCGGCAGGCCATCGACGCCCCTAGGACTTGCGCCCACAGGCACTTCGTGCTGCAGGTTGTGCACAGCACCACGCCCCCGCTGCGGAAAACTGGGGCATCCAGCTGAATTCACTCTGTTTCAGCATTGTTTCACACTTAAGTAGTTGATTTTGAATGTTTTTACTATGTGGCGATTTTTTGACCAACCCAAGCGTGAGGCCGTCGCCATCGGCCTTCTGCGTTTCCGCTGACCGTTAACGCACAACGTTATCCACAGAACATGTGGATAAGACTGAATCTCCAATGGACACCGATATTTAGGTGACATTTATGATTCAACGGGCGCCGCACGGCCGCTCCCTCTGCTGCCATTCGCGCGCGCATGGCCCGTTACACTGGCCCGATGCTTTCACCGATTCCGACCCTGCAGGTCGCCCTGCCCGTCCCCCTGCCCCGCCTGTTCGACTACCTGTCGCCGGAGGGCGATGGCCCGGCGGTCGCGGTCGGCTGCCGCCTGAAGGTGCCGTTCGGCAACCGTGAGCTGGTCGGTGTGGTGGCGGGGCACGGCCAGACCGACGACGGCCAGGGACTGCGCCAGGCCCTGGCCTGGTGCGACCCGCAGCCGCTGCTGCAGGGTGAGCTGTGGCAGAGCCTGCAGTGGCTGGCACGCTACACCCACGCCCCCCTGGGCGAGGTGCTGAGCACCGCCCTGCCTGGCCCGCTGCGCCATGGCGAGGCCCTGCCGGACACCCACCACTGGGGCTGGCAGCTGACCCCGGAAGGCCACGACCAGCGCGACAGGCTGCGCGCCGGCAGCCGGCCGCGGCAACTGGCCGAACTGCTGGCCGAGGCCATCGTGGATGAGGACGTGCTGGGCGAACGCATGGAGGACTGGCGCACTGCCGCGCGCAGCCTGGCCAAGCGCGGGCTGGCCGAGCGCGTTGCGCTGAGCGTGGCCCCCCAACACGCGCAGCCACTGCCCGGCCCCACGCTCAACCCCGAACAGGCCGAAGCGGTGGCCGCGATCAATACCGCCGACGGCTTCCAGCCGTTCCTGCTGGATGGCGTGACCGGCAGCGGCAAGACCGAGGTCTACCTGCAGGCGATCATCCATTGCCTGGCACAGGGCAAGCAGGCGCTGGTGCTGGTGCCGGAAATCGGCCTGACCCCGCAGACCCTGGCACGCTTCCGCGGCCGCCTCGGCATCGCCGTGCATGCGCTGCATTCGGGGCTGAACGACAACGAGCGCGCGCGCGTCTGGGCAGCGGCCTCACGCGGCGAAGCACGTGTCATCGTCGGCACCCGCTCGGCAGTGTTCACGCCGTTGCCGCAGGCCGGCCTGCTGATCGTCGACGAGGAACACGACGGCAGCTACAAGCAGCAGGACGGCATCCGCTACCACGCGCGCGATTTCGCCCTGGTCCGGGCCAAGTCGCTGGGCATTCCGGTTCTGCTGGGCAGTGCAACGCCCTCGCTGGAAACCCTGCACAACGCCTACGCCGGGCGCTACACGCACCTGCGCCTGAAACAGCGCGCCGGTGATGCACGGCCACCGCGCGTGCGCATCCTGGATGTACGCAAGCGACCGCTGCATGACGGTTTGTCGGCCGACGTACTGGCCGGCATCGGCGAGCATCTGCAGCGCGGCCAGCAGGTACTGGTGTTCAAGAACCGCCGCGGCTATGCGCCGGTGCTGCTGTGCCACGACTGCGGCTGGACCGCGCCATGCCAGCGCTGCGATGCGCCGATGACCGTGCATGGTGGCGGCCGTCGCCTGCAGTGCCACCACTGCGGTGCGCGGCAACCGGCGCCGTTGGCGTGCCCGGCCTGCGGCAGCCTGGCGCTGCAGCCGCAGGGTATCGGCACCGAACGCCTGGAAGAACACCTCACCGCCGCCTTCGCCGACTTTCCGGTGGTGCGCATCGATCGCGGCACCACTTCGCGCCGCGATGCGCTGGAACAGCAGCTGGCGAAACTGGGTGACCAGCCCGGCATCCTGGTCGGCACGCAGATCCTGGCCAAGGGCCACGACCTGCCCAAGCTGACGCTGGTGGTGGTGGTGGGCATCGACGAAGGTCTGTTCTCCGCCGACTTCCGCGCCAGCGAGAAACTGGCGCAGCAGCTGATCCAGGTGGCCGGTCGCGCGGGACGTGCACGTGACCCCGGCGAGGTCTGGCTGCAGACCCATCACCCCGGGCACCCGCTGCTGGAAACCCTGGTGAGCGGGGGCTACCACCCGTTCGCGCAGGCCGAGCTGAACCAGCGCCAGGCGGCCGGATTCCCGCCATTCGCGCATCTGGCGCTGATGCGGGCCGAAGCGCAGCAGGTGGAGCATGCCAACGCGTTCCTGCTGGCCGCGCGGCAGTTGCTGGGCGAGCAGAACGTGGTCGAAGCCTACGGGCCGATGCCGGCGCCGATGCCGCGGCGTGCCGGCTACCAGCGCACGCAGCTGCTGCTGTCGGCCGCGCAGCGGCCGCCGCTGCATGGTGTACTTTCGCAACTGGTTCCGCAGCTGTATGCGCTGCCGGAAGCACGCAAGGTGCGCTGGTCGCTGGATGTGGATCCGACGGATCTGTATTGAGGGGTCAGAGCCCACCCGTCGGGTGGGATCGGATCCCGAACGCTTTCGCTTACGTCAGCGGCGACATCACGCCGCGCTGGTAGGCCGGCCGCTCACGCAGGCGCGCATACCAATCCGCCAGGTGCGGAAGCTCCGGTCGCTGGATCGGCAGTTCGAACCAGGCGTAGATCAGCGAGCCCAGTGGAATGTCACCCATCGCGAATTTCTCGCCCGACAGCCATGGCTGTTTCGCCAGGGTGGCATCGGCCATCGCCAGGTAATCACCGGCACGGACGATGGCGGCACTGATGCGTGCTTCGTCGCGGTCGGCCGGCGCGGTGCGCATGATGCCCCAGACCAGGTCGCTGTACAGCGGCGCCATCCGCGATGTACTCCAGTCCATCCACTTCTCGGCCTGGGCGCGCTCCATCGGGTCTTCTGCATACAGGGTGCCCAGCGCGTAGCGCGCGCTCAGGTAGCGCACGATGGCGTTCGATTCCCACAGCGGCAGGCCGTTGTCTTCGATCACCGGCACCAGGCTGTTCGGGTTCATCGCCTGGTATTCCGGCGTCTGCGTGCCACCGTGGCTGCCACCGACCTCGATGGATTCATACGGCAGGCCGATCTCCTCGGCGCACCACAGTACCTTACGGACGTTGCTGGAATTGCGGCGGCCCCAGATCTTCAACATGCGGGTTTTCCCTGCTGGCAATGCGAGCGGCAACGATACGCCTGATTGGGTGGAGATGTGCGTGCCGGATGCGCGATCGGGCATCTGGGTGTTGCCGGCCAGCGGCCGGCACTACCGGTTCTTCTTCGGCCAGTGGCCGGAACTACCTGTTCTTTTTTGGCAGCGCGCGCACGTAGGACGACTTGCCGTCCTTCTTCAGCTCGAACAGCCCGATTGCTGCCAAAAGATCACTGAGCTTGCCGTAGCCGTAGTTGCGCGGATCGAATGAGGCCTGGTTGCCGATCTGGCTGCCGACCGGCCCCAGATGCGACCAGCCATCCTCGCCCTCGGCCGAGGACACCGCACGCCGCAGCATCTTCACCAGCCGCGTATCGCTGCGCATCTCCGCCCCGCTCTTGCGCGGGCGTGCATCATCATTGACGACCGGCTCGTTCGATGCCTGTTCGCTCGATGCCTGCTCGGCATCCGGCACGCTGGCATGGGTCTGGCCCAGCGCTTCCAGATAGGTGAACTTCGAGCACGCGTTGACGAACGGTTCGGGCGTCTTCTTTTCGCCGAAGCCATACACCTTCACACCATCGGTCAGCAGGCGCATCACCATCGGGGTGAAATCGGCATCGCTGGAGACGATGGCGAACCCATCAAGGTTGCGCGCGTACAGCAGGTCCATGGCATCGATCACCATCGCCATGTCCGAAGCATTCTTGCCCTTGCTGTAGGCGAACTGCTGGATCGGGCGGATCGCATATTCGTGCAGCACCGCTTCCCAGCCCTTCAGCCGCGGGCTCTTCCAGTTGCCATAGGCGCGGCGCACGTTGGCCACGCCGTAGCGGGCGACTTCGGCCAGGACCTCGTCGATCTTCGAGGCCGGCGCGTTGTCGGCGTCGATCAACAGGGCGATGCGCTTTTCCGGTTCGCTCATGGGCTCCTCAGGGGCCGTTGCCTGAACCCGAGTATCGCCGATCCACGCGGGCGCTGACGTGACAGGCAGCCGCCGTGCGAAGATGCCAGGCGCTTCCCCCAATGCCCCCACTGGAGTGAGTCGATGAGTCGCGAGCGCGTTCCCCACCTGGTCGTTGTCGGCGGCGGTTTTGCCGGCCTCTGGGCCACCCGTGCCCTGGCCCGCGAACGCATGCGCATCACCCTGGTCGACCGCCGCAACCACCACCTGTTCCAGCCACTGCTGTACCAGGTGGCCACCGCCGGCCTGTCCGCGCCGGATATCGCCGCACCGCTGCGCCACATCCTCGGCCACCAGCGCAACGTGGAAGTCCGCCTCGGCGAAGTGGTCGCCATCGACAAGCAGGCCCGGCAGATCCGCATGGCCGATGGCAGCACGCTGGACTACGACAGCCTGCTGCTGGCCACCGGCGCTACCCACGCCTACTTCGGCAACGACCAGTGGGCCGATGATGCCCCCGGCCTGAAAACCCTGGACGATGCCATCGCATTGCGCCGCAAGCTGCTGCTGGCCTTCGAGCGCGCCGAGGCCGAACCGGACCCGGCGAAGAAGGCCGCATGGCTGAGTTTCGCGGTGGTCGGTGGCGGTCCCACCGGTGTTGAACTGGCCGGCACTCTGGCCGAGATCGCGCGGCATACGCTGCGCAACGAATTCCGTCACATCGATCCGGCCAGCGCCAAGGTGCGGCTGATCGAGGCTGGGCCGCGCGTGCTGTCCTCGTTCCCGGAAGTGCTTTCGCTGAAGGCGCGCCGGCAGCTGGAAAAGCTGGGCGTGGAAGTGCTGACCGGTACCCCGGTGAGCGACATCGACAGCCAGGGCTTCAAGCTCGGTGAGCAGTTCGTGCCGGCCCGCACCGTGGTCTGGGCCGCCGGCGTGGCCGCCTCACCACTGGCGCGCACGCTGGACGTGCCGCTGGACCGCGCCGGCCGCGTGCAGGTACAGCCGGACCTGACCCTGCCCGATCACCCGGAGCTGTTCGTGGCCGGCGATCTGGCCGCACTGAACCAGGCCAACGGCAAGCCGGTGCCCGGCGTGGCCCCTGCCGCCAAGCAGATGGGCAAGTACGTGGCCGATGTGATCCGCGCGCGCCTGCATGGCAAGGCGGCACCGGGGCCGTTCAAGTACGCCGACTACGGCAACCTCGCCACCATCGGCCGCATGGCCGCGATCGTGCACCTGGGCCGGCTGCAGCTGTCGGGCATCCTGGCCTGGTGGTTCTGGCTGGCCGCGCACGTGTTCTTCCTGATCGGCTTCCGCAACCGCATCGTGGTGCTGCTGAACTGGGCCGTGGCGTACTGGAGCTACCAGCGCAGCGCGCGCATCATCTTCGGTGATGATCAGGATGACCGGCGGCCGAGGCGCTAGGGAAGGCCTGCAAAGGGGTCGGATCCCTTTCCGCAGGAAAGGGCTCTGACCCCGTCAACACCCTCCACGCATGGCGTGGATCTACCGGTTCATCGGACCACCTGGCACCCGCCGTTTCGACCAGGTGCGGCAGAAATCCTCCTTCCTCGCGGTATCAGCAATCTGCGCGGCACTCCAATGCCGGGTGATCCAGATCGTCAACGCGGTGCTGCTCAGATGCCAGCGCAGCATGCCGTGCCGAGGCTGTCGCCACAGGTGGCGTCGGGCAATCCAGAAGGCCTCCCGCTCCACTTCAGGCACCTTCTTCTGCATCGCGTCCTTGTCGAAGAACTGCGCGGCGAAGCGCCAGGGGTTCATCGGCTGGTATCCCGCCCGTGGTTCACGGCTGCACGCAGCCACACCACTGGGCGCGCGGTCCGCCGGCTTCGGCCGGCCTTCCACCAGCGCCAGCCCGAGCAGGTACAGCAGGCCAGGCAGCAGCGCGATACCGGCTACCAGTACGACGACCGAGATCCATGCTTTGCCGGCGGCACGCATCGCTCTACATCGCCTTCGGCTTCGGGTACCACAGTGCGTTGACGATGACCCAGCGCTGGTCGAAGCGGCCCATGTGGAAGTAGTCGACGAACCATGGGGTTTCCAGCCGCACCGAGGCGGCGTTGCCGGTCACGTCCAGCACCGTGCAGCGGCGGTCCCATTGATCCTTAGGCGTCTTCAGCGCGCCCTGCTTTGTCAACGAGACCAGCTCTTCCTTCGACATGCGGCGCAGGCCCAGGCGTTCGTCGGGTGTATCGCCGAGCACCGCGCGCTTGGCCAGGTCCGGGTGCAGGG